>JAYQTK010000001.1:0-2818 GCA_038147335.1 Bacteroidota bacterium
TAAGCATTAAACTAGATTGCTCGCCAGTAATTACATTTTCAAAAGGAGCGGACAGGACTTCTGATCCAAGAACTCTTGCATCTTTGATGCCATGGGGCTCACCATAGTTTCTTAAATCTACATTTCCATCAAAAGGCTCAACACTCATGCTTAACAAATCATTAGCTAAATCTAATTGAGATGCATCCGGTTTTCCTCTTGTGATATCAATAGAAAGACCTTGCGCCTTAATTTGTTCAAAATAAGTTAGAATGTTGTCTGACATAGGGCATATTTTATAGGATTAAATCATTAGTGGTATATATTATAAGAAGATTTAAAACTTTCTTGGACTAAAGATGAATTTGTGGGTTATTGCAGTCATATTAATAATAATTATTTCGTTATTAATCACTATTATCTACTTACAGATTCAAAGCTCTTCAAATACTGAAAAGGACAAGGAATCAATTAAGGAGTTGGATCGAGTTTTAGGTAAACAAGAAGATACTCTACTGGATTTAACAAAAGACATTCAATCTTTTCATGATCCTTTAAACAAATTAAGACGATATTTATCTGGAGGAACCCTTGCAGGAAAATTTGGAGAATGGTCTCTTGAATCAATAATGCAAGATATATTCAATCCAAATCAATATGTTAAAAATGCAGAGGTGATTAAAGGTTCTGGTAAAAGAGTTGAGTTTGTTTTAAAAATGCCTGAAGGACTTTTGCTGCCTATTGATGCTAAATTTCCGTCTGGACTTTATGACACATATTTAAACTCAATTGACCAAACAGATGAAAGATTAATTAAAAAATCCATAGATGATATTAAAAGGCATGTCATAAAAGACGCCTCTGATATTCAAGAGAAGTATATTCAATCAGGTGTAACAGTAGATCTTGGAGTTATGTATATACCAAGCGAATCTTTAATGCAGTTAATTGATTCTATAGAAAATCTTAGAGAATCTGTTTTTAGAGATAACAGAGTTCTCATTATGGGACCAAATTCACTAGCTGCTTATCTAATAAGCGTTCACATGGGCTTTAGAACTCTTGCTCTGAATAATAGAGCTGGAGAAATAATGGAAGAATTTGGCAAGTTAAAAAAAGAATTTGAAAAATTTGGGAGTTCTACTGAAGAGTTACTTAAAAAAGCAGATGCAATGCTTAAGGCAGTCAATGAGCACGCTACAAGAGAGCGACAAATGAATAAAGCAATAAAAAATATGGACCAGTTAGATAATTAAAAATAAAAACGTCTCCACATATTTAATCCAAAAAATAAAGCGCAAACCCACAGAATGACTTCAGGAACATTTGGATTACTGTTGTATCCAAAAAACCCTTTTAAGAAAACACCCACAGAACCCTTATCATGCAGAGGATGGTAAATATTTTGTCCTTGGTCATTGATTTGAGGCTGCAAAATATCCCAAGGTCTATAAATTTCTGTTTTTTCAATCTGTTCTGATTTAACTAAATACTCTTCAACCTCATGGGTCCCATAGGCAACCATCCCAGCTGATAGGAAAACTAATAATAAAGTTGTGTATTTAAAAACATATCTTAAATTTATTTTCCTGCCCTGAAGAACGATTAAATATCCTATTAATATTGCCAAAGCTGCACCTGTTATAAACCCTAAATATGAAAATGACCCAGTAATAGAGAAACTTGAAATTAAAAATACTGCTGTTTCAAATCCCTCCCTTAAGATAGCAAAAAAGACTACTAGAAATACTCCCCATGATGATAATTTAATTGCATTTAAAGTTTTGCCCTCAAGCTCTTTTCTGTCACTAACATGTTTAGAAAGCCAAAAAATTACATACCAAATTAAAATAGCTGTTAAATAAAGGAAAATTCCTTCAAATAAAGCAGCGGTAGAATCATTGCCAAGAGATTCTTTGGCAGCTAATACGAAGTAACCCACAAGTATACTTGCGACTATTGCGGCAAAAACACCCATCCATAGTTTATAAAAATGACTTAACTGATTGGACTTTTCTAGAATTAAATAAATAATACCAACAACAAGAGAAGCTTCTAAAACTTCTCTAAATACAATAATAAATTCGCTCATGCGTATATCCTTAGGGTTTCTAAATGAGAATGATTCTTATTTAGATTGTAACCAAATTTTAACTAAATAAAAAGCAAGTTTTTAATATTAATTAGTCGCTTTTATTTAATTTTGTTGAGACAATGCATTATGAAAAAAATTGCTGTAATAGGTGCTGGAATCGCGGGCACTACTACGGCTTATGCGCTTTTAAAAAAAGGTCATAGCGTAACTATTATTGACTCCAGAAGATATCCTGCAATGGCAACAAGCTATGCTAACGGAGGGCAGTTAAGTGCAAGCAATGCTGAAACCTGGAATACAACAAAGAATGTCATCAGCGGAATTAAATGGATGTTTACTCCTGATGCTCCACTATTATTTAATCCATTAGCCGATGAAGAAGGCATAGAATTTGAATTACTTAAAAAAGGTATTTTAAGATTTTATGATAATGCAAAAGAATTCAAATGTGAACTGAGGTTATCAAAAGAAACTATCTCACAAAAGTATCTGATTATGGGTGTTATTACCTGCTGCACTTTCTTATGGTGTGTCTTTTTTGAATTATGTGAAATACTTCTTCAATCTGAGCATATATCAACTGACAACAAGAAAAATTTTACTAGATAATATATCTTCACATCTGAAAATAATCTTAAAACAATTTTTCTAATAAATGGCCATCATGGAAATTTAATAAATATCAAAGGTGAATCACTAATTAGAAAAATCTAAAGAAGATCAATGTTTTGTAGCAATACGTAA
>JAYQTK010000002.1:0-140000 GCA_038147335.1 Bacteroidota bacterium
TTCAGAATCATTCATTTAACTAAAGTTTAACTGCAGTACCGTAGGCCATGATTTCAGAACATCCCTGCATTATCATTGATGTAGTTATACGAACGTTAATAACAGCATCTGCACCAAGAGATTTAGCATCATCTTTCATTCTGCTTATTGCTTGTTCTCTTGCTTGAGCTTGTAATTTTGTGTATTCGTCAATTTCACCTCCAACTACATTTTTTAATGCTGCAAATATATCCCTTGCAGCATTTCTTGATCTTACAGTATTACCACGTGCAATTCCTAGAACTTGAGTTACTTGTTTTCCTTCAATGTTAGGGGTAGTAGATATAATCATACTTAAATATACAAACTAATAGGAATATATCCTGTTTTACATAATATTAATTATAGGACATTTATTGTTTTAAAAGCTTACCACCAATAATTTTCCACTCTAAATAGTTGTCTAAATCATTGTAAGGATTCACGTTATTAAACATTTCAAGAATTCCATCATTATCCTTATCTCTTATTTTAGTAAATTTTATCCATGGTTCAGTTCCATAATAAACATCAATGAATTCGTTGGTTTTATCTATATATTGGTTACCACTTAATTCTAAAACTTGCACGGACCAATTTTTATAAAAGTTTCTTTCATTCCAAGGGAGATTTGGTTCTTCACCAAGTCCATCACCAGTTCTTGTTAAAATTATTTCAACATTACCATCATTATTTAAGTCATAAAATTCAAAATTACTGACAAGGCCTTGTCTGCCAACATTTGCCTCAGGTAATCTTATGTAATCATTATTAATAAAATCTATCCCATCACCATAAACAACCAAAGGAAGAGTATCGTAGGTAGTACTTGACTGATTCCACCAATCATGACCACCCATTATTAAATCAAGATATCCGTCATTATTTAAATCAAACAGCTCTGCGTTATACATGCTTATAGCTAAATCTTGATCAATCAAGTTTGTACTTGGAGTTAATATACCTCCATTGTTAATATATACTAATGATTTTCCTCTACCACCTTCAACAACAACTACATCTAAGTCACCATCATTATCAATATCTCCAGTTGCTCCTCCATGATAGAAAGAAACATATTCTTGATATTCAACATCATAGTATCCCCCACTCCCATCACTAAATATAGCCTTACTGTATTCTCCTTTAAAGGGGATGTTATCATAGCCATGAGATACAAAAAAAATATCTACATACCCATCTTCGTTAAAGTCTGCAAGTAAAACTTTTCTACCATGAACAGTTCCAAGAATTTTGTTATCATTAAGTTCATCTATCTCAAAACCTCCCCCACAAATTCCTTTATAAAATCTAATCATTTGTTTTCTTTCATATCCAAAATAATCTTGAGGATACTCAACAAAATTTGAATAATCGTTGTAAAAACCTATTACATCTCTATAACCGTCATTATTGTAATCAACGACAATAACGTTCAATCCATATTCACCAGATTGGTTTCCCCACTGATTTAATAATAAGTTACCAGCTTGTTGCCAGTTTTCAGGATAAATAATATCAAAGAGTTCATATGAAGTTTTTTTCCAATCTGGAACTTCATACTGCCAATAACTACAATCAAGATCAAATAATGCTTCTATCTCTAAATTTGAATCAATCAGAATAGATCTTTCAGCTAATAAATTTCCATCTGACCAGCCCATAAATTGATATCCATCATAAGCATTTGCAATTAGTGTTATTTCAGTTCCCTCTTCATATGTTCCTGTTACAGGTGATCCAATTGAAGAAGAAACAGAACCACCTTCTGAAATCAAAAGACTAAATGAGAAATAGTTAATGACTATTTCAAAGTTTGCTGATAATTCAATGTTTGAGCTAAGAGTTATTTTGATTGGATTCTCAGTTGACCCGTTGGACCAAGAGCTAAAGACATAGCCTTCATTTGGAGTTGCTGTTATACTAATTTCTGTTCCAATTGAAAATGTACCCCCTGTTGTTGATACGCTTCCACCTTCTCCAGCTGTTACTGATAAAGTATAATTTTTTGTTATTTGATAAGGAGGATTATCTGTTGATTGAGAGTCTTCCTTTGCGCAACTAATTATTAATATTAAGGATATTAATAGAAGTCTTTTAATCATTTCTAGTAATAAATGTCGCTGTAATGTCTGTATCTGAATTTAACTTAAAAGTTATTGGGTTTGCTGTTTGACCATTAGACCACTCAGAAAATTCATATCCCTCACCTGATACTGCAGTAATAATAACATCAGAACCAGCTAATATTGATTCATTAAAACTCACATATCCATACTTAAAGATGTTGTTGTATTCTAGATTTGCCCATCCAGCATAGCCAAAAGTATATCCATTGTGATGACCAGCAGGTGGAGGAGCACTAACGGCAGGAGGCAATCCAACTGTGTTAACTGATAAATTATATCTTACTTTTGTTATATCAATTATTGGTTCCCAAGTCAAGATTTTGTCCATGCCAAACAATACAATGCACTTATTCTCTTAGAACTTAAAAATAGTAAAAAGCAAATAGGTTACTTTTAATCATTTTGTAGGTTCCAGCTGTTATTGCCAATTAAAATGGAAGCCAAGTTCCGGTTAGCGTCGAATAGAGGTTTCGCCAAAACTTACCCATCCACCTTGGTTTGTACCAACTGTTAGCTTGTATTGTGTTACTGGTGAAGAAGATGTGATTGGCGATGATACAATTGTAACTACCGCTTTCTTACCCAAATCCACATTTTGAGATATAAAAACGTTTGAGTCAAAAGAATCTTCCTTTGTGCAAGTAATTATAAATAGTAATGATATGTAGAAAAAAAATCTTTTGATTTGTTAAATTTAATAAATAAACTTATAAAAAAATGAAATTACTTAATGAGTTCAAAGAATTTGCTGTAAAAGGGAACATGATGGAAATGGCTATCGGTATTATCATCGGCGCCTCATTTAACTCTGTTATAGACGTACTGGTTAAACAGATACTACTTCCTCCTCTATCTTTACTTTCTAATGGGTTAAATATAGATTCAAAGAAGATAATTCTAAGGGAAGCAGATATAAGCTCTTCTGGGGATATAATTAACGAAGAAGTAGCTATTAATTATGGGTTTTTTATTGAAACTTTTATAGACTTTATGATAGTAGCATTTACAATTTTCATTGTAATAAAGTTTCTGAACAAATTAAAGATACAAGCTGAAGATCCTACTAATAAAAAGGTCTCAACACCAAGAAACATAAAGCTTCTAACAGAGATTAATGATTCACTAAAAGATTTAAATAAAAATCTAACAAAGAAAAATTAGGTTTTATATACATCGAACTGATATAAATGATATGAAGTGTGGAAGTAAACTACCCTTTTGAATGCTTTATTAGGAACTATTCCATGAAAATTATTAAATAAGTATTTCTTATTAATGGATTCTACTTCTTTTAAGTCACTAATTAGCTTAATTTTTTCAAACTCAAAATCAAGATTTTCGCATTGATAAGTATCAAAGACCTTAAGTGTAGGAAGATTTTTAATGTAATTTTTAACATTATACCTAACTATATACTTAAGATATAGCCTATGAAATATACCAAATACAAACCCTACTATAAAGATTATAGGGTTAAGCCTTGTTTTATTTAGATATACGTCAATAAAGGCAGAACAATGTTTTAGCATCATTGAAGAATTCATCCTCCCCCATTTAGGAGTAGTTTCTTCCTTTAATTTTTCTATTGAAGAGTATAATTTTGAATATTCCATTAATATTTTAGAAGTTTTTCCAATTTTTCTTTTAATCTACTGCTAGACAAAAAACCTTTCTCAAGATTATTTGAAAAAGGAACAGGTGTATCTAAAGATCCTACCCTAATAATTGGAGCATCCAGGTATTCAAAAATCTCTTCTGAAATACTAGCTGAAATTTCTCCTATAAACCCATTAATTAAAGTATCTTCACTTAAAAGTAATACTTTACCTGTTTTCTTTATCGAATTGAAAATCAATTCTTTATCCCATGGAACAAGAGTATTTAAATCAATGATTTCAATTGAATCATTTTTAAACGATTTTACTACCTCTAAAGCCCAATGAACACCTAATCCATATGTAATTATTGTTGCATCAGAACCTATTGATCTAATCTTTGCTTTTCCTAGCTCAATAGTGTAGTAATTCTCAGGAATCTCTTCAGAGACAGTTCTGTATATATATTTATGTTCAAAATACATTACAGGGTTGGGATCTTCAATCGAAGCATTTAATAAACCTTTAGCCTCATATGAATGGGATGGATATACGACCTTTAAACCAGGTACTTTGGTAAACCATACTTCATTTGATTGAGAATGAAAAGGACCAGCCCCTACTCCACCACCACATGGCATTCTTACTACAATATCTGAATTTTGAGACCACCTATAATTAGATTTGGCTATTAAGTTAACAATGGCTGTAAATCCAGAGCTTATAAAGTCTGCAAACTGCATTTCAACAATTGATTTATAACCACCTACAGATAAACCATATGCTGTGGATAGAATAGCTGACTCGCAAAGCGGTGTATTAAAAACTCTTTCTTTACCATATTTCTCAATCAAACCTTCAGTTACCTTAAATACACCTCCATATTCAGCTATATCTTGCCCCATAATAACTAGATTATCATATTTTGACATAGATTCGTCAATTCCCATCTTAATTGCATCTACAAACCTAACTTCTCCATTTATTAAACTATCTGAATGATTATTAGCAGGTATAAAATCCTGGTACACATCATTAAGTTCTAGATCCTCATCAAACTTAGTTTCAGCATAAGATTTAGCTTTATCCCAATTGGAATCAATTTCTTTCTCAAGATCATTTTTAATCACTTTAAGAGTCTTACTATTTAGATGCTTGGATTTTATCAAGAATTCCTCAAAATGCTTTATAGGGTCCTTTTTAGCCCACTCTTCTATTATCTCAGGATCTATATATGCTTGACCACTAGCTTCTTCATGACCTTTCATTCTAAATGTTTTAAACTCAATAAGAACAGGCTTATTGTCAGATCTCATTTTTTCTGATACTTCTTTCAAACAATTATAAACATCAACAACATTGTTTCCATCAATTACATATGAATCCATGTTGTAACCAGCTGCTCTATCTGCGAGATCTTCAATGGCGTACTGCTCATTAACTGGTGTAGATAGTCCATATCCATTATTTTCAATACAAAATATTACAGGAAGATTCCAGGTTGACGCCAGATTTAATGATTCATGAAAATCTCCTTGACTTGTTCCACCATCACCAGTAAATACTGCACATAATTTATTATTACCCTTAAGTTTATTTGAAAGAGCAATACCACAGGCAACTCCCATTTGAGGCCCTAAATGTGATATCATTCCTACTATATGATGTTCATTAGATCCAAAATGAAAACTTCTATCTCTTCCTTTTGTAAAACCCTCTTGTTTACCCTGCCATTGTGCAAATAATCTATCTAAAGGAATATCCCTAGATGTGAAAACAGATAAATTTCTATGCATTGGAAGTATATACTCATCACTATCCAAAGCAATGGTTACTCCAGTAGAAATGGCTTCTTGACCAATACCACTAAACCATTTTGATACCTTTCCTTGTCTAAGAAGAATGATCATTTTCTCTTCAATCATTCTTGATTTGAGCATATTTTTGAAAAGATTCAGTAAAACTTTTTTATCAATATTTTTTACATCAAATTTCATAAAGACCAATCAATCTCTTTTTTTCCAATTTTTTTTAAATGTTCATTGCATAGACTAAAATGCTTATTACCAAACCATAGTCCTCTATTGGCACTTAGAGGAGAAGGATGACCTGATTCAAGGATTTTATGCTTTTTATCATTAATTAGTTTCTTTTTTTGCTTTGCAAATGAACCCCATAATAAAAATACAGTATTATTTGTTTCCTCAGATATTATTTCAATGACTCTATCTGTGAATGATTCCCATCCTTTATTTTGGTGACTTCCTGCTAATCCTTTCTTTACTGTTAATGTAGCATTTAAAAGCATTACACCTTGTTTGGACCACAAACTTAGATCTCCATTTCTATCACTAAACTTAATACCTAAGTCAGATTCTATCTCTTTGAAAATATTAATTAAAGATGGAGGATGAACGATTCCTTTGTTAACAGAGAAACATAATCCATTTGCCTGATTTGGACCATGATAAGGATCTTGGCCAATTATTACAACTTTCAATTTATTGATTGGGCAATTATCAAAAGCTGAAAATATTTCAGATCCCTTAGGGTAACAAACAGAGGATGAATATTCACTTTTTACAAATGAAATAAGTTCTTTAAAATAATTTTTATTGAATTCTGAAATTAGAAGCTGTTTCCAAGAATCTTCAATTTTTATTGACATCTTTTGGATCCTTTAATTTTCCAACAGATTTTGCAACAATCATTGAAACTGCAGCATCTCCTGTAACATTAACTATAGTCCTGCACATATCTAGTGGCCTGTCTACAGCTATTATTAAAGCAAGTCCAGCTTCTGGTATACCTGCTTGACCAAGAACAATTACAAGCATTACAATACCTGCACTAGGAACAGCAGCAGCTCCAATTGAAGCAAGAGTAGCAGTAACTATAATTCCTAATTGTGCACCAAGACTAAGATCTAAACCAAATGCTTGAGCTATAAACACAGCAGCAACTGCTTGGTAAACACTAGTTCCATCCATGTTAACTGTTGCTCCTATCGGGAGGACAAAACTTGATATTTCTTTATCTACACCTAAGTTCTTTTCAGCACAGTCCATTGTAACAGGAAGTGTAGCAGCACTTGAACTTGTTGAGAAACCTAGTAATTGGGCAGCAGAGATACCCTTCATAAATGTCGAAGGATTTGTATTAGTTATAAGTTTAACAATAATATTATAAACCACAATCATTAGAATTAGACCAATTATAAGAGTTACAGAATACATTCCTAGTGCAATAAATAAGTCTAAGCTAGGAGATTCTACAACTAATGTAGCTAGAAGGGCGAATACACCATATGGAGCAGATTCCATTATTAGATCTATTAACTTAAGTATTATAGAATTTAGACCATCAAAAAAATCTTTTACAGGTTTAGCAAGCTTTGGATCAACCAATATTATTCCAATTCCAAAGAATATAGCGAAGAAAATAACCTGAAGCATGTTTCTATTATTTGTAGCAGCATCAAAGATGTTTGCTGGAACAATATCAACTAATGGCTGCAGAGGACCGCTTTCTGCTTGCTGCTGAGCTTGTTGTTGCTTCTCAATTACACCCTGCTCATACTCTTGAACAAGATCAATTCTTGTTTCTTCTGTAATAGTACTTCCAGGCTGAACAATATTTACAAGAATTAGCCCAATAACAACAGCTGTTACTGTTGTACATATATAAATTCCAAGTGTTCTAGTTCCAATAGTAGATAATTTAGAAATGTCTTTTAAATCAGAAATACCCTTAACTAAAGAAGCTAAAATTAATGGCATAGCTATTAGTTTAAGTAAATTGATAAATATTGTACCAAATGGTTTTACCCAATCTTTTATTAAATCAGATCCAAATGTTGTTTGAGACATAATAAGTCCAAAAACAACACCTAAAACCATTCCAATAATTATTTTCCAATGTAACTTCATAATTATATTTTTGAGAGCTTACTTAATAATAAATAATCAGCAAGTACTAGTGCAGCCATTGCCTCAACTATAGGAACTGCTCTAGGTACAACACATGGGTCATGCCTACCTTTTCCTTGCACTTTTACTTTGTTTCCTTTACTATCTATAGAATCCTGATCTCTCATTATTGTAGAAACAGGCTTAAATGCAATATTAAAGTAGATATCCATACCATTTGATATACCACCTTGTACCCCACCTGAATAGTTAGTTTTTGTTGATCCGTCTTCATTAAAAGAATCATTATGTTCAGAACCATTCATTTCAGAGCCTTTAAAACCACTTCCAAATTCAAATCCCTTAACAGCATTAATTGAAAGCATTGCTTTCCCGAGCTCAGCATGAAGCTTATTGAAAACTGGTTCACCAAGACCAACTGGAGCTCCACTTATAATGCAAGAAATAACTCCACCCACTGTATCTCCGTTCTTTCTTGTTTCTTTTATTAAATCTTCCATCTCTTTAGACTTATCAAGATCTGGACATCTTACAATTGATTTTTCAATATTTTCAAAGTCAACATTTGAATTTTCATATTCATATTTTATTTTTCCAACTGATGAAACAAAAGCGTTTATCTTAACATCCTTTAAAAGGAGCTTAGCTATAGCACCTGCAACAACTCTAACTACAGTTTCTCTTGCAGAACTTCTACCACCACCTCTATAATCTCTAAAACCATATTTCTTATCATAAACAAAATCTGCATGAGATGGTCTGTAGCTATCCTTTATATGAGAGTAATCTTTTGATTTTTGATCCTGATTAACAATTATGAATCCTATAGGAGTACCTGTTGATTTGCCTTCAAATATTCCGGATAAAAATTCAACAGAATCATCTTCTTTTCTTTGAGTAACAATTTCAGACTGCCCTGGTCTTCTTCTATTTAACTCAGAATTAATAAAGTCTAAATCAATATTTACACCTGCAGGACATCCATCTATTACTCCACCTAGAGCTTTTCCATGGGACTCACCAAAGGATGAAATTTTAAAGATATTACCGAATGAATTTCCTGCCATAGCTTGTGTTATAAAGATAATATCTTAAATTAAAATACTCTACCGGGATTTAATATATTTTTTGGATCAATAGATTTTTTAATAAGCTTCATTAATTCAATCTCATCTTTACTTCTACTTTTTATCAAGTATTTCTTTTTATCAAGACCAATACCATGTTCTGCTGAGATTGAACCTTTAACTAGCTCTGTATTACTATAGATTATTTCGTTAACCTTATTTTTTAATTCATCATCATCTGAATCCTTTCCAATTATAAAATGTATGTTACCATCGGCTACATGACCAAACGGAAAGATTGTTTCTACACCTTTACAATTTTTAAGCTCAATAATTATTTTATCAATTACTTCTCCAATTTGAGCTACAGGTATACTAATATCAAATTGCTGATCGAATTTTTTTTCTTCTGCTAAAACAGCTACATCTTCTCTAATCCCCCAAATATTAAGTTGCTCCTTTTCATCCTTACCAATGACAGCATCATCAACAAAGCCTTGCTCAATACTCTCCATAACAGCTTTTTCAAAATTATTATAATCATTTTCAAAGTCACCACCCATATATTCGATAAAAACATAGTATTTATACTCATCAGGGAGATATTTATTATACATGGTTTTATCACTTACCATTTGCTTGTAGGTTTCATTCCATAAAAGCTCAAAGGCTGTAAGATTTTTTGAAATTTTATCCTCCATAAACTTTAATAAGTTTAAAACCTTTTGGTAATCATTAGTAACAGCCAGAGCAGTATATCTTGTCTTAGGATGCTGATATAATCTAAGAACAACTTTTGTAACTATTCCAAGAGTTCCTTCAGATCCAATAAAAAACTGTTTTAAATCATAACCTGAATTGTCTTTCATTAGTTTTTTTAAAGATGATATTACAGTTCCATCAGGAAGAACTGCCTCTAAACCTAATACTAAACTTCTTGTCATACCATATTTAAATACCCTTAATCCTCCTGCATTAGTTGAAACTGCGCCTCCTATTTGTGCAGAGCCTCTTGCCCCAAAATTTAATGGTAGAAGAAGGTCTTTCTCTTTAACAGAATTAATAATATCCTCAATTATAACACCAGACTCACATGTAACAGTTTTACCTTTTTCATCAATTTCAATTATGTTATTCATTTTTTCAAGGGACACAACTACTTGATTTTTAGTTGATTTAGTTGAGCCAACAAGATTCGTAAGACCTCCATGGACTATTATTTCCTGATTATTATCGTTACAGGTTTTTAGTATAGCTGACACTTGGTCTGTGTCCTTTGGAAGAAGTAAACAAATTGACTCAAGGGGTATATCTGTTTTCCATATATGATAAAATCTTGACTTAAGTTTTTCACCTGTAATAATTGATGATTTATCAAGTATATCTTCAAAAAGAGAAATTATGTTAATATCAGACATTTTCCTTAACAAAAGGTTAACTAAAGATATTAATTTTAAAAGATTAAATTTGCTCAAATTTTATTATATGAAACATACCTTTAAATTCTTAATATTACTATTAGCTGCTTCATGTTCTAATGATAATGGTTTTATTGTTAATGGTACTGCTGATGTTGTTGACGATACTAAAGTATACATACTTCAAGCAGATCAGAATAATCAACCTTTTATTAAAGATTCAACAACAGTAAAATCTAACATGTTTTCTTTTAAAGGTGTATCTGCTACACCTGAGATAAGCTATTTACAATTAGAGGGTGTTAATGGATATGTTTTGACTATTTTAGAAACAGGAACAATTACAGCTGACCTAGATGTAGACAATATTTCAAAATCAACTGTTTCTGGAACAATTTCAAATGATGATTTTATTAAATATAAATCTGAAACAAAGTCCCTAGTAGAAGATATGAATAGTATTTCATCAACTGCGCAAGATGCTATTATGAATGGAGATGTTGAAACTGCGATGAAACTAGAAAAAGATTACAGCTCAAAAGAAAGAGAAGTACTACTATATGAATGGGATTTTATTATTGATAATTTAGATTCATATATGTCAGCTCTATTATTAGAGGTTTTCATGGTAGAAAACAAGGTTAATAAAGATAGTATTATAGATGTATATGAAAACTTCTCTAATAGAATAAAGGTAAGTGATGTTGGAAAAAATATTGCTGATTTATTAAGTCAATTTGAAGATCCAATAGAAGAAGGCGAAATTGCTCCAGATTTTACTGCACCTAGTATCGATGGTTCAAATGTTACATTAAGTGAAATAACTAAAAGCAACACTGTTACACTTCTTGATTTTTGGGCAGCATGGTGTAGGCCATGTAGAGTTGAAAACCCTAATCTAGTCAGGTTATACAAAAAGTATAATCAAAATGGTTTTGATATTCTAGGTGTTTCCCTTGATAGAACTAAAGAACAGTGGGAACAGGCTATAGAAGATGATAACTTACCATGGACGCAAGTTTCAAACTTAAGCTTTTGGAATGATCCTGTAGCTAGAAGATATAGCATAAGGGCTATTCCTCAATCATATTTAATTGATAATACTGGAACTGTAATTGGTAAAAATTTGAGAGGTAATGATCTCGAAGAAAGAATTAAATTTGCATTATCATTAAATGACTGATAATTGCAACTTTTAATATACCTTACATTCTATCCTCTAATTAAACTTATTTCCATACAACCATTTTGTGTTGTCTACAGAATATCTGATTTTATTAATTTTCTTCTTTATAAAGTCTTTAAGTATAGACTTAAAACTGTTCGCAGAAATCTTAAGCTTGTTTTTCCAAATAAAACAGACATCGAGCTACGTGAGATTGAAAAAGGATTCTATAAACACTTTTCAGATATAACAATTGAAAGTATCAAAGCATATGGTATGAGTGAAAATCAAATGATGAAAAGATACACCTATGAAAATATTGATGTATTAAGAAAAATTCAGAAGAAAAAAAAGAACATAATTCTATTATGTGGACATTATTCAAACTTTGAATGGTTATTGTCAATTGGATACAATACTAAAGGAAATGGCTATGGAATATATACTCCTATGACGAATAAATATTTTGATAGATTATTTAAAAAAATTAGAAAAAAACATAAAGCCTTTTTAGTCTCTAGATATAAGATAAAGGAGTTCATGTCATCTCTTGACAATAATAAGTACTACTTATTCGGATTTGCTGCTGATCAATCACCACGTAAAATTGGAAAATCATATATAAATAAGTTTTTTGGACATAAAGTACCAATATTTACAGGAGCTGAAAGATTTGCAAGAGATTATAATCTTTCGGTAGTTTTTGCAGATATAACTAGAGTGAAAAGAGGTTACTACAGAACTAAGTTTATTGAAATATATGACAATAAGGATTCTAAGTATAGTATTACAGACCAGTTTATTAAATTACTTGAAGAACAAGTGTACAGAGACCCTAATCAATATTTTTGGTCACATAATAGATTTAAACATCTAATTAACTAGGTCATTTATTTCTTTCTCAATATCAAGAGCAATTTTGTCTGCCTTTATTTGTGTATCTGATTCAGAAAAAATTCTTACAATAGGCTCAGTGTTTGATTTTCTCATATGCACCCAACCTTCATTAAAGTCAATCCTAACACCATCTTCAGTATTTGGCGATAGATCTGAATATTTAGAAACTAACTCTTCAAAAACCTGATCTATTAGGTTGGCATCTTTTAGAGTAATCTTTAATTTTTTCATATAATACTTAGGAAAGTCATCCCTTAACTTTGAAACTTTAACAGATTTATTAACTAGTAAGCCAAGGAAAAGTGCAATACCCACCAATGCATCTCTTCCATAGTGAAGATCTGGATAGATGATTCCTCCTCCGCCCTCTCCTCCTACTACAGCGTTTACTTCTTTCATTTTCTTTACAACATTCATCTCCCCAACAGGTGTAGAGTGATAGTTGCATCCGTATGACATTGTCACATCTTTAAGCGCATTAGAAGAAGATAGTGTTGACACAGTATCACCTTTTGATACAGATAAAACAAAATCCGAGCAGTATACTTGTGTGTTTTCCTCACCAAGTATTTCTCCATTTTCATCAAAGAATACTAGCCTATCAACATCAGGATCAACAGCTACTCCAAAGTCTGCATTACTCTCTTTGATTTTTTTTGATAATTCTTTTAAATTTTCTTTGAGTGGTTCTGGTGTATGCGAGAACTTACCATTAATCTCAGAGTTAATAATTTCATAGTTTATTGATAGCTTTTCAAATAATTTTGGCATAGCAATAGAACCTCCAGAGTTTATTGCATCAGCAACTACAGAAAGTTTTAAGGATTGAATATCTTTTAATGGTAATATTTCTAAATCAACAATCGCATCTATATGGTCATCAATTAAATCATCATATTTAGTTATTTTACCTAAACCATCATTTGATGAAAAGTCAAATGAATCAAGATTAGAATATTTTATAAGTTTATTAACGTCTTCTCTAGATAGAAACTCACCATCTGAATTAAAGAATTTTAGGCCATTATATTCCTCAGGATTATGACTTGCTGTTATCATAAGACCAGCAACCGATTTGTTATTTAAGACACCCCAACATAAGGTTGGAGTAGTAGAAATTCCACAATCAATTACATCTATCCCCATAGATGAGAAGACTGAATTAACAATATTAAGAATAGATTCGCCTGACTTTCTTCCATCTCTTCCTGTCATTACAGAAAGATCAGATAAATTAGGATTATTTTCTTTAATTAATATGGAAAAAGCAGCAATTGAATTAACAATATCTAAGGGAGTTAAATTTTCACTATTTTCGCCACCAATTGTGCCTCTAAAACCTGAAATATTTTTTATGAGAGTCATATGAGTGTAAATATATAAATTGTAAATTACACGATATTTTATTATGAAAAATTTTATTCCTTTTATTTTATCTTTTTTAATTTTTAGCTGTACTAAATCATATAATCCTGCGGTAGTATCTGCAAGACAAGAAGCTTCTGAAATAGGTCTAGAGATTATGAAAAATGGAGGTAACGCCTATGATGCTATGATTGCTACTCATCTAGCATTAGCAGTAGTTCATCCAACTGCAGGAAATATCGGAGGTGGTGGTTTCTTTGTTTATTATGATCAGTCAGGTGAATCAGGATCTCTTGATTTTAGAGAAATGGCTCCAGGGAATGCTTTTAAAGATATGTATCTTGATGAAAATGGAGATGTGATTCCTGACATGAGCACTCTAGGTGGAGCAGCAGTTGGAGTTCCTGGCTCAATATCTGCAATATTTGAAATCCATTCAAAATTTGGAAGCCTTCCAATAGAAGATCTTTTTCAACCAGCAATTAATTTAGCTGAGAATGGTTATGTAGTCACCGAGAAACAATCAAGATCATTAAATGAAAAGTATGATGACTTTGTAAAAGTTAATGGGGAAAATTCCCTTTATTCAAAAATTTTCAAAGAGGGAGATGTAATTGTAAATAAAAAATTTGCAGAAACACTTAAAAAGATTGCTAAGGATGGTCCAAAAGCATTTTATGAAGGTGATATTGCAAAAATGATAGTCGATGAAGTAAATAGTTCAGGAGGAATAATGGAGATGGATGATTTAAAAAATTATGAATCTGTTTGGAGAGACCCTGTTAGATTTAAATATAAAGATTTAGATATCATCTCAATGTCTCTCCCATCAAGTGGAGGAATACTTTTAGGTCAAATGCTAAAAGCAATTGAAAAATATGATATTTCAAGTTTTGGGCATAATTCCCTTAAGACTGTTCAATTAATTACAGAAGTTGAAAGAAGAGCATATGCTGATAGAAGTAAATATATGGGAGATCCAGATTTTATGGATTTACCTGTGTATGAATTAATGGATGATGATTACATAAGTGAAAGGATGAGTAGTTTTTCATGGGATAACGCTACTCTATCATCTGATATTGATTATGGAACTATTGTATCTAATGAAAGTCTAGAAACAACTCACTATTCAATTATTGATAAATATGGAAACTCTGTATCAGTTACTACAACTTTAAATAATAGTTATGGATCAAAGGTGTTCGTTGAAGAAGGAGGTTTCTTTTTGAATAACGAGATGGATGATTTTAGCTCAAAACCTGGTCATCCAAACTTCTATGGATTAATTGGAAGTGAAGCAAATTCAATACAACCAAAAAAACGTATGTTAAGTTCGATGACACCAACAATAGTATTAAAAGATGGAAAACCTTCACTAATTGTAGGTACACCAGGTGGTTCCACAATAATTACCTCAGTTCTTCAGACTATTTTAAATGTTTATGAATTTAACATGAGCGTATCTGATGCTGTTAGTGCGCCAAGATTTCATCATCAGTGGCTTCCTGATGTTGTAATTGTTGAAGAAAATGGATTTACTAAAGAAGTTGATTCACTACTAAGAGATAAAAGTTACTTCATAATTTCTCTACCATTTGAAGATGAAATATCTGGGATGTCACCTAGGTCTTCTATTGGAGCGGTAGATGCAATTTTTATTGATAAAAATGGAAAAGTTTCTGTTGGGCCTGACCCAAGAGGTGATGATTTTGGAGCAATTTTAAAATAATTCAATATTGAGCGATACAATTCAAATTGAAGGTGCAAAAGTCCATAATCTTAAGGATCTTGATCTAGAAATTCCTAGAGAAAAGCTTGTCGTTATTACAGGACTTTCTGGAAGTGGAAAATCTTCATTAGCATTTGATACAATTCATGCTGAAGGTCAAAGAAGATATATGGAAACTTTCTCTGCATATATTAGACAATTTGTTGGAAATTATGAAAGACCTGATGTTGAAAAAATTGAAGGACTCTCACCAGTAATAGCTATTGAACAAAAGACAACAAGTAAGAATCCAAGATCAACAGTTGGTACTGTTACTGATATATATGACTTTATAAGACTATTGTTTGCCAGAATTGGAGTGGCCTATAGTTATAAGTCAAATTTAAAAATGGTGAAAAATACAGATGAGGAAATTATCAAACTAATTTGTGATAAGTATCTAAATCAAAGGATAATTATTCTAGCACCAATAATTAGATCCAGAAAAGGTCATTACAGAGATTTATTTGAAAATTTTACTAAGCAAGGCTTTTCAAAAGTTATTGTTGATGGTGATATTATCGATATAAAAAGAGGAATGAAACTTGATAGATATAAAACACATGACATCAGTTTAGTTGTAGATAACTTATCTGTAAAAGATGATTTTGAATCAAAGAGGATCTTATCAGAGTCAATTAAAATAGCTATGAAGTATGGGAATGATACAATATTTATATTAGACTCTGATTCAGGTAAACCAGAATATTTTAGCAGAAACTTAATGTGTCCAGAAAGTGGAATCTCATATCCAAAACCAGAGCCCAATACATTTTCTTTTAATTCTCCAAAAGGAATGTGTGAGGATTGTAACGGACTTGGAACCGAGTTTAATATTAATATTAAAAAACTTATCCCTGATGATTCAATATCAATTAGTAACGGAGGTATTTTACCAATTGGCAAAAAAGATAATTCATGGATATATAGACAGATTGAGTTGATTGCAAAATATTATAACTTTTCATTAAGCGACCCTATAAATAAAATACCTCAAGAAGGATTAGATTTTATACTAAACGGAGGAAAGGAAAGTTTTGTAGTTAATTCTAAAGAGCTTGGAGTAAAAAGAGAATATGAGATAGACTACATGGGCATTGAATCTTTCATCAAAGAGCAACTTAATAATAATGAGTCAAAAAGTTTAAGGAGATGGGCTATGCAGTTTGTAGATATTAATAAATGTAATACATGTGAAGGTAGCAGATTAAAAGTTGAATCTAGATCATTTAAAATAAATAAGAAAAATATTTTTGAATTAACAGAAATGGATTTATCAGAGCTTAAGGATTGGTTTAAAGATTTAAATAAAAATTTGTCTAAAAAAGACCTTAAGATATCTGAAGAAATTAGCAAAGAGATTTCAATAAGAATTCAGTTTTTGATTGATGTAGGATTAGAATATTTAACTCTATCAAGATCTACAAAATCTTTATCTGGAGGTGAAGCTCAAAGAGTAAGGTTAGCAACCCAAGTTGGATCTCAACTTGTAGGAGTTTTGTACATATTAGATGAGCCTAGTATAGGGCTTCATCAAAAAGATAATATTAAACTAATTGATTCACTAAAAAAACTTAGAGACTCTGGAAACTCAGTAATAGTTGTAGAGCACGATAAAGAAATGATTTTAAGTTCTGACCATATTATTGATTTAGGGCCAAATGCAGGTTTAAATGGTGGTAAAATAATTTACGAGGGTTCACCTGATAAAATTAAAAAAGCAAAAACTATTACTGCAGATTATTTAAATGAAATTAAAAAGATAGAAGTACCAAAAAAAATCAGAAAAGGAAGTGGTGAATGTATAAAAATTTATGGGTGTAAAGGAAATAACTTAAAAAATATAGATGTAGAATTTCCTATTGGAAAAATGATTGCAGTCACTGGAGTATCCGGAAGTGGTAAATCAACCTTAGTTAATGAAACCCTATACCCTATTATTAACTCTAAGATATATAATTCAGTAAAGTCACCATTAGAATTTAAAAAGATTGATGGACTTGATAATATAGACAAAGTCGTAGAAGTCAATCAACAACAAATAGGGAGAACTCCTCGAAGTAACCCTGCTACATATACTGGAGTTTACAGTGAAATAAGAAAGCTTTTTTCAGAAACTGTTGAGGCAAAAATCAGAGGCTACAAACCTGGTAGATTTAGTTTCAATGTTGCCGGAGGTAGATGTGAAAATTGTAAAGGAGGAGGAATGAAATTAATTGAGATGAACTTTCTTCCTGATGTTTTTGTAGAATGTGAAGTTTGTAATGGAAAAAGATTTAACAGAGAAACCCTTGAAGTTAGATATAAAGGTAAATCTATTTCAGATGTGCTTGATATGAGTGTTTCAAAATCTTTAGAATTTTTTTCATCTATTCCTAAGATTTACAACATTTTAAAAGCTATTGATAGTGTTGGTCTTGGATATATTACTCTTGGGCAGTCTTCTACAACTTTGTCTGGAGGAGAATCTCAAAGAATTAAGCTTGCAAGTGAACTCTCAAAAAAGGATACAGGAAAAACATTATATATTCTTGATGAACCTACAACTGGACTTCATTTTGAAGATATAAGGGTTTTATTAAATGTTTTAAATCAATTAGTTGATAAGGGTAACACAATCATAATAATAGAACATAACTTAGATGTAATTAAGCAGGTAGACCACATTGTTGATATTGGTCCTGAAGGTGGTAAAAACGGCGGAAAACTAATTGACAGTGGAAGTCCTAAAGAAATTATAGCTAACAATAAAGGTTATACAGCTAAATACCTATCTAAAGAATTAATCTAATGAAAAATTTGATTATTTATTTAATTGCTTTATTTCCAATAATGTTATTTGGTCAATCTAATAATTCATACAACCTAGAAGTTGAACTAAATTCCTTTGATAAAACTATAGATATAAAACAAGTAATGAAATATAAAAATATTTCAAATACTAGTGTTGATATTATATTTCTTGAAGATTGGTCAAATGCATATAGTAATACAGATACTAAACTTGCTAAAAGAATTTCTGATGAATATTCAAGATCTTTTTCATTCTCTCAAAAAAAGCAAAGAGGTTCCACTATAATTAATAAAATAAGCTCAAATAATATAGATAAATGGAGTAGATCAGAAAATGCTTCAGACATAATTAAATTATTCCTTAAAGAGCCCTTAAAGATTAACCAATCTATTGAAATAGAGATTTCTTATTCAATTAAGCTTCCTGATTCAAAATTTACAGGATTTGGATACGATAACAGTAATAATTTTTATTTAAAAAATTGGATCATTGCATTTTCAGCAAACTCAGGATTAAATTTGTTGCCTCAAAGCAATCTAAATCTTGATGATCAATCTATAGATAACTCTGATTATTCAATTAAATTAAAGTTAGATGGAGATTATTTCATTGTTTCAAATCTCCAAAATATTTTAAATGAAGACAATGAGAGAGAGACAGCTCAATTAATCGGCTCTTCTGTTAAAGATGTTAAACTAAATATATTAGCTGAAGATAATTTTATAGAGCTTAAGAATAATCAATTTGAGGTTGAAACAGATATTTTTAAAAAAACTCCTCTTTTAGAATCTGAAAATAAGTTTAATAGAGTTTCTAGTTTTATAAGTAAATATTTTAATGATACTGAAAAAACTAAACTTTTGATAACTAAGCAGGATTATGAATCTAGTCCTTTTTATGGTCTAAATGAATTGCCAGGATTTTTAAGTCCATTCTCAGATGAGTTTTTAGAAGAAATTATTTTTTTAAAGTCATTCTCAATTAATTATATAAATCAAAAATTAAATCTTAATAAAAGAGATTCACACTGGGTTTTCAAGGGATTAGAAATATTTATTATAAATAAATACATTAATCAATTTTATCCAAAGGTTAAGTTCATTGGGAAATTAGCAGCTAATAAGTTTATAAACACATATGAAGTTTCTAAATTGAATTTTAGTGACATATTCATAAACTACTCTGAATATGTACAAAGACTAAATCTACATCAATTAGATAGCCAACCAAGTAATACTCTTACAAGAATAAATGAAGAGATTGCATCACCTTATCATACAGGTGTAGGATTGATTTATCTAGAGAATTTAATAGGAGAGGAAAAATTCCAAAGTTTAGTACACAAAATAGTCAATTCTGAATCAATTAAGAAGTTGAATGATTTGTTCTATGACTACAAAGAAAATGACTTAAGATGGTTTATAAACGACTATATAAGTAGTAGGCAATCTATTGATCTGTCTATAAAGAAAATCGGTGAAGACTTCTTTAGAATATCAGAAAAAAATAATATCAAAATCCCCTACTCTGTAGGACTCATAAAAAATGACTCTATAATCTATTCTGATCGATTTAATGTTTATTCAGAAATAGAACTTCCTAAATTAGATTATGACTATGTTGCTGTAAATCCTAAAGTTAAAATTCCTGAACTTAATCAAAATAACAACTGGATATATAAATCTAAATCTACTTAAACCATTAAGATTAAGATTAATAGGTGATTTAGATAATCCAAAAAAAAGAAATATTTATATAAGACCTGAGGTAACATATAATCTATATGATGGGATATCACCTGGTTTTAATTTTTTAAACAAGGGTCTTAAGAACAAACCTTTTTCATATGAAATATTTTCACAATATGCGTCAAAAGAAAAAACACTAGTAGGGTCTTTAAATTTAAAATATCAAGTAAATAATGAGATAAATGATAATTTCTCAACTGTTTACAATATATTTTATACAACCAATCATTACAAGGAAGATTTAAGATTTCAGGTTTTTTCACCCTCAATAACTATAAATTTTAGAGACAACAATAATCTTAGATCAAATATTAGAAGATCATTTTCACTTTCTAATTATAATGTAAGAAAAGATTCAAGTAATGTAGATGAAAAATTTTTGAATAATTATAGTATTTATAATCTTGGATATTGCTTATTCTGAAATAGAATAATAAAATACTTAAAAACATCATTTAATTCTCAACTTTCAAAAAATTTTGGAAAAATTAATTTTGTTTTTGATTACAGAAAATTACTAGATAATAATCGTCAATTTCAGGCTAGATTGTATTTTGGAAAATTTTTATGGAATAAAAATAGAGACAATACATACTTTAACTATAACTTAAGTAGATCAGGGGACTATTTATTTAATGGAAATTACATTGGAAGATCAGAAGAAGATGGTATCCTTAGTCAACAATTTATTATGGCTGGGGGTGGTTTTAAATCTTTTTTTGAAAATCCATCAACAAATAATTTTATTCTTTCAACAAATCTAAATTTTGGAATCTGGAAATGGATTGAATCATACTTAGATTTAGGAATACTTAAAGACAAGGAAGAAAAATCAAGATATTTCTATGGAACAGGTCTGAGATTAAATTTACTTCCTGATTTTTTTGAACTTTATTTTCCAATTAGTTCTAAGTAATGGTTTTGAATTGTCTCAAGAAAACTATAGTAGTAAAATAAGATTTATAGTATCATATAACTTAGAATCATTGAGTAAGCTTTTCACTAGAAGGTGGCTATAATTCAGTTGTTTTAATTATTTGTAAATTTGCTGACCCTATGAGTACATCTAGTTCTATAAAAGAGGAGATTAGCTTAAAAAAGTTTAAGGAAAAAGTTTTAAATGACTTTAGAACAATCTGCTTAAGTAGAGAAATAAGCATACTTGGAAGACGTGAGGTATTACTTGGAAGAGGGAAATTTGGAATTTTTGGTGACGGAAAAGAATTGCCTCAAGTTGTCATGAGTCATTTTTTTAAAAATGGAGATTTTCGCTCTGGTTATTACAGGGATTTAACAATTCTATTATCACAAGATTTACTTTCTGCTAGAGAATTTTTTTCAGCAATCTATGGTCATCCTGATCAAATTTATGAAAGGATGGCAGGTGGTCGACAAATGGTTGGACACTTTCTAACAGATCTTATAGATGAAAATAAAGAGTGGATAAACCAAACATCTCAAAAAAATCATATTTCAGATGTATCCCCTACTGCTAGCCAAATGTCAAGACTAGTTGGTCTTGGATTAGCATCAAAAATTTACAGAAACGATAATGTTAAAGACTCTGAGAAATTTTCAAAAAACGGTAACGAAATTGTATGGGGAACTATTGGAAACGCAAGCACAAGTCAAGGAATATTTTTTGAGGCAGTTAACGCATGTGGAGTTCTTCAAATTCCTGCAGTTATTAGTGTATGGGATGATGATTACGGTATTTCTGTTCATAATAAAGATCATACAACGAAAGAAAGTATTTCAAAAGCTCTATCAGGATTTCAGATAGATAAAGAATCTGCTGGTATAGAAATATTAGAAGTTAAAGGGTGGGACTACCAGTCATTAATTAGGACGTATTCACATGCAGAAAAAATTGCTAGAGAACATCATATACCTGTACTTGTTCATGTTACAGAACTTACACAACCTCTTGGACATTCAACTTCAGGGTCACATGAAAGATATAAATCAGAGGAAAGATTGAAATGGGAAGAAGATTATGACTGTAATAGAAAATTTGAAGAATGGATTATTAAAAATAAAATTTCAACAAAAAAGAAGATTGAAAGTATCAAAGCTGAAATTAAAAGCTATGTAGCAGATGAAAGAAAGTTAGCATGGGAATTGTATCAGAGACCTATTAAAGAAGCAAAAATTGATTTATTAGATAAAATCAAATCTTTATCTAACCCGGTAGATGATGAAATTAATTCATTGATTTCTAATATTGACGACTCAAATTTTTCAGATATAATAAAGGTTTGCAGAAGATTACTATACAAATTACCACCAGGGGAGTCTCAAGACAGAGAGAAACTTATTAGTTGGAGAGATAAGTATTTAAATATTCTAGAAGAAAAATATTCATCAGACCTATATTCAATTGAAATTTCAGATCTAAAGAATATTGATTATATAAAAGCTGAGTATTCAGATACATCAAATAAAGTTGATGGTAGAATAATTCTAAGAGATAATTTTGATAAAATATTAGAGATCAATTCTAAAGTATACATATTTGGAGAAGATGTTGGAAAGATTGGAGATGTGAATCAAGGTCTTGAGGGACTTCAAAATAAATATGGTGAAAACAGAGTGTTTGATACTAGTATCAGGGAGTCAACTATTGTTGGTCAAGGAATAGGAATGTCCCTTAGAGGTCTAAGGCCAATTGCAGAGATTCAATATCTTGATTATATACTATATGCTCTTCAAATTCTCAGTGATGATTTATCTACATTTAGTTATAGAACCTTGGGAAAACAGAAAGCTCCGTTGATTGTTAGAACTAGAGGGCATAGACTCGAAGGAATATGGCATTCAGGCTCACCTCTAGGTGGTATGATAAGCTTCTTAAGAGGAGTATTTATTCTTACACCAAGAAATATGACAAAGGCTGCAGGATTTTACAATACTTTGTTGGATATTGAACAGCCTGCTATTGTTATTGAACCATTAAATGCTTATAGAGTAAAAGAGGAACTTCCATTAAATTACGGTGAGTTTAAAACACCTATTGGAGAAATTGAAATTCTTGAGGAAGGAGATGACTTAACAATAGTTTCGTATGGTTCAACTTTAAATATAGTTCATAAAGTCGCTAAGGAAATAAAAAAATTCAACATTAACTGTGAAGTAATTGATCTCCAATCTCTGATTCCTTTTGATTTATCTAAAGATATTATTAAGAGTATTCAAAAAACAAATAGACTGATGATTATTGACGAAGATGTTCCAGGTGGAGCTTCAAGTTATATTCTTCAAGAACTTTTAAATAATCAAAATATATATCAATACCTCGATAGTGAACCTAAACTAGTAACTGCTAAAGAACACAGGCCTCCTTATGGTTCAGATGGTGACTATACAAGTAAGCCTTCTTTTGAAGATATATTTGATGAAATCTATAATTTAATGAGGGAGTCAGACCCGAATAGGTTCAAGAAACTATCCTAGCATTTAAAAGCTAATTTTTAAAGATTTTATAGATTAATTCGTTTAAAATACCTTCATGGTTAGTTGCATCAAAATCGATTCCTTTCGATCTCTTGTCTGCTTCAAGTAAATAATTAAAAATCTTTGATATTCTTTTCATTGGATAGTAAACTGAAGCTCTTTTGTATTCCTCAATAAAATATGGGTTGATTCCTAGAGTCTTTGATGCTTCATTTTTATTCTCTAATGAGTGATAGATGAATAATTTATTAAAAAAAGAATATATGGTACCTATTATTACTGGAATTGGATACTTCTTTGAATTCTTTGACATATATGAAACTAGATCTTGTGATTTTTTATAGTTATTATTTCCAATTTCTTTAGTTAACTCAAAGAAATTGAACTCTTTACTAAATCCAATTATATTTTCAACCTCTTCAGGCCTTATAACTTGATCTGTATTAGAATTGAGTTGTAATTTCTCAAGTTCGTTATCAATTTGTGACAAGTCATTACCAACAAAGTCTGCAATAATTTTAATTGAATTAGGATGAAGGTTAATAGATTTTTCTTTTGACTGCTGTTCAATCCATTGATATACCTGACTATCATAAATCTTTTTTGATTCGAAAACAATCCCATATTTTAAGCAACTCTTATATACTTTCTTTCTTTTGTCAATAGAACTATTAAAAGATAAGACCAGAATTGATTTCTTATTGAGATTTTCGATATATGAGTTAATTAAGTTAAAATCGTTTGATAAGTTCTTAGAATCTTTTACAACTATTAGATTAAAATCTCCAACCAGAGGATATCTTTTTAAAAAATCAACAACTTCATTTTCTTGATTTTCATCTGATTTTTTTGAATAAATCTTCTTTAAATCAAAATCAACAGCATCAGCTTTTACAGATGAATTAATTATGGCATTTATAAGATTATCTGAGAAGAAACTTTCATCACCATGAATCAAATAAATTGGTGAAAGTTTGCCATTATTTATATCATTAATTAATTTGTTGTACTCTGACATTTTATGAAGAAACTTAACTTTCCTGATTTTCAATTTAAAATTAAAAAAGAAAACAACAATAATGTCATTTTTGATGAAATTCGAAAAAAATGGATTGTATTAACCCCTGAGGAATGGGTAAGACAAAATTTTATAAAGTATTTAATTTCAAAAAATTATCCTAAATCATTAATAAATTGTGAAAAATCATTTTATATAAATAGAGTTTTAAAAAGATATGATATTGTTGTTTATGACCTAAATGGCAAGGTAAATATTCTGGTAGAGTGTAAATCTCCAAATATTAATATTATTAAAGAACATTTTGATCAGGTAATGCGATATAATATTGAATTAAAAAGTGAAATTATTATTGTTACAAATGGATTAAATCATTTTTATTTTAAATTGGACAAGAATAAAAATCAATATATACAAGAAAAAGATCTAACATTTTACAATAAATGAGAATAGGAATTGCAATACTTAATTGGAATGGAATAAATCTTTTAAAATCACACCTAAAAGGAGTAATTGACAAATCTGGAGATTCTACAATCTATATAATTGATAATAATTCTGATGATAATTCAGTAGAATTTGTAGAACAGAATTTTCCTCAAGTCAAATTAATAAGTTTGGATAAAAATTATGGATTTGCAGAAGGATATAATATTGGTCTAAAGCATGTAAATGAAGATATAGTGTGTATACTCAATAATGATGTTGAAGTAACAGACAAATGGCTTGACCCTATTAAGAGAAAATTAAAGGAAAAGGGAAACTGTATTATTCAACCCAATATTATGGATTTTAACAATCGAGAATACTATGAGTATGCCGGTGCTTCTGGAGGATTTATAGATAAGTTTGGGTACCCATTTTGTAGAGGAAGAATTTTCTACACTTTAGAGAAAAATACAAATCAATACTCAGATGATAAAATATTTTGGGCTTCAGGAGCTTGTATGATTATTCCAAAAAGAACATTTTATGAATTGGGAGGATTTGATAAAAGTTTTTTCGCACATATGGAAGAAATAGACTTATGTTGGAGAGGATTTAATAAAGGAATTGAATGTTTCTCATCTACTGATTCGGTTGTATACCATGTTGGAGCAGCAACTTTAAAGGAAAACGCTAATAAAAACTATTTAAATTATAGGAATTCATTAATAATGCTAACAAAGAATTTGCCTTTAAATTCTTTATTATATGTTCTGTTAATTAGAATAATTTTAGATATGATTTCAATTATTAGATTCTTTATTATAGGTAGAATAGATCTTTCAATATCAATAATTAAAGCTCATTTAAACTACTTTAATCAGGCTAATAAAATTTTAAGAAATAGAGAAAAATCTTTAAAAAAAGAGAACTACTACAGAATTCGAAGTATTGTATACAATTACTTCATTCTAGGAAAGAAAAAATTCTTTAGTCTCTAATACAATAATTTAGCATAAAAATATTAAGTTTGTAGCTGACTAATTAATAACCAATATATTTTGATATGAAAAATAACATTTTTATTGTAGGAGTTTTAGGTTTACTTCTAACTTCATGTGTATCTCAAAAGAAATACTCTGACTTAGAGAGCCTTCAGCAAAATACAAAGGAATTATTAGATAGTGCAACTGCTAAGCTAAATGCTGCAGAAACTCAACTTTCAGCAACTTCTGAGAGATTATCTGCATTATCAGAACAAAACAAATTTTTAAGAGCTAATAATCAAGATCTAATTGACAATATTGGAAATTTAACTACTCTAACTCAAAAAGGAGCAGAAAATCTTGAAAGATCTCTTGAAAGTATTAAAGAAAAAGACTTAATCATCACAAGGATGCAAGATGCTGTTACAAAGAGAGATTCTGTAACTTTAGCACTTGTTCAAAGCTTTAAAAGCTCGCTTGGAACACTTAGCGATGATGATATAGAAATTAACGTTGAGAAAGGTGTAGTTTATGTATCTATTTCAGATAAACTACTTTTCAACAGTGGAAGCTTTACTGTAACTACTAGGGCTAAAAAAGTTTTAGAAAAAATTGCTAAAGTAATTAGTGATAAGCCGGATCTTGAATTTATGGTTGAAGGTCATACAGACAATTTGTTAATTGATCAAGAAAAAAAGCAGCTGAAACTATTCCTGGAGTTGTTGATAACTGGGATCTATCTGTAAAAAGAGCAACTTCTGTTGTTAGAATTTTACAAAATGATTATGGTGTAGATCCAACTAAACTAGTTGCTGCTGGTAGAAGTTTTTACATGCCTATAGCTGACAATGATTCTTCTGTATCAAGAGCTGTTAATAGAAGAACCAGAATAATTGTTCTTCCTAAACTTGATCAGTTTACTAAACTTATTGAAGAAGGAATGAGTATGAATGTTCCTGCTACAGGTCCAAGTAATACAATTAGCTCAGATAACAAACCTGACTAAAATCATTATTGATTAGTTAAAAAAAAAGCGTGATTTTATCACGCTTTTTTTTATATTTTATTTAGTTTGGCAAACCTTAATAATAGATTTTTTTTACCAAATTTCGAAAAATCAACAATTGCTCTAACATCATTATTAAGTCCCTCTATTTTTACTATTTTGCCAAGTCCGAATTTTTCATGAGAAACCTTATCCCCTTCTGAAAAATTGATTTCAATAGAACTATTTTTTATAGATGAAGATGATATTTTTTTTAAGTTTCCTTTTGGTTTAAAAACTATCTTTTTTCTTTGGGAGCTGCTGTGATATTGGTTTAAAGTCAGCTTGTTTTGTAATATTTACATAATCCTTATCAATCTCATTTATAAATCTACTCTCCTCACAATAAATTAGCTTTCCCCATCTATACCTAGAGTTAGCATATGATAAATAGAGGTTTTGTTTTGCCCTAGTAATTCCAACATAAAACAACCTTCTTTCTTCTTCTAGTTCTGATCGTGTATTATAACTTAAAGCGGATGGAAAAAGATCTTCTTCAAGGCCAACTATAAAGACATTTTTGAATTCAAGACCCTTTGATAAATGAAGTGTCATCAAAGAGATATAGTCTTCATTGTCCTGCTCAATATCGAAGTCTGTTGAAAGTGAGACATTTGAAAGAAACTCTGAGAGTTTATCATTAGAATCAACTATTTCTTTTTGATCTTCAATAAAATCTCTTATTCCATTTAATAATTCTTGAACATTTTCAACCCTTGAAATTCCTTCTGAGATTCATCTTTTTTTAACTCATCAATAATCTTGACTTTATTAATTAATTCTTTAGTTAAATCAAAAGCATTTAATTTTTCATTTTCAATTTTAAAAACTTCAATTAAGTCAATAAAATTTTGAAGTTTTAACGAAACTGAAGAAGAAAAGGAATATTTAACTCTTTATGTTTCTTTATTGTATCATAAAGGCTTAGATTGTTTTTTTGAGCTGCAATAATAATTTTGTTAATTGTAACCTGACCAATTCCTCTAGCTGGATAATTTATAACTCTTTTAAGACTTTCTTCATCATTACTGTTTATTATTAATCTTAAATACGCAAGAATATCCTTTATTTCTTTTCTATTGTAAAATGAAACTCCACCAAATATTCTATATGGTATTTTATTTAGTCTAAGTGAATCTTCAATAGGCCTTGATTGTGCATTTGTTCTATAAAGTATGGCAATATCTGACAGATTACAATCATTTATAGTTTGTATTTTTTGACAAATAGATCTAGCCTCGGCAATATCTGATTGATTTGAAGAAATTTGAACTTTATCTCCAAAATCGTTTTCTGTCCATACTTCTTTATCAATTTTATTTTTATTATGATCAATAACAGAATTAGCAGCGTTTACTATATTTTTTGTGGATCTATAATTTTGTTCAAGCCTAAAGATTTCAACATCATCATAGTCATTTCTGAAATTTATAATATTGTTAATATTTGCACCTCTAAATGAATAGATGCTTTGCGCATCGTCACCAACAACGCAAATATTCTGATACCTATCAGACAATGATTTTACAATAAGATATTGGGAGTTATTTGTGTCTTGATACTCATCTACGAGTATATATTTAAATTTTTCTTGGTACTTTGCTAGGACTTCAGGGTGATTATTTAATAATTCATTAGTTTTCATTAAAAGGTCATCAAAGTCCATTGAGTTTGATTTTATCAATCTATCATTATATTCTTTATAAATATTTCCTGTCTCAGGTTTTCTTGATAAATTATCAGACTCAACTAATTCATTATTAGAGAAATAGCCATTAACAGTTATAAAGTTATTTTTAAGAGTTGAAATTCTATTTCTAATTGATTTGGATCTGTAAACATCCTTGTCTAAGTTCATTTCTTTAATAATAGATGAAATTAGTCTTTCAGAATCTTGTGTATCATAGATAGTAAAATCTGAAGTAAAACCAATTTTATGAGCTTCAAATCTTAATATTTTAGCAAAAACTGAATGAAAGGTACCCATCCATATACTTTTTGAATCACTTTCACCAATCATTGATGAAATTCTAAGCTTCATTTCACGAGCAGCTTTATTAGTAAATGTTAAAGCTAAAATTTCAAATGGATCTACACCGTTGTTGACTAAGTGGACTATTTTATATGTTAAAACTCTTGTTTTTCCTGATCCAGCTCCTGCAATTACCATTGATGGGCCATCCGTCTTCAAGACTGCACTCAATTGAGCATCATTAAGATCATTTAGATAAGATTTGTTATCTTCTAACATTATTATAAATTTAACTAATTAATGAATTTTAATTACCCTATAACCATTAATTAAATCAATACTTATGAAAAAATTATCATTAATTATATTCTTTTTCATTTTTCAATTTAGTTTTTCTCAATCTATTGAGGATCAAATAAAAAATATTGAACAAAAAGTAATTTCATGGAGACATGATTTTCACAAACATCCCGAACTCTCAAATAGAGAGTTTAGAACATCTGAAGTAATAGCAAAACATCTAGAATCGCTCGGTATATCAGTTAAAAGAAATGTTGGAGTAAATGGGGTCGTTGGTATACTAGAAGGAAGTAAAGAAGGTAAGGTTGTAGGATTAAGAGCAGATATGGATGCACTGCCAATTACAGAAAAAAATTACCTTCCTTTTATGTCAATAAATGATGGAATTATGCATGCTTGCGGACATGATAGTCATATGGCCATTCTTATGGGGGCAGCAGAAATATTATCTAAGAATAGAGATTTTGAAGGTACTGTAAAGTTTATTTTTCAAGGAGCCGAAGAAGGCCCTCCACCTGGTGAAGAAGGCGGAGCAAGGATGATGATTAAAGAGGGAGTTTTAAAAAATCCAGATGTAGATGCAATTTTTGGTCTTCATATAGCTGCTCAACTACCCATGAATAAGGTTTACTATAAACCAAGAGGCTTTTATGCATCTTCATCGAGGTTTACAATTAAAGTAATTGGGACTCAAGCTCATGGAGGAACTCCTTGGCTTGCAGTTGACCCTATTATCATCACCGCACAAATAATTAATTCGATTCAAACTATTATTTCAAGAGAATCTGAGTTAACTAAAGAACCTGCGGTTATTTCATTTGGTAAAGTGGAGGGTGGAAATAGATTTAATATTATTCCAAATGAGGTGAATTTAGTAGGAACTATTAGATCATTAGATTATGGAATGAGAGATTACATAAAAAAAAGGATTATTGAACTTTCAGAAGGAATTGCTAAATCATATGGAGGGAAAGCTATAGTTGAAATTGATGATGGTGCAGACATTACATACAATGATCCTGAGATTATGGATAGAATGCTTCCATCTCTAAAAAAATCTGCTGGTAACGAAAATGTAATACTAAGCAATGCTAAAACACTTGCAGAAGATTATGCATATTACTTAAACGAAATTCCAGGTTTTTTGTTTGAGTTGGGTGGATATAACACAACCGAAGATAGAGAAGCTCCTGCACATCATACACCTGATTTTTATAGATGATAGCTCAATACTTCTTGGAGTTAAGTAATGACAAATTTAGCATTAGACTTTTTAAAGAGTGAATAATGATTTTTTAAACCAATCTGTCGAATTTATTAAAGGTGTTGGTCCTTCAAGATCAAAACTTCTTAATGATGAATTGAATATTAAAACTGTAAAGGACTTAATAGACTTCTACCCTTTCAGATATATAGACAGAATGAGTTTTTTTAAAATTAATCAACTTCCCCTTAATAACTCAGAGGTTCAGATTATTGGTAAAATAAAATCAATAAAAAAAACTAAAGTTAGATATAGAGATAGGCTTAATTGTGAATTTTATGATGAAACGGGTAAAATTGATTTAATTTGGTATAGAGGATTTAGTTGGGTTGAAGAATCAGTAAAAGTTGACAAGGAGTATGTAGTCTATGGTAAACTAAACTGGTATGGCAATAAAGTCTCAATTGCTCACCCAGAAATAAAGACAAAAGAAAGTTTTGAAAGAAATATTCCCAGAAGACTTCATGGAATATATTCATCAACTGAAAAATTAATAGCTGAAGGAGTAACACAAAAATACTTTGTTAAGATAATTTTTAATCTTTTAAATTCTATTCAAGTTCATATAAAAGAAAATCTATCAGCTTCCATATTAAAAGAATTCAGTCTTATTGACCGATATCAAGCCCTCATAAATATTCACTTACCTGAATCACAGGAATTATTATCACAGTCAATCAGAAGACTAAAATTCGAAGAGCTCTTTTTTAATCAAATAGGTTTTCAGTTAACTAAAAACGATAGAATAATAAAGCTTAACGGATTTAAATTTGAAAATGTTGGTAAGAATTTAAATGACTTTTACAATAAATCATTGCCCTTTGAATTAACTAAAGATCAAAAAAAAGTTATAAAAGAAATTAGAAATGATTTTAGAGATGGAAAACAGATGAACAGATTACTCCAAGGTGATGTTGGGTCTGGTAAAACAATTGTCTCTTTAATGGTCATGTTAATAGCTATTGACAATGGTTATCAGTCCTGTATTCTTGCACCAACTGAAATTCTTGCTAATCAACATTATAATTCAATTAGAGAACTCGTAAAGGATCTAGATTTGGAAATTGAGCTGTTAACTGGTTCAACAAAATCAAGAGACAGGACAAGAATACATAGAAATTTAAAATCAGGAAAAATTAATATTCTAATAGGTACTCATGCAATATTGGAAGATATTGTTCAATTTAATAATCTTGGACTCAGTGTTATTGATGAACAGCACAGATTTGGGGTTGCTCAAAGAGCAAAACTTTGGAAAAAAAATAATCCTGCTCCACATATTCTAGTTATGACTGCTACTCCAATCCCAAGAACTCTAGCAATGAGCATTTACGGAGATCTTGATGTTTCAACAATCAAAGAGCTACCTCCTGGAAGAATAGAAACTAAAACTGTTCATAAATATGATAAGAACAGGCTCAGTGTTTTTAGTTTTCTAAAAAAAGAAATAAAAAAAGGAAGACAAGTATATCTTGTATATCCTTTAATTAATGAATCTGAGAAATTAGATTACAAAGATCTTATGGATGGGTATAATAGCATTGTTAGAGAATTTCCTAGACCTGATTATCAGGTTAGTATTGTTCACGGTAAAATGAACTCAAAAGATAAGGACTACGAAATGAATAGATTTATAAAAAAGGAAACTCAAATTTTAGTTTCAACCACTGTAATTGAAGTTGGTGTTAATGTTCCAAATGCATCAGTTATGGTTATTGAGAGCGCAGAAAGATTTGGATTATCTCAGCTTCACCAGTTAAGAGGAAGGGTTGGAAGAGGAAATGATGAGAGTTATTGTATTTTAATGACAAAAGACAAGCTGTCTGAAGACTCAAAGATTAGAATTGATACAATGGTTAAAGTAAGTGATGGATTTAAACTCGCAGAAGTTGATCTTAAACTTAGAGGTCCAGGAGATTTGCTGGGGACTAAACAAAGTGGAGTTTTAAAATTTAAACTAGCAGATATAATTTATGATTTTGATATTTTAAATGAGGCCAAAAATTGTGCAGAGCAAATACTTAGTAAGGATCCCAAATTGATTGACAAGGAAAATTTACCCATTAGATATGAAATTTCTACTTCTTCAAATTCCAAAAATTTATGGAGATATATAAGCTGATTAAGTATATTTGTTTATCAAACTAACCTTGTGAAAATATCAATTAATTGGCTTAAAGACTATCTTGAAACTGATCATACTCCAGAGGAGATATCTGAGATACTTACTAATTTAGGATTAGAAGTTGAAAAAATATCTGATTTCGAATCTATAAAAGGTGGATTAAAAGGAGTTGTGGCAGGTAAAGTGTTAGAATGTGGTAAACATCCTAATGCTGACAGGCTAAAAGTTACTTCAATAGATATTGGTAGTAATGAAGTCTTTGAAATTGTTTGTGGAGCTCCAAATATAGAAAAAGGACAAATTGTTCCTGTTGCTACAGTTGGCTCCAAAATATATACTAATGAAGGTATAGAAATAAAAATAAAAAAATCAAAAATTAGAGGCGTTGTAAGCAATGGTATGGTGTGTGCTGAAGATGAGATTGGATTGGGTGACTCACATGAAGGCATAATGGTTTTAGAAAAAATGTTAAACCCGGCACCAATCAGTGACTTGTTTAATATACAATCAGATAAAATTTTGAAATCGGACTTACTCCAAACAGATGTGATGCAATGTCTCATTATGGTGTGGCAAGAGATCTTAAAGCATTTCTTGATTATAAAAAAATTAAATCTAATTTAAGTTTTACCATCAATTAACTCATTTAGTTCAGTTAATATTGATAAGGAGATCAATGTAAATGTTGAAGATTCAGAAAAATGCCCGTTTTATTCCGGTTTGGTAATAAAGAATATAAATGTTGAATCTTCTCCTCAAGAAATTCAAAATAAACTTAAGTCAATAGGTCTTAAACCAATTAATAGCATTGTTGATATTACAAATTATGTAATGCATGAAATTGGTCAACCTCTTCATGCTTTTGATCTTGATAAAATTGAAAACATAACAGTTAAATCATTAAAATCAGGAACAAAATTTAAAACTCTAGATGAAAGCGAAATAAAACTTAACAATGAGGATCTAATGATATGCTCTAATAGCGAACCTCTTTGTCTTGCAGGAATTTATGGTGGAATTGATTCTGGTGTTAGTGAGTCTACAAATAGCTTATTTCTTGAATCAGCAATTTTTAACTCTGTTACAATAAGAAAATCATCAAAAAGACATCAACTTTTTACAGATGCTTCATACAGGTATGAAAGAGGGGTTGATCCAAATAAAGTTATTTATGCTTTAAAAAGAGCAGCTCTATTAATAAAAGAAATTAATCCAGAATGTCATATTTCAGAAATAATTGTTGAAGATAATTTGAAAAAAGAAATCAAAGATATTTACTTAAGATATGATAGAATTGAAAAAATTTCAGGACAACTTATTGATAAAGAAATAGTTACACAAATCCTGACTTCTCTTGATTTTGAGATAAAAGGACATAGTAATGATGGAATTAATTTGATTGCACCTGACTACAGACACGATGTCTTTAGAGAAATTGATGTGATAGAAGAAATACTTAGAGTTTTTGGGTTTGACAACATTGATATAGATAATAAAATATCAATGAGTATTCCGAATAATTCTGATAATAAAAATTTTAAAATTGAATCGATTATTAGTAGTCAATTAGTTGGAATTGGATTTAATGAAATAATTAATAATTCGATTTGCTCACCAACAACTAATAAAAAATTTAAAGAGAATTCAGTAGAATTATTGAATCCACAAGGGATTGAGCTTTCAAACTTGCGTCAATCGTTAATTCCAAATACATTAGAAACTATCAATCATAATATAAATAGACAAAATAAAGATTTAAAATTATTTGAAATTGGTAATGTATACTCAACTATTGATAATGAATTTCATGAAACAAGAAAAATGTTAATATCAGTAACTGGGAGTATTTTTAATGAAAATTGGATGACAAAATATCAAGAAAATAACTTCTTTTATTTGAAAGGAGTCGTCGAAAAAATATTTACCATTCTAAACATGGAGAATATTAAATATGAAGTTAGTGAAGATGAATTATACGATTATAAATTAAATATTTTAAAAGGAAAGCTAAAAATTGGATCCATTGGTGAGATTAACTCAAATTACGCTAATGACTTCTCTTTAGATCAAAAGATTAATATCTGTACTTTAAATTTAGACTTATTAAGACCTTCCTCACAAAAAGTTAAATATCAGGAAATATCAAAATTTCCATCTTCAAGGAGAGATCTTTCAATGATACTTGATGAGAATGTTTCCTTTGATGATATTAAGAATTTAGCCTATAAAGAAGAGAATAAAATCTTAAAAGAAATCAATTTATTTGATGAGTATAAGGATAATAAAATCGGAAAAGATAAAAAATCGTTTGCCATAAGCTTTACTTTCAATGACTCTAAAAAAACACTTACAGACAATGTTATTGACAAAATAATGAGAAGATTGTCAGAAAAAATAAAATTAGATTTTGGAGCTGTAATTAGGGATAAGTAACTAATTATAAAGCTTCTTTCTTGCGGCTAGCACCTTATCATCATTAATATATTCACTAAACGGCAAGTAGCTATCAATTACCCCATTAGGAGTGATTTCAATTATTCTATTTGAAACTGATTCAGCAAATGCTCTATCATTCGAGCTAAGGAGAACTGTGCCTTTAAAATTAATAAGAGAATTATTAAATGCAGTTATTGACTCAAGATCAAGGTGGTTTGTTGGCTCATCAATAAGTAACACATTTGGCTTACCCATCATTATTTTTGATAACATACATCTAACTTTTTCACCTCCAGATAAAACATTACAAGACTTTAAAGCTTCATCTCCACCAAATAGCATCCTTCCAAGAAAACTCCTAATAAATAATTCTTCCCTTTCTTCATCATTATTAGCCCATTGTCTTAACCAGTCAACTAAAGAAATGTTTTTATCAAAAAAAGAATGATTATCCATTGGAAGATAACCAAAAGAAGTTGTTACACCCCAATTGAAAGAACCTTCCGTAGGATTAAGAGATCCTGAAATACAATCATAGAATAAATTAACAGATCTTGAATTTTTTGAAAGAATCAAAAACCTTTTCACCTTTATTAAGATTAAAGCTTATGTCTTTGAAATATGTCTCACCATTATTTTCATATGATAATGATTTTAGTTCAAGAATTTGATCACCAGCATCTCTTTCTTGCTCAAAAATAATTGCAGGATATCTTCTTGAAGAGGTCTTATCTCCTCAATATTTAATTTTTCAATCATTTTCTTTCTTGCAGTGGCTTGTTTAGACTTTGCAACATTGGCAGAGAACCTAGAAATAAACTCTTGAAGTTCTTTTTTCTTTTCTTCTGCTTTTTTATTTTGCTGCTGCTTTTGCCTAGCCGCTAACTCACTTGACTGTTGCCAAAAAGTATAATTTCCAGAGTAGTGATTAATCTTTTAAAATCTATATCTGATGTATGTGTACATACTGTATCTAGAAAAAATCTATCATGAGACACTACAATAACTGTATTCTCAAATTCATTAATAAAATTTACTAACCACTCTACAGTTGTGTAGTCTAGGTCATTTGTTGGCTCATCCATAATCAATACATCAGGATTACCAAAAAGACACTGAGCTAGAAGAACTTTCACTTTCACTTTCTGATCAATATCGTTCATAGATATATTATGTATTTGCTCAGAGATTCCAAGACTTGAAAGAAGAAAAGCGGCATCAGCATCTGCATTCCATCCATTCATTTCCTCAAAGGAGGCTTGAAGTTCCCCTACTCTGTCAGCATCTTTATCAGAAAAATCTTCTTTTGCATAAATTGAATCAATTTCACTTTTTAAATCAAATAATTTTTGATTACCAAGGATTACAGTTTCAATAACTGTTTTATCATCATACCTATTATGATTTTGTTCTAATACAGATAATCTTTTACCAGGTTCTAGAAAAACAGATCCTGTATTAGGTTCAAGATCTTTTGATAAAATTTTTAAAAAAGTAGATTTTCCAGCACCATTAGCGCCAATAATACCATAACAATTTCCAGGAGAAAAAGTTATATTTACTTCATCAAAAAGGATTCTTTTTCCGAATTGCAACGATAAGTTAGAAACTGATAACATAAATATGCGCAAAAATAGTAAGTTGAGAATTTTTAAACTAATATTAGTTAGTATAATTTTTATCTTTTCTTCATGTAATAATAAAAAAACTCAAGTGACGATTTTTCTAGGAGGAGAAATAATAAATCCCTCATCTAATTATGTTAATTTTTATTACAACAACATCAAAATAGATTCACTAGAACTTGATTCAGAAAATAAATTTTTTAAAAAAATTGAAAATATTAAACCTGGTATTTATAGAATTGAACACTTGCCTGAAAATCAATATATTATAATAGAGAATGGAGACAGTTTATGGATCAGAGTTAATGTTGAAGATTTTAAAGAATCGTTAACATTTAGTGGAAAAGGTTCTTCAAAAAACAACTTTTTAGTTGACATATCTAATATGGATGATTATGAAAATGAATATCTATCAAGATATTATGTTGAAGAGAGTGATATTTTTAAAAGCAAAATAGACTCCTTAATGAATGAGAAACTTAGAATTTGGAATTTATTTGACAAAGCTGTTGATCAAAAAAAATTATCTAACAGTATCACTAAATCTAGCATAAGTATAATTACTTTAATAAGCTAGAAAGGTATGCACTTCTCAGAGGCACATATTGGACAAGAGATAAAAGAGAATCATATTATAAATACAGAGATGAAATTGACTTAAATGATTCTGATCTATCTCTTTTTGAACCTTATGTAACGTATTTAATGAATTACTTTAATGAAAAGACATTAGATAGTGGCAAGATATATTTTTATGAAAAAAATAATACAGATTTTAATGTTAAAAAACTACTAATAATAGATTCTCAAATTAGTGACCCATATCTAAAGAACAATTTAGCAAGAGCAACTGCTATAGAAGAAATTTTAAATTATAGAAACAATGAATTTCATGATGAGTTTATTGACTATTACAAATATGTAAATACATCTGAGAAATATCTAGATGAAATAACAAAGTTATATGTTGATATAAATAAAATGCAAAAAGGTAATCTCCTACCAGATGTTGAAATAATTAATTTTGAGGGAAAGCACAACCTCAAGTAACATGGAATTTAAAGGTCAGAAAACATTTATTTACTTCTGGTCTCAAACGCAAATGAATCACTACAGGAGAACTATTCGAAGAGTTGAGGAACTTAAAACACTATATCCAGATTACAGATTCGTTGGAATATGTATTCAGCCGTATACAGATATGGTTAGTCAAGCACAGAACATCCTAAATCTTGATTTAACAAACCAATATTCGTTTGAAAATTTTGAGAAGTCAAGTAAAAGTTGGGTTTTGACTTTCTTAAATAAGACAATAATTATTGATGAAAAATCAAATATTATTGATGGCTTTAGTAATCTTTTTACTAATGATATTGAAGAAATTTTAGATTTAAATTAGTTTCCTTTCTTATGATCATTAAGAAACTTCTCTAAACCTATTTCAGTTAAAGGGTGTTTTAAAAGTCCCTTGATAGCAGATAGAGGACTAGTTATTACATCAGCACCAATTTTAGCACAATCAATTATATGCATTGTATGTCTTATTGAAGCTGCAAGAATCTCTGTTTCATATGCGTAGTTATCATAGATATCTCTAATATCACTAATTAAGTCTAGGCCATCAGTAGAAATATCATCAAGCCTTCCTATGAAGGGAGACACATATGTGGCTCCAGCTTTTGCAGCTAATAAAGCTTGTCCTGATGAAAAAATAAGAGTACAATTTGTTTTAAGTCCTTTATCACTAAAGTATCTAATAGCTTTTACTCCTTCTTCAATCATAGGGACCTTAATAACTATTTGATTATGAAGTGACGCAAGCTCTTCACCTTCTTTTACAATTCCATTATAATCAACAGATATTACTTCAGCAGACACATCTCCATCTACTATATCACAAATTTTTAGGTAATGATCAATAATGTTTTTTTGACCAGTAATACCTTCTTTTGCCATTAATGAAGGGTTCGTTGTTACTCCATCAAGTATTCCAAGAGACTGAGCTTCTTTTATTTGGTCTAGGTTTGCTGTATCTATAAAAAATTTCATAATTCTTAGCTATATAGTTTCATTATTATTTTTTGAAAAAGCTTATCTGGTAATAGACTTTTTAGTGTAATTTTCTTTTCAAGAAAACCGCCGACAAGGTAGTTAATTTTTGGTTTCTTTTCTTTAATAATTTTCAACACTAAGTTGGCAACTTCAATCGGATCTCTTCCATGATTCATTTTTCCATTAACACTTTTAATAATTTTTTTATATTCCTGAAAATAAGGTGAAGAACTGGGATTATCTGAATCCCTCCTATTATTCAAAATTTCAGTTTTATAGTCACCTGGGGCAATATTTACAACATTAACATTATACTTTTTTAGCTCAATGTTTAAACTTTCAGCTATAATTCTAAAAGAAGCTTTTGATGCACAATAAGCACTCCAAAATGGAAGACCAAGATATCCTGCAATTGAAGTAATATTAATTATTAAACCCATTTTTTTTGATCTCATGTAAGGCAAGACTGTTTGGATTAGATTAAGCTGACTAAAAAAATTTGTATCAAATACTCTTTAACATCATCCATTTTCATTGTTTCAGTTGGTCCAGTTATATTAATTCCTGCATTGTTAACTAGAATATCAATTTTACCATGTTTCTTTATAATCTTGTCAACTTCAGACTTTGATGCATCATAATTATTTATATCAAGTTTAATGGTTAAATAGTCAGAGTTAATTTTTTCAGCATTTCTAGATGTCCCAATTACAGTGTATCCTTCAGAGTGAAGTTTTTCAGCTATTGTTCTTCCAAATCCAGAAGAAGTTCCAGTGATTAAAATGACCTTGCTCATTATTTATTAAATATATTAGTTATAAATTTAATACATGAAATATACAGTTGTTTTTTTATTTCCATTATTAATATTTAACTGTCAAAGTTCTGGTGATAAAGATTTTAAAATAAATATTAGCTCATCCGACAAAATAATCTCCAATGGAGACAATATCAAAATTGTTATAGAATCAAAATCAGGACAAGTTATTGACTCAGCAGCATATTACTTAAATGAAAAAAAAGTAGATAGTGAGACTACTCTAAAAGACATAAAATTAGGTGAGAACTCAGCAAAAGTTAAGATATACTCTAACGGAGTAGAGCATTCAATAAATAGAAGTTTTGATGTTTACTCAAATAAGAAACCTGAGATAATGACTTATGAAATTATTAAGGAGTATAACCATGATCAAAATGCTTATACTCAAGGACTAGAATTTTACGGGAATAACTTATATGAAAGTACAGGACTAAATGGTAAGTCCTCATTAAGAAAAGTTAATTTAAATAATGGAGAAATACTAAAAGTTCTAAATCTTAACTATGAGTATTTTGCTGAAGGTTTGACAATTTTAAATGATAAAATTTTTCAATTAACATGGAGAAAAAAAATTGGCTTTATATATGATCTTGATTTTAATAAAATAGGAAGTTTTGATTATAATAAGAGTATTGAGGGATGGGGATTAACTAACGATGGTGAATATATATATAAATCTGACGGAACAAGCAAGATATGGAGATTAGACCCTGATACACTTGAAGAAATTGATTTTATTGATGTTATGACAGATAAATCAAGGATTAAAAATATTAATGAGTTAGAATATATTGATGGAAAAATTTATGCAAACACTTACCAGCAAAACAGAGATGTTATTATTATTATTAATCCTAAGGATGGAGCCGTTGAAAGTGTAATAGATTTTACTGGTATTAGAAATAAGAGTTTTAAACACTCCTGAAACAGATGTAATGAATGGTATAGCAGAGCTTAACGGAAGATTATTTGTTACTGGAAAAAACTGGAATAAGTTATTTGAAGTAAAAATTTATAGCAGAAAATAATCTCTAGCTATTAAATAAAGGCCTGTCTATCATATAAGATTCTACTTTCTTGCCAATATCAATTAAAAGATTTTCTTTCTTAGAATTTTCTATTGACGAGTTAATAGTTTCTGCAACAAAATCCATATCCTGCTCCTTAAGTCCTCTTGTAGTAATAGCAGGAGTACCAATTCTAATGCCACTAGTAACAAAGGGTGATTGATCATCAAAAGGCACCATATTCTTATTTACAGTAATATTTGAAATACCAAGCACTCTTTCGGCTTCCTTTCCAGTAATATTTTTATTTCTTAAGTCAATAAGCATTAAGTGGTTATCTGTTCCACCTGAGACAATGTTATACCCCATATTGGTAAGATTTTCTGATAACCTTTTAGCATTAATTATTACTTGACCAATGTATTTTTTAAAGTTTGTTTCTAAGGCTTCACCAAAGGCAATTCCTTTAGCAGCAATTACATGTTCTAATGGACCACCTTGATTTCCAGGGAAAATAGCAGAGTCAAGAACAGATGACATTTTTTTTAAATTTCCATTTTTAAGTTTTAAACCAAAGGGATTATCAAAATCTTTACCCATCATTATTATACCGCCTCTTGGGCCTCTAAGAGTTTTGTGGGTAGTTGAGGTAATAACATGACAATAAGGAACTGGATCACTTAAAAAGCCTTTTGCAATCAAGCCTGATGGGTGAGCAATATCTGCATGAAGAAAAGCTCCAACTTCATCAGCAATTTCTCTAAATTTTGAAAAATCAATATCTCTTGAATATGCTGAAGCTCCAACAATTATTAAATTAGGCATAACCTCCTTAGCTTTTGTTAGAATTTCACTGTAATCAAAAGTTCCTTCTTTAGTTACACCATAAAAACTAGATGTATATATTTTACCTGAAAAATTAACATTAGAACCATGAGTTAAATGCCCACCATGAGAAAGATCAAGACCTAATATCTTATCCCCTGGCTTGAGGAAAGCATCAAATACAGCCGTGTTAGCTTGAGAACCTGAGTGAGGTTGCACATTTGCATATTCAACTTTAAATAACTCTTTTAATCTATCAATTGCAATTAGCTCTATTTGATCTACTACTTCACAACCTCCATAATATCTTTTACCCGGATAACCTTCAGCATACTTATTTGTTAGAATAGATCCAGTTGCCTTCATAACATCGTCACTAGTAAAGTTTTCAGATGCAATTAATTCAAGTCCACCAAGTTGTCTAGTTTTTTCTTTTTCAATTAAACTAAATATTTTTTCTTGACTATTCATTTCAGAGAATTAAAGTGCTAAATTAATAAAATAGCAACTCTACTTTGTTTGTTTCTCATTATATAAATCAACTAGTTATAAACATTTCTTATTTTAAGATCTCTTTGAAATTTTTAGGCTCATAAAATAAAGGTCTATACCTTGAGACCAATAATCTTTTTTTACATACTCTGATTCAAATCCTAAAGCTCTGTAAAATTTAAATCCAAGGTTAGATGTATTAACTTCTATTTTCTCTAAACTTTTGAAATCCTTGAGGCTATTCATGCAATGAACTACAATTTTTTTTCCAAATCCTTGTCTATGAAAATTAGGATGAATAAATGACCACGTTATTCTTCCTGTTGATTCGTTCTCCATAACATAGCCAGCTCCTCCGATAATTTTATTGTTAAGTTTAATAATAGAGTAAGTCTTAACATTTTTAATAAAATATTTTTTAAAATCATCTAATTCTTTATCATCAAAGTATTTTGGAACATTTAAAGAAAATATTTTACTCAAAAATTTAAAGTCTTCTATATGAGCAGTCCTTATTTCGACCATATTATAAATATAAATTATTCGATTTCAAATTTGTAATTTTACATCATGAATAGTTCAGTTAACATAAAAAATAAAAAAGCTAAGTATGATTACTCGTTACTAGATAGTTATACTTGTGGGATTGTATTGACTGGAAATGAGATAAAATCAATAAGAAATTCTAAAGCATCGCTTAATAATTCATATTGTGAATATACTGACGGTGAACTATTCGTGATCAATCTTCATATTGATCAATATGAGAACTCAAGTGAGCAAAATTATGATCCAAAAAGAAAGAGAAAACTACTTCTTAATAGACAAGAGTTAAAAAAAATTGAAAAAGACGTTCGTGATATTGGAATTACTGTTGTTGCAACTTCTCTTTTTATTAGTAAAAAAGGAATAGCAAAGCTTAACATATCTGTTGCAAAAGGTAAAAGAGAGTTTGATAAAAGAAATGTGATTAAAGACAGAGAAAATAAGATAAGTCTAAAAAGAATTAAAAAGAACTTCAATAATTAGTTTTTATTTTTTAGCATAGGAACAAATCGGAAATTTCCAAAGGTTTCTTTTTTTAATTCATTTTCTGAAATCCTAATAATTTTTGTCATGACTTGTACATCTTTTCCAATAGGAATTATTAGCCTGCCTCCTATTTTTAACTGCATTACAAGTCTCTTTGGGATTACTGGTGAACCTGCTGTTACTATTATACCATCAAAAGGTGAATGATCTTGCATTCCATTAAAGCCATCTCCATAAATAAATTTTTTAGGTTTAATTTTCATCTTATCAAATAGATTAGATGTAGATCTATATAAGGCATGGTCTCTTTCGATTGTATATATATCTATATTTAAATAATTTAGAACTGCAGTTTGATAACCAGAGCCTGTACCAATTTCTAAAATTTTTTCACTAGCTGATGGGTTAAGAAGTTGTGTCTGGAAAGCTACAGTATATGGCTGTGATATAGTTTGATCATTTTCTATTGGAAGCGCCTTGTCAATATATGCTTGTTCTGAAAGCCCAGGATCAATAAATAAATGTCTAGGTATGTTTTCAATAGCACTGAGAATTCTCTGATCTTTAATGCCTTTTTCTCTTAATTCTGATGCTAGAATTCTTCGTCTTCCTTTATGTTTAAAATTATCTTCCAATTATGCTAATATTAAATTAATACTCGATTATTCCAAAAGAAGATTGTATTTTTAGCAAATGATAAAAGTTGGTGTAATTGGAGCCGGACATCTAGGTAAGATTCATCTAAAAATTATTAATTCATCAAATCAAAATTTAATAGGATTTTATGATACTGATGAAACTAATTCAAAAAAGATTTCATCAGAATATGGTTATAAATACTATAATGATTTAGACCTATTGCTTAAAGATATTGACGCTGCAATTATAGTATCCCCGACAACTACTCATTTTGAAATTGCTAAAAAATGTATTGAAGCTGGGAAACATATATTTGTTGAAAAACCATTAACATCAAACTCCAATGAGGCCCAAATTATTAATGATTTAGCATCAAAGAATAAAATAGTTGGTCAAGTTGGATTTGTAGAGAGATATAACCAGGCATTCATTTCTTGTAATAGATTTATAAAAAATCCAAAATTTATTGAGTCGCATAGACTTTCAGATTTTAATCCAAGAGGGACTGATGTATCTGTAATAATGGATCTAATGATCCACGATATAGATATTGTTTTAAAAGTTGTAAACTCAAAAGTTAAAAAATTAATGCTTCTGGAGTATCTATAATCAGTACTACTCCTGATATAGCAAATGCAAGAATTGAGTTTGAAAATGGGTGTATTGCAAATCTAACATCAAGTAGAATTTCTCTCAAAAAAATGAGAAAAACTAGAATTTTCCAAGAGGATGCATACATTTCTATTAACTTCTTGGAGAAAGATTATCAAGTAGTTAGAATAAGAGGAAAAGAACCTAATGATTCAGATAGTTCAATTATCATCAAAAATAATGTTGGTGAAGAAAAAGTAATATTTTTTGAAACACCTGAACTAGTTGAAATTAATTCAATTGAATCAGAGTTAATTGATTTCTTTGAGTCTATTCATAACAATTCTGAATCAAAAGTTCCACTTAGAGATGGCCTTTTAGCTCTAGAAGTAGCTGAAGAGATAATGAGTCAACTATGAGTATAAAAGATAATATCTTAAATATAAAAGAGGAAATAAGCGATCAAGTCAAATTAGTCGTAGTCTCCAAGACTAGATCAATAGATGAAATAAAAGAAGCATATAATTCTAATCAAAAGATCTTTGGAGAAAACAGAGTTCAAGAAATTGTTGAAAAACAGCAACTATTACCAGATGATATCGAGTGGCACATGATCGGACATCTTCAAAAAAATAAGGTGAAGTATATATCAAATTTTATCTCATTGATACATTCGCTAGACAGAATTTCATTAGCAACAGAAATAGATAAATGTGCTAAAAAATCAAATAGAAAAATTGATTGCCTAATACAACTTAAAATTTCTTCAGAAGAGACGAAATTTGGCCTAGAGACAAGCCTTCTAGAGGATTTTTATTCAGATATTCAAAAATATGAGAATATTAATATTGTTGGGTTAATGGGTATGGCAAGTTTTACTGAAGATCAACAAAAAATAAGTGATGAATTTTCTCAAATTAAGGAATTATATGATAGAATGAGTTTGAAGAATTCTAAATTAAAAGTTTTATCAATTGGTATGAGCGATGACTATAGGTTGGCAATTGAGAAGGGATCAAATATGATAAGGGTTGGTAGTAAAATTTTCGGAAAAAGAAGTTATTGATGTATACAATAGTTGACCTTGAAGCTACAGGTGGAAAATTTAATGAGGAATCGATAATTGAGATTGCCATCTACAAATTTGATGGTGTCTCTATTACTGATCAGTTTATAAGCCTAGTAAACCCTGAAAAAGAGATACATCCTTATGTAGAAAAACTTACTGGAATTTCATCAAAGATGCTTAAGACGGCTCCTAAATTTCATGAAATAGCTAAGAGAGTCATTGAAATAACCTCTGATTCTGTTTTAGTTGCTCATAATGCTCAGTTTGATTATAGAATTTTACAATTAGAGTTTAAGAGGCTAGGATTTGATTTTTCAATGAAATCTATTTGTACAGTTATTTTATCTCAAGAATTACTTCCAGACCAGCAATCTTATAAACTTGGAAGACTATCCAGAAGTCTTGGAATTCCAATTAAGGATAGACATCGTGCAAGTGGAGATGCACTTGCGACTGTTGAGTTATTTAAAATTCTTTTAGAAAAAGATGTTAAGCAAGAAATAATAAGGAAAAGTATCGTCGAATTCCCTGGGGAAAAAATGGATAACATTTTTAAAGACGTTATAGATGATCTTAAGGAAAACACTGGAGTCTTCTATATATATAATGAGAGCAATGAATTAGTTTATATTGATTTTAGTAAGGATATTAAGAATAAACTAATTAAGTTATTTACTAGTAAAAAATTCATACCAAAGTACGTTCAGAATAATTTTAAAACAATTAAGGTACATCCTACAGGCAATGTTCACATTGCAATTTTGAAGACTCTTCAAGAGATTAATTCTCTTAAACCTAGGATTAACAATAATGTTGATCCAAAGATTTTCTCCAAAATTTCTAAACCTAAAATAATTAATGAGCTTTCAGACTTTGTAATAACATTTAATGGAAAGAAAGAGGCTGACAAAAGTTTTATTCTATTTAAAAGTGGTGTTATAGAAGGATTCGGCTATTTTGAGCTTTATAATAATATTAATTCTGAGAAAAAAATTAATTCTAGATTAGTAAAAGTGGATGAGTCAAAAAGGGTTAAAAACTATGTATATAGACTAATTTCTGAGAAGAGATATAAAAAACTAGTAAATTTGAAAGAAATTTATAAATTTTCAGACATTGAATAAAACACGTCAGAAAATACATGATATTATATATGAAGCAGACACTCCTGCTGGAAAAGTGTTTGATATATCATTAATTATAGTAATCATAATCAGTGTTATACTAGTAGCTCTTGAAACAGTTGGTTGGATAAACCAGCAATACTATGAAATACTTAATATTGCTGAATGGACAATTACTATATTATTTACTATTGAATATATATTAAGAGTTATATCTATTCACCACCCAAGAAAGTATATTTTCAGCTTTTATGGTATTATAGATTTATTGGCTACTATTCCTAAATATATATCATTATTTATAGTTGGAGCTCAACTAGAAACAATGATGGCAATTAGAGCACTTAGAATTCTAAGAATTTTCCGTGTTCTTCACATATCCAGATATATTGGTGAGTCTAACTTCCTTGTTAGATCATTATTAGTGAGCAGAGCTAAGATTATAATCTTTTTACTGTTTGTTTTAATCATGTGTATTTTATTTGGAACCCTAATGTATTTAATAGAAGGTCCTGAGGCTGGTTTTAATAATATTCCTGAGAGTATTTATTGGTGTATAAGCACTATATCAACTGTTGGTTATGGTGATATTGTCCCATTAACAGGTTTAGGTAAGTTTCTTGCATCAATCCTGATGATACTTGGTTATGGAATTATTGCAGTTCCAACTGGAATAATTTCTGCAGAAATGGCTCAAAGAAGGAAAAAAGTTGATGTTAATACTAGGGTATGTGCTGAATGTTTAAATGATAAGCATAAAGACAACGCTATTTATTGTCATCAATGTGGTTCTCACCTTGATGAAGACAAATAAAAACTTAATATACATAGCTGGGCCAACAGGCGTTGGAAAAACAGAGTTAGCTATAGAACTTGCAAAAAAGCTTAAAACTGAAATTATTTCTTGTGACTCTAGACAGTTTTATAAAGAATTAGAGATAGGCACGTGCCCTCCGACTGAGCGTCAATTAAAAGAAGTAAAACATCATTTTATTCATAACAAAAGTATTCATGATAGATATAATGTTGGATTATATGAAAAAGATGCAATACATAAAATTAATAAGCTATTTGAAGATAAAGAATATTTAATATTAGTTGGAGGCTCAGGACTGTATGCTGACTCTGTAATATATGGAATAGATGAGTTTCCAGAGATCCCTAGGAAAATTAGAGATGCTATTATAAAGGAATATAAAGATAAAGGTATCACTTACCTACAAGAGGAATTAAAAAAGTTAGATAGAGAGTATTATGAAACTGTGGATACAAGAAATCAGAGTAGAATAATTAGAGCTTTAGAGATCATAAAATACACTGGCAATAAATTTTCTTCTCTAAGAAAAAGAATCAATAAAGAGAGAATATTTAGAAGTGAGGTTATAATCCTTGAATCTTCCAGAGATGAGCTCTATGATAAAATCAATAAAAGAGTTGACTTGATGATCGAAAGCGGTTTAGAAAAAGAAGCGAGTAAACTATTTAAACACAAAGGCTTAAATACATTAAATACGGTTGGATACAAAGAGTTTTTTGATTATTTTCAAGATAATATGAATCGTGAAGAAGCAATTGATAAAATTAAGCAGAACACTAGAAATTATGCTAAAAGACAAATAACATGGTTGAAAAAATACCAAAATGCTCATCGTATAAGTGCTGATAGTGAAATAAACAATGTATTAAATATATTAAACATCAATTATGAAAATATTTAAAATTATACCAATATTCTTTTTATTTATAGCTCCAGTTTATGGACAAAATGATATTAAAGATGAAGTCTTTGATCTAGCAATGAATAATATGGATGAATTCGTTGAATTTTTATCATATCCAAATGACTCCAGCTTTAGTGAAGACATATACAATTTAATTGAATGGACTAAGAATAAGTTTAAATCCTTAGATTTTTTAATGACTGAGCTCGAAACTTCTTCGATTCCACTTTTATTAGCAGAAAAAAAAATTCATGATGATCTAAAGACTATTTTAATTTATCTCCATCTAGATGGTCAACCTGTTGATATTACAAGGTGGAACCAAGAAGATGCATTTAAACCTGTATTTAAAAAAAATGAAAAAGGAATATTTATAGAAGATGATTGGAATAAAATTGCAAGCTATAATTATAGCGAACTAGATGATAAAGACATTAGAATATTTGCAAGATCCTCTTCAGACGCAAAAGGTCCAGTTATGATGTTAATTCAAGCCTTAAAGTTTATGAAGTTAAAGAATATTGATCAAGAGTTCAATATTAAGCTGATAATGGATTTTGAAGAAGAAATTGGATCGCCTAGTTTACCTAGTGCAGTAGAGGTTCATAAAGAGAAGCTAGTAAGTGATGCTCTACTAATATTTGATGGACCACAACATGCATCAGGATTACCGACGTTAAATTTTGGAAATAGAGGTATATCCTCAATCACATTAAAAACCTATGGACCGATTGTTCCTCAACATAGTGGTCATTTTGGAAATTATGCACCAAATCCTGTCTTCAGAATGTCAAATATATTATCCAGTATGAAAGACGAAAACGGAATTGTAAAAATTAAAGGCTATTATGAGGGAATTAACATAACTGATGAAGTCAAAGAATACTTAGATGCTGTACCTGATAATGAAGATGAGATGAAAGATAAAATGGAATTTAAAACACCTGAATCTGTTGGAAATTCGTATCAAGAAGCAATCCAATACCCTTCATTAAATGTTAGAGGTATAAGATCTGGCTGGGTAGGTTCAGAAGTTAGAACTATAGTTCCATCAGAGTGTATAGCTGAGATAGATGTAAGATTAGTAATTGAAACTGATGGTTATAAACTACATGACTTAATAAAAAAACATATTGAATCATTAGGGTATATTGTAACCGATAAAGAGCCATCAAAAGAAATGAGATTAAAATATGATAAAATTGTAAGGTTTAATTCGCGTGTTTCATATCCTGCATTTAGAACTGATATAAATAGTGATCTTGGAATTTGGCTAAAGGACGTAATGGTTAAAACATTCGGCAAAGAGCCTGTTTTAAAAAGAACTAGTGGAGGTTCAGTTCCTATTTCACCATTTGTAAACACACTGAATATACCTGCTGTTGGAGTACCAACCGTTAATAAAGACAATAATCAGCATAGTCCAAATGAGAATATAAAGATTACTAATTATATTAAAGGTATTGAGACATTTATTGGGATACTTTCTAGTAAGTTTGACTAGGATATAGCTGAAATTATATTTTCTTTCAGATCGGAAATTATATCATTAGAATTTCTTGGCTTAAAACTGCTGCCAGTTATTTTATCAAAAAGTTCGATATATCTTTTGGAAACATCCATTACAACATTATCAGAAATTTCAGGAAGTTTCTGGCCTTCCTTCCCTTGAAAGTCATTCTGTATTAACCACTGACGAAAAAATTCTTTAGACAATTGTTTAGGGGTTTCTCCCCTATTCATATAATCCTCATATGTGTCTTCATAAAAATATCTAGATGAATCAGGAGTGTGAATCTCATCAATTAAGCAAAGATTATCTTTGGAATCATATCCAAATTCATACTTTGTATCAACTAGAATTAATCCTCTTTTTTTTGCTATTTCTGTACCTCTCTTAAATAGTTTATAAGTTATATTTTCTATTTCTTCGTATTGGTCTAATCTTAAAATACCTTTTTTAATTATATCAGATTTAGATATATCTTCATCATGACCAAAATCAGCTTTTGTACTTGGAGTAATTATAGGGTTATCAAATTTTTGATTTGATGCTAATCCATTTGGTAAATTAACTCCACAAATGCTTCTCTTACCAGATCTGTACAATCTATCAGAATGTCCACTTAAGTAGCCTCTAATAACCATTTCTACTTTTATAGGTTTGAGTTTTCTACCTATTGAAACATTTGGATCAGGAGATGAGATAAGCCAATTTTGAATTATATCTTCAGTTGACTTTAGCATATCAACTGAAATTTGATTTAACACTTGACCTTTAAATGGAATTGGTTTAGGCATGACAATGTCAAATGCAGAAATTCTATCAGATGCAATAACAACCAATATATCATCTTCTAAAGAGTATACATCTCTTACTTTACCTTCATATTTGGATATTTGACCAGGAAGATTAAAATCTGTTTTAAAAATTGTATTCAAAACCTATTTATTTTTCAATTTTATTATATGCATCTATAACTTTTTTAACTATGGGGTGTCTAATTACATCTTTATCATCAAGATAGATTATATCAATACCCTTCTTTCTTGAAAGTATCTTAATTGCATCTTTTAATCCAGAGCTTACTTTTCTTGGAAGATCTATTTGACCAGGATCTCCAGTAACCATAAATTTAGCATTCATACCCATTCTAGTTAAAAACATTTTCATCTGAGCATTAGTTGTATTTTGTGCTTCATCTAAAATTACAAAAGCATTATCCAATGTTCTTCCCCTCATAAATGCTAAAGGAGCAATCTCAATTGTCCTATCTTCAAGAAATTTCTGTAGCTTATTAACTGGAATCATATCTCTAAGAGCATCATAAAGGGGTTGCATATACGGATCAAGTTTTTCTTTTAAATCTCCTGGGAGATAACCTAAATTTTCTCCAGCTTCAACTGCAGGTCTTGTTAATATAATTTTTTTAATTTCTTTCTCTTTTAGAGCTTTTACAGCCATTGCAACACCGGTGTAAGTTTTTCCTGTACCTGCTGGACCAATTGCAAATATTAAGTCATTATCTAGAATAGACTTATGAAGTTTTTTTTGATTTGCGGTTTTAGCTAAGATAGGTTTACCGGAAACACCATGTAATATTAGTGAAGGTTTGTCACCATTGAATTTTATATCCTTAACAACAATATCATTTATTACATCTGGATCTATATTATTATAATCTGAATAGTAATTTAATAGAGTCCTAAATTTATTATCAAATAACTTTAATTCACTTTTTTCACCAAGGGCTTTAATAGTTTGTCCTCTTTGAACCAGTTTAAGTTTTGGGAAACTAGATTTTAAAGAATTTAAATTATCTCTTGAGAAAAAGTTTTGCGGATCAACATCAGTTAGTTCAAATTCTAGCTCACTCAATAGATTTAATTTAAAAATTTGTTATAGTAGATTATTTAATCCAAATTTACATAAAATTTATAAAGTTTATTTTAATTAATGTCTATCATAACCTTAACTACAGATTATGGAAATAAGGACTATTTTGTTAGTTCATTAAAAGCAAAAATAGTTTCAGAAATTGATTCAGTAGAAATTATAGATATATCCCATAATATTAGCCCATTTAATTTAACTGAAGCTGGGTATATTCTTGAAGGAGCACACAAAAACTTTCCAAAAGGTACAATTCATATGATCTGTGTAGATTCAGAACTTACTCCTGAAAATAAACATATTGTAATCAAGCATGAAGAATCATTTTTTATTGGTGCTGATAATGGAGTATTTTCTTTAATTTTTAAGGATATTATTCCAGAAAATATTTATGAAATTAATTTACATAATAGCTTTAATTATAAAATATCTTCAGATGATTTATTTGTTAAGGTATTAGGACATATTTTAAGATCTGGACCTTTAAATGTTGTTGGCTCAAAAATCAATAAAATCAAAGAGATTAAAAATTTAAGACCTGTTGTAAACCAAGAACAAAATCAAATTATAGGCAGTGTAATTTATATAGATAACTATGGGAATGTTATAACAAATATTACTGAAAAGCTATTTAAAGAGATTTCAAAAACTAGATCCTTTACAATAAATGCAAGAAACGTTAAGTTCACAAAAATTTATAAGAATTATTCTGATGCAATTGATTTTAACCTAGATAAAAAAGATCGAGAAGAAGATGGGAAGAAGATGGCAATATTTAATAGTCTTGGCTATCTTCAATTAAGTATTTACAAAAGTAATCCTCAGACAGTGGGAAGTGCTAGCACCTTATTTGGACTAAATTATCGAGATCCTGTAAGCATTTATTTTTAGTGTTTGTATTTGGTAGATAACTTTTATAAGTAATTATAAGATTTATAATATCAATTAAATATATTTGAAAAAAAACACATGAAGTTTATTGTTTCATCATCGATTTTGTACAAAGAACTCCAAATTCTAGGCGGGGTAATTAATTCTTCAAATACTATTCCTATACTTGATAATTTTTTGTTTGAAGTAGATAATAACAAACTTAAGATCAGTTCATCAGATCTTGAATCTACAATGACTTCAGAAATTGATATTGAGTCTCAGTCTTCAGATAAAGTAGCAATCTCTGCTAAGCTTTTAATAGATATCCTGAAGACATTTTCAGATCAACCGTTGACATTTATAAAAACTGAAAATAATACTATTGAGATTAGCGCAAGTAATGGAAAATATTCTCTTGCCTACTTAGAAGGTGGAGAATTTCCAAAACAAATTGAAATTTTAGATGCACATGAAACTATAATTAATGGAATTGATCTAGGTAATGCAATAAATTCAACAATCTTTGCTTCTGGAACAGATGACCTCAGACCTGTCATGAGTGGAGTCTTTTTTCAATTTAATAGCGAATCCTTAAAGTTTGTTGCAACCGACGCTCATAAACTAGTGAAGTTTGAAACATCTGAATATAACTCCAAAGAAGTATCTGAATTTATTATGCCTAAAAAACCTTTACAAATACTTAAAGGAATTCTTCAGACACATGATTCTGAAATAACTATTCAGCATAATGACTCTAATGCAAAATTTATTTTTGGAAAAAGTTCAATTACTTCAAGGCTAATTGATGGTAAGTTTCCTAATTATGAAGCTGTTATTCCAAAAGATAATCCAAACGTTCTCACAATTGATAGAGAGCTTTTCTTAAATTCTGTTCGAAGAGTTAGTATTTTCTCTAATAAGACAACTAATCAAATTAGGATTAAACTTGCAGGATCTCTTTTAAATATTAGTGCTGAAGACTTTGACTTTAGCAATAGAGCAGATGAAAATCTAGAGTGTGAATATTCAGGTGATGATATCCAAATTGGATTTAACTCTAAGTTTTTAATTGAAATGCTTAATAATTTAGATTCTGAGACCATCACGCTCTCAATGTCTCATCCAAACAGAGCAGGTATTATAAGGCCAGTAACTGAAAAAGACTCTTCACAAGAATCAATAACTATGCTTGTAATGCCAGTAATGTTAAATGATTAGTTAACTGACTCTTCTATTCCCTTAGATGCTTGCTTATAAACACCTTTTTCAAGCTTTTTTCTTATTGAAGAAAATGCATCAAGAGTTTCATTAATGTCATTAATATTGTGTGAAGCAGTTGGAATTAGTCTAAGCAGAATTAATCCCTTTGGAATTACAGGATAAACAACAATTGAACAAAAAATATGGTAATTTTCTCTTAAGTCTTTAACTAGGGCCATTGCCTCAGGGATACTACCCTTAAGGTATACTGGAGTAACACAACTTTGCGTTGAACCAATATCAAAACCTCTTTCCTTCAAACCAGATTGAAGTATATTAACATTTTCCCAGAGTTTTTGTTTAAACTCAGGTCTAGTCTTAATTAATTCAAGTCTTTTAAGGGCTCCAATAACTAACTGCATCTGAAGAGATTTTGCAAACATCTGTGAACGCATATTATATTTCAAGAATTCAATAATTTCAGAATCACCTGCAATAAAAGCACCGGTTGAAGCTAGTGATTTAGCAAAAGTTGCAAAATAAACATCAATTTGATCTTGAACGCCCTGCTCTTCACCTGCACCAGCACCGGTTTTTCCTAACGTTCCAAAACCGTGAGCATCATCCACAAGAAGTCTAAATTTAAATTTATCTTTCAATGCAACTATTTCTTTTAATTTTCCTTGCTCTCCCCTCATTCCAAAGACTCCTTCAGAAATTACTAGCACTCCTCCACCTGTTTGCTCAGCAAGTTTAGTAGCTCTCTCAAGATTTTTTTCTAAACTTTTCATGTCATTATGTTGATATGTGAATCGCTTACCAAGGTGAAGCCTAACTCCATCAATTATACATGCGTGAGAATCAATATCATAAACAATAATATCATTTTTAGTTACTAGTGTATCTATAGTGGAAAGGATCCCTTGATATCCAAAATTAAGAAGGTATGCAGATTCCTTTGAAACAAATTTAGCAAGTTCAGATTCTAATTTTTCATGAAGATTTGTATGACCTGACATCATTCTTGCTCCCATTGGATAAGCACTCCCATATTGTTCAGCAGCTTTAGCATCAACTTCTCTTACTTCTGGGTTATTTGCTAAACCTAAATAATCATTTACACTCCACGTAATAACCTCTTTACCATTGAACATCATTCTATTAGAAATTGGACCTTCTAGTTTAGGAAAAACAAAGTAGCCTTCGGCAATAGATGCCCATTTACCTAAAGGGCCTTTATTTTTATATATTTTGTCAAATAAATCTTGCATATAAATTATATATAATTAATTGAATTTTTTTTGGGTTGATAAAAGCTGGAGTCATAGAAGCCTTGGTTGTTCATCCATTCATCAGAATATATTTTACTTAAATACCTGGAACCATGGTCAGGAAAAACAATTACAACACAACTTGAATGATCAAATTCATTATCATCATTTAATATTTTTGTAGCTTGAAAAGCCGCCCCTGATGTATATCCAACAAACAATCCTTCATTTAAAGTTATCTCTCTGGCCATATGAGCGCTATCTGAATCCGTAACTTTTACAAACTTATCGATAATTTTAAAATCAGTTGCAGAAGGTACAATGTTTTTTCCAAGTCCTTCTATCCTATATGAGTATATTTCATTCGGATCAATTTCACCCGTTTCATGGTATTTTTTTAAAATTGAACCGTAAGCATCAACACCAATAATTTTTACATCATTATTTTTTTCTTTTAAAAATCTACCTATTCCCGATATAGTACCTCCAGTTCCACTGCAAGCTATTAGGTGGGTAATTTTTCCATTTGTCTGACTCCAAATTTCTGGACCAGTAGTTTGATAGTGTGCTTCAACGTTCAAATCATTAAAATATTGATTAATATATACAGAGCCTTTAATTTCGTTAGTTAACCTCTTTGCTACCTCATAGTAAGACCTTGGATCATCAGATGATACATTTGAAGGACAAACATAAATTTCAGCACCCAAGCATTTCAACATATTAATTTTATCTTTAGATGCCTTAGAGCTTACTGCCAAAATACATTTATATCCTTTAAGTAATGAAACTAAAGCTAAGCTAAAACCAGTGTTACCAGATGTTGTTTCAATAATAGTGCTACCCTTTTTTAAAATACCTTTATTTTCAGCTTGATTAAGTATGTGAAGAGCAATTCTATCTTTATTAGAGTGACCTGGATTAAACCCCTCAAACTTTGTAAAGTATGTTCCTTTGAAATTTTTTGTAACCTCATTTAGTCTAATTAATGGAGTATTACCTATAAGCTCTAAAATATTATTATAAGGTTTATTATTAGAAGGCATTAGATCATGGAAATAATGCACAAATTTAATTAAAAATAACTAGTAATCACATGAAAAATCTCCAATTGGAGATCCATCTGGAGTTTTAGTCTTTTCAATTGGTATATATTGATTAGGGTTAGCATAAAAGCCATTGATTTTTGTAATTAAAAAATCATTATACTCAGATCTATTTTTCATTAAATAATTCATTAAACTATTAATTCTTGAATATATTTTAGATTTTGAAATGTCATTACTTTGCTTATTATTATAAGCCATGAATAAATGATCTAAAAATAAAGATTGGGTATTTTTGTTGATAGAAGATTCATATTCACTCATTTTCATTTTCTTAAAGACAGAATTCTGAATTTCACTAAGATAGTTTTCAAGAGATAAAATATTTTTTCCAAACATATTCTGCTGATGGACCCTATTTATTCTTTCTGGATTTAACATATAAGTAAAGACATGGTTAATAATTGCACTTGAAGCATTTATATAATCAAATCCAACACCCGTATTTGAGACAAAGTTCTCTCTTGTTCTTGGATTCCTAAAAGACCTAGGACCTAGAATTTCAATTAAGTTTTGAGGAATGGTTAGATTAGTTGGATCAATCACTTTAAGAAGGGAGTTTAATGATTTAATCTGTAAATCTTTATCAGCAAACTTTACTTTATCACCTCTGTTATTTTTAACATAATAGAGATAATCTATACCTCCAATAGCCTTTGCTGCTGCTTCAATTTGATATCTGTGCAACATATATATTGGAACCATTATATCTTCAATTCTGTCGTATGGTTCACCATTTCTTAAGTTATCTAAATCAAGGTTAGTAAGCGCTTGTTTTCTAACGTTTAATAATTTATCAAGCTCTTTGTAAGCAAGATCACCATTATCCCATAAATGAGAGTATGGATTTGCACTACTAACTGGTCTCGAATCAGAATCACTTAGATAGTATAACCCATTCTCAACAGCATCATCTAAAATCTTGTTAAGCTTCTGATCTTCATTTACTGAGTCCGAAAAATCAGAATAAGCATATTGAACACTTACTTTATCCCATTCTCCAATATCTTTTGCATATGCATTATCAATATTTATCTGATTATCTAAATATGAAATTTTTGGATGTGGGTAGTCCATTACTGAAACCCTATCATTAGCACTGGAAATAAAATTATGACCAAAACCAAGAGTATGTCCAATCTCATGCGCAGACAATTGTCTAATCCTATCTAAAGAAGTTTCTTTTATTAATTTTTTATTTTCTTCTGTATTAGGATTGTCTATTAGTCCACTAAGAATCATATAATCTTGTCTAACCCTTAAGCTTCCCAAACTTACCTGGCCTTTTATAATTTCTCCTGTTCTAGGATCAACAATACTAGCTCCATAACTCCAGCCTCTGGTTGATCTGTGAATCCACTGAATTAGATTATATCTTACATCCATTGGATCAGCATCTTCCGGTAAAACCTCAATTCTAAAAGCATCTTTATATCCTGCACTTTCAAATGCTTGATTCCACCAATTTCCTCCCTCTATAAGCGCAGACTTTACTGGCTCTGGTGTACCATTGTCTATATAGTAAATGATAGGTTCTGTTGGTTCGCTTATTTCTTGATCAGGATATTTTTTATTTAATCTATGTCTAACTATAAACCTTTGTTCTAGCTTCTCATCAATTGGAGTTGAATAATCATAAACTATGAAAGGATTGCTACCACTTCTTGGATCAAATTTTCTTTTTTTATAATTATTATCAGGAAGCTTAACAAAAGAATGATGTTGATTAACGGTTATATTTGATGGAGTTGGAGTAACACTTCTAACAAGATTTCCCATAGGATTACCAGTAAAAGTAAGGATTACATCAAATTCTATATTTTCTGGAAAGGCTTTTGTTCTATCAAGTTCAATCGCAGACATTGATTTATTTAAAGAATAATTACCAGAATTAGAATACTTCAACCTTTGCGCAACACCATGAGCATCATTCATAAGCAAAGGACTTAGGTCTATTATGTAATTATTATTTTTTTCTTCAATTATTTCAAATGAAAATAAAACAGATCTTGCAAAAGCTTCCTCAACAGCCTTGTTTTCAAGATAGTTATCAGAATTAGAAACATATCTTGTATTTGGCTGTACCATTAATATTTTGTTACCTCTTTTAGTAAAAAAAACTATTCTAGTATTACCTAGTTGACCTCTATCTAGACCCAGATCATTGTTACCAATACCTCTACTTAATGAATTTATATATAAAAATTCTTTGTCAAGATTATTAATCTCAAGATGTATTTTTCCTGAATTATTACTGTAGGAAAAATTCATAAATCCTTCAAAATCAATGTTTTGAGAAAAAACAAGATTTGAAAATAAAAGCGCAATGAATAGTATTTTTTTCATGGTTAATTTTTTAGAAATATAATTTTTTTTTTCGAAATCATATAATTAATTTCAATCATGTTTTCTAAAGAAAATTTAAAGGGAGTTAAAAGACGTATTGATACGTTAAGGGGGTTTCTTTGACCTGGAGTCTAAAGAGTCCATTCTTTCTAATTTAGAAATCAAAGCTTCTGACCCTAATTTCTGGACGAATCCTAAAGATGCAGAAAAAATTGTCAAAGAAATTCAACAAATTAAATCCTTAATATCTGAATTTGATGTTTTAATCACAAAGTATGATGATATTACAGTTCTCAGTGAATTTTTCTTGAATAAAGAGATTAGTGAAAATGAGATTAACGAGTCATATAATGAATTAGAGATTCTAATTGAAGACATGGAATTTAAAATGATGCTCAGCAAAAAAGAAGATTCTATGTCTGCAATTCTTCAGATTACTGCTGGAGCAGGCGGAACTGAATCTTGTGATTGGGCTGAAATGCTTTTAAGAATGTATTTGATGTGGGGTGAAAAAAACAATTTTAAAATAAAAGAATTAAATAATCAACCTGGTGATGTAGCTGGAATAAAAACTGCTACAATTCAAATTGATGGAGACTTTGCTTTCGGATGGTTAAAAGGTGAAAATGGTGTTCATAGATTAGTAAGAATATCACCTTTTGACAGTAATGCAAAAAGACACACATCTTTTGCGTCTGTATATGTATACCCGCTTGTTGATGATTCAATAGAAATTAACATTAACCCTTCTGATTTGATGTGGGAGACGATGAGGGCAGGTGGAGCTGGAGGTCAAAGTGTCAACAAGCTTGAAACTGCAGTAAGACTTAAACATAAACCAACAGGAATTACTGTTGAAAACTCAGAAACAAGATCACAATTAGATAACAAGCAGAAAGCGCTTATGCTTCTTAAATCTCAGCTTTATGAGATTGAGATTCAAAAAAACAATGAGGAAAGAAAAAAAATTGAAGATTCTAAGAAAAAAATTGAATGGGGATCACAAATCAGAAATTATGTATTACACCCATATAAAATTATAAAGGATGTTAGAACTGGTCATGAGTCAGGGAATACTGAGGCAGTTCTTAACGGAGACCTTAATGATTTCTTAAAGTCATTTCTTTTAAAAGGAAGTTAATTAGAATGGAATATCTTCGTCGTCATCTTTATTTGACGGCTCACTAAAGTCACTTAATTTATTATCTGTGTTTAGCTTTGATTGAAATTCAAAAGGAGAATCGAAGCTATCAATATCCTCAAATTTACCAAGGTTAGCTACAAATTTAAGTTTGATTGAATCTAAAGCACCATTTCTATGCTTTGCTACAATAAACTCACCTTGACCTTCAGATGGTGTTTTCATATCATCATCCCATTCTGTAATTCCATAATATTCAGGTCTATATAAAAATGATACAATGTCAGCATCTTGTTCAATTGCTCCCGATTCCCTAAGATCAGAAAGTATAGGTCTTTTAGTACCACCTCTAGTCTCTACTGCTCTTGAAAGCTGGGATAAAGCAATAACTGGTATATTTAATTCTTTTGCTAATGCTTTAAGATTTCTAGAAATCGTGGATATTTCCTGCTCTCTATTACCTGCTTTATTTGAGGATCCTAGATTCATCAATTGAAGATAGTCTATAATAATAAGCTTAATGCCATGAGATGATGCTAATCTTCTAGCCTTTGCTCTTAGCTCAAAAATAGTTAGTGCAGCACTATCATCTATGTAAAGAGGAGCTGATTCAAGATCTGATACTTTAATATTTAGTTGTTGCCACTCATGATCTGCAAGTTTACCTGTCCTAAGCTTGTCAGATGAAAGGCCTGTCTCGGATGAAATAAGCCTTGTAATAAGTTGTACAGATGACATCTCAAGTGAGAAAAAAGCAACTGGTATTTTTTTCTGAACAGAAACATTTCTTGCCATAGATAAAGCTAATGCGGTTTTACCCATACCTGGCCTAGCAGCAACAATAATTAAATCACTTGGCTGCCAGCCTGATGTTAATCTATCTAGTTTTTCAAAACCAGTTGATATCCCACTAAGACCCTCTTGTTTTGAGATCTCCTCAATTCTATTTTTTGCTTGTATTACAAGGTTTTGAGCTGTCTCAGAAGATCCTTTGATATTGTTTTGAGCAATATCATATAATTTTGACTCAGCCTCATCTAATAAATCTATTACATCTGTACTTTCGTTATATGACTTTGAAATTATTTCATTTGATATTGTAATTAGTTTCCTTTGAATAAATTTTTGCTGAATAATTCTTGAGTGATATTCAATATGTGCAGATGAAGAAACTTTTTGAGAAAGACCTATTAGATAAAAGTCACCCCCTATTACCTCGAAATTTTTATTTTTCTTTAAATCAGCTGATACGGTTAGAAGATCAATTGGTTCTGATTCTCTAAATAATCTTTGAATTGATTCAAAAATAAGTTGATGCGATTTTTTATAAAAAACTTCAGGAGAAAGAATATCAATAACCTCATTCACTCCTTTTTCATCTATGAGCATTGCACCTAAAACAGCTTCTTCAAGGTCTAGAGCTTGTGGAGGTATCTTACCATCTGATAGATTAACAATGGCTTGATTATCATTTTCATAAATCTTTAAAGGATTTCTTTTCTCCATGCAGTAAATTTATGGAAAAACAAATTCTAAAAGTTAAAAATAGGAACTGATATTAAATAAATCTTTAAACATAGTATTTGTTAATAACTACAAGATTTTGTTAATAGTGATTCTACCCCTTAAACTTACCAATTTTAGTAAATTTTTTTCTTCTATACTCAATCATCTTTTTACTAGACAAAGACTTAATTTTTTTTGTAAAGTAGACAATGTTTTCTTTCACTGATTGATATGATTGAGCAGGGTCATAGTGAGCACCTCCAAGAGGCTCCTCTATAATTTTATCAATTAATTTGTTTTTGAGCATATCGTCAGCAGTCAATTTTAACGCTTCTGCAGCTAATTCTTTATGTTCCCAGCTTCTCCATAATATTGATGAGCAAGACTCAGGAGATATTACTGAATACCATGTGTTCTCAAGCATTAAAATTTTATCACCAACACCTATTCCTAAAGCACCACCGGAAGCTCCTTCCCCAATAACGATACAAATTATTGGAACATTAATGTTCATCATTTCATATATATTTCTTGCAATAGCTTCACCCTGACCTCTCTCTTCAGCTTCCATTCCAGGATATGCGCCTGGTGTATCAATTAGAGTAACAATGGGAATATTGAACTTCTCAGCTTGCTTCATTAACCTAAGGGCCTTTCTATAGCCTTCAGGATTTGCCATTCCAAAATTTCTATATTGTCTTGTTTTGGTATTATAGCCTTTTTGAGTTCCAATAAACATGTATGATTGATCTCCGATTTTACCAAGACCACCAATCATTGCTTTATCGTCTTTTACATTTCTGTCTCCATGTAATTCAAGAAATGTATCTCCACAAATATTATTAATATAATCAAGAGCATAAGGTCTATTAGGATGTCGGGATAATTGAACCTTTTGCCAGGCAGAAAGGTTACCATATATACCCTTCTTTGTTTCAACAAGTTTTTTTTGGAGTAAATTAAATGTTTTGGTTACATCTACATCACTCTCATTTTCGATAGATTTACACTTATCTATTTGTTCTAAAATTTCTTTAACAGGAACTTCAAAATCTAAAAACTCCATATAATAAATTTCTGTAAATATAAATTAATTAAATGACCTATCTAATTGCCCTTCTTAATAAAATTATTGCAATTGTTAAAAATATTAATAGAGTTCCCCATGATGCAATTGCAGGAGAAAAATTAGACTTTAGCACTAACACTCCAAATATTTTATCTAGAAAAATGAACAAGAAGCCTAACGATACACCTATTGCAAGATTAGATCCAGTTCCACCTCTTCTTTTAAACGAAGAGACTGAAATTGCTATAATTGTTAATATGAAACAAGAAAGAGGAATAGTATACCTTTTGTGACGAACAAGCAAGTGAGAATTTATTAATGGAGAACCCGCTCTTTTTTCATACCTAATTAAATTATTCAACTCAAAAAAATTCAATGTCTCTGCAACATAATTAAGTGGAGCTAAATCTTCTATATCAAAATCGAAAATAGTATCCTTTCTAGTATACCTTTCAATATTTTCTGTATCATCATAGACAGTTCTTTTGACATAATTTGTTAGTCTAAAAATTGAATCATCCCATCTAATATTTGAGGCAGAGATTTTATGATTTAATTTATTTCCATTAAAATTTTCTAAAGTAAAATTAAATCCTCTCTTTCTTTTTGGGTCATAACTACTTATATATATGAATTCATTTTCATTAATTTGTTTAAAAAGTCTTGAGGTCTTTCTTACATCCTCAGATTTTACATATTCAGAAATAAATTCATTAAAATTCTTGTTAGACTTTGGGACTATGAACATTACAGAGATTAATGCAAATACAACTACAATGGATGCTGAAATAAAGTATGGCTTCATAAGTCTTTGAAATGAGACACCTGAGGATAAGATAGCAGTTACTTCAGTATTATTTGCAAGTCTGGATGTAAACCAGATAACGGCTAGGAATAAAAAAACAGGATAAAGTTGACTTCCAAAATACCATATAAAGTCTATGTAGTAACCTATAATTTCATCACCTGGAACTTCATTTTCTCTGAATTTATCAATTTTTTCAGCAAAATCAACCATTATTCCAATAGGAATAAATAGTCCAAACATTATAAAGAAAGTACCTAAATATTTTTTTATTATGTACTTATCAAGAATCTTCATCTTATCAAAATTAGAAAAGTAATTAAGAAGAAATAAGCATTGTTAATTAATTATATAAAATTTATGATAAAAAGAAATTAAAGAATTTTGATAGTGAATTCTATAACCCTACTTTTACCACAAATGAATGAAGATCTAAATAAACTTGTTTTTCAAGTAAGAAGAGATATTCTTAGAATGGTTCATGCAGTAAATTCTGGTCATCCAGGAGGATCACTTGGTTGTGTTGAATTTTTTGTTACACTATATAAGAAGATCCTTAGAAATGAGTCTGACTTAAAAGATATGTTCATCTTGTCAAATGGTCATATATCACCAGTTTATTACAGCATACTTGCTAGAACTGGTCATTTTGAATTAAGTGAATTAAGTACATTTAGAAAGATAAATTCTAGACTTCAAGGCCATCCTACTAACCATGATGGATTACCCGGTGTTAATGTATCAACTGGGTCACTTGGTCAAGGACTTTCAGTTGGTATTGGAATAGCACTATCCAAAAAGTTAAATAATGATGATTCATTAGTATATGTTTTAACTGGAGATGGTGAACTTCAAGAAGGACAAAATTGGGAAGCATTTATGTTTGCCTCTGCAAAAAAAGTTGATAATATTATTGTTACAGTTGACTATAATGGACAACAAATAGATGGCTCCACAAAAAACGTTCTTGATATAGGAAACCTAGACCAAAAACTAAAATCTTTTGGATGGGATGTTTTAGAAGTTAAAAATGGTAATTCCCTTGATGAAGTATTTGAAGTTCTTAATTCTGCAAAAGACAGAACCCATAAAGGCAAACCAATTGTTATCATAATGAATACAGTAATGGGTAATGGAGTGGATTTTATGATGCATACCCATAATTGGCATGGAGTTGCTCCAAATGATGAACAACTTGAGATTGCTCTTAGTCAAAACCCAGAAACTTTAGGAGATTATTAATATGGATAGTTATACAAATCAAGGAAGTAAAGACACAAGGTCAGGTTTTGGAGAAGGGCTGACTGAACTGGGTAGGTCTAATTCCAATATCGTTGCTTTATGTGCAGATTTGACTGGTTCTTTAAAAATGGGGGATTTCGCTAAGGAAAATCCTGAAAGATTTTTTCAAGCTGGTATTGCAGAGGCAAATATGATTGGAATTGCTGCAGGACTAGCTACTGGAGGTAAGATTCCATATACTGGAACTTTTGCCAATTTTTCAACAGGAAGAGTATATGATCAAATAAGACAATCAATTGCTTATTCAGACAAGAATGTTAAAATATGTGCTTCACATGCAGGTATAACACTAGGTGAAGATGGGGCAACTCATCAAATTCTAGAGGATATAGGCCTTATGAAAATGTTACCTGGAATGACTGTTATAAACACATGTGATTTTAATCAAACAAAATTAGCAACAATTGAAATTTCAAAAGTTGATGGTCCTGTTTATTTAAGATTCGGTAGACCTAAAGTACCTAATTTTACTGATGTCAACGGTAATTTTAAAATTGGTGAAGGTGTTCTTCTAAAGGAAGGTTCAGATATTACAATCGTTGCTACAGGCCACCTAGTTTGGGAAGCATTAGAAGCCTCAATTGAGTTAGGTAAATCAGGAATTAGTTGTGAGATTATTAATATCCATACAATTAAACCACTAGATGAAGAAATTATTTTAAAATCAGTTTCAAAGACTGGCTGTCTAGTATCTGCTGAAGAGCATAATATTTATGGTGGATTAGGTGAAAGTATTTCAAGAACTCTTGTCTTAAATAATCCTGTTCCTCAGGAATTTGTTGGAACGAAAGATACTTTTGGTGAATCAGGTACTCCAAGTGAATTAATGAAAAAATATGGTCTTGATAAGGATTCAATTATTAAGGCATCAAAAAAAGTATTGGATAGAAAAAATTAATGTTATGAGACTAATCTTTTTTTTACTATTTACATCTTCAGGTCTTCTAGCTCAAGGTAATCTAGGCTTTCAGTTTGGTTTAAATGATGATAATTTTGGATCAATAGAAAATATTAGTAATAAAATAGATAATTATGATCTTGATATTAAAAACTCAACTGGATTTCAATTTGGAGTTTTTACTGAAATTGATTTGATAACTTTTTATATAAGACCAGAGCTAAATTTAATTTTTTCAAAATCAAAAAATGCTGCAGCCTATTCATTAGATGAAGGTATTAATATTGCAGAACATTCATACAAATCCTCAGAAATTCAATTACCTATTATTTTTGGATATAAAGTATTAGGTCCAATAAGTGTCTTTGGCGGACCTTCTTTTAAATACAATCTTTCAAACTCAAGTAATTTTAATCTTGAAGATATCAAAGACAAGTACACATTAAGTTTATTACTTGGTAGTAGAGTTAAGATAAGGTCTATAAGCGTTGGTCTTAGGTATGAAAGAGGACTGAATAATAATGAAGTACTTATAATAAACGCTAACGGAGTTGATTTAGATAATGCAAATGTTGACCTAACAACAAACAAATTATCATTGAATATCTCATATGATATTCCTTACGGTTTATTCAAGAAAAAAGATTAATTATTTGGATCTAGATAGTCTGGAATACCGTCATTATCGGTATCATCAATAATTGCATCATTATTTTTATCTAGCTCATTAATTGTAAGAATTCCATCTCCGTCATCGTCAGCGTCATACATATTCCAAATTCTATCTCCATCAGTATCATCTCTAAATGGTTTACCATCTCCATCAATGTCTTCAAATATTGATAAAACACCATCATTATCATGATCTGTATCAGTATAGGTCATTAACTTTACAGAAAAAATTAAAGGAGAGTATTCAGGTATTCCTGCACTTGTATTCTCAAAGTAACCTAATCCAGAAGGAAAAATAAATATTCCAACCCCAAAAGAATTATATTCAATAGTTCCATTAGAATTCTCAGAATATACGCCTGTTCTTAACTCTGAAACACCCTCTCTAAAACCCTCTAGTGCATTAGCTAAATCTAACCATACAGGAAATTTTCTCTTATCAAAGGTTTCACCTGAAGTAAGTTTTCCTTCATAGGCAACATAAACAGAATCTGCAATAGATGGTCTTGTGTTTGAACCCTCCCTTGCAATTATATAGTATAAATTGTGGGGAACATCATTTTCATCAGAGTCTTTAACATTTATAGTTTTCACATTAGCCATGTCAAATAATGATAGTCTAGATGAATTGTCACTTAATTTATCAATTTTAAGATCAATATTTGAATTGTTATTAAAATCCTCATAATTATAAGTATGAGTTTGGAGATATTCTTCTAGAATAGATTGATCCACAAGAACCTGATCACTATATTCTCTAATTACATATTGAGGGGTATCATCATCTTTCTTACATTGAAGAAAAATAAAGAAAACTGGTAAAAGGAAAAATAGTTTTTTCTTCATAATTTAGTGCGAAGATACAATATTACTTGATTTATTTTATAACTAAAATTTCATGAAAAAGCTTTCAGAAAAGAATATAATTTTAAACAACTCAGATATTGAAAAAAAAATTCAAAGAATTAGTTTACAAATTCTTGAAGACAATACAGATGAAGACTCCTTAGTAGTTTTTGGTATTTCTGATAATGGTTTAGTTATTGCAAAGAAATTAATTAATCACCTAAATAAAATATCAAATCTTAAATCAAATCTAATCCAAGTAATAATCGACAAGGATGATCCTATTGGGTCTGTTAAATATGACACAAAATTTGATATTAATTCTTCTTCAGTGCTTATAATTGATGATGTATCTCAATCAGGAAAGACATTACAATCAGTAATCAGCAACCTTTTGATTTATAAACCAAATAAAATAAAAACAGCTGTTATTGTAAATAGGGATCAAACACTTTTTCCTGTAAAAATTGATTATAGCGGTATTAGCTTATCAACGTCAGTTAATGAACATGTAAGTTTTATCTCTAATAAAAACAATGAGCTGGAAGTATACTTAAGCTAAAACGTCCTTAATTAGCTTAGTAATCTGATTTATTTCTAAATTGTCTGTAGTGATTTTAATTTCAGCTTTTTCGTAGTAATAACTTCTTTCAAAAAGGTGTTTATTAATAAAATCTTTAAGATCATTATCAGATTTTAAATGAGAAATAATTGGACGCTTAGTTTTCCCATCCTTAAGTCTATTAATTAGTGAATTAACTGATGCTTTTAAATATATTGTTGTTGAATCGGGAGTATTGGTAATAATTTCAATATTAGATTCAAAACAAGGAGTACCTCCTCCCAACGAGATAACTTTTTTTTCTTTTTTTTTAGATAGAGTCTCTAAGTATTTATTCTCCAGGTTTCTAAAATAGACTTCATTATGATCATTAAAGATTTCTGAAATTTTTTTCTTTTCTCCTAATTCAATAAAATTATCTAAGTCATAGAACTCATAATCGATAGATTTAGAAAGAGATTTCCCTATTACAGTTTTGCCTGCTCCCATATACCCAAAAAGAAATATTGTATTGACCATAGATTAACAAATTTATAATAAAAAAGATGATTGAATAATGAATATTTCAATGTATATTTGACCTCTTTTTTAGACCTGGTAGCTCAGTTGGTAGAGCATCTCCCTTTTAAGGAGAGGGTCCTGGGTTCGAGCCCCAGCCAGGTCACTACCCTTTTTTTTTAAGCCTACGTGGTGAAATTGGTATACACGCTACCTTGAGGGGGTAGTGAGCTTAAGCTCGTGCTGGTTCGAGTCCAGTCGTAGGCACTTTATTTCCTTTTAAACAGACTCTTAACTCTTGAAAATATTCCTTTTGATTTAGGTTTTTCATCCTCTACTTTCTCCTCAACAACTTCTTCTACTTTCTCCTCAACAACTTCTTCTACTTTCTCCTCAACAACTTCTTCTCTACTCTACTTTCTCCTTAACAACTTCCTCTACTTTCTCCTCAACAACTTCCTCTACTTTCTCCTCAACAACTTCCTCTACTTTCTCCTCAACAACTTCCTCTACTTTCTCCTCAACAACTTCCTCTACTTTCTCCTCAACAACTTCCTCTACTTTCTCCTCAACAACTTCTTCTACTTTCTCCTCAACAACTTCTTCTACTTTCTCCTCAACAACCTCTTGTGCTTTTTGTTCTATATTTTCCTTTTGCTTAGCAACCTCATTCATCATTTTTTCTTCCATTTCCTTACCTTTTTTAAATACAAAAGTTTTTTCAAGATTTCTATTAAATAACTCAGAGTCGAATTCTCCTTCTCCTTTTTTTAAACTATGCCATTCACCATTCTCATAAACATCTATATCTAGGTTATTTATGCTCATAGGACTAAATGTTGCGTACCATTCAGTTGGATCAGCTCCTTTTGACTTACCAATTTCTGCCATTTTTTCCCATAACATAGGATTTACCTTAGATTTATGCTTATACTTTGCAAATGTTACAAATAATGAATTGAGATTAGTAACAAGCCTTGCACATCCTATATACTTTTCAAATTCTTCAGGTGTGTTTAAATCAAATTCTTTATTTCCATCATTAAATCTTTTAAATGCTGAATATTCCCATTTATTGTTTGTAGAGAACCACAAACCTGGCTTCTTTACCTTAAGCATTTTTTCTGTCTGAGAAGTTAGTACTTTACCAACTTTAAAAATTTCTATAAGATGAGATAATGATGTATAGTGATATAGTAAAGTTTTTTCCATATTCAAAGATATGAATTGATTTACTCATTTTACGTATTTTTGTTATATGAAATCTATCTTTGATAAAGTATCAGAAGACTCAAGTAAAATCGTAATTAAACGATATAGTACTTCTTTTTATTTCTCAAGTAGTTTATTGTCAAAATCCATAAGGCAAGATATTTTTAATATTTATGGTTTTGTTAGACTTGCGGATGAGATTGTTGATACATTTCACGAGTTCCCTAAAAAAGAACTATTAAATGAGTTTGAAGAGGAATTATGGAGGAGTATAGAGAATAAAATTAGCTTAAATCCAATTCTTAACTCATTTCAAAACACTGTAAATAGATATTCTATTCCAAAGGATTTAATTAGATCATTTCTAGATAGTATGAAAATGGATTTGGAAAAGAAGGAATACAACTCTGTAGAAGAATATAAAAAATATATTTATGGATCTGCAGATGTTGTTGGTTTGATGTGCTTAAAGGTGTTTGTTAAGGGTTCTGACACTTTATATTCAGATCTTAGCGATTATGCTATATCTCTTGGATCAGCATTTCAAAAGGTAAATTTTTTAAGAGATCTTAAAGATGACTCAAATATTTTAAAGCGTGTGTATTTTCCAAATGTCAATATGGATGATTTTAATGAAGAATCAAAAAAAGAAATTATTAATGAAATTGAATTAGATTTTAAAAATGCAATAAAAGGAATAGCTAGATTACCGAAAAATTCTCGCTTTGCAGTTTACATAGCATACAGATATTATAATAAGCTACTTAAAAAACTTAAGAGAACATCTTCTGAAAATATTGTTAAAAAGAGAGTGAGAATTCATAATTTCCAAAAGTTTACTGTTATTGCTCGTTCTTATGTTAAATATCAATTAAATTTAATTCAATGGATATAGCTATATGGATCTTTACTTTGATTGCAACCTTTGTTGTAACTGAGTTTACTGCTTGGTTTAACCATAAATATATTATGCATGGACCTTTGTGGATTCTTCACAAAGACCATCATAAAAAAGACCATAATTCTTGGTTTGAAAGAAATGATTTATTTTTCTTTTTCTATGCTTTTCTGAGCTTTAGTTTTGTTGTTCTTTGGGGTGAAGGCTTTTGGCTAGGACTCCCAATTGCTATTGGCATAGGACTTTATGGTCTAGCATATTTTATTGTTCATGATGTTTTTATTCATCAAAGATTCAAGATGTTTAGAAATATTGATAATAAATATGCTCGAGGAGTCAGAAGAGCACATAAAATACATCATAAAAATATAAATAAAGAGGGAGGCGAATGCTTTGGAATGTTAATTGTTCCCTTCAAATATTTTAAATAACTACTCTTTTTTCCAATTATAAACAAAGTTACAATAATTGCTCTCTGAGTTAATGTTTACGTAGGTTTCATTGATCTTGTCCTCCATCCATCTCTTAACAGTCTTTAATTGCTTTTCAGTCAAAGCTAAATCTTTAATCTTCACATAATCTTTAGAGAAATCTGCAACATGTTCATCAAATCTATTAGTAACTTTTAGAATCTTGTATTTAGATATAAAGTTATCAGAGTTATCAAGAAGAGGCATACTCATTTGATTATCCTCAAGATCTTTGACCTGAGAGTATAGGAGAGGGTCCATTTTAGTAAGTTCAAATCTAGTGTCATTTGTACTTGGATTAATTATAACACCTCCATTTAACCTAGTCTCTTTTTCATCTGAAAACTGAAGTGCTGCATCTGAAAAAGTAATTTCACCATTTGATATTCTCTCTCTTATTCTGTCAATTTCCTCTTTTGCAGCGTTCATCTCAGCTTCTGAAATTTTAGGAATAAGAAGTATGTGTCTAACGTCAATTTCCTGCCCCCTAACCTTATCTAATTGAATAATGTGCCAACCAAATTGCGATTTAAAAGGTTGAGATATTTCACCTTCTGTAAGGCTAAAAGCAACATCCCTAAATGTTTTGTCTTCTCTAGGTTTTTTTCTATTTAAAGTGTAACGACCACCTTTACTTCTTGAGCCTGGATCCTGAGAATATAAAAGAGCTTTAGAAGCAAAGCTCATACCACCTTCAAGAATATCCTCTCTAAATAACTTCAACTGATCTTCAATTCTCTGGTTTTCTTCATCGGAAACTTTTGGTTCAACAACGATCTGAGCAATTTCTAATTCAGTACCAAAAATAGGAAGGTCAATTTTAGGAATTGCATTAAAGAACTGTCTAACTTCTTCAGGAGTTATTTCAACTTTCTCCACAATATTCTGCTGCATCATCTCAGATAGTCTCTGTGTTTTGTTTATTTCAAATAATTCATCTCTAAATGATATTTCATCTCTTTTATTATAAAACTCAAGAACTTTTTCTATACCACCTAGTTGCTCTGTGAAATACTCAATTTGTCTATCAACATAATCATATATTTCATTATCAGACAATTCTAGACTATCTTGAATTGCATGGTGAGCATATAACTTATCTTCCATTAATTTACCTAGAAGCTGACACTTTGAAATTCCTCTTGTGGAAAGCCCTTGAGACTCCATATCAATAAGAACTTTATCTATATCAGAGTCTAGGATAATAAAATCCCCTACCACAGACGAAATACCATCAACTTTTATTCTCTCTTGTGAGAATGATAGTTGAAATAAAAGAATTAACAATAGACTATTTAAAAACTTCATATTTACTAGATTTTAGAGCATCATTCAAAATTTCTTTATTAATATTTTGAATTAAGTTTAGTTTTCTTTGGTTAATAATATTTGATTTAATTCTATCGTAAAGATAAGATAATGGAGGAATATTTCCTGATTTTAGCAGATCCTTAACAATGAAGTAATTTGTATATTGATCATCCTCAAATTCATAAAGTCTATTTATTCTCATATAATTAGATTTATTTTTTTGATTTATAAATTCAATAGAAGAAATTACCTCCCTTTCTGTAAACCACACAGTATCATTTATTTTTAAATCTGCAAATTGAAAATTAAGTGAATCAAGGAAATCCCTGTCACTTTCATTAAGTCTTTGAATGTACCTCCTTATTCTACTAATATTAATATTATCGCTAGGAACTTTAAGATACCTATACTTTAGAAGATTTTCGTTAAGCTTAAAATTATCAATATTCATGTTATAAAATGACTCAATTTCTTGGTCGGTGACAATTGAATCTATTCTAGAATTGACAATTAAGTCCTTGTAAGAATTAATATAAAGATCAACTTTATATTTTTCAACTAATAAGTCAAGGTCATTTTTTTTTGATTGAGAAAGATTAGTTAGGGATAAATCATATAAGATTTTTTCTTTAGCCCATGTTTCAATATAATTTAGGTACCTAAGTATACTATCTTGTTCAGATGAAAATGAAGGCAATTGGTTTTGATACAAAAAGTTCTCACCAGCTCTAGCAATCAAATCATTTGAATTATTATCGCTAATATTAGAACAAGAAGTCAATAATAATGTAGTAAATATGAATAAGGATCTTTTCAATGACTATAATTTAGGAGGACTATAATTAGGAGCCTCCTTTGTAATTGATACATTATGAGGATGGCTTTCCCTAATTCCTGATCCTGTAATTTTTACAAATTTAGATGAATTTTTAAGTGATTCTATATCTTTAGATCCGCAATAACCCATTCCAGATCTCAAACCACCCACAAATTGGTGAATACTTTCATTTAATTGACCTTTATAAGGAACCCTTCCAACAATTCCTTCAGGGACTAATTTTTTATCATCAGATTGATCTGACTGGAAGTAGCGATCTTTACTACCTTTTTGCATTGCTTCGACTGATCCCATTCCTCTGTATGTTTTAAATTTTCTACCCTCATAAATAACAGTTTCACCAGGAGATTCTTCAGTTCCAGCTAGAAGAGATCCCAGCATAACAGTATCAGCACCAGCAGCAATTGCTTTTGCAATATCACCAGTGAATTTTACTCCACCATCAGCTATTAGTGGAATTGGTGAATTTTTTAATACTTCTGCAACATTTATGATTGCAGATAATTGAGGATATCCAACTCCAGCAACAACTCTTGTAGTACATATTGAACCTGGTCCAATTCCTACCTTAATTGCATCAGCACCATTTTCTTTTAAATATTCAGCAGCATCAGCGGAGGCAATGTTACCAACAATTATATCTATATCACTATATAAATCTTTGAGGCTTTTTAGGACATCTCCCACTCTACTTGAATGTGCATGAGCAGTATCAACAACAATAGCATCTACTCCACTCTCAACTAGTTTTTTGGCTCTTTTTTTATAATCACTGTCAGTACCAATTGCAGCGGCTACCATTAATCTTCCTAGTTTATCTTTATTAGAGATTGGTTTTTCAGAGTGTTTGTTAATATCTCTAAATGTAATTAGACCCATTAATATACCTTTTGAGTCAACAACAGGTAATTTTTCAATTTTGTGAGTTTGCAAAATTTCTTCAGCTTCTATTAATGATGTACCTACATCAGCTGTAATCAATTTTTTACTTGTCATTACATCAGAGAGTTTCTTTGAATTGTCTTTTTCAAACCTTAAGTCACGGTTAGTTACAATTCCAATTAACTTACCAGAATTTGAAACAATTGGAATACCTCCAATTTTATATTTTTTCATATTATTTTTTGCATCTATAACTAGAGAGTCTTTTGTAAGAGTTACCGGGTCTATAATCATTCCTGATTCAGCTCTTTTTACTAACCTAACTTCATTGGACTGGTCTTCGATAGATAGATTCTTATGTATTACTCCAATACCACCTTCACTAGCAATAGCAATAGCCATTTTACTTTCTGTAACTGTATCCATAGCAGCAGAAACTATAGGAATATTTAGATCAATATTTCTACTGAATTTTGTTTTTAAGGAAACTTCTGACGGAAGGACTTCTGAATATGCAGGGACGAGCAGTACATCGTCATATGTTAGTCCCTCACCTACAAATTTTGATTTAGACATAAGCAATTAATTATAAACTAATTGCATGCAAATATACAAATTTAAATCAAGTGAGATCTATATAAGTATAAGCAGACCTATTATTATAAAAATCAAAGATTTAAAGTACTTAAGCATTTTATTATTTGAGTCTATACTTGTATACTTTATCAATTTATTAGCTATCAATGAGACAGAAACAAAAACAAGTAAAGCTTGAAATATAAAAACAAAGCCTAATATTAGAAATTGATTTGAAATTTTAATTGTATCTGAAAACAAGAAGTTTGGAAAATAAGCAATAAAAAAAATTAAAACTTTTGGATTTATAAGGTTCATGTAAAGACCTCTTAGAAAAAAGTTTGCTATTCAAGCTCTTGTTAATTTTATTTTCCGACTTTATCTCTATGTAGGCTAGATAGAAGAGATATATAGTGCCAAAATATTTTAAAAAAGTAATTAGCGATTTATTACTCTCAATTAATGCGGAAAGCCCAAAAACCAGAAACATTGTATGAAATATTAATCCTGTACATAAACCTAAGGAGGTTATTATTCCATTTTTCCTCTTTTCTAAGCTTTGATTAACAACAAATAAGATATCTGGACCTGGCATCAAGGTTAGAGCTAATGATGATATAAGAAACAATAATATTTCCTGCATTTTATGAATTTAATTATTATTTATATTTGAGCCCAAAATATTTCTATGAATAATATTGCTCAAAATCTTGAACCACTAAAAAATAAATTAAGAAACCACTCTCTATATAATTCTATCGAAAGTATTGAAGATCTAAAAATTTTTACAAATGCTCATGTCTATGCTGTATGGGATTTTATGTCACTATTAAAATTTTTACAAATTAATTTAACCTCTATTTCAGTTCCATGGTATCCAAGTAATAATACTTCTACTGCTAAACTTATAAACGAAATTGTTGCTGGCGAAGAAACAGATGAAAATGAACAAGGAAAACCAATGTCACATTTTGAAATGTATTTAGATTCAATTGAATCATTTGGTGTTAAAACTGATCTTATATTAAATAATATTAACTCATTAAACTCATTAAATACAATTAATAATGATATAGAAAAACTTGAAATAAAGGACTATATCAAAGATTTTTTAAAATTTACATTTTCAGTAATTAATAAAGGTAAAATTCATGAAGTGGCTGCAGTATTTACTTTTGGTAGAGAAGACCTTATTCCTGATATGTTTATGCCTCTATTGGAAGGAATAAATTCAAAAAATAATGAATTGAATAAATTAATTTATTACTTTAAGCGTCATATTGAAGTTGATGGTGATATGCATGGACCTATGTCTATGGAAATGCTCTCATATTTATGCAATAATGATGAAGAAAAAATATCAGAAGCAAAATCAATTTCAGAGAAAGCCCTTCTTTCCAGAATATCCTTATGGGATGGTATAGAAAATGAAATAAAAACCAAGAAAAATTACTATGAAAAAGTTTAATTTATTTATACTAACTCTATTTATCTCAAATGTATTCTCGCAAAATATTTCAAATAAGTATGCTGAGACTATTACATCAGAGGAATTAAAATCTCTTCTATATGTTTATGCATCTGATAGTTTTGAGGGAAGAGAAGCTGGGACTAAAGGTGAAATATTAGCTGTGGAATTTATTAGAGATTTTTATTTGAAAAATGATATAAAGCCAGCAAAAGGTACTGAAGATTATTTTCAAAAAATGGAGATAACCACACCTCAAAGAATATCATTACCAGATAAAATTCCAGACTCAGTAAGAACATTTATGCAAAATGGAGATATGGAAAAATTAAGAAATTACGCAATGGTTGCTGGAGTAAGAACAGGTGGTGAAAAGCTAAATTCTATAAATGTTGCATCCATTATTGAAGGCTCTCATTACCCAAACGAATACATTGTAATAACTGCACATCTTGATCATGTTGGTATAGAAGGTGAAGATATTTTTAATGGAGCAGATGATGATGGATCAGGTTCTATGGCTCTTTTAGAGATTGCTCAAGCATTTAAGATGGCTTCTTTAGATGGTTATAGACCAAAAAGATCAATTGTTATTCTTCATGTTTCTGCTGAAGAAAAAGGTCTGCTTGGTTCAGAATATTATACGGATAATCCTCTTTATCCACTTGAGGATACAATCACTAATTTAAATGTTGATATGATTGGAAGAACCGATCCTACAAGAGATTCAGATAATGATAATTATATCTATCTAATTGGTACTGATAGATTAAGTTCTATGCTACATGAAACATCTGAAAGAGTAAATAAAAATACTGTTGATCTTGAATTAGATTATAGGTTTAATGCATGGGATGATCCAAATAGATTCTATGAGAGAAGTGATCATTATAACTTTGCTAAGAATAATATTCCAGTAATATTTTACTTTAGTGGTACTCATGAAGATTATCATGGCCCAGGTGATACACCTGATAAAATTAGATATGATCTTTTAACAAAAAGAACTAAATTGATATTCCATACTGCATGGGAGATTGCTAATATGGATGATAAAATTGTAGTAGATTAAATTTTTAAATATGGGAAGTAAATTTTTTGGAAATAAAAATGATAACCGAGAGACAAATGGCAAGAGGTTATTTAAGGGAAAAAAGTCTAAATCAAAAAATAAGGTTTCTTCAAATTCGAATGCAAAAAGTAAAGCCCAAAGTAAAGGTTTTGCAAACTCTGGTAGTTCAGGTGTAAGAAAAGTTGGTAGAGGAGGGATAATATCAAATTAACATCATAATAAGCAATGATTAAGAATTTCCAGCAAAAAATTAATTTACAAACCAAAGTAAGAAAAAGGAACATTGATTATTTTTTAGCTCCAAACCCTGTTGTAAAGGATTTCAAAAGAAAAATTGGGATAGTTAATGGAATTCATCCTTGCTAATTGGACTAAAGTGGATTTAAATGATCATTTCATAAATGGAAAGATGGAGGGTTCAGGTAAATATAAATGACTATGCAATTTAAATAGAATGTGAACTCTGAGATGATCAACCAAAGTCTTGCCACTCAATTGTAGGAAGAGATTCCAGGATATGTTGAGAGATTTAAATAGGTAAAATAGAATGCATTTTTGGATGGGTACATTTTTCTAAATAGAAAACACTTTTAAGGAACTCTGACTAAAACATCCATTTTATTGATTTATTAATAGTTTTAAAAATACTGTACAATTCTATCAGATGAGTTTACTGCCATTTTAGTAGCATTTTTTGAGCTAATTTTTGTAAATTAATTGTTAAAATTCAAAATATACAAGCCAGTCTTAAACCAGATTATTCAAAATTAAGGATTAAAAAGAATTTTTTTTAAATAAATAAAAAAACCCTCATTGATTAAGGGTTTATTTTATTGATAAATCAGAAGATTTTTTTGGGTGGAAGACCGGATTCGAACCGGCGACATCTAGAACCACAATCTAGCGCTCTAACCAACTGAGCTACAACCACCATATTGAGGAGCAAAAATAGATGATTTAAAAAATATAATAAAGAATTTTCTAAAAATTATATAAGATCAGATAGATTACTAACAGCAATATTTCTTCTTGACTGAAAGGCTTCTGCATACTCTACATCTATTAGCCTACCATAATTTTTTGATCTATATGAAATACTTTCAATAAAGTTTTCAGAATTTATTTTAGTTGACGTTGAACTTCCGTCTTTAATAACTTGACTTTTATATGCTAAAATTGAATTAATCTTTGTATCCATAAAATTTGAAATATCAATTAAGACATCAGGTTCAAAGTCGTTCCACTGCTGATAATTAAGATTAATTTTTGGCCTCCATGGGTCTTGACTATTCCCGTCAAAAGATGTTTCAAGCTTTGAAAGACCACTTATAAAAGAGGCATCATATATTAGGTCAGATGCTTTACCATGGTCAGAGTGACGATCAATTTGAGTATTGGATAAAATAATATCTGGCTTATAGTGCCTAATTATTTCTACTATTCGAATTTGACTCTCTTTATTATTAAAAATAAATCCATCCTCAAATTCAAGATTTGTACGAAAAGAAACACCTAATATTTTTGAAGCTTCACTAGCTTCCTTGTCTCTTATTTCAACAGTTCCATTTGTACCAAGCTCACCTCTAGTTAAATCAACAATACCTACTTTTTTTCCAGTGGAAGTAGATTTTGCGATTGTACCACCACAACCCATTTCTACATCATCTGGATGAGCACCGAATGCTAGAATATCTAATTTCATTCTGAAGAGTTTTTAATTGCTTGGTCAAGATCATTGTAAAGATCTTCGTATGATTCAATACCAACAGACAACCTAATCAATTTATTTCCAATTCCTTGATTATCTCTCTCATCTTGGGTAAGAAGACCGTGGGAAGTTTTCATAGGGAAATTAACAGTAGTCTCTACACCTGCTAAACTCATTCCTGGTTTAATAACCTTTAGATTTTTTAGAAATTTATACACATCAATATTTTCATTCAAATCAAAAGACATCATTGCTCCAAAGTCTTTCATTTGATTCTTTGCAATTTCATGAGAAGGATGTGATTCTAGCCCTGGGTAATAGACCTTGGAAATATTAGAATTTTCATCTAACATTTTTGCTAGTAATTTTGCATTATTAGTTTGTTCTCTGACTCTTATAAATAAAGTTTTCATACTTCTTTCCAATAGCCAAACAGTATAATCACTTAGATTTCCACCAAAATTTTTAGCAGAATTCAAAATTAGATTAATATTTTCCTCAGTGCTTACTACTGCACCTGCAGAAATATCACTATGACCTCCAAGATATTTTGTTGCACTATGAATTACAATATCTATTCCATGATCAATAGGATTCTGATTTACTGGACTTGCAAAAGTGTTATCTATCATAGTCCATATCGAATTCTGTTTTGCAATAGAAGAAACAGATTTTAAATCAACAATCTTAAGAAGTGGGTTACTAGGTGTCTCAACATATATTCCAACAGTATTATTTTTTATTTCATTTTTAAAATCTTCAGATTCAAGGCCTTTAGTGAAAGAATATTCAATACCATATTTATCAAATTCTGTTTTAATGAAATTTCTAGTACCTCCATAAAGATCCTCTTGAAAGATGACATGGTCTCCACTCCTGACATTAGCCATAATTGATGTGCTAATTGCAGCCATTCCTGAAGTAAATATAAGAGCCTTTTCACCATTCTCTAAAGACGCTATTTTCTTAGATAAGAATTCCTGATTTGGGGTATTAAAATATCTGGGGTAAGGTTTTTTTTCAGCATCACCCCCAAACCATGGATATGTAGTTGACATAAACAGTGGAGATACTATACCTTGGTACATAGTATCTTTTATTTCACCTTCGTGAACACATCTTGTAGGGAATTTTTTATTAGTCGACATCAGTTATCCAAGATACAATTTCTTCAGAATCTGGTCTAGTCCTTGGAGAAATAATTTTTTCAATTCTACCATCTTGGTTTATAAGGTACTTTTGAAAATTCCAAGTAACTCTAGAGTCTTTATAATTGTTCTTAGATTTTTGAGTTAAAAACTGATAAATGGGATGTTTTTTTGTTCCTTTAACAATTACTTTACTCATCATTGGAAAGGTTACACCATAGTTTTGCTCACAAAATTCAATAATTTCATCATTAGATCCTGGTTCTTGCCATAAAAAGTCGTTGGAAGGAAAACCTATAATCACAAAATTTAGATCTTTATACTGAGAGTAAAGCTTTTGCAGAGCCTCATACTGATATGTTAATCCACATTTTGAAGCAGTATTTACTATCATAACTTTTTTTCCTTTTAATTGAGAAAAATCAAAAATGTTACCATATATGTCAGCAACTTTAAATTGATGTATAGAGTTGTCTACAGAAGTCTGAGAATTCAGTGTTAGGGTCATAATTGATAATAAAGTTATTAGTGTTTTTTTCAACATCACGCTGCAAATATAAGTTTATAAGAAAAACTTGATTCACAAATTAATGTTAAATAGAATTGAGGATTCCTTCTAACTGATCTATTTTAGTTGATGCTCCTCCAACTAAAACCCCATCTACAAATTCTGATTCTAAAATATCTTTTGAATTAGATGGGTTTACACTACCACCATATAAAACAGGTATATTAAGTTCTAAATCTTTAAGTTTTGATTTTACTTGCTCATGAATTTCATTAATGTGATCAATCGATGCAGTTTCTCCAGTTCCAATTGCCCAAACAGGTTCATAGGCAAGAATTATTTCAAAATCATTAGTTAATAAATCTAATGGTATTTGATCTATTTCTTCAAAGCATAATACAAATTGAAAGCCCATTGGAATAATCTCGTTAAGAACATCCTGAGGGTTCTTCTGTCTAATCCTTGCTTCCGAATGAGCAATTATAGATCTATTTACGTTTAAATTTCTCAGATTTACAGCTGTTATTCCACCTGTATCTGATGATGAATTTGAAGAGGTTAAATTTTGAGCTATTACTTCAACATTAGTTTTATTGAGAATTTCATTAACTTCTTTTAGATATAAGTGATTTGGGGAAATCATTACCCTTGTTTTGTCAGAAATATTGATATTTGATATTGCTTTTGAGAGAAGAATTGATTCTTCATAATTCAAATAATTTTTCCAATTACCAATAATTATTTTTTGATTCATAAAATTTATTCTTTTAGTAAAATTTGGGCAAAAACTGAATAATTCAAGATATCTTGAAAATTTGCATCTATTCCTTCACTTACAGATGTTTTACCATCATTTTTCAAAATACTTTTCATTCTAAATATTTTTTGAATAATAAGATCTGTCAAACTTATTACTTCCATATCTCTCCATGCTTCTCCATAGTCATGGTTTTTAGCAATCATTAGTTCAAAAGTTTCAGAAACTTTTTTGTCATACAGTTCAAAAATATCATCAAGTTTTAAATCTGGCTCATCAACCACTCCAATCTCAAGCTGTATAAGCCCCATTATAGAATAATTTATAATACCGTAAAATTCTGAAGTTTGCCCCTCATCAATTTTATTTGATATATTATTTTGAAGGTTTCTTATTCTTTGAGCTTTTATATGTATTTGATCTACTAATGAAATTACTCTTAAAATTCTCCATGAAGATCCATAGTCACTATTTTTATCTTCAAATATCTTTCTTGATTTGTTTATTATTTTTTGATATTGCGACTTTGTATCTCCCATATTAGATTTTAATATAATTTTGGAAAAGAAGGTTAAAAATATGACTTTAAATTGTAACGGGAAAATAATAAATTTTAATACTCAAAAAATTATGGGTATTCTTAATATTTCCGATGACTCTTTTTATGATGGTGGTAAATACAACTCTATAGATAAGGCTGTTTCTAGAGTTTCTGAGATGATAAATCAAGGTGTTGATATAATTGATGTAGGAGCTGTAAGCTCTAAACCTGGCTCTAAAATTATTAAAGGAGAAGATGAATTAAAGTTAACATCAAAATATATAATTGAGTTTTCTAAAAACTTTAATAATGTACTATTTTCGATAGACACCTATAATTCAGAAGTTGCCGAATTTGCACTAAATAAAGGCTTTGCAATAATTAATGATATAAGCTCAGGAAAATATGATTCTAAATTAATTGATGTTGTGAAAGATTATAATGCAGGATATGTAATTATGCATATGGAAGGTGATCCTGATAATATGCAAAAAAAACCTGCTTATAATAATGTTGTTGATTCTATTTATACTTTTTTTAATTCAAAGATTAATGAACTGGAGAATATCAACATTAAAAATATAATTATTGATCCTGGATTTGGTTTTGGTAAAACCATAGATCATAATTTTGAGATTTTAAGGAACCTAGAAAGATTTAAAGAATTCAAAAAGCCTTTATTGGCTGGTATATCTAGAAAATCTATGATATATAAATTTCTAAATACAAGTCCTAGCAAAGCACTGAATGGTACATCTGTTTTGAATACAATAGCTTTAAACAATGGGGCTGATATCCTAAGAGTACATGATATTATAGAAGCAAAGGAGTGTTTAGCTTTATTTAATAAGTTAAATTAATTCTTCCTCTAAAAGTTGCTCTTGATAAAGCTTTTTAAAATTACCATTTTCAATATTTAGTAGCTCTTTATGATTTCCTTGTTCCAATATTTTACCATTTTCCATGTATATGATTTTATCTGCAGATTCGATGGTTGAAAGTCTGTGAGCAATAATTATTGATGTTTTTCCTTTTGTAATTTTTTTGGTTGCATTTTTTATTAAGTCTTCAGAATAAGAATCAATCGATGAAGTGGCTTCATCCAAAATTAAAATATCTGGATTATTAACTAATACTCTCAAAAAAGCAATTAGCTGTTTCTGACCAGATGATAAAGTACTTCCTCTCTCACTTACGTTGAAATCATAACCATTTGGCAGAGAATTTATAAAGTCATGTATTTCTAACTCTTTAGCTGCATTCTTAACATCATCTAACGATATTTTATCATTATATAAAGCTATGTTGTTAAATATTGTATCTGCGAAAAGAAAGACATCTTGAAGTATAATTCCAACCTGGTTCCTAATGTTAGTTAATTCTAAATCATTTATGTTTTCTCCATCAATTAAAATTTTACCCTTATCATGCTCATAGAATCTTGTTATTAAATTAGTAATTGTTGTTTTACCACTTCCAGTAGGACCAACTATTGCAAAAGTCTCTCCAGGATTTATTTTAAATGAAATATTATTAATTACTACCTCATTTTTAACATAAGAAAAAGTTACATCTTTAAATTCTATCATTCCCTCAAATTTTCTTTTAGATAAAGTACCCTCATCTTTAATATGTGAATTATCCTCTAAAATTTTAAAAATTCTCTCTGTAGAAACCATTCCCATTTGAAGAGTATTAAATCTATCTGCAATTTGTCTAAGTGGTCTAAAAAGTAAACCTGACATTGAAATAAACAGGAATAATGTTCCAAGAGAAATATTATCTCCATTGATATTGTTAAAACCTCCATACCAAACCAATAGACCTATACATATTGAAGTAGAAATTTCAGCAATAGGAAAAAAAATGGAATTGATCCATACTGTTCTTAACCATGCATCTCTGTGTCTAATATTTATTTTTTGAAAATTATCTATTTCAACTTCTTCTCTGCTAAAAATTTGAACAATTTTAATTCCACTAATTCTCTCTTGTACAAAAGAATTTAAGTTTGCTACCTCTTTTCTAACTTTTTCAAAGGCAACTTTCATTGTTTTTTGAAAGACTCTAGTAGCATAAATAAGTAATGGAAAGATAGATATAACCACAAGCGTTAACTCCCAACTTATTATAACCATTACAATTAATACCGTAAGCATTTTAAGAATATCTGCAATGATCATAAATAATCCCTGTGAAAAAATACTTGCAATAGTCTCTATATCATTAACGGTTCTTGTTACAAGCCTTCCAACAGCATTTTTATCGAAGAAAGACATTTTAAATTTTATAATTTTTTCGAAAACATTTACCCGTAAATCCTTGATGACTTTTTGACCTAGCCAATTAGCATAGTAAGCAAATAGATACATAAAAATGACTTCTAGAAATAACACTCCTACCATAATCATAATTATAGTTTGCATTCCATCATAATTTTTTGGAAGAATATAATCATCAACTACTATTTTTAGCAGGTAAGGAGTTAGAGTTGAAAGAAGAGAAATTATAATTGCAGATAGCAATACTCCATAGAATGATATATTGTAGGGTTTTACAAAAATCAATAATTTATTAAAAAGATTTATGTCAAAAATTTTACCCTTTACTTTTTCCAACTCTCTATAAAAATATTATTATACTTAATGTTTAACAAGCTTAAACCAGAAGCTGGAACAGAAAAACCTGCCTCACTCCTACTTCTTGATTTAAGAATTTTTTTAAAACTTTCGTGAGAAATTCTTGATCTTCCAACGTCAATCATAGTACCTACAATTGAACGAACCATATTTCTCAAGAATCTATCTGCAGTAATATTGAACCTAAATTCATTATTTACCTCTTTCCATTGAGCAGATGTAATATCACAAATATATGTTTTAACATCTGTATTTGATTTAGAAAAACACTTAAAATCTTTATGATCTAATAAATCAAGACAACATTCATTCATTTTCTCCAGATCAAGATGATCTTTAAAGTAATAAGTAAACTTATTGTTAAAAGGATTTTTTTCATTAGATATAACATACTCATAAGATCTTGATACTGCATCAAACCTAGCATGTGCTTCTTCAGAGACAAGATTAATTGATTCTATACATATATCTTTTGGCAACATAGTGTTTAATCTTTTGCAAAATATATCTTTTTCAAAATCCTTTTCAACATCAAAATGAGCATACATTTGCTTTGCATGAACTCCTGCATCAGTTCTTCCAGCAAGAACAAGGTTTATTTCACTACCAATAAACTTTTCAAAGTTATTTTCAATAACCTCTTGAATAGTAATAGAGTTGGGCTGTTTTTGAAGACCATGGTAGTCTGAACCATCATACGAAAACTCAACAAAATATCTTGACATTATCAGCAATTAAAGATATTTTATCAAATTAAAAATAAATTCGTAAATTTGTTGCACTATTTCTTACCAAGAAGTATTTTTCTATTAACATTTCAAATCAAAACCACATACACACATGTACGATATTAAAATGCTTAAGGCTAAAAAACTAGCCGAGCTTATTGAAATTGCTGAACAAATCGGCATTAAAGAACTAACAGGTTTAAAAAAACAAGAAATTATTGACAAAATTGTTGGTAATGCAAGTGAAGAAAAATCAAATGATATTAAACCTGAGGAGCCAAAGGTTGCCAAAAGTAATTTTAAGGAAAATAGACCTAATAATGGTGGTAATAAAAATCATCAAAGTAAAAACTATAATAAGGATAACAGGAGAAGATACAAAGAACCTGATTTTGAGTTTGATGGTATAATTGAGTCTGAAGGAGTCTTGGAGATAATGCAAGATGGATATGGTTTCTTAAGATCATCAGATTATAATTATCTATCATCTCCTGATGATATTTATGTTTCTCAATCTCAAATTAAACTTTTTGGATTAAAAACTGGTGATACTGTTCATGGAACAGTTAGACCTCCAAAAGATGGCGAAAAGTATTTTCCTCTTATTAAGGTGAACAAAATTAATGGCTTAGATCCAGAGGTTGTTAGAGATAGAGTCTCTTTTGAACATTTAACTCCTCTTTTTCCAGAAGAGAAGTTTAACATTTCATCAAAAGAGAGTACAATCTCTACTAGAATAATTGATCTCTTTTCTCCAATTGGAAAAGGACAAAGGGGAATGATTGTCTCACAACCAAAAACTGGAAAAACAATGCTCCTTAAAGATGTTGCAAATGCTATTGCAGCAAATCATCCAGAAGTTTTTCAAATAATTCTTTTAATAGATGAAAGACCTGAAGAAGTTACTGACATGCAGAGAAATGTAAAAGGAGAAGTGGTCGCTTCAACATTTGATGAACCAGCAGATAGACATGTTAGAGTTGCTAACATAGTTTTAGAAAAAGCTAAGAGACTTGTAGAATGTGGTCATGATGTTGTAATACTTCTAGACTCAATTACTAGACTTGCAAGAGCTTATAATACAGTTCAACCTGCATCTGGTAAAATTTTGAGTGGTGGTGTTGATGCAAATGCACTTCATAAACCAAAGAGATTTTTTGGAGCTGCAAGAAATATTGAGAATGGTGGTTCATTATCTATTATATCTACAGCCCTTACAGAGACTGGATCAAAAATGGATGAAGTAATCTTTGAAGAATTTAAAGGTACCGGTAATATGGAACTACAATTAGATAGAAGAATATCTAATAGAAGAATATTCCCAGCAATTGATCTGGTTTCATCCAGTACCAGAAGAGACGACCTTCTTTTAGATGAGAACACAATTCAGAGAATGTGGATAATGAGAAAGTATTTAGCTGATATGAATCCTGTTGAGGCAATGGAATTCATTAATGATAGATTTAAGAAAACCAAAAGTAATGAAGAGTTTCTTATATCTATGAACTCCTAATTTATTGAAGCTTACTTAGCTTTGACTTTAAATTAGATGCTTTATTCTTATGAATAACATTTTTCTTAGCTAACTTATCAAGTAAAGACACAACACCAGGGTAAAGCTTCTGAGCTTCTTTCTTAGTCTTAGCATCCTTTAATTTTTTAATAGCATTTCTAGTAGTCTTGTGCTGAAGTTTATTCAGAGACTTCTTTGTTTCATTAGAACGAATTCTTTTTAAAGCAGATTTATGATTTGCCATAATTTTTAATTTGTAGCCCGTAGGGGAATCGAACCCCTCTTTCCAGGATGAAAACCTGAGGTCCTAACCGATAGACGAACGGGCCAAACAGGTTGCAAATTTAATTGAAATTTTAATATTTCAATAAGATTTTGAAAATATTACTTTATGAGCAGCTGGTTTACCTGAATATATACATGTAACACCTTTAGAATCAAGGTCTTCAGGAATACACCTTATTGTAGCTTTGGTTTCATTTTTTATAGCTTCTTCAGTTTCATTTGTACCATCCCAACCAGCAATTACAAAACCACTTTGAGTTTCAATTAATTTTTTAAAATCATCATAGCTATCTACTTCATGCGTATTATTTTTTAGCTTTTCATTTGATTTCTTAATCATGTCATCTTGAATTGATTCAATTGAGTCAACAATTTTATCAACAATTTTATCAAAAGATGTATCAACTTTAGACATGTCATGTCTATAAAAAATGTCAGCTGAATTATTTTCTATTTCTTTGAGTCCAATTACAATTCTCATAGGAATTCCTTTTACCTCAGAGTCATTAAGTTTAAATCCTAAACTAATATTTTCTCTATCATCAATCTTAACTCTAACACCCAAATCTTTTAATTTGTCATGAATTTCATTGGACTTTTCAACTATTTGATCAGAATTTTCTTTTGATTTAATTACAGGGATTAATATTACTTGAATAGGTGCAAGAAACGGTGGTAAAACCAATCCATTATCATCACTATGAGACATTATCAAGGCACCCATTAGTCTTGTAGATACTCCCCAAGAAGTTGCCCAAACATATTCTAATTTTCCAGATTTATCAGCAAATTTTACATCAAAAGCTTTAGCAAAATTTTGACCTAAAAAATGAGATGTACCTGCTTGAAGTGCTTTTCCATCTTGCATTAAAGCCTCAATACATAAAGTCTCCTCAGCTCCTGCAAATCTCTCTGACTCAGATTTATATCCTTTAACTACAGGCATAGCCATGTATTTTTCAGCAAAGTCAGCATATATATCATTAATTAGTTTTGTTTCATTTAAAGCCTCTTCTTTTGTTGCATGAGCAGTATGACCTTCTTGCCACAAAAATTCTGCTGTTCTTAAAAAAAGTCTAGTTCTCATTTCCCATCTAACTACATTAGCCCATTGGTTAATTAGAATTGGTAAATCTCTGTATGACTGGATCCAGTTCTTATATGTTTTCCAAATAATTGCTTCACTAGTAGGTCTAACAATTAATTCTTCTTCTAACTTGGAATCTGGATCAATTATTAATTTGCCTTTTTTATCTGGATCATTTTTTAATCTATAATGAGTAACAACCGCACATTCTTTAGCAAAACCCTCAGCATTCTTTTCTTCAGCCTCAAATAGTGACTTTGGAACAAATAAAGGAAAATAGGCATTTTCATGACCTGTTTCCTTAAACATCTTGTCCAGTTGAGACTTCATTAATTCCCAAATAGAAAAACCATAAGGCTTTATAACCATACATCCTCTTACATCAGATGATTCAGCTAAACCTGCTTCTGAGACAATATCATTGTACCACTTTGAATAATTTTCTTCTCTAGGAGTTATCTTATTTCCCATTTAATTTGGCATAATTTTTGGTCATAAATAAGTAGATGTAAAATTACATTTTTTAAAATTAAATATTTGTTTTAAATTTATAGAAATGCAGAAATTCTTAACAATACTTAAAATATCAGTGTTTTCAGTTCTTTTCATGAGCTGTTCGACGTATTATTTATCGTCTTATTACGAAGATGATGGTATTTATGTTTCTACAGACAGAGGAACTAACTATGAAGGAGTATTTGATAATTATGCTCAAGTATCGTTAGATGATTTTACTTCTAGTGATAATGGAAATTTACCATGGGGAGCAAAACCAGACTCAAGAGAGATAGTTAATAATTTCTTTCCAAGTTTTGGCAGGTTCTACTACAATCCATTCTTTCATGATATGTCATTTAATCCATTCTTTAGTAATAATGGGTTATTTATTAATTATGGGTTTAGTAGTTATCCATTCTTTTATGATAGCTATAGGTTTGGACTCGGATATCCTTTTTACCCAAGCCCAATTGACTATTATTTAAATCCATATTCATATTTTATTGGAAATTATTATTGGTATTATTTCAGAAATTCAAGAATGTATCCTTGGTACTATGGCGGTATGTATGATTCAAGAGTTTATGAAAGATCTTATGCAAATACCTCAGATCCTGCGATTATTAATCAAACTCCAACAATTAGTAACTCAGCTTCTAGACGTGGTGAAAAGACATCATCTAGTGAAAATTCCAGGTCAACTAATTCAAATGGTGTAAGAGTTTCAAGCATATATTCAAGATTAGGATCTTATGGAGGAGTTTATATCGACAGGACTGGAATAAATAATGATAGAATGAATACTACTCCAAACCTAAGACAGTTAAAACAAAATAACTTAATTGGAGTTTATAGATCAGGAAGTGCTTATTCAAGAAGTACTAACTCAACAAGTTCTATACCTAACCTTAGCGCGATAAAAAATGATGTTGTTAGAGAAACATATCAAAGAATTAGATCTATAAATCCAAGCCAAAGAGGAAGCACTTTCCAAGGAAGATCTTTTAATAATGATTCTGGAAGATTCCAAGCAAGCCCAAACTATTTCAACTCAAATTCTAGGAGATCATCAGGAAATTCTAGTTATTCATCTTCAAGAAGTTCTGGTGGATCCAATTTTAGCTCAGGATCTTCATCAAGTGGAGGTGGTGGCGGAAGTAGAGCTAGTGCCGGAGGATCTAGAGGTGGTGGCGGTAAGATTCAATAAATGATCAAAAAAAGTTTTATAATATACCTATTACTAGGTATATCAGCTGCTTATTCTCAGACATATGAAGATGTATTGAGATATAATTCATTTTATCATGATGGTAGTTCTAGGTTTAACTCAATGGGAGGTGCATTTGGTGCTCTTGGAGGAGATTTATCATCAATATCAATTAACCCAGCAGGTTCATCAGTTTTTTTAGAGTCTGAATTTGGGATTTCAATAAACTATAAAAGTCAAGAAATAGATAACAGCTTTAATAGCTCATTATCTTCAAGTAAGGACGATCTAATTTCATTTAATCAAGCGGGATTTGTTCTTGTATACGAAAATAGAAAATCTAAGTTCTCAGTTGCTTACAATATGAACAGGTTAAATGACTTTAATGATTCTTTTTCATTTAGTGGTAACAATAAATCAGGTATTGATAATTATTTTCTCTATTATGCTGATGGAATTCCGTACTCAGATTTACTAGTTTACGAAGATGAAACGATTCAAGACGCATATAAGTTTCTTGGAGATAATTATGGGTTTGGAGATCAGCAAGCTTTTCTTGGTTATCAAAGTTATATTATAAATGAAGATGGAGGTCCATATAATAATTATATTTCTAATGCTATCTACAATAATTTAAATCAAAATGTCTCAATTTTTAGAAAAGGAGATCATTTTAAACATTCATTAAATTTCAGTAGCTCTTTCAATAATCATATTTTTTTAGGCTTAAATGTTAATTTTCATACTCTTCAGTTTGAAGAAGATAAAGTATTCAAAGAAGGTGGTTATTTGTCTAATTCCCTTGTAAAAAGAGTTCAATTTGAGGAAAAATTATTTGCTCTTGGTGAAGGAATATCACTTCAATTAGGGAGTCTTATTAAGATTAAACAACTAAGAATAGGATTATCATATACGACCCCTACCCTTTTAAAAATTGAGGAAGAAAATTCACAATACATTGAAAGTGATATTATTGAGAAAGATGGAATCAACACATACAGGATTGACCCAAATACAATCAATTTTTATGATGAATACAAACTAACTCTTCCATCGAAGTCAACTTTTAGTCTTGCATATATTTTCGGAAGCAAAGGTTTAATTAGCTTAGATTATGAAATAACCAAGTTTAATAATTCAAAATTTGATGATAATAACGGAAGGGACTCTTATCTAAATGCTCTCAATTATTCTATTAAAAATAAGTTAGATGGAATATCGGAGTCTATAAGAATTGGTGGTGAGTATAGAATTAAAAATTATAATTTGCGAGCAGGTTACTTCTATTACAACGGACCGGATTCTAGTCCTGATAATACCACATCAGGCTTATCAGCTGGAATTGGATTTAATTATGGGTATCTTAATATTGATTTAGGTCTTACAAAATCAAACAGTTCTATAGATAATAGATTATATACTAGAGGACTTACAAGTCTATATTCAGTAGATAAAGATTTACTTAATTTTTATACAACATTTACTATAAAACTTTAACTTCTATTTAACTTCATAATAACTATCTTTGTTTAACTCAAATTTTAAAAAATGAAAGTACAAGAATTACTAGATAAAGAGATTGATTCAATTGGTGATGATCACATTGGATCAAACACTGAAGAGACACCTCTTAAAGATGGAGCTTTTGATATACCTGATACAGAAAAGGTAGGCCTTATACAAAAAAAGGTTTATGAAATTCTGGATATACTTGGAATGGACCTGACTGATGATAGTTTAAGAGGAACACCAAGAAGAGTTGCTAAAATGTTTGTTAATGAAATTTTCTCTGGAATTAATCCAAAGAATAAACCGGAGATGTCAACATTTGAAAATAAGTATAACTACGGAGAAATGCTTGTTGAAAAGAATATAACACTTTATTCTACATGTGAACATCATCTTCTTCCTATTGTAGGATTGGCTCATGTTGCATATATATCTAATGGTAATGTTATTGGGCTTTCCAAAATAAATAGAATAGTGAGATATTTTGCTGAGAGACCTCAAGTACAAGAAAGATTGACAATACAGATAGTTAGAGAGCTTCAAAAAGCTTTAAACACAGACGATGTTGCATGTGTAATTGATGCTAAGCACTTGTGTGTAAACTCTAGAGGTATTAAAGATATTAACTCAAGTACTGTTACTTCTGAGTTTGGAGGTAAATTTAAAAAAGAGAAAGTTAAAAGAGAGTTTTTAGACTATATCAAACTTGAGTCTGAACTTTAATGTCACAAAAAAAATTATACATATACAACTCATTAACAAGTTCTAAAGAGAAATTTAAATCCTTAAGAAATAATAGTGTTGGTATGTATGTCTGTGGCCCCACTGTCTACAGTGATGTTCACCTGGGTAATTGTAGAACATTTATTTCCTTTGATGTAATATACAGATATCTAAAGCATTTAGGATATAACGTTAGATACGTTAGGAACATAACTGATGTTGGGCATCTAGAAGATACTGGTGAAGATAAAATTTCTAAAAAAGCAAAGATTGAACAGCTTGAGCCAATGGAAATAGCTCAAAAATACACTAATAGTTTTAGAGAAATTTTAAAAAAATTTAATGTATTAGATCCAAGCATAGAACCAACTGCATCAGGACATATAACCGAACAAATCTCAATAATTGAAGATTTAATACAAAAGAATCTTGCATATATATCTAATGGATCTGTTTACTTTGATATATCGAATTACAATGACATTGATTCGTATGGTAAACTCTCTGGGAGAGATCTAGATAATATTAAATCTAACTCAAGAGATCTTGTTAGTCAAGATGATAAAAAAAACGAATTTGATTTTGCACTTTGGAAAAAAGCTGAAAAAAATCATTTAATGAGGTGGAATTCTCCTTGGGGTGAGGGATTTCCTGGCTGGCACCTTGAATGTACGGCTATGAGTAAAAAATATTTAGGTGATGAATTTGATATTCATGGAGGAGGAATTGATCTTAAATTTCCTCATCATGATTGTGAAATTGCCCAATGTGTTGGACATACTGGCAAACAGCCTGCAAAATTTTGGATGCATGCAAACATGCTTACATTAAATAACAAGAAGATGTCTAAGTCAACAGGTAATAATATTTTGCCAAATGAATTATTTTCAGGAAATAATGAACAATTTTCAAAGCCATATGATCCAAATATTGTCAGATTCTTCTTTTTACAGGCAAATTATAGAAGTGAATTAGATATTAGTGAGTCTGCAATTCAAGCATCTGAAAAGGGATTTAATAGACTAATTGAAATCATAAATAGACTTAGTCTAGTTAAGACAGTTAAAACAAAAAATGATAAACTTCTAGATACTATTAAAAAATGGGAAAATAATTGTTATGATTGCCTTAATGATGACTTTAATACTCCAATGCTTTTAGCTGAGATATTTAATTCAAATAAAATAATAAATGACATTGAAAATGACGTAACTAAAATTAGTCAAGTTGAAAAAGATTATTTCATTAATTTATTTGATATTTTCTTAAATAAAATTCTAGGCTTAAATTTCAAAAAAGATAAAATAAATAATGACTCAGTTCTAGAAATTCTCTTAAAGCTAAGAGATAATGCAAGAAAGCATAAAGATTACAAACTTTCTGATAGTATTAGAGACGAATTAGCTAAAATTGGAATTAATCTAAATGATAAAGATTAGCAGACTTCTTGCATTTCCATTTATTTTCTTAATAAGAATATATAGACTTTTTATTTCTCCATTAATAGGACGTAATTGTAGATACTCTCCTACCTGTTCTGAATATGGAATAACTGCTTTAAAAAAACATGGCGTTTTTACTGGTACTTACTTGACTGTAAGAAGAATAATAAGATGTAACTCATTATTCAAGGGTGGGTATGATCCAGTTCCATAAATTATCTATATATTTAAACATGCTAATTAACCAGATAAAATGGTCACCAAACGAAACTTTAATTGAAATTGGTGGCTTCTCCATTTACATTTATAGCCTTATGTTTATTCTCGCTTTTATTCTTGGATATAACCTAGTTAAATCATTCTTTGTTAAAGAAAAGATAGACGAGAAATATTTAGATCCAATGTTAATATATATGGTAGTATCTATTTTTTTAGGTGCTAGGTTAGGTGAAGTGTTTTTTTATCAATGGGGTTATTATCAAAACCACTTAATTGAAATACTTCTTCCGATTCAAGAATCTCCAAACTCATCTCTTCTAGGTTTAATTGATGGTTATAAGTTTACAGGATTTAGGGGCCTTGCTAGCCATGGTGCTGCAATTGGAGTTTTTATAGGTTTATATTTATTCATAAAAAAATATAAGTTTAAAAACTTTTTATGGATTTTTGACAGACTTACAATCCCAATAGCTATTGGTGGGGCATTTGTTAGAATTGGTAATTTTTTTAATTCAGAAATTCTAGGAAAATACACTGATTCTAATTGGGGAATAGTTTTTGAAAACAGGGGCGAGACTCTTCCAAGACATCCTGCTCAACTATATGAATCATTTGGATATATTATTCTTTTTATAATTCTCTATAAACTCTATCAATCTTCAAATATAAGAGATAGAAAAGGTGTATTATCTGGCTATTTTTTAATTGGACTTTGTTTTATAAGATTTATGGTAGAATTTGTAAAAGAAAGTCAAGGTGGAATAGAAACATTTCTTCCTGGTCTATCCACAGGTCAATGGCTTAGTATACCTTTTATAATTTTAGGTTTTATTTTATTATTTAATAAGGGAGGAACTACAAAAACTATTAATTAGTTTTTATTCCTGTATGAATCAAACATTATAGGTGTAGCTATAAATACTGATGAGTAAGTTCCAACCATTACACCAATAATAAGAGCAAACATAAATCCTCTAATTGACTCACCTCCAAAAATAAAAATTGCTATAAGAACAATTAAAGTTGTTAGTGATGTATTAAGTGTTCTACTTAAAGTACTATTAAGGGCAGTATTTACTGTTGTCTCACTATCCCAAGATGAATGAATTTTAAAGAATTCTCGGATCCTATCAAACACAACTACTGTATCATTTAAGGAGTAACCTATAACAGTTAAGAGGGCAGCTATAAATGCTTGATTTATTTCCATATTGAAAGGCATAATCTTATATGTCAATGAAAATATACCAAGAACTATTAACACATCATGGAACACAGCTGAGACTGCTCCAAGTGAAAACTGCCATTTCTGAAACCTGAGAAGAATATAGAAAAACACAATTACTAAAGAACCTAGTATAGCCCAAACTGAATTTTGTTTAATATCATCAGCAATTGTTGGACCCACTTTAATACTAGACATAATACCAACCTCATCTCCAACTGAAAACTGATCATAAGAAAGAGGATCATCGTAAATAGAATTCAAGTTTTCAAAAAGTATATTTTTGATTTCATTATCAACTTCTAATCCCTCCTGATCTACTTTGTATTTTGTTGTAATCTTTAATTGATTTGCTGCTCCAAAAGTTTTTACTTCAGCACTTCCAAATGCATCATTAAGTGTAGACTCTATATCAGAAGATTTAACTTCCTTATCAAATCTAACAATGTAAGATCTTCCACCTAAGAAGTCAACACCCTGATTTAATCCCTGAAATAATAGAGAACTAAGGCTAATAAGAACAAGAACAGATGATATTACATATGTAGCTTTCCTTTTACCTAGAAACTTAATCTTCAAGTTACTGAAGAGATCTTTTGTTGATTTAGTTGAAAATTCAAGTTTACCGGATTTAAATACCTTGTTGTCTATTAGCAATCTTGTGATAAATATTGCAGTAAATAGTGATGTTGCAATTCCAATAAGTAAGGTTGTTGCAAAACCTTTAATTGGTCCCGTTCCAAATATATATAATACTAGTGCAGTTAAACCAGTTGTTATATTGGCATCCAAGATTGAAGAAAGAGCGTTATTGAAACCATCATTAATTGATTGTTTTAAACCTTTTTCTTTCTTTAGCTCTTCTCTAACTCTTTCAAAAATAAGAACATTCGCATCTACTGATATACCAATTGTAAGAACTATACCTGCTATACCTGGTAGAGTAAGAACAGCTCCTAAACCAGCAAGAATTCCGAATATTAAAACAATGTTTAGTATTAAAGCTATATCAGCAAATATACCAGATGGTCCATAGTAAAATATCATCCAAACCAGTACAAAGGTAAGTGCAATTAAAAATGAATATATACCACTATCAATTGCCTCTTGTCCTAATGATGGACCTACTACCTCAGATTGAATAATAGTTGCAGATGCAGGTAATTTACCTGCTCTTAAAACGTTTGCTAAGTCAATTGCCTCATTTAAATCAAAATCACCTGTAATTTCAGATCTTCCCCCACTAATAGCACCTCTAGTAACTCCAGGAGCAGAATATACAATATCATCTAGGACTATAGCAATATTTGAGTTCTGTCTATAAGCAACATCTGTAAGATTTTCCCAAATCCTGGCACCTTGGGCATTCATTTGCATTGAAACAGCAGGATTTCCAACAGCATCATAACTTTGTGATGCATCAACAACTACTCCTCCACTTAGCGGTGAGGTATCTTCCCTATTAGATTTAATTGCATATAGACTAGTTAAACCATCTTGATCAACCTTACCCCATAAAAATTTAGTAAATCTGTAATCTCTTGGCAATAATCTTCTAACTTCAGGCAGTGACAAATATGAATCAACTAATTCTTGATCTCTAGGTAAAAATCTTCCTAGAATAGGACCTCCCTGGAAACTAAATGCTCTTACAAGGCCTAATAATGGACTTGAAGTATTTTGGATTGAGTCTGAAGACTGTTCAACTTCAGATAAAAGATCATCTATATCAGATTGATTGGATTCTGATTGTTCATTATTTATTTCAAGTGATGATAAATATTGATTAGCAGAAACTAAAAATTCTGCAAAGTCATCATTTTTAAAAGTTTCCCAGAACTCTAGTTGGGCTGTGCTTTGTAATAGGTTCTGAATTCTATCTATATCTTTTGCACCAGGAAGCTCAATTAAAATCCTTCCTGATGTACCTAATCTTTGAATATTAGGTTGAGTAACTCCAAACTTATCAATACGCTTTCTTAAAACTTCAAATGCAGAAACTATAGATTCATCAATTTTCGATCTTAAAATTGATTTCATTTCATCATCAGATGTATCAAATGAAACCTCCGAACTCAAAGTTCTATTACCAAAAATTTCTGGAGATGTTAATCTAGTTTGATTAGTACTTGAATCAAATGCTTCGAAGAAAGATTCTAGATAAGTCTGATCAGATTGTTTTTGAAGTTCATCAGCATCATCAAGGGCTGCTAGAAATTTTGAGTTAGTTGAGTTTTCTGCAAGACCTTTCAATAGATCTTTTATTGAAATTTGTAAAATAACATTTATACCACCCTTTAAATCAAGACCTTGATTTAATTCTTTCTGCTTTGCATCATTGTAGGATGAATACATCAAAACTGGAAAATCACCAATAGAATCTAAAAACCTAACCTCTTCTCTAGCTCTTTTCTCTGCGAATGAAATTTCGTTCTCTGAAATCTTTTCAATTGCAGCATTTTTTGCTTTATTTTCAAGAGTTGATGATATAAAAGTAAAAGAAAGCTGGTAGATGCTAACTAAACCAAATAATATCGCAAAAGTTTTAATTAATGAATTTCCTTGCATGATATAATTTTAATGCCTGCAAATATAACATTTGAATATTAATCAGACAACTTTATCTATATTAAACCATCTAGCGCAGAATTTGTTTCTTTAACAGCACTTACACTATTTTGAAACATTTCTAAATCTTTATTATTCAAATCTAATTGTACAACCTCTTCAAATCCATTTTTACCAATTTTTACTGGTACTCCAATGCAAAGATCTTTAACATCATACTCACCCTCTAATAGAACTGAGCAAGGAAGTACTTCTTTAGTATCATTAACTATTGCGTTAACTAAATATGAAACTGAAGCTCCTGGGGCATACCAAGCAGATGTTCCAAGAAGCTTAGTTAAAGTAGCTCCTCCAACCATTGTATCAGAAGCAATCTTTGAAACTTCATCTTCTGATAGAATATTAGTTAGTAATTCGTTATTGCATTTAGCTAGAGATGTAAGTGGGATCATTGTTGTATCACCATGACCACCAATAACCATTGCTTCTATTTGATCTTGAGGATGCCCTGAAGATTTTGAAATATATGTCTTAAATCTTGAACTATCCAAAATACCTCCCATACCAATTATTCTATTTTTTGGAATATTAAAAGATTTGTTGACAAGATATGTCATAGTATCCATAGGATTTGACACAACAATTATAATGGCATTTGGGGAAAATTTAAGAAGATTTTCAGATACAGATTTGACTATTCCTGCATTGATTCCAATAAGCTCTTCTCTTGTCATTCCAGGTTTTCTGGGTATTCCTGAAGTAATAACAACTACATCACTATTAGATGTTTTCTCATATTCATTTGTAACACCTAAAACTTTAGATTTAAAACCAAGTGTGCTTGTAGTTTGAGTTAAGTCTAAGGCTTTACCTTCAGCAAAACCATCTTTAATATCTAATAGAATTACTTCTTTGGCAATTTGTTTAATTAAAATATATTCTGCACAGGATGCACCAACATTACCTGCTCCAACGATCGTCACTTTCATAATTAAGCATCAATTTTTGCATAAACAGCATTATCTTCAATAAATTTTCTTCTTGGAGGAACATCGTCTCCCATTAAAGTAGAAAACCACCTTTCAGCTTCTTGAGAATTATCAAAGTTTAGAGAAATTTGTCTAAGTGTTCTAGTCTCTGGATTCATAGTTGTATCCCATAATTGATCTGCATTCATTTCACCAAGACCTTTGTACCTTTGAATAGAGACACCCGAACCAAATTCTTTTGCAAGATTATCTCTTTCTTTGTCATTCCATGCATATGCTTTTTTATTTCCTTTTTTAACTAAATATAATGGTGGGGTAGCAATGTATACATTACCTCCTTCAACAAGTTCTCTCATATATCTAAAGAAGAAAGTTAAAATTAGTGTTGAAATATGACTACCATCTACATCAGCATCACACATGATAATAATTTTATTATACCTCAATTTTTCAAGATTTAAAGCTTTACTATCTTCTTCAGTACCAATTGAAACTCCGAGAGCTGTATATATATTTCTAATTTCTTCATTTTCAAATACTCTATGTTGTTGTGCTTTTTCAACATTCAGAATCTTACCTCTTAATGGAAGAATTGCTTGAAAGACTCTATCCCTTCCTTGTTTAGCCGTTCCACCTGCTGAGTCACCCTCAACAAGAAAGACTTCACATTTTAGTGGATCAGTTTCAGAACAATCAGATAATTTACCAGGAAGACCTCCTCCTGTCATGACAGTCTTTCTTTGAATCATCTCCCTTGCCTGTCTTGCAGCATGCCTTGCTTGAGCAGCAAGTATTACCTTCTGAACAATTATTTTAGAATCATTAGGATTTTCTTCTAGATAATTTTCAAGCATTTCAGATACAGCCTGAGAAACAGCAGCACTAACCTCTCTGTTACCTAGCTTAGTTTTTGTTTGACCTTCAAATTGAGGTTCAGCTACTTTAACAGATATAACAGCTGTTAGTCCTTCTCTAAAATCATCTCCTGAAATATCAAATTTAAGTTTATCTGTAAGTCCAGAAGAATCTGCATATTTTTTTAAAGTATTAGTTAAACCTCTTCTAAAACCTGATAAATGAGTTCCACCCTCATGAGTATTTATATTATTAACATATGAGTGAAGATTTTCAGAGAATGATGAATTATAGATCATTGCAACCTCAACTGGTATGTTGTTTTTTTCTCCTTCCATTTTAATGATATCATTAATAATAGGCTCTCTTGACTCATCTAGATATTTTATAAACTCACTAAGACCTTCTTTTGAGTGAAAGGTTTCAGATACTGGGCCTCCATCTTTACCTTTTTTTCTATTATCTGTAATAGAAATGGTTATTCCTTTATTTAAAAAAGAAAGTTCTCTCATCCTATTTGATAATATATCATAATCAAAATCAGTAACTTCTTTGAATATTTCTTTATCTGGAGTAAAAGTTACTAGAGTTCCTCTCTTATCTGATTTTCCAACCTCTTTAACAGGAGAATTAGGCTTACCCTTGCTGTAATTTTGCTCATATTCTTTACCATCTCTAAAAACCCTTGCAGTTAATGATTCAGATAGAGCATTAACACAAGAGACACCAACACCATGAAGTCCACCTGATACTTTATATGAATCTTTATCAAATTTACCTCCTGCACCAATCTTTGTCATTACAACCTCTAATGCAGAAACTCCTTCTTTTTTATGCATTCCAACAGGAATACCTCTACCATCATCCTCGACGGTTAAACTAGAGTCTTTATTTATTTCAATTTTAATTGATGAACAATAACCAGCCATGGCTTCATCAATAGAATTATCAACGACCTCATAAACTAAATGGTGAAGACCTCTTGACCCAACATCTCCAATATACATAGAGGGTCTTTTTCTGACATGTTCCATCCCTTCGAGGGCTTGAATACTATCTGCAGAATATTGATTTTTTGAAGTATTTTTTGACATTTTTTAGCTAATAAAAATATAGCTATAAATATACTAAAAACGGAGGTGGAAAATAGCTTGTAACAATCAGTATTTATAGTAACTTATCAACATTTTATTCATAAGATTCATTATGAATATTTGATACGGATCTACCACTTGGATCATTAACATTTTTGAAAGATTCGTCCCATTCTAAAGCTTGAGGTGTACTACATGCTACAGATGGAACTGAGGGAACAGATTTTGCTGCTGCTTCACTTGAGAAATGTTCTTGAAAAATAGTCCTATAATAGTATTCTTCTTTATTTAGTGGTGTATTTACAGGAAATACTTCTGAAGCTTTTTCTATATCTTCATCAGATACTTCTTTAGCAACTAATTCTTTTAGACTATCAATCCAAGAATATCCTACACCATCAGAAAATTGCTCTTTTTGTCTCCATAAAACACTTTCTGGTAGATAGTCCTTAAAAGCTTCTCTTAAAACCCATTTTTCAATTCTTCCATTCTTTATCATTTTATCTTCAGGGTTAATATTCATTGCTGTTTCAATAAATTCTTTATCCAGAAACGGAACTCTTCCCTCAATTCCCCATGCAGCAAGTGATTTATTAGCTCTTAAACAATCGTATTGATGAAGTTTTTCAAGCTTTCTTACAGTTTCTTCATGAAATTCCTTTGAATTTGGTGCTTTATGAAAATAAAGATATCCACCAAATAATTCATCAGCTCCTTCACCTGATAAAACCATTTTAATACCCAGGGATTTTATTGCCCTTGCCATTAAATACATAGGAGTTGAAGCTCTAACAGTTGTTACATCATAAGTTTCAAGGTGATAGATAACATCTCTAATAGCGTCTATACCTTCTTGAATAGTAAAATTTATTTCATGATGTACAGTACCTATATGGTCAGCTACAATCTTAGCAGCTTTTAAATCAGGAGCACCTTTTAGGCCAACAGAAAATGAATGAAGTTGAGGCCACCAAGCATCTTGCTTATCTCCTGATTCTATTCTTTTAGATGCAAATTTTTTAGCTAAAGCAGAGGTAATTGAAGAGTCAAGTCCTCCTGAAAGCAAAACACCATAAGGCACATCACTCATAAGCTGTCTTTTTACTGCAGCTGAAAGGGAATCATGAATTGAAGCTATAGAAGTTTTTGCATTTTTAACTGAATCAAAAGAAGTCCACTCTGGCTTATACCACTCTTTAAGTTTCATGTCTTGACTTTCTAGATAGTGACCTGGAGGAAAAAGTTCAATTTTATCACATACACCTTCTAGAGATTTAAGTTCTGAAGAAACATAAAAAATATTTTTCTTATCCCATCCCATATAAAGAGGAATAATACCAATATGATCTCTAGCAATAAGATAAGTGTCTTTAGATGAATCATATAATGCAAACGCAAATATTCCATTTAGATCATTAAGGAAATCAACACCTTTTGACTCATATAATGGAATTATAACTTCACAATCTGATTGTGTTTTAAAGTTGTAACTATTCAAGAAACTTTCTCTCAGGGTTTGATGATTATAAATTTCTCCATTAACAGCTATAATTTTTTTGCCATCTTGAGAAATTATAGGCTGCTTTCCTGATGTAGGATCAACGATTGCTAGTCTTTCATGCGCTAAAATGGCATTATCATCGGAATATATACCACTCCAATCAGGGCCTCTATGTCTAACCCTTTGGGCCATTTTTAAAACATTGGATCTTACAAACTCATTATCACCTTTGATATTAAAGGCACAAACTATTCCACACATTTTTTAATTAAATCTTCGGTTAAATACAAGCTCACCATTAATAAAAGTTGCCACAATGTTAGTTAATGGAATTCTATTTTCAGCTGAAGTAATAAGGTCATTGTCTAAGATTACAAAATCAGCAAATTTACCAACTTCAATACTTCCTTTTTCATCTTCTTCAAAATTTGCATAAGCTCCATGCCTAGTCATTGCAATTAATGCATCACCTCTTGAAATTGAATTTTCAATTTGAAATCCTTCATCTGGATAACCATTAATATCTTTTCTAGCTACAGCAGAGTAGTAAGTCATAATTGGGCTGATATCTTCAACTGGAAAATCAGTTCCAAAAGCAATAATTTGAGATTTATCTAAAAGCTCTTTATAAGCATATGCATATTTGGCCCTACTCTCACCTATCCTGTCATTTAACCAATACATATCACTAGTTGCATGAGTAGGTTGAACAGAAGGAATAATTTTAGTATTAAACAAATCAAAATCTTCTTTTGCAATTACTTGAGCATGCTCAATTCTCCACCTTGGGTCTCTAAAGTCAAAAAGAGCGTCCCTGTAAGCATTTAAAACAATTCTATTAGCCTTATCTCCAATTGCATGAGTATTCATTTGAAATTTTGTACCTGCGAGTCTAAATGCTAAATTATTTACTGAATCGATTGGTGTTCGAATAATACCCTTATAGCCTTTTCTATCAGAGTAATCGTCAATAAGAAGAGCACCTCTTGATCCTAGTGCACCATCTACATAAACCTTAACAGATCTGACATTTAATCTATCAGTCTTATATGGACCTAGTTCTAAATAATGTTCCAATGAGCTTGGATCATTCTCAATCATAGCATAGATTCTAATTTTTAAAGCTCCATCTTTTTGAAGTTCATCAATTAAATCAATTTGTTTTTTTGTTAAACCTGCATCAGAAATTGTAGTTAGCCCGTGTTGAAATGCTAAATCTTGGGCACTTAAAAGAGCTTGAATTGATTCTTCTTTACTTGGCTCAGGAATAATTTTATCAACTAGTCGCATTGAATTATCTATCAAGACACCTGTTAATCTGTTGCCTATCTTAACAATTTCTCCTCCATCAACTTTCGTTGAATTATTAATTCCAGCAAGCTTTAGTGCAGAATCATTAACTAAATAGGCATGACCATCAATTCTTCTTAAAACAACTGGCTTGTCAGGAAACTTTTCGTTTAAAAGAGTATTAGTTGGGAAGGTTTTATTGTTCCAGTCATTCTGATCCCATCCTCTACCAATTATAAAATTTGAATTGTTTTCCGCATCAAACTCTGTAACTCTATCAATTACTTCTTCTAAACTTTGAGTATTTTTCAAGTCTACCTGATTTAAATAAAATCCCAGGTCATAAAAATGAGCGTGTGAATCGATAAATCCAGGATATACAGGAAGATCTTGTGCATTTATGATGTTAGCTGATGAGTAATTTGATAATATCTCATCGCCACCAACATAAACAAATTTACCTTCTTTAACAGCAAATGACGAATAACGAGTATTTAATTCATCTGCTGAATATATTTTAGCATTGTGTACAATTAAATCAACACTTTCCGTACATGATGTCAAAAAAATTAAAAAAAGAAGAAGTATTTTATTTTTCATAAAAAAAATAATGTACAAATTAAATCAAATGAAGTGTATCTAACAAAAAAAAACTTAATAATAATTAACAAAAAAAATTAATTATTTGTTACATTGAAATTTTATATGCCAATAGTAAATATTTTAAATACTAATCTTCAAATTGATCAAAAAAATTCTAGAAAATGTAAATTTTGAACTTAATGAAGGTGATTTAAAATTCCTGATTGGTAAAACCGGAAGTGGTAAAACAACATTTATAAATTCAATTTTTGGAAATCTTGAAATTAAAAATTCAGATAAATTTGAAGTCTTAGGCTTTGATCTTAAAAATCTCAATGAAAAAGAAATTCCAAATTTAAGAAGGAAGATTGGATTTGTTTTTCAAGATTTCAAACTTTTAAATGATAGATCAATCTATGATAATCTAGAATTTGTTTTAAAGGCAACAGGTAACAATAATAAAGAAGAGATTGATGAAAAGATTCAAAGAGTTTTAAAGCTGGTAGGTATTAGTAACTCTTTAGATAAATTCCCAAATGAATTATCTGGAGGAGAACAACAAAGAGTAGCTATAGCTAGATCAATACTTAATAATCCTGAATTAATAATAGCAGATGAGCCAACAGGAAATTTAGATCCTGAAACTAGTTTAGAGATAATTGAATTGTTTGAAAGATTAAATAAGTTTGGAACATCAATGATTATTGCTACACATGATTATAACCTCATACAAAAACTCAAAGGAAAAGTTTACAAGTGTGAAGATGGAAAGTTTTTTGAAGTTAAAAGAAAATAATGATTAATATTGATAAATGATTACAGATAAAATTGAAAAAAATAAATTTTTACTTATTGCAGGACCATGTGCAATTGAGGGAAAAGATATTGCTTTTAGAATAGCTGAAAGACTTTTAGATATAACCTCAAAATTATCTATTCCATTAGTTTTCAAGGGCAGCTATAGAAAAGCAAACAGAACAAGATTAGACAGTTTTACAGGGATTGGTGATCTTAAAGCATTAAATATATTAGGAGATATAGGTTCCAAATTTAGTATTCCTGTCATTACAGACATACATAGTTCAGATGAGGCAAAAATGGCAGCAGAATATGTAGATATTATTCAGATACCTGCTTTTCTTGCTAGACAAACAGATATTCTTGTTAGTGCTGCAAAAACAAACAAAATAATTAATATAAAAAAAGGTCAATTTATGAGTGTAGATAGCATGAAATATGCAGTTGATAAAGTAGTTGAATCTGGAAATCAAAAAGTAATGATTACTGAAAGAGGAACTCAATTTGGTTATAATGATTTAATTGTTGATTTCAGAGGAATTAGTGAATTAAAAAAAATAGCTCCTACAATTTTAGATGTAACTCATTCAGTTCAAAAACCAAACCAAACTTCAGGAGTAACCGGAGGCAACCCAGAGTATATTGAATCACTTGCTAGAGCTGGAATTGTTAATGATGTTGATGGAATTTTCTTAGAAACACATATTGACCCATCAAAAGCTAAAAGTGATGGTGCAAATATGTTAGATATAAATAAAGTAGAGGACCTTCTTACAAATCTTTTGGCCATTAGAGAAGCTACATCTAAATTATAGTCTTATTTGTCATATCTTTGCCAAACTTTTGTACTTTGAAATTTTGGGGTCGACTGGTTTTGACAGCAAGACTAATTTAATTATTTGCAAGTCGAGTGATGAAAATAATCTCGTAAATCTATTTTTCAACTTTTAAATGGCGAAAATAACTACGCTCTAGCTGCATAATTGACTGAATTATAGTAGGTCTTTGCTCATCTCAACTAGGTTGAGAAGCTAGATGTCTCTTAAAAACTTAGATTAACAGTTTTTATATTTGAGACACCATTAAGTTAATCTAGAATTTTACATGCACTGAGTAATATTCAAAACTAAAAGTGATAAGGATAATATTATGGTTGTTATCTACCTAGTATTTTCTCGAAAATTTAAAGATAAATAAGCTTGTAGACGATAGTTTAATTACTTGTTTGGACGCGGGTTCGAATCCCGCCGACTCCACTATTTAATATATCCTCAATTTTTTTAATTATTTTTTAAAAAATTTATAATTATTTAAGTCCTATATTATTAAATCATTAAAATATCTTCTTTTTTATGTTAAAAAATACAGTTTAGATTCATTCTAAATGATTATTTACTAATTTGGAATTTCTTAACAAAAAACAATTAACTATATGAAAAATTTACTTTTAACCATAGCACTTGTTTTTTCTTACTCTATTAACGCTCAATACGCAGTTATGTGGGCTGTTGATCTTAAAGATGGAGGAGAGAAACAATATTTAGAGCTTGAATCATTCTACTCTGAAATACACAAAGAAGCAGTTAAACAAGGACTTAGATCCGGCTGGTCTGTATGGAAGAGAACTCCTAAATAAAGGAGATGAAGAAAGTGCTCCAGAATATTTATTATTTGACAATTTTACTCATCAATTGAAGCTGCAAATGGAAATGGCCCAGATAATTTAGCAATTGCTAAAGAAAGTTTATAAAGGAAAAATGTCCAAAAGAGCAATTGCAAAAATGTTTGACAACTCTGGCAAGATATGCTGAAAAAGAAAGAAGATCGTACATGACTTAAACTTGGTTGATTTTACAATTCGAGCTGGTGGTAAAATAAAAAAGGAGATCAAGCTAACTATTAACCTTATGAATAAAAAGTCAGATGATTTTGAAAATTACGAAATCAAAGTTTGGAAAGCCAGTAGCTGAAAAAAATATTTTACTTGGAAATTAAGACAATGGGTTTTAGTTGAAGCTATTGAATAGATCTGAGAATGCAAGAACTGGTTGGACTCATATGGCTTTTAACTTAGAGCTGAAAATCCTGGAGAATGGTATTCTCCATCTGGTTTTAAATGGGATAGGCTTTGGGAAGGAATTGAATCTTCAAGAGATATGGCTGATGCTAGTTACATTAACTTGTGTAATTCTCAGCTGAAGATTTTTAATTTAAAAATTAAAAATGAAAAAACTTATTATCAATTTTTATTTTATTTTTTTACTTTAATGCTCATCAGCTCAATATACTATTTTAAGTGCTGTACACTTAAATGAAGGACATGGAAGATCAATATAAAGCTTTAGAAGCATTTTGGACCTATTCATGATCTTAGCAATAGAAAAAGGCATTCAAAATGGCAAGCAGTTTGGAAAGTTACATCAGAAATAGGTGAAAATGGACCACATTATATAATTAATACTGGTTTTAGCTCTAAAGAACAACTTGATGCATATAATAATAGCTGGACAACAGATGATTGGTTAAATCTTGCAAAAGAAGCTCATAAAGGAAAAATTTCTGCTAAAAGAGTTGAAAGAATAATGGCTGGTGTTGGATCTGAAAGTAAAGATAGGAGAAACTATCATCTAAAGACTGTTGACAGAACAATATGGTCTGGTGGAGATTTAAAACCAGGAGAAAGAATTTGTTGAGCTAGTATCAACACCAACAACAGCTCTAAATGATGATTTTGAAAATTATGAAACAAAATTTTTCAAACCATATGTTGAAAAAGCAAATAATGATGGGCAAAGCACAGATATTGGCGTTTTCAAAAATTTATGAAAGAACTGAAAATGCTTATGAAGGAATAACACATTTTTTTTTCAATGTTGACCTGTTGAAGGTGGATCAGAATTGCTGATGAACTTCCTACTGATAATTTTAAATTTCAAAAACTTCAAGAGGGATTGTCTGCAGCAAGTCAACATTCTGATGCAATAATACTTGAACTAGTATCATTCATAACTAATAAACCAATTTTTATTAGAAAAGAACCCACCTTTATGGTGGGTTTTTTATTTTTGTAAAATGTTTAAAGATCAAATTTTAGAATTTCTTAGTAGTTATGGGCTCCCAGTAGGTATATCTGAACTGTTAGCTTCTGGACTAATCTTAATTTCAATAGTAACAATAGTTATAATTATTAATTTCATTGGAAGAAAAATAATTTTATCATTTTTTAAAAGAATTGCAAAATCTACTGCCTCTTCTTTTGATGATTTATTAATTAAGAATAAAATTCCAAGATTACTTTCATATGTTCCATCTTTATTTTTTCTTTTTTGGGTTCTGCCTTTATATAATGAAGATTTGCTAATAGTACTTGAAGCTATAACTATAATATTATTTATTGTTACTGTAAGATCTGTTTTAGGAACTGTTAAAGATTATTTTAAATTAAGCTCATCTCTAAAACATATACCGATTGACAGCTATATTCAAGTAGTAATGATATTCCTTTGGTTCATTGGAATAATACTTATCCTATCAGTTCTTACTGGTAGAGAGATTGGTACTTTTCTTGCATCTCTTGGAGCATTGTCAGCAATAATTATCCTTGTATTTAGAGATACAATACTTGGTTTTGTCTCGAGTATTCAAATTACAGTTAATGATACTGTAAGAATTGGTGATTGGATAACAATGAAAGGATCTGATGCTGATGGAACAGTTATTGAGGTGAATCTTTCTACAGTTAAGGTTCAGAACTTTGACAACACAATAACTACAATACCAACATATAAGCTTGTATCTGACTCATTTATTAATTGGAGGGGTATGGAGGAATCCAAAGGAAGAAGAATTAAAAGGTCATTACTTATTAAGCCAAGTTCTGTTAAATTCCTAGAAAGTGATGATATTGAAAAGTTAAAAAGAGTTAATCTAATTTCAGAATATGTTGGTTCAAGAGTTGCTGAAATAAATGAATATAATAAGAAAAATGGTATTGATAAATCTATGTTATTAAACGGAAGAAATCTTACTAATCTAGGGGTGTTTAGAATATATGTTGAAGAGTATTTGAAAGCTCACCCAATGACAAACGAAGATTTAACTTTAATGTGTAGACAACTCGAGCCAACTTCACAAGGAATACCTATCCAGATTTACACTTTTTCAAAAGACAAAGAGTGGACAAAATACGAGGGCTTAACCTCTGATATTTTTGACCACCTTCTATCTTCTGTTAAATATTTTGATTTAGAATGTTTCGAACTAAATCAAAGTTTTTCTAATTAATACCACTTCCAGATAAATGTGGAGGGTTTAGTTCTTTAATTTGATTCTCTAAAGATTCCAACTCTGCTTTTAATGATTCAATAACACTCTTAGATTCATTGAACATTTTTCTTGCTATTTCAAGATTAGATGAATTAAGCTCAGTTGGACCATAAGAAGTTGATAACCCTTGCATAGCTATTCTTATTCTTGCAGCAAGAGTTACTTTATCCCACTCTCCTATCTCAGCTCTAGCAGGGTTTCCATCCAATTCATATTCAATATTTTTATACTTAGATTTGAAATCAGCAATTTTTTTAATCATTTCAGGAGAAAAGTCTTCTAGTTCCATTGAAGCTTTTTCTAATAACTGAACTTTAGCTTTCATTAAATTAAATTCATCCTCATACTTTGATATTTCAATATAAAGTGATGAAACCATATTTCTAAAGTTATTGTAATCATCGTATGATGAACCCTCTAAAGTTCCTTTTCTCAGGGGTTTTACATTAAAAGACACAGGCCCATCAAGCTTCTCTACAGATCCATTATTTTCAAGATAAAGCTCTGCTTGGTATTCACCTGGTGTTACATATGGGCCTGATGGATTGAACCACCAATTTGACTGAGCTCTTCCTGCTCTTACCGGGTAATAACTTTTATGTCTTAGATTCCAAGCAATTTTACCTGATCCATTAGATGCATTTTGTTTAACATTTCTTATATGATTACCATTAGAATCTTTAATAGTAAGAATAATACTAGCAGACTTTTCAGTCATTTCATCAGATAATTTATCATAACCAGGAAACGGCACATCACTATTAGAATTATTTAATTGTCTTTCAGATTGTACCCTTATAGATTTTGATGTTTTTGGGACGTCGTTTAAGTGATATGTAAAAACAGCTCCATATGTAGGATTATCTGCTACATAAAATTGACCTCCAGTATTTCCTAGAGAATTTCTAGGTCTAAATAATTTTGCATCTCTAGGTTTAAATAGTTTGCCTTTAGATGACAGGTTTTCTTCTGTCATTTCTCTTAGTGCACTGTAGTCATCTAATACAAAGAAACCTCTACCAAATGATGCACCAACAAGATCATTTTCTCTTTCTTGAATTACGATATCTCTAAACGAAATAGTTGGAGTTCCTCCAAGTTTCTGCCATGAGTTACCACCGTTTAAAGATGTATAGATACCAAATTCAGTTGCGAGGAAGAATAAATCTTTCTTTACATGATCTTGAACAAATCTCCATATAAGTGTATTATCTGGAATATTATTAGATATTGATTCCCATGATTCACCGAGATCTGAGCTTTTAAATAGATAAGGCGATAAATCTCCTTCTTTGTGATTATCTAATGATACATAAACTGTATTAGAATCGAAGAGATCAGCTTTGATATCATTTACAAAGCTTCTCTCTGGAAGGCCTAGTTTAGTCACTGGAATAGATTTCCAAGATTCACCACCATTTGATGTAACTTGAATAAATCCATCATCTGTACCAGCCCAAATTATACCTTCTTGAACAGGAGATTCAGACAGGGAAGTAATTGTATTATACTGAGACATTGCTTTTACATCCCATGCATTATCCCAGCTTTGTTTTCTTCCCATAATTGGAAGCTCAATACGATTTTCGTTTCTAGTCAAGTCACCAGAAATTGGACTCCAACTATCTCCCCTATTATCTGATTGCCATACTCTGTAAGATCCAATATATATTCTTGCTGGATCATGAGGACTAACTAGGATTGGAGTATCCCAATTATATCTTTCATGAGGGTCACCCTCTAAAGCTTGAGGCTGAACAAAAACTTGCTCTCCAGTCTCTAAATCAATTCTATGAAATCTCCCCTCTTGAGTAGTAGCATAAATAATATTGTTGTAAACTGGGTCAGTCGCTGATTGATGTCCATCTGCAAATAAAGTTTTATACCAGTCTCTATTTGTAATTCCAGCTGCTTCATCTGTTGCAGAAGGTCCACCAGCAGATCCATTATCTTGTGTTCCACCAAAAATATGATAGAATGGTTCAGCGTTATTTACAGCTACTTTATAGAATTGAGTAAGAGGTAAATTTAAAAAATAATGCCAGTTTTTTGCTAAATCAAAACTCTCATATATTCCAGCATCAGTTCCAACCATTATATAATCTGGATCACTATCTTTAAAAGCAATGGCATGATGATCACTATGCTTTTGCCTTCTTCCTTCAAGTTCTCTAAAATTTTTTCCTCCATCATCAGAAGTTAGTATTTGAACGTTCATTAGATAAAGTCTGTCAAATTTGTGTGGACTAGTATATAGCTCTTGATAATAGTGAGGACCAGTTCCTCCGGAAACAGTGTTTGACATTTTTGTCCAAGACTCACCTCTATTAACTGATTTATAAACTCCACCCTTAGTCCTGTCAGTTTCAATAGCTGCATAAACTACGTCATTGTCTTGATAGGACATAGCAATACCAATTTTACCAAGATTTGATTTTGGGATTCCATTTGAAAGTTTTTTCCATGTATTTCCGTTATCATCTGACCTATGAATGCCTGATCCAGGTCCACCTCCCATATAGGCTGCAACAGTTCTATGCCTATCCCACGTTGCCGCATATATAATATTTGGATGTCTTGAATCCATCATAATATCTGTAACACCAGTCCACTCAGAACCACCTAAAATTTTATTCCAAGTTTTACCTCCATCAGTTGTTTTGAATAACCCTCTATCTCCCCCACTAGACCAAAGTGGACCCTGAGAAGCTACGTATACAACATTTGAATCATCTGGATGTACAATTATCTCAGAAATATGTTCTGATTTCTTGAGCCCCATATTTTTCCAGGATTTACCTCCATCTGTACTTTTATAAACTCCATCTCCATATCCAACATGTCTTCCACCAACATTTTCACCAGAACCAACCCAAATTATACTTGGATTAGAGGGATCAATTGTTACTGAACCAATAGAATATACTGGTTGTGAGTCAAATATAGGTTTCCATGTAGTACCAGCATTATCAGTCATCCATACACCACCAGAACCAACAGCAACATACCAAATATTTTCATTGTTTGGATGTATAGCTATATCAGCAATCCTTCCAGATAAAAATGCAGGACCAACGTTTCTAAATTTAAATGCGTTTAGAGAAACTTTTTCAGTTTTATTATTCTCTTTTTGATTTCTTTTTCTTTGTGAGTTAGCATCTATTGGAGTCAACAATAGGAATGCTAATAAAATAATTAATAGTCTTTTCATGTAAATGTTTTTAGTTTTGACCTAAACCGGTCTAAATAGTTTATTTAAATATAATGATATTAAAATATTTCTGCAATCATACATCTTGCACTTCCACCTCCATAATTTTCAATAGTTTTAATATCTGAATGAATAATTTCAGTGTGCTTTGATATTCTAGATAACTGATCAGGTTTTATTGAATTAAAAGCACTCGAACTCATAATAAGTATAGGATTTAAGTCTTTATCAACTAATTGAATACAATTTCCTAAATAGGAACTCATTTGATCGTATGAAATATCAATTATTTCTAATTCAGAATCTTCCAAAGATTTAATTAAATTATGCTTCTCATCTTGATTTTTAATAGATTCAAGACAAATTATAGAAAAGTTATTACAGATTGACATCAAAACATTAGTATGATATATAGGTTTAGACTCATAAATAGAATTAAATAACACTGGGCTATAATTTAGATCATTACAAAATTTCATAAACAGCTCCTTATTGGACCTATTTGATAGAGCACAGTATGCTATATTATTTTTACGATTAAGAACCATACTTCCTGTACCCTCTAAAAATTTATTTTGATTTTCATAACTAGAATAATCATGAGTTATTTCAATATTGATTCCTTTTTCTGAAAGTTTTCTCAAAATACCAGATTGTCTTTCAAGTCTTCTATTTTCTGCAAACATTGGGTATATAACCGCACTATTATTATGATGAAAAGATATCCAATTATTAGGAAATACAGCATCAGGAGTATCATTTGAACTGTCACCCTTTAGCGAATATACTGAGACACCATTATCAGATATTGTATTTTTTAATTTTTCAAACTCTTCAATAGCTTTAATAGATACCTCGGAATCAACTACTTCTCTGGATTGAAAAACATTATCATTCATTGTAAATTCATTAGATCTGAATTTTTCTGGACTAATCATCAAAATATTTGAAGTAAAATGCATCATATTTCTCTTGTTAATGGTAAAGTTGAACATCTAAAAAGACCTGACATTTTCGAAACATTTGAATAATCTACTTTTTCTACTAATACACCTTTTTCTTCAAGCCATTTATTTAACCTTTTAAATTTTGAATGAGAAACAATTATTTCAGGGGAAATAACTAAAACATTTGATGTCAACATAAAAGTCTCTTCTGGGCTTGCAAGGAAGATGTTTTTTTTACCAAAAAGTTTTATTAGATATTCAACATCATCTTTTTTCTTAAAACCATCAGGGCAAACAATTGCTTTATCCTTTGAAATAGTCTGAAAACAGCAATCTAAGTGAAGAGTATTTTCAAAGATATTTGTATTAGATTTTTTAATATCAATTGGGATTATTTCTTTGTTATTAATTATTCTTTTTAGATAATCTATTGATTCATTGTTAGTTCTAGCTGTAATTAGAGAAGGATAATCTTCTTCAGAATAGGTTCCAATAAAAACCTTGTCATTATGAACGATTATATCACCTCCTTCTATATGCATGAATTCTGGTAGTTTAATAACCCCAACATTTAAATGATTTAATATTTCCTTTATTCCTTCAATTTCATCCTGCCTATTAGGCACAATGTTAGATAAGAAAAACATATTAGAGATTACAAAGCCTAGGTCTCTTGCAAAAATTTGATTACAATCACTAACATTATTCGGCCTTAATACTTCGACATTATGCTTGGTTAGTTTTTTTTTAAAGCTCTCCACTTCTTTTTTTAGATCTTCCTCAAGTGGATATGAGTTATTCTTAATATGATAAAGGGACCGAGGATCAAAAGCATCTGATTCAGAAGGTGGATTTCCAAGATTATCAGCTATTCCAAGGATGACAGTTTTTAAGCGAGAGTATTCGTTTTCAATATTAATATTTAACATTAAAGTACTTTGGTTTTCTTATTTGCAAAATAAGAAATTAAGCCTAAAATGAATACAAAAACAGTTGAATAATAAACAAAATCTGGTGTAATAACTTTATCACCAGATGCATATGAATGAAGTCCAACTAAATAAAAGTTTACTCCAAAATACGTCATCATAATTGCTGCAAAAGAAATAATACTCATCAAATTAAATAACCATTTATTATTTAACCTAGGTATAATTCTTAAATGAAGAACAGCAGTATAAATCATTATACTAATTAGGGCCCATGTTTCTTTTGGGTCCCACCCCCAATATCTACCCCAACTCTCATTTGCCCACATTCCTCCTAAAAAGTTACCTATAGTAAGCATAACTAATCCTATAGTAAGAGATAATTCATTGACAATGGTGAGCTCCTCAAGTTTTCTAGAAAATATTTTTCTATTCTTCTTTGTAGCAATTATAGTTAAAAATAAGGTCACAATACCAAGTATCATACCTATTGCAAATGGACCATAACTACCAACAATAACAGCAACATGGATCATTAACCAATAACTATCTAAAACTGGCTGAAGATTAGCTATAGAAGGATCAAGCCAATTCATATTTGCAATAGAAAGAATAATGGATGCGACAAATGTAGATGAGGCAAGAGTAAAATATGATTTTCTACCAAAAATAATTCCAAATATTACAGTAGCCCAGGCAACAAAAATTATCGATTCATATGCATCACTCCAGGGAGCATGCCCCGCAATATACCACCTAGCTGCAAGGCCAATGGTATTAAAAACAAATAAAGTGATTATTAGTGACTCAAAAAGCTTGATGAGATGACTAGTAAACTTATTGTCATAAAATATTTGAAAAATTAGAATTAAAAGCAAACCAAGACCTGCAAAGAGATACCATTTATAAAGTCTGTTAAATATATCTGCTTTATTATAAACAACCTCTGAATTGATTTTGAAGTCAGATGGCATCACTTTACTTCCGTATTTTTTTTGAAACCCTTTAATGCTCTCTAGAAGCTCTTCAGACTGAGTGTAGTCTTGGTCCTGTCTTGCTACTCTTAATGTTTGAAAATAGAGGTTTAGAACATTATTAACATAGAGAGAATCAGCTCCTTCATAACTATATTCAGAAATTTCAGGATAAGAAATCCATTTGTTATTAATATCATTTGGGACAGGAAATATTCTCATAATTTTTCCCTCTAGAGCTGAATAGAGTAAGTTTACTCTTCTGTCAAGTTCAATAATATCTTTTTCGATTTGAGATGGAACATTAGACAAATATGCTTTTTCAAGGTTATTTGCAAGCTTATAATTACCAAGTGAGTCAAAGAAAGAAACTAGTGGTGCTTTTTTTATTTTTTCATCTATACCAATTATTTTCTTTATGGTATCTCCTTTTTGTCCAGATTTGATGTAAACAATTGGAGCATTAAACCATACACCTGGATTGTCCATTATTGATACTAAAACTTGGTCTGAGTTTAAACCATTGTATGAGTTTGACCTACTAACCTTTCTCAATAATTCAGATGAGAAAGTATTAGCTGGTTTCATTCTCCCACCACTATCTTGAATAATAATCTTACCAAAACTATTTGCATGATCCTTTGAAATCGCACTTTCTGAAATGATTGAATCAATGAATTCAGTTTTTAAGTTTGCATCTAAACTCTGGGCAGATAATATGGTTGAGGATAAAAGAAAAAAGATTAAAGAGGTCTTTTTATTTAGTTGCTTTGCAAGAAATTTAAATCTTGTATTACCAACAAAGAATATTGCAGTCATACTTAAAAACAAAAGAAGATATCCAGCATATGTAATAAATGTTCCCCAGAAATCATCATTTACTGATAGAACAGTCCCCTTTTCATCAGGATCAAATGATGCTTGAAAAAAACGGTATCCCTTATGATTCAAAATATTATTCATAAAGATGTCGTAGTCAAATATTTTATCATCCTCAACAGTTACTTTACTTTTAAATGATGAATAGCTATTCTCAGTACCTGGATATTTTTCAGCAATAAAGTCGTTTAGCTTAATACTAAATGGAAGCTGCACCTCATCTGAACCATATGATAGATAAAAATCAAGATCATCAATAGTTACTTTCTTAGGATTATTAACATACCCTCTACCACCTAATAGAGAGACTTCCTTTGACTTTCCATTATAATTTACCTTAAGGTATAAAGCATCCTCAACTTCCCTATCAGTTACCTCAGCATCTACAATCTCAAAAACTCCTCTTAATGCAGGTTCAGGAAAAACAAATTGAAATCCAGGTATTTGATAAAGAGATCTTAACTCAAGTAGTTGTTTTTTATCTTTATTTAATTCTGCACTTTGTTGGTTAGACATAATAGTATAGATTCCATCAAACGGAGATTCTATATAATACTCACCTGCTTCAGAAGTAATATTTATAGCACCTTTTTGGTAGTAATTAAATGAGAAAAGTATATTTTGTATACTAGTAACTTGCCCTTCCTTGATATAATGATCTTGCCTATTTCCATCTAAAGCCTCCACAAGTTTTATATATCTTTCTCCAGAGGGGTCAAGGACTAGACCTTCTGTTACATTTTCTTTATAATCATCGTATGAAATGGAAAAATCTTTGGAGTAAAAATCATCATTTATAGTGAAGTCATTATTTACATGTTCAGATAAAAGAAGATATGACTTTAATGTTTTTCTTTGAGGTACACCATCCTCAGTTCCATCCACAAAAACAGTTAAATATGTTTTTTCTGAAAGATAAGTATTAGAAACATTATTTTCTCTTATAGGCATTACCCCCTCATCGCCTATGTATCTTGTTACGAAGGCACCAAGTAAAATAAATATGAAAGAAAGATGAAGTATTAATACTGATAGTTTCTCTTTACTCAGTAGATTATACTTCTTGATATTACCCATGAAATTAACCATAAGCAAAAGCATGAGAAGTTCAAACCACCATGCATTATAAATCCAAATTCTTGCAGCATCTGTAGAATACCAGCTCTCTAAAAAAGTACCAATACCCATAGCTACGGGAAACAAAATCAACAATACAAGCATGAATTTTGTAGAGAAAAGAAACTGTAAAATTTTTGAACCCATTTGTAGGCCCCAAAGATAAATATGAATTTTTAATATTTAGAATAATTCTAAACAATTAGGTGTTAAAGTTTAATTAAATTTGCATCTTTAAAATATTATGGATTCTTACAAGACAAGATTAAAAGATATTACCACATTTATTTTCGATGTAGATGGTGTAATGACTAATGGAAAAATTATTTACACACATGATGGAAAAATTGACAGACAATTTTATGCAAAAGATGGTTACGCTATAAAATATGCTATTTCTAAAGGCTATAGAATAGCTATTATCTCTGGTGGAATGCAAGAAAATGTTAGAAAAAGATTGAACTCTCTTGGTGTTGAAGATGTATTTCTTAAAGCATTTAATAAAATTGAAGTTTATGATGAATTTATAAAAGAAAAAAAAATTGATTCAAAAAACATATTATATATGGGAGATGACAATCCAGACATTGATGTTCTTAAAGTAGTTGGAATTTCATCTTGTCCGAAAGATGCCTCTGTTGACGTAAAATCAATTTGCGATTATATATCTCATAAAGATGGTGGTTTTGGTTGTGTAAGAGATGTAATTGAACAGGTAATGAGAATTCATAATAAATGGATTTAATTAATAATTCCAATTACAGTATAATTCTTGGATCAGGCTCAACAAGAAGAAAAGAGTTATTAGAAATGACTGGAATTTCTTTCCAGGTTAACTCAATCCCCGTTAATGAAGATTTTCCAGAGCATCTTAAAGCAAAAGAAATAGCCGAACATATTGTGGAAAACAAAGCAGCTCCTTTTCAAAAAATAGTTGAAAACAATCAAATAATAATTCTTGCTGATACTTTAGTCTGGTTTGAAAATAGATGTTGGGGTAAACCAAAAGATAAAAATGAAGCTAAGTCAATGCTAAAAATGTTTGCAGGTAATTCTCACGATGTTATTACATCTGTAGGCTTTCTTACCAAAAAGAATTTTGAAATAATAACTGAAACTACCAACGTAACTTATAAACTTCTAACTGAAAAAGAAATTGATTTTTATGTTGAAACTATAAATCCAATCGATAAAGCTGGAAGTTATGGTATACAAGATTGGATTGGAATGATAGGAGTAGAAAATGTTAATGGAAGCTACACAAGTGTTTTGGGTCTTCCAGTACCTCAAGTAACAAACAAATTAATAGAAATTATAAATGGAAGTCTTTAAGTTAAAATATTCACAAAAGCTACCCATAAGTTTGAATGAAGCATGGGATTTTTTATCATCGCCGAATAATTTGGAATTAATAACTCCCAAGTCTATGGATTTCAATATTACTGACTGGGATAAGAAGAAAGCTTATCCAGGTCAAATTATTCAGTACACTGTGAAACCTTTACTTGGAATTAAAATTAATTGGGTAACTGAAATAACACAAGTGAAGACTAATGAATTCTTTATTGATGAGCAAAGGTTTGGTCCATATAGTTTTTGGCACCACAAACATTTTATCAAGGAGATTAAAGGCGGTGTTCTTATGGAAGATGTAATTCATTATAAATTACCACTAGGTCCTTTAGGAAAGCTTCTGAACTCCCTATTTATTAATTCTAAATTGAACAGTATTTTTAAATACAGACAACTAGAATTAATAAAAATATTTGGGGATTATAAATAATGAAAAACATCTTACTAATAGGTGGCTCATCTGGAATTGGTTATGAGCTATCAATGAAATTAGAGAATGATCACAAAGTCTTTGTATCAACTCGAAATCCAGATAAGTTCTCTGGATCAAATATTAATGCACAAAAATTAGACTTGGATGAAGATTATAATACAGATTGGCTTCCTGACAGCCTAGATGGGTTCATCTATTTGCCAGGTACAATTAATTTAAGACCATTTAAAGGTCTAAAACCGTCAACTTTTATTGATGATTTTAATATTAACATATTAGGTTGTGTAAAAATTCTTCAGGCTGTTTTACCAAGGCTTCAATCCTCAGAAAGTGCTAGTGTAGTTTTCTTTAGCACAGTTGCAGTTAAGTTGGGAATGCCATTTCATAGTTCTGTTTCTGCTTCAAAAGGTGCAATTGAAGGTTTAACTAGATCACTAGCTGCTGAATTTGCACCAAAGATTAGGGTAAATGCTATTGCTCCCTCTATTCTCAACACTCCAATGTCTGAAAAATTCCTTAATTCAGAAACTAAAATTGAAAATGCTCGAAATAGACATCCGCTAAAAGAGATTGGATCAGCAAAAGATATTGCTGAAATAGTCAAGTTTTTACTTATTGATGAGAGCAAGTGGATGACTGGACAGATAATACCATTTGATGGAGGTATGAGTTCAGTTAAGACTAATTAATGAGAGGTGTAAAAAAATCTAACCTACCTAAAAAAATATGCTCAACATGTGGTTTAGAGTTTGTTTGGCGAAAAAAATGGGAAAAAAATTGGGCTGAAGTTAAATATTGTAGCAAGAGATGTCGAGCAAAAAAAATACAAGTATAGTTTGGTTTAGAAACAATTTAAGGATTGAAGATAATTCTGCACTTTACTATGCCGTCAATCAATCAGATAGAGTTATAGGATATGTAAATATAGATCCAAATAATTTTAAATTTACACAGTATGGGTTCAAAAAAACAGAGAAGTACAGAGCTAAGTTTTTACTTGAATCTATTTCAGACCTTAAGCAAAACCTGAATCATTTAAACATCTCTCTTATTATTGATTTTAAAGAGATTAAAGAATCATTTAAACCATTTATTTTGAAGTATGATGTTGATTCAATATATATGCAAAGAGAGTGGACAAGGGATGAACTAATTGAGGAAGAGTCTATACCTAAAAATATAAATAAACTAAAATATTTTGATCAGTTTTTATATTCTCCAGAAGATGTTAAAAATATTTATGAAAACATTCCTAGAGGTTTTTCAAATTTTAGAAAAAAATGTGAAAAATACTTAAAGGTTAATAGTCCAATATCAATTCCTAAGCCAATGAATGAGGATAATCTATTAGATGTTGATTATGATATTCCAAATTTAAATGATTTAGGATTTGAAGACTTTGAAGTTAATGAAAATTCAGTTTTCAAATTTAAAGGAGGTGAAACTGCTGGCAAGTCTAGGGTTGATGATTATTTTTTTAGAACAAAAAATGTATCTAAGTATAAACATACTCGTAACGGTCTACTTGGAAAAAACTACAGTTCAAAATTTTCATCCTGGCTTGCAAATGGATCATTATCATCTAGATACATTTATAATAAGCTTATGGAATATGAAAATGATGTAGAGAAAAATGAATCTACCTATTGGTTGTTTTTTGAACTTCTTTGGAGAGATTTCTTTAAATATGTTTCGATGCAACATCGAAATAAGTTTTTTAGCAAAGATGGAATTTATGGGAATGAAAAGGAATGGTCACAAGAAGACTCAAAGATTAAAAGCTGGATAAACGGAGAGACTAAAGAAACATTCGTAAATGCAAATATGAGAGAACTTGCATCTACTGGATTCATGTCAAACAGAGGTAGACAAAATGTTGCAAATTATTTAACAAAAGAGCTGAAGGTTGACTGGAGAATAGGTGCAGAATATTTTGAAGCATTGCTAATTGATTATGATGTTCATAGCAATTATGGTAATTGGCTTTATAATGCAGGTATTGGAAATGACTCAATGCCATTTAGAAAGTTTAATCCTACACTTCAATCTGAAAGATATGATCCTAATAAAGATTATGAAAATACTTGGTTAAATGGATAAGAAATGTTGTATAATTTTTCCTAATCAATTATTCAGAGAAAGCATATTTATTGACTCTGATTATAAAATTTTTCTTATTGAAGAGGATCTTTTCTTCAATCAATATAATTTTCACAAACAAAAAATATCATTTCACAGATCATCCATGAAGTTTTATGAAGACTATCTTGTAAAAAAAGGATTAGATGTTAGTTATATAAACTCTTATGAAAACGAGTCTAATATTGTTGAATTAATTAAAAATATCAGTAGTCAAGGATACAAAAAAATTGAGATTTACGATCCTGTTGATTATCTTCTAGACCGAAGAATAAAAAGACTTTCTAAAGAGCTAAAAATTGATCTGGTAGTTCATGAATCAAAGCTATTTATTAATTCTACTGAAGAATTAAAATATTTTTTCAAAGACTCTAAGCAAAAATTTTTTCAAACTTCATTCTACAAAGCAGAAAGAAAAAAAAGAAAAATACTTATAAATTCAAAGGGTGAACCAGAAGGCGGAGAATGGACATACGATATACAAAACAGAAAAAAGTTTCCAAAAGACAAAATCCCCCCAGTAATAAAGAATCCAAAAAAAAATAGCTATGTAATTGAATCTGAAAAATATGTTGAAAAAAATTTTAATAATAATTTTGGATCACTTGGCTTATTTAATTACCCCACTACATATGATGAGGCTGATGAATGGTTAAATCAATTTTTAAACGATAGATTTTTAGAGTTTGGGGATTATGAAGATGCTATAATCAAAGATGAACTCACTTTAAACCATAGTATTTTAAGCCCTTTACTAAATGTAGGTTTAATAAATATCAAAGACTTGTTAGATATTAGCTTAGAGTTCTCGAAAGCAAATGATATTCCAATTAATTCAACAGAAGGATTTATTAGACAACTTATTGGATGGAGGGAATTTATTAGAGGTATATATATAGCTAAGGGTAGTTTTGAAAGAACCAATAATTTTTGGGGCTTCAAAAGTAAAATTCCTAAATCATTCTATGATGGAACAACAGGAATAGAACCTTTGGACTCCTCGATTAAAAAGGTAAGTCATACTGGTTATATTCACCATATAGAGAGACTAATGATTGTAGGAAATTTTATGTTATTATGTGAGTTTGATCCTGATGAAGTCTACAGATGGTTCATGGAGGTATCTATAGATTCATTTGATTGGGTAATGGTTCCAAATGTATATGGAATGAGTCAATTTGCAGATGGAGGATTAATGTCTACAAAACCCTATATCAGTAGCAGCAATTATATATCTAAAATGAGTGATTATAAAAAAGGTAACTGGAGTGATATATGGGATGGTCTGTTTTGGAGATTTATGGACAAACAAAGAGATTTTTTTATTAAAAATCCAAGATTAAGAATGCTGGTAAATACTTTTGATAAAATGGATATAAACAAAAAGGAAAAGCATCTATTAACTGCTGAGAACTTTTTAAATAAAATAAATAATGAATAAGTTTAGTTTAAGAGAGATCGATAGAATTATAGAAATGGCATGGGAAGATAGGACACCATTTGAAGCTATTTTTAATCAATTTAATATAAATGAGAAAGAATTGATAAGTCTTATGCGTAATAATTTAAAAAGAAATAGCTTTAAGCTATGGAGAGAAAGAGTCTCTGGTAGAAAAACAAAACATTCTGTTTTAAGAGAGAATGGTGTTGATAGATTTAAATGTAATTTACAGAGAGGTATATCAAATAATAAAATATCTAAAAGATAGATTAGATTCTTTCAATTTCAGCTCCTAATTTTTTTAGTCTTTTTACGATATTTTCATACCCTCTATCTATTTGGTCAACATTTTGTATTATACTTTCTCCTTTTGCAGATAAAGCAGCAATTAAAAGTGCTATCCCTGCTCTAATATCAGGAGATGTCATAATAGTAGATTTTAAAGAAGATTTAAAATCATGCCCAATGACAGAAGCTCTATGTGGATCACACAAAATTATCTTAGCTCCCATATCAATTAATTTATCTACAAAAAATAATCTACTCTCAAACATTTTTTGATGTACCAGCACACTTCCTTTAGCTTGGGTTGCTACAACAAGTATTACCGATATTAAATCAGGGCTAAAACCTGGCCATGGAGCATCTGATATAGTAAGTATTGAACCATCTATATAATTGGTAATTGAATATCCGTTCTTATGCTCAGGTATAAGCATGTCATCGCCATCTCTTTGAATTGTAATACCAAGTTTTCTGAAAACATCAGGAATTTGACCTAAGTTTTCCCATGACACATTTTTAATTCTAAGTTTACTTCTTGTCATCGCTGCTAACCCAATCCAACTTCCTATTTCAATCATATCAGGTAGAATAGTATGAGTTGTTCCATTTAATTTTTCAACTCCTTTAATACTCAATAAATTAGAACCAATACCAGTTATATCAGCTCCCATGTTATTTAACATTGAGCATAATTGTTGAATATAAGGTTCACATGCAGCATTATAAATAGATGTATTTCCTTCAGCAAGAACAGAGGCCATAATTATATTTGCTGTTCCTGTAACAGATGCTTCATCTAGAAGTATTTCTGTACCGATAAGTCTTCCTTTAGATTCAATTGAATATGTTTTTTCTTCTGACACATAATTAAGCTCTGCACCGAGTTTTTCAAGATTGTCAAAATGAGTATCTAATCTTCTCCTACCAATTTTGTCACCACCAGGCCTAGGTATTGAAGCAGAACCAAATCTAGATAGTAAAGGACCTACCAACATTATCGAACCTCTCAAAGATTTTGCATCATTAGCAAATCCTGAGCTATTTAAATAATTTAGGTCAATGTTCTGAGCGTTAAAAGTAAATTTACCTTTATCAATTTCTGAAACACTTACACCCAAATTTTTAAGAATATCTATTAGTTTATTTACATCAATAATATTTGGTATGTTGGAGATTACAACATCACTCTCAGTTAAAAGTACAGCACAAATTACTTGAAGAGCTTCATTTTTAGCACCTTGAGGTGTTATCTCCCCAGATAATTTTTTACCGCCTTTAACTCTAATACTAGACATTAAAATCTTCTTTTGGTCTTTTTTCTGTTTTTATTTTGTTTATGATTTGAGGTCTTGATTTTATTTTTAAGAAATTCACTTGAATCCGTTAAAGGTAAATCTGAATCTTTAAGTTTTAAGTCTCCGTTAGACATATCTAATAGATGATCGACAATAACTTTATCCTCTACTGAGTCTTTGTTCCAGTTAAGGAAACATTTCTTCATGTGGTTAGCGATATTTAAAACAAGTTTGTTTTTTAAATCTCCATCCTCCCATCCAATAGCTATATCAATCATTTTTTTAATATTATTTCCGTAGAAACGATATTTGGGATGACTTTGCGGATAATTAAGTTTATTAGGTTTGCTATTTTTATAGATATCCTCTAAAGGTTTTTCAAACGGACTATCTACATCAAGCTGAAAATCTGACATTATAAATAGTTGAGCCCAAAGTTTATGTTGAAAATCTGGAACATCTCTTAGATGGGGATTTAGATTACCCATTACACCAATTATTGCCTTAGCCATTTTATTCCTCTCCTCTTTATCTTTAACCAAAACTGCTTGGTCAACCATTTGATGAACATGTCTCCCATATTCTGGTATAATAAGCTTTTTTCTTTCAGTATTATATTCTAATGAATTCATATCTCGCAATTTAAGAAATTAATTACCAAACTAAAGGCTAATTATATTATCTATATTCTCTATACCCTTATATATATTAATTACATCAACAGGTGAATCTGCATAGTATTCAAACGTCAAGCTCAAAAATTTATTATTTGACGAGGATTTTAAAGATTTTTTTCCTTCGTAATTATTTAGATATTTTTTTAACTGATCATATTCTTCACTCTTGTCTTTAACAATGAATTTAAATATGTAAATACCTGGCCAATCCTGAGATTCAAGAAGCTGATCTTTAAATCTTGAATAAAAATCTTCGGATTTAGTGCTTTTATTAGACAAGGCAATTAATTTTGTAATGTGATGCAAATATAATCAATCATTTGTCTGGTATGTTAAATGAGAAAAATAATAAAAGAATTGTTTTAGCTGGAGGGCCAAGTACAGGAAAAACCTCTGTCTTAAATGAACTTAAGAAATTAGGTTTTGTTTGCTTTGATGAAGCTGCTAGAGATATTCTATCAGATTATAGTTTGAAGGGCTCAAGTTTTAAATTAGACCCAATTAAAATTAGCAACGAAATCCTTACAAAGAGAGATAGTGATTATAATGATGCTATAAATATTTCATGTAAAAATGATATTATTTTTTATGATAGAGGTGTACATGAGATTACTGCATACTTAAGATCCATAAATCAATCAACTGATTATTGGGAAGAATTACTAAAAAATTATAAGTATGATATGGTCTTTATTTTTCCATCTTGGAAAGAGATATACACCAAAGATGATAATAGAATTGAGGAATACGAAGAAGCAATGAAAATTTCTCCATTTATATATCAAATTTATGATGAATCTTCAATCTTAAGTGTTGAAGTTCCAAATTTTAGTGTTAAAGAAAGAGTAGAATTTATTATGAACAATATTCAATGAAAAAAACAAAAATAATTTTTTTTGGAACTCCAGATTTTGCAGTAAAATCATTAAAAGTAATTAATGACAACTTTGATGTTTTATGTGTTGTTACGTCACCAGATAAAAAATCAGGAAGAGGGTTAAAAATTAATGAAAGTGAAGTTAAAAGGTTTTCATCTAATAATAATATCCCAGTTAAACAACCTGAGAACCTCACAAATGACGATTTTTTAGATGAAATTTCATCTTTAGGTGCTGAATTATTTATTGTAGTTGCATTTAAAAAATTGCCAAAAGAAGTATTTTCGATACCAGCACTTGGCACAATCAATCTTCATGCGTCTCTTCTTCCTGACTATAGAGGAGCTGCACCAATTAATTGGGTTTTAATAAATAATGAGAGAATTACAGGTGTTACAACATTTTTTATTAATGAAAAAATTGATCATGGAGATATTATACTAAAACAAGAAATTTTAATAAATGATGATGATGATTTTAAAAGTCTATATAATAGACTGTCAGTTATTGGTTCAGAGGTTTTGTTAAAGACGATCAAGATTGTTGCTAGCGGTAAAGCTAAAATTCAAAAGCAAGATGAAAATAAAGATTTAAATAAGGCCCCTAAGTTAAATGCAAGAAATACAAGAATTAACTGGAATGATAATATTGATAAAATTTTAGGAATGATTAGAGGTCTATCACCTAGACCTGGATCATGGACAACTTTAAAAAATGGAGATAAAGAGATTAGAATGAAGATTTTAAAAGCAAGTCTATTTAGTAGAAGTAATTTTAAAGAGTCATCTATTGGAAAAGTATTAGTTAATAATGATAAAATACATATTAATTCAAAAGATGGTATTATAAATTGTATCAAAATTCAGCTAGAGAACAAGAAAGAAATGTTGGTAAAAGATCTTCTTAATGGATATAAATTTGATGAAAATTCCCGTGTTTACTAGTAAAATCAGGCATATTATCAACAAAAACAGCATATTTATTAACAAAAATTGAGTTTTAAGCCCTTATTTATTGGGACTTACCTATAAACCTATATCTTTATTTAAACATTAAAATTAAGTGATATGAACAAATCAGAATTAATTGATGCTATGGCAGCTGACGCTGGTATTTCTAAAGCATCAGCGAAAAAAGCTCTAGAATCTTTTCTAGGGAGTGTAAGTTCAACTTTACAAGGTGGTGGAAGAGTTTCACTAGTTGGTTTCGGATCTTGGTCAGTTTCTCAAAGAGCTGCAAGAGATGGTAGAAACCCACAAACTGGTGCAACAATTAAAATTCCAGCTAAGAAAGTTGTTAAATTTAAAGCTGGAGCTGAACTATCAAGCTCAGTGAACTAAGTTTTAAATTCATTTAAAAAATGTGTAAAAGAGCTTCATTTTGAAGCTCTTTTTTTTATTATGAAAGGCAAAATTTTAATTTCATCACCAAGTTTACTAAGTGATATGATATTTTATAAATCTATTATATTGATAGTAGATGAAACTGATGAGGGTCATACTGGTTTCATTTTAAATAGACCAGGAGGTCTCTTTCTAATAAAAAATAAAAACAATTCCTTTGGAAAGAAGTATGAATTCAACTTTGGTGGTCCGGTATCTGAACATACATTTTATATAATTAGAAATCATAATATATACAACGAGAGTCTTGTAATCGATGACAATCTTTATTGGGGTAATGATGTGCAACTAATTATTGACAAAGTGGAAGCAGGTAAAATTGATTTAGAAGATGTCCTTTTTTTTCAGGGATATTCTGGTTGGGAAACAGAACAGTTAAATGATGAGATTGAAAGCAATAGCTGGATAGTAATTGATAGACTGGATAAGGATATTTTTGATTTAGGAAACAAAAACAGCTGGAACAAAATTATTAATGAGCTTGATAATAAATATAAAATTTGGTCAAACTCGCCTGACGATATTTCTTTAAATTAAGAAGATCCCAAGACTTGCTTTAAATCTGAAATAAGACTATCCCATAACAACTTTGCTTCTTCAATTTCTTCTTCATCAGAGAAATCAGTAACTATTAAGGAGACATCTTTAGTAATTTCATCCATTTGAATTCTGAATTCAAAAAAATAGTCCTCTTCATCTGATTCTCCATTTATCCATTGAAACCTAATCTTTTCATTTTGTTTCTTAGATAAAACTCTTGCATACTCTTCTGATTCACCCCAAAAAAAAGTATATTTTTCCCCCCTGTAGTTTACATCATCAGAAAACCACTCTGAGAGTCCAGATGGAGTTGACAAGTACTGGAACAACAATTGTGGAGATGATTGAAAATCATATTCTAAAACAAATTCTTTCTTTTGACTCATTGGATTTAAATTGCAGTCAATATATTAAAAAAAGTTAGTATTTACGTTAATAAACAAATTTTTAGCTTCTCAATGTTGATATTTGTTTCATATATTTGCATTTCTTAAATTTGGCGAGGTAGCTCAGTTGGTGAGAGCGTCGGATTCATAACCCGGAGGTCGGGAGTTCAAATCTCCCTCTCGCTACAAAAATTTATTATGTTAAATAAAACTCTTTATATCGGTATTAGCTTAACTCTAGTTTTAGCTTGTTCTAAGTCAAATGAATTAGATTCAGATGATTTGATCATTGAAGAAGAGTTTGAACAATTATATAGCTGTGTTAGTTACAGTAATATTTTAGATCCAAAAACAACAAACCAAGACGATTTAATGCAGTATTGGGATAAATTTGTTGCTGATGTCAAGTGTACAAGAGGTCAAGACTTTGATGAACAACATTCTCAATTAAACATTTTTTTCGAATACAGAACTGCTGCTCAAATTTCACAGGGTGTAACCCCTGATCATATTGCATACTCTACTTTCTCAGGATATTGCAATGATGCTATTGTTAATGTTGGTGTATTATATAACGAATGGACTGAGAAAAATCTTTTACAAAGACTTTGGATTATGTATCACGAATTTGGACATGATGTATATAAATATGAACACAGCTCAAGCCCAGCTGATATAATGTATCCCTCAAGTACAAGAAGTGATATTGATATAAATGGTTTCATAGAGGCTAAAGATAGAATGTTCAAAAGATCCTTTCCAGGTATCAAATATATTTCATGCCCTACAGACAGCTAGTAGTCCTTTTTTATATTCTTTTAGTTTCCTGCTCTAAAAATTCACTTACATATGAGGAAATACCTGAAGAAATATTTTATAGCTGCGCAGATTATAGTAGAGTAACAAATCCCAACTTTGACACTGATGACCTATACGCATTTTGGGATATTTTTGTAGAAGATGCAAAATGCTCAATGCTTGGAAGTCCTGATTACGATAAATTAAATACAGATGTTGATATCTATTATGAATTTGAATCTGATGCGCTTTTTGCATCAGGTCAAGTTCTTGACTATGGAGCCTATGCCGCTTCTTCCTGTGATGACTCAAGAGTAAGAGTAGGCATTGCTTTCAGATACTGGAGTGACATTAACATATGGGAAAAATTAGGCTTAATGTACCATGAATTTGGTCATGATGTTTTAAGGTTCGGGCATAGTTCAAACCCTGACGATATAATGCATCCTTCCTCACCATTTCCGAATACATACAATGGTTTTATTGAATCAAAGAATAGATTTTTTGAAAAAAAATTTGAGGGATTAAGATATCTTGACTGTAGCTGGTATGAAGGGTTCGGTGAAAGGTATATTACATCAAATTCAATTGATGATCATGTTTGTGACATTGGTAATAATTAATTACTCAGGATATCCCATGTGATGTCTTACCAATGGATTCATTATACCAAACCATATTGGCGGAATAAGAGACAATAATATAGAAGTTGGATATCCATAAGGTAGATGAGGACAGTCATCTAAAGATTCTAATACTTGATATTTTTTTGAAGACTTAAAGTGATGGTCACTGTGCCTAGTAAGCTCATACAATACTATTCTTCCAATTGTGTGATTTGAATTCCAGGAATGATGAGGCTTTACTCTCTCATATCTTCCATTAGACTCTTTTTTTCTCAAAAGACCATAATGCTCAACATAATTGATAGTCTCTAAAAACAGAAATGAAATTACAGACATTAAAATAGATAACAAAGTAATGTAAAGTCCAAAGTAATAATATATCAGAGCTATGAATAACAGCTGAAATAATGTATAGAAAATCATATCGTTTTTAATTGAGAAAAAACTTCTTTTAGAAACTTTCAAAAGTCTTAACTGAATTTTCCATGCACTTATATATGTCCTAACAACTGATGTTATCCAAAAACTATAAAGGTTTTGCTTATACCTTGCTGTAGCGGGGTCTTCTGGGGTTGCAACATTTATATGATGTCCAAAGTTGTGCTCAATGTAAAAGTGCATATATTGACATGGAAGATATAGAAGTTTTGAGCAGGTTCTAGCAAATAATGACCTTCTGTGACCCAGCTCGTGTCCTACATTAATTCCATTAGTAGCCATAACTATACTTGCAGATAGAATTATACCTACAATATCCGAAATTGAAGTAGTCAAAATTAACTTATCAAGTGAGAAAAAGAAAATTCCAAAAACAATCGGAATATTTAAATACAAAAGAATATCAAAAAAAGGATCTAATAGTCTGTTTGCTTTTTCTTGCTCTGTATATTTTTCATCACTTCTTTTAACAAGAACTTCCAAGACAGGTATAAAAACAAATGTGTAAATAACAGCTAAATAATTATAGAAACCTCCAATTGAAATACCTAAAAATGCCATAAAGGCAATTGAATATGACATTAAATATTTTAAATCTTTCATCACAAATTATCAGCTTTTATTAAATTTAGCGCAGAACCATTTTTATACCACTCTATTTGTTGAGAGTTAAAGGTATGATTAAGTTTTATAATTTCTTTTGATTGATCTTTGTGGACTATTTCTAGACTTAATTGATTACTGGGAGAAAATGATTCCAGATCTATAAAGTTAAAAGTATCTTCTTCTTGTATTTTATCATAATCAGATTCATTGTCAAAAGTTAGTGCAAGCATACCCTGCTTCTTTAAATTAGTCTCATGGATTCTTGCAAAAGATTTAACAATAACTACCTTAATTCCTAGATGTCTTGGCTCCATTGCAGCATGTTCTCTTGATGAACCCTCTCCATAATTATGATCTCCTACAACAATTGTATCAATATCATTTTTCTTATAAAATCTTTGAGTCTCAGGAACAGGACCATAATCACCTGTGATTAAGTTCTTAACACTGTTAGTTTTCATATTGAAGTGGTTAACTGCTCCAATTAAGCAGTTATCCGATATATTGTCAAGATGACCCCTAAATCTTAACCATGGACCTGCCATAGAAATATGATCTGTTGTACACTTACCGTGAGCTTTAATAAGCAGCCTTGCATTCATTATATTTTTTCCATCCCAAGGAAGAAAGGGTTCAAGTTTTTGAAGCCTTTGAGATTCAGGATTAATTATAATCTCAATGTCTTTACCATCAACAGGAGGCTCTATATACCCATTATCTTCACATGCAAAACCTTTAGAAGGTAACTCGTCACCAATTGGTGGTCTGAGAATAATTTCTTCACCGTCCTCATTCATTAGCTTATCTGTCAGAGGGTTAAAGTCAAGTTTACCTGAAAGAGCAACTGCCATCACCATTTCAGGAGATGAAACAAATGCATGAGTGTTCGGGTTACCATCTGCCCTTTTTGCAAAGTTTCTATTAAAAGAGTGTATTATAGAATTCTTTTCAGATTTATCTTCACCTTCCCTATTCCATTGTCCAATACACGGTCCACATGCATTAGTAAAGATTTTACTTTCAAGTTTTTCAAAAATATCAATAATCCCATCTCTTTCAGCTGTATATCTTACTTGTTCGGATCCAGGATTGATTCCAAGTTTAGATTTGATTTTTATTTTATTATCTAGTGCTTGTTTTGCAATTGACGCAGCTCTTGATAAATCTTCATAGGATGAGTTCGTACAAGATCCTATCAAGCCCCATTGAATTTCATTAGGCCAACCTTCAGATTCAACTTTAGCCTTCATCTCACTAACTGGTGTAGCTAGATCTGGAGTAAAAGGTCCATTTATGTGAGGAGATAATTTATCTAGATCAATTTCAATGATTTGGTCATAATATTTCTCTGGATTTTTATAGACTTCATCATCAGATCTTAATTCGTGCTTGATAATACTTGCAGCTTCAACTACATCTTGCCTGTCTGTTGAAATAAGATATCTTTCCATTGAATCATCATAGGCAAAAATGGATGTTGTAGCTCCAACCTCAGCACCCATATTACAAATTGTTCCTTTACCAGTACACGAGAGAGATTCAGCACCATCTCCAAAATACTCTATTATATAACCGGTTCCACCTTTTACAGTTAAAATTCCTGCAACTTTAAGTATAACATCCTTAGCTGAAGTCCAACCATTAAGATTACCCGTTAACTTTACTCCTATCAATTTAGGAAATTTTAATTCCCATGGCATTCCAGCCATTACATCTACAGCATCGGCACCACCTACTCCAATAGCTACCATACCAAGTCCTCCTGCATTTACTGTATGTGAATCAGTACCTATCATCATACCTCCTGGAAAAGCATAGTTTTCAAGTATTACTTGATGAATAATTCCAGCTCCTGGCTTCCAAAATCCTATTCCATATTTCCTTGAAACAGATTCCAAAAAATTAAACACTTCAGAACTAACTTTATTAGCATTTTGTAAATCTTTTTGAGCACCAGATTGTGCAAGAATTAAATGATCACAATGAACAGTAGTTGGAACAGCAACTTTTTCTTTTCCCGCCTGCATAAATTGAAGAAGAGCCATTTGAGCTGTTGCATCTTGACATGTAACTCTATCTGGTCCAAAATCAACATAATCTGATCCTCTTTTAAAAATTTTTTCATTATTTCCATCCCATAGATGCGAATAAAGAATTTTTTCTGATAATGTCATAGGTCTTCCTAAAAGCTTCCTAGCTTTATCGATTTTAACCGACATTTCTGAATATACTCGCTTAATTACATTAATATCAAAAGCCATATTAATTTTTTTTCAAAAATAACACTTTATTATTTACTCAACTCAACAATTTCTTTAATAATATTAAAATTAGAATGAGGTGAATCATTAAGGTTTATTGCAGATAGATGAATCTCATTAAAGCCTGAACTTTTAAATTTTTGGAAATTATTCAAGCTAACTCCACCACCTGGCATTATTGTTATTCTACCATTTGAAATTTTATTATAATTTATAAGATTTTCTAACCCTTTTTCTGCACTTAATTCATGACCTGAACATAGTATTCTATTAAAATCTTTTTCTATTAATAATTCAAGAGATTCTTCTTGATTAGTAAGGAAATCAAATGCCCTATGAAATGTTAATTCGAAACCCTTTGTGATTTTTCTGAACTCTGATAAAATATCAGAGTTTAAACTTCTATCTTTTTCCATAAACCCTATAACAAACCCTTTAACATTATAAGCTTTAAACAAGTTGATTTTATTAATCATAAGATTATATTCTTGATCATTAAAAATAAAATCACCTCCTTTTGGTCTTATCAATACATTTATTGGCAGTGATGAAATATTTATAGCCTCATTAAGAAATTGTTCTGATGGAGTTACTCCACCTATGCTATAATTTTCGCATAATTCTATTCTATGTGCTCCAGCGTTTTGAGCATTAGTTATTGATTCTATGGATGTTGCACATATTTCTATTTTCATAATTTATTTTGAAGTAAAATTGCAGTGAATCATTTTTTTATTTAATTTTTTTTTTTTTGATATTTAGGTTAATATTAATATAGAAAAAGTTTATTGCTAAACTTAATACTTATTAATAGTTTTTTTTAATTTAACATTAATGGAAATAATCAAAAGTAAAAAAGAATACGATGTTATAGTTGTAGGGTCAGGAGCTGGAGGTGGAATGGCTACCAAGATTTTGAGTGATGCAGGAATCAAAGTTGCATTAGTTGAATCAGGACCTTATTTTGATCCTGCTAACCCAGATCAGCAAACACAACTTAAATGGCCTTGGGAATCACCCAGAAGAGGTGCCGGAACTAATAGAGCATTTGGTGACTTTCACATGTCCTATGGAGACTGGTCTTTGGATGGGGAGCCATATTCCTCTGTAGAAGGGACAAATTTTAGATGGTGGAGATCAAGGATGCTTGGTGGAAGAACTAATCACTGGGGTAGAATTTCATTAAGATTTGGTCCAAGAGACTTTAAGAGTAAAGACTTTGATGGACTTGGAGAAAATTGGCCCATCTCATATGAGGATATTAAGCCATATTATGACAAGTTAGATAAGTTGGTTGGAGTATATGGAACAAAAGAAAACATGTTTAATGAGCCTGATGGCTTCTTTCTACCACCACCAAAACCAAGGCTTCATGAATTATTCTACATTAAAGGTGCAAGAAAATCTAATGTAAAGGTTATGCCTTCAAGGTTATCTGTATTAACTAAAAGAATTAATAACGATAGAGGTATTTGTTTTTACTGTGGTCAGTGTGATAGATCCTGCTCAGTATATGGTGATTTTTCATCAAGTTCATGTCTTGTTATTCCTTCTCTAAAAGGAGGAATGGTTGATTTGTATGTGAACTCAATGGTTAATGAGGTGATTACTGATAAAAATGGAAGAGCTACTGGAGTATCATTTATTAATAAGGAAAATGGTAAAGACTATAAAATTAAGGGTAAAATAGTTGTGCTTGCTGCTTCTGCTTGTGCTACTGCAAGAATTTTATTGAACTCTAAAAGTAAAGCTCATCCAAATGGTTTGGGTAATAGTAGTAATCTTATAGGTAAGTATTTACATGATACAACTGGAGCTGGAAGAGGAGTGTTTATTCCTGAATTAATGAATAGAAAGATCTATAATGAAGATGGTGTTGGAGGTATGCATGTATATTCTCCGTGGTGGTTAGATAGTAAAAAACTTGATTTTCCTAGAGGATATCATATTGAGGTTAGCGGAGGTATGACCCTGCCTCAGTATGGAATTGGTTGGAACCCCAATGATTTTAATAAGTTTTTTGGTTTAAGAACTGGTGGTTATGGAGATTCTCTTAGAGATGATGTAAAAAAATATTATGGTTCAACAGTTTATTTATCAGGAAGAGGTGAAGCAATTCCTTTAAAAGAAAATTATTGTGAGATTGATCCAGATAGTAAAGACAAATATGGTGTACCAGTTCTAAAATTTAGATATAAATGGTCTGATTTTGAATATAAACAGGCAAAGCATATGCACGATACATTTGAAGAGATAGCATATAACATGGGTGGAATTCCACTAGGGTCAAAACCAACAAAAAAAGATAATTATGGAATTTCTATACCAGGCGAAATTATTCATGAAGTTGGTACCACAAGAATGGGTAATGATCCAAAGACATCTGTAGTAAATAAATATGAAAGACTTCATGATGTTGATAATGTATATGTAGTTGATGCTGCTCCTTTTGTCTCTCAAGCTGATAAAAACCCTACTTGGACTATTATGGCCTTATCCTGGAGGACTTCTGAACACATTTTAAGTGAACTTAAAAAACAAAACGTATGATGAAGAGAAGAGATAGTATTAAAACAATGATTCTTGGCTCTATTGGTGCTTCTATGACTCTAAAGAGCTGTATCACATCTGAGGATAAAATTGTTCTTGATCAGGTTTGGAATTATAGTTATGGAAGAACCCAAGACGAACTTAAATGGGATTATAAAGTACTCACAGGTAAATTTTTTTCAGATACTGAATTATTAACAATAGAAAAAATAGCAAATATTATACTTCCACCTAATAATTATGGTAGCATTAAAGATGCTGGAGTAGTAGAATTGTTTGAAATTATTGCAAAAGATTTCAGTACACCAGCACATAATGAATATGGGGAAAAAGTTCTAAGACGAGGTTTAATTGTTTTTGATGAGCTATGTAATGATAGATTTAATAAAGATCTTATTAGATTGCTCTGAGGTAGAGATTAAATCAATTTTTGATGATATAGCTTTTAGTGATAATAAGGACAACGATATTCAAGAAGCAATCAGACTATTTGCAGTATATAGAGGAATGGTTCTAACTGGATATTTCACATCTGAAATTGGCATAAAAGATCTAGGATATAAAGGAAATACTCCAAATGTTTGGGATGGAGTTCCAGAAGAAATTCTCAAAGACTACTCGGTTTCCTATGATAAGGAATGGATATCCAAATGTGTTGACCAATCAAAACGTAATGATATTGCTGAATGGGATGAGGATGGAAACCTCTTAACATAAATAAACCTGTATGAGAGTGCGATTGCGTAAACTCCTAAAAAACAGGATTAAGGCTAATCAAATATTCAAGGATCTATTCAAGATAGCTTGCTTTAGCATTTAAACTCACCTTTCTTAATTTAATACTCGTTGAGTTTACCAAAAATCACTCATACAGGTTAAGTTAAATGTATGAAGTTTAAATTGAATTATCAATATTATTTATCATTTTTAATACCATTTTTTCTAATTCAATATCTGAGTCATTTGACTTGGATTTATTTTGAAGACTTTTTGCAGCAAATTGTATACAACTCATAGCTAGTAGATCCTGTTTATCTCTAACTGAATAGTTTTCTTCAAGATTTTTAATAGTTTTTTCAATAAGCTTTGCCGCTTCTCTAAAATAGAATTCTTGAGATCTTTCAACTGTAAGGGGATATAATCTATCACCTATATTTAGCTTTATTTTTATACTATCGTTTTCCATAAAATTTTAAACTGAAATTCTGTCAATGCAATAGTCAATTTCTTGAATTAAATAATCAATCTTATTTTTAAAATATTGTTTATTTTCAGTATCATCAGATATAGCACTGACTAACTTAAGTTGTTTCTCTTTTGCTTGTATAACTTTTATTTTATTCTCTAGATCTTTATTTGATTTTGCCAGATATTCATTCTTACTCTCAAGTTCTTGATTTAACTTTTTTAGTTCATTTAGTTTAGCTAATAATGTATTGAGTTTTTCATTTAAAGAGTTTAAGTTATTTACTAGCATATTAGATAAATATTATTTTAATGATTTCAATTTATAAAAATCTTAATTTAAATTTGAAATGGAATGAGGTTTTTTCAAAAATTATTAACCAAATTATTGGTTCTTTTTTCATCTATTGTTATTCACTCACAAGAAGTTGACTTTCATCCACCTATAGATGCTCCATTTAATCTATCGGGAACATTTGGAGAATTTAGATCTAGATTTCATACTGGCATTGATTTTAAGGGTGGTGAAGGAATAAAAATTTTTAGCATAGAAGATGGATATATTTCTAGAATTGAAGTTAGTCCTAGCGGATATGGAAAGGTAGTTTACATAACTCATCCAAACGGTTATAGCTCTGTATATGCTCATTTGAGTAGATTTAGCCCAGACATTGAGAAATATATTAAATCTGAACAATATAGATCTAAATCTTACACAGTAAAAAAGTTTCCAAAAAAAGATCAAATACAAGTTAAAAGAGGAGAGTTACTAGGTTACTCAGGAAATACTGGAAGATCATTTGGTGCTCATTTACATTTTGAAATACGAGATACTAATTCTCAAGATGCTTTAAATCCACTGATGTTTAATTATACATATGAAGATCTTGAAAGACCAATAATTAGAGGCCTATATACTATTAATGAAAACAATACTCTTATTAGAGATTTACCTAAAAGAATCAGGATATCTAAAACTAATGATTCAACTTATGTTGCTGATAATATAATCTTTAATGGAGATATAGGATTTGGTATAGATATTTATGATATACAGTACAAAAACTTATTTAATAGAAATGGTGTGTACAAAGTTGAACTTCTAATTGATTCAATTCAGAAGTTTTCTTATAGTATGGATAGAATTAAGTTTAGTGAAAATCATTATAAAAAACTTATGTATGATTATTTATCTCTAGTTAAAAATAATAGAAGGGTTTTAAAGGTTTATATACCTCCTAGGTCTAATTTGTCATTTTTAAAAACAAATGACTTTAATGGTATTATTAAATCTAATGAGATTATTAATAGTAAAGTAAATATTAAAGTAACAGATTGGAACAACAATTCATCTTATCTTGAATTTAAAATTATAAGCGCTGATACACTAAAATCTAATAAACCGTTAAATGGAATTGAAATATTGACCAATCAAAAATATGTTATTAATAAGGGGGAATCAGTTGTTGAAATTAATAAGAATACGTTCTATGAAGATGTGCTTCTTAATATAACTTCTAAGGATGATACTATTGATTTAGGTGATGAAATAACTCCTTTTCGATCTTCAATTAAATTAAAAATACCTATTGATGAAAATATAGATTCGCTTAGCTTAAGTCAAACTTTTATTGGTAAAATTGTGAACAACAAAATTAATTATATAAGCTCTAAGATTAATGATTCATATATTACAGCCAATACTTCATCATTGGGAAGGTACATTATCTCAAGAGATTCTATATTACCAGAAATTAGACCGATAAATTTTAAAAATAAATCAAACGTTAAGTCCAATAAAACACTAAGACTAAGGATAAAAGATGATAAATCTGGAATTAAAAACTATAAAGCGTATATAAATGGAAAATGGGCATTGTTTGAATATGAACCTAAGCAAAATTTAATTTTCCATGATTTATCTGATTCAGTTATTGAAGATGGAGAAAATGATTTATTAATTGAATTTGAGGATGGTGTAGGTAATAAACAGACCTACAATACTAAAATTTATTACTAGCTATTTATAAAGTCTTGAAGGGTTTCGATTAAATAATTAACTTCTTCTATTGAATTATTATGAGAGAATGAAAATCTTATAGATGGTAGGTTCTTGAACTTTTCATTTTGTATTTCATTAAGAACATGCGATCCACTTGAACTACCTGATTGACATGCACTTCCTTTAGAGCATGCTATACCTTTCAAGTCAAGATGAAAATCGAGCATTGAAGCTTTATCATTAGATATAGGAAAGCAAACATTTAATACAGTATATGTACTTTTTTCTAGATCTCCAGACATTCCATTATAGTGAATATCGGGGAAAAGATCATTAAGTTTTTCAATCATATGTCTTTTGATTGATTTAACATACTCAATTTCTTTATCTAAGTTTTGAATAGAGATCTCTAGAGCTTTGGTCATACCAACAATGTTATGAACAGACTCAGTACCTGCTCTAAGTCCCCTCTCTTGAGGACCACCACAAATAAAAGATTTAATTTTTGTTGATTTATTTATATATGTAAAACCAACACCTTTGGGACCATGGAATTTATGACCAGCAGATGATAAAAAATCAATATTTAATGAACTTAAATCAATTGGATAGTGCCCAACAGCTTGAACTGCATCAGAATGAAAATAAGCATTATGTTTTCTACATAATTCTGAAACTGATTTTACATCAAGAATGTTACCAATCTCATTATTTATATACATCAACGATACAAGCTTAGGCTCATTATTTGATTTTAATATACTTTCAAGGTCCTCTATATCGACCTCTCCTTCATCCTTTAGGCTAACATAATGCACTTTTACATCTTTACTTTCAATTTCTTCAAGAGTATGAGTTATTGCATGGTGTTCAATTTTTGATGATATTAAATGTTTAACTCCAAGGTCTTTAACAGCACATTTGAGTATTGAGTTGTCAGACTCTGTACCACCTGAATTAAAAATGATTTCTCCTGGTTCACAATTTAAAATTTTAGCAATTGATTTTCTAGATGTTTCAATATATGATTTAGCTGATCTTCCATAAGAATGAGTAGAAGATGGATTTCCAAAACAGTTTTTTAAAACATCAGAGATTTCATCAACCACCTCATCTCTCACTTTTGTAGTTGCTGCATTGTCAAAATATACTTTCATATACTTTTATTCAAATTCTTTAATTGTTGAAGTTATGATACTAACACAGTCATACAATTGATCTTCAGTCATAACAAGAGGAGGTGCGAACCTTATAACATTTCCATGGGTAGGTTTAGCGAGTAAACCATTGTCTCTTAGTTTTAAACAAATATTCCAAGCAGTTTGACTGTCTTCAGAATCGTTTATTACAATTGCATTTAATAACCCCTTACCTCTAACTAGTTTAACTATTTTACTTGATTTGATATATTTATTCATTTCGGATCTAAATATTTCACCAAGAACTCTTGCATTTTGAGCTAATTTTTCATCAATTATTATTTCAAGAGCCTTCTTTGCAATACTTGCTGCAAAAGGATTTCCACCGAAAGTACTACCATGTTGGCCAGGCTGTATAACTTCCATTATTTCAGAGTCACACAGAACAGCTGATATAGGATAAGTTCCTCCGCTCAATGCTTTTGCAAGAATTAATATATCTGGTCTAACATAAGTTGATTGCTGCTCACAGGAAGATTCACAGCTACAATTACCACAAGATGCAAGCAAAGATCCAGTCCTACCAAGACCAGTCTGAATTTCATCAGCAATCATAAGGACATTATATTCTGAACATAAGCTTCTGACTTTTTTTAAGTATTCAGGTTCAGGCACATTAACACCTGCCTCACCTTGAATAGGTTCAACCAAAAATGCTACTATATTTTTATCTTTTTTAAATTCATTTTCCAAAGCACTAATTTCTCCATGAGGTATGTGGATAAATCCAGGTGTATGAGGGCCAAAAAAATCTTTAGATCCAGGATCAGTAGAAAATGAAATTACAGTTGTTGTCCTTCCATGAAAATTATTGTTACAAACAACAATTTTTGCTTGATTCTCATCAACTTTCTTTTTTAAGTATCCCCATTTTCTTGATAATTTAATTGAAGTCTCAACACCTTCAGCTCCAGTATTCATAGGAAGTAACTGATCAAATCCAAATAACTTTGTTGCAAACTCCATATATTCACCAAGCTTATTATTATGAAAAGCTCTTGATGTTAAGGTAAGCGTCTCTGCTTGATTTTTTATTAAACTAACTAATTCGGGATGACAATGACCTTGATTAACAGCTGAATAAGCTGATAGAAAGTCATAATACTTTTTTCCATTTACATCCCACATAAATACACCCTCACCCTTTTCTAAAACAACTGGAAGTGGATGGTAATCGTGGGCACCATATTTCTTTTCCAGATCTAGGTGAAATTGCGATAAATCTTTTGAGGTTTTTTCTATCAATTTAAATGAATTTTGATTTGTTATAAATATAGTAATTTTGAAAATATTTAATCTCATGATTAAGAGGTATCATAATATTCTTTTCTTATTAGTAATAATTATTCTTGGATGCGAAAAAGATGACATTTGCATTGAGGGGTCAGAAAATACTAGCAGAATAACAATAGGATTTATTGACTTCGAGAATAAGTCATCTAAGGGTATTAATTTAAATACTATAAGAGGTATTGGTATAGACTCCATTATTGAGGATTTTAATGGAGATAAATTAAAGCTTCCCTTAATGGTAAATTCAAATAAAACAAAATACGTATTTGAATTCAACGAAAC
>JAYQTK010000002.1:145000-730332 GCA_038147335.1 Bacteroidota bacterium
ATGCAGCACCTTGTAAGTAGTCCGAAGAAAGATTCATTTCTGAATCATGCAACTTACATTTAAGTCCTGGTAAGGTTCCTCGCGTATCATCGAATTAAACCACATGCTCCACCGCTTGTGCGGGCCCCCGTCAATTCCTTTGAGTTTCACTCTTGCGAGCGTACTCCCCAGGTGGGTCACTTATCACTTTCGCTTAGCCACTCAACGTACCAATGTACGTCGAACAGCTAGTGACCATCGTTTACGGCGTGGACTACCAGGGTATCTAATCCTGTTCGCTACCCACGCTTTCGTCCCTCAGCGTCAGTATATTGTTAGTAATCTGCTTTCGCAATCGGTATTCTGTGTAATATCTATGCATTTCACCGCTACACTACACATTCTAACTACTTCACAATAACTCAAGTTTGCCAGTATCAAAGGCAGTTCTACCGTTGAGCGGTAGGATTTCACCTCTGACTTAACAAACAGCCTGCGGACCCTTTAAACCCAATAATTCCGGATAACGCTTGGATCCTCCGTATTACCGCGGCTGCTGGCACGGAGTTAGCCGATCCTTATTCTTACAGTACCGTCAGCTTTCCACACGTGGAAAGGTTTCTTCCTGTATAAAAGAAGTTTACAACCCATAAGGCCGTCTTCCTTCACGCGGCATGGCTGGATCAGAGTTGCCTCCATTGTCCAATATTCCTTACTGCTGCCTTCCGTAGAAGTCTGGTCCGTGTCTCAGTACCAGTGTGGGGGATCTCCCTCTCAGGACCCCTACCTATCGGAGCTTAGGTGAGCCATTACCTCACCTACAAGCTAATAGGACGCATGCCCATCTTTTACCGCCGGAGCTTTGCTTATTTACTCATGCGAGTAAATAAGAACATAGAGCATTAATCAAAATTTCTCTTGGCTATTCTCTAGTAAAAGGTAAGTTGCATACGCGTTACGCACCCGTTCGCCGGTCGCCATCAAATTACAAGTAATTTATGCTGCCCCTCGACTTGCATGTATGAAGCCTGCCGCTAGCGTTCATCCTGAGCCAGGATCAAACTCTTCGTTGTAGTATTTTTAATAAATTATACGACTCTGAATTGACTATGTTTCAAAATGTTTGGTTTGCTAGTTTGTATCTTAATTGATACGCGCTGTCATTTTCAATATTTTCAATGAACTAACAAAAAAAATTTATTGCAGTCAGCAATAAATCTTTTTGCGGCTGCAAATATAAAACCTTTTTTATTGTTTTAAACAATAATTTAGATTTTATTTTACTTTTTTTTTGGATGGTAAATTTATGAAATCTTTAAGCGCTAAATGTCAATGTTTTATATTATTTATCAACACTTTTTTAAGACTATTTTTTCTCTTTCCAAAACTCATAAAGAGTATCCAAATCGAAATCTAGAGCATAATCTTGTTTTTCTAATGAACCATCAGAAAATGACCTTTGAAGTATATCCTCAATTAAGTAGTCTTCATAATCATCAAATGGCTCATACTCATCCTTTAATGAAATTGAATAAAAAGATGCAGCAGTATTATATAAGAGAGCTCTAAACTTGTTTCTATATTCAGAAACAATTTTATGTGCGGTCAATCCTGTTTGTCTATTCAATAATTTAACTAAAATTCTTCCTTGAGATCTTGATAATTTTCTTAGTTCATCAGAAAATTCATCATAAACAAACTTTTCAAGTTTTTTCAAATAAAGTCTTTTCTTTCTTTTTGAATTGATTGAGTCAACTCTAGAATCAATTCTATTCATTCTTTCTGATGCAAGTTTTGCATATGGATAAACTTTTTTAACTCTATATCTTAGTATTACATATCTTTTAATTTCCTCATCATTATTAAATTTTAAGGGTTGAAATACTGTTACTTCATCAAGCATGAATGTGTTTGTAGGTATGGAATCACCTGGAAAAAGAAAATCCAGTTCTTCAATATCATCTTGACAGATCAAACTATTTGAAAAAAAGATAAATAATAGAAATAAATAATATTTCATTGTGCAAATTTAATAAGATGTTAAGTAATAATTGTTAATTTTGATTTTTTAAAAATTATGAAAGTACTTAACTCAAAATCATTAAAGTTTCTCGAAGAATATCTAAACAATGCTGCACCAACTGGATACGAAAGTAATGGTCAAAAAATATGGATGAAATATTTAAAACCATATGTAGACGATTTCATAACTGACAACTATGGGACAGCGGTTGGAGTAATAAATCCAGACAAGAAATTTAAAGTTGTTATTGAAGGGCATTCTGACGAAATTTCATGGTATGTTAATTATATAACAGATAATGGTCTAATATATGTTATTAGAAATGGAGGTAGTGATCATCAGATTGCTCCATCTAAATGGGTTAATATTCATACAAAAAAAGGAATTGTAAAGGGAGTTTTTGGATGGCCTGCTATTCATGTTAGGGATTATTCAAAAGAAGCACCCCCAAAAGTTGACAATATATTTATCGATATAGGTGCAAAAGACAAAAAAGAAGTTGAAAAAATGGGAGTCCATGTTGGATGTGTCATAACATATCCCGATTCATTTCAAATTATAAATAAGAATAAATTTATTTGTAGAGCAATTGATAACAGGGCTGGTGGATTTATGATAGCAGAGGTAGCAAGACTACTTAAAGAAAATAAAGATAAACTTCCATTTTGTCTATATGTTACGAACTCTGTTCAAGAGGAAATCGGTTTAAGAGGTGCAGAGATGATAACAAATACATTAAAGCCAAATGTTGCAATCGTAACTGATGTGACTCATGACACCTCTACTCCAATGATTGATGCAAAGAAGGAAGGAGATGTTAAAATTGGTAAAGGACCTGTAATTTCTTATGCACCTGCAGTTCAAAATAACCTTAGAGAAAAAATTATAAATACAGCTGAAAAAAATAAAATACCATTTCAAAGAGCAGCTTCATCAAGATATACAGGGACAGATACAGATGCATTTGCATACAGTAATGGAGGGGTTCCTTCAGCACTAATATCATTACCATTAAGATATATGCATACTACTGTAGAAATGGTTCAAAAAGATGATGTTGAGAACGTTATTAAATTAATTTACGAGACTTTGAAGAATATTAAAGCTGATGAAAGCTTTAGTTACTTTGATTAATAATTGCCTTGTTAATTTCTTTTATTAATGAAGGTCCTTTGTAGATAAAGCCTGTATATAGTTGAATTAGATCTGCTCCTGAGTTTATTCTCTCAATAGCATCATTTGCGCTCATTATACCTCCAACTCCAATAATTGGAAAATTGTCCCCCAAGCTTTTTCTTAAATATTTGATTATAGCATTACTCTTATGTGTTAGCAATTTACCACTCATTCCACCTTCCTGAGTTTTATGTTTCGAAGTAGCCCCATCTCTAGAAACTGTAGTATTTGTAGCAATAATCCCATCTAGCTTTAAATCTTTTATTAAAACAACAATATCGGCTATTTGCTCCTCATTCAAATCAGGAGAAATTTTAAGAAGCAAAGGTCTTTTATTTATTTGTTTATTATTGAATTTTACTAGCTTTTCTAAGAATGGTTTTAAAAGACTTTTATCATGTAAATCTCTTAAACCTTTAGTATTAGGAGAACTAATATTAATTGCAAAATAGTCAACGAATTCATTAAGCTTTGACAGACATTTCAAATAATCGCTATGGGCATCATTATTTTGAGTAAAATAATTTTTACCAATATTTGCTCCAATAATTATATCTCTTTCTTTCTTTAAATTATCAACTACCTCTGATAATCCTTTATTATTAAACCCAAGTCTATTAATTAAAGATTTATCTTCAGCTAGTCTAAAAATTCTTTTTTTGGGATTGCCTGGCTGAGGCATTGGGGTAACTGTTCCTATTTCGATAAAACCAAATCCAAAATTAGAAAATTCATTGTAACACTCAGCATTCTTATCAAATCCTGCAGCTAAACCAACAGGGTTTTTAAATTTTAAACCTAAGATACTCCTCTCTAGCCTTTTATCATTTATACAAAAACACTTTTTAATCAGAATATCAATTAAAGGTATTTTATTAAAAATTTTTATTGAGTGGACAGAAAATTCATGTATTAATTCAGCATCAAAAAGGAAAAGAATTTTTCTTAGTATACTATACATTAAGTTTTAATGTTAGATGATAATTCCAATGAAATAGCTGATTTTTCAATTTTAAGTTTTCCAGCCATAGTCTCTATAATACATGTGTTACTTTTAGAGTCAAATTCAGTTATTCTTGCATGAACACCTGATTTAGTAATAATTCTATCACCTCTTTTTAGGTTATTTAAAAACTTTTTTTCTTTACTGTTCCTTCTCATTGAAGGTATTATTATAAAGAATAAAAAGACTAATGCTATTAAAAGAAGATAAGGAAATTGTGACTCCATGATTAATTATTTTTTGGTTCAACAAATGCTTGTATTCGTAAAAGTTCACCCCCAGATAGAGTGTTTGCAGAGACTTTAACCATTTTTTGCTGTAAGCTAGGTCTTCCATTAGAATCAAAATTAACTTCAATCTCACCACTCTCACCTGGTTTAATAGCAATATTTTTAGGGTATTTTGGCACCGTACAACCACAACTTCCTATAGCATCAACAATGTAAAGATCATTTTCACCTGTATTAGTGAAACTAAAAACTGTTTTAGCAATTTCACCCTCCTTAATTGTTCCAAAATCATGGAAAATTCTATCAAAAGTTATTTCAGCATAACTCTGCTGAACTTGAGTTTTATTTTGATTATCAGATTTAATTTTACTTGATGCAGATTCGTTACAGGAAATTAAAATCAGTGATGTAAATAAAAAAATGATAATATGTCTGTAGCTTTTCATTTTATTTTTTTTCAAAATTAGCAAAATTAAGTTATCAAACCTCTACCTGTTTTAACAATTAATCCTTGCTTTGTAAGATCTTTTACAATATTATCAAGTACACCATTAACAAATTTTCCTGATGCTGGGGTTGAGAATTCCTTGGCTATATCAATATACTCATTGATTGTAACTTTAGTTGGAATAGACGAAAAGTAGATTAACTCAGCAATTGCAGTAATTAAAATCACATAATCAATTTGGGCAATTCTGTCAGATTCCCAATTTGGTGTTCTACCTTCAATATTTAATTTTAGCTCGTCAAAATTTTCAAGTGTATTTATGAAAAGATCCTGACCAAATTTCAGCTCTTCTTGAAAGTCAAAAAGTGAAGGGAGATGAAATGAATCTGGGTTTTGCAAGTCAATTTTTTCAATATTTTTTAAAATAAATGTATTTACATACGGAAAATCATTTACCCAATTAATGTTTTGATCCTCAATAAATTCATAAAATAAATTTGAATTTAAAATAATTTCTGAGTAGCATTTTATAAAAAATTCTAATCTTGATTTATCATCATTTTTCTTAGATTCTAAAAATTCCTTGTTTAAATCAAATATTTGATCTTGTATTTCAATTATATAGTTATGATTTAAATCCCAATTAATTATTTGATTTCTCTTAAAAGATTTTGCATTAAGCTTAGTAAAGAAAAAGAAATATGGATTACTACTTACAAATGGACATGAAAATTTTTGTGATTCAAGATTATTAAAAAACAAGTTTATTTCTTTTAAATAATCAACCATACAATAAAACAAGTCCAAACAAGAAGAGGAGCTTTTATTTATATAATTTTTTAAGTCTTTATCTTCAATTGATTCAACTAAATTTGAATAAATTGATTGAACAACTATTGTACGTATATGTCTTCTATTTAACATTTGTAAAGAACTAATGCAAAATTATACAATTATGATATATAATGAAATTTTTAGAAGTTTTAAAGTTTATATTTGTTAGGTTGTATGAAAGAACTTCAAAGATTAAATAAATTCTTATTTAAATATAGAGGCAAGTTACTTATTGGATTATTTATTACCATAATTGCAAGGCTATTTTCTCTTGTTACACCTAGACTGGTTGGTGATTCTATGACCACAATAGAAAATTATTTAAATCTCGATACAATATCATCAATTGAAACCAGAGAAGTTCTTTTGACAAATATTATTTTAATTATAAGTGCTTCCTTAATATCAGGTTTCTTTACTTTTTTAATGAGGCAAACTATAATTAATGTATCAAGACATATTGAATATGATGTGAAGAATGAAATCTTTGCTCATTATCAATCCTTAGATCAAATATTTTATAAAAGAAACAGAACAGGTGATTTAATGAATAGAATAAGTGAGGATGTAAGTAAAGTAAGAATGTATTATGGGCCAGTAATAATGTACGGAACCAATGCAATAGTTCTTTTTATTGTAATTATTACTTACATGTTTAGCGTTGCACCTAAACTAACTTTTTTTAGTTTGATACCTCTTCCGATTTTATCAGTTTTTATCTATAGAATCAGTAATCTTATAAATATCAAAAGCACAAAAGTTCAAGAAAGTTTATCTGATCTATCTACATATTCTCAAGAAAGTTTTAGCGGAATATCTGTCCTAAAGTCATTTAATATTCAGAATATAATTTTTAATAAGTTTGACGGGTATGCATTAATGAGTTTTAAGAATAATTTAAGCCTTGCTAAGATTCAAGCATGGTTTTTTCCAATCATTCTTTTTTTAATTGGACTCAGTAATTTAATTGTAATTTTTATTGGTGGAAGAGAATTTATTAATGGGAATATTGAAATTGGAGTAATAGCAGAGTTCATAATTTATGTAAACATGTTAACATGGCCTGTAACTCTTGTAGGATGGGTTACATCAATAGTTAAACAAGCAGAAGCATCTCAAAAAAGAATCAATGAATTTTTAGATTCAAAATCATCTCTAGATGATGGTAACTATAGTTTAAAAGATAAAAATTCAAAAAATATTGAATTCAAGGATGTTTCATTTACATACCCTCAAACGGGAATAAAAGTTTTTAATTCATTTAACCTAAAAATTGATAAAGGAACAACGCTTGGAATAGTTGGAAAAGTAGGTTCTGGAAAGACTACATTATTAGATCTTATCTGTAGAGTATATGATCCAAATGAGGGATTAATATCATATGATAAAAATGATATAAAATCATTTAAGATTAATAACCTAAGAGAACTTTTTAGCTATGTTCCACAAAATAATTTTTTGTTTTCAGAAAGTATATTTAAGAATATTCAATTTGGCAATCCAAATGCAACAGAAAGCGAAGTTAAAAAAGCTGCAAAGTTATCTGAAATTGATTCAGAGATTGCCAAATTTGAAAGTGGATATCAAACAATACTTGGTGAAAGAGGTGTTACATTATCAGGAGGCCAGGTTCAAAGAGTTTCAATAGCAAGATCCTTTGTTAAAGACTCAGCACTCTACCTTTTTGATGATTGCTTTTCATCTCTTGATACAGATACTGAGGAGAGACTGATTAAAAACTTAAAAAATAATTTTAAGAATAAATCAGTTATAATTGTTAGCCACAGAGTTTCATGTGTTAAGCATGCTGATAAAATTATTGTTCTTGAAAAAGGAAAGATTATACAAGAAGGGACCCACAAAAACCTGATTAAAATTGATGGTTATTATAAGGAGTTATACAACAAGCAAAACAGTGAGATTACTTAGTAGATTTGATTATATTTGACTAAAATTAAATTATGGAAAACCAAAATGAATATAATGCTGAAGAGATTTTCTCAAAAGCATTAAGAGCTGGAAGAAGAACTTATTTTTTTGATGTAAGAGAAACCAAGGCTGGAGATTATTATTTAACAATAACTGAAAGTAAAAAGTTTACAAATGAAGATGGGACATTTTACTACAAAAAACACAAAATCTATTTATACAAAGAAGATTTTGATGAATTCAATAATTCACTTAAAGAAACATGTGACTTTATAATAGATAAAAAAGGTGCTGAAGTAATCAGTGAAAAACACGACAAAGACTTTGATTCAAAAAAAGAGAAAGAAAAAGATGAATCTTCAGAATCTGATAATAACGATGAAGAAAAAGACTTTGCTGATGTTGACTTTGAAAACGACGATCAATAAATTAAAAAACCATTATGAAAAAACTCTTATTACTTTTAATTCCATCACTTTTTTTAAATGCTCAGGTTGGTCTTGATTATTATCTTGGGGATCTAAGTGAATATAACAAGTCTATACCTACTCCCCTTAGCGTCATTGGACATGAGGTTGGAGAATTCCACATAAGTCATGACAAATTAAGCCATTATGTTCAAGAGATTTCAAGAGCATCTAATAGAGTTAAATTAGTAAATAGAGGTAAGTCATATGAAAACAGAACTTCATGGTTGATGATAATTACTAGTGAATCAAATCATTCAAGATTAGAGGAAATAAGAAAACAACATTTAGAACTTTCAAATTCTAAGAATAAAGACATTGATGTATCTAATATGCCAATAGTTGTATATCAGGGATTCTCCGTACATGGAGATGAGCCAAGTGGTTCAAATGCAAGTTTACCTTTAATGTATCATTTACTAGCTAGTAATTCTCAAGAAACTATAGAGTTACTTGAAAATACTATAATTCTTTTAGATCCAAGTTTTAATCCTGATGGTCTTCAGCGTTTTTCTCAATGGGCAAACAGTAATAAGAATCAAAGTTTAACAGCAGACCCAAATGACAGAGAGTATAATCAATACTGGCCAAGAGGAAGAACAAACCATTACTGGTTCGATCTAAACAGAGATATGCTTCCAAATCAGCTTGTTGAAACAAATGCCAAGGTAAAGACGTTTACTGAATGGTTACCAAATATTCTAACTGATCACCACGAGATGGGAACAAATTCATCATTTTTCTTTCAACCTGGTGTTCCTGAAAGAAAAAATCCTCTTATATCAGATTTAAATCAAGCTCTGACAAGAGAAATAGGAACATACCATGAAAAAGCACTAAACTCAATTGGATCACTATATTATTCTGAAGAAGATTACGATGATTTCTTTTTTGGTAAAGCCTCTACTTATCCTGATGCAAACGGAAGTATAGGAATCCTTTTTGAACAGGGAAGTTCAAGGGGACATATTCAAGAAAGTGTTAACGGTATATTGACTTTTCCCTTTACTATAAGAAACCAATTAACCGCTGCCTTTTCTACGCTTGAGGCTGCAAAAAATATGAGAGTCAAGCTTTTAAATTACATGAAAGATTTTTATGACGATCAAATTGAATTAAACCCAAAGTCAAGTGATAATATAGTTTTTGGAAAGCTAAAAGATGAATCTACAGTTTATCATCTTGCAGATTTATTAAATAGCCACAAAATCAAGTTTAATAAGATTTCCGAAGATGTTGTTTTAAATGGAAAAAAATATACAAAAGACAATAGTTTTATAATTCCAATGAATCAACCAAAAAGGACACTTATAAATGCTATGTTTTATACTCAGACTGAATTTAAGGATAGCTTATTTTATGACGTATCGGCGTGGACATTTCCTTTAGCATTCAACGTTAATTATTCATATACAGATAATCTTAGTAAGTCAAGTGTTTCTAAGTTATTTGGAGAAGAAGTTACAGAGACAAAAAAACCAGTAGGAAATGTTGATTCTAAATCTGAATATGCATATTTATTTGAACCACATGAATATTATGCACAGGCTGCTGTATATCATTTAATTAAAGAAGGTATAAGAGTTAAAACTGCAACAAGAAAATTCTCAATTAACGGTAAAGAGTTTGATTTTGGAACTTATCTTATTCCTGTTCAAAATCAAAGTATGAACTCTGAAGATATTTATAATAAATTATTAGAAATATCTAATACGTATAATATAAACTTTGAATCTCAAGCTACTGGTATAACTTCAGGTATTGACCTTGGATCAGATTACTTCATAATTGTAAATGAGCCTAAAATAGGATTAATTGTAGGTGATGGTGTTAGAAGTTATGACGCAGGTGAAATATGGCACTTACTAGATACAAGATATAATATACCTATTACTAAACTTGATGTAGATGATTTAAGATACATAGATCTAAGTAAATATTCTCATATTATTCTTCCAGATTACAATGGATCAAAGCTAAGGTCAGAACAAATAAACGAATATATTAATGGAGGTGGTAACCTAATTGCTTATAGAAACTCTGTAAAATGGGTATCTAATAATCTAAATGAGTTGGAGTTTTTAACTAATGATTTGAAAGCTTCAGGAGTTTCTTTTTCAGATCGAGAAAAGTTTTATGGAGCTCAACAAACAGGTGGTGCGATTTTTGAATCAAATATTGACAGAAGTCACCCTGTAAATTATGGAATTGAATCCAATACTCTTCCACTATTTAGAAATTCAAATGTATACATGAGCAAAAGTGAACAGAGCTTTAATAACCCTATATCATATTCATCTAATCCATTAATGAGCGGATATATTTCAGAAGAAAACATATCGTTATTAAAAAATTCTGTTCCATTTAAAGTTATTAGGAGTGGAAAAGGTAAGATTTTGTTGATGACTGATAATACAAATTTCAGAGCATTTTGGTTTGGTACAAACAGGATTCTACTTAATATGCTATTTCACTCAAATATTATGTAGTCAATTTGAGACATCGTTGAGAAATTTTATTCTGTATAGTCTAAGTTCTTCTTCATCATAATCTCCATCAAACTCTTCTAGAGCATCTGAGATATCCTCACTCTCAGATTCTAGAAAGTATTCTTTAAGTTCCTCTTGTTGGTCTTCATCAAGTATTTCTTCTAGATAGTAATCAATGTCTAATTTTGTGCCTGAGAATACAATGCTTTCAAGTTCTGACAATAACTCAGTGAACTCAATTCCTCTAGAGTCACTAATTTCATCTAAAGGTATTTTTTTGTCAATATTTTGAATAAGGGAAAGCTTTTTTGATGATTTTTCTCCTGATGTTCTAAGAACTAAATCATCTGGTTTTTGAATTTGATTCTCCTCAATATATTCCTTAATAAGTTTAATGAAATAATTACCAAACTTATTAACTTTCCCCTCACCTACACCATTTATGTTTTTAAATTCCTCTAGTGATGTTGGATACTTATATGTCATATCTTCTAAAGAAAATTCTTGAAGAATTGCATATGGAGGCAAAGAATTCTTTTTTGCAATATCTTTTCTTAGTATGATTAATTTGCCCATTAAATTAGTATCAATGACTCCTGTTTTAACATTAGTATGCTTAGGTTTATTATCAACACTAAAATCGTTATCAATTGATATATCAAATTTATCTTGCTCATTTAAGAATTTTTTTCCATAATCAGTTATTTTCAAATACCCTATGTCATTTATATCTCTTATTAAAATTCCATCTACAATACAATGTGTAATTAAAGTTTTCCAAAAATCTCTGGTAATTTGATTTTCTTCCTGAACAGGAAGAGTATTGACCAATTCTTTAAAAGAGATTTTTTTATCAGACTTAAAAAAATTAGAAATTAGAAATTTGAGGTTTTCAATAGCATTAATTTTTTCTTTAGGATTCTTTGAGTTATCATCCATACTTGAGTCATTATGAATGTTAGGATCATATTTTTCTCCAAAATAACTTAATAAATATTTTCTTCTAGAAATTGATGACTTTGCAAAGCTTTTGACTTCTTTTAAAAGCATTATTCCAACCTCTCTTTCAGAGGATTTCTTTTGTGATAATAACTTTTCCAGTTTTTCTGCATCTTCATCTGAATAATACATTATACAATGACTTACAACTCCATCTCTACCAGCTCTACCCGTTTCTTGATAGTAACCTTCTATACTTTTTGGAACATCATAATGAACTACAAATCTAACATCAGGTTTATCAATACCCATTCCAAAAGCAATCGTTGCAACTATAATACTACAATCATCATTTAAGAATTTGTCTTGATTTTCTTCTCTTATTTTTTTTTCTAATCCAGCATGATAGGGCAAACTATTGATTCCATTAATATTAAGTAATTCAGATAGATCCTCAACTTTCTTTCTTGAAAGACAATAAATTATTCCAGATTGATTAGATTTTGATTTTATAAATTTTATTAAGTCTAAATCTGTTGCTTCATTTTTACCCCTTACTTCATAAAATAAGTTTGGCCTATTGAATGATGACTTAAAAACTTTTGAATTATTTATTTTTAAATTTTTGACTATGTCATCTTGTACTTTTGGAGTCGCTGTTGCCGTCAGAGCTATTATTTTTAACTCAGTGTCAATTAGTTCTATTATTTCTCTAATCTTTCTGTACTCTGGTCTAAAATCATGCCCCCACTCAGAAATACAATGAGCTTCATCTATAGCTAGAAATGAAATTTTAATTGTTTTTAAAAAGTCTATAGTTTCACTTTTAGATAAAGTCTCAGGGGCTATATATAGCAATTTAGTTTTGATATTTACAACATCCTCTTTTACATTCGAAACCTGTTGTTTTGTTAAAGTTGAATTTAAAACGTGAGCTATTGAATGATCTGTACTACTTGCTCTAAGAAGATCGACTTGATTTTTCATTAAAGCAATAAGAGGAGATATAACAATCGCTGTACCATCCATTATTAATGCTGGCAATTGATAACAAAGTGATTTACCACCTCCAGTTGGCATAATAACAAAGGAATCATTTCCTTCAAGAAGATTTTTTATAACAGATTCTTGATGGTTTTTAAATTCATTGAAACCAAAGTGTTTCTTTAAACTTAATTTTAAGTTATCCAAAATATGGTTGTTTCAAATTTTATAAATTTGTACTATATATAATTTAAAAAAAAAATCCCATTTTGACTAATTCCGAAATAATTAAAAATACTGCACTTGATACATTAAATCTTGAATCCAAATCTATTTCAAATCTCTCAAAGATTATAGATTCAAACTTCTGCAAGATTGTTGAATTACTTAAGGATTGTCGAGGTAAGATAGTTCTAACAGGTATAGGTAAAAGTGCAATTATTGGAATGAAAATATCAGCAACTTTAAATTCTACTGGATCAAAATCAATTTTTTTGCACCTTGGAGATGCTCTTCATGGAGATATGGGTGTTATAGGAAAAGAGGATGTAGTAATTTGTCTATCTAAAAGTGGTGAATCAAATGAAATAATTTCTCTTTCAAACTACTTAAATAAAGCTAAAATTAAACTAATTGGTATTTCTTGTCAAAAAGGTTCGTCTCTTGATAAAATGTCTGATATGTTTATTCATACAGATATAGAAAAAGAAGCATGTCACAATAATTTAGCTCCAACAACCAGCTCAACTTGTCATCTTGCTGTTGGAGATGCAATTGCAATGGCAATTCAAAAATTAAAGGGTTTCTCTCCAAATGAATTTGGAGAATATCACCCATCTGGTAGTCTAGGAAAGAAGCTTAATCTTTCATTAAATAATCTAGTTGATAACAAAAGAATACCTATAGTAAATCCTTTATCATCTTTTGCAGAAGTTATAAATGAAATTTCGTCTAAAATGTATGGAGCTACAGCAGTATTAAAAGAAGAAGAGATTGTTGGAATAATTACTGATGGGGATATAAGAAGAGTAATTGAAAAAAGAAAGAATATAGAGGATATAAAAGCTTCTGAATTTATGGGTAACAACCCTAAAGTTTTAAAGTCAGATATTTTGGCTAGTGAAGCATTAAAAATTATGAAGAAAAATAATATTAGCCAGGTTTTAGTTACTGATAATAATGATAGTTTTATTGGAGTCGTGCATATTTTAGATATTATCAAACAAGGTATAAACGATGAGTAATTCGAAAGACATGTCTTTTCTAGATCACCTAGAAGAACTAAGGTGGCATATTATAAGATCCACAATTGCAGTTTTATTAGTAGCAGTTGTAGCATTTTTAGCAAAGGATATAATTTTTGATCAAATAATATTTGGACCTAAAAGAGGAAACTTTGTTAGTTATGAATTATTTTGCTCAATTTCTCAATCATTCGGTGGCAATGCCTTTTGTTTTGAAGAACTTCCATTTAGAGTTCAAAGTAGAACAGTTTCAGGGCAATTTTCCGCTCACCTTTGGACATCTATTTTAGCTGGTTTTATTATTTCATTTCCTTATGTAATTTATGAATTTTGGAAATTTATAAGCCCTGGGTTATACAGAAAGGAAAAAGAAGGTGCAAGAGGTTTTATTATTATTTCATCATTACTTTTTTTTATTGGTGTTCTATTTGGCTACTATATTGTTACACCATTATCCATAAATTTTCTTGGTAATTATACCATTAGCTCAGAGGTTTTTAATGATTTTGATTTAAGTAGCTATATCGGTCTTTTAAGAGCATCCGTTCTAGCGTCTGGTTTGATATTTGAACTTCCAATTATTATCCATTATTTGACAAAAGTAGGTTTAGTCACTCCAGATTTTTTAAGAAGAAATAGAAAATTTGCACTTGTTATAGTATTGAGTCTATCTGCAATAATTACTCCACCTGATATAGCAAGCCAAATTATAGTGAGTATACCTATTTTAATACTTTATGAAATAAGTATTATTATTTCAAAAATTGGATATAAAAAATTAAATACATAATATTTGTCAGATGATTTTAAGTGCAAGAGACATATCAAAATCTTACAGAGGAAGGAAAGTGGTTAATAATATTTCAATTGAAGTAAATCAAGGAGAAATTGTTGGTTTACTTGGTCCAAATGGTGCTGGAAAGACCACATCATTTTATATGATTGTTGGAATAATAAAGCCTGAACAAGGTGATATTTTTCTTGAAAACGAAGTTATCTCTTCATACCCAATGTATCAAAGAGCTCAAAAAGGAATAGGATATCTTGCGCAGGAAGAATCAGTCTTCAGAAAGCTTTCAGTTGAGGATAATATACTAGGTGTTTTAGAGTTTTCAGAACTTTCAAAAAATCAACAAAAAGAAAAAGCTGAACAGTTAATGGAGGAATTTGGATTAATTAATATAAGAAAAAGCAGAGGTGATCTTTTATCTGGTGGAGAAAGAAGAAGAACTGAGATTGCTAGAGCTTTAGCAAATAACCCAAACTTTTTACTATTAGACGAACCTTTTGCTGGAGTTGATCCTATAGCAGTTGAGGATATTCAGTCAATTATTTCTGTTTTAAAAAAGAAAAATATTGGAATACTTATTACAGATCATAATGTTCAAGAAACACTTGCAATTACAGACAGAACTTATTTGATGTTTGAAGGGAAAATTCTAAAAGAAGGTGTTCCTGAGGATCTTGCAAAAGACGAAATGGTCAGAAAGGTATATCTAGGTAAAAATTTCGAATTCAAAAGAAAAAAAATATAATTTCAAATTATATTAAAGACCACAGATTCCTTATTACATTTAAGAAAAGATAGAGTATTATTATTAGACAAAATCCACCAATTCCAAAAATTAAAATTATTGGTATACTTAAAACTATAGTGAGAATTTTAAAAATATTGTAATCATATTTTCTTAAAGAAATTCTCAATGAAAATAGTCGAAAAGGAACATTCATAAGTATAAAACTTGATACAACTAATAAAATTAAAATATAATTATTAAGAAAATATTCCTTAGACTCAAGAAAATAGTAATGCTCCATCAAGATTGGAAATGAGGCAAAAAATAGAGCATTAGCAGGTGTTGGCAAACCTTCAAACTCATCAGTGTAGTCAATAGTATTAAATTTAGCTAATCTAAGGGCAGAGCCAAGAGTAATGATAAAAGCTACAAATGCGATCGGGGAAATTGAGAAAATTAGATCTAGATTTACTATTGGTTCCAGGTTGAGGTCTAAATTAAAATCTGTAACACGATTTCCTGATAGTTTAAATAACTGATATACAATAACACCTGGAACAACTCCACTTGTAACAATATCAGAAAGAGAATCTAAGTGCTTGCCAAATTCTGATTCAGCATTTAACATTCTTGCAACAATGCCATCTAAATAATCAAAAAAGACTCCTAATAATACAAGAATTAAGACTACCTCAAATTGAAATTGGAATGCGAAAGCAATTGAAAAACAACCACATATAAGATTAAGTGCTGTAAGAATATTAGGAATAAAGGCTTTTATCATGATATTTGTGTTTCCAATTTATAAAAAAATTGTAATATTAATATTACAAAGTATTTAAACTTATAAAAGTGAGTAGACTTCTCATTTATTCATTACTCTCAGGTATTTTATTAGCATCTTCGTGGCCAATAAATGGATTTACTCCGTTAATATTTATAAGTCTAATCCCTTTACTTTACGTTGAAGATATAATTAGTAAGGATAGCTATCAAAAGAAAAATATTAGATTATTCTTTTACTCTTATTTTTCATTTCTAATTTGGAATCTTTTAACCACATGGTGGATTGTATACACAACTTTACCTGGTGCAATTTTTGCTAATGTTGTAAACTCATCATTTTATTCAATTATCTTCTTATTATACAGCAGAGTAAAGAGGAAGATTGACTTCAGAGCAGGATTTTTGTTCCTAATAACTTTTTGGATTTCTTTTGAAAAATTTCATTTAAACTGGGAATTTTCTTGGCCTTGGCTCAATTTAGGTAATGTATTCTCTGAAAGAATAAACTGGATTCAATGGTATGAATTCACAGGAAGTTTTGGAGGAAGTCTTTGGGTATTATGCTCTAATATTTTTCTTTTTAGTCTCATAAAAAGTTTTCACGAATTTGATGATAAAAGAAGATTCTATATAAGATTATTTGCAAGATCGGTTTTGATATTTGTTCCAATCTTAATTTCATTTATAGTTAAACCTTCTGTTAAATTAGGTGAAGAGTTCAAAGTCTTGCTAACTCAACCTCGAATAGACCCATGGGCTGCAAAATATGGCAATTCATCAACAAATATTGATTATTTTGAAACATTTAAAGAGCTTACATTTAATGAATTAAAATCAGATCAATATGACTTTGTTATAGCACCTGAAACATACTTTTCCGAAGGTTATGGCGAGAATGTAGAATATTTTGAGTATACCAAACTTCATGATAGTCTCAGTAATTTTCTTAATGAATTTAAAAACACAAATCTTATCTCTGGTATTCAATTTTTTGAATTATATCAAAATGAAGAGGATAAGCCTTCAAAAACAGCAAATTTTGTTCGAGATAACCTATGGGTAGATTACTATAATTCATCAATAAACTTTTCTGCAGATCAAGGATTTGAATACAATCATAAAACTAAATTAGTTGTTGGTAGTGAATATATGCCTCTTAAATCTTTTCTTGAGCCACTCCTTGGAAATGTAATGATTGATCTAGGTGGTACTACTGTTTCAAAAGGTGTTCAACATCCATCAGATAGAAAATTATTTAAACATTCAAATAAAGATTTAAAAACTGTACCTATAGTTTGCTATGAAACTATTTATGGAGAGTATGTTGCTAACTATGTTGATTTGGGTGCAAATTTTATTACTATAATAACTAATGATGCTTGGTGGTTTGATTCACCTGGGCACAGACATCTTGTAAGTTATGCTAGATTAAGAGCTATAGAAAATAGGAGATATGTTGTTAGAAGTGCAAATTCTGGTGTTTCTACAATAATTAATGAGGTTGGGGAATATAAAGCTAAGTTACCATTTGATGATAAAGGCACATTATCAGGAAAAGCATACACAATTGATAAAAGAACTTTTTACAGTAAAAATGGGGATTACATTGCAAGGATTAGTATTCTAATTTCAATTTTACTTCTACTTATTTCATTTTCTAAGCTAAAAAAATAATTTTTGCTTGGAATATTGAAGTTTTAATATATTTTTGAAAAAAAATTAACATGTATTGGACATTAGAACTAGCTTCCTACTTAAGTGATGCTCCTTGGCCAGCCTCAAAGGATGAGCTTATTGACTTTTCAATTAGAACTGGTGCTCCTCTAGAAGTAGTAGAGAATCTTCAGTCCCTTGAGGATGAAGGTGATGTCTACGAATCCATAGAAGAAATTTGGCCAGACTATCCCACAGAAGAAGATTACCTCTGGAATGAAGATGAGTATTAATCTTATTTAATTATTATTGGTTATTTTTTTGATAAATTTGAAAAAAAATTGGCATGTCCATTGTTAACTCACTTTTAAAGGTTTTTCTTGGTGACAAATCAGGTAAAGATCTTAAAAAGCTTACTCCGCTTGTTGATGAGATAAATAAACATTTCATTGGAATGTCATCTTTATCAAATGATGAGCTAAGAGGAAAAACTTATAATTTCAAGAAGATTATATCTGATAAAACTTTTGAATTAGCTTCTTCACTAAAGAAATTAAATGAATCAATAACTAATGAATCCTCAAACATTGAAAAAGAAAAACTATTTAGTGAGGTAGAAATAGTTGAAAAAGATCTATCAGAAACAAAGGCTCAAATTCTTGATGAAATATTACCTGAAGCATTTGCTGTAGTTAAGGAAACCGCGAGGAGATTTTATGAGAATGAATCTGTAAAAGTTTCTGCTTCAGAATTTGATAAAGAGATAGGTTCGAAAAAATCATACGTTACTATAGATGGCGATAGTGCTATATGGAAGAATTCATGGGATGCTGCGGGTAAGAATGTATTATGGGATATGATTCATTATGATGTTCAGCTAATTGGCGGTATTGTTCTTCATCAAGGTAAAATTGGTGAAATGCAAACAGGTGAGGGTAAAACACTTGTCTCTACTTTACCAATATATCTTAATGCTTTAACAGGGGATGGAGTTCATCTTGTAACCGTAAATGATTATCTAGCTAAAAGAGATAGTGCGTGGATGGGTCCAATATTTGAGTTTCATGGACTAAGAGTCGACTGTATAGATCATCATAAACCTAATTCACCAGAAAGAAGGAGAGCATACAATGCAGATATTACATATGGAACAAATAATGAATTTGGATTTGATTATTTAAGAGATAACATGTCTCACTCTTTAGATGATATTGTTCAAAGAAAGCATAATTACGCTATTATTGATGAGGTAGACTCTGTATTAATTGACGATGCTAGAACTCCTTTAATAATTTCAGGTCCAACTAAAGATGGTGACAGACATGAATTTGATAACCTTAAGCCTAAAATTCAAAATCTTGTTTCTCTTCAAAAAACATATCTATCAACCACATTAGCAGAAGCAAAATCCTTAATTAATAATTCTGATAATGAAAAAGGTGGATTCTTTCTTTATAGAGTATTCAGAGGATTACCAAAGAATAAGCCTCTAATAAAATTTTTGAGTGAGGAGGGTGTGAAGCAAATTCTTCAAAAAACAGAGAATTTTTACATGCAGGATAACAATAGAGAGATGCACCAGATTGATCAGGAACTTTATTTTACAATAGATGAAAAAAATAACCAAATTGAATTAACTGAAAAGGGTATAGAAACATTATCAAAAGACCTTGATGATAAAGACTTTTTTATAATGCCAAACATAGCGTCTGATATTGCAGTTATTGAGAACAAAGGTCTTACACCTGAAGAAGAAGCTAAGGAAAAGAATGATCTTTTTAATGAATTTAACGTCAAAAGTGAAAGAATTCATACTATAAACCAGCTACTAAAGGCATTTACTCTTTTTGAAAAGGATGTTGAATATGTTGTAGTTGAGAATAAGGTTATGATCGTTGATGAACAGACGGGAAGGATTATGGATGGTAGAAGATATTCTGATGGGCTTCACCAAGCAATAGAAGCTAAGGAAAATGTGAAGATTGAGGCAGCAACTCAAACTTTTGCTACCATTACTTTACAAAATTATTTTAGACTATACTCTAAATTATCTGGTATGACTGGTACAGCTGTTACCGAGGCAGGTGAATTTTGGGAAATTTATAAGCTTGATGTAACGGAGATTCCAACAAATAGACCAATAGCAAGAAAAGATCAGGATGACTTGATATACAAATCTAAGAGAGAAAAATATAACGCTATTATAGATGAAGTAATTAATCTTAGGAATCAAAAAAGACCTGTACTAATAGGTACTACTTCAGTAGAAATTTCTGAGTTACTAAGTAAGATGTTAAACAGATCAAACATAAATCACAATGTTCTAAATGCTAAACTTCATAAAAAAGAAGCTGATATAGTTGCTGAAGCAGGAAATCCTGGAGTAGTAACTATAGCAACTAATATGGCTGGTAGAGGTACTGATATTAAGTTAAGTAAAGAGGTTATTGATGCTGGTGGTCTTGCGATTATTGGTACAGAAAGACATGACTCCAGAAGAGTTGACAGACAGCTTAGAGGAAGGTCTGGAAGACAAGGTGATCCTGGAAGTTCACAATTTTATGTTTCTTTCGAAGATAATTTAATGAGACTTTTTGGACAGGATAGAGTTGCAAATATAATGGATAGAATGGGTCTAAAAGATGGTGAAAATATTCAACACCCAATGGTTACAAAATCTATAGAAAGAGCTCAGAAGAAGGTTGAAGAAAATAATTTTGGTATAAGGAAAAGATTACTAGAATATGATGACGTAATGAATTCTCAGAGAAATATAATTTATACTCTTAGAAAAAATGCTTTGAGAGGTGATAAACTTCAAATTGATATTTCTAATATCATGTTTGACACAATTGAGGAGATAGTTAGGGCTAACAAAGCAACAAATAACTATAAGAATTATGAATTTGAGTTAATTACTACTTTTTCAATGACATCACCTATTGATGAAAATGAATTTTTAGAATCAGATGAAGATATAATTATAAATAATCTTTTTGATGAGTTGAAAATATTCTATGCGAATAAAAAAGAGCTAAATAGAGTAATAGCTCTGCCTGTTATTAAAAATGTATACGAAAATAAAAGCAACTCATTTAAAAGAATTGTAGTTCCATTTACCGATGGAAAGAAAGTAATAAATATTGTTACCGATTTAGAGAAATCATATGAAAGTAACGGTGAGAATTTAATTGAGGACTTTGAGAAAAGTATATCACTAGCAATAATTGATGAAAAATGGAAAAATCATCTCAGAAAAATGGATGAATTAAAACAGTCAGTCCAACTAGCAGTTCACGAGCAAAAAGATCCTCTTTTAATATATAAATTTGAAGCATATGAACTTTTTAAATCAATGATTCATGTTCTAAATAAAGAATTACTTTCTTTCTTATTTAAATCAAATCTTCCAAATAATCAAGGAAATATAAAAGATGCTGGATCAAATGTGAATACTAATAATGATTACAAGACATCTAAAGAAGAAAGCTTAAATAGTGATCAATTAGCTGAAAGAGCAAGAAGTATTGGCGCAAGTGCAAGTCAAAACTCTCAAAAGATTGAAACAATAACAAGGGAACTTCCAAAGATTGGCAGAAACGAAAAAGTTGAAATACGAAACACTTCAACAGGAGAGACAAAAACACTAAAGTTTAAGCAAGCTGAAAAACTTCTACAGAACGGTGAATGGGAGATTAAACAATAATCTCAATATATAATTTCTAATCATTTTAGCATTTAGTATGAATATCTCATTTTTATCATACTTTTTTTATCATTTTAATAATTATTAATTAGTAATTATTGGTTTTACTAACATAGATTTCATAAAAAACTTCATAATTATACATTTGTAAGTTCGATATGAAGTTAAAAGACCAAGGACTCTACTTATCTGAATTTGAGCATGACAATTGCGGTGCAGGTTTTATTTGTAGCTTAAACGGTGAAAGGACAAATACTATTATTAGTAAAGCATTAAATATACTGACATGTCTTGAACACAGAGGTGCTGTTAGTTCAGATGGAAGAACAGGAGACGGTGCTGGAATTTTAATTGAAATACCTCATGATTTTTTTAAAAAACAATGTGATTTCAACTTACCAAAAGCAAACGAATATGCAGTTGGCATGGTATTTCTTCCTAATAAAATCAATCAATCAAATTATTGTATTAAAATATTTGAAGATGAAATCAAAAAACAAGAGTTAGAAATTATTGGGTGGAGAGATGTTCCAGTAAACTCTAAAGTTGTTGGTTCTATTGCTAGTAAGACTCAGCCAACAATCAAACAAGTTTTTATTAAACCAAAAGATTCTAAATTGAATGAAAAGCAGTTTAATTTAAAGCTTTTTGTAGCTAGAAAAATTAGTGAAAACATTATTTATAACTCTGAGCTGTCTCAAAGTGAATTTTTCTACTTTTCAAGTCTAAGTTTAAGAACTATTATATACAAAGGTCTACTAATCCCAGAGGATATCGAGAGATTCTACACCGATTTAACTAACAAAGATTTAGTTACTAAACTTGCACTTGTTCATCAAAGATTTTCAACAAACACATTCCCAACATGGGATCTTGCTCAACCATTCAGATATATGTGTCACAATGGTGAGATAAATACATTTAAAGGTAACATAAGTAGAATGAAGTCTAGGGAAGAGCTTTTTGAGTCTTCTGAAATCTCTGATGGTGATATGAAAAAGATATTACCAATAATTGTTCCAAAAAAATCTGACTCAGCGTCTATGGATATGGTTGTTGAATTGTTATTAATGACAGGCAGATCACTTCCTGAAGTAATGATGATGCTTGTCCCTGAAGCCTGGGAAAAGCATAATTCTATGAGTAAAAGCAAAAGGGCTTTCTACAACTATAATAGTTGTATTATGGAGCCTTGGGATGGACCAGCTTCTATACCATTTACAGATGGTAAATTCATTGGAGCTCTTCTTGATAGAAATGGTCTTAGACCATCAAGATATACTGTGACAAAAGACGGGTATGTAATTATGTCATCAGAAACAGGTGTAGTTGACATAAAACCAGATAATGTTTTATCTCATGGAAGATTGGAGCCTGGTAAGATTTTTCTAGTTGATATGGAAGAAGGCAGGATAGTAAATGATGATGAAATTAAAGAGGATATTGTGTCTAAGAGACCCTACGAGGACTGGATAAATAAAAATATTCTTCAATTATCAGATGTACCTTATACAGGAAATAGAACTCCAGATGAGAAACTAAGTATAGAGACAAGATTGAAAATATTTGGCTATACAAAGGAAGATTTTAGAAAAATAATAATTCCAATGTGTCAAACTGGTAAAGAGGCTATAGGATCTATGGGAACAGATACTCCTCTGGCAGTTCTCTCTAAAAAACCTCAACTTATTTACAACTACTTCAAACAGCTATTTGCTCAAGTTACAAACCCACCATTAGATGGTATAAGAGAGGAAATTATTACAGATACAAGCCTTTCACTTGGAAGAAATCATAATTTGTTTGAAATAGTTGAAGAGCATTCGGTAAATCTAACTATTAAAAATCCTATCATTTCCAATGAGGATCTTGATAAGATTAAATATATAAATCATAAAAATTTCAAAGCAAGTTCAATTAAATGTTTATATGAATTCAAGAAAGGTCACAATGGAATTGAAGAAGCTTTAGACAAAATTGTTTTGGAAATTGAAAAGTGCATTGATAAGGGAAGTAATATAATAATTTTAAGTGATAGACTTGTTTCCAAAAAAATGGCTCCTATTCCTATTCTTCTCGCCTGCTCTTATGTCCACCAGACAATGATTAAGAAAAAGAAAAGATCTAAATTTGGTATAATAGTTGAATCAGCTGAGCCTAGAGAGCCTCACCATTTCTCAATGCTTTTTGGATATGGTGCAAGTGCAATAAACCCCTATTTAGTTAATGAGGTGATTGAATATCACTATAATTCTGGACATTTGAATAATGTTTCAATAGATTCTGCTATCTCTAATTTTAATGATGCAATCGCAAAAGGGATTCTAAAAATTATGAATAAAATTGGTATTTCAACACTTAATTCATACAGGGGGTCTCAGATTTTTGAAGCACTTGGACTTAAGACAAATTTTATCAATAAATATTTTCAAAATACCCCTTCAAGAATTGAAGGAGTTGGTCTATATGTTATTGAAAAGGAAATCAGTGAAAGAATAAATTATGCATTTAAATCTGAATCTGACTTCTCGTCAATAGAAACTGGTGGTGATTATAGATGGAGAAGAGATGGAGAGAGTCATATGTTTAATCCATCGACAATTTCTAAACTTCAGAATTCGGTAAGAACAGAAAGTTACTCCTCTTACAAAGAATATTCCGATATAGTAAATAAACAAGAAGAGCAATTAATGACTATAAGAGGTCTTCTGAAGTTTGTAGATTTTAATCCAATTCCAATTGAAGAAGTGGAACCGTGGACTGAGATTGTCAAAAGATTCAAAACAGGTGCTATGTCATATGGGTCTATTAGTAAAGAAGCGCATGAGAATCTTGCTATAGCAATGAATAGAATTGGAGGAAAAAGTAATTCTGGTGAAGGAGGTGAAGACTCTAGTAGATTTAATAAGGATAAAAATGGTGACTTAAGGAATAGTTCAATTAAACAAGTTGCTTCTGGTAGATTTGGGGTTAGCTCATACTATTTATCTAACGCTGATGAAATACAAATAAAAATGGCACAAGGAGCTAAACCTGGAGAGGGTGGACAACTTCCAGGACCTAAAGTAAACCCATTAATTGCTAAAGTGAGAAATTCTACTCCATATGTAGGACTTATCTCACCACCACCACACCATGATATTTACTCAATTGAAGATTTAGCTCAACTAATTTTTGATTTGAAAAATGCTAATAGAAATGCTCGAATTAATGTTAAGCTTGTCTCTGAAGTTGGAGTTGGTACAATTGCTGCTGGAGTAGCAAAAGCCAAAGCTGATGTTATTTTAATTTCTGGTTACGATGGAGGAACTGGAGCTTCTCCTTTAACTTCATTAAGACATGCCGGTTTACCATGGGAACTTGGAGTTGCAGAAGCACAACAAACCTTAGTTTTAAATAATTTAAGAAGCAGAGTTGTTTTAGAGTGTGACGGACAATTAAAAACTGGTCGTGATGTGGCAATTGCATGTTTATTGGGAGCTGAAGAGTTTGGTTTTTCAACTGCACCTCTTGTTGCATCTGGATGTATAATGATGAGAGCATGTCATTTAAATACTTGTCCAGTTGGTATAGCAACTCAGGATCCTGAGCTAAGAAAAAACTTCAAAGGCAAACCTGAGCATGTCATTAATTTCATGTATTTCGTTGCTCAGGAATTAAGAGAAATAATGGCTAATCTTGGTTTTAGAAGTATTGATGAGATGATTGGTCAGACACAAAAACTTAAAGCTAAAACTGGAATTGATGATTTTAAAGTCAAAGGTATTAATTTGGACAAATTACTTTATAAACCTCTATCTGGAGATGACGATAAGCTAAGAAATACATCAAAACAAAACCACAACTTAGACAGTGTTTTAGACTTTAAAATATTAAAAGTTGCAAAATTGTCTGTTAATAACAAGGTGAAATCTTCATTTGAATTCAATATTAAGAATACCGATAGAGCTGTTGGAGCACTATTAAGTAATGAGATTTCAAAGATTCATGGTGAGAAAGGGCTTTCAAAAAATACTTTAAACATAACTTTTAATGGTTCGGCTGGTCAAAGTTTTGGTGCTTTTTCTGTTAGAGGATTAAATATGACAGTCTATGGAAACACAAATGACTATTTTGGTAAAAGTTTATCTGGCGCAACACTTGCTGTTAGAGTTCCAAAAGAGTCAAGTATTGTTTCAAATGAAAACATTATAATTGGAAATGTTGCTCTTTATGGTGCCATAAGTGGTGAGGCCTATATTAATGGTATTGCAGGTGAACGTTTTTGTGTAAGAAATTCTGGAGCAAAGGCGGTGGTTGAAGGTGTAGGTGATCATGGATGTGAATATATGACCGGTGGAACTGTTTTAATTCTAGGTAAGATTGGTAGAAACTTTGGAGCTGGTATGAGTGGTGGTATTGCTTATATTTATAAAGATGATAAAAGGTCCAACAAGAATTTTAACATGGAAATGATTGATCTTGAAGCACCCAATATCCAAGATGAAGATATAATTTATGAAATGCTAGAAAATCACTTTTCTAACACAAATAGTGAAGTAGCAGAAAAAATATTATCAAATTGGAAGAATGAAAAGAAGAATTTTATAAAAGTAATGCCTAAAGAATATAAAATAGCTCTAGAAAGGATAGCAAAAGAAAAAATAGATCAGTTAATTCAATAATGGGAAAGGTTAAAGGTTTTAAGGACTATGATAGAATTGACGAGAAGTATATTCCCGTTAGAAAAAGATTAAAGAACTATAAAGAGTTTACAATATCTCCAAAAAATAAAGAATTAAAGTCTCAAGCTGCAAGATGTATGGATTGTGGTGTTCCTTTCTGTCATAGTGGTTGTCCATTAGGTAATTTGATTCCTGATTTTAATGACTTAGTTTATAATAATAAATGGAAAGAAGCTCTTGATGTTCTTCATTCAACAAATAATTTTCCTGAATTTACAGGAAGACTTTGTCCAGCTCCTTGTGAGGCTGCATGTGTTTTAGGAATTATTGATCCACCCGTTTCAATTGAATTGATAGAAAAGCATATAGTAGAAAAAGGCTTTAATGAAAACTGGATAGTACCTAAAGTTCCTAGTAAAAGGACAGGTAAAAAAGTTGCTATCGTAGGCTCTGGTCCAGCTGGTCTAGCAGCAGCACAGCAATTAAATTCAGTTGGTCATAAAGTTACTGTATATGAAAGAGATGATAAAATCGGAGGTTTACTGAGATACGGTATTCCAGACTTTAAGCTTGAAAAAAATGTAATTGATAGGCGTTTAGAAATTTTAGAAAAGGAAGGTGTTAATTTCAAATGTAATGTAGAGATCGGAAAAGATATTGATATTACTGACCTTGAATCTAAATATGACAGCATTTTATTATGTACGGGGTCTACTATAAAAAGAAGTCTAAATATCCCAGGTAATGATTTACCTGGTGTTATTCAAGCTATGGATTTTTTGACTCATAATAATCGTTTCGTTGATAATCAATTAAGTGATCATCTCGAATGCTATAATGCAAAAGGAAAAAACGTTATTGTTATTGGAGGTGGAGATACAGGGTCAGACTGTATAGGTACTTCTAATAGGCATGGAGCAAAAAATGTAATAAATTTTGAACTTGCTTCGAAACCCCCAACTGATAGAAATGAAGAGAATCCATGGCCTTATTGGCCTTTCACACTTAAAACATCATCTTCCCATGAGGAAGGAGTTGAAAGAGAGTGGAGTATATTAACTAAAGGATTTATTAGCGACTCTGATAATAATCTAATTGGTCTTGAGACAGTAAATGTTAAATTTGATTCTGACAAAAAAGAGTTCATTGAAATACCTGGTTCAACTAAAACATGGGATTGTGACTTAGTTATTTTAGCTTTAGGATTTACAGGGCCTGAAACTGACCTTCCAAATAAATTTAATCTTGAAATAAATAAACGAGGTAATATAAATTCAAATTCAAACTACCAAACTAAAAGAGATAATATCTTTACTGCAGGTGATTGTAGACGAGGCCAATCACTAATTGTTTGGGCTATATCTGAAGGAAGAGAAGCTGCTCACCACATTGACAAATTCTTAATGGGAAGTTCTAACTTACCTCAAAAAAGCTCATTAGGAGACCTCTAGATATATTTCCATAAATTAGTATTATGAATTCAGAGAGGATTAAATTCCTAGTAATCTCAAGTGCCTATCCTTATAGAGGAGGTATTTCAGATTCTACTCATTCTTTATGTAATGAGCTTATTAATTCAGGAGTGTCTACTGAAGTTTGGACCTTCTCATTTTTATATCCAAGTTTTCTTTTTCCTGGAAATACCCAATATAGTAGAGAGAGATATAAGCAGAAATTTCAAATTAAAAGAAAGATTAATACAATTAATCCTTTTAATTGGTTAATGGTTTCAAAAAAAATTAACAAACTAAGTCCAGAAATAGTAATCTTAAGATATTGGTCACCAATTTTATGTTTACCCTATTATTTTATTAGTTTTTTTTTAAGTAAAGAAATAAGAGTTATTGGGATTGTAGATAATTGGAAAAATCATGAAAAGGTTCCTCTTGAGGGTATCCTAAGAAAACTTTTTCTTAAATCATGTTCAAAATTTATTTCATTTTCTGAAAATATTGCAGAAATGATTCGTTCTAACACGAGAAAAGAGGTGTTATCTCTATATCATCCAATAAACACAAATCTTCCCATACTCAAAGAAAAAACAAAGGCAAAAAATGATCTAAACTTGAAAGACTTTAAGTATGTCACATTTGTTGGACTTATTAGGAAATATAAAGGTGTTCAAACATTCATAAAGTCTATTAATTATATAAAAGATGATAATATAAAATTCATAATTGCAGGAGAGTTCTATGATTCATTAAATGAATACAAACAATTAGTTAATGAACTTAATCTTAGCGAAAAAATATTAATTGACAATAACTTCCTTGAGCTTGATAGGATAAGAGATTATATATGTGCAAGTGAGTTAATTGTTCAGCCATATATTAATGCGAGTCAAAGTGGAATTACACCCCTTGCCTACTTCTATAATAAACCTTTAGTTGTTTCAAAAGTTAGAGGATTAAAAGAGATAATAAATAAGGATCAAAGTGGCGAAGTATTTGACAAAACTCCTGAAAATTTAGCAAAAGCAATTCTAAATTGTATTGACGAAAAAAGAAATCAACTATATGTCTCAAATATTATAAAAGCAAAAAATTATTATTCTTGGTCAACTTTTGTTGAGAAAATTAAAACTATATAGGTATATTTTAAATAGAACAATTGCATTTATAGTGCCAAAAATTGCACCTACTAAAATGTCAATTGGGTAATGTACACCTAGGTAAATTCTACTATAGGAAATTAAAAATGCATAAATAGCAAATAAAAAAATAAATAACCTATTTGATGATCTCAATAATAGACCGAAGAAGATTGCCAATGAAAAAGAATTTGATGCATGAGCTGAAAAGAATCCATATCTTCCACCACATGACTCTTTCAAAAGTCTTAATGAGTCAGAAATTAGTTCATTATAACATGGTCTAAGCCTTTGAAAGGAGTCTTTAAATAAATTTGATGTTTGATCTGAAATAGTTATGAGTATAGCTATAGCAATAATTAAGCGGAATAAAGTTTTAGCCCTTTTTTTGTTATTAATTGAATATATATAAGCAATTAGTACTAATAAATAGACTATTACATTGGCTTCAGTTTTTGAGAGAAACATCCAGAAATTATCAAAATATGGATTACCTAGATTATTAAAGTATAAGAATAAGTCTGAATCAAGTTTTAAAATTTCCTCAATCATTAAGTCTTATTATTTTTCTAGAAAGATAATTAAATCTTAAAAATAGAAACAAAGAGGAAGAAAATAAACCAGACAAAAGTCCTAGCCATATTCCAACCATTGATAAACTTGTATAAAAGCCAAGATAATATGATATTGGAAATCCAATAACACCATACGAAAGAAAAATAATTATGGCAGGCTTATTAACATCCTGCATTCCTCTTAAAGCTCCAAGAACTACTGCTTGTATTCCATCAAAAAGCTGGAACACACCTGCAACAATTAATAATTTTGATGCAATCTCTAATACTTGATTTACGTCAGTTAAACTTGAAGGATTATTAGGATCCAAGTAAAGAAGAGGTAAAGAATCATTAAAAAGTAAAAAAATCATACAAAAAATTACATCAATAGATATTATAAGTAGAATAGTTGATAAAGCGACTTCTCTTAATTTTTTAAAATTCATCATACCCCTTTGATTACCAACTCTGATCATAGCAGCAACTCCAACACCTAGAGCAACCATATATGTCATTGAAGAAAGGTTAAGAGCAATTTGGTTAGCAGCTTGAGAATTTTTACCAATGAATCCTGACATCCAAACTGCAGATATAAAGAATGCTACCTCAAAAAAACTGTGAAGAGCTGATGGAAGACCTAAATAGAGAATTTTTTTCAATCTTTTAATCTCTACTTTAGATGGAAAAAATCTTTTTATATAAACAGATAGTTTCTTATGAAGTTTCAGATAAAAAATAATAAATAATAGCATACAGAACCTAGCTATTAAAGTACCTATTGCTGCCCCCTCTACCCCAAGCTTTGGAAAGATCCAATAACCAAAAATTAGAAAGAAGTTTAAAGCAACATTAATGATATTTCCTACAATAGTTGAATACATTGCAGCTCTTGTAAAAGACATACCATCAGCAAATTGCCTAAAAGCCTGGAAGTTTACTGTAGCTATCAGAGATATCGATACCCAAAAAAGATATGGCGAAGCAAGCTCAACAACCTCTTGTGGTTGATTCATTGAATATAATAGGTTCCTATTTAAAAAGACTATTAAGAACAAGAATAATCCTAAAAATAAGCAGATTAAAAAACTATGCTCAAATATTTTTGATATATCATTATTTTTTTTTGCACCGTCTGCTTCAGCAATTAAAGGAGTAATTGCCTGAGAAAATCCAATACCTAAAGACATTGCAATAAAAACAAAACTATTTCCTAAGGAAATAGCAGCAAGCTCAGCAGTTCCTAGTTGCCCTACCATTACATTGTCAATAAATTGAACAAATGTATGACCTAGCATACCTATCATTACCGGGTATGCTAACTTTAGGTTATACTTAAATTCTTTACTGTAATTTCTGAACCTTTCAATTATTTGGTTCATGACTAGAGCTTATAATTATCCATAAGATAGATTATAGATGCCATTGCAGCAGCTCCAAGCTCTAATTCACGCTTGTTAATTTTATCGAAAGTATCAGATGCAGCATGATGATAATCAAAATATCTTTGAGGGTCTGGCCTTAATCCAGCTAAAATAATATTACCATCTTTTAAAGGTCCAATATCAGCTCCACTTCCACCTTGAAGAAAACTTACTCCGTAATCATTAAAATACTCCTCAAACTTTTTTAGGGATTTAAATTCCTTATCAGATGTATCAAAACTAATTCCTCTTGGAGTAAAACCTCCCGCATCAGATTCAATGGCAAAAAAATGTTTTTCATTTTTGAGTTTTGCAACTTCAGCATATTTATTTCCACCCCTTAGTCCATTTTCTTCGTTAGCAAATAAAACTACCCTAATAGTCCTTTTAGGAATGTAATTTAAAGATTTAAAAATTCTTAGTACTTCCATTGATTGAACAATTCCTGCTCCATCGTCATGACTTCCATCTCCTAGATCCCATGAGTCAAGATGTCCACCTACAACAATTATTTCATCTGGTTTTTCTGACCCCTTAATTTCACCAATTACGGTATGAGTCAACACGTCAGGAAAGTTTCTAGAGTTCTGTCTAAAAAAGAACTTTATTTTTGGATTTAATGATAACATAGAACTTAGAAGTTCAGCACCATTAGTACTAATTGCAGCAGCGGGTATTCTCTGACTTAGTGATAAGCCTTCATAATACATAGAACCTGTGTGGGGATAATTATCTAAAGTTGTAGTCATTGATCTGACAATAACACCTACAGCTCCAAGTTTAGCTGCTTCAACAGCCCCTTGTGTCCTTTGATTCACACTTCCACCATACGCTTGAAAAGTGTTAATCAATGTTACATCCATTGGACGATTAAAAAAAACTATTTTTCCACTAACTGAGTCTCTTCCTATATCCCTTAACTCCTTAAAGCTTTTAACTTCAACTACATTTGCAGAAATTCCAATTGATGGAGTTGAGATTGAACCGCCCAATGCTACAATTGGAACAGAGATATTATTTCCTGGCCTTGTTTCTATATGAGCATATTCAGGGGCACCCCTAACCCATTTTGGGACCATAACTGGTTGAAGCCAAACTGAATCAATTTCTAAAAGATCAAGCTCTTCTTTACCCCATTTTACTGACCTTTCGTAATTAATAGATCCTGATAGTCTTCCACCAATTTGGTTAGATAAGTAGTCAAGCCATTCATAAGATTTTCCATTTGACAGAGCTTCATCATATATTTTATCAATAAAAACAGAATTTTCTTCAGTTGTTTGAGAATTAATAAGATTTAATGTAAGTAGTGAAACTAAAATTATGAAGAATCTCATATTATTATTTTTTTGTAGCAAACAAACTTACATCATCCTTTGAAATAGTCTCACCGCCTAATATAATTAATCGCTCAACTACATTTCTTAATTCTCTTACATTACCTGACCAATTATAATCTTCAAGAAGTTTTAGTGAGTCTTTGCTGAACTTTTTTGTTTCAATCCCTTGTTCCTTTGAAATTATATTAGAAAAATGATCTACAAGAACTGGAATATCTGACTTTCTCTTGCTCAATTCAGGCACTTTAATCACAATAACTGCTAACCTATGGTATAAGTCCTCCCTAAAATTACCATCGTCTATTTCTTTTTTTAAGTCCTTGTTTGTAGCAGCTAAAACTCTAACGTCAACACTTATGTCTTTTTGACTTCCTACTCTTTGAATTTTATTTTCCTCTAAAGCCCTTAAAACTTTAGCTTGTGCAGCAAGACTCATGTCTCCTATTTCATCTAAAAATATAGTTCCATTATTTGCAGCTTCAAACTTACCTTCCCTATCCTTTACAGCAGAAGTAAAAGAACCTTTAAGATGACCAAAAAGCTCGCTTTCAATTAGTTCTGAGGGAATTGCAGCACAGTTTACTTCAATAAATGGGGATTTAGCTCTACTACTTTTCTCATGAATATTATGGGCAACAAGCTCCTTTCCAGTTCCACTTTCTCCAGTTATTAATACTCTTGCTTCAGTCTTAGCAACCTTATCAATCATTGCATGTATTTCCATAATGGACTTTGAATTGCCAATTATTTCATATTTTTTAGCAACTTTTTTTCTTAAGATTTTATTTTCAGCTACTAGTTCTTTTTTCTCTAGAGCATTTCTTACAGAATTAATAAGTCTATTTAGATCTGGGGGTTTAGATATAAAATCATATGCTCCAAGCTTCATAGATTCTACAGCAGTTTCAATGTTTCCATGACCGGTTAACATAATAAAAGGAACAGTAGAGTTAGTCTTTCTAGTTCTTTGAAGTAGCTCAATACCATCTACTTTAGGCATCTTTATATCGCAAAGAACAAGATCATAGGAATCATTCTTAATAAGATCAAGGCCTTTCTTTCCATCAGATGCTTCATGAATTTCAAAACTAGAGTCCTCATCTGTAAGTATTCTTACTAGAACTCTTCTGATTGGTTCCTCATCTTCAATTATAAGGATTTTGCTCATTTTAAGATTATTAGATGGTCTAAGATAAAATTATTTATGCAAACATATCTCTAACTTTTTCAAAAAAGGACTTTTCAGATTTTTTAGGGTTTGGCTTAAAATTATCATCATCTAGCATTTCTTTAAAGAAGTCTTTCTGTTTTTTATTTAAAGTCTTAGGTGTCCAAATATTTACATGAACTAATAAGTCCCCTTTTGAATATCCATTTAGATCTGGTATTCCCTTATTTCTTAATCTGAGTGTTTTTCCAGATTGAATACCTGACTCGAGCTTTATTCTAACTTTTCCATCAATTAAGTGAATATCTTTTGATACACCAAGTGCAGCTTCTGAAATACTTATATACAGATCATAGTGGAGATGCTTTCCGTCCCTAGTAAATAGCTCATTATTTGATTCCTCTATTAATACTAATAGGTCTCCAGGAATACCATTAGGATTATTAGAATCATTTCCTTTTGCTGATACTTTAAGTTGCATTCCTTCCTCAACACCTGGAGGAATTTTAATTGAAACTGTTTCTTCAGAATTAAGCATACCATTAGAATCTGCTCCTGCACCTCTAGATGTAATTGATTGACCTGCACCATTACAGTTTGGACATATTGAAGTAGACTGCATTCTACCTAAAATTGTATTTGTAATTCTAGAAACCTGGCCAGAACCATTACATGTTGTACATGTCGAAAATTTAGAATCAGGTGAAAGAGTTTTTCTTTTAACCTTGATTTTCTTCTCAACACCATTCACAATTTCTTCTAGTGTTAACTTTACCCTTATTCTAAGATTTGAACCCTTTGAAACCCTTTGACCTCCTCCTCCAAATCCACCAAAAGATGAACCAAATGCACTACCAAAAATATCTCCAAATTGACTGAAGATATCATCCATGTTCATGCCACCTGCACCAAATCCACCTGCACCATCAAAAGCACTATGACCAAACTGGTCGTATTTAGCTTTCTTATTAGGGTCACTAAGAACTTCATATGCTTCTGCAGCTTTTTTAAAATTTGCTTCTGCAGTTTTATCTCCAGGATTTTTGTCGGGGTGATATTGAATAGCTTTTTTTCTATATGCTTTTTTTATCTCAGCAGTAGAAGCGCTTTTTGATACTCCCAATATTTCGTAATAATCTTCTTTCATAACTTTTTATTGAGCAACAACAACTTTTGGGAATTTTATAACCTGATCACCTAATTTATAACCTCCTTCTATTATATCAATTATTTTTCCCTTTTGATCATCATTTTGAGCAGGAATTTGACTAATTGCTTCATGAATTTCTGAGTCAAATGAATCACCAATCTCAACTTCCAATTCTTCAAGACCTTGGTTTTTTAGAGTTTCTATAAGCTTATTGTAGATTAACTTAATGCCTTGATTATCCTCCTGATTTACATCCTCCTGATTTAAAGCTCTTTTAAAATCTTCAACAACAGGTATCAGACTAGATAGAACTTCTTTGCCTGCTGTTTTAAATAAATCAATTCTTTCTTTTGCAGTTCTCCTTTTATAGTTTTCAAATTCAGCAAATAATCTTACATATTTATCCTTCTCATTATTTATTGTTTCATTTAACTCTTTGACCGAAGGTGATTTCTTTTTAGAAGCACTTGATTTAGCAGTTTTACTTTCAGTTTTCTTTTTATTCATGAACTATTTTATGTTATTATAAGCAATTTTTTTGCCATCTTAATTTTATGTCAGAATGTCATATATTTTTTGATAGGTCTTTCAAAGCATCATCAATATATTTAAACGAAAAATCAGACTCATTAAGTTTAATCGATTTTACTTTTTGACTAGAAAGAATAACCTCAGACATTTCACCAAATACTGACTTAATTATAAAAGAAGGTATATTAGGAAATATAACCCTTGACTTATTAAAAATTGCAATTTTATTAATTAACTCATTTTGTTTAACTGGATTTGGAGCAACTAAATTATAAGTACCCCTCCAGGAATTCTCACAGCTTGATAAAATAATTTTAGCAGCATCTTTTTCGTGGATCCATGATTGCCACTGATTACCATTTCCAATAGGAGAAAGTATGAATAATTTTGATAGCATCTTACATATTTTATATAGCCCACCTGACTTTGATAAAACAAGCCCTATTCTCATTATGGAAAATGAAATATCAGGAAGTTTACTTTCAAATTTTTTAACTTCATTTTCCCACTTTACAACAACTTGATTAATAAATGAATTAGGATTATCGATTGAATCATTTTCAGAAGATGTAAAATCTGAAGAGTCTCTGTATGCAGCTATTGCAGAGGCATTAACGAATGATTTAATTTTAATATTTTTCTTTAAAATAACATCTAAAATAAAGTTTGTTGACCCTACTCTACTTTCAAATATTTTAGTTTTATTGGCTTTTGTCCATAGACTAAATACAGAAAAACCTGCAAGATTTATTACGCAATCAACATTATTGAAACAATCTAAGTCAATATCCTCTTTTTTAGGATTCCAATAATAATATTTTAATTGTGGATTATGGGATTTTAAATTTTTATTTCTAGTTAGAATATTAACCTCGTATTTTTTCTTGAATACAAGATTTGCAATTTCTTTACCTAAAGTCCCTGAACCGCCCGTAATTAATACCTTCATATTGATTTTTTAATTATCTTCGAATTCTATGAAAATCATTAAATCTAAGAGTACAAAAATAAATGATGTAAACTTCTCTACTATAAAATTTGGAGAAATATTTACAGATCATATGTTTGAGTGCAATTATGATAATGATAAATGGGAAGATCCAGTAATTAAGCCCTACAGTTCAATTAATCTTGATCCCTCAACACATGTTTTTCATTATGGCCAAGCTATATTCGAGGGAATGAAAGGATACAAGGATAAAAATGAGGATTTATGGTTGTTTAGACCTAAAGACAATTATGAAAGAATTAAAAAATCTTGTGAAAGGATGCATATTCCAATATTGCCTGAGGACTATTTTTTTCAAGGCTTAAACAAACTAATAAGTCTCGAGAGAGACTGGGTTTCAAATGAGCCAGGATCTTCAATTTACATTAGGCCTTTTGTTTTTTCTTCATCAGAAATGCTTGCTGCAAGCCCTTCAAAAAAATATAAATTTTTAATTATTTGCTCACCTGGTGCTGCTTATTATTCAAAGCCGCTGAGTGTTTACATAGAAGATAAATTTAGTAGAGCTGCTCCAGGAGGTGCAGGGTATGCTAAAGCAGCTGGAAATTATGGTGCAGCATTTTACCCAACATCTATAGCAATATCAAAAGGTTTCGATCAAATCGTCTGGACTGATTCTTCCACTCATCAAAAAATTGAGGAAGTTGGAACAATGAGTGTAGTATTCAGAATTAATGATAAACTTATTACTCCACTTACAAGTGACACAATTTTAGATGGTGTAACAAGAAAAAGTGTGATACAAGTTGCTAGGGATATTGGAATTGAAGTAGAAGAAAGAGATATAACTGTGAAAGAACTTATTTCAGAGTTTAAGTCAGGTAATTTAAAAGAAGTTTTTGGATGTGGAACAGCTGCAGTGATAGCTCCAATTAATTCATTTGGTTATAAAGATGAGAAATTTCAACTTGAAGAATTAGACAACGACTTTGCTTCAAAAATTAAAACTGCTATTATTAATATTCAACAGAATATTTCTAATGATACTCACAATTGGAGATATAAAATTACTGAGTAGTTTACTTTTCTAGAATTGATTTTATATTTGGCTTAAAGTAATTCGGTCCTTTTAAAATTTTACCATCTTCCCTTATTACAGGTGTTCCATCTGCACTAAGCTTACTCATATTGCTCCTTTGAATTTCATCAAATACTTCTACAATTTTATCTTGAAGTCCATGTGCAAGTATTGTTCCACAGAGAATATAAAGTTTATCTCCAAGTGCATCTGCAATTTCAACTAAATCCTTTTTTCTTGCTGCTTCTAAATACTCATCATTTTCTTCTTGCATTAGTCTATATCTTAACTCAATTGTAGATTCATCAAGATCTGCTTTTTGATTTTTTGAGTACTTTATTTTAAAAGCTTCATTAAATTCTTTTACTGCATCAATAGCATTAGTTATCATAATTGTTAATTTTATATTAGAAAAGTTTGATTAAAATAAATTTAATTAATGTTTACTAAAGGACAACTAATTTTTGCTATAATATTCATAATATTATTTTCTCTGATAATTGGATACTCTTATATAAAGGATTCAAGACTTCACAATGTTTATTATAAGAATTCGTATGTAATCTTAATTGTATTTATTGTTTTTATTTCAATAATTGCTGCTTACAGTAATCTTTTTAGATAAAATGAAAGAGTTATTTCTTGTTTTTTTGGGAGGAGGTTTGGGATCTGCAATAAGATTAATTTTAAATAGATTAGTTCCAAGTGATTCCTTTCCATATTCAACATTAACAGTTAATTTAATTGGTAGTTTTTTAATTGGACTAATTATAAGTTATTTAATTAATTCCAATATGTTAAAATCTGATTATTACTACTTCCTTGTTGTTGGTATATGTGGTGGTTTGACTACTTTCTCAGCATTTTCAATGGAGAATCTAAATTTTATTAAGTCTAATGAAATATTAAACTCATTTATATACATTTTTATTAGTGTATCTTTATGTATAGCCTTAGCCTATTTAGGCTTTCTAACTATGAATAAAATATTTAATTAAAATGAGAAAAAATCTATTATTTACATTATGTGTATTATTTTCTTTTAATCTGAGCTCTCAAGAAAAAAATCTTTCAGAAGGACCTTTTGAGCAACTGATTATAAGAGGAGTAACTTTAATTAATGGAAATGGTAGTCCACCATTAGGACCAGTTGATATTGTAATAGAGAAAAATATCATTAAGTCTATAAAAACTGTTGGTTATCCTGGAGTTGAAATTAATGAGCGAAGAAGACCTAAACTAAAAAAAGGTGGACGTGAAATTGAGGCTACTGGAATGTATATACTTCCTGGATTTATCGATATGCATGGACATATTGGAGGTGTTTCACAAGGTGCTGAACCTGACTATGTTTTTAAACTTTGGTTAGCACATGGTGTTACAACTGTCCGAGAACCAGGTGGAAGAGGTATTGACTTTAGTCTAGATTTAAAAAATAAGAGTAACAAAAATGAAATTATAGCTCCAAGACTTGTTATTTATTCAGGTTTTGGTTCAGGTTATACTAATGAAATAAGTAATCCAGATCAAGCTAGAGAATGGGTAAGATTTAATGCGAAGAAAGGTGCAGATGGTATTAAGTTTTTTGGAGCTGAACCTGATATAATGATTGCTGCTTTAGATGAAAATAATTCATTAGGACTTGGCTCAGCTATGCATCATGCACAACTAAATGTAGTAAGATGGAATGTGTTAAATTCAGCTAGAGCTGGACTAACATCAATGGAACATTGGTATGGTTTACCAGAGGCTCTCTTTGATGATAAAATTGTACAGAATTATCCTTATTATTATAATTATTCTAATGAGCAACATAGGTTTGAAGAAGCTGGTAGACTTTGGGATCAGGCTGCAAAACCTGGCTCAGAACATTGGAATAATGTAATGAATGAATTAATTGAACTAGATTTTACACTAGATCCAACTTTTAATATTTATGAGGCTAGCAGAGACCTTCAAAGAGCTAGAAGAGCTGAATGGCATGAAGAATATACTTTACCAAGTTTATGGGAGTTTTATCAACCTAGTAGAATATCTCATGGATCCTATTGGCATTTTTGGGGTACAGAACAAGAAGTTGCGTGGAAAAAGAATTTTAATCTATGGATGAATTTCGTAAATGAATATAAAAATAGAGGAGGTAGAGTAACAGTTGGGTCAGATTCTGGATTCATTTTTCAACTCTATGGATTCGCTTACATAAGAGAATTAGAGTTATTAAGAGAGGCAGGATTCCATCCGCTTGAAGTTGTTATGTCAGCTACATTAAAAGGCGCAGAAGCACTAGGTATGGATAAAGAAATTGGTTCAATAGAAATAGGTAAAAAAGCTGATTTTGTCTTGGTTGAAGAAAATCCACTTGAAAATCTTAAGGTTTTATATGGGACTGGAGCTATAAAGCTTAATAAAGATAATGAAGTCGAAAGAGTGGGAGGTGTTAAGTATACAATTAAAGATGGTATTGTTTATGATTCAAAGCTACTATTAGAAGATGTTAGAAAAATGGTTAGAAAAAGTAAGGATGAATTAAATTATGAAATATATCAACCTGGAGAAGAAAAAGATTGGACATCAAATAAGGAAAGAAATATAGATTAGTCACTCATTCCTATAAACTCAAACATCTTTAAATTAAAAATATCAGGTTTTTCAACATTTACCACATGACCACAATTTGGTATTACGAAAAGCTTAGAATTCTTATGATTTTTTACTATTTCCTTGACAGAGGGTAAGAACATGTAGTCCTGATCACCCATTATGTAGTAAGTTGGAATTTGTATTTCAATTTGTCTAAAAAATTTCAATAAAGGGACTAATTCAGTAGTTAATTGAAACCATCTTTTAAATTCTTTTTGATAAAGCTTTTTTGCTTCCTTAACAAATAAGAGCCTAGATTCTTTATGATTATTATTAGGCATTACTATAAATGCAAAAAGTTTATATATCCACATGTAAGGAAGTATTGATTTCGTAGAGTTACCCAGAAACATAAGTACTTTTGATCTAAAATTTAATTTCATTATTGCTCCACCCATTATTAAACTTTTTACTCTAGTTGGATTTTTTTCGGCAAAATTCCTAATTAGAATTGATCCCAAAGAGATACCAACAAAATGAGATTTTTTAATTTTTTCAGCATTTATTACCTCAAGAATATCATTTGTAATTGAATTAAATGTATATTTTTTCTTAAATGGATTAATTGGAATTGATTTTGATTTTCCATGACCTCTTAAATCAAGTAGTAATAAATTATATTTTTTTGAAAAATATTTTATTTGTTTAAACCATATCGTAGAACTACCCCCTGCACCATGAACAAAAGTTATCCAATCTGCATCTTTATTTTTACATAGAAATTTAGTGTAATGAATCATAATTATAGTGCATTAATATAATTTTCCATTTCATCTCTAATTTTTTTTGCTTCTTTAGCAGCACATTCAGCGAAATCATCATTAATTGATGCGTAAATAATTGATCTTGATGAGTTGATGATCAATTTTAAATTATTATCCAAACCTTGTTTACAGATTTCAGCCATATTTCCTCCTTGAGCTCCAACTCCTGGGATTAAAAGATAAGAATCAGGAACCATATCTCTTATTTTACGAATCTCTTTGGTATTTTTAGCACCAACTACGTACATAATCCTACTACTGTTTTTCCATGTTCTAGATGTTTCTATTACTTTTTGATAAAGCTTGTTATTGTTATCTAAATTAAGTTCTTGAAAATCGTTAGAGCCAATATTTGAGGTTAACGCAAGCAGAAAGACTAACTTATCTTCAATACTTAAAAAAGGCTCAACAGAGTCAGACCCCATATATGGCGAAACAGTTATTGAATCGAAGTTAAGTTCCTCTAAGAAAGCATTAGCATACATTTTTGAAGTATTTCCAATATCTCCTCTCTTTGCATCAGCTATAGTGAATATTTCAGGATAATTTTGATTAAGGTAGTTTGCGATTTTATTAAGAGATTTAAAGCCATTTGCACCATAAGCCTCAAAAAATGCAATATTTGGTTTATAAGCAATTGCATATTCATTAGTAGAGTCAATAATTCTCTTCGCAAATTCAAAGATAGGATCATCTAATTCTAATATTGATTTAGGAATTTTATTTTTATCAATATCAAGACCAATACAAAGAAATGATTTCTTCTTATTTATTTGATCATGTAATTTATTCATTATCATACTTCTCCGGCTTCTTTTAGTCTCTCAGTATTGATATACAATTTAATCTCATCAATTAACTTAGAAACGTCTCCATCTAAAATTTTTGGTAAGTCATAAAGTGTCAAACCAATTCTATGATCTGTAACTCTTCCTTGAGGATAATTATATGTTCTAATTTTTGCTGATCTATCTCCAGATTTTACCAGTTCATTTCTTTTTTTAGAGTCAGATTCCATTCTTTTATTAAGCTCAATCTCATAAAGTCTTGATCTTAGAACTTTCATGGCCTTTTCTTTATTTTTATGTTGAGATTTTTGATCTTGACATTGAGCAACAACTCCAGTCGGCTCATGTGTTAATCTAACCGCCGAGTATGTAGTATTAACAGATTGACCTCCAGGACCAGATGAACAAAAGTAGTCAACTCTTACTTCGTTCATATTAATCTCAACGTCAAATTCTTCAGCTTCAGGCAGGACCATAACAGTTGCTGCAGATGTATGAACTCTTCCTTGAGTCTCTGTTTGAGGAACTCTCTGGACCCTATGAACTCCAGATTCATATTTTAATTCACCATACACATCCTCCCCTGCTATTTCAAATATGACCTCTTTGAATCCTCCAGCTGTTCCCTCACTAGTATCAACAATACTTAAATTCCATTTTTTTTCTTGTGCAAATTTTGTATACATCCTATATAAATCACCCGCAAAAATACTAGCTTCATCTCCACCAGTTCCTGCTCTAATTTCTACCACAACATTTTTCGCATCATCCGGATCTTTGGGAATTAGAAGAATTTTAATTTCATCTTCAAGTTTTTCTATAGATTGTTTTGAGATTTCCAATTGTTCTTTAGCCATCTCAATCATGTCTTTATCATCAGAAGATTTTATATAACCCTCAGCTTCATCTTTTTGGTCGATTGCTTCTTTATATAATTTTCCTTTATTTACAAGAATACTAATCTCTTTTAGCTCTTTATTTAACTCAATATATTTTTTTTGATCTGCAATGATTTCTGGATTACTAATCATTTGATATATCTCATCATATCTTTTTTTAACAATATCTATTTTTTCTATAAGCATAATGAGTATTAATAATCAAAATTACCTAATTCTGATTGAATACTTAGTCTCTTAACATCTGATTCAATCACTTCACCAATAATTTTAGCATCTATTCCGACTGATTTTGAGATATCAATAACCTTAGATGCATTTTCTGGATCTAAATAAATTTCCATTCTATGTCCCATATTAAAAACCTTGTACATTTCCTTTGGATCTGTATTAGACTCATTCATTATTAGCTTAAAAATTGGAGGAATTTCAAAAAGATTATTTTTTATTATGTGTAAATTATCAATAAAATGTAAAATTTTTGTTTGACCACCTCCAGTACAATGAATTATTCCATTTATTTTATTTCTTCCAATTTCATCAAAAATTAACTTTAAAAGAGGTGCATAAGATCTTGTTGGAGATAAAAGCATTTTTCCTATATCAATATTAAACCCTTCTAATTTATCTGTTAAATTTTTTGAACCACAATAGGCTAATTCGCTAGGTAGGTCGTTATCATATGACTCTGGATATTTTTCTTTAATGTATTGAGAGAGAACATCATGTCTAGCTGATGTAAGCCCGTTACTTCCAATACCTGAGTTATATTCTTTATCATAAGAAGATGTGCCTGAAGAGGATAGTCCAACAATAACATTTCCTGCTTTGATATTTGAGTTATCTATTATTTGACTCTTTTTGATTCTAACTGTCATACAAGAATCTACTATTATAGTTCTTACAAGATCACCAACATCAGCAGTTTCTCCTCCACCACTATGAATATTTATTCCGAGACCTCTATAAAAATTTAATATTTCGTCAGTTCCAGAAATTATATTGGAAATTACCTCACCAGGAATCTTATTTTTATTTCTTCCAATTGTAGATGAGATTACAATATTATCAATTGCACCAACGCAAGCAACATCATCAAGATTCATCACGATAGAATCTTGAGCTATATTTTTCCATACAGAAGTATCACCTGTTTCTTTCCAATAAATATATGCTAAAGATGATTTGGTACCAGCACCATCAGAATGGATAATTAATGCATGGTCATCTGAATTTGAAATTAAATCAGGAAGAATTTTACAAAAGGCTTTTGGATACAGACCTTTATCATGATTTTTTATTGCATTGTGAACATCTTCTTTATCAGAAGAAACACCCCTTAATTTATATCTATTGGTCATTATTCACAGCAAAGTTATCAAAAAAAAATCTTAATAAGTTTTTAATAAATTACCATTAACATATAAGCTTAAATTTTCTATTTAATATAATTTAGATTTCATGTTTTTATCACTGATAATGAATTTATTATATGAAATTAAAAATGATTTATTGTAATGCATTTTTCTCAATTTTTCATTCAATTTTATATGTATTTAATAATTTTTATTCGATAAAATAATAGATTAATAAAAGTTCATTAAAATTGAGGTTATCAACATCTTTAAAATTCAAAAAAAATTAAATTGGCGCACTTAACAAATAATTATAACTATGAGCAAATCTAAATTAGAATATATATGGCTTGATGGGTACAAACCAACTCAAAGCCTTAGAAGTAAAACTAAAGTCGTTTCAGACTTTGACGGTAAACTTTCTAGCTGTCCTATGTGGTCTTTTGATGGTTCTTCAACCCAACAAGCTCCAGGAGGATCTTCAGATTGTTTATTAAAACCAGTAGCAATATATCCAGACCCTGAAAGAAAGAATGGTTTTCTAGTAATGACTGAGGTGTTAAATGCAGATGGTACTCCTCACGAGTCAAACGGAAGAGCAACTATTGATGATAGTGATAATGACTTTTGGTTTGGTTTCGAACAAGAATATTTCCTTTGGGATACTGAGACTAACTTACCTCTAGGATTTCCTAAAGATCAAACTCCTCAAGGACAATTCTATTGTTCAGTTGGAGGTGCAAATACTTTTGGACGTGAAATAATGGATCGTCATCTTGACGTATGTCTTGAGGCAGGAATTAACGTTGAAGGAACAAATGCTGAAGTTGCTGCAGGTCAATGGGAATTTCAAACATTCGCTAAAGGAGCTCAGCAAGCTGGTGATGAAATGTGGGTAGCTAGATATTTGCTAGAAAGAATAGCAGAAGATTATGCTATTAAAATTGAATATCACCCTAAACCTCTTGGAGCAACTGATTGGAATGGATCTGGTATGCATGCAAACTTCTCAAATGATACTCTAAGAACTTGTGGATCTAAAGAGACATATGAAAAAATATGTGAATCATTTAGACCTGTTGTTGATGATTGTATTGCTGTTTATGGTGCATATAATGATCAAAGATTAACTGGTGATCATGAAACACAATCAATCACTGAATTCAGTTATGGGGTTTCAGATAGAGGTGCATCTATTAGAATTCCTATAATGACTGTTGAGAGTGGATGGAAAGGATGGTTAGAAGACAGAAGACCTGCATCAAATGCTGACCCATACAAAGTAGCTGCAATAATTGTAAAAACAGTAAAGAGCGTATCCTAACGGAATAACTTCTTAACTAAGTATTAAAGGGATTATAAAAATTAAATATAATGTTAATAGAATAATCCCTTTTTTTCTTGTCAGAATATTTCTTCTTTTCAAATAAGCTAATGGAAGAATTATAGCTGAGAAAAGGATTACCCACAACATATCATTAAAAATAATTTTAGAATCAATTTGTTCAATTGGTAAAACTGTTGATGTAATTCCAATCACTACCAGTAGATTAAAAATATTTGATCCAATAAGATTACCTATCGAAAGATCATTTTGTTTTTTTATTGATGCTACAACAGATGCAGCTAATTCAGGAATACTTGTTCCAATAGCAACCATTGTTACACTTATTACTCTCTCAGATATTTCATATTTGTTTGCTACAGATATAGCAGACTTTATTAAAGTTTCAGAGCCAAGCCATAAAAGCAACCCACTAAATAATACATAAAAAATCGATTTAGGAATAGAGATTTTAGAGGTATCACCTACATCTGAGAACTCTGAAATACTCTTCTTTTGATATAAGAATAAATATATAAGTATCAGAGAAATCAAAACAAGGAGAACAATACCTTCACCTCTAGATATTTTATTACCAGTTATTAATAGTAAATAAAATAAAAAAGTTGAAAGCATTAGGATAGGAAAATCAGAAGTATAAAATCTTTGCTGTAAGGTAATGGGGTATATAATTGTTATTATTCCAAGAACTAGTCCAATATTAGCAATATTTGATCCTATTACATTACCTATAGCAAAATTTGAGAATCCATTTAAGGTTGCATTTAAGCTGACAATAAGCTCAGGTGCAGATGTAGCAAATGAAACAACAGTCATACCAATTATAATTTTAGGAACAGAAAACTTTAATGATAAGTCAACGGAAGATTTTGTAAGTACATCACCACCATGAGATAGAAGAATAATTCCAAATAAAATACCTAAAAAATCCAAAATAAAAATTTAGAGGGCAATGGAGGACTCAAACCCCCATCTGAAGAGCCGTAATCTTCTGTTCTATTCAGTTGAACTAATTGCCCGTTCCCTGCAAAAATATATATATATAATGAGATTAATAATTAATCTAGTTTAAATTTTAACTATCTTAGATATGATTCAAAAATTTAATACAATGGATTGTAACTGTTTAAAATGTAACTGTCAGAATTCATGTGATTGTACTTGCTGTGAGTGTTAAAATTTAATTTTAACTAATTGAAAAACAGCATGTTACTGAAAGTTATTAACAATTTAGTAGAAAAAGTTTGTATTTCTCAATTATTTTTCTACTTTTATATAAGTAAGTGAAAGAGACGGAAAAATTCGCCGTAACGTTCAAAGCGAAAGCAGAGATAAAACTTACAAAACTCTAAACATTAAAAAGTAGTCAAATTAACTACTATTTGAAATAAATTTCAATCGTGAATAGAGAATTAGAAAGCCTGGCGCACCTAGTGAGTCAGGCTTTCGAATTTTATAAAACTAACTTTACAAAAAATTAAAAATGAGACACATACTTCTAATACTAATACCCTCACTTATTTTATCATCATGCGCAACTGGTTCTGGCAACCAAATGGCTGAAACAATAGTTAACGGAGTCCAAAATGAGATTGTACTTATTGAAGTGCCAAATCAATTGGATGAAATTAGTGATGATGAAAGGTATGGAAACTTTGAAATAGCTGTTCCTGAAATAACCAAGGAAGTTTACGATAATGCAAATATTACTGCTTATATACAAAGAACATATGAAGATGATAGACCTGATAGATGGAGTCAACTTCCACAAGTATTTCTTAATTCAGATAACAGTACATCAGCATACTTAAGCTTTGGAGAAGGTTTTATTAGAATATCTTTTCAATCAGAAGAGTCTATTGACGAATTATTTGAATTATTTTCAGGCAGAGTATTGAAATTAGTTATTGTTAACTAATATTGTGCATTTCAGCATATGTTTTATAGGGAAGCTCAGTTGGTGAAATAATTTCAAATACTTTTGTGTCTGACAGTATTTCAACACTTAACGAGACTTCACTTTCAACTATTAAGAAATCTCCGGAATTAAAAGTTTGATCATTTATTTTTAGTCTCCCATATTGGATGAAGATTGAGTGGAATCTATCTTGACCTATTTCGTGGTCATACGTACCTTTAGTGAATGAATGCTGGTAAATTTGAATTGAATCAGATTTTAAATCTATTTGATTATTAATATCTGAAATAATATTAGTTTCCTTTCCATCCTCTTTTTTAACCAAAAAGATCTCTGATTTGTAGTCACTATAATTTGCTTCTTCATATAATGACTCATGAAGGTTAGGATCAAACCATATTTGAAATATTTCAGAACCTTTTTTTAATTTTTCTGAATGAGATATTCCTTTACCTGCTTTAATAACTTGAACATCCCCTTCTTTAAGAGTTATCCATTTATCCAAAAGAGTGTCATAATGTTCAATTTCCCCTTTTAAAACAAAACTACATATCTCAAAACCTCGATGTGGATGAAGACCTATAATACTGTCATTCTTTGGAGCCCAAGCGTGAGCCCAGTAAAACAAATTTGAGTAAGGTCTTAACATACCGCCATCCTGTGGAAATCCTATTGGTTTTTTCTCAAGAATTTCACCTCCATTAAAATTACCATTTGCTTGATTCTCCTTGGTATATGCTTTAACTGCCATAAAAATTATCTAAGGTCAATAATAGTAAATTAAAATTTAAATTTTGATGTTTGAATCTATTTGTAGTAACTGCTATGTAACAATTAGTCATTTTTTTTTGTTGGGAAATTTACTGCTTGACTTTCCCAGTATATTACTTCATCTCCAGCAATATGAAACTTTATATATTTTTGAGTTAACTGTATCCTAAATTGAGGTGCAACCTCAACATTTGCGGGAGAATATACAGAATCTGATTGTCGAGAAACTGTTGAAATTTGTGGATCAAAATAATTAACACGTTCTTCAAAAACTCCAAAATCATAATAGTATTCATCATAACCTTCTCTTTTAATTAATTCAGAAGGCTCACCAAATTTATCCATTACCATCTGCTTTGACACTAACATAGACATTGTGTCATTATGATTGTAGAGAATATTGGAACAACCAATAATAAATAAAATTATAAACAGATTATATCTCATAATAGTATCATTATAAATATATTATAGATTTTTTAATTTATTGTAAAATTCATTGTCTACTTTAAAGTAGTAACCATTTTCTTCATGAATACTTCCATCAGGCTTACCGTCTAGGGTATGGTATTTAATTATATGTTCCTTAAAAGATATTATATCCTGAATAACATATTCTTTACCATATATGTCAATTAATTTACCCATAAACAACTGGTGAAGAAGCAGCAGACTCTGCAGTTTGTAACCTCCTCATTATAAATAAACCATAAATAATTAAGTCTAAGCTAGAATCACTTAAATCAATTTTCTCTATCTCTATATTTTCTTTCCATTTTTTAAATGAATAATTAATTGCTAACACTGGTTTTGTCCCATTCTCTAAAAGAGTGTACAATTTTTCAATTCTCCACATTCCACCCTTATTTGATTGAGTTAATGAATATACTTTTTTTGAATCATTCATGACAAGGGAGTATCCTCCTGTTTTCCATTTATAATTAAATACACCAACAATTTTACTTCCCTGGAAAACATTATAAGATGAACTCCAAAAGCTTTTCTTTTTTATCTGATAAGTTCTACTGTTATAAAAAAAGTTTATTTGGCTTGAATACCATTTAGGCTTTATTCCTTTGATCAACACTTCTTGATTTTCAAGTATTTGAAAATCTTTATTATTCTTCTCAATATTAACTTTAATCATTATTTAAAATTTTAAAGTCAGAAATATAATAACCTATTTCCTCATCTGCAATCATTTTAGACATATCAAAATAAATTGACACAGGATAACCATATTCTTTATTATAATTTATTTCATAGAATTCTGGATTTTCGTTCAGCTTACTTTCAATAAAATTAAAAAGAGAATTAATCGAATAAAATGATTCGTAACCAACTGTTTTCATTGGATCTTTACCATCAATTGAGACAATTTTATCATTCTCAACTTTAATAGACTTGGGAAGAACAAATTCATAAGGAAAGCAAAAGCATGAGATCTGCTGAGTCATTTCATAATTATCAATATTTAGTGAATACCATAAATCTTTTTCTGATAATTGATCTTCTTTAGAACATGAAACAAAAAAAAGGTTGATAACCAACGTGAAAAATATTCTAATGATCATCCTTTATTTTAACATAATTAGATGCCTTTTGCTTGAATCTATTAAATCTAGGTATTGAAACACTTTGAATATACGGACTGTAAGGGTTCTTTTTTTCAAAGTCTTGATGGTAATCCTCTGCATAGTAAAATTTACTTATCTCTTTTACCTCAGTAATAATTTTTTTTCCAAAAATTGAATTTGTAGATAACAAATCAATGTAGTTTCTAATTTTACTTCTTTCATCAATATTTGAGTAAAACGCTATAGATCTATATTGAGTTCCATAATCTGGACCTTGCCTATTAGGTGTTGTTGGATCATGAGAATCAAAGAAAACTTTTAGAAGTGTATCAAAAGAGATTATCTTATTGTCATAGATTATTTCTATAGCCTCAGCATGCCCTGTCTTACCTGAAATAACCTGATAATAATTTGGATTAACTGTTGAACCACCAGCATAACCCGAATAAACTTCTTTAACTCCATCTAAACTTTCATAAATTGTTTCAACACACCAGAAACATCCAGATGCAAAGTAGGCCCTACTCATACCATCATAGCTTTTATTATCAATTTGATTGACTGGCTGGGGATTGTCAACTGCTTTTTGTGAACTTATATCACAGGAGGTTAGTAAAATTATTGATGTAATTATAAATCTTTTCATATTTATGAGTTACCTACAAAGATAATGTGATATAAAGTCTTGTAGTCAGGTTGAAAGTTAATTTTATTTTAAAAAGTTATTTATCAATTCTATATCATTTTTATAGGTTAGGTCTGGAACATGCTCACAAATTTTAAAAACCTTGATAGATTCATTTCTATCATTTATCATATTTTGGATAGCTGTAGCAATCTCTTTTTCCCCCCTATCTTGACTAATTTCACAGTTACTTAGATAATCATATACTTGATCACCAAAAAATGAAAAAATATTCATGCTTATAAACTTTTCGTCAGTAATATTTCTAATATGATTGATTGTTGGCTTCTCAATAATCTTATACAAAAATTTATTTTTAATCTCTAAAATTGAAAAAGAGGATATTTTTTCCTCACTAAACTCAAGACATTTGGAGTTATAAGCAATCATTGAATTATGGGTAAGCTCTGATTTTAAAGTTTTAATTGCTTTTACCGAGTATATATTATCAGAATTACATACTAAGAACCTTGATGATTTTAGAATAGGAAATTGATTCATAGCTTGATATATTGCATCAGCTGTTCCCATTGGTTTTGGATTACCATAGTAATCTTGAAATGCAAATCTTATTTTAATTGATAATTTCTTTTCAATTTTTTTAAGATAATTTTGAAATTCAATTGAGTCTTCTGATAGAATCACATAAAAGTCTTGAATTTCTGCAGTAATTGAATTCTTGATAATATGGTAAATCAAAGTCTCATTTTTTTCATTTATCTCAATAAATCCCTTAGCTCGAGAGTTAGATTGATAAACCTGATCCTCTGAAAGATCAGTGCTTACATTAGAAGTTTTCATTCTAGATGATACACCTGCAGCCATAATAATTAAAGGAATATTATTCATAAGAAACAGTTGGACCCTTGCCCATATGAGCAATGAAGGCATCCTTAACACCATATTTTTTTAATTCATTTACAATTCTAAGTGAACAAGATTGATCCTGGGACAGACAAACAATAGATCCTCCACCACCTGAACCAACAATTTTAGAGCCAATTGAGCCATTATCGTTTGCAATACTTATCATATCATCAATTTCTGGAGTAGTAATTTTTAAATCATTTTTTAAAAAATTATGGTGAATATTTATTAAATGTGCAATCTTAATAATATCAAGTTTATCTTTTTGGAATTCATTTTTTGCTTTTATAGTAGTTCTGTAGTTACCTACAGCTGCCCTAAAGAATGGTTTTAAATTATCATCAAGAAACGATAAACATTTATTTAAATCTACATTGTCAATCTTTGTAAAACTGAAATCGGCATAATGATTTTTTACAATTTGAATTGATTTTAATGCATTCTCTTTAAGTTTTTTTAGGAGTCCTTGTGTATCCTTACTCTGATTTGATACACCAACAATCATATCACATAATTTATGATTAAAAGGTATAATACTATCAGTCTTAGTATCTAAATAAATTGTTTTTCCATTAGCAATAGTGTATTGATCCATTTTTCCACCTGAACCTCCTACCTCCAGCACCTCTATTCTATATGAGATTTCAGCTAATAAATTTGAAGTTACTTCATGGTTTGTAAATGTATTAAGAAGAAAATTTACCCATGCTACAATTAATGCAGATGAGCTCGATAAACCAGAATTTATTGGAATTTTACTAGTAATATTAATATCATATCCCATATCAGGTTTACAATCAAAATCTTTTAGAACATTTAAAGCAATTTTGAAAAAATCTTTTTCATCTGAATCATATTCAAAATCAATTGGTATAACATCAGTTGATCCTAGGTCTTTTTTAATAATTTTAAATTTTCTATCATTATTTTGAGTAGCCTCTAATTTAATTTCATTATTTATTGTTGTGGCTATTATTGGTAATCCTAGATAATCTTGATGGTCACCAAACAGGCATACTCTTCCTGGTGCTTTGGATATTATCTTTTTATACATCAAGAAATAATATCAAATGTTTTAGTATTAACCCAGTCTCCTCTTGTAAAATCAGGAAAAGATTGAGGCTCACCATCATTATTAACAGAGTTTGAAGTTAGTTCAATTAATGAGCTCCAAGCACACCCTTCATATACGTTTTGATCCAGAGGTAGTCCATTTTTAAGACATTCAACAATTCTATACATCATTATACCATCCATTCCCCCGTGACCTGTATTTTTTGTTTGATTATTTAATCTTTTATATAAAGGATGATCATATTTTTCATAAAGTCGATCTATTCCTTCACCTTTAACCCATTCTTTTGAATCTTTAGTATAGTTTTCAAATCCTTTATCAAATGCAGCTCTAGTTGGCCCACCTGCTAATATACCCTTGGTTCCCTGAATTAAATTTAGCCTTGTGTAAGGTCTTGGACTTGTCTCATCCCATTGAACCATTATTGTTCTTCCAAGGTAAGTTTTAATAATTGAAGTATTTATATCACCATTTTGATAATTCAGATTATTCCATTTATGATTTGATGGAAAATTTTCTTTACCAAACTTTTTTCTACCCATAGCAGGTGAAGAGAAAGAAACTAATGTTTTAAATGTGTCCTCAGATCTTAATAAATTCATATACTGTGATACTGGTCCAAGTCCATGAGTAGGATACAAATTACCTCTTCTTTTCTCATACTCTAGAGTTCTCCAAGATCCTGTCCCTCTTGTTTCTTCATTCATTTGAAATCTTAAATCATGAATGTAGGCAGCCTCACCATGAAGAAGATCTCCTAATTGTCCATTTCTAATTAAATTCAAAAACATCAACTCTTCTCTTCCATAGTTAACATTTTCCATCATCATACAATGCTTTTTATACTTTTCAGAAGTATCAACAATATCCCATAATTCTTTTATTGTCATTGCAAGTGGTACTTCAACGAAAGCATGTGCTCCATTTTTCATAGTTTCAACGGCCATCTCACCATGACTATTCCAATCAGTAGAAATGAATACTATATCAGGCCTTACTTCACTTAGCATTTTTTTCCACTTTTTATCATTTCCCCAATAAGTTTTAATTGAATCTGTTGAGATGTTCATATTTTCTAAAATCTTATTTGATCTTAAAATATTTTCTTCATATAGATCCGATATTCCTACTACTTCAGTCCCAGGAAGAGAAGCAAAAAGCTTAAGATGACCTTTACCCCTATATCCTACTCCAAGGAATGCAGCTTTTATTTTATTTAATTTTGGAGCACTAAAATCACCCATATACATTTGTTCGTTTTTTCTTGAATTAGTTGATGAAAAAACATAGGATGATGCAAAAGCAGCAGTTAAAGATGTTGTCTTAATAAAATTTCTACGATCAAATTTTGACATATATCAAATTTAAAGAAATTCATTTTGTTTTTTTTAAATTAGTAAAAAACTATTAATATGAGTATGATTCCTAAAAATGATCACAAAGAAATTCCAGGCAACCCATCAACAGCTAAGAGCTCTATTAAAAAACTAAGAACAGAAGCTACTGAAGATTCTCTAAGAGTTCTATCAATTGAAGATTGGAAATTTTGGAGAGATAATGGATATATAGTTATAAAAAATGCTGTACCTAGAGAACAAGCCCTAGAAACTGCTGAATTTATATGGGAATTTGATGACAAGGACCCTAAGGATCCTTCAACATGGTATGCTGACGCTAGGGCAGAAATGCAAATGAAAGAACTTGCTGGTACTGGAATGGTTGAAGTATATAATAATCAACACCTATGGAACAACAGGCAATACCAAAAGGTATATGATGCATTTGTTGATATATGGGGAACAGAAAAACTTTGGGTAACTATTGATAGGGCTAATCTTAATTTTCCAATAAGGCCAGGATTTGAATATAAAGGATTTATACATTGGGATTATGACCCTGACACAAAACCCCAAAATGTTCAAGGCGTTTTAGCATTGTCAGATCAAACTGATCAAAATATGGGAGGATTTCAATGTATTCCTTGGTTATATAAAAACTATGAAACTTGGAAACTTTCTCAGCCAGAGGGTAGAGATAAATTTAAACCAGATATTACAGGGCTTGAAGATAAACTTGTTAAGGTATCTCTTGAAGCAGGAGATCTATTAATATTTAATAGCACACAACCGCACGGAATTAGGCCTAACAATTCAAAAGATAAAGTCAGAATTGCTCAATATATTTCAATGATGCCTGCTCAAGAAGATGATGATGCTCTTGTACAATGGAGGGTTAATTCATGGAAGAATAGAATTGCACCTGAGGGCTATGCCTTTCCTGGCGATCCAAGAAATTGGGAACAAAAAAAGTATAAAACTGCAGAATTATCTCCTTTAGGAAGAAAAGTTCTTGGTCTAGATAAGTGGTAAAAAATAAAAGATAAATTGAATCTTAATTTAAAAAATAAAAAGGTATTTATTTCAGGATCCACTAAAGGTATTGGCTATGAAACAGCCAGATTATTTCTAGATGAAGGAGCTAGAGTTATTATTAATGGAAGAACAAAATCTAGTGTAGATGATGCTCTATCAAAGCTTAATAATAAAAATGCAAGTGGAATAATTACTGACTTTTTAGATGACTCTCAAGTTGAAAAACTTATAGATGAAATTCCGGATGATATTGATATTCTTATAAACAATGTTGGAATCTTTAGAGGAAAAAACTTTTTTGATGAGACAAAAGAAGACTGGGACGATCATTTCAAAGTAAATCTGATGAGTGGAGTTAAATTATCTAAATATTTTCTTCCTAAAATGATTAAAAAAAATTGGGGAAGAATAATTTTTATTTCATCTGAATGCTCCACGCTTGTTCCAGGTGACCTATTGAGTTATAGTGTATCTAAGGCTTCTGTAAGTGTATTTTCAAGTGGTTTGGCTAAGCTTACAAAAGGGTCTAATGTTACAGTAAATACTATAGTGCCAGGGTCTACATTATCTGAAGGATCAGAAGAATTTCTTACAGAAACTGCAAAAAGAGAAAACAAGACAAAAGAGGAAGTAGAAAAAAGCTTTTTTAAAGATGTTAGAGAGTCTTCTCTAATTTCAAGATTCTTAACTGTTAGTGAAGTTGCAAATACAATTTTGTACTTCTCAAGTCCACTATCGTCAGGGACTAATGGTGCATCAATTAGAGTTGATGGAGGTAGTATGGGCTCAATTATATAAAAAAACCTCTTCATTTTTCAATGAAAAGGTTTTAAGATTTTAAAAGTATAAGACTATTCTTGATCAGGCATTACTGACATTACAAGACCTGTTGCATCACCAAAGTCACCACCATTAATAATTTTACCTTCTTCATTAAAAGTTAAATAGTGATACCATAATCCTCTAAATGTTTTACCTGACGCAGTATTAGTTCCAGACCAATAGCCATAGGTTCTAACACTTCCATTTGGAATTCCAGTTTCTGGATCAGCTCCAGGAAGATAATTTTCTGCTTCCCAAGTTATATCTTCCATTGCGTCTTGCCAGCCTTGAAGATATTCTCTAGTTTCTTCTTTGTTCATTATAGGTCCTTGATAAAATGCACTTTGATATTGAACCTCGTCAGCATAAAAATCCATAGTTGCGTCAAGATCTTCAGTCACAAAAACCTCAAACCACTGTTTTGTAGTCTCAAGATTTTTTGCTGATATTCTGGATTTTGAACATTAGAACAAGAAATAAATAGCCCTAAAGTTGCTATTAAAAATAATTTTTTTCATAATATAAATTGATTTAGATTTCAATATACAAAAAAACCTCTCTAAGAATGCATAGAGAGGTTTTTTAATTTTCAGCTAGTCTTTTAATCTTGACTGGCAGCTTGAGCTAAAGATATAGCTGCTTCCATTTCGCTAGTGTCGTACATATGATATTCGGCAGCGATTTTACCATCATCTCCCCAGAAGAAACTTATATGTGCAGGTAAAGTAATTGTCTCACCAGTTAAATTACTTGTAGCAATCCAATTAAACCATGTTTGAGTAACAGTTGCAGGATCATAAGAATCATCACCAGGATAACTTGCTGTCTCAACCCAATAGCCTATATCTTCATTATTTCCCCATGACATTGTTATGGAAAATGTTGCATGTTGTGCTTCTAAGAGTCCAACAAGTTCATCAAGACTTATAGGTTCAACACTGTTAAGAAATACTTGCAAATCTGGTGACCAGAGTGATTTTAGACCATCCATATCATTATTTAGATAATTTTCAAAATGTTGTCTAATTGCATTTGATTTATCATCATCAAGGGTTGTTAGTACAACACCATTGTTACTACATCCAAATGTTAATATAGATATTAGAATTAAAATATATTTTTTCATTATAAAATTGTTTGTTTTACTTAAAGCTATTAAATATAGATTAGATATAAAATTTTATGAATGTAAATTATAGCTCTAATCTGTTATGATCTAAAGCCCATCTCTTTACTTTTTGAACTAGACCAGTAGAAGAACCAACAAGCTTTGCTGTTCTTCTAATACTTTCCCCGCGTTTAAGATGTCTAAGAATATTAATGTTTTTTGGCTTATCAAAAAATTCCTCAACTGATTCCAATTGCCTTCCTCCGACACCTTTATATCTTCCTAATTCTTTAGCTTGCTGAACACCAAAACGATGAGACTCAACTCTATTTTGATATTCCATATTTGCAAGTGATCTAAATAAGTTAAGAAATAATATAGTATCAGGTTTTACTCGTCCATAATCATCAGTTGTTTCAAGTCTTTCAAGTTGAGAAATTAATGAAACATCATTTTGAATAAAAAAATCAATTGAATTAAGAACATCAATCTGATTTCTACCAAGAACAGATATGCTAGGGACAATTACTTTTGATATTTGTTTCTGCTTTATTAAAGCAAACAATAATGACCCCTTCTCTCTCTTTGAAAAAGGTATTATACTTGAGCATAAATCAACATAAACATTTTCTCTTTTAGATAAACTCTCTGCCTCTAAATTATCAGATGTTTGAAAATAAGAAATAATCATTGTACTATATTAACATGTATTTATTATACATAATATTTACAAATATAATTATTAAAATTAAATAATTAAATTATATAAATAGTAATATTTATTTTAATATTTATTAAAAATATAAATATTTTATTTTTTTTATATTATATTTTAATACACTTTCAAAAATATACATTTAAGAAATAATTTTATTTAAAAAAATGTAATTTTGAAAAAAATAAAAAAATGGGTGTAGGAGGAATATTTATAGGAACACTAGCATTAATATTTGCTATTGTTATTGTAATGGAAATTAAACAAAGGTTATTTTAATCTAAGAATACAGTATTAGATTTTTTTACCGCTTCATCACATGCAAGAGCAATCTGCAAACTTTTATATGCATCTTCCATGTGCGATTTTAGGTCTTCATCATTAACTATAGAATTATAGAAAAATTCTTGTTCGTTGTCACACAAATCTTGATGAGATGGATCTTCATCATAAATAATCTTTTTATTAGGTGATACGAACTTATGATTTTCATCTAATTCAGAACTATGAATTTTTAAACAATTGTTTTTAGTATGATTTTCTAAATTATCAGAATCTTTTTCGAATACATCATCATCAGACACAATAGAAACTGATCCTTTAGGACCAATTACATCTTTAACAAAGAAAGCTGTCTCACTTATCATTGGACCCCAACCAGCTTCATACCATCCTACTGATCCGTCTTCAAATCTAATTTGTAATTGCCCATAGTTATAATTATCATTTGGTACTTCATCGGATAATCTTACTCCAATAGCTGAAACACTTAAAGGTTTTGATTCTGTCATTTGACACATAACATCCAAATAGTGAACACCACAATCAACAATAGGACTTAAAGATGCAAGAAGACTTTTATGAACATCCCATGTTTCTCCTGAACTTTGTTGATTTAGATTCATCCTCATTGCAAGGGGCTTACCAAGGTTTTTAGATTCTTTTATAAACTCTTTCCATATAGGATGATGCCTTAATATATAACCAACAACTAACTTCTTGTTTTTTTCCTCTGCTTTTTCAATAATTTTTCTAGATCCAATTAAATCAGCTGCAATTGGTTTTTCTAAAAAAATATGACAGTTATTTTCAAGGGCAAATAATGAAATTTCTTCATGCGTATCTGGATATGTAGATATACAAACTGCATTAGGTTTAGTATTTAAAATTGCTTCTTTGAAGTCAGAAAACAAAGGATAATTAGATCCTAAGGATCTATTTAAGTCCTCTTTACTTTTTCCTCTTGAAACCAATCCACATATTTCAAAGCCATTATGATTGTGATATGCAGTAGCATGAGAAGCTCCCATATTTCCACATCCAATAACTAAAACTGAAATTTTATTACTCATATTTTAAATTTTCATAATTATAATTCAAACTTATGTATTAACAAAATTTTTTCATATTTTAATGCTGATGAAAAACCATTTAACTGCACTAGGATTAATTCTATGCTTTTCTTCGTCTATTTACAGTCAAACAGAAGAAAATCCATGGTTATTTGGTGTAGGGTTTAATTCTGTCAATGCTGAAAGTTCTGAAAGCACAAACTATAAGTTACCATCACTAAGTTTATCAAGATATATTTTTGAAAATTTTTCAGTTGGAATTAACTATTCTGAGAACGACGTTAGAATATCAAATCAAGACCTCTATTATTATTCAATTGATGGAATAATTAAATATAATATTCCTGGTGAATCTAAAATACTTGGAGTAGATGCTGACCCTTATCTTTTTGCAGGTTATGGTCTTTCTAATTATGGTGAAGGTGATGTTTCATTTGGATCATTAAATACCTCTTATGGTCCATCTTTTGGAGCAGGTATTAACTTTCAACTTTCAAAAAATATTGCTTTAAATACTGGTTTAAGCTATAAATCTTTAGATGAAAAAAATGCATACAGCAATCTTCAACATGTTGTTGGCATTAAATTTAATTTTGGAAAAGGAGATTCAGATGGAGATGGAGTACCTGATAAAAAAGATCACTGTCCAGATCTTCCTGGATTAATTGAATTAAATGGGTGTCCTGATAGTGACGGAGATGGCATAAAAGATGAAGATGATCAGTGCCCAAATTTACCTGGCTCTATATCTATGGGTGGGTGTCCTGATAGTGATGGAGATGGCATATCTGATCCTAATGATCCATGCCCTAATAGTTCTGGACTTAATGGTCAACCATGTCCTGATAGTGATGGAGACGGACTAACAGATGATTTAGATAATTGTCCTAATGAGTTTGGACCAGAATCTAATGGAGGGTGTAAATTACCTGATCTTGATAATGATGGGGTCCCTAATACACTTGACAGATGTCCTAACGAACCTGGTTCAAAGGAGTTAAATGGATGTCCAGGTCTTCCTGAGTCATTATCATCTTATTTAAATAATTATGGTGAAATCTTCTTTGATTTTGACAGCTTTAAGCTTAATTCTGAGCAAAAAATGAATCTAACAAACCTTAGTGAATTGCTTAAAAAATATGAACATATTGATCTAAATATAGATGGTCATGCTTCATATGAGGGCGAGTCAGATTACAATATGTTACTTTCTGAAAAAAGATCTAAAAGCGTTAAAGAGTCATTAATTTCAGATGGTATTCAGGACAAAAGATTAAATAATAGGTCATTTGGTGAAGACAATCCCAACTATGCTAATATTCCACTTAGTGAAAGGAAAAAGAATAGAAGGGTAATAATATCGGTAAATAAAAATCTTTAGATATTTAGATTCCAGCCTTCTCTGTAATTTCTAGTTAAAAACTGGTTTGCTTGATCAAGATTTGTAATCTCCATCTTTTTACTATCATACATAAGCTGCTTTCTTCCAATGAATACATTACTTCTTGGAGATCTTTTTAGAAGACTACTTCTAATTGCGGCGTTACCAAGAAGAACAATCTCAGATAGAGGACCAGCAAAGTCAAAGTTAGAAGTAAGATTTTTATGTTCTTCACTTCCATAACCAGCTCTTATGGCATCAACCCAATATTTTTGGTGACCAAATTCAACAGAATTAATTTCAGAGATTTTTCCTTTTTCTACAACACCATCTTGTCCTTTAATATATAGTCTTGCATTAATTCCATAATTATCAGACCAAATAATTCCATTTTCCCCATCATCAATACTCCATTTTCACCAATATCATCTTTATCTGTAATTAATTCAGGATGAGAAGGGCGAATTCCTCCATCCATCCAGATCATTTTTACTTCTGAATCATTTAATTCAGATGCTCTAAACTTATATGTTACATAAGAACTTGGTGGACAAGACTCCTCATAAATTGGAGCTGGAGTATAATCTGCTACATATGGTACTCTTGGAACACTTGCTTCAATACTATAGGGTTCAAAAATACCTAAAGCTTTAATTGGAACATCCATAATGTGACATCCCATATCACCTAGTGCACCTGTCCCATAATCCCAATATCCTCTCCAGCTAAATGCGTGAAGTCCTGGAGTGTAACCATTATTTTTAGCAGGTCCAATCCATAAATCCCAGTCCATTCCTTCAGGTTTTTGAGAAGGATCAGGTTTTGGCATTGGAGATCCTTGAGCCCAAACAGGTCTATTAGTCCATGTGTAAACTGTATCAACTTTTCCTATTCTTCCATCTTTAATCCATTTTTGTATCATTTTTTGCTCAGGATTTGAAGCTCCTTGATTCCCCATTTGAGTTACAATCTTATGTTTTCTTGCAAGTTCCGTTAACATTCTTGCTTCTTTTACATTATGAGTTAATGGTTTTTGGACGTATACATGAATACCTTTTTCCATAGCAACTTTTGAAATATTAGCATGCGTATGGTCAGGTGTAGAAATTGTCACACCATCTAAATCTTCTTTATCAAGCATTTCCCTATAATCAGTATAAAATTTTGCATTTGGAAAGTTTTTTGCAGCTTGTTGTGCGCCATATGCACCTTGATGTACATCACATAATGCAACAACATTTTCCCTACCTCCTACACTTGAATGAAGTATATCTGATTGACCTTTTCCATGAAGCCCGATACCTGCAAGATTTAACTTATCACTTGGCGAAGTATAACCCTGACCACCAAGAACATGTCTTGGAACTATGAATAAAGATGAGGCTAATGCTGAATTTTTTATGAATTTTCTTCTAGATTTATTTGTTGAGGACATAATTGTAGATTTTTAATATTAGAAATTTAATAATTATTTTTTAAAAACCATTGTTCAACTCTAAGTTTTGCATTTTCACTTATATCAAGCCAGAATAAATTAATATCAGCAAAGTGATAGCTCCTAACAGGTTTTAAAAAAAGTTTACCAGGAACATTAGGTAAAGATGCCCAAACAATTCCATCTATTAGTTTAATATTTATGTTATTAGGGAATATTTTCATGTTTCGATAAAGTAGTCCTTTGTGAGATTCTTTCCCTGCCTCCTTTGAATCATCCCAGGTAATTGGATTAGATGTAACACCTCCTCTAAACCAGTCCTCATAAGAATCCTTTTTTGGGTATTTATTGAATTTATATGAATTCCATGAGACAAAGCCTCCTATTTCATCAGGACTATTCATAGGTTTTATATTTTTAAATTCATTTTTCTTTACTTTAATCCCTACAAGATAAGCTGCGATAAGCTTTTTTTGTAGCTCCTTTCCATCAATAAATTCTGAAATCAACCTTTTTGCATGAACTGTTCCTTGACTATGAGAAGCAATAATAAATGGCTTATTATCATTAAAATTCTTCAAATAATAAATAAATGCATTTCTTATATCTTCATATGCAAAATCAAGTGCCTTAAGTCCCTCCTCTTTATATTTTTCATTAAAAACTCTAATATGTGCTTGTCTGTAAAACGGGACATAGAGATTTGCAGCATCCATCCATGCAGAAGCTTGGTATTTCACAGGCCTGTTAATTACGTCGTATCTTATTTCACTATCCCAAATATTTGAATTCCATTCTTTTTGATTTTTACCATCAATTAGAGTTGGATAAATAAAAAATACATCTGCATTCTTTTTTTCTTCTGTTTTGTTTAAATAAGCAATTTCATCAGGAAGATTGTTTGGTAGAACAGCCCAGCTATTACTCTTACTGTAATCAGGAGTTTCAATATTTGGACTATCTTCAAAGTTGTATGTTTTATATGAAATTTTACATCCTGTAATAAACCATAGGAGTACATAAACTTTAATTAGATTTCTTTTAAACATTTTATATTTTAAATTTGTGTTATGAAAAATTTCAAAACTAAATTAATTATATTTTCAGTATTAATCTCTTCCATTACATGTAATACAGAAAATAATACGATTATAATAAAGAAAACTATTAAGCCAGTAAATAACTCCTCAATTTCAGGAACTATTACATTCACCCAGGATAGTGATTCTGTTTCTCTTGAAGCACACGTATTTGGTCTAGAGCCTGGTACAAAAGCTATCCATATTCATGAATTTGGTGATTGCTCATCTGAAGATGGACTTAGCACAGGAGGTCATTGGAATCCAATAATGAAAACCATGGTAAATGGGGAAACTCCTCTGGTTTTCACCTAGGTGATATTGGAAATTTTGAAATAGATAATATAGGACATGGAATGGTTAAAATTTAAAACTGATTTTGGTGTATTAAATGTGATGAAGAAAATGACATTTCTTAATAAAGCTGTGATTATTCATAATGGTATTGATGATTTTAATTCACAGCCTTCAGGAGCAGCAGGTATGAGAATAGGATGTATGGAAATTAAAATTCCTGAAGAAGTTAGTTTATAATTTTTTCTAATTCCAAAGTAATATCATCTATAGATCTAGAATAAATATCATTTGAAAGAGGTTTACTTATTTCAATTGAAAAAGGTAGCTTTCTGTTGATTACTTTTAAACCATTTCTTTGAAACACTTCATTAAACCCTGAGATTTTTACAGGTATTACTGTAGGATTATTGTCTTTAATTATGTGAGCAGTACCTTTTCTAACTGGTTTGCTATTATCTGTTGTTCCTCTGGGAAAAGTAATGACCCATCCATCTTCTAATGCAAGTCTTATTTTATTTGGATCCTCAGCTCTAATCTCTCTATCAACATCTTCACCTGATTCTCTCCAACTTCTTTGAACTAAAACAGCTCCAGCATATGTTAAAAGCTTTGTTATAAATGATTTTTTCATAGTCTCAAATGAAGCTATATAATACAGGTTGGTTTTTGGACTTACCAGATACTTTGGTTTTTTAACAGTATCAATTCTTCCCTTTGCAGAAGAATTAAAAACATGCAACATGGCAATAACATCATAAAAATATGTTTGATGATTACTAACAAACAAAACATTTTTTTCAGGAATATTATTTAAATATTTAGATCCAATAATTTGAAATCTTTGGCTTCGAAAGGTTCTATGAGTAATAAGACCAACAATTGCAATAATCAATCTCTTAATGAGAATGGTCTGACCAAAAATATTTTTTTTCAAACGAAAAATTTAGTGTTCAAATATAAAAACATAAAAGATATTTGTATTTAACATTTTTTTTAAAATTGATAACATTATTTTATTTAGATTTGAAATTCAATAAGTTAAACTTATAATGACTATAACTCAATTAAAATATACATTAGCAGTTGCTGAATATGGAAATTTCACTACTGCCTCAGAAAAATGTTTCGTAACCCAACCCACTCTCAGTATGCAAGTTCAAAAACTTGAGGAGGAATTAGGTGTGACTATTTTTAATAGATCAACTAAACCTCTACAGGTAACAGAGGTTGGTGAGAAAGTGTTAATTCAGGCTCGAAAAATAGTAGAGGAATCTTCGAGAATGAATGATGTTATATCTGAGGAAAAAGGTATTATTGGTGGAACTTTAAAGGTTGGAATAATACCAACTGTAAGCTCTACTCTTCTCCCACTTTTTCTTAATATTTTTATTAAAAAGCATAAAAATGTAGATCTTAAGATTGAAGAATACAACACTGATACAATAAGTAAAAAACTTGAAGATAATACTATTGATTGTGCAATAGCTGCTACTCCTCTTAATAATTCCAAAATTATTGAAAGACCCCTTTATTATGAACCATTTGTTGCATATGTTCCAGAGCATCATTTCCTATCAGGTAATAAATCTCTTGAACTTGATGATTTATCAAATAGTGACTTATTGATACTAGAAGACGGCCATTGCTTCAGGAATCAAGTGTTGAACCTATGTAGCTTAGATGACCTGAATAAACAGTATGAATTAAAAAGTGGAAGCTTTGAAACTTTGATTAATTTATCAAATAATGGTCCATGGATGACAATAATTCCATATTTACACTCAAATAATTTATCCTCTAATAATATTCAAAATATAATTCCATTTGAGGATCCTGCTCCTGCTAGAGAGATAAGTATGATATATTCAAAAAGTCAGCTTAAACTGCCAGTTATTAATGCTTTGATGGATACTATATCATCAGTAATTAGAGGTCAGATTAAGTATAATGACATTAAAATTATGTCTCCAGCTTCAGTTTAGTTTTACCACAGAAAATTGTTTGGCTAGAAATATTTTAAGCTTATATTTGCAACTCATTTTCGGGGTGTAGCGTAGCCCGGTTATCGCGCCGCGTTTGGGACGCGGAGGTCGCAGGTTCGAATCCTGCCACCCCGACTTTATTAACCAATTAATTGTTATCATTTAATTGGTTTTTTTTATTTATACTTTTGTATTTCGGGATGTGGCGCAGCTCGGTAGCGCACACGCATGGGGTGCGTGGGGTCGCAGGTTCAAATCCTGTCATCCCGACTTTTCAGCTTTATTGTATATTTATTTTATGGGAATTAGTAAAAAATTAATATCAAAGAAGAAACCTTTCTACCCTATTTCAAAAGAGCTTAAACTTTTTTTAAAGGATCATGACAGATGGATGGATGATGTTATTTCATATGATGATCTATTAAGGTATTCTGATTCAATAAATCTTTATGATAAGATGAATAAAGATACTTTGTGGGTTAGACTTATTTTTAATGAAAGTGAAAGACAAGAGATAGATGAAAATTTAAAAATTATTTATACACTCCTTCACTCTGATGGAAACCCTTCATCTATACCATACTTAAACATTGATTCAGTAGACTATTGCACATTTGGAAATTCAAAACCATTTAGAATAAAGATCAGGAACATAGTTAATGATAATTTCACATATTTTTATGTGAAAAAAACTGATGCTTCCAGAGTCTATGGTATAGAATTTGAACATATGTTATCTCCAAGAAACCTTAACTTTTTAGTTAATAACTCCTCTTTAATTGAGGAACATATTGCTGGAATTCCAGGTGATATTTTTATAAAAGAATATTTACCAAAATGTACAGAGCTTCAAAAGTCTCAAATCGCAAAAGAGTATGTAAAATTTAATGAAAGATGCATGATAAGATTATTAGGTGACATGAGATCTTATAATTATGTTGTAATACCAATTCATGATTTTGACCAAGTAATTTATAAAATCAGAGCTATTGATTTTGATCAACAGTGCTTTGAGGGTAAGTTTTCAGTTTATAGACCACAGTTTTTTAAAGAAAATAAACCTATGATGGATATAGTTAGAGATAAATTAAAGACAGACTCAATTATCCAGTATAAAATTGAAGAGAGATCAACTATTTCAAGGAGACTAATTATTTCAGATGAAAGGATGAAGCTTTTGATTAATATTATGAAAAAAGATACAGTAAGTAAAAAAGAAAATGTTGAAAATTTAAAAAATGAGATTTACAAATTCACTAATGAGGAAAACTTTAAAAAATGTAAATCTATGGGTGAACTTATGGAGCAAACATTAGATTATTTAAAAAGAAATTATCAAAATGTAAGTTTAATTGACTTGATATAAAAAAAACTTTATTGAGTGATTAAATTATTTTAAATTCGAATTATGAAAAAGACTAGTCTAATATTATCAATTATATTTTTGAGTATATCTTCAGCTTGCTCTCAAAGAGAAAATTACCCACCTATTCAAGATTCTAACGAAAACTCATTTGAATTAGTTAAAATTGTTGATGGAATTGATATTCCCTGGGGTCTTGCATTCACTGATAAATCTTCATTTTTAGTTACTGACAAGAAAGGTATTTTGTACCACGTTGAAGATGGTAAGAAAAGTATAATTAAAGGTATACCTAAAATTGTATTTTCAAGACAAGGTGGTTTACTAGATGTAGCAGTAGATAAAAACTTTAGTTCTAATCAGATAATTTATTTGACAGCTAGTGTTTCTGACTCAGAAAAAGGTTCAAATACCTCATTATTTTCAGCTAAACTTGATGGAGATAGTTTAGTTGATCTAAAGCAACTTTACAAAGCTTCACCTGATTCTGAAGAGCAAAGACATTTTGGTGGAAGTATTTTATTAAAGAATCAACATATTTATTTTACCATAGGTGATAGAGGAAACAGAGATATTAACCCACAAGATCTAAATTTAGATGGAGGTAAAATTTACAGATTGAATCTTGATGGTTCAATTCCAGATGATAATCCATTCTTTGATATGGAAAACACAAAGAAGGCTGTATGGAGTTATGGACATAGAAACCCTCAAGGTATAGTAGATGGATTTAACAATGATGAGATATGGATTCATGAGCATGGTCCTAGAGGTGGAGATGAAATAAATATAATCAAAGAACCTAAAAATAATGAAGATCCTGTTAGAGAAAGAAATTATGGCTGGCCAAAAGCAACTTATGGAATAAACTATAGCGGTAGTGAAATAACTAAAAATAAAACCTTAGACGGGGTTACTGACCCATATTACTATTGGACCCCATCTATTGCTCCTTCTGGAATGGTAATGATTAAAGGTTCAGAAATTTATAGTGATTGGAACAATACTTTATTAATAGGGTCATTAAGCTTTAGATATCTTGAAAGATTAGAATTTGATAATTCTGGAATAATAATGAGGGAAAAACTCTTTCCCAGAATAGGTAGAGTCAGAGACGTGAACCTAAGTCCTGATGGTTATGTATATATTAGTGTTGAAGGTGAGGGTATCTTTAAAATTTTACCAAAGTAGATTCAATGAGTGATTTTTTAAAGAAACTAAAATCTATAATAGGCAAAACCTACTTTAAATATTTAGTTATTTTAATTGCATTCATATTCTGGATGACTTTTCTAGATACAAATTCACTTCTCATTCACGCCGAATTAAATAGAGAAATAAAAAAATTGAAAAAGAGAAAAGATGCACTCACAGAAGAAATAGTCAAAGATCAAGGGTTAATAAAAAGACTTGAAAATTTAGATAGTCTAGAACACTATGGAAGAGAAAAATATAATTTAAAAAAACAAAATGAGGATATATTTATCATTGAATATAAATCAGAAAATGAATAATTAATGGCAAAAATAATTTCAATAGCTAATCAAAAAGGTGGAGTTGGTAAAACAACTACCTCTGTCAATCTTGCTGCTTCTTTAGGTGTTCTTGAAATGAAGGTTTTAATTATTGATGCAGATCCTCAAGCAAATGCTTCTTCCGGACTTGGATTTGATCCAAATGATAATGATCATTCCCTCTATCAAGTTTTTTCTGAGTCTATAAAAATAAGTGAAGTAATAAAAAAAACTGAATCTCCTAATCTTGATATAATTCAATCAAGTATCGATCTAGTTGGTGTTGAAATAGAATTGGTTGATATTGAGAATAGAGAATATAAACTAAAAGAGCAGATTGAAAGCATAAAAGCTGATTATGATTTTATTTTGATTGATTGTGCCCCTTCACTTGGATTAATTACACTTAATGCTTTAACTTGTTCAGATTCAGTATTAATTCCAATTCAATGTGAGTATTTTGCCCTTGAAGGTTTAGGTAAGCTTCTCAATACTATTAAAAGCGTACAAAAAATACACAATCAAGATCTAGATATCGAAGGAATTCTGTTGACTATGTATGATTCACGATTAAGACTTTCAAATCAAGTTGTTGATGAGGTAAAAAAACATTTTGGAGATATAGTATTTAAAACAATTATTCAAAGGAATATTAAACTAGGAGAAGCACCTGGTTTTGGAAAAGATATTATAACTTACGATGTAACTTCTAAGGGGACGAAAAACTATCTTTCTCTAGCTGATGAAATAATTAAAAAGAATGTAAATGTCTGACAAAAAACAGAAGAGAGTTTTAGGAAGAGGCCTTGATGCTCTATTGGGTAACTCAAGTGATGATGAGAATAGCTTAAAGCCTCTTGGTAATATTAATTCATTTGAAATCGACATTAATAAGATAGAAGTTAATCCAAATCAACCAAGATCAAATTTCGATAGTGCTGAACTGGATAGTCTTTCAAATTCTATAAAAGACCTTGGAATCATTCAACCAATAACTGTAAGAAAGATAAACTCATCTAAATATGAGATAATATCTGGTGAGAGAAGGTATAGAGCAACAAAGAAAGCAGGCTTAACTTCAATTCCTTGCTATATAAGAGGAGTTGAAAGCGAATCCGATATTCTTAAGATGTCATTAGTTGAAAATGTCCAGAGAGTTGATCTAGATCCAATTGAGATTGGATTAAGCTATGAGAGGTTGGTTGATGAATATAAGCTTGATATTGATTCTATTTCAAGAATAGTTGGCAAAGATCGATCAACAATTTCTAATTATATAAGATTACTTAAACTTGATCCAATCATTCAATCAGGAATAAGAGACAGATTCTTATCAATGGGACATGGAAGAGCTCTTATTAATGTTGATGATAAAAAAATTCAATTAGAAATTTATGAGCAAATAATATCAAAAAATTTATCTGTAAGACAAACTGAAAAAATTGTAAGAGAGCTAAATGTTAAAAAAGTTAATTCAAATATCAATTCTGATGTTTCTAAAATCTATATTGATGCAACCAATAAGTTTGAAAAAATATTTGGCTCAAAAGTTAAACTTAAAGAAGATTCAACTGGTAAGGTTTCATTATCAACCTCTTTTAAAAGTATTAATGATTTATACTCAATTCTAAAAAAATTATCAAATTGAGAAATTTTTTTTTATCAATAGTAGTTTTATTTTCATTCAATTCTTATTGCCAATCCGAATTAGATTCCATATATGTAAGCCCAAGAAAACAAAGATTAATTGATGATCCTTTGACTCCATCAAAAGCTGCATTTTATTCTTCAGTAGTGCCAGGACTGGGTCAAGTTTATACAAGAAGATATTGGATGGTTCCAATAATATATGGTGGATTGGGAACTTCAGCTTACTATTTCAATTACAATCAGAAAGAAATGAATAAATATAGAACAGCATATAAAAGAAGGCTGGCTGGATATTTTGATGATGAATATATTGATATAATTCCTGAAAACGAGAAATTATTAGAGGGTATGAAGTTTCATAGGAGATATAAAGACTTTGCGTTTATGTTTTTAGTTGGTACTTATGTTCTAAATATCATTGACGCAAATGTAGGAGCTCATTTACTTCAATTTAATGTAAGTGAAGATCTTTCTGTTAGACCATTTATTGAAAGTAATTATTTTGATTTTTCTCAAAATGCAGGAATTAAACTAAAAATTAATTTAGACTAGAATGAGTTTTATTGAGTGGATTTATTTTTTCTTGATTTACAATGGGTTAATCTTCGCTGGATCTCAGAAGCTATTTAGACTAGCTGGAGTTCCTGGCTGGCACGCAATTATTCCATTCTATAATATCATTAAACATTTAGACATAATCCAAAGACCAAGATGGTGGATAATACTTGTTTTTATTCCAGTAATTAATCTACTTATGATACCTGTAGTCTGGGTAGAATTTATTAAAAGGTTTAATCATAACTCCAAGATTGATAGAATACTAGTTATACTAACTCTTGGGTTTTATTTTTTTTATATAAGCTATGCTAGTAGCAAAACAAAATTAGTTGAAGAGATTTCTTTCTCTGGATTTGAAAGATCCATTGGCTCATTCATTTTTGCTATAGTTATAGCAACAATTGTACATAATTATTTTCTTCAACCTTTTGTAATACCAACTGGGTCGTTAGAGAAGACCTTAAGAGTAGGTGATTTTTTATTAGTAAGCAAGTTTCATTATGGTGCTAGAGTTCCCTCAACTGTTGTTACTCTTCCCATGGTTCATGATACTATACCAATTATTAAAACTAGATCATATTTAAAAAGTCCTCAATTACCATATATTAGAATTCCTGGATTTCAAGAAATAAAGAATAATGATATTGTAGTTTTTAATTGGCCTGCAGATACTGTTAGAAGATTTTTTGTCAAGGAAAAAGGAGTTATTAAGCCAAGAGATAAAAAATCAAATTACGTAAAAAGAGCACTTGGCATTCCTGGAGATACAATTGAAATTAAAGATGGAATTATTTTTATAAATGGTAAAAAGAATGTCTTACCAGATAGAGCTAAACCGATTTTTACCTATAATATAAGGTCTGAAAAAGGAGTTTCATCAAACAAACTAAAAGAAATAGGAATTGAGGGTTTTATTAGAAAATTTATTATTAAAAATTTAACTCCAAGATCATATGAAGAAATATCAAATTATATACTAAGTATCTCCAACACTAATGATAATGAATATTTAGTATATACAGATGACTCTGGAATACCCCTAAGTATTATTAGGGATAACAATATAAATATTAGTGAATTAATCGATAGTACAAGAGAGATTAGTTTAACATATGAGGATGCTTTTAAAGTTGAAAATTCTAATCTATTTGACACAATTTACAGAGTTACTCAGAGTAAAGGTGTATCCAATTTAAATTTCTTTCCTAATAACAACAATTTTAAATGGAATAACGACTATCTAGGCCCAATTTATATTCCAAAAAAAGGAGACCAAATTGATCTAAGTTTAGATAATCTCCCACTTTATAAAAAAATAATAAAAGACTATGAATTTAATGATATTGAGATCTCAAATGGCAGAATTATTATAAACAGCGAAGAACAGGACTCATACACATTTAAACAAGATTATTATTGGATGATGGGAGACAATAGATATAACTCAGAAGATTCAAGAGTATGGGGTTTTGTTCCATTTGATCATGTTTTAGGTAAACCAGTTTTTATTTGGATGAGTATTGATGGACTATTTAATGGGATTCAAAACTGGAAATTTAGATGGGATCGAATATTTACAACTATTGGACTAGATGGAGAACCAAGATCTTATCTCCCTCATTTTATAGCTTTAATGGTCTTATGGCAGCTATATGTTTTTATCAAAAGAAGGAAATCTAAAAATTAATCATTATCAGAGTTCTTAAATAAAAAATCCTTCTCACTCTTACTTAAACTTTCGTATCCAGATTTACTTATTTTATCCAATATATTGTCAATCTTTTTTTGATTGCTACCACTCTGTTTAGAACTAGAGAGATTTTTAATATATCTGAAGAAAATATTAAAAGTAGAAAAGCTATATTCTTTATTAAAGTTTTTTGCATAGTAGAAACCATAAAAAGCACCACCCAAATGTGCAATATTTCCACCAGCATTACTAAAGGGTATTTGTATTAAACTCAATAAAACATAGAAAAGACCTAAATATTTCAATTTAATATCAAAAAAAATGAGGTTCACTCTAGTGTTTGGCATATATGAACAAGCAAAAATAAGTACAGCGTAAACAGCAGCTGATGATCCTATCAAAGGTGAAAAAGCATTTTTAAATACTGGGAAAATATTATATGAAATCACAAAGAATAGACCTCCCATAAGTGCACCATAAAAATATATTTCTATTAATTTTTTATTTGTTAGAAAATTTAAAAAATGTTTACAAACAACATACAAAATCAACATATTCCAAAATATGTGAAAAAAATCAATGTGAAAAAAAGAATATGATATTAGTGTCCAAGGACTTCTAATAATATCTCCTATTCCTGGGTGAAGATCAAAGTAATTGATAAGGCTAAATTGTTTTAAATTAAAAAGAAACAAAAATGTATTTAAAACAAGTGGAAGTAAAAAAACAATAATATTGATTATTATAATTTTTTTAAAAAAAGGTTGATTTAAAAAATATCTAAATCCTAATTCCATCTTTTATTATTAAACTGATTTTTTTTCCAGTACCACATCATTATAAATCCAGTAATTGCTCCACCAATATGAGCAAAGTGAGCAATTGGACCAACTGAATATGATGTAAATCCAAAGAAAAGGTCAAATAAAATTAGAAGAGGTACTAAATATTTAGCTTTAATAGGTATTGGTGGAAAAAGAAGCATTAGTTGAACATTTGGAAATAACATAGCAAATCCAACTAGTATACCATAAAGAGCTCCAGATGCTCCTACCATAACTGCCTTATATGATTGAATTCCAGAAGCAAGCTTTGCTTCCCCTAATGTCTGTATTAGACTAGTATTTAGTCTACCTGTTTCAAAAAAACTATTTATCTCATTTTTTGTTGAGCCATTATCAATTAATAATTGTGTTACAGATAAAACATCATAGTGATACACTAGAGTTTGAATAAGAACCGCACCAAAACCAGCAGACAAATAGAAAAAAATAAATTTTTGTTTCCCCCACATTTGTTCTAATGGAGTACCAAACATCCATAGACCAAACATATTAAATAAAATATGAGTTGTATCACCATGCATAAACATGTGAGAAAGAGGTTGCCAAAGAAAAAAATTTGAATTTTTTGGATAGTGCATAGCGAAAAGATCATACATCAACTCTCCAAAAACCATTGATGCAATATAAAAAATCACATTAATTATGATTAAATGTTTTACTATTTCACTTACCCTACCCATTAAATTTGTTTTCTATATCGTTTTTATTTAAAGTAATAAATATTTGCTTATTATCAGGAGACAGATTAGGTTCTTTACATGAAAATAAATGATTTACAATATACTCCTGCTCATCTGAATTAAGTTTTTGACCCGATTTAATTGAAGTAATTTTTGAAAGTCTTTTTGCAAAGAAATCAGATGCACTAAAATCATTAGAAGTATTAAAGTCCTCATTGAGAATATTTTCAATAACTTCTTCTACGTTATTTTTTTCTATCCCAAATGGAATGGATTCAATAAGCATTAAATTATTCCTAACAATTATATCAAAACCAATTGATTTAAATTCATCAATAATTTTATTATATAGCAATAATTGTTTTTTTGTTAAACTTAACTCAATTGGAAAAACTAACTTTTGAGAATTAACAGAGTTCTCAAAAATTGATTTTAAAAAAGACTCATACAATATTCTCTGATGAGCTAAATTTTGATTTATTATAATAAGAGATGACTTGTTAGTACTTACAATAAATTTATTCAAAATCTGGAAGATCTTTAAAGTGTGATTATTATCATCTTCCAAGTTTAATATATTATTATTACTATTAGCCAAGTCATCGTCAATAACTTTATTTACTTCCTTTTCATTAAAAACCTTAAAGGGGTTAAAATCAGAATTAATCTCAATACTAGGAGAAGTTGGCTGTGACTTAACTTGATCATAGGAGATATCCATTGAAGGATCCTTGTCAAAGTCAAGAACAGGACTAACCTGGTATATACCAAGACAATGTTTAACAGAAGAATTTATTATTGAATATAAATTTTGATCATCATCAAATTTTATTTCAGTTTTATTTGGATGGACATTAACATCTATTCTGGTAGGATCTATATCAATAAAGAGAAAATATCCTGGGTAATATCCATCTTTTAGTAAACCATCATATGACGTAGAAATTGAATGATTAATAAATTGACTTTTAATAAATCTGTTATTCACAAAAATAAACTGATTACTCCTAGATTTTTTTGAAAATTCAGGCTTTAAAACAAAACCTGAAATATTAGCAATTTGGGTACTTTCATTAATAGGGATTAAATTTTCTCTGATTTTCTCTCCAAATATTGATATAATTCTTTTGTTTAATGACTCCTGTTTTAGATAAAAAATCTCCTCTTCATTATTAATAAATGAAAATTCAATTTCTGGATGTGAAATTGCCAACCTATGAAAAACGTCAAGTATATGCCTAAGTTCAACAAAATCTGATTTTAAGAAGTTTCTTCTTGCTGGTACGTTATAAAATATATTCTTTATTTTAATTGATGTACCCTCTTGAATATTTGAGTCCTTTTCCCTTAAAAGCTCGCCACCATTAATTTCGATAAAATGCCCATTTTGATTATCATTAATTGATTCCATTTCTAACATTGAAACTGAGGAAATAGCAGCTAATGCTTCTCCACGAAATCCCATTGATGAAATAGAAAAAATATCTTCTATTTTATTAATTTTTGATGTCGCATGTTTTATAAATGATAAATGCATATCATTTTTTGACATTCCTTTTCCATTATCAATTACCTGAATTAGATTTTTTCCAGCATCTTTAATTATAATCTGAATTTTGGTTGAATTTGCATCAATAGAATTTTCTACGAGTTCTTTTAGGACAGAAGATGGCCTTTGAACTACTTCACCAGCAGCAATTTTATTTGAAACATCACTTGGTAAAATTTTAATTATGTCTGACATTAATTGGTAAAGAAAATATTTATATCAAAATCAATGATGTATAAAAATACCAAAATAAGGAAAAGAACAATTAAGATTAATGTCATATTAATACCCCTGTTTTTTCTATTACGCATTTTATATCTCTGATCAGCCCAATGCTTTCCAATGTCGTTTGAGTTGTATGACTCTCTGTAAACAGAAAACTTTGATTCAAAAGTTGCCGGAACATCATCTTTACCTTTGTAAAAACGAGGAGTATAATTGAATTTTCTATTTTTATTTAACTTAAAGAAGTTAACTTTCATTGATTAAATGTAATCATTTTAAGAGCTGCAATTGCAGAATCCTCACCCTTATTATACTTACCACCACTCCTATCAATAGATTGGCTTATATTGTCATCTGTCGATACGCATAAAATTATAGGTATATCAGATATAATATTTAAATCTTTAATACCATTTAAAACAGCATTTGACACAAATTCAAAGTGTCTTGTTTCACCTTGAATTATACATCCAATTGCTATAACTGCATCAAAATCTTTATTAATTAGGTTTTTACAGGCAAATATTAACTCAAAACTACCAGGAACATTAATTTTAGAAATGTTTTTTTCTTTAACACCATTTTTTGTAAGTATATTTTTGGCTCCACTGAATAGTTTCTCTGTAATTTCATTATGCCACTCTGAGACAACACATGCAATTTTTAATTTATCAGGATTTAATACTTCAAAATCTTTGTTAAAATATTCAGATTGCTTAGCAGACATTTTAGTTATTTAGATTTTCAATTCTACCAAGTTGGACTTCAACTAAACTAGATTCGTAAGAATCCGGAAATTCTTCTTTGATTCTATTTAAATAATTTATTGCAGACCTATATTCACCTAGTTCAGAACCTATAAGTGCAGCTTTGAATAAATATTTTGGAGTAGTATAAATGTTTTCGTTGTGCTTAAAAGCCTTTTGATAATATTCATATGCTTCCTCTGGTTGATTCAACTCTGAGAAACAATCTCCAATGGTTCCTAGAGAAATCGACTTTAGTAATATATCATCTGAATTAAATTTTTCAAGGTAAACTATAGCTTTGTCATATTCTTTAAGATTCAAATATGACATACCAATAGAGTAGTTTGCAAGATTTGCAGCTTTTGTTCCAGAATATTCATCTACAATATCAAGAAATCCATATTTTCCTTCACCTCCATTTAAAGCTAAATTAAATAGTGAATCTGATTCATTTGATACTAGTGCTAATTCGAAAAAATATTGTGCTTGATTTAGCTCACTTATAGCCTCTGTTTCTTTAGGTTCTGAAATAAATCTCTGGTATCCTAAATATGATAATACAGACAATGAAATTAATGCAATAACTGAAAAAATCTTATTCTGATTTTTTAGTATCCACTGTTCAGATTTGTTTGCAGTAGAATCTAGTGATTCGAACACTTCAGCAGTTTGACTTTTTTCACCTTGATTTGCTGTTTTTGTTCTACTTTTTTTATAACCTCTTCTATTGAATGTTGCCATAATAATTTTTTGAATCCCAAAATTAATGTTTTATTTTGAATAGCAAATATGTTTTTACATTCACTAAAAATTGATAACTATAAAAATCTAGACAAACTAAAGTTTAGTTTTAGTAAAAAAATCAATTGTTTCATTGGAAAGAATGGTATTGGAAAAACCAATATAATTGACTCTATATATCATTTAGCATTTACTAAAAGTTATTTTAATCCTTCAACATCACAAAATGTTAAAATTGGTCAAGATTATTTTTCAATTAATGGAGATTTTGAAATTAACAACAGAGGTGAGAATGTACATTGTTACTTCAAAAATGGAGAAAAGAAAGTTATTAAAAGAAATAGCAAAGTATATAAAAGAATTTCTGATCATATTGGGTTAGTAAATTTAATTATTATTTCACCTCATGATCGTAATCTTATTACAGAAGGAAGTGAAATGAGAAGGAAGTTTATAGATTCAGTTATAGGTCAGGTTGACAAGATATATCTGCAGAGAGTTATAGATTATGGAAAAGTTATTACTCAAAGAAATTCCTTATTGAAGTACTTCTTTATTAATAGGAAATTTGACAAGGATACAATTGATTCATATGACCAACAACTAATTAGTCTAGGAACTCCGATTTTTAAAGAAAGAACTAACTTTTTAAAAACTTTTATACCAATATTTAAAAAGTATTACTCTGATATAAGTTCTGGAAATGAATCTGTTGACATAAATTATAAAAGTGATTTAAATTCTGGAAGTTTTTCAGAGATTTTAAGTGAAATTTATCTAAAGATAGATTTTTGCAATATACTTCCAAAGGGATACACAGAGATGACTTAAACTTTATAATTGAAAATAACAAGATCAAAAATTTTGGAAGTCAGGGACAACAGAAATCATTTCTGATTGCTTTAAAACTTGCTCAATTTGATTATTATAAAACAAAATTTGGTAATTCACCAATTGTATTACTTGATGATATTTTTGATAAACTTGACCAAGAACGAGTCAGACAAATAGTACAAATACTAGAAAAGAAAGATTTTAGTCAGATATTTATAACAGATACGCATATTGATAGAGTAAAAGATGCTTTATCTGGACTAAAGAATAAAGAAGAAATATTTGATTTAGAAAAAATTTATTTAAATGGCGAAAAGAGGAGAGATTAAAAATATTTCAAAAGTTTTAGAAGATGTTATTTCACAAAAACATTTTAAAGTTGGGATTGACAATCTAAGAGTTCAAGAGGCATGGGTTAAGACTATGGGTGAAAACATTCAAAAATACACTTACAGTGTAAAATTTAAAAGGGGTATACTGTACATAAAACTAAAATCCTCAGTGCTTAAAGAAGAATTAATTTTTGAAAAGAATAAGGTAATTAAACTTATAAATAAGGAATTAGGAAAAGAATATGTAAAAGAGTTAGTCCTTAACTAAAAATTTCGCTATCGCTAAAGTGAAAACTTATTTCGATAGCAGCGTTATCATCACTATCTGATCCATGTACTGCATTTTCTCCTTTAGATTTAGCATATCTTTTTCTAATTGTACCCTCCTCAGCTTCTGTTGGATCAGTAGAACCAATAAGTTTTCTAAAGTCATCAACTGCATTATTTTTTTCTAATGCTGCTGCAACTATTGGACCTCGTGTCATAAACTGAATTAAATCATTAAAAAATGGCTTATCTGAGTGAATTGAGTAAAATTGTTCAGCTTCTTCTTTAGTCATTTTTTTGTACTTCAGCGCAATTATTTTAAACCCTGCTTCTTTTATCATGTTTAGAATTGGAAGCATATACCCCTGCTCTATTGAGTCAGGCTTAAGCATAGTAAATGTTCTATTTGAATTCATGCGGCAAATTTAATAATATCTGACATTAATCAAAGTTTTAGTAATTACTTTATTTTAATTTTCAATATAATATTATATTAGCCCACTGATGGATAAGAAGATTCTTGAAAGTATTAAAAGTATTCTATCTACAAATAAGAAAATCATTTTAATACCACATAGTAGTCCTGACGCAGATGCACTTGGAAGTTGTCTTGCCTTGTTTCATTTTTTTAAAAATGACCACAGTGTAAGTATTATTTCACCAAATGAATTTACCGAGATACTTAACTTTCTTCCTGGTTCAGAAAATGTCATAGTTTACGAATCTCAAAAAGAGAAATCAGATGTTTTATTTGATGAGGCTGAAATTATTTTTACACTAGATTTTAATAGTTTAGGAAGAGCTAAAAATGTTTCTTATAAAATCTCTAAATCATCTGCAAAGATTATAATGATTGATCATCATGAAAATCCAGATGATTATGCTGACTTTATGATTTCTAATTCTAAAATGAGTTCAACAAGTGAGATGATTTATGATTTTATCGATTATATAGATTCAAATAAAATTGACAATAACATTGCAACATGTCTTTATACTGGAATAGTTGCAGACACTGGTTCTTTTCGTTTTCCTTCAACAACTTCTAGAACACTACTTGTTGGCTCCAAATTAATTGATCATGGTGTAGATGTTACTCACATTTTTGAAAAATTACATAATAATTTTCAATTTGATAGACTTAGACTCCTTGGTACCACAATAAATAACTTTAAAAGAGTTGATGATTTACCTGTATTGTATACTTTAATAACCGACGAAGATCAAAAGTCTAGTAATTTTAAGAAAGGAGATAGTGAAGGTTTTGTAAATTTTGGACTTAGTGTTGAAGGAATTTTGTGCTCTGTATTATTTATAGAAAAAAAAGAGGATGAATTAATTAAAATTTCATTTAGGTCTAAAGGTGATTTTAAAGTTAATATATTTGCTTCAAGATATTTTAATGGTGGAGGACATATTCATGCTGCTGGGGGTATCTCAAAATTAAGTTTAATAGATACTGAAAAGAAATTTATTAGTGATATTAAACAATACTTAAAAGAATATTATGATTAAAAAATCTATCATATTTATAACATCAATACTAATCTTAAACTCATGTAATATGAATGATTACTCTGAACTAAATGAAGGAATATACGCAAGCCTAGAAACCTCAAAAGGTGATATAATACTAGAACTATTTTTTAAGCAGACGCCATTAACTGTATCTAATTTTGTTGCATTATCTGAAGGAAATCACCCTGCAGCAGATGAACAATTTTCTGGAAAACCATATTATGATGGTCTAAAATTTCACAGAGTAATTGATAATTTTATGATTCAAGGTGGTGATCCTACTGGAACTGGCTCTGGTGGACCTGGCTTTCAGTTTGATGATGAATTTAGTGAAGAATTAAAACATACAGGCCCAGGTATTTTATCGATGGCTAATGCTGGACCAGGAACAAACGGAAGCCAATTCTTTATAACTCATGTAGAGACTCCATGGCTTGATGGAAAGCATTCTATCTTTGGAAAGGTTAACTCTGGACAAGATGTTGTTGATAACATTGCTCAAGATGATCTTATTAAAAGTGTAAAGATCATAAGAATTGGTAAAGATGCTGAGGAATTTGATGCTCCTAAGATATTTGAAGACTATATAACCAATAAGAGTCAAGCAGATATTTTAAGAGCTGAAGAAGAAGCTAAACTTCTAGATGATTTAACATCAGGAATGATTGAAACTGAAAGTGGATTAAAATATAAAGTTTCAAAAAAAGGAAGTGGTCCTAATGCAAAGATCGATGATGTCCTTTCAGTTCATTACTCTCTTAAACTTGTTGACGGATCAGAAATTGATTCATCTTTTACTAGAGGAGAACCAATTGAGTTCACGTGTGGTGTTGGACAAGTTATTAAGGGGTGGGATGAAGCTATGCAACTACTTAATAAAGGTTCAAAAGCTACACTAGTAATTCCTAGTGAACTTGGTTATGGATCAACTGGTGCGGGTAATGGAGTTATTCCTCCGAATGCAACATTAATTTTTGAAGTTGAATTAGTCGACATAAAATAATGAAGTTAAAAAGTATTTTTGCTCTTGCTCTAATACCTCAAATACTATTAATTAATTTCATTAAAAATAATCCATCAATCATTGATGATTATTATTCATATTATTTATACAATAATATTCTCAAAATAAATTCATATGTATATTCTAATATAAATATCCCTGTAGGTGAGATTTTATATATAATTCTTGTTATTATTCTTATTTATCTTGTTTATAGAGTTTTTTCTTTCAAACTAAATGATTCAATTAACCTTCTGGCATTTATTTCATTAGTTTACTTTATTTTTTATTCTTTTTGGGGATTAAATTATTTCAAAACTTCAATATCTGATGAATTACATATCAAAAATGATTATGAATTTGAAGAGTTAGATAATACCTTGAATATTATTATTACAAAAATAAACGAAGAAGCATTATTAATTAAAGATTATAATGAATTAGATTTTTTTGAAATAACTAACATGACTAACATGAATGTAAAACAGTCTTTAGTACCTAGTATTCTTCTTTTTCAAACAGTATCTGGGCACTTTATTCCATTTACATCAGAATCAGTAGTAAATGTTGATATTCCCAAAGTTGATTTACCTGTGGTTATTTTTCATGAATATGCTCATCAAATGGGATATGCAGATGAAGCTGAAGCCAGTTTCATTGGATTTATGAAATCAGTTGAAAGTGATAATGCAAATGTTAGATATTCTGGCTATTTCAATGCACTTTTAAATCTCTTAAACGAAATTAATAAGAATCATAAAGAAAAATTAGAAGATTACACCTCAAAACTAAATCTGAGAGTTATATCTGACATAAATTATAACATGGAATTTTGGGGTAAATATTATAATAACTTTTTTGACAGAGTTGCAGACTACTTTTATGACTTTTATTTAAAATCCAATAAACAAGAATATGGTATTCTTTCTTACAATAAAGTTTCCAATTATATAATTGATTATTATCAAAGAGAAGTATTATCTGATTTCTTCAATTGATTTATTATATTAGTAAACTATCCCTAAATTTTAGGGTCAAATTAAAAATTAATCAAATGAAAAGATTCTTCTTATTATCCTTTTTTATATCATTTGGATTATATAGCCAGGACTACTTTATTGTCAATAATGGAGTAAAAACAAAAGACTATGAATACAACGTTTTTGTAAATGCTAATATTTATTCAAATAATACAATAATAGAAAATGCAACTTTAATAGAAAAAGATGGAAAAATAGTAAATATCGGAACAGGTATAAAAATTCCAGAAAATAGTATAGTTAATGATTTAGCAGGAAAATATATTTACCCCTCATTTATTGAGATTCATTCTTCTTTTGGGATAAAAAATCCTCAAAGAAATTCTTTTAGCAGAAGTTCACAATATGAACCATCCAGAAAAGGATATTATTGGAATGACCATATTCTTAGTGACTACAATAGTATGAAAGATTATACTTATAATCAAAAGGATGCTAAAGGTCTCAGGGATATTGGTTTTGGTGTTGTAAATTCTCATAGAATTAATGGTGTTCACAGAGGGACAAGTTTCGCTATAGGTCTTATTGATAATCAAAACGAGTCTTTCAGAGTTATTTCTGATAAAACTGCTGAGCACTTTTCATTTACTAGAAGTTTAACTTCAAATCAATCTTATCCAAGCTCTACAATGGGAGCTATGGCTTTAATAAGACAGTTATACTATGATGCTAATTGGTATTCTCAGGGAACCTCAGAATCTAAAGATATAGCTTTAGAATCAGTTATTAATAATAGAGAATTACCTAAACTTTTTGATGCAAATGATAAACTAAATGTTTATAGAGCTGCAAAAATTTCAGAAGAACTTGATCTAGATTTTGTAATTAAAGGATCTGGAAAAGAATATGAAAATGTAAGAGAATTAAAAAAATTTAATAATAAGTTAATTATTCCAGTGAACTTTCCGAATGCTTTTGATGTATCAAATGCTAAACTGAATGAGAAGCTAACAATTAATCAACTTAGATACTGGAATCAGGCTCCTGCTAATCTCGGTATATTAGAAAAAAATGGAATAGTTTTTTCAATCACTTCTTCAGATTTAAGAAATAAAAGAGATTTCTTGAAAAATATAAGAAAAGCTATAAAAAATGGACTAAGTGAGAAAACAGCATTAAATGCCTTGACTATTATACCAGCTAGATCAATAGGATTAGAGGATAAGATTGGATCACTAAAGAATAATTTCTTAGCAAACTTTTTAATTACAACAGGACCAATATTTGATGATAAAACTGAGATTATTGAAAATTGGGTTAAAGGAGAGAGACACATTATTAAGAATACAGATAAAATTAATATTGATGGAGATTATTCAATAGAACTAAACAATAACTCTTATGACATAAAGATTACAAATAGTCTTTCAAAACCTTCATCTAAAATTAAAAGAGACTCAATAGATATAAAATCAAAGACCTCTTTAGTTGATGATTGGTTAAGTATTACTGTTTTTGATAGTTTAAACGACAATCCATCCTTTGCTCAAATTTCATTAAAAATTAACTCACCTGATAATATTATTGGTACTGGAACAGATTTTAATAATGATAATTTTTCATTTAATATTTCCAGAAAAGAGTTTAACGAAACCAATAAGTCTTCTAGGCCATCTAAATCCATATCAACTGATTCATTTGTATCAGAAATTACATACCCAAATGTTGGATTCGGAATAAGCTCAATTCCTTCCAGTCAATCCATTCATTTTAAAAATGCAACTCTTTGGACCAATGAGGATGATGGAATAATTGAAAACTCAGATATAATAATTGATAATGGAAAAATTATTGCAATTGGAAAAGACCTAGAAACTCCTCTCAATTTTAAAATTGTTGATGCAACAGGCAAACACATAACTTCAGGTATAATTGATGAACATTCTCACATGGCAGCTTCAAGTATTAATGAAGGTGGACACAATTCATCTGCAGAAGTTTCAATAATGGATGTCATTAATCCAGATGATATTAATATATACAGAAATCTTCGTGGTGGGGTTACCACTGTCCAAATTCTTCATGGTTCAGCTAATCCAATAGGAGGTCAATCTGCAATCATTAAGTTAAAATGGGGTTCAGAAATTCAAGATATGTTCTTTAAAGATGCTGCTCCTTTTATAAAATTTGCTTTAGGTGAAAATGTTAAACAATCAAATTGGAGTGGCTCAAGGTTTCCACAGACAAGAATGGGTGTTGAGCAAGTATTTGTTGATCATTTTGACAGGGCTAAAGAATATGCAAAGAACTGGACGAATTATAATTCACTAAGTGCAAGACAAAAAAAATCAACAACGAAACCAAGGTTTGACGAGGAGCTTGAGACTTTATGGGAAATTTTAAGGGGTGATAGATTTGTATCAAGCCATTCTTATGTTCAAAGTGAAATTAATATGTTAATGAAAGTAGCAGAAAGGTTTGGTTTTAGAATTAATACATTCACCCACATTTTAGAGGGATATAAAGTAGCAGACAAAATGGCTGAACATGGAGTTGGTGGATCAACTTTTTCTGACTGGTGGGGTTACAAATACGAAGTAAATGATGCAATTCCATATAATGCATCTATAATGCATAATGCTGGTGTAACAGTTGCTTTAAATTCAGATAACTCTGAGCTTTCAAGAAGATTAAATCTTGAAGCAGCAAAAGCTGTAAAATACGGAGGTGTTTCTCAGGAAGAAGCATGGAAGTTTGTTACTTTAAACCCTGCTAAACTTCTTCGATTAGATGATAAAGTTGGAAGTCTCAAAGTTGGAAAGGATGCAGATATTGTTTTGTGGAGTGGACATCCTATGTCACTTTATACAAAAACAGAGCAGACCTACATTGAAGGTGCTCTATACTTTGATAAAGATGAGCATTTAAATAAATTGGGTGAAATAAAAAAAGAAAAGAATAACTTGATAAAGCAAATGTTAGGAAAAAATTCACCTGGTGCAAATCTTAGATTTCCTAATCCTAAGCCTCAAATAGAAATTACTTGCGAATACACTGAATTTTAAAATCATGAAAAAAATTATTTTAATAAATATTATATTCTTAAACCTGGTTTTCTCTCAACAAACTCCAGCTCCTTCTCAAGATAAGTCTGTCTTGATTTATGGAGGAATAACTCATGTTGGTAATGGTGAATTAATTAATAATAGTGTAATTGGATTCACTAATGGAAAAATTGATTTAATTGCTTCAACAGATGGTAATTGGTCAGATGAAATACTAAGTTCTTTTTCTGACTCTAATAATAGTAAGTATGACACAATTATTAATGCATCAAACCATCATATATATCCTGGAATTATTGCTCTTAATACCAATTTGGGACTTGTAGAAGTCGAAGCTGTTAGAGCTTCTGTAGATGACGATGAATCAGGAACTTATTTACCTGAAATTAGATCAATAATTGCATATAACGCTGAATCAAAAGCTGTAGAAAGCATGAGACCAAATGGAGTCCTACTTGCACAAATTGCACCTAATGGTGGTGTTATTTCTGGTAGTTCTTCTGTTGTTCAGCTTGATGCCTGGAATTGGGAAGATGCAGCTGTAAAATATGACCAAGGAATTCATATTAATTGGCCAAGTCCTTACACTTTTGGAAGATGGTGGTTAGGTGAAGATAGAGGATTAAAGGCTAATAATAATTACTCTAAGCAAGTCCAAAGTTTAAATGACTTTTTCAAAAAGTCAAAAGCAAATATGAATGTTGATAGATCTATGAATTTGAAAAGCAGAGCTATGAAAAAGATACTTGATGGAGAATCAACAGTGTATTTATATGCTGATGATGAAAAAGAAATTGTTGATGGAGTCACTTTTTTAAAAAATTATGGAATTGAGAAAATAGTAATTGTTGGTGCTACAGAATCAAAAAATCAATTAGATTTTATAAAGGAAAACAATATACCAGTTGTTGTTAAACAGCCATTCAGGTTTCCACAGTCAGTTGATTCAGACCCAAGTAATACTTTTAAACTTGCAAAACTAATGCTAGATAAAGGTATCCTAGTAAGTATTGATCCGACTGGTACTGCTCAGTCAAGAGTATCTGTAAGAAATCTTCCGTTTTATGCAGGAAGTTTCTCTAGCTTTGGTATTGAAAAAGAGGAAGCTCTAAGTTTAATAACTATTAATCCTGCCAAAATTCTTGGTATAGACGATGAATTTGGTTCTATTGAAATTGGCAAAAGTGCTACTTTATTTATATCTAAAGGAGATGCATTAGATATTGTATCTAATAATGTTACTCATGCATTTATTTCTGGTAGAAACATTAGCTTAGAAACACATCAAACTAGACTTTGGAGAAGATACTCAAATAAATATTCAAGCTCTCAGTAAATTATTAGCTTTAAATCAAGAATTATTATTTGTAAATTTAAGTAGCAAAATTTACAAGTGTTAGTTGAAAATAAAATACTGCCAAAAGAAATAACTGAATTATTTAATGATGTTATTGATAGTAGTTATCAAAAAATAACATCTAAAGAAAGAAAAATAATTCATGAATCTTTAGTTATTGCATTTAATGGTCATGATGGTCAAATAAGAAAGTCTGGGGAACCTTATATCCATCATCCTATTGAAGTAGCAAAAATAGTAGCTAGAGATATTGGATTAGACTATATATCTATTGCTGCAGCTATTCTTCATGATACTGTTGAAGATACTGAGGTAACACTTGAAGATTTAGATGAAACAGTTGGTTCTGATATATCCAGGATTGTTGATGGATTAACTAAAATTTCAACTCTAAAGAAAAATGAAGATTATTCTGTTCAAGCTGAAAATTATCGCAAAATGTTACTTACTCTTCACAGTGATATAAGGGTAATATTGATTAAAACTGCTGATAGACTTCATAACATGCGAACAATTGATTTCTTATCAAAAGAGAAGCAAGATCAGATGGCATCAGAGTCTTTATATATTTATGCTCCACTTGCACATAGAGTTGGACTTTACAACATCAAAAACGAACTTGAAAATTTAAGTTTAAGAATTCTTGAGCCTAGAGAATATAATTTGATTAAAAATAAGATTGACAAAGATTTGGTAAATCAGGAAAAGTATGTTGAATCCTTTGAAAAACTTATTAATGAGAGTCTTGTAGATCAAAAAATTAAATATCAAATCAAGGGAAGGCATAAATCTATATACTCAATTTACAATAAGATAAAATCTAAGAATATATCATTTGAAGAGGTTTATGATCGATTTGCAATTAGAATTATATATAAATCAACACCAAAAAATGAAAAATTTGCAGCATGGAAAATATATTCTATAATAACAGATCACTTTACGCCTAATCCTACTAGACTTAGAGATTGGATTACTCTTCCAAAAAATAATGGATATGAAGCACTTCATCTTACTGTAGTTGGGCCAAAAAATAAATGGGTTGAGATCCAGATCAGATCAGAGAGAATGGATGAAATTGCTGAAAAAGGTTATGCTGCACACTATGGTTATAAACATAATGAATCTAAAAAAAGTGAAGTTGATCTTTGGCTAAACAAACTTCAAGATGTATTAAATCATGATACAGAACATGCTATTGATTTTGTTGAGGATTTTAAACTAAATTTTTATTCAAAAGAAATCTATGTTTTTACTCCTAATGGAGATTTAAAATCTTTGAAAAGTGGATCATCTGCATTAGATTTTGCTTTTCATGTTCATACGGATGTTGGAATTAAAACAAGGGGAGCAAGAGTTAACGGTAAATTAGTTCCGTTAAGTCACACTCTCAAAAGTGGTGATCAAGTTGAAATTATAACCTCTGAAAATGTAAAACCCAATAGAAACTGGTTAAATTTTGTTGAAACATCAAAAGCAAAATCTAAAATAAAATCATCATTAAATGATGAAAAGAAAAAAATTGCTTCAGATGGCAAAGAAATTCTTGAGAGAAAGCTTAAACAATTTAAAATCAAGTTAAATGACAAAGTCTCTGGTCAGATGATGAAATTTTTCAAAATTAATGCAAGTAATGATCTATTTTATAATGTTGCTACTGGAGATTTGGATAATAAAAAAATTAAAGATTTTGCTAATGATTACAATAGTTATCTAGGTTACTTTAGAAGAAGAATTACTGGTACAACACCTAAAGCTCAAAAGTCTGATGATAATGAAGATTTAATCAAGTTTGATAAGCTTGTTTTTGGTAAAGAAAAAGAGATGTTGAAATATTCAATGGCTCCATGCTGTAGCCCAATACCAGGAGATAATGTTTTTGGATTCATATCAGTAAAAGATGGTATTAAAGTACATTCTAAGAATTGTCCAAACTCAATAGCTTTAAGGTCTAATTATGCTTACAGAATCATTTCTGCTACATGGATTGATTCAGAAAGTAATGAATTTAATGCAAAAATTGAGATTACCGGAATTGATGATATTGGTCTTGTAAATGAAATAACCTCGCTTATTTCAAATTCAATGAATGTTAATATGAATAGAATTTCCTTTGAAACTAATGACGGGACTTTTTCGGGAGTTATAAGTGTTGAAGTAAAAAATAAAGTAATTTTGAATAAGTTACTTAAAAGATTAACTGCTATAAAAGGTATAGAAAAAGTTTCACGTAAATAATAAGTATGATTTTTAATAAGAAAAAAAATAACGAAGAGGTTACTGATGTTTTTACAAAATTTTTAACTAAACATAATCATCGAAAAACTCCAGAAAGATTTAGTATTCTTAACGAAATTTATTCAATAGATGGCCATTTTGATATTGACTCACTATATGAAAAAATGAATAAAAAAAATTATAGAGTCAGTAGAGCAACGTTATACAACACTATTGAGCTATTACTAGAAAGTGGTCTTGTTAGAAAACATCAATTTGGTGACACTTACTCTCAATATGAAAAATGTTATTTTAATAATCAGCACGATCATTTAATAATTACTGACACTGGAGAAGTTAAAGAATTCTGTGATCCAAGAATTCAATCGATTAAAAATAATATTGAAGAAATATTTAATGTTGATATTAAGGATCATTCACTATATTTATACGCCACAAGTAAAAAGAAAAAATAGTTAATATATGTCTTTAGATCTATTGCTAGGTCTTCAATGGGGAGATGAGGGTAAAGGAAAAATAGTTGATGCAATAACCTCTAATTATGATATTATTGCTAGATTTCAAGGAGGACCTAATGCTGGGCACACCATTGAGTTTGATGGAAATAAACATGTTCTACATACAATTCCATCAGGTATCTTCAACAAAAATTCTATTAATATAATTGGAAATGGAGTTGTTATTGATCCTGCGATTTTCCTTAAAGAAATTGAAGGACTAAATAAATATAAAATTGATCTTAGAAAAAATTTATTTATTTCTAAAAGAGCTCATATAATTTTGCCTACTCACAAGATTATTGATGCAACATCTGAAGCATCAAAAGGGAAAAAGAAGATTGGATCAACACTAAAAGGAATAGGGCCTACTTATATGGATAAGACAGGAAGAAATGGTATAAGAGTTGGGGATATTATTGATGATTCATGGCAATTAAAGTATAATAGCCTTAAGGAAAAGCACCTAAATATTATTTCAAATTTCAATCAATCCGTTGACATAAGCCTAGATGAATTGGAGAGAGACTTTTTTAAGGGCATTGAATGCTTAAAATCTTTCAATCTCATTGAAAGTGAGACCTATCTTAATAATTCTCTTGAGCAGGGAAAAAAAATATTAGCAGAAGGTGCCCAGGGCTCATTACTAGACATAGACTTTGGAACATATCCATATGTGACTTCTTCAAATACTACTGCAGCTGGTGCTTGTTCTGGTCTAGGTGTGGCGCCAAATAAGATCAAAAATATAATTGGAATATTTAAAGCATATACTACCAGAGTTGGATCTGGACCATTTCCTACAGAATTATTTGATTCAACTGGAGAGAGAATTAGAGAAGTTGGACATGAGTATGGTGCAACAACAGGTAGAGATCGTAGATGTGGATGGTTAGACCTTGTAGCATTAAAATATTCCGTTCAAATTAATGGAGTTACTGAACTAAACATAATGAAATCAGATGTTTTAAGTTCAATTGGTAAATTAAAGGTTTGTACATCTTATCTAATTGATAATCATGAAATTGATTACTTTCCATACGATATAAAATCTAAAGAGATTACTCCACAATACATTGAATTTGATGGATGGGACCAAGATATTACTCAAGTAAAAAGTGAGTCTGATCTTCCCAAAGAACTAAAAGATTACATTAGTTTTATCGAATCTTTTGTAAAAGTTCCGGTAAAGTTAATTTCAGTTGGACCAGACCGAATTCAAACTATTTATAGAGATAAATGAGAGCAAATATAATTTTGATTTGTTTTTTTGTTTCTGCCTCATTATTTAGCCAAGAACAAAGAACAATTGAAATTATTCAAGCAGGTAAGTCAATTCGAAACTCTACAGAATTTCCTGACGCTAACATTCTTCAAAAGGATAAAAATCTCAGAGTTATTTTATTTCATGATGGAGCACGGATAGAGTCAGATGTGTCATACTATTATTTTAATGAAAATTCATTTAAAGCAAATGGGCAAGTAAACTTTAATCAAGGAGATTCGTTATTACTAGTTTCAGATTTTCTTGAATATGACGGAAAGACAAAAAAAGCTATTGCATACGGAAACGTAAAGCTAACAAGACCAGATATGAAACTGGAAACTGATACTTTATATCTTGATAGACCTAAGAATATTGCATTTTATAATTCAAAAGGTAAAATAGTTGATAATGATAATACTCTTGAAAGTAACTCAGGAACTTATTATATGGGACCTAAGAAATATATTTTTAAGTCTAATGTTACAATTGACAATCCAGAATATAATGTAAACTCTGAGGAGTTAGAGTACTTCACTGAAAGCAATATAGCTTTCTTCAATGATAAAACTTTAATTACTGGTATTGATTATAATATACTTTGTAGAAATGGATTCTATGATACTAATCTTCAAAGAGGATATTTTAGAGAAGATGCAACTATTAATTATGACGGAAAAATAATAAATGGAGACAGTATATTTTTTGAAAATGAAAAATCATATGCATCAGCTTCGTATAATGTAAAAATTAATGACACAATAAACAAGTCAATAATTACAGGGCATTACGGAGAAATTTTTAGAGATAAGGATTCTGCTATTGTTACTAAAAATGCACTAGCAGTTAATATAATTAAAAATGACTCACTTTATATTCACTCTGACACTATTACAATTACAGGTGCTGACGAAAAAAAGATTTTAAAAGGGTATTATGATGTAAGAATTCTTAAATCAGATGTTAGAGGTCTATCTGATTCAATACATTTTAACCAAGAAACTGGATTAATTAAACTATTAAAAAAACCTAAAAGTTCTAGATTCTTAAAGACATTAACTGACGAGGAGAAAAATCAACTTAATCCAATTATTTGGTTTGGGGGAAATCAAATCACAGGAGATCAGATATTTTTAAAATCAAATGTTAAAACAGAAGAATTAGACTCTTTAATTATTCGAGGGAATGTATTTATGAGTCAAAAAGATTCTTTGTACAGTGACAGGTTTAATCAAATAAAGGGAGAAAAATTAGATGGTTTTTTTTCAGAAGGAAAATTAGATAACGTTTATGTTGAAAAGAATAGTACTTTACTTTACTATATGTATTCAGATGATGCAGAATTAATTGGATTAAACAAAACTTTAGCAAGCTCAATTTTAATTAAATTTCTTGAGAATGAAATATCTGAAGTGTCATTTTACAGAACACCTGATGGAAATGTATTATCTGAAAATAAAATTCTTACTAATGAAATGAAACTTCCAGGTTTTATTTGGAGAGAGAGTGAAAGACCAAATAAGATATCTGATTTATTCAGTGAGAGTGACAAAGAGCTTGAAATTGTTGAAATAGAGTAGTCTAACTTGTTAATTATTTTGTTGAAAATAAATTAACATCCATCTAAAAATGACTTAAGTAGATGTGTACTTTAGAATAAAATAATATTCTTGAGTAACAATAGTAGTTCTATTATTAAGTTTGAGCAAATGTTAAAGACAAATAGTGTTTTTTACTTTGACTCGAATGACTTCATAAATATTTCTCATCACTACATTGATCAGGCAAACTATAAGTTAGCAGGTCGAGCTGTAAAAATGGGATTAAATCAACATCCAAACAATGTAGATCTAATGCTGCTTAACTCTGAATTATTAATTTTCAATTCAAAATATGATGCTGCATATGAGATTTTAAACTTTGTTCAAGAAATAGACCCTGAAAATAGAGAGGTTTATCTCCAAAAAGCAACTATTTATTCAAAAAATAATCTTAGTGAAGAAGCAATTGAAATACTTAAGAGTGCTCTTTCATTTATTGATGATAAGATTGATGTCTGGAATATGATTGCAATGGAATTCTTATTAATTGAGGATTTTGAATCCGCTATACCTTTTTTTAAAAAATGTTTAGATTACGACGATGAGGATTATCAGTCTCTTTATAATCTAGTTTTTTGCTATGAAAATTTAGGATTGATAGATGAATCAATAAGTGAGCTTAGCCATGTTCTAGAAAAAAGACCATATTCAAAAATTGCATGGCATCAGCTTGGAAAAATATATAAAAAGCAAGGAAAATTAAAGGAAGCTATTTCAGCATTTGACTTTGCAATCATATCTGATGATCAATTTGTTTCAGCATATATTGAAAAAGCAAAAATTCTTGAAAAAGTTAGAAAATATAATGATGCGCTTGAAAATTATAAAATATCGATACAACTAAGTGAACCTAATTCCTACATATTTTTCAGAATATCAAAATGCTATAAAAAATTAAACAATAAGAAATTATTTATTGAATTTATTAAAAAATCATTAAGGGAAGAGCCTGGAAATGAAAAGGCATGGGTATATCTAATCAAGTTTTATCTGAAAAAAAATAATTTAAGACAGTCTAGATATCTTGCAAAAAAAGCTCTAGATAACAATCATAATAGTATAAAAATAATAGAGCTTAATGCACTTATAAGCATTTCTGTTGGAAATAAAATTGAGGCCATTAGACATTACAAAGAAATCATCGATATTCAAGAAAATCAGTCATGGAGAATTTGGAAGAGTTTATTGAAATGTATCCTTGAAATTGAAGATTGGTCTGAATTATTGAAACTAAGTTTAAGAGCAAAAAAATACTTTCCAAATAAATCTTTTCTTGATTTCACAATAAGTGGATGTCTGCTAAAAGATGGAAAGCTAAACGAGGCGATATATTTTTATCAAAGTGGAAGTAAATCCTCAAAAATACCTACAAAACTTAGAAAACATTTTCCTGAATTTACAGCTAATAAGGCACTACTTGTCTGATTTTTCTTATATTAATTTGCAATGAAAAAATATATATATCTTTTTCTCAAAGGACTTGCAATGGGTGCAGTTAATAAAATTCCTGGAGTTTCTGGCGGGACAGTTGCTTTCATCACAGGTATTTATGAAGACCTTATAGATTCTATTAAAAGAATAAATTTTAAATCTTTTAAAATTTTATTTAATAATGGATTTAAGGATTTTTATGAAGAGATTAACGGTAAATTTCTTACGATTGTTTTTTCAGGTGTAATTGCTAGTTTTTTTAGTGTTTCACTTATACTGGATAGACTAATAGAAGATTACGAGCTATATGTGTTTGGACTTTTTTTTGGCATGATTGTTGGCTCATTTTACGTGATTTACTATCAGCTAGAAAAACTGAATATTAAAACATCTGTTGGGATCTTAGTTGGTTTGTCAATAGGTCTTCTAATTAGTTTTGCTGATAATTTTGAGGTAACAAATTCAAATCTTGTAATTTTTATTTCAGGAATGATTGCAATATCAGGAATGATTTTACCAGGTCTTTCTGGCTCGTATCTTCTTCTGCTAATGGGAAGTTATACTTTGATAATGGTTGACTCAGTAAATGCATTATACTTTACTTTAACTGATATATTCACATTTAACTTTGATTTTATTTATGATCCTGAAAGGGTTTATTTATTAAAGGTTATCCTTTTTTTTACAATTGGATCGGTTTGTGGTTTAATTTTTTTATCTAATATCTTAAGTACTCTTCTTAAAAGGTTCAAGTCAATAACAATATCAATTATTGTTGGATTTATTGCAGGATCTCTTAGAGGAGTTTGGCCATGGAAAACTGAGGCATTAAATGGTAAAATTTCTTTATTTTTTCCCGATTTTTCAATAGGAGAAACTTGGCTAACACTATTTTATATTTTTATTGGTATTTTGTTTGTAGTTTTATTGGAAAGATTTGCAAACAAACATTGAAAGAGATAAAACAATTTGGTTTAATAGGTAGGAATATTGATTATTCCTTTTCAAGAAACTACTTTACTGATAAATTTAATTCTATTGAAAAACTCTCAAATTGTGAGTATATAAACTTTGATATTAAGTCAATAGAGGAAGTTAATTTTATTTTTGACCGAAAAAATCTTTTTGGCTTAAATGTTACTATACCCTATAAAGAGGATATTATTGACTATCTAGATGAAGTTGATAATCTAGCTCATGAAATTGGATCAGTAAACACAATATGTTTTGAGAATCAAAAAAAAATAGGATATAACACTGATATTATAGGTTTCAAAAAAACCTTGGAAATTAATAGTTTAGATAATTTTGATAGCGTTCTTATTCTTGGGTCAGGAGGTGCTTCTAAGACAGTAGAATATTTCTGTAAAAAAAATAATCTATCCTACAAAATTGTATCAAGACAGAAAAAAAACAATTATTTATCCTATAAAGATATAGACAAAGACATATTGAGCAATAGTGTTCTAATTGTAAACTGCACTCCAGTTGGAACTTTTCCAAATATTAATTATTCTCCTGATTTACCTTACAATTTAATAAATGATAGAAGTATATTTTTTGACTTAGTATATAATCCTGCAGAAACTCTTTTTATGAAAAAAGGAAAAAAAATTGGATGTAGGACAATAAATGGATACCAAATGTTAAAATTTCAAGCAGATGAGTCTTGGGACCTTTGGGAAAATCAATAAAATAGATTTACATTTTTTTTGTTACATTTATTGTTTAATAGCTAAAAATGAAAGACTCAGATTCAATATCAAAAAAGTCTTCATCGGATTCTGAAAATCTAGTTAATAATACAGTTCCTGAAATGCCTAAAGATAAAAGGACCAAGGCATATAAAGAATGGGTGAAAAAATATGGTCAAAAAGCTTCAGACTCCAATGAAATTCCTGAGATGCCTAAAGATAAAAGGACTAAGGCATACAAAGAATGGGTGAAGCAGTATGGTGGTCAAGAGGTCACATCAGATAAATCAGAAAAAAAACCTTCAAAAAAAGATTCTAAACCTAAAACAAAAAAATCTGGTTTAGATAAGCTAGTTTCTGATTTTATTGAAAAAATTGAATCTGATGATTGGTTTAACAAAAGAAAAGATATTGAAGAACTAAGATCAAAAATCAATTCAACTTTAAAATCATCTGAATCTGATACAGATGAATTTAAAAAATCTAAATCTTTATTTTTTCAAACTTTAAAAACTTACTCATTTAAAAAGAAAAGGTATTTCAAAGATCTAAGTTCAAATCAAAAAGAAAATTTAGAGAAAAGGCAAGAGCTAATTGAAAAGATTAAAAATCTCATTATTGTAGATGAGAATCCTAATAAACTATATTCAAAATTTAAAGTACTTAAAGAGCAATGGCATAATACTGGACAGGTTCCAATTACTGAAAGAAACAATATTTGGGAAACCTACAGACACCACGTAAGTAAATTTTATGACTTCCTTCATCTTAATAGAGATCTTAGAGAACTTGACTTTAAGCACAATTATGAGGAGAAAGTAAAAATTATTGAAAGGGCTGAACAACTTGATAAAATAGATGATATCGTTAAAGCTTCCAGAGATTTAAATGATCTACACAGACTTTGGAAGAATGAACTTGGACCTGTATCTAGAGAACATAGTGATGATCTATGGAAAAGGTTCCAGGCAGCTTCTCAAAAAATACACTCGAAAAGACAAAATTTTCAAAAAGAAATCTCAAATATTCAACAAGAAAACTTTAAGAAAAAGGAAGATGTTATTTTTAGGATGAGAGATTTAGTTAAGTCTGTGCCGAATTCACATTCAGATTGGCAAAATAAAATTAAAGAATTTGATAAACTAAAAAATGAATTTCAAAGCATTAAAAACCTTCAGAGAAATAAGAATAAAAAATGTTGGAATGATTTCAGAGTAGTTACAAAAGAATTCAATACAAGCAAAAATAATTTTTATAAAAACCAAAAAAAGGAACTCAAGAAGAGTATTGAAATGAAGAAAGCATTAATAATGGAGATTCAAAAAATTATTGAGGAGAACAAAATTGCTGAAAATTCAAGTAGAGTAAAAGCAATTCAAGAAGAATGGAAAAAAATTGGTTATCTGCCAAGAAAAATTTCAAATTCTCTATGGGATGAATTTCGTCCTTTAATCAATAGATTCTATGATATTCTTAAGTCTGGTGCAATAAACTTAAGCCAGGAAGAACAAAAAACTTATGATGACAAAACAAAATTTATTGACAAACTTAAGTTTTCTAAAAAAAAGTATTCAGTAGATGATGTAGATGAGTTCTTTAAGTCAACTATTTCTGAATGGAATAGTTTGGATTCTATTAATCTTAATTCTAATAACATTTTAAATAATAACCTGAATAAGAAAATTAACTCAATCTTAAAGTCACTTGATTTAAAAAATGATGAAAAGGATAATCTTAGTTTTGAGTTAGAAATAGAATTATTAAAGAATAATTCTGATGAAATGAATAAGAAACTTCAGTTCATTAAAAGAAAGATTTCTGAACTTGAAGATGAATCAAATCAGTTTCAAAATAATCTGGAATTCTTCTCTGATTCAAGTAGTGATAATCCTCTTTTTAAAAATGTTTCAACCAAAATTAATACGATAAACAATAAAATTGAGTTTTGGAGAAAACGATTAAACAAAATTGAGAAAAATAGCTAGTTTTTATAAAAACTCATTTCATACTTTGATTCAACTTTTCCTGTAGATATGTTTTTTAATTCACTATCTATTGAAATCCTTGCATCCTTTGAAATTCTATCAGTAAAAAGTATTCCTTGTAAATGATCATATTCATGTTGAATTACCCTTGCAATTATTCCAGAACAGTTCATTTGTTTAGGTTGAAATTGTTCATTTAAAAAGTTAATCTTGATCTTTTCTTTTCTAATTACCTCTTCTGAGATATTGGGTATACTAAGACAGCCCTCAGAATAAGTAAAATCATCACCAGATTCTTTTATAATTTTTGGATTAATAAATACCTGTTTAATATTTATAAGTTCATCTTTATTAAAATTATCCTCGTCTTCAAAAAAAGAAAAATCTGCAACAAAGATTGATTTTGAGACTCCAATTTGAGGAGCGGCAATCCCTACTCCATTTGCATTGTACATAGTATCCCATAGATCGTTAACAAGAGAATCAATACTGTTTGATTCACTATATTTTATTTTTTCAACTTTTAAATTTAAAATTGGATCACCATATGCAATAATAGGTCTTATCATTTATTCTTTTGAATTAAATATGATTCTAAAATCAAAGATGCACTTATTTTATCTATTATTAATTTATCTCTTCTATTTTTTTTACCTACTCCAGATTTAATAATAATTTGTTTAGAAATCTTTGATGTAAACCTTTCATCAATCCTCTCAACTTGAATATTTGGAAGATGATTTTTTAAAGATTTAATGAATTTTACAATCTCTTCTTCAAGATCATGAATCTCATTATTTAGCTTTAATGGTTTACCTATTACAACTATTTCAATATTTTCATCAATAGATATTTGTCTAATATAATCTAGTAGATTTTTTGTTTCTATTGTTTCTAATGGAAAAGAGATAAGTTTATTTGAATCAGATATAGAAACACCAGATTTCTTTATTCCAAAGTCAATTCCAAGATATTTACTTAGTTGTTTATTTAACAAGATTCTAACTTTTTGATTTTTTTTATTAAGTGTCTTTAGAATTAAATTATATACTTTTACGTGTAAAATTATCAAAAATTGAATAATGAAATTACAAATGCAGTAGGTGTATTAAAATCTGGTGGAATTATTTTATATCCAACAGATACAATATGGGGTATTGGATGTGATGCTTGTTGCGATACTGCAGTAAAAAAAGTATATGAAATCAAAAGAAGAGATCATTCAAAACCATTAATATGTCTTGCTTCTAGCTTTGAAATGGTTGGTGAATATGTAGAAATTTCGAATCTAAAAAAATTGAAATCAATATCTAAAAAATCTCCTACCACTTTTATTTTTAATAATCCGGTTAAAATTTCACAGTATGTATCAAGTAATAATAATTCAATAGGTTTTAGAGTTCCAAATGATAATTTTTGCTTAGAGCTTTTAAATAAATTTGGCAGGCCAATAGTCTCTACTTCTGCTAACATATCAGGAATTGATATTCCTTTAGAATTTAATTTAATAAGCTCAGAAATAAAGAGTAAAGTAGACTATATAGTTAACTATGGAAAGAATAAAGAATCACATACAGCGTCAACAATATTAAAAATTGATGAAAAAGGCTTAATAACTAAATTAAGATGAGAGTTAATAAAGAAATTATCCAAAAAAATTTGAAAGAAGATATTTTTGTAAAAATATCAGAGGCATCTGATGATTTAGGAGTTGACTCATATGTTGTAGGTGGCTATGTTAGGGATCTATGCCTCAGAAGACCTGTTAAAAAAGATATTGATGTCATGTGTGTTGGCTCAGGTATAGAGTTAGCTCAAAATTTCTATAAGAGAATTAGACCAAATATAACACCTGCCAAAATTAATATTTTTAAAAGGTTTGGTACTGCAATGATAAAGTTCAATAATTATAATATTGAGTTTGTTGGTGCAAGGAAAGAATCTTATTCAAATGATAGTAGGAAGCCTAGTATTGAAGAAGGAACATTTTTGGATGATATGCTAAGGAGAGACTTTACAATCAATACTCTTGCAATAAGATTAAATAAAAATTATTTTGGAGAATTAATAGATACTTTTGGAGGTATTGATGATATAGAAAAAGGTATTATTAAGACCCCCACAGATCCTGATAAGACATTTTCAGATGATCCTCTTAGAATGTTAAGAGCAATTAGATTCTCATGTGAATTAAATTTTGATATTGATATGAATACTCAAAATTCAATCAAAAAAAATTCAAATAGATTAGAAATTTTGTCTTCTGAAAGGATATCAGATGAGATTAATAAAATTTTAATGTCTGAGACGCCATCAAATGGATTCAAAAATCTCGAAAAATTAAATCTTCTCAATCATGTTTTGCCAGAGCTAATAGACCTTAAAGGAGTTGAAGAGGTTGAAGGACAAACTCATAAAGACAACTTTTATCATACATTAGAAGTCGTTGATAATATATCAAGAAATACAGAAAATGTATGGCTCAGATGGGCAGCACTTTTACATGATATTGGTAAGGCTCCTACAAAAAAATTTAGTAAAAAAATTGGATGGACATTTCATGGTCATGAATTTATTGGCTCCAAAATGGTCAAGAAAATATTTACAAGACTAAGTCTACCATTAAATGAGAAATTAAAATATGTTCAAAAAATAGTTATGATGAGCTCTAGACCAATTATTATATCTGAAGATATTGTAACAGATTCTGCTGTAAGAAGACTTATATATGATGCTGGCGATGACATTGATGATTTACTAACTCTTTGTGAGGCTGATATAACAACAAAGAATATGAAGAAGTCGTTAATCTATCAGAATAATTTTAAAATAGTTCGTCAGAAAATTAAAGATGTTGAAGAGAGAGATAGTATCAGAAATTTCCAACCACCAATAACAGGTGAGATAATTATGGCTTATTTTAATATTAAACCTTGCAAAGAAATTGGCTTAATTAAAGAAAAAATTAAAAATGCCATTCTAGATGGAGATATTAGGAATGATTATAAAGAAGCTCACGATCTTATGATCAAAACAGGAAAATCTTTAGGCTTGAAGGATGAATAAAATATATAATCTAGCACTAGCCTCGATATTAATTGTTTATCTAGTTATTCTAGCTGGTGCAATTGTAAGGATGACTGGAAGTGGAATGGGATGTCCTGATTGGCCAAAATGCTTTGGATATTTAATACCGCCAACTGAAAGATCTCAATTAGACTGGAAACCTAACTCTGATTTTAATAAAAATCAAATAATTATTATTGAAGATGAATTATTTTTTGCAATAGATGATTTTAGGTCAGCTGATATTCTAAACATTGATAATTGGGAAAAATATACTAAACATGATTATGCTAAATTTAACGTTTATCATACATGGATTGAATACATAAATAGACTTATTGGTGCAATTGCTGGAATTTCAGTCTTAATTTTATTTATAAGCTCATTAAAATATATTAATAAGAGATTCTTAATCACATTTCTTGCATTTTTATCTCTTGTTGCTATTTTATTTCAAGCATGGCTTGGTAAAATAGTTGTAGACAGCAACCTGTCTGCTAATACAATTTCAATTCATATGATTATGGCTATAATACTTTTATTTATTTTATTTTCAATTCTATCAATTGTTAGTAAAAAATCAACACTTATAGATTTACCAAGAAGTATATCTGTTTTAATTATTATATCAATAATCATTTTGCTAGGACAAGTTATAATAGGAACGGAAGTAAGAAAATTTGTTGATATTAAGATGGAACTTTATAACTACTCTCAAAAGGAAAAGTGGTTTGAAGAAATTCCTAGTATTTTTTATACACATAGAAGCTTTTCATGGATTATAATTATCTTAAATTCTTACATTTTTTATTTATTAAATAAAATAAGATTGAAATCAATAATTATATACTCTGTAAATGCATTAATTTTTATTCAAATTATTTCTGGTATTGTGATGTTTTATTTCAATTTCCCATTTAGCACTCAGCCTATCCACTTATTATTATCTACTATAATAGTTGGTTTACAATTTTATTTTTTAATGTTATATAATTATAGATCTAATGAGGTTAAAATTTAGAATAATTTTAAATGTGAAAGATGATGTTCTTCGAGATATAATAGTTGATTCCTCAACTAGTTTATTTGAATTTAGTAAAATAATTTCTGAACAATTTGGATTTGACTCTACAGAAATTTCTACATTCCATATTAGTAATGAAAATTGGGAACAACTAGAAGAAATCAAAATTTTTAAAATCGATGACAACGATGAAATAATGGATAAAGCCCCTATTTCCAACTATTTTGTTTTAAATGGAGATAAAATGATTTTTGTTTATGATTTTTTAAATTATTGGACATTTTTTGTTGAATTATATGAAATAGATGAATTAAGTAATTCAGACTCAAAGTTTGAATGCATAAATTCTGTCGGGGATGTTCCTAAGGAGGCACCATCAGATATATACAACCATACTGACGAAGCTGATAATTTTGATCAAGATGAAAGTTTAGATTTATGAGTTTTCAACTTACATCTGATTTCAAGCCAACCGGTGATCAACCAGAGGCAATTAAAAGTATTGTTAATTCATTTAATAATAATCATAATCATGTTACACTTCAGGGTGTAACTGGGTCTGGTAAAACATTCACTGTAGCTAATGTAATTCAGGAAATAAAAAGACCAACATTAGTTTTAGCTCATAATAAAACTTTAGCTGCTCAATTATACTCAGAGTTTCAAAATTTTTTTCCAAATAATGCTGTAGAATATTTTGTTTCATATTATGATTACTATCAACCTGAAGCTTATATTCCATCATCTGGTTTATATATAGAAAAAGATTTATCAATAAATGAACAAATAGAGAAATATAGACTTAGTGCAACTTCATCATTATTATCTGGAAGAAATGATATTATAGTTGTTGCATCAGTTTCTTGTATTTATGGAATTGGTAACCCAAATGAGTTTAAAAAACACGTAATTCAAATTTCTATTGATGATGAAATTCAAATCTCAAAACTTCTTTCTCAATTTGTAAAGAGTCAGTATTCAAGGTCTATTGATGAGCTTAATAGAGGTAGTTTTTCTGTCAAAGGAGATGTAATTGATATTTTTCCTAGTTATTCTGATTTATTCTATAGAATAAACTTTTTTGGAGATGTGATTGAAAGTATTGAGTCTTTTGATCCTATCTCAGGAAATAAAATTGAAAATTTTGAATCCCTAAGGATCTTTCCTGCTATGATATTTGTTACTTCAGAGTCAAGTATTAAGTCTGCAATCAATAATATTGAATTTGATTTAGAAGAACAAGTCAAATATTTTGATGAGATAGAAAAATCTATAGAATCAAAACGAATTAGAGAGAGAACAGAGTTTGACCTAGAGATGATTAAAGAACTTGGATATTGTTCTGGCATAGAAAACTATTCAAGATATTTAGACGGAAGAGATCCTGGAACAAGGCCATTCTGTCTTCTTGATTATTTCCCAGAAGATTATTTAATGGTTATTGATGAGAGTCATGTTACAATTCCACAAGTACATGCTATGTATGGTGGAGATAGAAGTAGAAAAGAGAATTTAGTTGAATATGGGTTTAGATTACCTGCAGCATTAGACAATAGACCCCTAAAGTTTGAGGAGTTTGAACATTTACAAAATAATGTTCTATATGTCAGTGCTACACCAGCAGAATATGAGTTAAAAATGTCTGAAGGACTATTTGTTGAACAGATAATTAGGCCAACTGGTGTTTTAGATCCTATTATTGAGATTAGAAAATCTGAAAATCAAATAGATGACTTAATAGAAGAGATATTATTAAGAGTTGAGAGTGATGAGAGAGTTCTAGTAACAACTCTAACTAAAAGAATGGCTGAAGAGCTTACAAAATTTCTTCATAAGGCAAAGATTAGAGCAAACTACATACATAGTGATATTGATACATTAGAAAGAGTTGAAATAATGCAAAATCTTAGAAAAGGATATTTTGATGTTTTAGTTGGAGTAAATCTTTTAAGAGAAGGTCTTGATTTACCCGAAGTATCTTTAGTGGCTATTCTAGATGCAGATAAAGAAGGATTCCTAAGAAGTCATAGATCATTAATTCAAACTGTTGGAAGAGCTGCGAGAAATATTAATGGAAAAGCAATTATGTATGCTGATTCTATTACAGATAGTATGGACAAGACAATAGCTGAGACATCATATAGAAGAAAAAAACAAGAAAAATTTAATATTGAAAATGATATTATTCCAAAACAAATGGATAAATCATTTACAAATACATTTGAAAAAGATATTCAAATTGTAAATAGTTCTTATGAAGATTTTGAAGAAGAACTTAAGGCTTACCAAACAAGAAATGAGATAGAGAAGAGAATTAAAGAACTAAGAAAACAGATGGAAGATGTAGCAAAAAAACTTGACTTTTTATCTGCTGCAGATCTTAGAGATAAAATTGAGCTCCTCAAAAAGAAATTAAAATAAAAAAAGGTGCACATAAGTGCACCTAATTTTTAGGATTATTTAAAATATTTAGCCAATATTGATTACCCTGTTTGGCTTAGATATACTTTCTTTCCTTTTTGGTAATTTGATTTTTAGAATACCATTTTTATAATTAGCCTTGATCTTGTCCTGATCTACTGAATCTGGAACTCTAAATGATCTTTGAAAAGATGAAAAATTAAATTCATTTAATCTCATTTTATCATTTTCCATAGTATTTGAAGTTTCAGATGAAATAACTAATACCTTATCATTTAATTCAATCGTGAAATCTTCTTTTTTCATTCCTGGTACTGCAAGGTCAATCTCAAAAGAATCATTATTTTCTAAAGAATTTACTGATGGTACAGAATGACTTCTATTTAAAAAATTCATACCAAAGTCATCATTAAAAAATTCATTGATTAATGATGGAAAAACATTGTTATTGTTATATTTTACTATTCTCATAATTTTTTTTTTAGTTAAACAATTTGAATTATAAATTCATTATGTAATAGTCAAAAAGAATACCAAGTCATATATAATGACAATTTGGCAATAAAATAGAAAAATTTAGTGACTTTATGTCAGTTTAAAGCAGCTTGGACTTTATTTGCGGCTTCATCAAAGGCAATTGCAGATTGAACATTTAATCCTGAACCATCAATTATTTTCTTTGCTTTATCAGAATTAGTTCCTTGAAGCCTAACTATAATAGGTATATCAATATTACCAAGATTTTTATATGCAGAAACAATACCCTCAGCTACACGGTCACACCTTACTATTCCACCAAATATATTAACCAGTATTGCTTTTACATTTGAATCTTGCAGAATTAATCTAAATGCTTTTTCAACCCTGCTTGAATCAGCAGTTCCACCAACATCAAGAAAATTAGCAGGCTCACCTCCAGCAAGTTTAATCAAATCCATTGTTGCCATTGCTAAGCCAGCTCCATTTACCATACACCCAACATTTCCATCTAAGTCAACATAATTTAGCCCAGACTCTCTAGCCTCAACTTCAACAGGATTTTCTTCACTAAGGTCTCGCATTGATTCATATTCAGCGTGTCTAAAAAGAGCATTTTCATCAATAGTTACTTTAGAATCTACAGCTATAATTTTATCATCAGCTGCCTTAAGAACAGGATTAATTTCAAAAAGTGATGCATCTGACCCAGTGTATGCATTGTAGAGATTAGTAACAAATTTTACCATATTTTTAAAAGCTTGGCCTTTTAAACCAAGATTAAATGCAATTTTTCTAGCTTGAAAAGGAAGAATTCCAGAACCAGGGTCAATTTCTTCATTAAATATTAGATCTGGAGTATTTTCTGCAACTGCCTCAATATCTACTCCACCCTCTGTTGAGTATACAATCATATTTTTTGAAGATGATCTATTCAGTAACACTGACATATAAAACTCTTTTCTATCACCCTCACCATCATAATATACATCTTCAGCAATTAAAACCTTATTTACTAGCTTACCTTCTTTAGGAGTTTGTGGAGTCACAAGATTCATTCCAATTATTTCTGAAGATATAGATCTTACCTCATCCAAAGATTTAGCAATTTTTACTCCTCCACCCTTTCCTCTTCCACCTGCATGAATTTGAGCTTTAACAACAAAAATTTCTGTTCCTGTTTCATTTGAAAGTTTTTTTGCGCACTCAACAGCCTCATCGGGATTATTTGCTACATAGCCTCTTTGAATCGAAACATTAAATTTTTCTAATAATTGTTTTCCTTGATATTCATGTAAATTCATGGCGACAAATATAACCACAAAACTTAAGATATTTGAATTATTTAAAATCAGAATTATATTTATCACTTAAAACAAAAAATGGATATTAAAATACTTAAAGAAGCTGCTTTAAAATTTGGAACTCCAATTTATTTGTATGATCTAAAAATCATTGAAAATCAATTTGACAAATTAAACAAAGAGTTAAGTGTTTTAGAAAACTACAAAATTCATTTTGCAGCCAAGTCTCTCTCTAATATTTCAATTTTAAAATATATTAAGAAAATGGGTGCTGGTCTTGATGCAGTTTCAATTGAGGAAGTTATGATTGGCCTGAAATGTGGTTTCAATAAAGATGAAATTCTATATACTCCTAATGGTGTTAGTTTTGAAGAGATAAAAGAGGTATTCAAACTTGGAGTTAAAATAAATCTTGATAGCATAGAATCTATAAAAGATTTTGTAGATGAGTTTGGCAATCAACCAATAACTGTTAGAATAAACCCAGGGATTTATGCTGGTGGAAATGATAATGTCAGTGTAGGACACTCTGAGTCAAAGTTTGGAATTCCTGAAGAAAGAATAGATGAATTGTTAGATATGGAAAATAAGGGTAAAATTAAAATCACAGGTCTTCATATTCACACTGGAAGTGATATAACTAAGAATAATCAATTTAAAGAAGGGATCAAGAAGATTTTCTCCATCGCTAGAGACTTCAAAAACATTGAGAGTATTGATTTAGGTGGTGGAATAAAAATTCCATACTATAAGGATGACACTTCAACTAATCTAAATGATTATGTAAAAGAGGTTTCAAAGGAATTAAAAAAGTTTGAGTCAGAATTTAATAGGAAATTAAAACTAATATTTGAACCAGGTAAGTTTCTTGTTAGTGATTGTGGGTTTTTTATAACTAGAGTAAATTACATTAAGTCCACAAAAACTAAAGATTTCCTTCAAGTAGATTCTGGCTTTAATCATTTACTAAGACCAACCCTATATGGGTCTCATCATGAAATTATAAACCTATCTAATCCAGCAGGTAGAAAAAAAGAATACGATGTAGTAGGTTATATTTGCGAGAAAGACACCTTTGCTGAAAAAAGAAAGATTTCAGATACTTCTAAAGGAGATTTAATATGTTTTAAAAATGCTGGAGCATATGGGTTTAATATGTCTAGCAATTATAATAGTAGATCTAGACCTGCAGAAATTTGTATTCTAGACGATAAATTATTTAAGATTAGGGAACCCGAGACTATTAATGATTTGTTATCAGGACAAATAGATATTTTTAATATGTAAACTTTCTGTTGTTTTTTGTTTCTTAATATAAATTAAGGCCTAACATAATGTTAATTAAAACCAACCAATTATTTAATTAGATAATTTATAATTAAGTTTGCCGTGAAATTCTCAAAACTATGAATAATATCAAACTATTTTTTGTACTGCTAACAACCGCCTCAATAAATGCTCAAGGAAATATAAACGGAAATATTACTGGTGCTGCTCAACAGGCATTAACAGATTTTGGAAATAGATCAAGTAGAGCACCTCAGCCATTAAATATTCAAGGAAGTCATTATTTTGATGCTGAATTTAAAAGCACAAAGCTTGAATATTTTGGAAAAGAACTTAATGATTCTGGCTATATGAGGTATAATGCTTTTAGAGATGAAATAGAAATGGCTGATACACCTGGACAAAAGGAATCAGATTTGATCTTAATTAAGAGTAAAGACGTTATTCCTCTTATAAATGGAGAAAGATTTGAGTATTTACCACACAGAGTTGAGGAAGGAAGAGCTTACATAGGATATTTAGTGAATATCTATGATGGTAAGGAGAATAGACTTTATTTGAAAAGAAAGAAAACTTTTATGGAAGCAAAGGTTGCAAGGACTTCACTTGAAAATTCATTTCCTCCAAGATATGTAGAGAGTACAGAGATATATGTCAGTAAAAATGGTGATACACCAGTCTCTATTAAAACATCTAAAAAGTCCATTATTAACTTTTTTGGATCCAATTCCGATAAAGTGAAAAAATATATCAAAGATCAAAAACTAAAAACATCAGAAATTAGCTCTCTTATTGAAATTTTTGAATTCGCAGAGAATTTATAGATTTTATAAGAATATCATAATTTTTTAACAAGTTTTTTGTCATATTTTTATTATTTTGACTTTTTCATAAAAAAAATCTCTTTTTTTTTAATTTTTTTTCAATAAACCTTATAGTTTCTTTTTTTTTCAGGAATTATTGATTTATCTTAGCCTTTACGAAAAATTTAAGAAAATTTTAACAAAAATTTATTAATAACTAAATAACTAAGTATGAAAAGCTTATTCAGATTACTAGTGGTTTTCTTGCTAACGGCTCAAATGTCGTTTGCTCAGAAGACAGTAACTGGTGTTGTTTCTGATAGTGATGGTCTTCCTTTACCGGGAGCTACCGTTCTTGTTCAGGGTACAACTACTGGTGTAACCACTGATTTCGATGGGAACTTTTCTATTAATGTTGCTGAAGGTCAGATTCTGGAATTCAGTTTCGTTGGTTATGAAACTGCAGCACTTGCTGTAGGTGCAGGCAACGTCATTAATGTGACTCTTTCCCTTGGAACTCAACTTGAAGAAGTTATTGTAACCAGTTTAGGTATTACTAGAGAAAAACGTGCACTTGGATATGCTGTATCTGAAGTTGACAACACTCAAATTGAGAACAGAGCATCTGGTGATGTTGCGCGTGTACTTTCTGGTAAAGCTTCTGGTGTACAGGTAACAAATCAAGGTGGTATTTCTGGATCAGGAACAAGTGTTGTAATTAGAGGTTTAAGTACCTTTAGTTCAAGTAACCAACCATTATTTGTTGTTGATGGTGTACCTTTCCAAAGTGATACAAACGCTATGGGTAGTTTCACATCAGGTAATAATGGTTCTTCAAGATTCCTAGATCTAGATCCTAATAATATTGAATCTGTAAACGTTCTAAAAGGTTTAGCTGCTGCTACGCTTTATGGATCGCAAGGTAGAAACGGTGTAATTTTAATTACTACTAAATCCGGAACTACTGGTGCTGGTACAAGAGCTCAAAAGAATGAAGTAACTGTTAATACATCTTACTTCACTAATGAGCTTGCTATGAAACCAGACTTTCAGATGCAATATGGTAATGGGTTCAACCAAAACTTTGGTTGGTTCTTTTCTAACTGGGGGCCTAGCTTCGATGAAGGTGGTCCTGCTGGATGGGGAAGACAAAATGCTATTAACGGAACAGTTTCAGGTCAGCCTGGATTCCTTAAGCACCCATATAACAGTAACTTAAATGCTAGATTCCTTGCAAGAGATCTTTTACCTTTAATAGGTTTATCAATGGATTCTCTTTGGGAATGGAAGCCTTATGACAGTGTTGGTGATTTATTCCAGCCGGGAGAAATTATTAACACAAACATTAACTTCAGAGGTCAAAGTGATGATGGTAAAGTTTCTTATAACGTTAACTATGGTAATTTAGATGATAAAGGATTTACTCCTGGAAACACTCTAAGAAGAAACGCATTGAGTTTCGGTGGTAGAGCTGTTTTATCTAACAAAATTACTGTTAACGGTACATTAAACTATACTTCAACTGATTTTAAAACTCCTCCTATTGCTGCGGCATATAGTAGTGGTTCTTCAGATTCATCATTATATGGTAACGTATTCTATACTCCAAGATCGGTTGGTATAGCTCAACTACCATATGCTCACCCAATTACTGGAGCATCAATTTATTATAGATCATCAAATGGTATTCAACACCCACTTTGGACTGTTAACAATACTGGAGATGCTCAGATGACTCATAGGGTTTTTGGTGGTGTATCAGCTCAGTATGATATCTCTGATAATTTAAACATAAGATATAACTACGGTTACGACGTATATAGTGAGGATAACACAAGTTATCAAAACAAAGGTGGTGTTGACGGAAGTCTTGAGACTCAATCAGGAATGTATGAAAAGTGGAACAACACTTCTACAATATTCAACCACAGAATTGCTATAAACGGTGATTATGAACTTGATGATGACTGGTCTGTAACATTTAACGCTGGTGCTTCTGCTGTTGGTAGAGAATACGACAGAAACGGTGTTAGAAGTACAGGACAAAACGTATTTAACGTATTAAGACATTATAACTTTAACTCTCAGGAAGAAATTGAATTTTACTCTAGAAGAAACGTACTTGGGGTATTTGCACAAGCTGCATTTGATTACCAAGACTACTTGTATTTTACTTTAGCATCTAGAACTGATTGGGTATCTAACCTATCAGAAGAAAATAGATCTATTACTTACCCATCTGCAAGTATATCTTTCGTGCCAACTTCTGTTTTAGACTTCGGTAATTTACCAATTGACTTCTTAAAAGTTAGAGCTAGTTACGGGACATCTGCAACATATCCTGGTGGATATCCGATTGCATCTACCCTTAATCTAGATACTAAAGATTTTAAAGTAGATGGAGTTGAAGTAATTACTAACACTACTGGTTCGCAATTAGGTAACACTGGATTAAAGCCTGAGTTACTTGCTGAGCTTGAGTTTGGATTGGAAGCTAATTTATTTGATAATAGATTATCTGCTGAGATCTCTTACTTTGACAGAAATACTACTGATTTAATTATTACTCAACCACTTGACCCATCAACTGGATATACTTCTACAAGAACAAACATTGGTGAAATTAGTGCAACTGGTTGGGAAGTAGATCTTAACCTTGATTGGATTAGAGGTGATAAGTTTAACTGGAATACTTCAATTAACTACACTACTAACCAAGCAATCGTTGAAGATTTAGGTCAAAACACTGATCAAATTATTTATGCTGGATTCTCTACAAGAGGAAATGCTGCAATTCCTGGTCTTCCATTAACATCTATGATTGGTACTTCTGTATCAAGAGATGATCAAGGTAGACCATTAGTTGACGCTTCTGGTAGTTATAGAACAAACAACGATACTAACTATAAAACTAATAAGTATGCATTAATTGGTGATAGTAACCCTGATTTCATTGCGAATATTGGAAATACTCTTACTTACGGAAATTTATCTCTTAATGTCCTATTTAATGCAACTATTGGTGGAGATATGTATTCAAGTTTCATCATGACACTTCTTGGTAGAGGTATTACTACTGATACATTAGACAGAGAGTTACCTTATATTTTACCAGGTGTTCTAGCTGATGGTTCTCCAAATAATAAAATGATCGATAACGCAACAACTTACTTTGGTAACCTTATTTTAGGAGGTGACGAGTTAAGAACTTGGGATGCTAGTGTATTAAGATTAAGTGAAGTATCACTTACTTATGATATACCTAGTTCTTGGTTAGACAAAACTCCATTTGGAGCGGCTTCAATTTCTGCACAAGGTTTCAACCTTTGGTATGATGCTTATAATACACCTGAAGGTATTAACTATGATCCGAACATCGCCGGTTTAGGTGTTGGTAACGGTTCAGGTTTTGAATACTTCAACGGTGTAAGTGCAAGAAGGTATGGTGTAAGTTTAAAATTAACTTTTTAATCCCTAAATCAATAAATTAAAATATTATGAAAACTTTAAACAAACTTTCGATTTTAGCTTTAACTAGCTTACTAGTTCTAAGTTCATGTGAAACAACTGAGTTAGATTTAACTTCTAACCCTAACGCTTTAAGTCCAGAACAAGCAAGTGCTGACTTATTTATCAACAACATTCAAGAGGATTTTGCTCGTTTTGTTGATGGTATGGGTGCTGTAGGTGGAAGACTTACAAGAGTTGCTCACATGGGTGGTGACAGATTATATAGAGACAATTATGGTCCTGGTTCATTCTCTGGTTTATGGTCAAGTGCCTACCAAGGAATGATGGAGGATATAAGAGTAATGAACGTAATTGCTGAAGAAAACGGCTTATCATACTATGTTGGTATGGGGCAGGTTATGCAGGCATACATTTTAATGACTCTAGTAGATTACTTCGGTGATGTACCTTACAGTGAGGCATTAAAAGGTTCTGAAAATCTTAACCCAGCTGCTGATTCAGGAGCATCTGTTTATGATGCTGCTCTTAGTTTACTTGATGCTGCAATTGGTAACTTTAACTCAGGTGGTGTAGCACCTCAGTACGATATGTACTATGGTGGTAGTGCTGCTGGTTGGATTAAAGCTGCAAACAGTATTAAGAAAAGAGCATACCTAAATTTAGGTGATTATGGTGCATACAGCTCTATAACAAATTATATTACAGATAATTCAGATGATTTCGAATTTTCTTGGGGTACTAATGAAGTAAACCCAGATACAAGACATCCTATCTATACATACAACTACACCAACACTGGTGCAGGTGATTATCAGCCTAACTGGATGATGAACCTGATGATGCAAGGTAGAAATGGTATGAGAGATCCAAGAATAAACTACATGTACTACAGACAGGTTCAATATACTCCTGGAAAGGATGGGCCTATTGATGAGGTTAGTTTAGAATGTTCTGCTGATGGTTACTATATTGAGCCACACAGAATTGCATACGGATTATACTGTAACCTTCCTGAAGGATATTGGGGAAGAGATCACGGTAACGATGAAGGTATTCCACCAGATGGATTCAAAAGAACACTAATGGGTGTATACCCTGCAGGTGGTGCTTATGATGACTCTAGCTATAGTTCACTTGGAAACGGTGACGGTTTAGGTGGTGCTGGTATTACTCCAGTTGTGTCTGCTGCATTAATGCATTTCTTAGATGCTGAGGTAGCTGTTATGACAGGTGGTGATCCTACTACATCGACTCTTGCTGGTATTACTGCAAACTTGAATAAAGTAGATGATATATCAGGAGCTCCAGCAATGGACGCGGCAACAGCGGATGCATTTATTGCAGCCTTTGCTGCTGATTGGACAGCTGCTAGTACTTTAGATGCAAAGCTTGAGCTTTGGGCTGAAGAACTATGGAAGACTCAAAGAGGTAACGGAACAGATGCATATAATTCTTATAGAAGAAATGGATATCCAAAAAATCTTCAACCAACGGTTGAACCTGATCCAGGGCCATTCCCTGTATCAATGTGGTATCCACAAAATTATGCGGCTAACAACTCTAATGTTACTCAGAAATCTGATTTAACAGGAAGAGTATTTTGGAATACTAACGGACCAGCGGTCGACTAAAACTAAATTATCATGAAAAAATTATTTATATATCTTAGTTTAATTACTCTAGTAGTTTCATGTTCAAAAGAATTTTCTTCTGATGAGTATGGAGGTTACGAGATGATGACTGACTACATGCTTAAAGAGTATGAGCAAGGTGCTGCACTTAGACAAATATCTAAGTCAGGTGAATACCAAGCTGCTACTCCAGGAACTTCAGTAGTTAACTGGACTCTTGAGCCACACGACTCAGAAATGGGTGGTTTGACTCAAAATGTTGAAGTTTACTTGAAGTTTAACTCAGGTGCTGAAGTATTATATCAGACTATTAATAGATCTGAAATGTACGATGGTCCTGTAGGTCTTCCTAGATTCGACATATCTATATCACTAACTCAGGCACTTGGTGCACTTGGAGTTGGTACTTTTAGAGGTAATGATGTCGTAACAGTAAGATTTCAATTAAACCTTACTGATGGAAGAAGTTTCTCAAGAACAAATGTTACTGGATCTATGACTGGTGCATATTTTAGATCTCCATATCAATATCCAATTGTAATTGGATGTAGATTTGATGCAAACAATACTGGTGCTGTACCTGGTGTTTATACAATTTCAGGTCAGGACAGTTGGGGAGATGGTTGGAATGGTGCTACGCTTGAGTGGACAATCGATGGTGTAACTACATCATGGACTGTTGAAGGAACTGACGGAACAACTTCGTTCACAGTTCCAGCTGGTGCTTCAACTTTCGGTTTCGCATTTACATCAGGAGACTGGGATAGTGAGATTACTTATCAAGTTAATTGGACAGCTTTAGATGGTTCTGGATCTCAAACTGCTTTATCGGACGGAACAAGTCCTGCAGTTGGATTCAAGGCTATGAACATTTGTCAATAATTTGATTAGTCAATACTAATAAAAGGAGGTTTTTTTAAACCTCCTTTTTTTTTTACATATGGACAAGCAAATAGAAATATACGGTATAAGAAGTATCATTGAAGCAATAGATGCATCAAAAGAAATATCTAAAGTATATTTAATAAAGTCTGCATCTACTAGTAGTTTATTTAGATCACTAATTAATCAGCTAGAAAAGAATAATATAAAATTTTCATTTGTTCCAAAAGAAAAATTTAATAAGTATAAAAACAAAAATCATCAAGGTGCAGTAGCAATTCTGTCTCCTGTATCAATTATATCTCTTGAGGACTTAATCTCAAACACATATAATGAGAAAGAGAACCTAACATATCTTTTACTTGATGGAATAACAGACACTAGAAATTTTGGAGCCATAATAAGGACTTCATTAGCTGCTAATGTCTCAGGAATAATAATATCACAAAATAACTCTGCTCCTATTAACTCTGATGTTGTTAAAACATCAGCTGGTGCGGTATTTAAAATTCCAATTGCTAGAGTTAATAATCTTAAAGATGCGATAATACATCTTAATTCTCTAGGTGTTAGCATATTTAGCTTGTCAGAGAGAGGTACTAATACTATTTACGATGTTAATTATAAAAAATCAATAGGATTGATTTTAGGATCTGAGGATAAAGGAATTAGTAAAGGGATTCTAAAATTATCTGATGATGTAATTAAAATTCCAATTAGTGCAAAAATTGATTCGCTGAATGTTTCCTCAGCTTTATCAGCAGTAATTTTTGAAGTAGTTAGACAGAGAAATTATTGATCTAAAAAACGTAATTTAGTAAAAAATTAGGTTTGCCTTTTACTAAAAGCTCATTAACACTTTCTATAATTGTTATTTATCTTTTTATAAGTAGCTGTAGTACAAGGATTTATGAAAATTTTGAAGACCCTATACTTGTTGAGAATGTCTTTGAAGTAAATGATAGCATCATAAAGAGAGACCCCGTTAGTCTTCTTATTCAACCATCTCCGATTAATAAATTTCTAGGATATCCTCTAGGTCTTGCAATAAATAACCTTGCAAGTCAGAATCCAGATGAAAAATTTGATGTATGGCTGAAGAAAAATAATAGAGAAAATCGTTTAAAAAAACTTATTTCTCAAAAACAAATTACTCAACTTAAGAGATACAACAGATCATTTAATAATTTTTTAAAAGGACTTGGCCAAGAACCTGTAGGACTTTCAGAAATTAATTATAGTGACAATATTAGAAGACTTAAACAGTTTTATAATAACATAGGGTATTTTGATTCAGAAGTAAACTATGATACTATTATTGATAATAACCAAGCAAGAGTAAAATATAGAGTTAAAACTAATGACAGATATTTACTAGATTCCATAACTGTGAATATTAAATCAAATGATTTAGACTCTCTTTACAAAGCAAATATTGAAAATAGTGTTTTAAAAAAAGGAGAGTACTTCTCAATTAATAAACTTCTATTAGAGAGAGACAGAATTTTTTCCTTATATAAGAATAATGGTGTATATGACTTTCAACAAAGAAGCATTAGTTATAATGTATTAATTGACAGTACAGGTGTTGTGAAGAATATACCTATTATACTTAACATATCTAATCCCAATCTGGATGATAATTACGAAATTAAAAAGATTGATCAGATTAATGTCTATGTAGAGTCTCTAGATGAGTTATCAAACATTGAGTCATTTACTGATTCAATAAATTATAATGGCATAAATATTTTCTCTAAGGGTAGTTTAAATTATTCTCCAAAATCAATAACTGAACCTATCTTCTTTAAAAAGGGAGAGAATTACAGCGAAGACAACAAACTTTTGACATCAAGATATTTTTCTAATCTAGGGAATTTTAAATACCCTAGAATTTTAATGGAAGAGAAAGATAGCTCATTAATATCATCAATTTATCTATTACCTAGAAACAGATTTAGTCTAGGATTTGATCTAGACTTTACTCATTCAAATATTGAAGATTTTGGGATTTCGTTCGGTACAAATCTAAATATTAGGAATATTTTCAGAGGAACAGAAAATTTATCAATTAATTTAAAAAATTCAATAGGTGCATCTAAAGATATAGGGATACCGGATGATTCTTTTTTTAATCTATTTGAGTTAGGTGGAAATATCAATCTAAGAATACCGAGAGCAATTCTACCCATAAATACAGAAAAGATTATACAAAAGGATATGAATCCAATAACTAACATAATTCTTGGATCAACAGTTCAAAAAAATATTGGTTTAGATAAACAGTATTACAGTGGTATATACGAGGTAAATTGGAATCCTTCTATATTATCAAAAATAAATTTTAAACTTTTAGATTTTGAATATGTCAATAATCAAAATATTTCTAATTACTTCAATGTATATAGAAATTCATATGATAAGCTAAATTATATTTCTTCACTATATAATATTGACCAGTCCTTGATTAATGATAATGGAGATTTGACAATTCCAGAAGGATCTGATTTATTTATTGATCAAGTTTTAAATAATCAAACTTCTTTGAGTTCCAGTAATGACTTTTATAAAGATGTTAATTCTATTTTAGAAAGAAAGGAGCGATTAACTGAGAATAATTTAATAGTTGGTTCCTCAATAAGCATTAACAGAAATACGCAAGAAAACTTTTTAGATGAAGACTTCTCCCAACTTAGAATCAAATTAGAAATGGTTGGAAATATTTTTAATGAGGTACTAAGAGGCAATAACCTTAACTCTAATGGTAAAGTTGAAATATCTAATATTCTGCCCTCACAATATACAAAAGCAGAGATAAGCTATATTAAGCACTTACTTTTAAACAAAGGTGATATAATTGCATTCAGAGCATTTTCAGGGGTAGCTATTCCATATGGAAATTCTGATTACATACCATTTACAAGATCTTATTACGCAGGAGGATCAAATGACAACAGGGCTTGGAAAGCATATAAGTTAGGTCCTGGAAGCAGTAATAATATAAATGAGTTTAATGAAGCTAATTTTAAAATTGCATTTAATCTAGAATATAGGAGTAAGATCAGTGGTAAGTTGAATGGTGCCTTCTTTATTGATGTTGGAAATATTTGGAACTTAAATGATAATGTAAATGATAGCTCAATGACATTCGATAGTTTTTCAGATTTAGGAGAGCTTGCAATTGGTTCAGGAGTTGGACTTAGATATGATTTGAATTTCTTTGTTTTAAGACTTGATACTGGCTTTAAAACATACAATCCTGCAAGAGAAAAAAGTGAAAGATGGTTTAATGATTTCACTTTAAGAAAAGCAGTATTTAATATTGGTATTAATTACCCATTTTAGGAATAAGTTTAATACTTTTGACAAAAATTAACAAAAAAAAATATTTTGAAAAATAACTTTATCTACGGAAAAGAAAACCAAAAATTATTTAATCTCGCTAAAGAAAAAAAGTTTGCATTACCGGCGATTAACGTATCAGGAAATAATACGATAAATTCTGTCCTAGAAACCTCGTCAGAGTTAAATAGCCCAGTAATTATTCAGTTTTCTAATGGCGGCTCTCAATTTATAGCTGGTAAAGGTATGTCAAACGAAAATTTTAAAGCTTCTATTGCTGGTTCAGTTGCTGGTGCATATCATATACACAAAGTAATTGATAATTATAATTCTAAGGTTATAATTCATACCGATCACTGTTCCAGGAGTATATTACCATGGATAGATGGATTGCTTGATTATGGTAAAGTATTTTACAAAAAAAATGGGTATCCCCTATTTTCATCTCATATGATTGATTTATCGGAAGAATCATTAGAGGATAACATAGGCACATGTAAAGAATATCTTAAGAAGCTAACTGATTTAGAGATGACACTTGAGATAGAACTAGGTGTAACAGGAGGAGAAGAAGATGGAGTTGACAATACTGATATTGACTCATCTAAACTTTATACTCAACCAGAAGAAGTTGCCTATGCATATTCTGAGCTTAGCTCAATTAGCGATAATTTTATGATTGCTGCTGCATTTGGTAATGTTCATGGAGTTTATAAACCAGGAAACGTGAAATTAACTCCTAAAATTTTAAAAAATTCACAGGAGTTTGTTTCAGAAAAATTCAATTTACCATCTAATTCACTTGATTTTGTATTCCACGGTGGTTCTGGTTCTTCAGTAGAAGAAATAAGGGAAGCTATAGATTATGGTGTTATAAAAATGAATATAGATACAGACCTTCAATTTGCATTTACCGAAGGTATTAGAGATTATATGATTGGAGAGTCTGAATATTTAATGAAACAAATAGGTAATCCAGATGGTGATGATATACCTAACAAAAAATATTATGACCCTAGGGTATGGCTTAGAAAAGGAGAAGAGACTTTTAAAACAAGACTTATAAAAGCCTTTGAGGATTTAAATAATATCAATACCTTAGATTAAAACCTAATAGTATGAGTTGGTTCAAAAGAACAAACAAAAATATTAGTACAAAAACCGAAGAAAAAAAAGATATACCTGCTGGTCTTTGGTACAAAACTCCTAGTGGTAAAATAATTGAAACAAAGGAACTTGCTGAAAATATGTATGTTAGTCCTGAAGACGACTATCATGTCCATATTGGAAGCAAGGAATACTTTGAAATACTCTTTGATAATAAATTTAAAGAATTCAATGCCAAAATGACTTCTGTTGATTTTTTAAAATTTGAAGATCAAAAAAAATATTCCGATAGATTAAAAGATGCTCAAAGCAAGACTAAACTTAATGAAGCCATTAGGATTGGTTATGGTAAATCGTACGGAAAAAATCTTGTAATTGCTTGTATGGACTTTAAATTTATTGGAGGATCAATGGGATCAGTTGTTGGAGAAAAAATATCTCTTGCAATAAGTTATGCAATTAAATATAAATGTCCTCTTCTAGTTATTTCAAAATCTGGAGGAGCTAGAATGATGGAATCTGCTACTTCACTAATGCAGATGGCTAAAACATCTGCAAAACTTAATGATTTATCCGAGGCAAAATTACCATACATTTCTTTGTGTACTGATCCAACTACCGGAGGAACAACTGCTTCTTTTGCAATGCTAGGAGATATCAATATAGCGGAACCTAATGCACTTATTGCTTTTGCAGGGCCAAGAGTTGTTAAAGATACTACTGGACAGGATTTACCTGATGGATTTCAAAAAAGTGAGTTTTTACTAGAAAAGGGATTTTTAGATTTTATTACTCATAGGAAAGATTTAAAGAAGAAAGTTAATCTTTACATAGATTTAATCCAGAATTCTCCCCTTCGTAAATATGAATAAATAATTTACTTATTTAAATATAAACTACTATATTTGCGGCTCAAAAATAATTGAATGACAGTACTTAAGAAAGAAGATATTTTTAAAGAATTTGGTAAAAGTAAAAAAGATACCGGTTCTGCTGAAAGTCAGGTTGCACTTTTCTCAAAGAGAATTGATCATCTTTCTAATCATCTTAAAACTAATGCAAAGGACTTCAATACAGAGAAATCCTTGGTTAAGATGGTTGGTAAAAGAAGAAACTTACTCGAGTACTTAAAGAAAACAGATATTGAAAGATACCGTGATATAATTAAAAAACTTGGTATCAGAAAATAAAATTTAGTTTGGTTGTCTAAATATTCACACAACAATTAATTTAAACCAAAACTAGATTATGAATCCAAAACCTTTATCAAAAACAATTGTTTTAAATGATGGCCGTGAGATTATCATTGAAACAGGTAAACTAGCAAAACAAGCACACGGTTCAGTTGTAATAAAAATGGGAAACTGTATGCTATTATCTACTGTAGTTTCCAATTATGGAGAGTCAACATTAGATTTTCTTCCTTTAACAGTTGATTATAGAGAGAAATTTGCCTCTGCTGGTAGATTTCCGGGTGGTTTTTTCAAAAGAGAAGCAAGACCAAGTAATGAGGAGATTTTAACAATGAGAATTGTTGACAGAGTTCTAAGACCTTTATTTCCAAAGGATTATTATAATGAAACTCAGGTTATGATACAATTAATGTCTCACGATGAAAACGTAATGCCAGATGCATTAGTTGGTCTGGCTGCTTCTGCAGCACTATCATTGTCTGATATTCCATTTGATGGTCCTATTTCTGAAGTTAGAGTGGCAAGAATTGATGGAAATTTCTTAATAAATCCATCAAAAGCTCAGCTTGAAGAATCTGATATAGATATGATGGTTGGTGCTAGTGAAGACTCAGTTGTTATGGTTGAAGGGGAATTTAATGAGATTTCTGAAGAGGAAATGACAGAGGCAATAAGATATGCCCATGAAGAGATTAAAGCTCAAATTAAGGCTCAAAAAGAGCTTATCGAGCTTGTTGGAGTAAGTTCTGAAAAAAGAGAATATGATTCCGCTGAGGAAGACACAGAATTAGAAAATCAAATTATTGAAAAAACTTATCAAAAATGTTATGATATAGCAAAAAAAGGTCTTTCAAAAAATGAAAGAAGTGAACTTTTTTCAAATGTAAAGCAAGAATTAGTCGAATCGTTCGATGAAGAAACGTATGAAGAAAAGAAAGATCTTATTCTAAATTACTTTAGTAAGTCACAAAAAAAGGCAGTTAGGGATTTAGTTCTTAATGAAGGTATAAGGCTTGATGGAAGGAAACCTGATAACATTAGAAATATTTGGACTGAAATCGATTACTTACCATCTACTCATGGATCTGCAGTCTTTACAAGAGGTGAGACGCAAGCTCTAGCTTCAGTTACTCTTGGAACAAGCAGAGAAGCCAACGTAATTGATATGCCAACTGATCAATCTGAAGAGACTTTTTATTTACATTATAATTTTCCACCATTTTCAACTGGAGAGGCAAGACCATTGAGAGGAACTTCAAGAAGAGAAGTTGGTCATGGAAATCTTGCTCAAAGGGCTCTAAAAAAAGTTATGCCATCTGACTGTCCATATACAGTTAGAATTGTTTCTGAAATTTTAGAATCTAATGGATCGTCCTCTATGGCTTCAGTCTGTGCGGGATCTCTTGCATTGATGGACGCTGGAATTAATATTAAGAGTAATGTTTCTGGTATAGCAATGGGTTTAATAACTGAGGGTGATAAATATGCTGTATTATCTGATATTTTAGGTGATGAAGATCATCTTGGAGATATGGACTTTAAAGTTACAGGTACAAAAGATGGAATCACTGCATGTCAAATGGATATCAAAATTAAAGGATTAAAATACGAGATTTTAATTGAAGCACTTGGTCAAGCTAAAAATGGAAGATTGGATATATTGAATAAACTAGATGAAACAATAAATAATCCAAACGATTCTGTTAAAGCTCATGCACCTAAAATGGTTAATCTTGAAATCAGTAAGGACTTTATTGGACTGGTAATAGGGCCAGGAGGTAAAAATATTCAAGAACTTCAAAAGGATACTGAAACTACAATTGTAATAAATGAGAAAGATGAAATCGGTGTTATTGAAATCTTAGGGGTTGATCAAGAAAAGATTAACTATGCTATCGACAGAATTAAAAATCTAGTTTTTGAGCCTGTAATCGATGAAGTATATAATGTCAAAGTAATCAAGATTCTTGATTTTGGGGCAGTAGTTGAATTTGTTCCTGGCAAAGAAGCTCTATTACATGTATCTGAAATTGCATGGGAGAGAGTTAATAATGTAACTGATTATTTAAACATTGGTGATCAAATTGAAATAAAATATCTGGGAATTGATCCTAGAACAAAAAAATCTAAAATTTCCAGAAAAGTTTTACTTGAAAAAAAATCTTAAATTTTTTCAATTTGGAACAATTTTTGTGGCATTAATTAGTCTATGAGACAATTAAAAATAACAAAGCAGGTAACCAATAGAGAAACTGCTTCTCTAGATAAATATCTTCAAGAGATTGGAAAGGTAGACCTTATTACTGCGGAGGAGGAAGTAGAATTAGCTCAAAGGATTAAAGCTGGAGATCAATTTGCACTAGAAAAACTGACTAAAGCCAATTTAAGGTTTGTGGTATCTGTAGCTAAGCAATACCAAAATCAAGGATTAACACTTCCTGACCTTATTAACGAAGGTAATCTTGGTCTAATTAAGGCTGCCCAAAGATTTGATGAAACTAGAGGTTTTAAATTTATCTCATATGCCGTATGGTGGATTAGGCAATCAATCCTGCAAGCTTTAGCTGAACAATCAAGAATTGTTAGATTACCATTAAATAAGATTGGTTCTATTAATAAAATAAATAAAACTTATGCGTTTCTTGAGCAAGCTCATGAGAGAGCACCTTCAGCAGAAGAAATTGCTAAAGAACTTGATATGACTGTTAATGATGTAAAAGAATCTTTAAAAAATTCTGGTAGACATGTATCAATGGACGCACCTTTAGTTGAAGGTGAAGACTCTAACTTATATGATGTTTTAAATAGTGGAGAATCACCAAATCCTGACAGACAACTTCTACATGAATCTCTTAGAACTGAAATTGAAAGAGCTCTTGATACTTTAACCCCTAGAGAAGCTGATGTTGTAAGATTGTATTTTGGTCTAGGTAATCAACATGCTATGACTTTAGAAGAAATAGGTGAAACATTTGATTTGACTAGGGAAAGAGTTAGACAAATCAAAGAAAAAGCCATTAGAAGGTTAAAGCATACCTCTAGGAGCAAAATTCTGAAAACTTATCTTGGATAGTTAGGCTTGTCTGTTTATATCTTTTTCTAATTGATTTTCTGTATTATTATTTAAAACTATATATTGGCAAATATGTCAGTAAAAGTTTCTCCCTCTATTCTTGCAGCAGATTTTGCTAATTTATCTTTAGAGTGTTCTAAAATAGATAAAAGCAATGCTGATTGGTTTCATCTAGATGTTATGGATGGACTGTTTGTTCCTAATATATCTTTTGGTATGCCAGTTGTGAAGACAATAAGACAACTAACTAAAAAACCTTTAGATGTTCATCTTATGATTGTTGAGCCTGAAAAGTATATAACTGAATTTATAAATCTTGGATCTGATATAATTACAGTTCACATAGAGGCAACAAATAATTTAAATCAAATCATTAATAAGATTCACGAATCTTCACTAAAGGCTGGAATTGCTATAAATCCTGAAACTCCTATATCTGAATTAAAAGAATACATCAAAAAGGTTGATTTAATTTGTTTAATGGGAGTTAATCCTGGGTTTGCTGGTCAAAAATTTATTGAATCTACAAAAGAGAGACTTAAAGAATTAAAACAATTAATTATTACGTCTGAATCAAATGCATTAATAGAAGTAGATGGAGGAGTAAATAAAGATAACTTTCAAGATCTTAAATCTAATGGAGCAGATGTTCTAGTTGCTGGAAGTTACATATTTAATTCACCCGATTATAATATTGCAATTGATGCTCTTAAATAAGATAATTACTAAATTTATATTCAGTAAAATTATAAATGTACATATTCATAAGAAGTATATTAGTTTCTATTTTTTTATTGTCATTATCCTGTAATCCTCAAAATACTGCAGAAAACGACATAAACTATAGTAATATTGAAAATGAAAATTTTGAATCAAATGAAATTGATTTAATTAACTCAAGTATCTCAAAATTTAGTTTTCTAGCCTTAGGTGATAGCTACACAATTGGAGAAGGAGTAAACGAAAATGAAAGATGGCCAAATCAATTTGTCGAAGTTGCATATGAAAATGGTCTAGACTTTGAAAAACCTGAAATCATAGCTGAAACTGGTTGGAAGACTTATGATCTTTTGAATGCAATAAGTCAAACTAATTTTACTCAAAAGTATGACTATGTTTCTCTTTTAATTGGAGTAAACAACCAATTTAATTCAAGATCTATTGATGAATTTGAGGAAGATCTTAACAAACTAATGGATAAGATGAATAGTCTTAAAAAAAGTAATGGAAATATCATTATTGTTTCTATACCAGATTGGGGATATACTCCTTTTGGAAATTCATATAATAGAGAAGTAATTTCATCTGAAATAAATTTATTTAACAATAGCTTAATAAATTTCGCAAATAGTAATGGGCTCAAGTATGTTGATGTTACAGAGATTTCCAGAAGGGCACTAAATGAAAGCAATTTATTAGCTTCTGATAATCTTCATCCAAGTGGATTGATGTATTTGGAATGGGCAAAAAAAATTTATGAAACTTGGATAGACTAGAGAAATTAGCAAAAGAATTAGATTCAAAAGATAAACTAAATAAATTCAAAAGTGAATTCATCTATCCAGATGATAAATTATATTTTGATGGTAATTCTCTAGGTCTACTTTCAAAAAAAACTAAAGAGGCCATTAATAAAGTTATAAATAATGAATGGGGGCAAAATCTTATCTCAAGCTGGAATAATTCATGGATAAACCTGCCTAATAAAGTTTCTAAGAAAATTTCAACAATCTTAAATTCAAATGAAACTGAAATATATGTAGGTGGATCTACTTCTTTAAATCTCTATAAGTTACTATTAAGCCTTATAAAAAGCAACGACAGTATTACAAATATCTCTACTGACAATCTTAATTTTCCTTCAGATAAATATATCTGCGAGGGCATTTGTAATGATTACAATTTAAAATTTAATCTTCTAGAGTATGATAATTATTTACCAGATATTGATGTGCTTGAGCAATTTATTAAGAATAATAACGGTATAATTGTTCTATCACTAGTTACTTACAAATCTTCATACAGATATCCTGTAAAAAAAATTAATAGAATTTGTCAAGAAAACGATAGCATTGTTATTTGGGATTTAAGTCATGCAATTGGAGCTATAGATATTGATATGAAAGTCAATGATATTGATTATGCGATAGGTTGTACCTATAAATATTTAAATGGAGGTCCAGGGTCACCAGCTTTTATATATGCTAGAAATGAAAAACAGATAGGGCTTAAGTCCCCAATAAAAGGATGGTTTAGTCATTCAGATCCATTTAATTTCTCAAAGACATATATTCAGTCAGAATCAATGAGTAAATTCTCTAGTGGAACACCCCATATAATTTCAATGTCTACTTTAGATTCTTCTCTAGACATAACTATAAATGCAACAACAAAAAAACTAGAGAATAAGGCTATAGATTTATATAACTTTTTTACTGAAATTTTTAATGATAGGTTAATGAATTTAGGATTTAAAATTATTACTCCTAAAAATAAAGATGATAGAGGTTCTCATATATCAATAGTCCATGAAGAATCTTGGAGAATAACAAAGTGCCTTACAGATCCAGAAAATCATGGAGAAAAAAAGATTATTGTAGATTTTAGACCCCCTAATATAATTCGAATTGCATTAACACCCCTTTATATCTCGTTTAACGATATATATATAATTTGTATTAGACTTATTAATATAATTGAGTCTAAAGAATATGAAAGTAAAGATGATTCTAAAAATATAGTTACTTAGAGGTTCTACAACTTATTAATTTGATAATTTATTTTTAACTATCTCAGCTATTATTCTTCCCTCGGCTCTTCCTGATACTTTTTTATTAACTTCAGAAATCACAGTTCCCATATCTTTCATTGAGGAAGCATTTAACTCTGTTATTGTAGTGTTGATTATTTCCGTTAATTCTGTTTCATTTAGTTGTTCTGGAAGAAACTCTGAAATAATTTTTGATTGGGCAACTTCAATATTTGCTAAATCTTCTCTATTTTGTTCATTATAGATTTTTGCACTATCATTTCTTTGCTTAACAAGCCTTTGAAGAATTTTTATAATTTCATTCTCATCTAAAGTCTTATCTGAAGAAAACTTAGTCTTCTCTAGTAGAATTGCAGATTTAATTGATCTTAACGATTCTAGTCTAAGACTATCTTTTTTTTTCATTGAGTCTTTAATAGACTCATTTATTTGATTTTCTATATTCATTTTAATTAATCTACGTTATCATGTAAATATGTGTTAACATCTGGAAATTCTAATTTATTCTCTTCATTTAGAATAGTCTTTGAAAATATTTCATCACCCTCAGACTTTGAATTATTTATTTCAATACCCATTCTTTTATATGCTGGTATTTTTTCTAAATCTTCAATTGAAGAGTTATTACTTTTAAAAACATGGTTATATTTCTTTAAATTTTCCCTCCTAATTATATTTTCACTATCGGAATCCACCTCAATTGGTTTTTCAAATAAATAATTATCCTCTTGGTAATCTATGGTTTCATTATTGGATTCTTCTTCACTTGTTTTAATTTCTTCTATTTGATTTACATTATCATTAAGATCTAATTTTATAAACTCTATATCTTCCTCATCTTCATTATCCACGTAAGAATTTATTTCATCAAATTGCGAAGTCTGCTCATCAACATTATTTTCTTCAAAGTCATTATTATTAATTACTTCTTTCTCCAAATTATCTGAAAATAGACCAAAGGATATTTCATCATAATTTTCTTGATTATCTATAATATCTAGATCCTCAGGTAAAACATGTTCAAAATCTATTATTTCAATTTCATTTATATCTATTAATTGTTCATCTGCCTCAACTACTTCATAGCTAATTTCTATGTTTCTTAAAATTTCATTTATTTCACTCTCAATCTTCTTTTGTTGAAAATCGTATGGGCTTTCATCATTTGATTTATCTTCTATTATTTCAGTTTCCTCATCTAGATCTTCTTCAATTAATTTCTTTTCAAATGGATGATCTTCATCAAGTGTATAAATAACTTTCTTTGTCTCTGAGCTAACTAAACTCTGTTGTTTTTCATCACCAAATCCAGTAGCTATAACAGTAACAGATATATTGTTTCCAAGATCAAGATCTTCTCCAACTCCCATTATTATATTTGCACTGTTACCTGTTTCATTCTGAATATGCTCATTAATCTCTCCTATTTCATCTATAGTAATCTCATCAGATCCAGAAATAATTAACAGAAGAACATTTTTACTACCTTCTATTTTGTTATCATTAAGCAATGGAGAGTCCAAAGCTTTTATAACCGCTTCATTTGCTCTATTAGATCCACTTGCAGTTGAAGAGCCCATTATAGCAGTACCACTATTTGAAAGTACTGTTTTGGCGTCTTTTAAATCAATATTTTGAGTATAATGATGGGTTATAACTTGAGCTACTCCCTTCGCAGCTGTAGCAAGTACCTCATCAGCTTTTGAGAATCCTTCTTTAAATCCAAGGTTACCATATACTTCTCTTAATTTATTGTTATTTATTATAATTAAAGAGTCTACAGATCTTTTTAATTTCTCTAAACCCTTAATAGCTTGTAGCTCTCTATTTTTTCCTTCAAAATTGAATGGTATAGTAACTATTCCTACAGTCAAAATATCAAATTCCTTTGCCATTTCAGCTATTATTGGAGCAGCACCAGTTCCTGTACCTCCACCCATTCCAGCAGTTATAAACAACATTTTAGTTTGTGTTTCTAGTAAATTTTTTAACTCCTCATAGCTTTCTAAAGCAGCTAATTTTCCTATTTCTGGATTTGCTCCAGCTCCTAAACCTTCAGTAAGATTAACTCCTAGCTGAATTTTATTAGGCACAGGACTCTCTTCAAGAGCTTGAGAGTCAGTATTACAAACAATGAAATCAACACCTTTGATTCCTTGTTTATACATGTAATTAACTGCATTACTTCCTCCACCTCCTACTCCCATTACTTTCATAACATTACTTTTATTTTTTGGTAAATCGAAACTAAAATTTGTATCCATATCTATTTTATTTTTTTAATTTTTGTTAATTATCGTATGTATTATCTACATTATCTATAAATTTTTTAAAACCTTCTCCCCACTTAGCTAGAATTGTCTTTCTTTCTTGATTCACTAGATCATTTCCAGTAGAATTAGAAATATCATTAGTTAAGTTTTCAGAATTATTCTCTATTGCTTTCATTAATAGTCCAACAGCTGTAGAATAAATTGGATTGAACTCATTTGAGTCTCCAGAGAGGTGTTCTCCTGGATAACCTATTCTTGTATCCATACCGGTTATATATTCAACCAGTTGTTTAAGGTGTCTTAACTGACTACCTCCTCCAGTTAAAACAATTCCTGCAATAAGTTTCTTTTTTGAATCTTCATGACCATAATTCTTAATCTCTAAATAAGCCTGCTCAATTATCTCTACAACTCTTGCATTGATAATTTTAGATAATGTTTTAAGTGATATTTCTTTTGGATCTCTCCCCCTAATTCCAGGAATTGATACTATATCTGAATCTTTATTTTCTCCAGGCCATGCAGATCCAAACTTTATTTTTAATTGTTCTGCTTGATTGCCAATTATTGAGCATCCTTCCTTGATATCCTCAGTAATTACATTTCCACCAAAAGGTATAACTGCAGTATGTTTTATAATACCATCTTTAAAAATTGCTACATCTGTAGTACCACCACCAATATCTATTAAAGCAACTCCTGCATCTTTTTCTTCAAAAGAAAGAACAGCATCAGAAGAGGCTAATGGTTCTAAGGTTATATCTCCCATCTCTAATCCTGAACTTTTAATACACTTACCAATATTTCTAATTGATGATACTTGTCCAACTACAATATGGAAATTAGCCTCTAGCCTACTTCCATACATACCTATAGGCTCTTTAATTTCAGATTGACCATCAACCTTAAAATCCTGAGGAAGAACATGAATAATTTCTTCACCAGGCAACATAACTAATTTATATACTTGATCAATTAATTTATCTATATCGTCATTATTAATTACCTCATCCGGATTTTCTCTAGTTATATAATCACTATGTTGAAGACTTCTAATATGTTGACCTGCAATACCAACTGCAACATCTTTTATTTCTATTCCTGATTTAGATTGAGCTTCATCTATTGCAATTTTTATTGATTGAATAGTTTGTGTAATATTATTAACAACTCCCCTGTGGACTCCCAGACTTTGAGATTTCCCAACACCAAGAACCTTAATTTTATTAAACTGATTTTTTTCTCCAACCATTGCTACAATTTTTGTTGTACCAATATCAAGACCTACTGAAAATTTATTATTCATGAATTTATTTTTTAATTGCTATTAATTGGTTATCATATACTAAATCGATCTGTTTATAAGTTTCATTTCCTTTATTCTCCATGTTATATATGCAGAATCCTTTTAACATTTCTAATTTTTTATTCATTTTGTTGTTATCTCCAAACCTTATATCAAATTGAAAGCTATTTAACTTCAAAAAAAGTTCATCTTCATTAAACCATATCCTCTCTAATTCTTTATTTAAGAAAACATCTTCATTAAAGGTCTTGATAACATCTACTACCATTTTAATATTATTTTTTGAGGTTTCTCCTGATAATATTGGCAATCTATCATCTAATTCTTTATTTCTTTTTATAATTTTTCCTGATAGATCTATATATGAATCATTTTTTTCATAATAAGCTAAAGGCTCTCTTTCTACAATATTTATTGAGAGATTGAAATTAAAATCTCTGAATATATTAGCTTCATGTATAGATTCTATTTCATATAATTTTGACTCAATCTCGTTTAATTTATTTGCCTTTATTAGTTCAATATTTGATTTATTCGTCATGATACTATCGATTATTGGCTTGTTGTTATATAGGTTATCAAAAGCATAATAAACGTTGTATTCTGTATTTGATTCATGATTATCATATTCAATAAATGAGCTTAATAATATCATAAATGATATTAGTGATAGCATGAAAATTGTAGTTAAAAATCTATTCATTAGTAAATATTTTTTTATTTAGATTTACCGTCAGGTCACCTGCTCCAAGAATTGCAATTATTTTGCAATTAGTATTATTTATTACATCATTGATTTCAACCTTTTTAACAATTTCTTTTTTTGATGCATCTATTTTATTCAGTAAAACTTCTGAAGTTATGCCATTAATTGGCTTCTCTCTTGCAGGATAGATATCTAAAAGATATACTTCATGAAAATAAGATAAAACTTTAGCAAAATCATCCATTAAATCCCTTGTTCTGGTATATAAGTGAGGTTGAAAAATAACTGCTTTAGGCTTATCTTGATAATTAGAATCTATTGTATCAAAAATTGATTTTATTTCGGTAGGATGATGAGCATAGTCATCTACAATTACCTTATCTTCATATTTATAAATATCCATTCTTCTTTCAATACCCTTAAATTCAGATAGATATGGTATGAATTCTTCTAAATTGAAATCTTCAATTTGATCAATTAATGATAAAGCTGAAACAACATTTTTTAAATTATGTTTTCCTATTACTCTTGCATGAATGTTTGAAATTAAATTATTTGGAGTTTTAAAATCAAAGTGAATTCCATTAAGGTCGTTTTTTATGATATCAGCAGAGTAATCTGCATCTTCATCTATTGAGAACGAGAAATCTTTTTTAATATTAATATCTTTTTCTGCTATTACAGATTTTTTTGTTTTATCACAAAAAATCCCAAAGCTTGAAAGAATTGATTCCAAGTCATCATAAACATCAAGATGGTCTTTTTCAATAGAAGTTATTAGAGAGTAGTCTGGATCTAGAGCAAGAAAAGATCTGTCATACTCATCTGCTTCAATAATAACATATTCATCACCGGTAGATATGTAATTCGAGTCAAATCCTTTCATTATTCCACCAACAAATGATCTAAATTTAACTTGATTAGAGTATAATAAATGACTTAAGATAGCAGTAGTTGATGTTTTACCATGAGTTCCAGCAACTGCTATACATTTTGAATTTGCTGATATTTGACCTAATATTTCAGATCTTTTAAAAATTTTATTTCTTTTCTTATTTGAAAAAAAATCAAGAAATACATTATCATTTTTTATTGCAGGAGTATATACAACAATAACATTATCATCTAAGAATTCCTGAGGTACTAGACCTATATCTAGTTTATCGGTAAACTTAAGCCCATTATCTATTAACTTATCAACTAGTTTATTCGATGATCTATCATATCCAAAAACAATATTCTTAGTATCAATAAGATAATTTGCTATAGAAGACATTCCAATTCCTCCAACTCCAATAAAAAAATATTTATTATAGCTCATCGTTAAAATGTTTTTTAATTATTTCAACTATATCACTAGAAGCATTTGGCAGTCCCATTCTAGAGATATTTCTTGATAGTTCTTTTCTTAGATTTTCATCATTGATTAGTAAATCAAGTTTATTTTTAAATATTAATTCCAAGTCCTTTTCCTCTATACAAATACATGCATCTTTTTCCTCTATTGTTTTAGCATTTAAAAATTGATGATTCTCTGCAACATTTGGAGATGGTATTAAAATGGATGGTTTTCCTACAACAGCTAATTCAGATAAAGTTAATGCTCCACTTCTTGCAATAATAATGTCAGAAATCTGATATACAGAATCTATATCATCTATAAAATCAATAATCTTTATAAAGTCAGAATTAAAATGTTTATAATTTTCAAAGTAAAGACTACCACATTGCCATATAAGAAATACATTTTTAGACTTTATAAACTCAATATTATCTTCAATGACTCTATTTATCCTCTCTGCACCTAGACTTCCCCCTAGAACAGTTAATACCAATATATCATCTGTAATATTATTTGTTTTTTTATAATGACTAATATTTATGTTTTTTGTAATTGATTCCCTAATTGGATTACCTGTTAAATAAATTTTATTACCTGGGAAGTATTTATCCATTTTTTCATAAGCAACAGAAATATAATCTGCATATCTAGATAGAAGTTTATTTGAAATTCCTGGTAATGAGTTTTGTTCTTGAATTAAGGTTGGAACTTTAAATAGAGATGAAATAAATAGCATTGGGAAGCTAGCATATCCTCCTGTTCCAATTACGAATTTTGGTTTAAAAATTAATAACTCAATTAAGGATTGGATTAAACTAACAATTAGCTTAAATGGTACTAAAATATTTTTAATAGAAAGTGATCTTTGAAGACCACTAATCCATAATCCTTTAATTTTAAAACCATGTTTTGGAATAATTTTCATTTCCATCTTACCAATAGCACCTACAAATCTTACTTCAGAATTCGGAATTGATTTCATTATCATATTAGCAATAGATATTGCAGGATAAATGTGACCTCCTGTTCCTCCTCCAGATATTATAAATTTATTTTTTCTAACCAATTTTCTTTTTTTTAATCGAAGAACTAACACTTAATATCATTCCTAAGGAGATACATGTCATCCAAGCCGAAGAACCTCCACTACTTATTAAAGGTAAATTTTGACCTGTTACAGGGATTATTTGAGTTGCAACTGAGATATTAGTAAATGCTTGAACTAAAATCAAAATTCCTAAACCTGAAACTAGAATTTTACCAAACTTATCATCAGCTTTATGAGTTATAATAAGTATCCTAAAAAACATAAGTACATACAAAAGAATAATTACAGACCCTCCTATTATACCAAACTCCTCAACAATTATTGCAAAAATAAAATCTGAGTTACTTTGTGGAAGGTGATTTTTCATTATGCTTTTTCCTGCTCCTACTCCAATTAATCCTCCATTATTAATTGCCATTTTTGCTCTTTCAATCTGATAACTCGCATCTAGGTTTTGAGTAGAATTAAAATTTTCAACTCTACTAATCCATGTATCAATTCTATTAGGGAACTGATCAGGAAAAGTTTTAGCTAAAAAATAAAAACTTGAAAGAAGTAGCATCAATATCAAAAACATTTTAACCATATGTCTAAAAGGAAATCCTGAGATAAACAATATTAGAATTATTGAGGAAAATATTAGAAATGCTGAAGATAGATTCGATGGGAGTATCAATAAAATATAGAGAAAAACAGGAACCCATAGTGGCAGAATTGTTTGTTTAAATTTTATTTCTTTTAAATCCACTTTTGAAAGATACCTAGCAACATAACTAATAATAATTACTGCAGCTAACGAAGAGGTTTGGAAACTAATTCCAACTATTGGTATATCTATCCATCTGCTTGCGGCAGAACCTGCAATTATCGTTCCTTTAGATAACGTGTAAGTTAAAAGCAACACTCCAATTGGCATTAGAATTATAGACATTCCTTTATATAAATTATAAGGGATTAATTTTATTGAAAACATTAAAGCAAATCCGAATAGTAATACGATGAAATGTTTAATTAAATAATATAGTGGTGAAGATCCATCAATAACATATGATAAGTATGAACTAGAGGAGAAAACTGGAAAAAAAGAGAATAACGAGAGTAATATTATAATTACTAGTAAAACTCTATCCCCAAAAACTATATTTTTTAAACTCATTTATAGATTTCTTACTGCTTGCTTAAATTGGTTTCCTCTGTCCTCATAACTTTCAAATAAATCAAAACTTGCACATGCTGGAGACAGAAGAACATTATCCTTTTTTTCAGCAATTTTACTTGCAATCTTAACTGCTTCATCTATTGACTCAGTTTCTACAATTATTTCAGATATTGGCTTAAATGTCTCTAACAATTTTGTATTATCAATTCCTAAACATATTATTGCCTTAACTTTTTCTCTAACAATTGGTAATAATTCAGAATAGTCATTTCCTTTATCTACTCCTCCTGCGATCCATACAGTTGGAGAAGTCATTGAATCTAAAGCAAAATATGCTGCATTTACATTAGTTGCTTTAGAGTCATTTATATAATTAACCCCTTGTATTCTTAAAAAATTCTCTAATCTGTGAGGAAGTCCCGAAAAACCCAATAAACTTTCTCTTATTATTTCATTTTCAATTTTTAATAAATCTGAAACTGTTAATGCAGCCATAGCATTAAGCAAATTGTGTCTTCCTTTTAATGCAAGTTCTTCTGTATTTATCATAATTGTTTTTTTTTTGTTTGACAGAATATTTTTTTTACTATTTATTAAGTTTTTGTTTTGATTTTCAATACCATATGAAATTCTTTTTACTGTTGACTTCTCATTATCTAATGCATCAACCAATTGTTTATCATCAGAGTTATAGATCAAATAGTCAGAGTTATCTTGATTTAAGATAATTTTCATTTTTGCGTCTATGTATTTACTAAAATCGAAATCATACCTATCTAGATGGTCTTCTAGCACATTAGTAATCACTGATATATTTGGTTTAAAGTCTTTAATATCATCTAATTGAAAACTACTTATCTCTAATACATATATATCTTTATCTCCTGAGAGCAACATTTTGGAGAAGCTATCACCAACATTTCCTGCAATGCCTACATTAAGACCTGCAGCTTTTAGAATATTATAAATTAAATTAGTAGTAGTTGTTTTCCCATTTGTACCAGTTATACATATTTTAAATGAATTTGAGTTAGTACTTGCAAATTCAATTTCAGAGATTATAGGAATTTCCAGGGATTTGATTTTAATGATTATATCAGCTGAATTTGGTATTCCAGGACTTTTAATTATTAAATCTGAAGATTGAATTTTATCAATGGAATGTTTATTTTCTTCATATTCAATTGAGTTATCTTCAAAAAGTAATTTTATATTATCATCTATTTGATTAATATCTGATACAAAAACATTATAACCTTTTTTTGAGGCTAACATTGCTGCCCCAAACCCGCTTTCTCTAGCACCAAGTATTGTCACATTTTTTATCATCTAATCTTAAGTGTTAATATTGTTAATAGGGCTAAAAAAATTCCGATTATCCAAAATCTTGAAACAATTTTACTTTCATGATATCCTGCCTTTTGATAATGATGATGAATTGGAGACATAAGAAAAATTCTCTTACCATGACCTAATCTTTTTTTAGTTATTTTAAAATATCCTACCTGTAAAATGACTGAAATAGCTTCAATTAAGAATACACCACAAAGAAGAGGAATCATTAATTCTTTTCTAATTAATATTGAAATGACTGCAATTAATCCTCCAACAGTAAGGCTTCCTGTATCACCCATAAAAATCGAAGCTGGATATGTATTATACCAAAGAAATCCAACTAAAGATCCTAGAAGAGAAGCTATAAATATTGTAATTTCTCCTACTCTAGGTATATACATAATATTCAAATAATCTGAAAAAATTATATTACCAGAAGTCCATGCAAAAACTCCAAGAGTAAAAACGATAATTGCAGAAGATCCAGCTGAAAGTCCATCAAGACCATCTGTTAAATTGTTTGAATTTGAAACTGCAGTTACGATAAATATTATTATTGGAATAAGAATTAACCATAACATATTTTCATTATTAAAAATAGCATTAGAAATAAGGGCATAGTCTAGCTCATTATTTTTAAAAAATGGAATAGTTGTTTTAAATGATTTTATCTCATTGGATTGGAAGTTTTCAATGCTGTTAGTATCACTTATCGAAGAAAACTCAACTATAGTTATATCGTTACTTGTTAATAACATAATTCCAACAAAAATTCCTAGAATAGTTTGTCCAGCAATTTTGAATTTTCCTTTGAGACCTTTTTTGTCTTTCCTAAAGACCTTTATGTAATCATCAATAAAACCTATAATTCCAAGTATAATTGTTGATATCAGTAATATTTTTATATAGATATTTTCAAGATTGGACATTAATAATACTGGAATAATAGTTCCAATAATTATTATTAATCCACCCATTGTTGGTGTACCAGATTTTTCTTCTTCTCCTTCTAAACCTAATTTTCTTACATTCTCACCTATTTGTCTCTTTCTTAAATACTCAATGATTCTTTTACCAAAGACAACAGATATTATTAGTGAAATAATTACCGAGACGGCTGCCCTAAATGACAAATAATCAAATAGACTTGCTCCAGGGAGGTTATATTGAGTTTCAAGAAATTCAAATAGATAATATAACATACTTACTTATTAAAAATTTTTTTGGCTATTTTAAAGTCATCAAACTTGATTACTTTATTTTTCAATATTTGATAGTCTTCATGTCCTTTTCCTGCAATAAGAACTATATCTCCTTCTTCACTATTTTTTTTTGCTTCTTCAATTGCCTTGGATCTTTCAATCTCAACCAAAATTTTATTGTTGTTGTAGTTTGATACTCCTGAAACTATATCTTTAATTATTGATTCTGGATTCTCTGATCTAGGATTATCAGATGTAAAAATTACTTTATAACTAAGATCTGAACATATCTTTCCAATCATGGACCTTTTAGCTTTATCTCTATCTCCACCACATCCAATTACCGTTATTAAGTTTTGATTAGATTTTTTAATCTTATTAATTGTAGATAATACATTTTCAACTGCATCTGGTGTATGAGCATAATCAATTATTACCGTAACATTACTATTTGATAGAAATGATTGAAGTCTTCCTTGTACGCTATTAAGCTCACTGATATTAGTTAATAGATTTAATGAATCTATCTCATAAATTTTGCCAACTGAATAAATTGCTAATACATTATAAGCATTAAACTCACCTATTAGTTTTGTCCAGATTTCACTATTTTCAATATTTAGCAACATTCCATTAAGTTGTTGTTCAACTATTCTGCATGAAAAATTTGACTTAGACTTAATTGAATATGTATAAACTCTTGCAGAAGAATTTTGAGTCATGAATTTTCCATTCTTATCATCAATATTTATTAATGCAAATGAGTTTTTATTAAGAGTATCAAAAACCTCTTTTTTAGTATCTCTATAATCTTTAAATGTCTTATGGTAATCAATATGATCATGTGTTAAGTTTGTGTAAACAATTCCTTTAAAATCTTTACCAAAAACTCTTTTTTGTTTAATTCCATGAGAAGAAACTTCAATGAAACAGACCTTGATGTTCCTTTTCACCATTTCGTTTAGATGGTGATTTAATAAAACAGGATCAGGAGTTGTATTTTTTGAATTTTCAGTAAATTCTTCATATTCAATACTTATAGTTGATATTAGACCTGATTTAATCCCTTGATTATTGAAAAGTTTGTACAGCAGTGAGGTTATAGTAGTTTTACCGTTAGTTCCTGTTACTCCTATTAAATCTATTTTTGAAGAAGGATTGCCATAAAAATTAGAAGAAATTGTGTAAAGAGCTGTTTTTGAACATTTAACCTTAATAAATACAATTTCATATTCATTGATTTTTTTTGGAAGTTTTTCACATACAACTACTGATGCGCCATTATTTATTGACTGATCTATATAATTATGACCATCTAAGTCATATCCTTTAATGGCAATGAATATATTATTTTGTTTAATCTGTCTTGAATCAAAAGAAATTCCTGAGATACTAAGATTTGTATCACCATAAACTGAATCAATATTTACACCAAACAATATTTCTTTTAATTCTTTCAAAATACTACTGTAAGTTTATTCGTATTAATCTCAATCTCAATTGGAATATTATTCATAATTTTTTTTGCTACTTTTTTAAATACCGGAGCAGCTACAGTATTACCATAATAACCTTCAGATTTTTTTGGTTTATGAATGACAACAATTGATGAGTATTTAGGATCATCTGCAGGAAAATAACCAACAAAACTTGATATATATTGAGTTTCATCTTTAGTATAATCAACTTGAGCTGTTCCTGTTTTACCAGCAATTTTTAGATCTTTATCATATATGTTATTTGCGGTTCCCCATGGTTTTTCAACTACATTTAATAGCATCTTCTTAACTGATTTCAGTGTTTCTCTTGAAGAAATTGAAGGCATAATAATCTCTCTATCTATTTGGTAAATTGGTTTTTCTCCAATTGATCCAATACTATTTATGAAGCTTGGTTTAACCATTTCTCCATTATTAGCTACAGCATTATAGAAAGTAAGTTGTTGCAAAGGTGTTAAACTAACACCATAACCAAAGGCCATCCATGGAAGAGATATTCCATTCCAATTATCATCTGATGGATGAGGAATTTTTGGCTCACCTTCACCTAGAATATCGACTCCAATTTTTCTATCAATTTTCATATTGATAAGCCTATCAACAATTCTTTCAGGATTATCTTTATAATTATCATATATAAGCTTAACTATTCCTGTATTAGATGATACTTCAAATGCTCTTGCAGCTGTAATCTTTCCATAACCCCTTCTATTTGAATCTTTTACTTCGTATTTGTTGTAAAATTTTAAGATTCCATTTTCTGTATCAACTGAATCAGTGGGTTTTATCAATCCGTCCTCTAAAGCTGCAATCATAGTCATTAGTTTGAATGTAGATCCTGGCTCGTGACTTTCACCCACAGCATAATTTAATCTTTCATAATATTTACCATCTTGGTTTACTCCAAGATTAGATATAGCTTTAATTTTACCTGTTTTGGTTTCCATTACAATCATTGTTCCATGATCGGCTTCAAAATTTTCTAACTGATATAGTAGTTCATGATGAACAATATCCTGTATTTCAGTATCTATTGTTGTATGAATATCATATCCTTGAACAGGATCCCTTTCATAATAAGAAGTCATTGGCTTCCATTGTCCATCAGCAATTTTTTGCATTAGTCTTAATCCACTTTTACCAGACAGAAACTCAGAGTATGCTCCTTCTAAACCAACTCTAATGTAATTTCCAGATCTATCAACTTTTTCATATCCAATAGTTCTTTCAGCTACTTTACCTAGATGACTTTGTCTAGAATGACTCTCATTAATTATTAAACCTCCTTTATATAAACCTTGATTAAAAATTGGAAAAGATTTAATAAGATTCACATCTGAAATGGACAGGTTTCTTCCAATTAATAAATATCTATTATTGTTAATTCTAGCCTTATTTAGATAATCTTTGAAATAGTCTTTTTCTTTGTTGAAGAAATTTGATAAATTAATTGACAAGTCATCTAAACCTGAATTATAAAGATTTTGACTTGGAATTTTTGAGTCCCATCTCAACTCGTACATAGTAACTGTTGACACTATTAAATCACCATTTTCAGAATAGATATTTCCTCTTGAAGACTCTACTTCAACATTTTTTATAGTTTCAATTAATACAGAGGGATCTTGTTCATGGGTATTTTGTAAGTAGAATATCTTTCCAATAACAAAAAAAGAAAACAAAAGAAATAAGAAGAACACAATGTTCATTCTATTAATAATTCTTTTATCAGATTTTTTCATACTAGTCTCTTATGATAATTTTTACTGGTGGATTGTTAGAAGGATAAAAACCTTGTTCATTCAATTTAGACGTTACCTTAGACTCCATTTTCACATTCATTAAGTCTATTTTAGTTGACACTGATATATTGTTTAAGTTATTTACCTCTTTATTTAACTCAGATATTTTAAAGACCTTTTGATCAGCACTGTGACTACTGTAGATAGTCATCATAATTAAAAAAGAAATAAACATTAGCATTCTCCAATTTTTTCTAGAGTCTTTACCTGCTAGAAAATCAATATTTATAAACGATAGAAAATTTTTCATATTTTTTCAGCAATTCTTAGCTTAGCACTTCTTGATCTTTTATTTTTATTTAATTCATCTTCAGATGGGGTAACTATTTTACCTATCTTTTTAAAAAAGGTGTTTTTATTTCCATAAATATCACTTTCTACTTGTTCATTAAAACTTCCATTTTGAATATATCTTTTTACTAGTCTGTCTTCTAGGGAATGATATGAAATACACACCAGCCTTCCTCCTTTATTTAAGAATTGTGATGAAGCTTCAAGTAATTTTTTTATTACTGAGAGTTCATCGTTAACTTCAATTCTTATAGCTTGAAAAATTTTAGCTAGAAACTTGTTATTATTCTTTGAAGGGGATATTGGTTTTAATATTCTTATTAAATCACCAGTTGTAACAATTTTTTGTTTTGACCTTTGACTGATAATTATTTGAGTAACTTTTTTATAATTTTTAAGCTCACCAAAATTTTTGAATATATAATTTAAGTCATCACTACTATACTTATTTAATATTTGTTTTGCATCTTTTTTTTGATCCTTATTCATTCTCATATTAAGATCTGAATCAAATCTCATAGAAAATCCTCGTATTTCAGTATCAATTTGATATGATGAAATTCCAAAATCAGCAAGAAGACCATCTATTTTATCAATTTGCAGGTATTTAAGATGGTTAGTTAAGTATTTAAAGTTTGATTTTATGAGCTTAAGTCGGTTATCATCAATTTGATTCTTATTGCATCAGCATCTTGATCAAATGCTATAACCTTTCCAGACGAGTTAAGATGACTTAAAATCTCTTTAGTATGACCTCCCCCTCCAAAAGTTGCATCAACATATACTCCGTTAGGTAAAATATTTAGTCCATTTATAGACTCTTTCAATAAAACCGGAACATGATATGTGTTATTCATCTTTATCTCCCATTACTTCTTCTGCTAAACTTCCAAAATCAAATTTTGCATCATCAATAGCATTTTCATAATATGTTTTGTCCCATATTTCAAGAATATTTACTGCAGAGGATACAACTACTTCTTTTTTAATTTTTGCATGATTTATTAAATCCTTTGGAATTAAAATTCTTCCAGAAATATCTATATCAATCTGTCTAACACCAGCTGTAAATCTTCGAATGAAATCAATATTTTTCTTATTAAACCTGTTTAGTTTATTTATTCTTTCCATTAAGTCATCCCATTCTTTTAAAGGATAGAGCTCTAAACACTGATTAAATACAGCTCTCTTTATTACAAAACCATTTTTAAGTTTATCGGATAGCTGTTTTTTAAGTGACATAGGAAGCATGATTCTTCCTTTATCATCTGCTTTACATTCATATGTTCCAACAAAGTGTTGCATTAATTGGTTGATTTACTCAAATATAAAATTATTTTACCACTTTTTACCACTTTTTACCACTTTGTTAATAAATTATTTTTTTTTCATTTATTAACCTGATTTACAATTAATTAAGATGTAAAAAAAATAGGTTATTCTTTATGTATATATTTGTGCTAAATCATTAAAATTTTTCATTAATTATTTAGCTGGAAAATTTTAAATACAGTATTTATCCATGGAGACAGAATTAATTAACGAAGGTGGCTTTAACTATATTGAAAATGGGAATGGAAGACCTATTATAATACTTCATGGTCTTATGGGAGGTCTAAGTAATTTTAAAGGAGTGTATGACTATTTTCCCAGTGTAAAACATAAGGTTATAATTCCTGAACTTCCGGTTGATTCTACTCCCATATTAAAAACAAATGTTGCAACTTTCTCCAAGTTTGTTTTTGAGTTTATTCAGCATAAAAACTTGAAAGATGTAGTTTTATTAGGTAATTCATTAGGAGGCCATGTAGCATTACTATTTGCAAGGGATTATCCTGAACTTGTAAGCGGTTTGATAATAACCGGTAGCTCAGGATTATATGAAAAGTCTATGATTGGTGACGGATATCCTAAAAGAGGGAATTATGAATATATAAAAACTAAAACTGAAGAGGTTTTTTATGATCCAAAAATCGCAACAAAAGAAATTGTCGATGATGTATTTGCCAGTGTTAATGATAGAGAAAAATTAATTAGAACTTTGTCCCTTGCTAAAAGTGCTATAAGACATAATATGGCAAAAGATCTTCCAAAAATGAATACTAAGACTTTAATTATTTGGGGTAAACAAGACTCTGTAACACCACCAAATGTTGCAGAAGATTTTAATAAACTTCTTCCAAATTCAGATTTATCTTGGATCGACAAATGTGGACATGCTCCAATGATGGAACATCCTAATGACTTCAATAAAATTATGGAAGATTGGCTTTCTAAAAATAACTTATAATCTTCTTGATTATGAAAATCATTAAGTCAGTATTTGAAAAAAGCAGTAGTAAGATTAGTGAGTGTCCAAAGGGGAATTTACCTGAGTTTGCTCTAGTAGGTAGATCAAATGTCGGAAAATCTTCATTGATTAATACGTTACTAAACAAAAAATCAATTGCAAAAACATCTTCAAAACCAGGAAAGACTCTTTTAATAAATCATTTTAAAATTAATGATAAACTTTATTTTGTGGATCTACCTGGGTATGGATATGCAAAAGCCTCAAAACAAATAATTAAAGAAATAAAACTAATTCACGAAAGTTATTTTAAAACGAGAAAACAACTTTTATTTACCTTTCTGTTAATTGACATTAGACACGACCTCCAAAAGGTTGATCTTGAATTCATGAAATATCTTAATAGCATGATGTGTCCTTTTGTTATTGTTTTTACAAAATCTGATAAAATTAAATCAGATTTAGTAAGTGAAAAAATTAAACTTTATAAAGACTCACTTCTAAATTATTGGGAGGATTTACCTGACACTTTTGTTACTTCAGCATGGAATAGTAAAGGTGTAGATGAGATCTTAGAGTTTGTTAATCAATCAATTAAAAAATATACTATTTAGTATCTTGATTAATTTTACTTTCAAATTTTTGAGAAAATTCATCAATAATTTTTATTAAATCCTCATTACCTATTGCTTTTGAAATAGTCTGATTCATTGATTGAAGTGTTTGAAGCATGAAAGTTTTCATTTCATCAATTGGCATTTCTTTTGTCCATAGATCCATTTTTAAAGTTTCCTTTTGTTTACTATCCCAAAATGAAAGAAATATTGCTTTTGAAAGCTGATCCTTCATTCCACCATCAGGTGCGGACCACATTATTTCTTCAGGAATATTATTTTGATCTAATTTTACTTTAATTGTTATTTCTGTTTCTTTCATTTAAATTTATTATGCACTAGATTTGCACAAATATAACCAAATACCATTTGATGAAATACCCCAAAAAAGTTTCTGAACATATTGTGAGCTGGATTGATAATTATATTAATGAATCTGGAGTTAAAGGCATAGTTGTAGGTGTATCAGGAGGAGTTGACTCTGCACTGACCTCAACTCTTTGTGCTGAGACTGGGCAAAATGTCCTATGTCTTGAAATGCCAATTTATCAAAATAAAGATCAAGTTTCAAGGTCTGAAAAGCATATAGATTGGTTAAAATCTAAGTATACAAATGTTACTTCAAAAAAAATAGAATTAGATAAAACATTTGAATCTTTTGTTAGCTCTGTACCTAATAATAGCTCAGATAAGCATGAACTAAGTTTAGCTAATACAAGATCTAGACTTAGAATGGTTACACTATACTATTTTTCTGCCTTAAATGATTATATTGTTGCCGGAACAGGAAACAGGGTTGAAGATTTTGGAATAGGTTTTTATACAAAATATGGTGACGGGGGTGTTGATATTAGCCCAATTGCTGATTTATTAAAATCAGAAGTGTTTAGTTTAGCTAGATTTCATAAAATTATTGATGAGATTATTGAAGCAGAACCAAATGACGGACTTTGGAATGACAACAGAAGCGATGAAGATCAGATTGGTGCATCTTATGAAGAAATTGAAACCGCAATGATCAATTTTGATAAAAATGAAGATTTATCTCATAGAGAAAAAGAGGTACTTAAAATATATAAGTCATTCAACACTGCAAATAAGCATAAAATGGACCCTATTCCAGTATGTAAAATACCAAAAGATTATCTATAAGTTTTGAAGAAATTAAAAATCTTAGTACTTGATTGTAACCCAATTATTCATATTGGTTTAAAATCTATTTTTAAAAACTCTATGATATTTGAAGTATGCGCGTATTTGGACAACAAAAATCTACTTATTGAGACTATCGTTGAAGAAAAAATAGATTTAATAATTTCTGAAATTGATCTTAACGGAAGCTCAGCCCAGGATATTTTAAGGATTCTAAAAAAAAATAAAATTGATATTCCAGTTGTTATTTTTACTTCTCTTTCAAATGAAATCAAATCATTGAAATTACTTAAAAAAGGTGCCTCAGGATTTTTAACAAAAAATTTAAAGAAAAAAACTATTAGACATATACTTCAAGAAATTGCATTTTCAAGATACAGTTCTGGTGAATTAAATAAATTCACTAGACTTAAAAACAGATTCAATTTCGATTATAATACGGAAAAAATTAATAGTCTTTCGAAAAGAGAACTCCAGGTTCTTAAATTATTTTTTAGAGGTAAAAGGAATATAGAAATATCTGAAAAACTCAAAATAAATCAAAAAACAGTTAACACCTATATTACAAGAATAATGAGAAAGTTAGAAGTTAATTCAAAAACAGATTTATTTATTTTAGCTAGAAAGCATATCAAACAACCCTATTAAGTTTTGCTGATAAAAGCTTCTTTAAACTATAGTAACTCATAACCTCCTCTAAAACTTTATCCTTATCATCATTACTATTATCTTTAAGTTCACTGATCTTTTTATCAATCAAATATCTTCTCATATTTAATATAGTTTCGTTAACTAGTTGACTTAACTCACTGCCAATTTTTTTTACATAAATATTTTTTTTCTCCCAATCATGTAGCTGATACTTTTCATCATTTATTAAAATATCTGAAACTATTTTACTCGAATTAGGATCAAGATCATTTATAAAGTTGTCAATTGAAATTATTTTTTGATTATGGAAGCTATTTATAAGCTTATTATATATTTCTTTAAAGGGTTCATGAGTAAATTTTATCTCATCCTGTTGAAGATCTAAATATATTTTCTCAAACACTTTAGACCTAATTTCTTTTTTGCTTTCAACAATATCTCCTTTCTCATTTTTGTTTAAGATTATATCTTCAAAAAGTATTTCTTCAGCTCCATATTTTAACAAAATGCTAATAATTTGCCTTTCTAATTGATATATATACTCACTGCTATTTTCCTTTTTTGAAGTTTCAACCTTTAGTACATTATTTTTAGAATAATTTCGGGTTTTTGCTTTTTGTATTTTTTTACCAGTTTCAATAGTTGAGAAAGATCTAAAAAGAGATGACTCATCTATAGATAATACAGAAGAAAGTTTCTTAATATAAACCTCTTGTTTAAGAGAGTCTGGAATTAGAGAGATTGATTTAAGAATACTTTTAATTAGAGCAACTTTTTTATCTTCATCATTTTCATATTCTTTATTAGTACTTAATATAAAATCTATTAAATCCTTTGATTGTTCATCAATGTAAGCAACCATTTTATCACGTTTATTTTTTTTAACGAAGCTGTCAGGATCTTCTCCATCAGGGAATGGACATATTTTTACATTTAAACCTTCTTCTAAAATCATATCAATACTTCTTAATGATGCTGATAAACCTGCTTGGTCTCCATCAAAAAGAATCACAATGTTTGATGTAAGTCTTTTAATAAGAATTATTTGATCTTTGGTTAGAGATGTTCCAGATGATGCTAAAACATTTTTTATTCCATGCTCATGTAATTGGATGACATCCATATAACCTTCAACCAAATAACACACATCATCTTTAACAATAAACTGCTTAGATTCATATATACCATATAGAGTTTTACTTTTATTGTAGATTTTACTTTCAGGAGAGTTTATATATTTTGCAATTTTTTTATTTGAATCAATTATTCTACCTCCAAAACCGAGTATCCTACCAGAAATACTCTTAATTGGAAACATTATTCTCCCCCTAAATCTATCAACATGACTATCTTCATTTGATATAACCAAACCTGTCTCAATTAAATAGTCCTTAGTGAAACCATTTTCTGATGCATTTTTGTAAAAACTATTTTTTAAATCAGGGCTGAACCCAATATTAAAGTTTTCAATAGTTGAATCTGAAAGACCCCTATCTATCAAATAGTCTCTAACATTATCTTCCTTAGATAAAATGTTTTGAAAGTACTCTTGAGCAAATGAGTTAATAATAAATAAAGATTCTCTTGCATTTCTTTCTTCAACATTTTCAGATTTATTGGTTGTCTCTATTATCTCAATGTTATATTTATTAGCTAAGTATCGAATTGATTCTGGATAGTTAAATTGCTCATGCTCCATAAGAAAGGCAATTACATTACCTCCTTTACCAGAACTGAAATCTTTCCAAATCTGTTTTGATGGAGAAACAATAAAGCTTGGTGTTTTTTCATTAGTAAATGGACTTAAACCTTTGAAATTAGCACCAGTCTTTTTTAAAGCTATAAAATCAGAAATAACTTCTTCAACTCTAGCATATTCAAAAACTTTATCAATAGTCTCTTTACTAATCAAACCTTTTAATTTTAGTATTAATATAGTAAATTAATACTTTCGGTCAATGATATAGTCCAATAAGATTTTAAGTGAATTTTTTGATTCATTATCTGGAAAAGTTTCAAGTATTTTTAGTGCTTTATTTTTATATTCTGACATGAGATTTTCAGCATATTTAAATCCGTTATTTTCTTTAACAAACTGATTAATAGCCTTCTTATCTTGGTTTGAAAGTTTTTTTCTTTTTAGAATAGATTTGATTGATCTTCGATCAGCTTGACTTGCCTTTTTTATTGAATAAATTAATGGGAGAGTAATTTTTTGACTTTTTAAGTCATCTTTAGTTGGTTTTCCAATTCTTTTTTTAGAATAATCAAAAAGATCATCCTTAATTTGAAAAATAATACCTAAGTATAATCCAAAATTTTCAACATTTTTAGTTTTTTCATTACCAGATGAAATTAACCCAAGCAGACAACAACACGAAAATAAAGATGCTGTTTTTTTTGTGATTAAGGTGATATATTCTTCTTCTGTTATGTTAAAACTTCTTGACTTTTGAATTTGAAAAAGTTCTCCTTCTGAAATTTCTTTCACAGCATTTGATACTTGGTCTAATAAATCATAGTCTTTATTTTGAGTAGAAAGGAGTAAAGCCTTAGACAAAAAAAAGTCTCCCACCAATACAGAAATTTTATTTTTCCACAATGCATTAATAGTAAGAAACTTTCTTCTAATATTACTATCATCTACGATATCATCATGAATTAATGAAGCAGAATGAATAAGCTCAACTAAATTTGCAGCCCTATATGTTTTTGATGAAACTTTTCCATTAGAAAACATCTTAGAAAAAAGGATAACAAGAGTGGGTCTAATTTGTTTTCCTTTTCTTTTTAAAATATACTTAAGAATTAGATCAAGCAACTTAACTTTAGAAGATACTGAATTGAAAAATTGTTCTTCAAAAATTTTTAATTCTTGTGAGATGGGACTTTTTATTTTTTTTGAAATATTCAAAATCTAGGCTTAGATAATCATCATAGCATCTCCATATGAGAAGAAGTTATATTTCTTCTTAATTGCCTCTTTATATGCCTTTAAAACAAAGTCTAGTCCACCAAAGGCTGATACCATCATAATTAAAGTTGACTTTGGTGTATGAAAATTAGTAATCATTGAATTAGCGATAGAGAAGTCATAGGGTGGATATATAAACTTATGTGTCCAACCATCATATGGGTTAAGAGTACCAAAAGATGAAACAGAGCTCTCTAATCCTCTCATGACAGTCGTTCCAACTGCGCAAATTCTCTTATTATTTTTTAAGGCACTGTTAATGATTTTAGCAGAATTTTCATTTATTTTAAGTTCTTCGCTATCCATTTTATGTTTAGATAAATCCTCAACATCAACCGGACTAAATGTACCAAGCCCAACATGAAGAGTAATTTCTGGAAGAAGCACTCCTTTAATTTCAAGTTTTTTTAGCAAGTGTTTTGAAAAGTGTAACCCTGCTGTTGGTGCAGCAACTGCACCCTCATTCTTGGCATATATAGTTTGAAATCTATCCTTATCATTTTCTTCAACTGGCCTATTGATATATTTTGGAAGAGGAGTCTCACCTAATTCTTGGAGTTTATTTCGAAACTCATCATAAGGACCGTCAAAAAGAAACCTTAATGTTCTTCCCCTAGAAGTTGTATTGTCAATAACTTCAGCAACTAGGCTTTCATCTTCTCCAAAGTAAAGTTTATTACCTATTCTTATTTTTCGTGCAGGATCGACTAATACATCCCATAACCTTTGATCAGTATTTAATTCTCTTAACAGAAATACTTCAATTCTTGCTCCAGTTTTTTCCTTGTTTCCATATAATCTTGCTGGAAAAACTTTAGTGTTATTTAAAACAATTACATCCCCTTCATCAAAAAAGTCAATAATATCTTTAAAAACTAAGTGCTCAATTGTCTGCTCTTTTCTATTTAATAGCATTAGTTTACATTCATCTCTTTCTTCAGATGGATACTGAGCCAAAAGTTTCTGGGGGAGCTTATAATCAAAATTGGATAGTTTCATAGAATTTTATTAAGTCCGCAAATATAGTGTTCTAGAATACCGAAAGTCAAGTATTTAGCTATTTATTTTTTGAAATTTCAAACCCAAGTTTTTTCAGATGATCCCAAAAGCTAACATAAGACTTTGTTACAACCATTGGATCATTAATTATTATAGGATTTAAAAGGGATAATGGAGCAAAAGACATAGCCATCCTATGATCATTATATGTGTCTATTGAAATATGTGATTTAAGTTGCGAATTATTTTCTAAATGCAGAGAGTCCTCTGTTATTTCTATTTTATCTACTCCAAATTTTTCAATTTCAGATTTCAACGCTTTAAGTCTATCTGTCTCTTTTATTTTTAGTGTTTGCAAACCATAAAGATCACAATCAATTCCAAGACCTAAACATGTTACAACTATTGTTTGAGCTAGGTCAGGATTATTTGAAAGATCTAATGATATTTTTTTCTCAATTTTCTCATCAGACTTACTTAGATGAATTCCGTTATTAATATATGTAGTTTTAACACCAAAATTTTTATAAATCTCAACTAGATCAGAGTCTCCTTGTATACTATCTTTATAATAAGTGTTTAAGGTTAAATTTGAAGAATCTGATAACGCGACTACACTATAAAAATATGATGCAGAACTCCAATCTGATTCAACTAATTGACTTGGTATTTTTTTATTTGATAATGAGTTAATCACAATTTGATTAGGTTTAAGCTCAACACTCCCTCCTATTCTTTCAATAATTATTTTTGTCATCTCAATATATGGCAAAGAAATTATTTCTGTAGATAGATTAATAACTAGTCCTTTTTGAAGGGATACTCCAAGCATCATAAGAGAAGAAATATATTGTGAACTAACATTTGCTGGAAGGTTAACTTGTTTCTTATTTATTACTCTACCATTAATTCTAATTGGAGGATAGCCTTCATTCTCAAGATATGATATATCAACATCCAGTTCTCTTAATGCATCAACTAAAACTGAAATAGGTCTTTCCCTCATTCTTTTTGACCCAGTTAGAATAACCGATGAGTTCTCTATTGATGAAAAATAAGATGTCAGAAACCTCATTGCTGTCCCTGCATGTCCAATATCAATCTTCTCTTGATTTGAATTAATTGCTGACATCATAACTTTTGTATCATCTGAATCAGAAATATTATTAATCTCAAAATAAGTTGCAAAACCTCTTAGGGCTAAAAGTCTATTTGACTCACTTTTTGACCCACTAATATTTAGAGTCCCTAATACAGATTTTGATTTTTTTGAAATTTCAAACACTACTTAAGTTTTTTATTTGATTTATGTCTTTGTCTGTCTCTCTCTGTTTTTTTGGATAGATTATTTTTAAATGATTTTTCGAGGTCAATTCCTGTCTGATTTGCAAGACATATCAGAACAAATAATACATCTGATAACTCATCACCTAGATCATCTATATTATCATTTTCTTTCAAACTTTGCTCACCATACTTTCTGGAAATAATTCTGGCAACTTCACCCACTTCCTCTGATAATATAGCCATATTTGTAAGTTCGTTAAAGTATCTTACACCATGTTCCTTTATCCATTCATCTACTAATTTTTGTGCATCTTTAATATTCATAGTTTAATTTTTTTGATTTAGTTTATTCCATAAATCCTCTTTAAGTTCATTTATACCAAAAGTACTAACAGAAGAGATTATATGATATTCCATATCCTTAAATTCTTGTTTTAAAATTGTTTTAAATTCTTCTAATAATTCTTGATCCATAAGATCTGCCTTACTAAATGCTATAATAAAATCTTTATCCGCTAATTCTGGATTATATTTTATAAGTTCTTTTTGAAGAACTGTAAAGTCCTTCTTTATATTTTTTGTATCTACAGGTATAACATATAGAAGTATCGAGTTTCTTTCAATATGTCTAAGGAAATAATGACCTAAACCTCTACCTTCACTTGCTCCTTCAATTATTCCAGGTATATCAGCCATAACAAATGACCTAAAGTCTGACATTGCAACAATTCCAAGGTTAGGTTTTAATGTAGTAAATTCATAATCTGCTATTTTAGGTTTAGCATCAGATAAAACAGACAGAAGTGTTGACTTTCCAGCATTAGGATATCCAACTAATCCAACATCTGCTAAAACTTTAAGCTCTAATATTATTTTCAGTTCCTTACCGGGAAGTCCACTTTGAGAATATCTAGGAGTTTGATTAGTAGGGGTCTTAAAATGAAAGTTACCACGTCCACCTTTACCACCTTTTAAAAGAATTAAATCTGAGGACTCATCATTTATCTCGCAAATAACTTTTTCAGTCTCTAAATCCTTAATAACAGTACCAAGTGGAACATTAATTACAACATCTTCTCCATTACTTCCAGATTTTCTTGAACCACTTCCATCCCCACCATTTCCTGCTTTAAAATGTTTCTTATATCTAAAACTTTGAAGAGTCCATAAGTTACTATTACCTTTTAAAATAATATTACCACCGTTACCACCATCACCACCATCTGGCCCTCCTTTTGGAACAAACTTTTCCCTTCTCAAGTGAGTAGAACCTTTTCCACCTTTACCTGAATTAACAGTAAGCTTGACATAATCAACAAAATTATCGACTATCATAACAGACTAGATTAAACTATCAACAAGGTTGAATAATCTTGAAGTAATATCATCAACACTTCCGTGGCCATTAACTGAGTAAAACTTTGATTGTTTTTGATAAAAATCAATTAGTATAGATGTCTTATTGTTATACTCGTTAAATCTATTTTTAATTTTTTCGATATCCTGATCATCAGATCTATTAGTAGTTTTACCTCGATCTAATAACCTAGTTATTAGCTCATCTTCATCAACTTCTAGAGCAATAGTTGCATTTATCTTCTGGTTAATAGATTCAAGAAAAATATCGAGGGATTCAGCCTGATTATGTGTTCTTGGAAAACCATCAAAAATAAAACCATTAGCATCCTTATTTGCTAAAACTTCATTTTCAAGCATTTTAATTGTAACAATGTCAGGCACAAGATCTCCATTATCAAGAAATGACTTTGCTTCAATACCTAGATCAGTTTTATTTAAAATATTTTTTCTAAATAAATCACCTGTAGATATATGATATAAATCATATTTATCTTTTAAAAAATCAGCCTGGGTTCCTTTCCCAGATCCTGGTTTACCAAAAATCACAATATTAAACATAGGCACAAAGATATTTAAAATGTTTGGTATTCTTTATTGTGATTAAAGGAATGCTTATTTTTGAAAGATGTTTAAGGAAAATAGAATAATTGGTATACTTGGAGGAGGTCAACTCGGAAAAATGGTTCTTGACGTTGCAAATAAATGGGGACTTCAAGTATATATTTTAGATTCCAATGAGAACTGCCCATCTAGCAAACTTTGTTCAAAATTTTTTCAAGGTGACTTAATGGACTTCGATACAGTTGTCAATTTTGGTAAAATGGTTGATATATTAACAATTGAAATAGAAAATGTAAATGTTGAAGCATTAAAATTTCTTGAATCCAATAGTTTGGAAGTTTTACCTCAATCTAAAGTGATTGAAATAATTCAAGACAAATCTAAACAAAAAGAATTCTATAATAATAACCAAATTCCTACTTCCTCATATAAAATTTTCGCAGGTAAAAATGAGTTGAAAGAAAGTGTTAGCAAAGGTGAAATTTCACTTCCTTTTATTTGGAAAGCATCTAGAATGGGATATGATGGATATGGGGTAAATAAAATTTCTAATAACAAAGATTTAGAAAAAATAGATGATTGTCACTGTATAGTAGAGGAATTAATTTCAATAAAAAAAGAACTTTCTGTAATGGTAGCATCTAGAAAATCTGGTGAATTAATTAATTATCCTGTTGTTGAAATGGAGTTCAATAGTGATTCAAATCAAGTGGAGTATATTTTATCACCTGCAAAAATTAATAATGATTTAAAATCAGATGCTGAAGAGCTTGCAATTCAGGTTGCAGAGAAACTACAAATTACAGGGATATTAGCTGTTGAAATGTTTTTAACTTCTGAAAACGAAATTCTAGTTAATGAGGTTGCTCCTAGACCACATAATAGTTATCATTTTTCAATAGAGGGATCATACACAAGTCAATTTGAACAACTTTTAAGATCAATTCTTGATATGCCTTTAGGAAGCACAAAGATTATAGAAGCTGCAGTAATGGTAAATTTAGTGGGTGAAAAAGGATCTAATGGCCCTGTTATTTATAAGAATTTTGATCAAATTATTGGGCTTGAAGGTGTTAATCCACATATTTACGGTAAATTTGAAACCAGATTCAATAGAAAAATGGGTCATGTAACTGTGATAAATGAAAATATTGATAAAGCAAAAGAATTAGCAAAAGAAATTAAAGAAACAATTATTATTACATCAGAAAAATGAGTCAAGTAGCAATTATAATGGGCAGTAAGTCAGATTTTGAAATAATGAGTGAAGCTATTGAAATTCTCAAATCATTTGACATAAATACTGAATATGATATAGTCTCAGCCCATAGGACACCTAATAAAATGGTTGAATATGCTTCTAATGCTGAAAAAAAAGGTATAAAAGTTATTATTGCTGGAGCAGGAGGAGCAGCTCACCTCCCTGGAATGGTAGCTTCAATAACAAGTTTGCCAGTTATTGGTGTTCCAATAAAATCAAGAAATTCAATAGATGGTTGGGACTCAATTTTATCTATTCTTCAAATGCCAGGAGGAGTTCCAGTTGCAACTGTAGCTTTGAATGGCTCAAAAAATGCAGGTATTCTTGCTGCTCAAATTATTGGATCCTTTGATTCTAAAGTAGCCGATAAGGTCAAGGCCTATAAAAAAGATTTAGAAGATAAGGTTATTGAAAGTAGCAAAGATTTAAAGAAAAATAGCTAGTCCTTAATCCAATCCTTGTATCCTTTTTTATAATGATAAATCATTTTAAAACCTAAAGACTTCATTACGTGACTAGCCTTTAAACTTCTATTACCTGACATACAATATATAATGTAGGGTTTTTCTTTATCAAGCTTGTTTAGGTTATCTATAAACTCCCTCTTTTGAAAATCAATATTCAGAGAGGATCCTATTTTACCATTTTCAAATTCCTTTTCAGTTCTAAGATCAATTACCGTTACTTTATCATTTATTAGACTATTTACTTGATCTTTATTAATATCTTGAATTACAGGTGATTGAAGAAAAACTAATAGTACATAAAAAAAAAGTTTTAACATTTAATGAACATTATTATTATTATTTTCAATAATACATATTTTTGCTAAAAACTTTTAATGTTTAAAGAAAATTTTACTCGAAGACATATAGGCCCAAACTCTTCTGAGTTAAACAAAATTTTAAGCACAATAGGTGTCACATCAGTTGAACAACTTCTTGAGCAAACTATTCCTGAAAAGATTAGATTAAAAAACGACTTAAATATCCCAGAGGGTATTTCTGAAATGGAATTTTTAAAAGAGATAAAAAAATTATCATCTCTAAATCAGAAGTTTAAAACTTATATTGGACTTGGATATCATGACACTTTCACCCCCTCTGTTATTCAAAGAAATATTTTGGAAAATCCTGGATGGTATACAGCTTATACTCCCTATCAACCTGAAATTGCTCAGGGAAGACTTGAAGCTTTATTAAATTTCCAAACAATGGTTTGCGATATTACTAAAATGGAAATAGCAAATGCCTCACTTCTGGATGAAGGTACTTCAGCCGCAGAAGCCATGATTATGATGTATAATAATAGATCAAAAGATCAGAAATCTACAGACCAAAATAAGTTTTATGTTGACTCTAACATATTTCCTCAAACTCTAGCTGTTCTATCAACAAGAGCTAAGCCACTTAATATTGAGTTAATAGTAGGTGATATAAAAGAATTAAATGAAGATGAAGTTTTTGGATGTATTATTCAATATCCTGGAAAAGACGGGAAATTGGAGGAAATAGATAATTTCTTAGAATCAATTAATAACGAAAATCTTAAAGTAATAATTGCTGTTGATTTAATGTCAATAGTTTTAATTGAACCTCCTAATCCTGATAAAATTGATGTTGTTGTTGGAACAACTCAAAGATTTGGAATACCTCTTGGTTATGGAGGTCCTCATGCTGCTTTTTTTGCAACAAAAGAAAAATACAAAAGAAACATACCAGGAAGAATTATTGGTGTAACTAAGGACCTAGATGGGGATTATTCACTTAGGATGGCTCTTCAAACTAGAGAACAACATATTAAAAGAGACAGAGCTACATCAAATATTTGTACTGCACAAGTTCTATTAGCAGTAATGGCTGGAATGTATGCAGTCTATCATGGTCCGTTAGGCCTAAAAGAAATTTCAAAATCAATTCACCTTAAGGCTGTATATTTAAAAAGAAGTTTAGAATCAATTGGACTTCAAATTAAATATTCTAAATACTTTGACACAGTAACCGTTTTATGTGACTCAAAAAAAATTAAAGAATTAGCCGCTTTAAAAAATATTAATTTCTGTATTCTCTCAAATAATGAAATATCAATTTCTGTAAATGAAAAAACTAATATGAAAGATCTTAAAGAGATTATTTCAGTTTTTGAAGAGTTTATGAATAAGGAATCAAGTATAGAGGAATTTCCAACAGATATTGAATTTATTAATGAAAGAAAATCTGATATTTTATCTCATCCTGTTTTCAATTCTTACCACTCTGAAACTTCATTAATGAGATATATAAAATCCTTAGAGAACAAGGATTTATCTCTAACTCAGTCTATGATCTCGCTTGGATCTTGTACTATGAAATTAAATTCAGCTTCAGAAATGATACCATTAAGTTGGAGCGAGTGGAACAGCATACATCCTTTTGTTCCTGTTGATCAAGCAAAAGGATACCACGAGGTAATAAATAGATTAGAAGAGTACCTTTCAGAAATTACAGGTTTTGCTGCAACTTCATTACAACCTAATTCTGGTGCTCAAGGAGAATATAGTGGATTAATGGTAATCAAATCTTATTTAGATAAAAAAGGTGACAGTCACAGAAACATATGTCTAATTCCATCTTCTGCACATGGAACTAATCCTGCATCAGCAATTATGGCTGGATTAAAAGTAGTGGTTATTAATACTGACGAAAGAGGAAATATTGATCTTGAAGATCTTAAAAGTAAAGTAAAAGAACATAAAGATAACCTTGCAGCATTGATGATTACTTATCCATCTACTCATGGAGTATTTGAATCTGAAATTCAATCAATTAATGACTTGATTCATCAAAATGGTGGTCAAGTATACATGGATGGTGCCAACATGAACGCGCAGGTCGGCTTGACTAGTCCAAAAATAATTGGTGCTGATGTATGTCATCTTAATTTACATAAAACTTTCTCAATTCCTCATGGTGGTGGTGGTCCTGGTGTCGGGCCAATTTGTGTAGCAGAACATCTTAAAGAATTCCTTCCATCTAATCCATTAATTAAGACAGGTGGAGATGATTCACTTGAAGCAATTTCCTCTGCACCCTGGGGATCTGCACTTGTTTGCCTTATATCATATGGATATATAAGAATGTTAGGTAGAGATGGTATTAGAAAATCTACAGAAATTGCGATTGTAAATGCAAACTATTTGAAGACTAAACTCGAGAAAAATTATAAAATACTTTACAGTGGAGAAAATGGAAGGTCAGCACATGAATTTATTATAGATTGTAGAGATTTCAAAAAATATAATATTGAAGTTGTAGATATTGCCAAAAGACTAATAGATTATGGATTTCATGCTCCAACAGTTTCATTTCCTGTTCCTGGTACTATGATGATTGAACCTACTGAAAGTGAAAATTTAAATGAATTAGATAAATTTTGTGAAGCACTTAATTCAATTTATACTGAGATTATTTCTGATGATGATTCCAAAAGGGAGATGCTCAGGAATTCGCCACATACTTTAAAAATGTTGACGTCTACTGACTGGCCATATAGTTATAGTAGAGAAGACGCCTCATTCCCTAAAAGCTATTTAAAAACTAATAAATTTTGGCCATCAGTAAGAAGAGTAGATGAAGCTTATGGTGACAGGAATTTAATTTGTAGCTGCCCTCCTATAGAGACTTATCAATAATTTAAGTAATTTTATAAAATGAACTACAGAATAACTGGTACAGGAAGCTGCACACCAGATATCACAAAGAAAAATTCAGATTTTCTTAAGAATAAATTTCTCGATAGAGATGGGAGTGATATTCAAAGTTCAAATCCAGAAATAATCGAAAAGTTTAAGTCTATAACTGGTATTACTGAGCGAAAGTATGCCTCTGATGAAATAAATTGTTCTGACTTAGCGGCAGATGCTGCAAAAAATGCAATTGTTGATTCAAAAATTGATCAAGAAACTATTGACTACATTATTGTTGCTCATAATGCAGGAGATATTTCATGTAATAGTGGACAGGTAGATACACTTCCTTCAATTGCTTCAAAAGTTAAAGCAAAACTTAAAATTAAAAATCCAAATTGTGTAGCATATGATATTATTTGTGGTTGTCCAGGTTGGGTAGAAGGAATGATTCAAGCAAAATCTTTTATTAAATCTGGAATGGCAAGTAAATGTTTAATAATTGGATGTGATACACTTTCAAGAATTCTAGATGAGAATGATAGAGACTCAATGATATATGCAGATGGATCTGGTGCTACCATATTAGAAAAAGACACTTCTTATGATGGGGGAATATTGTCTCATAAATCTGCAACTTTCACCTATGAGGGTGAAAATGATTTTATATTCTATGGCTCATCATATGATAAAGACTTAAGAGAGAGTGACGATCAGAAGTTTATCAAAATGCAGGGTAGAAAAGTATATGAATTTGCACTTACGAATGTTCCAATAGCCATGAAATCATGTTTTGACGAGTCTAAATGTAATATTGATGATCTTAAAAAAATATTTATTCATCAAGCAAATAAGAAAATGGATGAAGCAATTATTAAGAGATTTTATAGACTCTATAAAAGTTCTGCACCAGAGAATGTTCTTCCAATGAACATAGAAGAATTTGGAAATAGTTCAGTAGCTACAATTCCAACTCTTTTTGATATAGTTAAAAAAAACAACTATGGAGGACATGTCTTAAATAAAGGAGACATAATAATGTTTGCAAGTGTAGGAGCAGGTATGAATATAAATGCTATAACCTATAAGATTTAATCATAATGAAACTTTTTTTTCATATAGGTAGGTATTTCTTAATGATTAAATACACTTTTACAAAATTTACTAAGTGGAATGTTTTAAAAAAATTAATTGTTCAAGAGATTGATGATCTCATTATTGGCTCAATTTGGATTGTAGCTTTCATGTCGTTTTTAGTGGGAGGCGTAGTTGCAATTCAGACTGCGCTTAATATCGAGAGTCCTTTTCTACCAGGAAATCTTATTGGATTTGCAACAAGACAATCAGTAATTTTAGAGTTTGCTCCAACTCTAATTTCTATAATTATGGCAGGAAAGGTTGGATCATTTATTACCTCTAGCATTGGAACTATGAGAGTGACAGAGCAAATAGATGCTCTGGAAGTAATGGGTGTTAATTCATTTAATTATCTAATTTTTCCTAAAATTATTTCTTTAATGTTATATCCCTTTTTAATTACCTTAGCAATGTTTCTAGGAATACTAGGTGGTTACGTGGCCAGTGTTTACGCAGGATTTTCTACAAGTTTTGATTTTATTCAAGGAATTCAATTAGATTTTAAAGTGTTTCACGTAATATATGCATATATAAAAACAACATTATTTGCATTTATTTTAGCTACAATTCCTTCTTATCACGGATTCTTTATGAAAGGTGGAGCATTGGAAGTGGGTAAAGCAAGTAATATATCTTTTGTTTGGACCAGTATCGTAATTATCATAATTAACTTTGTTGTAACTCAACTTTTATTAGCATAATGATTAAAGTAGAAGAAATATCAAAATCATTTGATGGGGTTGAAATTTTGAAAGAAATTTCAACTGTTTTTGATAAAGGAAAGACTAATCTAATAATTGGTCAGAGTGGATCAGGAAAAACTGTTTTAATGAAATGTCTCTTAGGACTCCTTGAGGTTGAGAGAGGAAATATTTATTTTGATAACGAAAAGTTTGATAAAGAGAATATATCGGCACTAGCTCACTTAAGGAAAGAAGTTGGAACTGTTTTCCAAGGAAGTGCTTTATTTGATTCAATGACTGTGTTAGAGAATATTATTTTCCCAATGAAGATGTTTTCAAATAAAACTGATGAAGAAATGTTATTGAGAGCTCAAGAAGTAATTAATAGAGTTGACCTAAAAGATGCTAATAATAAATATCCTTCTGAAATATCTGGTGGAATGAAAAAAAGGGTTGCAATTGCACGAGCTATTGTTTTAAATCCAAAGTATCTTTTTTGTGACGAGCCTAATTCTGGACTTGATCCAAAGACAGCTATAATAATTGACAAGTTAATTCAAGAGATAACAATCGAGTATAATATTACAACCGTTATAAATACTCATGATATGAATTCAGTTATGGAGATTGGGGATAAAATTATTTTTTTAGTTCAAGGAGAAAAAGTCTGGGAAGGAAATAATAAAGAAATTCTAAAAACCAATAACAAACTAGTTAACGACTTTGTCTATTCATCTGAGTTACTAAGAAAAGTTGGAAAATTAGGGAGTTGAGTTTGAAACAGATATAAGTTTTCCATTAAATAATTTCCCACCATTTAAAGCAAAATCTAATATATATCTTGCCATTTCATTTGGGTTTGTTTGTGCAACATACTCAGGAAAAGCCTCTTTAAGCATCTTTGTTTGTACAGCACCTAGAGCAAGAACATTAAAAGAAGGGCCATTTGGAAATTCCTCTGCTAACACTTCAGTTAACGCTATAACTGCAGCCTTACTACTTGAGTATACAGATAGACCAGGAAATTTTTTTGAACCATTTACACCTCCAATACTACTTATATTAATTACATGGCCTGACTTATTAATTATTGGCAAAAGCAATCTTGTAATTTGAGCTAAACCAAAAACATTTACATCGTATGTTTCCTTAAAGGATTCATATGAAGTTTTATCAAAAGTTTCATTTTTGAGATGACCTGCATTATTGATTAAAAAGTCGATGTTAACTTTTTTATTTTTCAAGTCTTCAACTAAATTATTTAATTGATCATTATCTGTTATATCCACTGAATAACAATCAATCCCCTTAATATTTTCAAAAGGCTTAGAATTTCTTGATACAGATATAACCTTATATTTAAGCTTAAGAGCTTGAATACATATTTCATAACCTATACCAGAGCTTGTTCCGGATACAAGAATAGTTTTCATTAAATTAGAATTGAGACTGGATTTTCAATATAATCTTTTAAAGTTTTTAGGAACAGTGAACCAGTAGCACCATCAACTGTTCTATGATCACATGCTAATGTTAACTTCATTGTATTTCCAACAACTATCTCTGAATTTTTAACTATTGGTTTTTGAATTATTGCACCAATGGAAAGTATTGCAGAATTAGGTTGATTAATTATTGATGTAAAACTTTCTATACCAAACATTCCTAGGTTAGATATAGTAAATGTACTTCCTTCAATTTCTGATGGATTTAATTTTTTGTTTTTTGCTCTTTCTGCAAAATCTTTTATTTCTGAATTAATTTCTGGAAGATCTTTAGAGTTTGCAAACTTAACAACTGGGACTACTAGGCCATCCTCAACAGCAACAGCAACACCAAGATGAACATGCTCACTGAATAAGATTTTGTCATCATACCATCTAGAATTAACTTTTGGATGCTTAGCAAGAGAAAGTGCAACAGCCTTAGCTATGATATCGTTAAATGAGATTTTTATGTTTTGAGTATTTATAAATTGTTGCCTAAATGATATCATATTATCCATTTCCATCTCAATGTTTAGATAATAATGAGGTGCAGAAAATTTTGAGTCAGACAATCTCTTTGCAATAGCTTTTCTCATAGTATTGTTAGGAATCTCATATGATGACTCTTTAACATGAGGCTTTGGTTGAGTAAAGTGACCGTAATTTGATGGTTTATATGAATCTATATCTCTCTTTATAATTCTTCCATTATCACCCGTTCCTTTAATTAATGAAATATCTATTCCCTTTTCAGATGCAAGTTTTTTTGCTAATGGTGAAATAAGTATTCTGCCATTGGATTCAGAATTTGGTTGATCTTGAGATATTGGCTTAGGCTCCTCCTTAACTTCTACTTTAGGCTCCTCCTTAACTTCTACTTTAGGCTCCTCCTTAACTTCTACTTTAGGCTCCTCCTTAACTTCTACTTTAGGCTCCTCCTTAACTTGTGGAGTAGAATCGCCTTTGATTAATGACGATATATCTTCTCCTTTTGAACCTATTACAGCAATTATACTATCTACAGGAGCTGTAGAGCCTTCATCTATTCCTATATGAAGAAGAACTCCATCATGAAAAGATTCAAATTCCATGGTAGCCTTGTCTGTTTCAATTTCTGCTAAAATCTCTCCCTCTTTAACATCGTCACCAACTTTTTTGAACCATTTTGCAAGAGTACCCTCTTCCATAGTATCACTTAGTCTTGGCATATTTATAACCTCAGCCATATTAATCTAATTTATGTTTAATAAATGGATAATCATTTTGCTCGTAAACAACATCATACATAACAGAAGTATCTGGAAATGGAGATGACTCTGAAAATTCTTCACACTCTGCAATTATTTTTTTTACTTTTTTATCAATCTTCTCAATATCAGATTTAGTTCCATATTTCTTTGATAGAATAATTTTTTCAACCTGAGTAATTGGGTCAATCTTTCTATACTCTTCGACTTCTTCTTTAGTTCTATACTGTTGAGCATCAGACATCGAATGACCTCTATACCTGTAAGTTTTTACATCGAGAAGTGAAGGACCTTTTCCAGCTCTGGCATGTTTTACACATTTATCAATTACCTCGGCAACTTTAACTGGGTCCATACCATCTACTGGCATTGAAGGCATTTCGTAGGGCTCACCTAATTTCCAAAGATCTTCCTGACTTGTTGTTCTTGCTACTGATGTTCCCATGGCGTAACCATTATTTTCAACTATATATATAACAGGTAGTTTCCATAAAGCAGCAAGATTAATTGACTCATGAAATGCTCCTTGTCTAATAGCACCATCTCCTAGAAAACATAAAGTAACACTATCTCTTTTAAAATATTTATCACCAAAAGCAATTCCAGTGCCTAACGGAATCTGACCTCCAACAATTCCATGACCTCCAAAAAAATTATATTTTTTTGAAAAAATATGCATTGAGCCACCCAAACCTCCTGATGTACCAGTTGCTTTACCAAATAATTCTGCCATTACAAATTTTGGATCCTCTCCTAAACCAATTGCATGAACATGACTCCTATATGAACTAATCATTCTGTCCTTTTTAGGATCTATGGAATGAAGACATCCAGCAAGAACTGCCTCTTGGCCATTATAAAGATGTAAAAAACCTCTTATCTTTTGTTGTATATATTTAGCAGCAAGTTTATCTTCAAACTTTCTCCATAAAAGCATATTTTCATACCAATCTAAATAAGTCTTTCCAGTAATTTTTTTCATATTATATAGTTGAAGTCTGTAATCAAAAGACGCAGCAAAAATACTGATTTCTTTAGTATATTGCAATAAAATTAGGTTGGACACTCAAAAATTATATTCTCTTTTCAATTCCTGCTCAGGTGTGTCTATTGATACAAGGAAAATTAATAAAGATGAAATGTATTTTTCATTAAAAGGAGATAATTTTGATGGTAATGTTTTTGCAATGGAAGCAATTGAAAAGGGTGCAAAGTTTTCAATTGTTGACGACCTTGAGCAAAAAGATATTCATGATAATATTGTTTATGTAGAGAACAGTCTAAAAGCTCTTCAAGATTTAAGTAATCATCATAGATCTCTATTTGATACAAAAGTTATTGGAATTACTGGTAGTAATGGTAAAACTACAACTAAGAACCTGATCTATTCAATCCTTTCTCAAAAGTATAATGTAATCAAGACAAAAGGGAATTTGAATAATCACATAGGAGTTCCACTTTCACTTCTTAATATAAAAGATGATATTGATGTTGCTATTATAGAAATGGGTGCTAACCATGTTGGAGAAATAAAAAGATTATGTGAAATCGCTATGCCAGATATAGGATTAATTACTAATTACGGGTATGCTCATCTTGAGGGTTTTGGAAGTTTTGAAGGCGTTATAAAAGGTAAGACTGAGATGTATGAATATTTAACAGAAAACTATGGTCACATAATTCTAAATAATGATGATAAATTACAAGTAGAAAATTGTAAAGGAGATCTTGCAGTAACTTTTGGAAGCAACAAAGATTCAGAGTTTATATTTGATTACAAAAAAGATAATTCATCTTTGAAACTTAAAATTGATGGATATGAATTTAATTCAAATCTCTTCGGTGAATATAACTTTTCAAATTTGGCCTCAAGTATTACAATTGGAAAGTTCCTTGACTTATCAAATAAAGAAATTCAAGAAGGACTTAATAAATTTTTAAATGACTCCAATAGGTCTGAAATTTTAATTTTTGATAGTAATAAGATTTATTTAGATGCATATAACGCTAATCCTACAAGCATGTTAGCAGCTATTTCAAATTTTGAAAATATAAATATAAATAACAGAGTATTAATATTGGGAGACATGTTTGAACTTGGAGAGTACTCAGATCAAGAACATCAAAAAATAGTTGATTTTGTTACAAACAAAGATTACAGCAAAATCTATTTAGTAGGTGATAATTTTTCAAAGTGTAATACTGACGGAGAATATTTTTTTAAATTTTCAAATACCAATGAGTTAGCAAAATCTGACTCATTTAAAAGTTTAAAAAATATGAATATTTTAGTAAAAGGGTCAAGGGGAGTTAGTTTAGAAAAATTATTTAAATAATAGCTCCATCTATAATTTCTTTAACAACATCAGGATTTAAAAGTGTAGATGTATCTCCAAGGTTTTTAAAATCATTACTTGCAACCTTTCTTAGAATTCTTCTCATTATCTTACCTGATCTAGTCTTGGGTAAACCGCTAACAATTTGAATTTTATCTGGTTTTGCAATTGGTCCTATAACTTTTCTTACAACATTTATTATCTCATCCTTAATTTTATCATCATTTAATTTTGTGCTTACTATAACATATGCATATATGCCCTCACCTTTAATATCATGAGGATATCCAACAACAGCTGATTCAATTACATCTTCATGCTCATTAATTGCATTTTCAACCTCGGCTGTTCCCATTCTATGACCAGATACATTAATTACATCATCAACTCTACCAAGTATTCTTAAGTATCCATCATGGTCTCTTTTTACTCCATCACCTGTAAAATACATACCTTTATAGTTTGAAAAATATGTATTAATGCATCTTTCGTGATCTCCATATGTAGTCCTGATGATAGATGGCCAAGGAGATTTAATACATAAATTACCCTGAACATTATTTCCATTTAATTCGTTACCCTCCGCGTCAACGATAACAGGTATTACACCTGGTAATGGCAATGAAGCATGAGCAGGTTTATTAGGAGTTATTCCTGCAAGTGCTGAGATCATTATACCACCCGTTTCAGTTTGCCACCATGTATCAACTAAAGGACACTTTCCTTTACCAACATTATCATGATACCAATGCCATGCTTCTTCATTTATTGGCTCTCCTACAGATCCAATAACTTTCAATGAATCTAGTGAATTATTTTCAAGTGGCTCAAGACCATGAGCTTGAAGAGCTCGAATTGCAGTTGGTGCTGTATAGAATTGGTTTACCTTATACTTATCCACTATATCCCAAAAACGACTAACATTTGGATATGTTGGAACACCTTCAAACATTACTGTAGTGGCACCACATAGTAAAGGCCCATATACAATATATGAATGTCCTGTAATCCATCCTACATCAGCAGTACACCAATAAATATCGTCTTCATCATATTGGAATACGTTTAAGAATGTATACGAAGAGTATATCATGTATCCAGCTGAAGAATGAACAACACCCTTTGGCTTACCTGTTGAACCTGATGTATATAAAATAAATAATAAGTCCTCTGAATCCATAACTTCAGAATCACATGTGTTAGGCTCATCCTCAATACATTCGTGCCACCAAAAGTCTCTTCCGTCCTCCATATTAATATTTTGTTTTGTCCTTTCTAAAACAATAACACTTTCTATTGATGAACATTTTTCAAGAGCTTCATCAACTACATCTTTAACAGGAATTGTCTTATTACCTCTAAAGTTTCCATCAGATGTTAATACCATTTTTGCTTCACAGTCATTTATTCGATCAGCTAAAGATGCAGCAGAAAAGCCTGCAAAAACAACTGAGTGAACTGCACCCACTCTTGCACAAGCAAGCATGGCAATAGCTGCCTCTGGAACCATTGGCATGTAGATAATTACTCTGTCTCCTTTTTTGATTCCTTTACTTCTAAGAGCATTAGAAAAAGTACATGTTTGCTCGTAAAGTTCTTTGTATGATAAATAAATCGGTGACTCTTTAGGATCATTTGGCTCCCAAATGATTGCAGTCTTGTCCCCTCTTTCAGAAAGGTTTCTCTCAAAAATATTTTCAGTAATATTTAATTGAGCATTTTTAAACCACTTAAAATCTGCATTTTCAAAATCCGACTCAAGGACATTGTCCCACTTTTTTTTCCATAAGAATGAATCAGCAATTTGAGACCAAAATTTTTCAGGATCTTTTTCGCTTAATTCGTATTTTTTGAAATATTCAGATAAGGTTTTTATTCTTTGCATTTCTATTTAGGATATCTTATGCTTTCAACTAATTCCTTGATATTTTCAGGTGTTGGTTTTGTTAATCTTGATACTATTAAAGATACAATAAAGTTAATTATCATACCAATAGTACCAATTCCCTCAGGTGATATTCCAAACAAATAATCTTGAGGTAACCCCGGACCGCCAAGTTGTGGTTTAAAATAAAAAATATATATAGTTGTAAAGACTACACCTACTATCATTCCAGATAATGCTCCTTCCTTGTTCATTCTTTTGTCAAAAATACCAAGAATTATAGCAGGGAAAAAAGAGGACGCAGCAAGACCAAAAGCTAATGCAACAACTTCAGCGACAAATCCAGGTGGATTTAATCCAGCCAGTCCAGCTGCAACAACCGCTACTGCTATAGAAATTCTAGCTGCCCACAATTCTCCTTTCTCAGAAATATTAGGATTTATATTCTTCTTAAGAAGATCATGGGAAATTGAAGTTGAAATAACAAGAAGCAAACCTGCTGCAGTTGAAAGAGCAGCAGCTAAACCACCAGCTACAATAAGTCCAATTACCCATGGAGGTAAGTTTGCAATCTCAGGATTTGCTAGAACCATGATATCTCTGTCAATTGTCAACTCGTTAACTTGTTCATCAGCTACATACTGGATTACACCATCTGAATTTTTATCATCGAATTGAAGTAAACCTGTGTTCTCCCAATTTTTGAACCATTGAGGTACTTCTGAATATTGAGCATTTGATACTGTATTAATTAAATTAACTTTTGCAAATGCAGCAACAGCTGGAGCAGTAGTATATAAAAAAGAGATAAATAATAATGCCCATCCTGCTGATATTCTTGCATCTCGTACTTTAGGAACGGTGAAGAATCTTACAATCACATGCGGAAGTCCAGCAGTTCCAAACATTAATGCAGCAGTTATAAAAAATACATTAATTAATGTAGTCTGATTAATATCAGTATACTTTTCAAAACCTAAATCAACGGATAATTGATTTAACTTCTCTAAAAGATAAACTCCATCAGTGGTCTTGCTACCAAATCCAATTTGAGGAATTGGGTTTCCTGTTGCTTGAAGTGATATAAAAATTGCTGGGACTGTAAAAGCAAAAATTAGAACACAATATTGAGCTACTTGAGTATATGTTATACCTTTCATACCTCCAAGAACAGCATAGAAGAATACTATTCCAATACCAATAATTACCCCTAGATCATATGGTATCTCAAGAAATCTTGAAAATGCAACTCCAACTCCCTTCATCTGTCCAACGACATAGGTAAATGAAACAAAAATTGCACATATTAATGCAATTGTTCTAGCATTTTTCGAATAGTATCTTTCTCCAATAAAATCTGGCACTGTAAATTTTCCAAATTTTCTTAAGTAAGGTGCAAGGCAAAGTGCTAATAAGACATAACCTCCAGTCCATCCCATTAAATATTGTGATCCACCATAACCTAGAAATGAAATAATACCTGCCATAGAAATAAATGAGGCAGCCGACATCCAATCAGCTGCAGTTGCCATTCCATTTAGTACTGGATGAATTCCACCACTAGCAATATAAAACTCCTTAGTACTTTGAGCTCTTGACCATATAGCTATACCTATATAAAGTGAAAAGGTTACTCCAACTAACAAGTATGTCCAAAATTGTGCATCCATAACTATTCCTCGAGATTATGTTTTTTATCAAGCTTATTCATTAAATAAACATATATGAAAATTAGAATAACAAATATGTAGATTGATCCTTGTTGAGCAAACCAAAAGCCTAAAGGAAATCCACCTAGGTAAAATTCATTTAAGTTTTCAGCAAGTAGTATACCAAAACCAAAAGAACAAATAAACCAAATTGTTAGAAGTATTCTGAGGTATAATATGTTTTTTTTCCAATATTTTTCTTTCATTTTTTTATTTATTTGAAATTAAACAATAATTAAATAAATATCTCACTGCATAATTACTGCTTATTATTTATTTTCTGGAAACTTTCCATGTTTTCTCAAGTCCTCTTTTGTAATTATACTAAATGTCTTAGATTTTGGACCTTCTTTAAAAATTTCAAATGATTCATTTGGCATTGAGATGAGTTTCCTAAGTTTTGTATCCATGATTCCAAAAGCTAAATCTAGATGAGCTAAATGGTTTCCATTCATATCATAAAAATTTTGAAAAAGAGAGAAAAATCGACCATCATCACTATAACCATCAATCTCTACATTAATTGAAAACTCAACACCCATCATTATTTCTTTATAATAATGCATGTGTTCATAAAATAAGACAGGACCTATATTAAGATTATTAAATTTATCCCTATCTAGTTTTAACTCAGAGAAGAAAGATACCCGAGTATCTGCTGCATATTTTATGTATGCATGATTAGCAACATGCCAGTTAGGATCAAGATCAGTCCATGAGGCAAAATATTTTCTTTCAAATTTTTCCAAATGTATTAATTGGTTGTTTCAATTTAGGAAATTTAAAAAAAACTTTCTCTGTATCCCCAAAAAATATCAAAATAGAAAAACAAGAAACTAAGGCTGATTAAAAATTTAATTACACTTCCAGCTATAACTCCTATAAATGAACCAAAAGCAGGTTTTAATGATTCATTAAAAGATTTATTATTAGTCATTTCTCCAAGTAAAGCCCCTAAGAAGGGACCAATGATGATACCAATTGGTCCAAGTATTACTAGAGCCAAAATAAGACCAACTGTTGTCCCAATTTGTCCAGATCTTGTACCTCCTAATTTTTTTACTCCCAATATTGGTATTAAATAATCGAGAATTCCAACAGAAACAGCTACAGTTAATGTTATTAATATGAAGTTTAAGTTAAATTCAACTACAGAAGTTAAGTTTAAAAGCAAAATACCTAGCCAAGCAGTAACCGGGCCAGGTATTATTGGTAAAAAGCTTCCAATTATGCCAATTAGACAAAACAGAAAGCCTAATATTAATAAGAATAAATCCAAATTTATTATTCTGATTTTGAGATTGTTTTTCGTAAAATTATAATCATTTAAATTTTACCATCAGTAAATTGAGCATCAATCATTGAACCTGTTGATTGTTCACCATCTTACTAGTTTGAGTGTCCCAATGCCCAGCAATTATCCAGGTCTGTCCATTATTAACTCCAACATAAGGCATAACCCAAAATATTAAAGTTAGGAACTAGATTCAAACCATGATTTAGACCTTCTAAATGAGCTTCAGGACCTTCTACAACAGTTCCATCAGGAATGGTATATCTGACAAGATCAGTTTGATAGAAGATTTAATACTTTTCAATATCTTTATTGTTATGAGCATCTATAAATTTTTATAATTCAGTATAATTTCATCTGATGCAGCAATAAATGTTTTTTTCATCTCCCCCAGCCCAATAACCAGAACCTGTTGGTTCTTCAATTGGAGCATCACATGATGCTAATAGAATTGCAAATAATAATATATATTTTTTCATTTTTAATTTTGTTTATAGTTATTAGTTAAATATAGAAAAAGTTAAGCAGAGTTTCTACTAGCATTAATATTTCCATATAGAGATCTTGTAATCATTTTTTCAAATGTTGGTTTTTTTGAATTATCCATTTTTTTTGAATCAATTTCGTTTACAATTTGTAATGCATACTGTTGAATAGTGATAAGAGGCATTACTATTGCCTCTCTAGTTTCAATCGATAGTTTATTTGCAGGTTCATTTTGCATTAATTCTTTATAATTAGAAATCTTCAAAAGCATCTTTTTTGTAAGCAAATATTCTTCGTGAATTATTTTCCAAAATTCACCAAATTCATCATCTTTACTCATGTATGAAGTTAACTCAAAGAATGATTTCGTTAGGCTCATCATACTGTTTGAAACAAGAGCTCTAAAAAAAGGAACTTCATTATATAGATCTTTAACATCTTTAATTTTATCTCTTTTATAGAAATAGTTAATAGATGAACCTAGGCCATAAAAACCTGGAACATTTTGCTTTAATTGGTTCCATCCTCCAACAAAAGGAATTGCTCTTAGTTTATCAAAATCAAACTTATCATCTTTACTAACTCTTTTTGATGGTCTACTACCAATATTAGTTTTTGAATAATACTTAATAGTACTCATTTTTTCTAGGTAAGGAATAAACTTAGGATGTTTTTTAAAATCATTGTAATGATTATAACTAATTGAGGAGAGCTTTTCAATTGTTCTTCTGTTTTTTTTATTAAAAATTTCCTTGTTTGATAATATTCTATTTTTAATACCTGAGCTAATTAATTGCTCCATGTTATATTGAGATGATTCAATTGTACCAAAATTTGAGCTAATAGTCTGACCTTGAACAGTAAGTTGTATTTGGTCAGATTCTATAAAATCTCCCAATGAGCTGTAAAATTGATGAGTGTTTCCTCCTCCTCTGGCAGGCGGCCCTCCTCTTCCATCAAAGAATAAGACTTTTATCCCAAATTTTCTAGAAACCCTAGTTAATGATTCTTTGGCCTTTAAAATACTCCAATTTGCTGTTAAATATCCACCATCTTTTGTTCCATCTGAGAAACCTAACATTATTGTTTGAACATCACCTCGATTCTTCAAATGATCTCTATATAATTTATTTGAATATACCTTGTCCATTACTTCAGAAGAATTCTCAAGGTCTGAGACAGATTCAAATAAGGGAACAACATCAACTTTTGACTCATTACCTAAAACTAGCCTAATCATTGTATACATTTCAAAAATGTTTATAGCTGATTTATTATTACTTATTATGTATCTATGACATCCCTTCTCTCCATTTGATTTTTGAATTTGACCAATTAGTTCTATTGATTCTATTGTTGATTTTGCAGAAGATTCCTTCATTTTTTTAGATTCTATAATCTTAGACATAGATGAAAGCTGAATTTCTTTTTTAGCATCACTTAAAGTATCATAGGTTAATGCTATATCTTTTTTGTAAAATTTTTCAAGAATCTCTCCAAACACACCTGAGTGTATTCTTGAATCTTGTCTGATATCAAGAGTTGCAAAATGATAACCAAAAATATTTACCTTATCAATTAAATCATCAAGGTCATCGATAAATAATGACTTATGCTCACTTACAAGGGTTTCTCTAATAAAGTTTAATTTATTCTTAAGGTCTTCTAACTTAATTTTGGGTTCTTTAGTAGTCTGAAAAATACTAATCCAAAGAGCATCTTCTATTCGTAATATTACATCTTCAATTTTTTTAAAAGTCAATTTTCTTCTTAAAACTCTGATATCCCTGTAGTAATTTTTAATTATATCACTTCTTAATTTTTGGGCAGTTTTTAGTGTTATAGCTGAGGTAACGTATGGATTACCATCTCTATCACCACCAGGCCAAAAACCAATTGATATTAGATCGTAATGATCATATTTGTTATCAAAAATGTTTGATTTAATATATTTAAAAATATTACTAGCAGAATAGTAAAATACATTTTCTAGATACCATGAAAGACTAACAGCTTCATCATATGGCGATGGTTTTTTTTCTTTAAAAAATGGTGTTTTACCTAGTTGAGATAGTAAATCCTTAATCTCACTTAAATCATTTTTTTCTATAGAGTTTGCAAGATCTGTAATTATACCTAGAACAGAACCTGGGTAAAACTGAGTTGGATGTGCAGTTAAAACAGGTTTTATTTTAAAAGATTTTAAATATTTTTTTAATTCATCTTTCTTGTTTGAGGATTCAACCTGTTCCTTGAGGTTTCTCAAAGTCCCAACTCCATCCATATTATTAATTTTTGTAAATGAAGCATCTTCAATTGCATCAAAAAGAACAACTTGTCTTTCTACATACTGAATAAACCTAAACATTAAGGATATTTTTTCATCTTCAGAATAACCATCACAATATTTTAGAAAAAAGTCTTCAACTATAGTCCTAGGATCTAGTTTTTTTGAATATCCTGATCTACAAAATTCACTAAATATAGGAAGCAGATTTCCAGTTTCAGATATACTTTCATAGGGAAGCGTAGCAAAAATACTGTTATATACATGGAATTTGGAAAGAACATTTTCTTGAAATCTTTCCTTTTTATTTAGTTTCCTCATTAATTGGTTAGGTTAATAACAAAGTTATTAATATTTGATGGTTTTTTTTACTTTTAATAAATAATACATTTTATATGGCTAGAACTCCATCAAACATGATTTCACTAGGATCCGAGGCTCCTGATTTTAATCTTCCAGACGTTAATTCTGAAACTAACATTTCATTAAAAGAGTATAAAGGAAAAATAGGCACAGTTATAATGTTTATTTGCAACCATTGTCCATATGTTAAACATGTCAATCCAACTATAACAAAAATATCTAAAAAGCATCATGGAGAGGATATTAAGTTTATAGCAATCTCTAGTAATGATGTTTCAAATTATCCTGATGATAGTCCTGAAAAAATGAAGATAAATGCTATTGAGAATGATTTTATTTTTCCATATCTATATGATGAGTCTCAAGATGTTGCCAAAGCATATGATGCTGCATGTACCCCTGATTTCTATGTTTATGACTCAAATTTAAAGTTAGTGTATAGAGGTCAATTAGACGATTCAAGACCAGGTAATGATACTTTATCTGATGGAGCTGACATAGAAAATGCAATTGAATGTCTTTTATCTGGAAATGAGAACACAAAACTTCAGAAACCTAGTATAGGGTGTAACATAAAATGGAAATAAAATGACAAAAAATGATTTAATTGATTGTCATGATAGGATTAAACCATTTATTCATAATACACCAGTATTAACCTCAAAACTGATAAACAATTTAACCGGATCTGATATATACTTTAAGTGCGAAAATTTTCAAAAAATGGGAGCATTTAAAATGAGAGGGGCAGCAAATGCAATTCTAAAACTTTCTGATGAACAAAAGAATAATGGTGTTGTTACGCACTCATCCGGTAACCATGCACAGGCTATATCACTCGCAGCAAAAAAAATTGGAATTAAGGCTTATATAGTAATGCCATCTAATGCTCCTGAAATAAAAAAATTAGCAGTTAAAAGTTATGGAGGGGAGTTAATAGAGTGCGAACCAAATCTAGTTGCAAGGGAAACTGCTGCTGATGAAATTGTAGATTCAAAAGGTGCAACTTTTATTCATCCATCAAACAATATGGATGTGATAATTGGACAGGGCACTTCATGTAAAGAGCTTATTGAAGAATGTGGTTCTTTTGATCATATACTTGTGCCAATTGGAGGGGGAGGATTAGTTGCAGGAACTGCCTTAGCAGTAAAATATTTTGGAGATGATTGCTCGGTTATTGGAACAGAACCTTTTGAAGTTGATGATGCTTATAGATCTTTAATTAGTGGTAAAATTGAATCAAATACGTCTACTAATACTATTGCAGATGGATTAAAAACTCAACTTGGAGATAATAATTTTCCTATAATACTGGAGGAAGTAAAGTCAATTATACGAATTACAGAAGATGAAATCATTGAATCAATGAAATTAATTTGGCAACACCTAAAGATAATATGTGAACCTTCTTGTTCTCTTCCCCTTGCTGGAGTTATAAAAAACAAAGAACAGTTCTTAGGGAAAAAAATCGGTATTATAATTACAGGAGGTAATGTAGATCTTAAAAACCTACCATTTTAATATTTACGAAATCTTTCTATTTCCCATAATAGAAATTCCGTGAAGTATTACACTCCCCAAACCAAGATAAATGAAAGGTGAACTTGGAATCCAAATATATGCAAGGATTAAAGCTAAATAAACTGTAAGACCAGTACATATTAATAGAGATTTTCTTATATCTGAATCCTCAACAAACTTTTCTCTAAGAAATGAAACTATAAATAATCCTATCATTGAAACCCATAGACCAAAAAAACGATAGATCTGTTGTAAATACCCTGGAAGAGTATCATTAATTTCGTTAGAAAATAATTTTTCAAATGTCATATTAAGTCTTTCTTCATTGGCAACCTTATCAAGCATCCATGGCTCATCAACAAAGATCCACCTTAATCCCATTATTATGAATATGAAGCCAATTGTTAATAGCGGAATCCTAAATAATCTCTTCTTCATATATCAAAAGTAAAAAAATTGTTCACTCTTTATAAAAATTAATCATTACAACACTCTCCATCTTTACATTGACAATATTTTAAATTGTAAACGTGAGCATAAGCAAGAGAAAATGCAGATATGTATGAAAATAATTCTGAAATTTCAATTATTCCAATCATTTCATTTAGAATTATTATTACAAAAAATAGCCAACAGGTCCATAATATTAGTTTCATAAAATTCTTTGAAGTATTTTTCACTGAATAGTATACAGCTATAAACGACAAAAAGATGAATAAATAATTCAGTGATTCCCACCATATTGGCTGAATTTCAGCAGAAACAAAACTAGATTGTGCAACAAATAAAATTGGTGTTGCAAAACAATGAATAGAACAAATCAAACTTGTAAAAATTCCAATTGTATCTGAATTATTTAAGATTACTTTCATATTTAATAAATTTGTGGGTAATACTGGATTCGAACCAGTGACCCCTACCCTGTCAAGGTAGTGCTCTAAACCAACTGAGCTAATCACCCATCCTTTGCAAATTTAAAAGATTTCTTTATACTTTTAGAAAATGAAAAATTTATCTAAAGAAGACTTTGACAACTTGCAAAAATTCTACAGAATTAATTTAATTAATTCATGTACAGGCTACAAATCAGCTAATTTAATTGGATCAATTTCAAAAGATGGAGTTGAAAACGTAGCAGTATTTAGCTCAATAACTCACCTAGGTAGTAATCCTGCAATGTTGGGCTATATCCTTAGGCCTACAACTGTACCAAGAAATACCTACAAGAATATAAAAGAGACAGGGTTTTTTACTGTAAATCACATTGTGAGTGATATTATAAGTGAGGCTCACCATACAAGTGCCAAATATCCTGAAGAAATTTCTGAGTTTGATATGACTCAACTTGAACAAGAATACAAGGAAGGGTGCAAAGCTCCATTTGTTAAAGGATCACCTGTTCAACTAGTTTGTAAATATCTTAATGAATATAATATTGAAGAAAACGGAACTATTTTAGTTGTAGCAAGTATTGAAAAATTATATTTTAATGAAGATTTAGTTAGTGACACAGGATTTTTAAGACTTGACAAAGGAAATGTAGTTACAATTAATGGCTGTGATGGGTATGCATTACCAACTCTTCTTGATAGATTTGATTACCAAAGACCAAAAAAATAAATGGATTTTATATCTGATAAATTAGCAGATTATTTAAATAAAAATTCTGAGAAAGAACCAGAAATTTTATCTCAACTAAGCAAAGAGACTCATCAAAAGATTTTGCAGCCTAGAATGTTAAGTGGACATATTCAAGGAAGATTTTTAAGTTTTATATCTAAAATAAAATCTCCTGACAAAATTTTGGAGATTGGAACATATACTGGGTACAGCACTATTTGCCTTGCTGAAGGGTTATCAAAAAATGGAAGAATTGATACAATAGATAAAAATGAGGAGTTGATTAAAATACAGAATAAGTATTTTAAGAAGAGTGGATTTAGAAATAACATTGTTCAACATACTGGAAATGCTCTTGATATAGTAAAAAGCTTAAATGAAAAATATGATATTATTTTCATTGATGCCGATAAAGAAAACTATATCAACTATTTCAATTATGTGTCAAATAAACTTAACAAAAATGGTATTATAATTTCAGATAACGTTCTTTGGTCTGGTAAGGTTTTAGATTCCAAGCAAAAGGATGAAGAAACTTCTACTCTTGTTAAGTTCAATAAAATAATTAACGAAGATAAAAGGTTTACAAGTATTATTTTACCAATTAGAGATGGGATTTCAATTTCAAGATTAGTTTAGATCTCTTTTAATTGAGTCTTTTAGATCATCAAAATCTTTTTTTATATCACTTACACTATCATTTAAGTCCTTAGTGATTGACTTAGTTGGATTCTTTACTTCAGTATTTTTTGAAATCTCAGTTTTTATCTCGTTAGTTGCCTGCCTAATTTGAGTCATACCTTTTGCAAGCCCTTTTGCAATTGATGGAATTTTATCAGCACCAAAAACAAGTAATACAATAAAAAAAACAAAAACAAGTTCTGCTCCACTAATAAAAAGAATCATAACATAAAACTAATCAATTATTAAAGCTCTCAAAATTTTTTTTAAATATTCCATTACTTTGTGATAAACAGATTATTGGAAAAAAAAGTAAAAGAAATAGGGTAATTCTCATTCTACTTGCAGAGCTTTATATATCTCTACTTCTTTTAATAAATAATCTATTACTAAAAATTGATTTTTTTCTAAAATAAGGTTTTTAATTTTTTGATCTGAGTCCAGTTTATAAAGGAAATCAGAAGTTTCAAAGGGTTCAAGGTCAAGAATATCTGAAAAAAAGTTATCATCTAAAATATATGGGAGGACCTCACTAGGAGATATGTTAAGTTTTTCTTCTTCAGATTTAGAATCAACTAAAGTCGATAATAGTTTAAATATATTTACAAAATTTAATCCATTAACTACCTGCCTGTCATCAGTTAGAACGTTTTGGATTCTTGTTGACTTATCAGCTATATAGTCAAAACCTTTAAATTGTTCTTCCTTGAGATCTAAGAACTTTTCGGTATCATCAGGCGTAATAACAACCTCATCTAACTCTCTAACTCTTTGGTTAATTTGAACTATCAATCTTTTATTTTTCATTATCTCTTCGCTTACTCTAACAGTTCTAATTATGTATTGAACAGAAGAAAAAATAATTTCATCATCAACTCTTGCTAAAATTTCAAATTCACCATTATCATTAGTAATAGTTGTATTTTGAGAAGTATTATTAACAACGTTTGCTGCAGGAACATCTATATTTCTATAAATGACTTTTCCTTTAATTAACTGTCGTTCTTGGGAAAAACCAAATTGAAAGATGAAAATTAAAAAAAGAATTTTTTTGAACATATCTCTATCTAATTTACAAATAAATCATTCATAAAATAAAGAGGTCAAAATTTAATCTTTTTATAAATTACCTAACAAAGACTGGGTTTAATAAATCCTTAGATTCTTCAGAGCTAAACGAATAACCTGAGTAGTCAAATCCTAAAATATCATTTTCAGATTTAATTTCATTTTCGATTAAATATCTTGTCATTAATCCTCTAGCTTTTTTTGCATAAAAAGAAATTATTTTAAGCTTACCATTTTTAAAGTCCTTAAACTGAGGAGAAATAATTTTGTTATTCAACAATTTAGAATTTATGACTGAAAAGTATTCGTTACTCGCAAGGTTTATAATAAGCTCGTTATCAGAAACTTCATCAGTAATTGAATTAGTTACAGATTCACTCCAAAAATCATAAAGATTTTTTGAACCATTTACTGAAAGCTTTGTTCCCATCTCAAGTCTGTAAGGTTTAATAATATCAAAAGGTTTAAGAATACCGTAAAGACCAGATAATATTCTAATACTTTCTTGAATTTTTTCATGCTTATCAGCAGGTATTGATGATATATCAATGCCATCATATACATCACCGTTAAATGCATAGATAGCTTGCTTTTCAGATGAATCTGAATTCTGAAATTCTTGATTTCTTTTCCAGTTCAAATCACTTAACTTAGGAGATATACTCATAAGTTTACCAAGATCAGGAGCAGATAAATCTTTAATAATATCATTAATCTGTTTGGCTTTTTTACCAAATAAAGGGTTGGAGCTATGACTTGTCTCCACTTCGTTTTCAAAATCAAGAGATTTTGCAGGGGAAATAAGTATTTTCATCTTTTTATTTCAAATTTATAAATTTTTATGTTTTGAATAACCTCTCCATTTTTCAATAACAGAATTCATATCTACCGGAATATCACTTTCAAATAGAATATTTTCTTTGGTTTTAGGGTGAATAAAGCCAAGTGTTTTAGCATGAAGAGCTTGTCTTGGCAACATATCAAAACAATTTTCTACGAATTGTTTATATTTTGAATAAACAGTTCCCTTTAATATTTTATTTCCACCATATCTTTCATCATTAAAAAGTGTATGCCCTAAGTATTTCATATGAACTCTAATTTGATGAGTTCTTCCTGTTTTCAATTTACAGCTAACAAGCGTTACATAACCAAACCTTTCAATAACTTTATAATTAGTAATTGCATCTTTTCCGCCCTCAAGATCTTCATAAACAATCATTTGAAGTCTATTTTTTGGATTTCTACCAATTGGAGCATTAATCTCACCCTCATCATTTTTTACATCGCCCCAGACTAAAGCTAAATATTCTCTTTCAACTGATTTCTTAAAAAATTGCTTAGCAAGAATAGTCATAGATTTTTCTGTTTTAGCAATTACTAAAAGACCAGATGTATCCTTGTCAATTCTATGAACCAATCCAGGTCTATTTGATGAATTATTAGGAAGATTATCAAAATGATATAAGAGACCATTTATTAATGTGCCTGAATAATTACCATGGCCTGGATGAACCACCATTCCACTTTTTTTGTTTATTACTATTATTGAATCGTCTTCATATTTTATGTCTAAATCAATATTTTCTGGAGTAAGAAGATTCTCATATGGAGGATGAGTAAATAGTATTCTTATTTTATCTCCTTTTTTTACTTTATAACTGGATTTTACAATTATACCATTAACCCTAATTGATCCTTCTTTTGCTGCTTTTTTGAATTTTATTTCTAGTTGCATTTTCAATCCTATTCATTAAAAATTTATCAATTCTAAGCGGTTCCTGACCAACATCTATATCAAAAGCAAAATGCTCATGAAGATCTTGTTCAAAAATTTCTTTAGAATTATCTTTTTCCATTACCCAAAATTAGACTTAAGCCTGAGTTCATTGGAATTTTTTGTCCAGGGAGAATTTTTTCACCCTCATATAAAACATCTAACACCATATCTTTTCCAATATCATCAACATAATTATACTCCAAGACCTTGGAAACCAAGAGCAGTTAGGATAGATTCTGCATTTTCTTTTAGTAATTTGAATTACATTAGGTAGAGAGACTTTTGAAAATTTCTTGGATTTACATTTAGATAAATTTTTCTATTTTTTTTTACAAGTTCTTTCTCTAAGGGTATTTGAGAAATAATTGAATAATTTGGAATCTCTACAAAAAATTTTGATGAATCAAGAACTTCATATTTAAGCCTATTCTTTTAAGTACATCAATAGCATCATCAAGATTTAAACCTGATAAATTAGGAAACTCTATATATCTATTGTGTTTTGTATAGATCATTAATGAATTATAGACAAGAAAGAACACAATAAAAACAACAGATACCATAAGAAATATTTGCTTAGTAAGTGATTTACTTTTAAACTGATCCCAAATTTTCATTTCTATAATTTGTGTAAATATACTAAGACATAATTGTCTTTTATTATATTGACTTACATTTGAAAATATTATGGTAAATATTGCTGTTGTTTTTGGTGGCTATTCCTCTGAATATGAGGTATCAGTTAAAAGTGGAAAATTTATCTATGAAAATTTAAAAGACAACTCGGATTGGAATGTATTCGAAGTTTGTATTTCAAATGATAAAAACTTTGTTAGGTATAACGAGAAAGTTTATGACTTAGACTATGAAAATTTTTCATTTATTGTCAATGGAACTGTATTAAAACCCGATGCTGTATTTAATATAATACATGGTGATCCCGGGGAAAATGGAGATCTTGCCGAGATCCTAGAGAGAAATAAAATTCCTCAGACCGCATGTGATGTTTATGTATCTAAGCTCACATCCAATAAAAAAAAATATATAGAATTTGTTAATTCTCTTGGCATTCCTTCATCAAAACAAGTATTAATTACAAGAAATGGTATCAATAATCTATCTTCACTGTCAAGTTCAATCACATTTCCATGTATTGTTAAACCAAATAATGGTGGAAGCAGTATTGGTGTGTCAAAAGTTTACAAATCAAATGAACTAAATGAAAAGGTTCAAATTGCTTTTAAAGAAGACGATGAAGTATTGATTGAGAGTTTCCTTGATGGCCAAGAGGTATCAGTGGGAGTCATTCAAAATAAAAATGACAGAATAATACTTCCTATTACAGAAATAATTAGTGATAATGAACTTTTTGACTACAGTGCAAAGTATTTAGGTGAATCTCAAGAGATTACCCCAGGAAATGTTTCTGAAAAATCAAAAAAATTGATTCATGAATATTTGAATAATATCTATGATAATATAAACTTAAATGGAATTACAAGATCAGAATTTATAATAGTTGATGATATACCATATATTTTAGAAACTAATACTATTCCTGGATTTACTGAGCAGAGTATTGTTCCCCAACAAATTGAGGCTCAAAAACTAAATGTTAAAGATGTAATAAATGATCTTGTAAGATCTATTCTTTAAATAATAATTAAATTTATCTTATGAAAAGAGCTGTTTTTCCTGGATCCTTTGACCCAATTACAATTGGACACCTTGATATTATAAATAAGGGTTTAAAAGTTTTTGATGAAATAATCATTGGAATAGGAGAAAACACTGATAAAAAATACATGTTTTCATCTGATCAAAGAGCCGAATATGTCAAAACTGTTTTTAAAAAAAATAATAACGTAACTGTAAAAACTTATTCTGGATTAACAGTTGATTTTTGTAAAAAAAATAATTCAAACTTTCTAATAAGGGGTCTAAGAAACCCTTCTGACTTTGAGTTTGAAAAAAGCATTGCACTTACAAATAGAAAGATTTCAGATATTGAGACTGTGTTCTTTTTAACTTCAGTAGAAAACTCATACATAAGCAGTAGTATTGTAAGAGAGCTTATAAGGAATAAGGGTGACTACCAATTATTTATTCCTAAAGGAATTACTATTTAGAACTTCTAGTACTATTAACCTTATATTTTCAAATGCATTTTTTAAAAGATTATTAATATCATCATATGATATCCATTCTGTCTTCATTATACCCTCCTCAACTTGAGGAATTAAGGGCCCCATATAAGAGGTTGACATTTTAAACCAATATGTTTTTTTTAATCTATAATTTTTACCCTTTTTAAAAATATGATAAGTCTCAGATAACTGATTATTAATAATAATATCTGCAACACCTGTCTCTTCTGTTACTTCCCTTTTAGCAGCTTCAATTATTAGTTCTTTTTTTTCAACTCCACCCTTTGGAAGATCCCATTTGTCATTTCTAAATATGAAAAGTAATTTTCCGTCAGTTCTTTCAACTAATCCACCAGCAGCCTGAATTACAGGAAATTTTTTTAAAAATATTTCCCATAGCTTATCCATATTTTTATGATATAAATAAACCTTTTCATTGTTCTTAGACTTTAATGCTTTAATAATTAATGATGCAGTAGTATATTTTATAAAAATTAATGGAGATGAATCAGATGTCTCAAGTATTTTATCAGTTAAAACAAGGGGCTTTTGGTTGAAAAAAACTTTATACATTTGTAACAATGGTTCTAGATAAAAAAGTTGCTGAGCAAACTATAAATTATCTCACACAAATTAATGCAATTAAATTAAATACCAAAAAATCCATTCACATGGACAAGCGGTATAAAATCTCCAATTTACTGTGACAATAGATTGCTGCTCTCATATCCTGAGATTAGAAAATTTATTGCAGAAAAAATGTCTGAAATTATTAAAAATAAATATGGAGAGAATATATCAATTACTGGAGTTGCTACTGGTGCTATAGCAATTGGAGCATTGATTGCAGAAAGGTTAAATCTTCCATATTCTTATGTCAGACCAGAGCCTAAAAATCATGGATTAAAAAATCAGATTGAGGGATTTATTGATAAAGGATCTGAAATTATTGTGATTGAAGATTTGATAAGTACAGGAAAAAGTAGTCTTAATGCTATAAATGCTTTAAGAGATGAAAGTTTTAATGTCAGTGGAATGCTTTCTATATTCTCATATAACTTTGATTTTGCTAATCAAAGGTTTCAAAATGAAAACATTCCAATTAACTCATTAGCAGATTTTAATACTTTAGTTGAAATGATTTTATCTGAAGGATCTATATCTAAAGATGAGGCAGCCAGACTTATGGACTGGAGAAATGATCCTGAAAACTGGGTTTAATAAATTATTTTTATCTCTGAAGATTTAAACTCTTTTGATCCAATATTTTCTATTTGGGCAACTAAATTTCCATTATGTAAGACTCTTTCAACTTTTCCATTAAATATTTTTTCTTTTATTAGAAATCTGCATTTATTCTTTCCATATAAATTTTGATTGAATTCTTTAGATAAATATTTAATATCATGAATTCTTTTAAAATAAGTTGCATAATTTTTTAGTAATTGATCTAAAACTTCATCTAAATCAATATTTTTACCACTTATTTTTTTTAAAGATGTTGCATGCTTAAGATTATTGAATCTTGTTTGATTTACATTTATCCCAGTACCTATTATTGAATAAGATAAGTCACTACTTTTAAAATTATTTTCAATTAATATTCCTGATATCTTCCTGTTTTCTGACAAAATGTCGTTTGGCCACTTAATAAAGCACTTTTCTTTACTAAAAAAATTTACAGTTTTAAGAACTGAAAGTGATGTTGCAAAATTTAATGCATATATAGGTGAGATAAAATCTTTAGTAAATTCAAGATATAACGAGCATAAAAGGTTATTTCCATAACTAGAGAACCACCTTCTAGCTAATTGTCCTTTACCCTTGTACTGATATTTTGCAGATATAACATCTTTATTATTAATTTTTTTTGATTTAATTAACATCTTCACTTTGTCATTTGTTGACTTAGTGGCATTAACTTTGATGATGTTATATGCAGTCATATTATTAAAAGTAATAAATTTGAAAAAAGAAAAGATTAATGGTTAAACCCAAGTCAGCAGAATCTGAATTAATTAGTAAAATTATATTCGGTATTGAAGATGTTAAGGGTGTAGATGTAAATATAATGGACCTAACAAATATTACTAACACTGTTTGTGGATATTTTATAGTTTGTACGGGCACATCAAATACTCATGTTACAGCAATTGTTAGCTCAATTAGAAAACATGTGAGTAAAGAATTAAAGGAAAAACCATTTAGTATTGAAGGAAATGAAAATCAGGAATGGGTTTTAATTGATTATGTTAATGTAGTAGTTCATGTTTTTCAAAGAGAAATTAGAGAATATTATGATATTGAGAACCTCTGGGGTGATGCAAAAATTACAAACGTTGAATTAAATGCTTGAAAATGGCAAACAAGAAAAAAAATAATAAATCAAAAATTAATATATACTGGTTCTATGCATCAATTGTCTTTTTTATAATCAGTATTGGACTACTTGGTGGAGATAATGGTATTCAAAATACTCAACCAACTGATATCTCATCTTTTGAAAATTATTTAAGGAATGGAGATGTGGAGAGAGTCACAATAATTAACCAGAGATATGCCCGAGTAACATTAAATGAAAATGCTCTTGAAAAAGACATACATAAAAGAGCTAGATCAAAAAACTTTTTAGGACAAGATAATCTAGCTGGGCCTCACTATCAATTTGAAATTGGTACTCCAGAATTATTTGAAACCAATCTTCAGCAAATTAAACAAACTCAAGATTTAGACTTTTCAATCGAATTTATGACTATGGAGAATAGATGGCTTGATGTTCTTTTAGGATTTCTGCCAATTATTATAATAATTGGAGTATGGATTTTCTTAATGAGAAGAATGTCTGGTGGTGCTGGAGGTGCAGGTGGGCAAATTTTTAATATTGGTAAATCAAAAGCAAAATTATTTGATCAGAATACTTTAGTAAAAGTTACATTTAAGGATGTAGCTGGTCTTGAGGGTGCAAAAGAAGAAGTTCAAGAAATAGTTGATTTTTTAAAGAATCCAAAAAAATATACTGTTTTAGGTGGTAAAATTCCAAAAGGTGCTCTTTTAGTAGGTGCACCAGGAACTGGAAAAACTCTTCTTGCAAAAGCTGTAGCAGGTGAAGCTAAAGTTCCTTTCTTTTCTCTTTCTGGTTCTGATTTTGTTGAAATGTTTGTTGGAGTAGGTGCTTCAAGAGTTAGAGATTTGTTTAAGCAAGCAAAGGATAAATCTCCATCAATAATTTTTATTGATGAGATAGATGCCATAGGAAGAGCTAGGGGTAGAAGTAATATTACTGGATCTAATGATGAAAGAGAAAATACATTTAATCAACTTTTAACAGAAATGGATGGTTTTGGTACAGATACTAATGTTATAGTTATTGCTGCAACAAACAGAGCTGATGTCCTTGACAAAGCATTAATGAGGGCTGGTAGATTTGATAGACAGATATTTGTAGACCTACCTGACTTGAATGAAAGAAGAGAAATCTTTCAGGTTCATTTAAAGCCATTAAAAAAGAGTAGGACTTTAGACATTGACTTCTTAGCAAAACAAACACCTGGTTTCTCTGGTGCTGATATTGCAAACGTTTGTAATGAAGCAGCATTAATAGCTGCAAGAAACAATAAGAAATCTGTTGGTAAACAAGATTTTCTTGATGCAGTAGATAGAATTGTAGGTGGTTTAGAGAAAAAGAATAAAATAATCACTAAAGAAGAGAAGAATACAATAGCTTTTCATGAAGCAGGTCATGCAATTGTAAGTTGGCTTCTTGAACACGCAGCTCCTCTTGTTAAAGTAACAATTGTTCCAAGAGGTCAGTCTCTTGGGGCTGCCTGGTATTTACCAGAGGAGAGAATGATTGTAAGAACAGAACAAATGCTAGACGAAATGTGTGCTACTCTAGGTGGAAGAGCAGCAGAAAAGATAATGTTTAATAAAATCTCCACTGGAGCTTTAAGCGATTTAGAAAAAGTTACTAAACAGGCAAGAGCAATAGTCTCTGTTTATGGTTTAAATGATAAAATCGGTAACATTACATACTATGACTCAAGTGGGCAGACTGATTATAATTTCACTAAGCCTTACTCTGAAGAAACTGCAAAAAAAATAGACGAAGAAATATCACTTATTATTGAAAAACAATATAAAAGAGCCTGTGATATTCTTAAGAAAAACAAAAGCAAACTATCAGAACTTGCTAAAAGACTGTTAGAGAAAGAAGTAATCTTTAAAGAAGATCTTGTTAAAATTCTTGGTGAAAGACCATTTAAAAAAGATGAACAAGATGAAAATAAAAAATAATTATTTTGAGCTTTTGGAACTTTTTTAAAAATAAGAAGAAAGATAACCAGGAGCCTGATGATACCTCTATTTCTGATGAATCATCTCTGGATTTAATTTTTGCCAAAAATTTTACAGAATCAGGTGGTAGATTCATCTATCTAGATCATGAAAATTCTACAAAAGATGTCTTTGAAAAAATTATTGGAGAAAATAATTGGGAGATAGACAATGTTTGTTCACTTGATACAGATATCTCTAAAAATCTTGATATAAGATTGATTAGAAATATTGATAACGAAAAAGTCAAAGCACTTGTCACTGATTGTGAATATTTACTTTCAAATTCAGGAAGAATATTAATTTGTAACAAACAGATAAAGAATAACAAAATTGAAAATCTTCCTCCAGTAGTAATAATTTTGGCTCGAATGGATCAATTTGTATCTGACCTAAGTGAAGGCATGACTAAGCTTAAATATAAATACAAAACAAAGTTTCCTTCAAATATTACAACTATTGTAGTAAAAAATAAGCTGAATGAAGATAACTTTTTAACTTACGGTAATAGTGCCAAAGATATCTATCTTATTTTGAGTGATGATTAATTTTCTTCCAAGATTAATTAGTGGAATTCTCTACATAGTAATAATTTTTGCATCAATAGTTATTAGTATGGAGACATTCATAACTGTTTTTTTAATTTTTACATTAATATCAACATATGAAGCTAATTCACTGTATCAAAAAATTAAATCTAAGGGATATAAGTATAATCATCCTTTTATCCCCCCGTTATATGTTTCAGTATCAATGATAGCTCTGATTTATATTCCATTTAGTGGTAATGCTATATACAACCCATATCTAATCTTGTTTATTTTTATTTTAATATGGATAAGTGATACTATGTCTTATTTTTTTGGATCATTATTTGGTAGAAATAATTTAAAAATTGAAGCTTCACCAAATAAAACGTGGGAGGGTTTTATTGGTGGATTATTTTGTTCAGTTTTATTCAGTTATGTTTCATTTAATTTTATACAAGAAATATTCCCTTTCTGGAAAACTATAGTGCTTGGATTCATTATACCAATTTTTGGACTTTTTGGAGATATTGTTCAATCCAAAATTAAGAGAAAAGCTGGTGTAAAAGATAGCGGAAATATAATACCTGGACACGGAGGCTTATTTGATAGATTAGATAGTGCAATTGGTAATTCCTTTATTGTTCTAATAATAACCATTTTATAATGTTTCATAAGGAAGGCTTTAATATTATAATTCTTTTTTTCATAGTTGTATCTATGGATGTTATTATTTTAGAAGTTCTTTTTGAAGAACCATCAACTATAAAGAGTCTTCTTCAAACTAGTGCACTAATTGTTTTACTATTAATATTATGGTTTTTCAGAAACCCAAAAAGAAACATAAATAAAAAGACTGATCATATCATTAGTCCAGCAGATGGTAAAATTGTCAACATTGAGGAAGTTTTTGAAAATGAGTTTTTTAAAGATAAAAGATTACAGGTCTCTATTTTTCTATCTCCACTCGATGTTCATGTAAATAGATATCCTGTATCAGGAGAAGTTTCATACTCAAAACATCATCATGGTAAATATTTAGTAGCTTGGCACCCAAAATCTTCTGATAAAAATGAAAGAACAACTATAGTAATTAAAAATAAAAATTTTGGAAATATTATGTATAGACAGATTGCTGGAATGGTTGCAAGGAGAATAGTTAATTATGCAAATGAAGGCTTAATGGTAGCTCAAGGTGAGGACTCAGGCTTTATAAAATTTGGATCAAGAGTTGACCTATTTCTTCCATTGAATTCTCAACTTCTTATTAAGGAAGGAGATAGAGTTATTGGAGGAATTTCTGAAATAGCCAAGTTAGGAAAGTTCTGAAATTGACTTTTTTATAGATTTTATCTTTTGTTCTGTATCGATAATTTTTTGTTTTTCCTTATCTATAATTTCTTTAGGTGCATTACTTATAAAATTTTTGTTTTTTAATTTACTATCTACAGACTTTAGAAAACCAATATTATATTCAAGTTCTTTATTTAATTTCTTGATTTCAGAATCTTTATCAAAACCTTCATCCAGTGGAATAAAAAACTCATAATTTTTTATTATAAAAGATTTAACTAAACCAAAGTCAGCTTTTTCAGATTCAATTATATCCTCAACAAATCCAATTTTTTTAATAACATCAATATTACCAATTGGTTTATTAGATGGAATGCAGTATAATTTAATTGATGTTTTAAAAGGAATATTTTTTTCCTTTCTATAATTTCTTATTTGTGAAATAATTTCTTTTGTAATTTCAAAATTATTAATCAGCTGTATATCATATTCTTCCTTATTTGGCCATGAACTTATTGTTATTGGTTTAGAGACTTTGCCCTCAAGATTATGATATATTTCTTCTGAAAGAAAAGGCATAAATGGATGGATAATTTTCAAATTATTGATAAATAATTCAATTAAATCAGACTTTGACTTTTGATCAATTTTCTTACCATATTCAGGTTTTAATATTTCTAATAACCATGAACAAAAGTCATCCCATATCAATTTATATGAAGACATTAAAACATCTGAAATCCTGTAACTTTCAAAGTTACTATCTATAGACTCTAAAGTATTGTTGAATTTATTTCTATACCAATTTAATGCCAGTTGATTAACTTTAGGCTGTTTAATTTGTGAGTCAGTATCCCAACCATCAACAAGTCTCAATGCATTCCAGAGTTTATTTGTAAAATTTTTACCTTGCTGACACAGTGATTCATCAAACAATAGATCATTACCAGCAGCTGAGCTTAGCATTAAACCTACTCTTACTGAATCTGCACCATATTCTTCAATCAATTTAATAGCATCAGGTGAATTGCCGAGTTGTTTAGACATTTTTCTTCTAAGTTTATCTCTAACAATTCCAGTAAAGTATACATTAGAAAATGGTTTTTCGTCTCTAAATTCATAACCTGAAATTATCATTCTTGCAACCCAAAAAAATATTATATCAGGACCTGTAACTAAATCTTGTGTAGGATAATAATATTTGATTTCATCATTATCAGGATTTCTAACTCCATCAAATACAGAGATTGGCCATAACCAAGAAGAGAACCAAGTATCGAGTACATCTTGATCCTGACTCAGATCTGAATCTTTTAAATTTAATTTTAAGTCCTCGTTTGCTTTTTTAAGAGCTTCTTCTTTTGAAGTAGCAACTATATACTCATCATCGTTACCATAATAAAAAACAGGGATTTGATGACCCCAAGATAGCTGTCTTGATATGTTCCAGTCTTTTATATTTTCAAGCCAGTACTTATATGTTGATTTGAATTTATTAGGAAAGAACTTTATGTTTTCGTTTTCTAATACATTTATAATAGCTGGCTTAGTTATTTCATCCATCTTTAAAAACCATTGTTTTGAAACTTTGGGCTCAATCACAGAATTTGTTCTTTCTGATCTACCAACATTATGGACATAATTTTCCTTTTTTATTAATAATTTATTTTTAATAAGCTCATCTTCCATCTCTTTTCTGACAACAAATCTATTTTTACCTTCATAATGAAGACCATGTTTGTTAAGATTAGCATTGGTGTCAAAAATATCTATAGTATCAAGGCTATGTTTTTTTCCTAGGTTGTAATCATTTATATCATGCGCAGGGGTCACCTTAAGGCATCCTGTTCCAAATTCAACATCAACATAAGGATCAGCAATTACTGGTACTTTTCTGTCACAAATTGGAACAATAGCTTGTTTACCAATCATGGATTTATATCTATTATCTTTAGGATTAACACATACTGCAGTATCACCAAATATAGTTTCAGGTCTTGTCGTTGCGATAATCATCTCTTGATCTGAATCCACGATTTTATATTTTAGATAGTATAAATTTGATTGTTCCTCAACATAATTTACTTCCTCATCAGAGACAGTAGTTTTAGCCTCTGGATCCCAGTTAATCATTCTGTATCCTCTATAAATTAATCCTTTATCATGAAGAGTTTTAAATGCAATTAAAACAGATTCATACATATCATCATCCAATGTAAACTTAGTTCTATCCCAATCACATGAACATCCCAACATTTTTAATTGTTCAAGTATTCCACCTCCATATTTTTCGGTCCACTCCCATGCGTATTTTAAAAATTCATCCCTAGAAATATCTAACTTATCTATTCCTTTTTCCTTCAGATTCTCAACAACTTTTGCTTCAGTTGCAATCGATGCATGATCAGTTCCAGGAACCCAACATGCATTTTTACCTAACATTCTAGCCCTCCTAACTAATATATCTTGGATAGTATTGTTAAGCATGTGACCCATATGAAGAAGTCCAGTAACATTTGGAGGAGGTATTACAATTGTAAATGGTTCTTTATCATTTGGAATAGATTTAAAAAGATTGTTTTCCATCCAATATGAATACCATTTCTTTTCAATTTCAATATGTTCATATTTAGAAGGAATTGGCATCAGATGATAAATATTTTAAAGTAAAACAAAAATAACATACCTTGAAGTATATTTACAAAATTAAGTTAAATAAATGCCATCAATATCAAAAAAAGGTAATAAGATTCCTCCTTCACCAATTAGAAAACTTGTACCATATGCTGATGATGCAAAAAAAAGAGGAATTGAAATTCTTCATTTAAATATTGGTCAGCCTGATATAAAATCTCCAGTTGAATCTCTTAATGCAGTTAAGGAAACTGATTTAGATTTATTAAAATATGAATATTCTCAAGGATCACTTGAATTTAGAAACAATGTTTGCAATTATTACAAAAAACATAGTATATATGTTTCTCCTGATGATATTATAACTACTGTTGGTGCTAGCGAAGCCCTTTCATTTACAATGAATTCTATTTGTGATCCAGGTGATGAGGTCATTATTCCTGAACCTTTTTATGCAAATTATAATGGTTTTGCATTGGCTTCTGATGTTAATGTTATTCCAATTACATCAAAAATTGAAGATAATTTTGCTTTACCATCAATTCATGAATTTGAAAAGAAGATTAATAGTAAAACAAAAGCAATCTTATTATGTAATCCTTGTAATCCAACAGGATATGTCTACTCTCAAGAGGAAATAATAAACATTGCCAATCTTGCTAAAAAAAATGACTTATTTATAGTTGTTGATGAAGTTTATAGAGAGTTTATTTATACCGATACTAAGCATTTTTCAATTCTTGAAGATGAAAAATTTTCGGAAAATGCTATTTTAATTGATTCAACTTCTAAAAGATATAGTCTATGTGGTGCTCGAGTTGGATTTATTGTATCTAAAAACTCTGAATTCATTGAGACTTGTTTAAAGTTTGCTCTTACTAGATTATCTCCTCCTACTTTAGCATTAATTGCTGCGAATCATGCTTTAAATTCAAGAGAAGACTATATAGAAAATGTAATAAAGGAATACTATAAAAGAAGAGAAGTTATTATTAATGAATTAAGTCAAATCGATAATATTAAGTTTTCTAATCCAATGGGTGCATTTTATTCTATTATAAAGTTACCAATTGAAAATGCAGAAGATTTTGCAAAGTTTCTTTTGACAGATTTTTCATATAAAAATCAAAGTGTAATGCTATCTCCAGCTTCAGGTTTTTATAGTTCAGAAAATTACGGAAAAGATGAGGTAAGAATTGCATTTGTTCTAAATTCAGAAAAATTAAAAAATGCAATTAAGATTATTAAACTGGGTCTTAAAGAATTTATTGGGTAGCTTATGATTGTAAATAAAAATGCTTCATTAAAAAAGCTCAATACATTTAAAGTAGATGCTAGTTGTGATGTGTTAGTTGAGTCAAGTAGCACCAATGATCTCTTAGAGGTATTAAACAACAAAGAGTTAAATAACAATCTATTTATTCTTGGAGGTGGTAGTAATATATTATTTACAAAGCATTATCAAGGAACTATTATTAATCTAAAAGAAGAAAGTATAAAGATCTTAGATGAAGGTCCTGACAAAGTTCAAGTTGAAGTATCTGCTGGCATGAACTGGCATAGATTTGTTAAGTGGGCAGTGGATAAAGATTTTGGTGGTATTGAAAATTTGTCATTAATTCCTGGTAATGTTGGTGCTTCTCCAATTCAAAACATAGGGGCTTATGGTGTAGAGTTAGAAGATGTATTCGATAGTTGCTCAGGTATAATGATTGACTCTCTTGATAAAGTTAACTTAAGTAAGTCAGATTGTGAATTTACTTACAGATCATCCATTTTTAAAAAAAAACTTAAGAATAAATTTATAATAACTTCTGTCAGATTTAATCTAACAAAATCAAATCATTTATATAATATTGATTATCCAGATTTGAATAATCTTTCGGAATCTAGCCTAGATTTAAAAAAGATTTCAAATGAGGTAATTAAAATTAGAAACTCAAAACTTCCAGATCCAAAACAATATGGTAATTGTGGAAGTTTTTTTAAGAACCCTGTTATAGGCTATTCTAAATTTCAAAAACTTAAAGAAAAATTTACTGAAATTCCTTTCTTTAAAACTGATTCAAATTATTTTAAAGTTCCAGCTGCATGGTTAATTGATAAATGTGGATTTAAAAAAATTAATGATAAAAATGTAGGAGTTTATAAGAATCAACCTTTAGTAGTAATTAATCTCGGCAATGCATCAGGGAATGAAATTATAAATTTTGCTAAAAGAATTAAGGACTCAGTATTTAATGAATTTGATATTGAGCTTGAAGAAGAAGTAATTGTAATGTAATATTACTCTTTATTTTTTGAATCAATTATTATTGTTACTGGTCCATCATTAATAAGTGAAACTTTCATATCAGCACCAAAAGTTCCAGTTTTTACCTTATCATCAATCTGATCTTTACAAGTCTTAATAAAATGCTCATATAGAGGGATTGCAATTTGATGATTAGCAGACTTTATATAAGATGGCCTATTTCCTTTCTTAGTTAATGCTAACAGCGTAAATTGAGAGATTAGAAGCAATTCACCATTAATATCCAATACGGATTTATTCATAACTCCTTCTGAATCATTGAATATTCTTAAGTTTAGAACTTTATTTGCTAGCCATTCTGCATCTTTTTTATCATCATCTAAACCAATTCCTATTAAGACAAGTAATCCTTTTTGAATTTCAGATTTAATCTTATTATTTATCTCAACTGATGACTTATTAACTCTCTGAATTACTACTTTCATCTGATTTTCTATAAATATTATGGTCTTTCAGCATATCTAAATAAGTGTTATATCTCGATTCAAAAATTTCACCATTTATTATTTCACTTTTTATATTACAATTTGGTTCATCTAGATGAAGACAATCTTTAAATTTACATTTGTCTTTTGCTTTAAAAAATTCTGGAAAAAAATCCCCAAGTTCATTTTTTGAAATATCTACAAGACCAAATCCTCTTATTCCAGGAGTATCTATTACCCTTATATTTGAATCTAGATCAAACATTTCTGCATGTGTGGTTGTGTGTTGACCCTGATTATGCGAGGATGATATTTCTTTTGTCTTCAGGCTTAAACCAGGAGATATGTAATTAATTAAAGTTGATTTACCTACTCCACTATGACCAGATATCATACAAGTTTTATTTTTCATTTTTGCGATTAAATTATCTACTCCATCCCCAAATTTGGCCGAGATTAAATCACAATTATATCCTATATGATTATACATGTTAATCATTTCTTTAATTTTATCATCTTCATTTTTTTGAAAGGTATCAATTTTGTTAAAGGCCAAAATAACAGGAATGTCATAAGCCTTACAGGTAACTAAAAATCTATCAATAAAGTTATTTGTTGTTACAGGGTTATCTAGTGTAACAACTAGTATTGATAAATCGATATTAGAGGCAATTATATGATACTGTTTAGAAAGTTTTACTGATTTTCTAATTATATAATTTGATCTAGGTAAAATATCTGAAATAATACCGGTATTTTGATCTTCTATTTCAAATATTACATCATCACCAACTGATATTGGATTTGTAGTAGAGATATCCTTAAGTCTAATTTTTCCCTTTATTCTACATTCAAAAAATTTATTTTTTGATTTTACTAGGTACCAACTCCCTGTTGATTTATATACTTTACCCTCTAACATATTATATAACAATATATTTTTTCCTAATCATATTAACAAATCTACTTAATGATATTTGTATCTTTAAATAAAAAATTGAACAAGAAAGTCTTACTATTAATTCTTGATGGATGGGGAATTGCAGATAACAAAGATGCATCTGCACCTGACAAGGCAAACACTCCAAATTTTAATTCGTTAATTGAGAATTACCCAAATAATTTTTTAATAACTCACGGTGAAAAAGTTGGTTTACCAAAAGGTCAAATGGGAAACAGTGAAGTTGGTCATATGAATATTGGTTCCGGAAGGATTGTTCTGCAAGATCTTCTTAAAATTAATAACAGTATTAAAGAAGGTGAGTTTAGAAATAAAAGTCATTTTAATGATATAATTAACTATACTAAAAAAAATTCTTCAAATGTCCATTTGATGGGTCTTGTTTCAGACGGGGGTGTTCACTCTCATATAGACCATTTAAAAGAGATTATTTTATCGTTATCCGAGATTAAAGATAAAATCTATATACATGCATTTACTGATGGTAGAGACGTTGATCCAAAATCTGGAATTGATTTTATAAAATCTGTTGAAACTTTTAGTAAAACAAATGGAGGCAAACTTGCAACTATTATTGGTAGATACTATTCAATGGATAGGGATAATAGATGGGAGAGAGTTAAGAAAGCATATGATCTAATTTCAAATTCTCTTGGAACCAAGTCAACTGATTTGATACATGATATAAATAATTCATATTCAAGAGGAGTAACAGATGAATTTATAGAGCCACTTTTGAAGGTAGATTCAGATGGCAATCCAATTCATGAACTAAATTCTAATGATACGGTAATATTTTTTAATTATAGGACTGATAGAGGGAGGCAGCTAACATCCGCCTTATGTGAAAAGGATTATCTAGATCATGAAATGACTAAATCTGTGAGTAATTTATACACACTTACTAATTATGATGAAAATTTTAAAATTGCAAAACCAATTTTTGAGAATAAGGTTCTTAAGAATACTCTTGGAGAGGTAATTTCTAAAAATAATTTTAATCAACTAAGAATTTCTGAAACTGAAAAATATCCACACGTGACATTCTTTTTTAATGGTGGGAACGAGGAAAAATTCAAAAATGAGGAAAGAATTTTATGTCCATCACCAAAAGTAGCTACCTATGATCTTAAACCTGAGATGAGCTCTGATGAAGTAACTAAAAATGTAATACGAGAAATCAAAAAAGGTAAATTTGAGTTTATATGCTTGAACTTTGCTAATCCTGATATGGTAGGACATACAGGAAACTTTACTGCTGCAGTTAAAGCTTGTGAAGCAGTAGACAATCATCTTGGAAGTATTATAAATGAAGCAACCAAAGAAGACTATACATCAATTGTTATATCTGATCACGGCAATTGTGAGAGAATGATTAATGATGATGGCTCAGTAAACACTTCACATACTATCAATCCAGTCCCTATAATTTTAGTTAATTGTCAAAACAAAGAAATTAATAATGGAGTGCTCGCGGATATTGCTCCAACTATACTTGATATTCTTGGCATAGAAACTCCTATAGAGATGGAAGGGGAATCATTACTAATATGAAAAGATCTATTTATTATTTATAGCTATTTTATTTACAAGCTGCTCTCAGAATCTAAATTATCTTTTAGAAGAAGGAGTAGTAGATATAGATTATTTAAAAAACTCACCTAAAACATATTGGTTTAATGAAAATTTTGAGAACTATACAGTTGAAAAAATAAATAGAGATAATTTCTCTGAGTTATATAATTATGATATTGAAATATTCATGAATACATTATGCCATGACTCTCAGCGAGAAATACCTAGATTAATTAAAATTCTAAAGGAGCTTAATTTTCCCGAAAATAAATTAAAAATTATTTTACTTAATCCAAATAAAAAGTCTGAAATGGGTTATGAAGTGAACAAAAATATAACCAATACACCAACGATTATTTTTAATTTAGATAATACTGAGGTTAATAGAATTGTTGAATTTCCAAAGGAGAGTCTAGAGAGTGATATCCTCAAAATTTTAAATGATGAAGACTATAAACATGTATATTTTATAGAATGATACTAAAAGATATAAATGAAATTCAAAAAATTAGGGAAAGTGCCCAATTAGTCTCAAAGACCTTAGGTTTATTAGCAGAGAAAATTAAACCTGGAATAACTTCTTTATATCTTGACAAGATTGCAGAAGAATTTATACTTGATAATAAAGCTAAGCCAGGGTTTAAGGGATATGATAATTTTCCAAACACATTATGTGTAAGTATAAATAATGAAGTTGTTCATGGTATTCCATGTGATACACCGTTAAAAAGTGGTGATATAATTTCAATAGATTGTGGAGTTCTAAAAGATGGATTCTATGGTGATCACGCATATACTTTTTCTGTAGGTGAGGTATCCAAAGAAGTTCAAGAATTATTAGATGTAACAAAAAAATCACTTTATAAAGGAATTGAATCAATGAAAGAGAGTAATAGAATTGGTGATATAGGTGATGCAATAGAAAGCTATATTAAAATTCATGGTTATGGGATTGTAAGAGAGCTTGTGGGACATGGATTAGGTCAAAGTCTTCATGAATTACCAGAAGTTCCAAACTATGGAAAAAAAGGAACCGGAAAACTAATCAAAAATGGTTTAGTATTGGCAATAGAACCAATGATAAATCTTGGAACTGAAAAAATTAAAATAAATGATGATGGTTGGACCTTTGTGACTCTCGACGGACTTCAGAGTGCACATTTTGAACATAATATTGCTGTTATTGATAGTAAGCCAGAGTTATTATCAACATTCAAATATATTTACCAAGCTCTTGGCATTGAATCTAACGAAGAAGATAAATTCAATAATTTTTTTTAATAGATGAAATATATATTAAAATTCTTACCAAGAGAGTTACTAATAAAATATAGCTTCTACTTTTTACCAATTTTAAAAATTATATTCAAAGGAAAAAGATTTTATGATCCAATTGATGGAAATGGATACTCAAAATTTTTATCATATGGTTATAAAAAAATAAGAAGAAATGCATTATCACCTGGAACACTATCTCTGGAAAGACATAGGCTTCTTTGGTTGTACCTTGTTAACGAAACAAATTTTCTTGACTCAAAACTAAAAGTTTTGCACGTTGCACCAGAACAAATTTTTTATAAAAAATTTAAAAAAAATCAAAACTGGAACTACTTAACTTTTGATTTAAAATCACCATTAGCAGATATAAAAGGAGATATTAAGTCAATGAATTTTGAGAATAAATCTTTTGATTTAATAATATGTAATCATGTTCTTGAACATATTGATGATGATATAAAAGCTTTAAGTGAAATTTTTAGAGTTTTAAAGTCTGGTGGAGTTGCAATCCTTCAGGTACCTATTAACTTTAATAGAAATGAAACTTTTGAGGATCAATCAATAATTTCTAAGAAAGATAGACAGAAATATTTTGGACAGTATGATCATGTAAGAGAATATGGTTTGGACTTTAAAGAGAGAGTTGAAAAAGCTGGATTTGAAGTAGAGATGGTTTATTATACTGAAAATTTTTCTGAAGAGATAAAACTAAAATATGGATTGCAGATAAATGATGTAATTCCTATTGCTAGAAAATCATTTAGTGATTAAATCCCATCCATTAGATTTTACAGGAATAATTTTTCCATCTTTTGAAATAAGTAACAGTGACTCTATATTATCTATATTATTTATAATTTCTGTACTTTGATATGGATCCATTAACATTAATGCAGTTGCCCATCCGTCAGCAGTAATACATAGGTCAGATATGACAGATGCGCTCAGAATACTATTAGAAGTTGACTTACCTGTAATAGGATTTATAATATGTGTGTATCTATCTCCAGTGATAGGGTCGATTCTGAACTTTCTATAATTACCTGAAGTTGCGAGAGACTTATTATCAAGATATATTTCAGAGTAGAATTTATTCATCTCTAGAGGGTTCTGAATTGCAACTTTCCATCTATTTCCCTTATTGGAAATACCTTTTGCTATAACTTCTCCCCCAACCTCAATCAAAAAGTTTTCATAACCACTTTTAATAAATAAATCATTAATTAAATCAACTGAGTATCCTTTTGCAATTGCATTAAAGTCCAAGAATATGTCTTTATTTGATTTAACAATTTCATTGTTATTGTTAAGGGTCACTTTACCAAACCCCACAATATTTTTTAAACTATCAATTTTATAATCATTAATCTGTTGGCTACTAGTTTCTGGACCTAATCCATAAAAATTAACAAAAGATCCAGCGGTTGGGTCAAAGAAACCATTTGAGTTTAACCAAATCTCTTTTGACTTATTAAATACATTAATAAAATTAGTGTCAACTTCAACAGGTTTTGCTGATTTATTAACTCTTGTAATTATTGAGCTATCTATGTATGTAGACATTGATAAGTTAACTTGATTAAAAATAGAATCAATTTGATCTTCAATTAAACCTTCATTAGATTTCGTCTCAACTATAATGCTATAGGTTGTTCCAAGAGCATTTCCTCTAATACTTTTATACAAATTAGTATTTGTATTGCAACTATTTAATAGAGTTATTGTGAGTAAAAGAAGTATTTTTGATTTCATCAACCACCAAAGTCATCAAACCTTACATTCTCAGGAGGAACTCCAAAATCTTCAGCCATCTTTTCAACTGCTTGATTCATTAATGGAGGACCACAGAAATAGACTTCAATATCTTCCGGTGAGTCATGTTTAGAAAGATAATTGTCAATAACAACTTGATGAATAAATCCGACAAAACCATCACCTTGTCCATCTAGAGAATCTTTAACCTTCCAGTTATCTTCTTCTAATGGTTCTGAAAGAGCAATATAAAACTTGAAGTTTGGATAATCTTTTTCTAAAGCTCTGAAGTGATCAACATAAAAAAGCTCTCTTTTTGATCTACCTCCATACCAAAAGGTTACTTTTCTACCTGTTTTAATAGTTCTAAAAAGCTCATATAAGTGTGATCTCATAGGTGCCATTCCAGCACCACCACCAACATATAGCATCTCTGCTTCTGATTCATTAATAAAGAATTCACCATAAGGACCAGATATTGTAACTGTATCGCCAGGCTTTTTTGAGAAAATATATGAAGATGCTATTCCTGGATTAACTGACATCCATTGATTTTTTTTACCATCCCATGGAGGAGTTGCAATTCTAACATTAAGCATGATTTCCTTACCCTCGGCTGGATATGATGCCATTGAATATGCTCTCTCAACTGTCTCTGAATTTTTCATGTTAAGTGGCCATAAGTTGAAATTATCCCATTCTAGTTTAAATTTTTGAGGATCATCAGGATGTTCTTTAGGATGAGATGTTATATCAATATCATTATAATCAATATCACATTCCGGAATCTCAATCTGAATATAACCTCCTGCTTTATAATCCATTTCTTCAGGTATCTCTATAACAAACTCCTTAATAAATGATGCAACATTGTAATTACTTTTAACTTTAGCTTCCCATTTTTTTATACCAAAGACTTCTTCAGGTACTTCAATCTTCATGTCCTGTTTAACTTTAACTTGACATCCAAGCCTCCAACCCTCAGATATTTCTTTTCTCGTAAAATGAGGTTCTTCAGTTGGAAGTATTTCACCCCCTCCTTCTAATACTTGACATTTACATTGCACACAAGTTCCTCCTCCTCCACATGCAGACGGAAGAAAAATTTTATTATTTCCAAGTGTAGTTAGCAAAGTATCACCAGAACTTACTTCTACATCTTTCTCACCATTTATTACGAGTCTTACAGGACCAGATGGTAAAAGTCTCTCTTTTGCAACAAGAAGCATTGTAACTAAAAGAAGAGTTATTACAAAAAGACCGATGGTACTAGCTATTATTACATTTATATCCATTATTTAAATTTTAATTCCCATAAAACTCATGAAACCTAGAGCCATTAAACCAGTGATAATAAAAGTTATTCCTAAACCTTTTAATGGATCTGGAATATTAGAATATGTAATTTTCTCTCTAATTGCAGCAATTGCAACTATTGCTAAATACCAACCAATTCCTGAGCCAAAGCCATAAACAGCAGATTCAAAAGTATTTATAAAATCTTTTTGTTGCATAAATAATGAGCCTCCAAGTATTGCACAGTTTACCGCAATAAGTGGAAGAAAAATTCCTAAACTTCCATATAAAGTAGGAGAAAGTTTTTCAACAATCATTTCAACTAATTGAACCATTGATGCAATTACAGCTATGAACATTATGAATGTTAAAAAAGATAAATTTACATCTTGAAATTGAGGTCCTATCCATGTTAGGGCTCCAGGAGCTAATAAATATTGGTCAATTAAATAATTGATAGGAACAGAAATTGTTAAAACAAAGATTACTGCTTTACCTAGCCCATCAGCTGTTTTTACTGTTTTAGAAACTGCAAGATATGAACACATACCAAGGAAATATGCAAATACCATATTTTCAATGAATATACTCTTGACAAATAAATTAACTAAGTCTTCCATTTAATCTTTTTCTATTAGTTTTCTGTTATAATATCTCTGAATCCATATATAGACTCCAACAACAATTAATGCCATAGGTGAAAGCAACATAAGCCCGTTATCTTGATAACCCAGATCATATACAAACTGAGGTATAACTGGGACACCCCAGAGTTCACCTGAACCAAATAACTCTCTAACAAAAGCAACAACAATTAAAATCCATCCGTAACCTGCAGCATTACCTACTCCATCCAGAAAAGATTTCCAGACACCATTACCAAGTGCAAAAGCTTCAAATCTTCCCATTATTATACAATTAGTGATTATTAGTCCAATAAAAATTGCTAGTTGTTTACTCACGTCATATGCATAAGCTTTTAAAAATTGATCTACAAGTGCAACAAGTGTTGCTACAACTAGTAGCTGTACAATAATTCTAATTCTTGTTGGTATAATATTTCTTAAAATAGAAACAATAACATTTCCAGCTGCCATTACAAAAATTACTGAAAGTGTCATAACAACAGCAGGTTCAAGTTTAACAGTAATCGCTAAAGCAGAGCAAATACCTAAAACCTGAACTGTAATTGGATTATCATCATCCAATGGATCAGTTAATAATGCTCTATTCTTTTTTGAAAATAAAGGTTCTCTTTCGTTACTCATTATTTAAGCTATTAAAATATGGCAAATAGTTTTCAATTCTCTCAATAATCATATCTGATACTCCATCACCAGTAATTGTTGCTCCTGATATAGCATCAATTTCATTATCCATTTTGTCAGAATTCCCTGGATCATTATTTGTTTTTGTAAGATACACTCCAACAAAGTTTCCTTCCGAATCTTTAATTTTTTCATCATTAAAACTATCTATAAACCAATCTTCAGTTATTTCAGCACCGAGTCCAGCTGTCTCAGACTTATGATCAAATGAGACTCCTTTTATAGTGTTTATATCATCTTTAAGAGCTATATAACCCCATATCTCTGCCCATAAACCTGCTCCTCTTAATGGTATTACATAAAATTTATCACCATCAACATTAGCTATATACAATGGAAATCTTTGAACATCTTTATCTTTTTTTACTTCTAGTGCAAGATTAATATTAAAAGCATTTACTTCTGCGTCAACAGATCCATCAGATTTTAATGAAAGCTCTTCTTTTACATAATCACCATATAGAGACTCTGATTCATCTCTACTTACATTTATACCAACTGAAGAGAGTATATTTTGCATCTTTTCTTTTTTAATATTTGCATTCTGAAGATCTTTCAAAGACTCTGATGTAAAGGACAATACTGAAGCAACAGATACAACCATTATAGTAGCAAAAATGTATGTGTGTTTATTTGACTCCCTATTCATTATGTAGCTTTTAATTTAATACTTTGCCATCTTTTTCTTCTCATGCTTATATTAGATTCTATAACATAGTGGTCTATCAATGGTGCAAAAACATTCATCAATAAAATTGCAAGCATTACTCCTTCAGGATAAGCAGGATTAAATACTCTAATAAGTATACAGAATACACCAACTAAGAATCCATATATCCATTTTCCTTTTGTTGTTTGAGCTGCAGAGACAGGGTCAGTGGCCATAAATACAATACCAAAAGCGAAACCTCCAACTAAAAGATGATTATACCATTCAAAACTCATCAGCGAATTTGCACCCCAAAGATTAAATAAAATTCCAACTAAAGAAGCTCCAATTACACCACTTAACATAATTCTCCAGCTTCCAACCCCAGTAATTATAAGAAGTAATGCACCAATCAAAACAAAAAACACTGAAGTCTCAGCAACTGAACCAGGTATTGATCCCATGAACATACTAAAAGAAGAATAAGAAACTTCTGCATTTGCAGCTAATGATCCTAGTATGGTTTCTCCAGAAATTCCATCTACATTTGATGCTTCTGAAACCCACACCTTATCACCTGACATAAATGTAGGATACGCAAAAAAAGCAAATGCACGAGCAGTTAAAGCAGGATTCAAGATGTTCATTCCAGTTCCACCAAAAGCTTCTTTTGCAATTAATACTGCAAAAATAACTGATATTGCAAGCATCCATAATGGCATATCAATTGGCATTATCATTGGAATAAGAAGTCCCGTTACTAAATACCCTTCATTAACTGGATGATTTCTGTATACTGCAAATGCAAATTCTATAGCTAAACCAACAGCGTATGAAACAGCAATCATTGGGAAAATTTTATAAGCACCATGCAGAACTGCATCAATAAAAGTAAACTGAATATCAGTTTGAATATAATATTGATAACCAGTATTATACATTCCATAAAACAATGCAGGAACAAGAGCTATTATTACTGTTATCATTGTTCTTTTTAAATCAACACCATCTCTAATGTGAGATCCTTTAGATGTAGTGTGGTTAGGAACAAAGAGCATAGTCTCAAATGCATTAAATGCAGGATATAACTTTTCTAATTTACCTCCCTTATCGAAAGGTTTTTTTAGCATATCAACTTGTTTTCTAATAAAATCCATTAGCCTACTTCTTTTAACATTATTTCAATTCCGTTTTTATGATTTCTTGTGTCTCAATTTTTGAAGTACATGAAAAATCAACTAAACCGAAATCTTCAGGTACAACTTCGTAGATACCCAGAGATTCCATTTTTTCAATATCACCGCTCATACACGCTTTAATTAATTGCATTGGAAAAATATCCATAGGAAAATATTTTTCCATTTCTCCAGTTACAACTATTGCTCTTTCTTCACCGTTTAGGTTTGTATTAACTTTTTTCTCACCTCCTAGTAACCATGACAATGAAGTTTTAGAAAGGCTAGGAACTGAGTTATACATAAATGGAAGCCATCCTAACATTCTGTAATTATTTCCTTCTTCAATTACAGAAATTGTATTATTATAATATCCAATAAATCCAGAATAATCAACCTTAGATCCGCTAAGTGGATCTCCATTTATTACTCTACAGTTTAAAGTGGATAAATTATCCTTTTTATTGAATAATGAAGAAATTTCAGAACCAATAGTTGTCTTAAAATATTTTGATGAATTAATAGAATCCCCAGAGATTGCTATAGTTCTATCAGAACAATATTGACCAGTTTTGAAAAAGGATCCAATATTAGCTAGATCTTCAGGTTTTACAACCCAGACTACTTCACCTGAGTTAATAGGATCAATTCTATTAATTTGAAAGCTTTCATTTCCAGCTGGATGATTTCCTTTAATATTATACAAGTCAACATTTTTAAGTTGATTGAAAATACTTTCTTTAGTTGATGAGACACAGAAGTTAATTGGCTTGTTAATAATTTTTCCTAGAACATTAATTCCAACTTGTAAATCATTTAGCCTATCGCTCATTAAAAATTCATAATCTGCTGCATATGGAGCTGTATTGTATGAAGAGACAAAGATGGATTTAGGTAGCCTGTTAGGTCTGGCAATAATATTATATGGCCTTTGTCTAATGTATGCTAACGTACCTGATTTTATTAATAGCTCAATAATACTCTCAACAGAAATACTTTTTAAATCAGGAATATCAAAGTTTCTGACATCATCTCCACTCCTATCAATAATTACATTTAAAATTTTTCTTTTTTCTCCTCTTACAATTTGTTTAATTTTTCCACTTACTGGAGAAACAATTTTAATATTTTCATCATTTTTATCAAAAAAGACAGGATCACCTTTCTTGACAAAATCACCCTCTTTAACAAGCATACGCGGAACTAAAGCAAAGAAGTCGTCAGGATTTAGAGCGTAGGTTAAGCTTTTATTTGCAACTTCAAATTCTTTTGAAGCAAGTCCTTTTAAATTTAAATTAGCACCATTTTGGATGCTTATGTCTTTTGACATAAATTTTTATAATTTACGTGAGCAAATTTACTATAAACGGGCCAAGAAAAAAAAGTATTTTTATTAAATTATTATCAAATTAAACTAATTTTAATAATCAAAAATTATGTTATGAATAACTCAATAGTAAATGTTCCAATTCCAATCAACGAACCAATAAAAGAATACAGAAATAATAGTCCTGAGAAGGAGTCTGTTTTAAAAGAATATAAAAAACTCAGAAACTCCAAAACTGATGTCAAAATGTGGATTGGTGGAAAATTTATTAAGAGTTCAAAGACTGCTTCTATGTCTCCTCCACATGATCATAAACATATTCTAGGAAAATATTATCTAGCAGAAAAAAAACATGTAGAATTGGCAATAAAATCTGCCCTAGATGCTAAAGAAAATTGGTCTAATATGAGGTGGGAAGAAAGAGCGTCTATTTTTTTAAAGGCTGCCGAATTAGTTGCTGGACCATATAGAGATAAAATTAATGCAGCTACAATGTTAGCTCAATCCAAAACAATCTTTCAAGCAGAAATTGATGCAGCATGTGAACTTATAGATTTTTTAAAGTTTAATGTATATAGTATGCAGCATATTTACAGTCAGCAGCCAAAATCTGATCCGGGTGTATGGAATCAGCTTGGTTATAGACCTCTTGAAGGGTTTGTTTATGCTGTTACTCCATTTAATTTTACTGCGATATCAGGTAATCTTCCAGGTAGTGCAGCAATGATGGGTAATACAGTTGTTTGGAAACCTAGTGATCATCAAATTTATTCTGCTAAAGTTGTAATTGATGTTTTTAAAGAAGCTGGTTTACCAGATGGTGTTATAAATGCAGTTTATGGCGATCCTGAAATGATAACAAATACCATTCTCAAATCTAAACACTTTGCTGGAATTCATTTCACTGGCTCAACATCAGTTTTTAAAGGTTTATGGAAAAAAATTGGAGCAAATATTGAAAACTATAATTCATATCCAAGAATTGTTGGGGATACAGGAGGTAAAGATTTTATAATAGCTCACAACTCAGCGAATGTTGATGAATTTGTGACTGCAGTAATACGAGGTGCATTTGAGTTTCAAGGACAAAAATGTTCTGCTGCTTCAAGAATTTATGTACCAAAATCTATATCTAAAGTTTTTTATGAAAAATTAAAATCTGAAATTTCAAAAATCAAAATGGGAAGTCCAGAAGATTTTAAAAATTTCATGACTGCTGTGATTCATGAAAATTCATTTGACAAGCTTGCAGGAGTTATAGAAAAAGTAAAATCAGATAAGGATGCTGAAATTTTAATTGGAGGTGGATATGATAAGTCAAAAGGATACTTTATTGAACCAACTGTTATCAAAACTTCTAATGCAAAATATTACTCAATGGAAACTGAACTCTTTGGACCTTTAGTTACAATCTTTGAGTATGATGATAAAGATTGGAACAAAACATTAAATTTAGTTGACGAGACATCAGAATATGCTTTAACTGGAGCAATTTTTTGTGATGATAGATATATACTTAGTGAAGCTGTTGACAAACTTAAAAATTGTGCAGGTAACTTTTACATTAATGATAAATGTACTGGAGCTGTGGTTGGTCAACAACCATTTGGAGGAGCTAGGGGATCTGGAACAAATGATAAGGCTGGCTCCTATTTAAATTTACTGAGATGGGTTTCACCCAGAATAACTAAAGAAGTTTTTGTTCCATCAAAAGATTTCAAATACCCATTTATGGGATAATTTTTAATCAATTATTTCAACTTTATTAATGTAAACATTGTTTATTGGCCAATCAATTTCATCTGTTGGAATAGATGCTATTCTATCAACTGTATCCATTCCTTTTATAACTTCTCCAAAAACAGTATAGTTCCCGTCTAAGTGATTTGCTCCATCTTTTTTTTGGACAATAAAAAATTCAAAAGGTGACGCCATTTTATATGGATTGTCTAAAGAGCTACTTGGCATACTTATAGCTCCTCTTTTGTGGAAGTGTCCTTTATTGAAATCATTTGGAAGTAGATATTTTCCAATATTTTTTCTCTTATTGGAAACAGAAATATTATCACTATTTCCCGCTTGAATAACAAAATTATTTATAACTCTATAAAATTGAGTTCCTTCAAAATACTTTTTCTTAGCCAAGAAAATGAAGTTCGATCTATGGTAGGGCGTATTATCATATAGTAATATTTCAATTTGTCCAAAGTCAGTATAAATTCTGACTTTATTCTCTTTATTATTTTTTTCATACTCATATAAAAATTCAATAATATTTTCATCAGTAAGCTTTAAATCATTTTTAGGATCTTCAATTATTTCTTCTTTTATTATTTCAGCTTTTAATTCTTCTGAAGGTTCAATTTTAGTTGTTGATTTATCATCGACTCTTTTACAACTATAAAGGACCAGAATGCTTAAAAATGTAAAAATTATTTTTGAAACATAATTTATTTTGAAAAGGGATATATATGATCTTTTTTTGTTTGAAAGAATTCATAATTAAAATATTCATTTATATCATAAATATTTTTTTCATCGAAATCTTTTAACTCTTCATCTAGATTACCACCTTTCAATGAAATTATTCCATTTTTCATTTTATTTGATGAATTAAATCTAAAATTTTTATTAACTAGTTTATAAAATTTATCCATTCTAGTAACAGCCCTTGACAATATAAAGTCATAATGATCTAGATGATTTTCTACTCTATCATTTATAGCATCTACATTATTTATTGATAACTCATTACATATTGATTTTACAACTTTTATTTTTTTCCCAATACTGTCTATTAATGTGAAATTAACTTTTGGAAAAAAAATTGCTAAAGGTATACCCGGAAGACCTCCACCTGTTCCAACATCAAGTACTGATGTTGAATCTTTAAAGCTTACAATTTTTACAATAGACAATGAATGAAGAATGTGATTAATCTCTAGATTATCTATGTCCTTCCTAGAAATTAAATTTACTTTTGAATTCCAGTATTTGTATAATTGAACTAGTTTAGAGTACTTTTCTTTTTGTTCTTGAGTTAATTTTGGAAAATATTTATCTATTTCAGTCAAGATAATAAGTCTTTTATTCTTTTTATTGCTTCTTCAATTTGTTCTCTTGAAGCTGAGTAAGAAATTCTAATACAGTTAGGATAACCAAAAGCATCCCCAGGAACAGTTGCAACATGAGCTTTTTCGAGGATAAGCATTGATAAATCATTTGCATCATTTATAGTTACACCTTTAAATGTTTTACCAAATAATTCTGAGATATCTGGGAAAATATAAAATGCTCCCATAGGAGGTTGTTTTATATTAAAGCCATTGATTTTGTTACAAGATCTATTATAAAATCTCTTCTAATCTTAAATTCGTCGACCATGTATTGGATCTTTTCAGGAGACTCTTCTAGTGCTTTAATTGTAGCTCTTTGAGCAATGCAATTTGCTCCACTTGTTATTTGACCTTGCATTTTATTACAAGCTTTGGCTATTACTTTAGGGGCTCCTAAATATCCTATTCTCCATCCAGTCATTGCATAAGCTTTTGAAATTCCATTTACAGTAACTGTTCTATCAAACATTCCAGGTAAGCTTGCAAAACTTACAGATTTTACTCCATAATTTATGTGTTCATAAATTTCATCTGACACAATAATTATATTTGGATACTTCGAAAGAACTTTTGAAAATTCAAGATATTCTTGTTCAGTAAAAACTGATCCACTTGGGTTATTAGGTGAGTTAAGCATTAACATTTTTGTTTTATCTGTTATTGCAGATTCAAGTTGTTGAGCAGTAATTTTATAATTTGAGTCCTCATCTGGATTTATAAACACAGGTACTCCTTCGGCTAATGCCACCATTGCACTGTAACTTACCCAATATGGAGTAGGGATTAAGACTTCATCCCCTTTATTTATAAGTGACATACAAACATTGGCAATTGATTGTTTCGCTCCTGTTGAAACAACTATTTGGTCTACATCATAATCTAAGTTATTATCTCTTTTGAATTTTTTACAAATTGATTTTTTCAAATCAAGATAACCATCAACTGGAGAATATTTATGATAATTATCGTTAATAGCCTCAACTGCTGCTTCTTTTATGTAATCTGGAATATTAAAGTCAGGCTCACCTGCACTTAGAGTTATTACATCTATTCCTTGGTTTTTTAAATCATGTGCTTTAGCTGTCATTGCAACCGTCTGAGATATCGGTAAAGACTTTATTTTTTCTGATAACATTTTATAGATTATTTATTTAATATTTTTTTTTGATTATTGATTGATTCTTGATGAATTGCTTTAAAAACTCTTAAAATGAATTCTTCACTTAAACCATGTTCCTCTCCATCTAAAATCATCTTTCCGAGAATTTCGTTCCATCTTTTATTTTGTAAAATTGCTACATTATTATCAGACTTTAGCTGACCAATCTCTTTTGCAACTTCCATCCTTTTTCCTAATGTTGACAATAAATTCTGATCTGTAACATCAATTTGAGATCTAAGATTATTAAGTTTGTTTATATAATCTTCACCTTCTGAAGTCTTTTCTCTAATTTTTAAATCTTTCATTATTTCTATTAATCTTTTTGGGGTTACTTGTTGAGCTGCGTCACTCCAAGCATTATCCGGGTCACAGTGTGTCTCAATCATTAAACCATCAAAATTTAAATCTAGTGCAGATTGACTTAAATCAAAAATTAAGTCTCTTCTTCCAGCAATATGAGATGGATCACATATTAGAGGTAAGTCAGGAAAATTATTTTGAAGCTCAACTGCAATTTGCCATTCTGGATTATTTCTGTATTTAGATTTATCATAGGATGAGAATCCTCTATGTATAACTCCAATTTTGTTTATATCAGAAGAGTAAATTCTCTCAATACCTCCTAACCAAAGAGCTAAATCAGGATTAACTGGATTCTTAACCAAAACAATTTTGTCAGTTCCTTTTAGTGCATCTGCAATTTCCTGAACAATAAATGGAGATACTGTAGACCTAGCCCCAATCCATAATATATCAACATCATGTTTAAGTGCAAGATCTACATGTACTGAATTTGCAACTTCTGTTGCAATCATAAGACCTGTTTCCTTTTTAACTTTTTCTAACCAGTTTAGACCAATTGCACCAACACCTTCAAACATACCAGGTCTAGTTCTAGGTTTCCATATACCTGCCCTATATGCTGATACATCTGAATCTTTAAGTTCATGGGCAATGTTTAAAACTTGCTCTTCAGTTTCAGCACTACAAGGTCCAGCTATAACCAATGGGTGCCCTAGATCCATTTTGTCTAACCAACTTCTAAACTCTTTTTTATTTTCCATAATTATTTATTTAATTCCGTTAAGTATTTCTTTAATACCATTTATTTTTTCATTTCGGCACTTAATTTTTCTTTATCACCGTTTTCAATTAAAATTTTAAAATTATTAATATTGGAGATATACTCGTTAAGTGATTCAACAATATTGTTTTTATTTTCTACAAAAATTGATGCCCATGTTTCAGGAGAACTTTTTGCTAACCTTACAGTAGACTCAAATCCACTTCCAGCCATATCATAAATTGTATCTTGATCTTCTTCTTTGTTCATTACAGTCTTTCCTAACATAAAAGACGAAATATGAGAAAGATGAGACACATACGCTATATGCTTATCATGTTCAATAGAGTCCATATTAATAATATTCATATTCATTAAATCAAAAATTTTTAAAGCATCTGATAATAAATCTTGATCAGTTTTTTCTGTTTCACAGAGAATTAAAACCTTATTATCAAAAAGATTCTTTGTTGCAGCTGAGGGACCTGAAAACTCGGTACCAGCTATTGGATGAGCTGCGAGGAAATTTTTTCTATTAGTATGATCTACTACTTTCTTACATATTTCATACTTTGTTGAACCCAAGTCAACAACCAAAGTGTTATTTGAGATCTTATTCAATATGGAATCTATTTCACTTTTGATAGCATCTACAGGTATTGCAATAAATATATATTTTAAGTTATCAATTGAGTTGATATCTAATTTTTTATCTATTATACCTTTGCTTAAAGAATAACTCATTGAATCCATATTTTTATCAAGTCCATAAATGACTGTATTTGTATCAATTTCCTTAATCTTTAAAGCTATAGACCCTCCTATTAATCCCAATCCAATTACTCCTACATTCATAATTCTTTGATTTTATATTCACCTAAAACTTTAAATTCTTGAGCCATAATCTCAATAATTTTTTTTGCTTTATTGTAGTTATCTACTGAGTTAAAAGTAATATCAACAAAAAAAGCGTATTTACCTGGTGTTTGTATTACTGGTAAAGATTGAATCTTAGTAAGATTTAGACTACAATCACTCATCATATTTAAAACTGAAGCTAAACTTCCTCTTTTATGATCAAGAATAAACTTTAGTGCAGCTTTATTGAATTCATCATTGGTTTTCTTTTTTTCAAGAATCACAAATCTTGTCTTGTTATTTTTAATAGTTTGTATTGATTCGTTAAGAATTTCCAAATTATATATTTCTGAAGCGTCTTTACTTGCAATGGCACCAACACCTAGCATTTCTTCATCTTTGATTTTTTTTGCAAATAAAGCTGTATCCTCGCTCTCAATTAGTTTAATATGAGGATAATTATTAAAAAATTTGGAACATTGAAGTAAAGCCATTGGATGTGATTGCACTTCATATATTTCATCAATTTTTTGCCCAGCCAGACACATTAAATTATGATTTATGTTTAAATAATGTTCTCCTGTTATATAAAGATTATACTCATCAATTAGTGCATAATTTGGAAGTATTGATCCAGCAATTGAATTTTCAATTGCCATGACACCAAAGTCAGATTCTTCTTTATCAATTGATTTAACTAGATTTTCAAAGGTTGAACATTCTAGTAATTCAAAAGATTTAAAATACTCATTTGCCACCATATGGTGAAAAGAACCTTTAATTCCCTGTATTGACACTTTCATATAAAAAAAAAGTCCTGATTTGACAGGACTATTATATTTTAATTGAATTATACATAATTATCCTGCCTTCTGATGAGAGAAGTAATATGTATAATAAAAATTAAAATTTTGTTTCATAACCTAACAAAAGTATAATAGGTATTTAAAATATCAAACTTTTTAGACTATTTTTTAATTAGCTCTCCATTAAGATAAATTGAGTGCTCTATCAAAGTTGACTTCTCAAGATTTTTGAAACGGAACAATATTTATCAAAACTTAGTGATGCTGCACGAATTATTTTATCACCTGGAATTTCTCCTTCAATCAATAGTTTAACATGAATCCTCTTGTATGGCCTACCTGGTTCAGATTCTCTTTCACCCTCGACTTCCATTTTGTATGATTTAGGATCTAACTTTTGTTTTTCTAAAATAGAAATTATATCTATACTGCTGCAGCCTGCAACTCCCATAAGAAGAAGCTCCATAGGGCTAGCTCCTTGAACTTGATAGTCTGGTGAGTATTTTCTATCTAAGTGGACTTTATGTCCATTTTCATTTGATAATTCGAATAGGTATTTGTCGTTAACTCTATCTAAGTAAATTGCCATTATTTTAAAATTTTTGTAAAGATATCTGAAATTTGATTGGTTTCAATTAAAAAAGCATCATGTCCATGAATTGATTTAATAATATGATTATTAACGGAAATTTTATTAGACTTTAGAATAGATGTAGTTTCGTAATCTTCATCAGGAAGAAAGAATATATCAGTATCAACTGATATTATATCTATTTTTGATTTTACATTTTGAATTTTCCTCTCAAAACTAATACCATCTCTAGTTATATCCGATGATCTTAATAATTTATTTAAAAATTTATACGAATCAAGACTAAATCTTTGATGTAACTTTACTCCGTGGTGATCAAGCCATGATTCTACATTAAATATACCTTTGTCATCATTTATTGTTCTTTTGAATCTTTCATTTAGAGACTTTGGTGTTCTGTAGAAAGTCATTGCATGAATTCTAGCATCTGCAACTGGGTCTCTTGAATTTTCAAGGATTCTATCTTGAAGATAGGTATTTGCAATTAACCAATCGTTAGCCTTCCAGTCAGCAGCAATAGGAATTATCTTATCAGCAATATCATTTTTTATAGCTAACATTTCCCAAGTAAGACACCCTCCAATTGAACCTCCAGTTATTGCAAATAATTTAGAAATTTTTAATTTTTCTAATGCCTTAATAAATAATAAGGCAACATCACCCAGATTAATATTTAGAGAATAATCAAAACCATTTTCATTAAATCCGTTACCGGGTATATTAAAACATATTACAGTGAATCTTTTAGTGTCTATAGGTTTATTATCACCTACAATATCTCTCCACCATCCATTCTTTCCTGAAACAAGTGAGTTTCCAGTTAATGCATGATTAACAAGGATAACTGGAGAACTCCCAATAGGCATACCAAAGATTTGATATGTAAGTTCAATCTTTTTGATTTTGAACCCTGATTGAGTTTCAAAATCTTCGATTAAAATATGTTTTAATTCATCTTCCAAATTATATAGACTTAATTGCCTCTTTTAGATCATTAATTAGATCATTAGGGTCTTCAAGTCCTATACTAAGTCTTACTAGATCTGATGTAACCCCTGTGGATTTTTGCTGATCCTCATTTAATTGTTGATGAGTTGTGCTTGATGGATGAATTATTAGAGATTTAGAGTCACCAAAGTTTGCAAGTAAAGAAAATATTTTGGTACTATCTGTCAATTTTTTTGCAGACTCAAACCCTCCTTTTAATCCAAAAGTAACAATTCCACTTTGACCTCCCTTTAAATATTTCTTTGAAAGATCATAATATTTAGATGATTTAAGACCTGGATAATTTACCCATGCTACCTCATCTTGAGTTTCAAGCCACTCTGCAACTTTCAATGCATTCTCAGAGTGTTTCTTAATTCTTACCGATAGGGTTTCTAATCCTTGAATTGTTTGAAAACAATTAAACGGGCTTGGAGCACTACCAAGATCTCTTAGTCCCTCAATTCTAACTTTTGCAATAAATGCTGCAGGCCCAAGTGCATCATGATATACAAGACCATGATATCCTGCAGATGGTTCAGTAAATTCATTAAATAGTCCACTACTCCAGTCAAATTTTCCAGCATCAATTATAATACCTCCTATTGAAGTTCCATTTCCCGTTATGTATTTTGTAGTAGAATGAATTACAATATCTGCACCATAATCAATTGGTTTTAATAAATATGGAGTAGCTACAGTATTGTCAACTACTAGTGGGAGTTTTGCTTTTTTGGCAATTTTGGATATGGATTCAACATCTAATATATCCAGTTTAGGATTACCAATACTTTCAATATACACAACCCTAGTTTTATCATTTATTGCTTGAGAAAAATTTTCTGGATCATCAGGGTCTACAAATGTTGTAGTTATCCCATACCTTGGAAGTGTAACGTTTAATAAATTATAAGTTCCTCCATATAGACTATTTGAAGCTACAATGTGATCCCCAGTTTTCAATAATGTTAAAAGGGTTGTAGCTAGAGCAGCAGATCCTGATGATGTAGCAACTGCAGCAATTCCTCCCTCCAACGAAGCTAGTCTTTGTTCAAGAATATCAGCTGTTGGGTTATTAAGTCTTGTATATATATATCCAGGCTCAGCTAATGAAAATAAATTAGCAGCATGGTCAGTGTCATCAAATACATAAGATGTAGTTTGATAGATTGGAACAGCTCTAGTCCCCTCTGTTTTTGTTGTGTTATGACCTGCATGTAGTGCAAGTGTTTGATCATTTTGATTCATAGTTTTAGTGATTTAATTATTTGTTCAACATATTCTAGTTTCTCCCAAGGGAAAAGCTCAACCTCGATTTTTTTAACTCCAGAATATTTTGAGTTAAATGTTTTGGTTTTTTTTTCAGATTTTCTACCCATATGCCCATATGATGCAGTTTCAAGATATATTGGATCTCTCAATTTAAATCTTGATTCTATCGAGTGAGGTTTTAAGTCAAATATCTCTTTGACAATATTCGATAGTTTTGAATCTGAAATATTTAATTTTGATTTACCGCATGTATTTACATTAAGTGATACTGGCTCAGCAACTCCAATAGCATATCCTACTTGAATTAAAATCTCATCAGACACACCTGCTTTAACTAAATTCTTTGATATATGTCTTGCCGCATATGCTGCACTTCTATCAACTTTACTTGGATCTTTTCCACTAAAGGCTCCTCCACCATGCGCTCCTCTTCCTCCATAGGTATCAATAATTATTTTTCGTCCAGTTAAACCTGTATCTCCATGTGGTCCACCAATAACAAATTTTCCGGTCGGATTAACATGGTATTTAATACTATCATTAAATAATTTTTGAATACTTTCAGGATAACTTTCCTTTACTATTGGAATTAATATCTCAATTATATCTTGTCTTATTTTATCCAACATTTTTTTATCATCGCTATCAAAATCATCATGTTGAGTTGAGACTACAATTGTATCTATTCTTAACGGATTATCATTTTCATCATATTCAATAGTAACTTGAGACTTTGAATCAGGTCTTAAATATGGAATTGTTTTTGATCTTCTCAGACTTGAGAGTTCGAAAAGTAATTTATTAGCAATATCTAGGGTAAGAGGAATGCTTTCTTGAGTTTCATTACAAGCATAACCAAACATTATTCCTTGATCTCCTGCACCTTGATCTTCCTTTGTATCTCTTTCTACTCCTCTTAAGATGTCTTCTGACTGCTCATGAATCAATGACATAACTGCACAAGATTCTCCTGAAAACTTGTACAAATCATTATTATATCCTATATCCTTAATTATTTCTCTAGCAACATTCTGCACATCAATATATGTAGAGCTAGTAACCTCTCCAGATAAAACTACTTGTCCTGTTGTAACTAATGTTTCACAGGCAACTTTTGAATTTGGATCAAAAGCTAAAAAATTATCTAAGATTCCATCACTTATCTGGTCAGAGACCTTGTCAGGATGTCCTTCACTCACGGATTCAGACGTAAATAAATACGACATAGTTTAAAGTTTGTGAGAAAAAAAAAGACGTGATTGCTTGTAAAAGAATTACTGCTTTAGCAATTTTTTTGAGAGGTTGCAATCAGTCAAATCCTTCCTCTGTTTTCAACAAAATTAATTAAAAAAAAATTATTTCAAATTATTCTTCTTTTTTCTTTAAAAAAAACCTACTATTTTGGCAAAAATTATGAGAATAGCAATTGCAGGAAATATTGGTGCTGGTAAAACAAGTTTAACTAAACAGCTATCGAAAAGCTTAAAATATAAACCATATTATGAAGATGTAATTGCAAATCCATATCTAGATGACTTTTACAGTCATATGGAAAGATGGTCATTTAATCTTCAAATTTATTTTTTAAATAGTAGATTCAAACAGCTACTAGATATTGAAAAAAGCAATGAAGACGTTATTCAAGATAGAACAATTTATGAGGATGCATTTATTTTTGCTCCAAACTTAAATGCAATGGGCTTAATGCCTCAAAGAGATTATGAAAATTATTTATCACTTTTTGATACAATGCTTAATCTTGTCAAACCCCCAGATCTTTTAGTTTACCTTCAAAGTAGTATCCCTAACCTAGTTAATAAAATTCATAAAAGGGGTAGAGAGTATGAAAAAACTATTAGTATTGAATATCTAAGTAGATTAAATGAGAGATATGAGGCTTGGATAACAAATTATGACAACGGTAAGCTTTTAAAAATAAATGTTGACGATATGGACTTTGTTGAAAATAAGTCTGATTATGAATCAATATTATCAATGATTAAAAAAGAACTTTAATCATATCTTTCTACATATTTTTGCTTTCCATTTTTAGCATTGTATTATATTTGAAAAAAATTTAAAAAATGGACTACATAAATCTTATCCCCTTAGCTGGTGTAATTGCATTAATATTTGTTTTTATAAAAAATGCATCAGTTTCTAAAAAAGAAGTTGGAAATGCAAAAATGGCAAAAATTGCAAAAAATATTGCAGATGGTGCAATGGCATTTTTAAAAGCTGAATATAAAATATTATCAGTTTTTGTTATAATTACTGCTGTTCTTCTAGCATTTAAAGGTATTAATGAGGGAAGCAGCTGGTTGGTTGCAGTATCTTTTGTTGTTGGAGCATTATGTTCTGGTCTAGCAGGTTTTATTGGTATGCAAGTTGCAACCAAGGCCAATGTTAGGACAACTAATGCTGCTCAACATTCTCTTGGAAAAGCACTTGAAATTGCATTTTCTGGTGGTTCTGTGATGGGAATGGGTGTAGTTGGTTTAGGAGTTTTGGGAGTTGGTTCACTATTTATAATTTACAGGCCAATGTTTGATGACATAAATACTGTAATACAAGTTTTATCCGGATTTTCTCTTGGTGCTTCTTCTATCGCATTGTTTGCCAGAGTTGGTGGTGGAATATACACTAAAGCTGCAGATGTTGGTGCTGACTTAGTAGGGAAAGTTGAAGCTGGTATCCCTGAAGATCATCCTCTAAATCCAGCAACTATTGCAGATAATGTTGGAGATAATGTAGGAGATGTTGCTGGAATGGGAGCAGATTTATTTGAGTCTTTTGTCGGTTCAATTATTGGGGCAATGGTATTAGGTGCTGCTTTTATTAGTTTAAGTGAATTCTCTGGAATTGAAATAAATGCTGTATTACTTCCATTGTTTATAGCTGCATCTGGAATAATTATGTCTATTATAGGAACCTTCTTTGTTAAAGTAAAAGAAGGTGGAGATCCTCATAAGGCTTTAAATATGGGTGAGTTTATATCTGCTGGATTAATGATTGCCGTTACTTATTTCTTGATACAGTATTTACTTCCTGAGTCATGGGTTTTCAATGATATTGAATATACTTCAAATGGTGTCTTCATTGCTACGATTAGTGGATTAATAGCAGGACTTCTTGTAGGTAAAGTAACTGAATATTACACTGCAACTGGTAAAAATCCAGTTCTTTCAATAGTTAAACAGTCAGAAACTGGTCCTGCAACTACTATAATCTCTGGTTTAGGGGTTGGAATGATTTCCACTGCGCTTCCTATAATATTTATTTGTGCAGCAATATTACTCTCCTATGAGTTTGCTGGTCTATATGGAATAGCAATTGCTGCTGTTGGTATGCTTGCTAATACAGGTATTCAGTTGGCAGTTGATGCATATGGACCTATTTCAGATAATGCTGGAGGTATTGCCGAAATGGCAGAGTTAGATCCTAAAGTTAGAGAAAGAACAGATAAACTTGATGCAGTTGGAAATACAACTGCAGCAATAGGAAAAGGTTTTGCTATTGCATCAGCTGCTCTAACAGCTTTAGCTTTATTTGCAGCATTTATGCAAACTGCAGAAATTACTGCTATTGATATTTCAAAACCCGTTGTTATGGCTGGACTTTTACTCGGCGCAATGCTGCCATTTGTTTTTTCTGCCCTTTCAATGAAGGCAGTTGGTAAGGCGGCAATGAGTATGATTGAAGAAGTGAGAAGACAATTTAAAGACCTTCCAAAATTGAAAGCAGCTCTTGAAGTAATGAGAAAGTATGACTCAGATCTTTCTAAGGCATCAAAAGAAGATCTAAAAATTTTTAATGATGCTGATGGTGTTGCAGAATATAGTAAATGTGTTGAAATTTCAACACAAGCTGCATTAAGAGAGATGGTTCTACCAGGATTAATGGCTATATCAGTTCCAGTAATAATTGGATTTGCTGGTGGTGCAGAAATGCTTGGTGGTCTTTTGGCTGGTGTTACATCGTGTGGTGTTCTAATGGCTATTTTTCAATCAAATGCTGGTGGTGCATGGGATAATGCAAAGAAAATGATTGAAGAAGATGGAAGAAAAGGTACTGAAGCTCATAAAGCAGCAGTTGTTGGTGATACAGTTGGTGATCCTTTTAAAGACACATCTGGACCATCACTAAACATTCTTCTTAAATTAATTGCTGTTGTTGCTCTTGTTATAGCTCCACTTCTAGTAGGCTAAATATAGAGAACTTTTTTAACTGCTTTAATTACTTCCTCACTATTTGGAAGCCACTCCTCTAATAAAACTGGAGAATAAGGAGTAGGAGTATCTGCATTATTTACTTTTTCAATTGGAGCATCTAAAAAATCAAAGAGTTCATTCTGAACTTTGTGCGAAATATCTGTAGATATATTTCCAAAAGGCCAAGCTTCTTCAAGTATTACTAATCTATTTGTTTTTTTAACTGATTCAAGTACAGTATCATAATCAATAGGCCTGAGTGTTCGTAAATCAATAATTTCACATTCAATACCCTCTTTTTCAAGAATATCAGCAGCTATATATGCTTCTTTTATAATCTTTCCAAATGAAACTAATGTTACATCTTTTCCCTTTCTCTTAATATCAGCTACACCAATTGGTAAAGTGTATTCACCTTCAGGAATTTCACCCTTATCACCATACATCTGTTCTGATTCCATAAAAATAACTGGATCATCATCTCTGATTGCAGACTTTAAAAGTCCTTTTGCATCATATGGATTAGATGGCACAATTACCTTAAGACCAGGACAATTAGCAAACCAGCTTTCAAATGCTTGAGAGTGAGTTGCACCAAGTTGACCAGCAGAAGCTGTTGGACCTCTAAAAACAATTGGACATGGAAATTGACCACCAGACATCTGTCTTATTTTTGCAGCATTATTTATTATTTGATCAATTCCAACCAGTGAAAAATTAAATGTCATAAATTCAATAATTGGTCTAGCTCCAACCATTGTAGAACCAACTCCAACTCCAGAGAAACCAGCTTCAGAAATAGGTGTATCAATTACTCTTAATTCACCAAATTCATCTAACATTCCCTTTGATGCCTTGTAGGCACCGTTATATTCAGCAACTTCCTCACCCATAAGATAGACACTCTCGTCTCTTCTCATTTCCTCTGACATTGCTTCACATATAGCTTCTCTAAATTGAACTGTCTTCATAGATTAAAATTTATGCGAATTTAATCATAAAAAAAATATTTCCTATAGTCCATTAATGAGATTTAAATTTTATTTAATTAATTTGTGGCATTATAATTTTACATGGAATTGGTAGAGTTAAAAATTCATGGAATTTCATATAGTGATAATACTTCTGGAGCCTTTGCATTAATTTTAGATGAAGTTAACGGCAATAAAAAATTACCTATTGTAATAGGAGGATTTGAAGCACAATCGATAGCAATTGCACTTGAAAAAAAAATTAAAACTTCTAGGCCTCTCACTCATGAACTATTTAAAGGATTTGCTGATAAGTTTGATATTAGTTTAAACCATGTGATAATTCATAAATTAAGCGAGGGTGTTTTCTATTCAAATATGGTATGTGAAAAAGATAGTGAAGTTGTAAAAATTGATTCAAGGACATCTGATGCTATTGCTTTATCAATTAGATTTAATGCTCCTATTTTTGTTACTAAAGAAATTTTAGATGAAGCAGGGTTTGAAGATGATAAAAGATACTCAGATGGGATTAATCTTACTGATGAAAACTTTTTTAAGGATAACTTATCTGGTTCAACTGATTCTAAAAGTGAAAATACTAAGGATATTAAAAAAATCTCTACCAGAAATATTAGAAAAATGCTAGAAAAAAGTATTCAAAATGAAGATTATGAATTAGCTGCTAGATTAAGAGATGAATTAGATTTTAGAAAAAAGGTATAATGAAACAATATTTAGATTTACTTCAACATATAAAAGAAAAAGGAGTAAAAAAAGAGGACAGGACTGGCACTGGCACAATTAGTGTTTTTGGATATCAAATGAGGTTTAATCTTCAAGAAGGTTTTCCTCTTGTTACTACTAAGAAACTGCATTTAAGATCAATAATACATGAACTTATATGGTTTATAAATGGTGAAACAAACATAAAGTACCTCAAAGAAAATGGTGTAACAATATGGGATGAATGGGCTGATAACAATGGAAATCTTGGTCCAATTTATGGGCACCAATGGAGAAATTGGAATTCTGATGGTATAGACCAGCTCCAAGATGTAATTTATTCGCTTAAAAATAATCCATCAAGTAGAAGAATGATAGTAACAGCATGGAATCCAAATATTATTCCTGACAGTTCAAAATCATTTAGTGATAATGTTAAAAATGGAAAGGCAGCTTTACCTCCATGTCATGCATTTTTTCAGTTTTATGTTTCTGATAATAAACTATCTTGTCAAATGTATCAGAGAAGTGCAGATGTATTTCTAGGTGTTCCCTTTAATATAGCTTCATATGCTCTTTTAACTCATATGATAGCTCAAGTATGTGAATATGATGTTGGAGATTTCATACATTCATTCGGTGATACTCACATTTATTTAAATCATTTAGAGCAAGTTGATCTTCAGTTAACAAGAGAACCAATGAAATTACCTAAACTTAAACTTAACCCTCTTGTAAAAAAAATTGAAGATTTTAAATATGAGGATATAGAAATCTTAGATTATAATTCACATCCATCAATAAAGGGTAAGATTTCTGTTTAATTATGATTAAAAGTGAACTTACAATTATCGCAGCAGCTTCAACAAATAATGTTATTGGGTTTGATAATAAGTTGATTTGGAATATTCCAAAGGATCTAAAAAGATTTAAAGAGTTGACTCAAGGTCATTCAGTTATTATGGGTAGAAAGACCTTTGAATCTTTACCTAATCCATTACCAAACAGAAGAAATATTGTTGTTACAAGGAATAAAGATTATTCTCCAGAAGGTATTGAGGTATTTAGTAGTATTGAAGATGCCTTAGATGTTTGTAGAGAGGATCTACAACCATTTATAATTGGTGGAGGGGAGATATACTCGCAGACAATTAATCTTGTTGATAAAATAGAATTAACAAGGGTTTATAAAGATTATCAAGGGGATGCCTTTTTCCCTGACATTCCTCTGGATAAATTTGAGCTTGCTAACGAGTTAGTTAATTATTTAGATGATGATAGTAATACAAAATATTCTTTTTTAACATATATAAAGAAATAATATGAAAGCATTTGTTTTTCCTGGTCAAGGATCACAGAAACCTGGAATGGGTAAAGAAATTTATGATAATATATCTGAGTCTAGAAATTTATTTAATAAATCAAATGATATTTTAGGATTTAATATTACCAACTTAATGTTTGAAGGAACACCTGAGGATCTTTTACAAACAAAAGTTACACAACCAGCAATTTTCATTCATTCTGCTATATCTGCTCTTACTTCAAAGGAGTTTAAGCCTCAAGCTTGTGCAGGACATTCACTTGGTGAATTCTCTGCTTAGTTTCATCTGAGGCATTAAGTTTTGAGGATGGATTAAAGTTAGTCTCAATTAGAGCAAATGCTATGCAAGAAGCTTGTCAAAAAACTAACGGAACAATGGCAGCAATTTTAGGGCTAGAAAATAAAATTGTTGAGGATGTTTGTAATGAAATAGATGAAAATGTGAAACCTGCTAATTACAATTGTCCAGGTCAGTTGGTAATTTCGGGAGAATATAATGCAGTTGAAAAAGCTTGCCAAATTCTAAAAGATAGAGGTGCAAAAAGAGCTTTAATACTTCCAGTTAGTGGTGCTTTTCATTCAGATCTTATGGAATCAGCCAAGAAAGAGCTCAAAGACGGAATTGATAAGACTGAATTTAGAAAGCCAATCTGTAGAATTTATCAAAACTTTAGTGCTAAGCCAGTAACAGACCCTGAAATAATTAAAATGAATCTATTAAGTCAATTAACAGGAGCAGTACTCTGGAGTCAGAGTGTAAATGAAATGGTAAACGACGGAATTAATGAATTTATTGAGGTTGGGCCAGGTAATACTCTTCAGGGATTAATAAGAAAAATCAATCCTGAAGTAATAGTCTCAAAAATTTAGTTTTTATAGACTTTACCGTCTTTCATAACAAAAATTACATTTTCTAAAGTAGCAATATTTTCTAGAGGACTTTCATCAACTGCAATAATATCAGCATAAAATCCCTCCTTTAATTGACCTAAAAGGTTTTCCATATTCAATAGTTTGGCGTTTGTTATTGTTGCAGAGTTTAAGGAATACTCAGCTGGAATTCCAATTTCTTTCATGTATACAAATTCTCCAGCATTATCTCCATGAGGAAAAACACCAGCATCAGTTCCAAAGGCAATTGGAACACCCATTTTATAGGCTTTTTTTGTGGTAGCTTTATTCTGAACTCCTACTTCAAGGGCTTTAGGTATTATTATTTCAGGATAATATCCAGGAATTTTAGCCATTTTAGCTACATGTTCACCAGCACTTATAGTTGGGACTAAATAAGTTTGTTTTTCTTTCATAAGTCTCATTGTTCTATCTGCCATAATTGATCCATGTTCAATAGTAGTAACACCTGCATTTACAGCTCTAAACATACCTTCGTCTCCATGAGCATGAGCTGCAACATGCATACCGTAGTCATCTGCTGTTTTAACAATTTCTCTTATTACTTCTTCAGTAAATTGAGGGTTTTGTCCATTTTTAGCTAAACTCATTACTCCTCCTGTTGCAGTAATTTTAATTAAATCGGCTCCATTCTTATATCTATATCTAACAGCTTTTCTAGCATCTGCAATAGAATTTACAACTCCCTGCTCAGGTCCTGGGTCATCAACAAAATCATCTCTAAGACCATTTGTCCTGTCACCATGGCCACCAGTAGAAGCAATTGTTTTTCCAGAAGTAAAGATTCTAGGTCCAGGAACAACTCCACTATTAATAGCATTTCTTAGTGAGATATTTACACCAGACCCTCCAACATCTCGAACTGTTGTAAAGCCTGCCATAAGAGTCTTCTTTGCAATAACTGAAGATTTAAAAGCAACATCTGCTTTGTTATCTTGAAATCTACTAATATACCTCTCAGGGCCTCCAGACTCTCCCTCAATATGAACGTGGAAATCAATCAATCCAGGCATTACAACTTTAGATTTTAAGTCATATATCTTTATATCATCGTCACTTGCTTCTTTATATCCATTTTCTATTGATTTGATTTTATTATCTGAAATTATAATAGTTTTTTTTGAACTTAGTTTTCCGGAGTTAGTATCATAAATTTTTCCAGCATGTATATATATATCTTGAGCTGAAACTGTCAATACAGATAGAAGTAAAAGTATTATTCTCATGTTTAGTTTTTTACTAAAGTAAAAGAAATGGATAATTATTCAAAAAAACTAGAAATAGTATCTGTGATATAAGTTATCTGTCTCTTTGAAAGCTCTGTATGCATAGGTAATGAAATCACCTCATTTTTTACTTGATTAGTAACTGGAAAGTCATTGTCAGACATAAATTCTTGTTTATATGCCTTTTGTTCATGGAATCCAAGGGGATAATATATACCGAATGGAATACTATTTTTTGAAAGATGTTCAGCCAATTTATCTCTCATCCCATTTTTAACCTTTAAGGTGTACTGATGATAAACATGAGTGTCAAGGTCAGATTCAACAAATGGAGTCTCAAGAAGCTCAATCTTGTCAAACTTTTCATTATATAATTTAGCAGATTCCTGTCTGCTATTATTGTATTTGTTAAGATACTTCAGCTTTACATTTAAAATTGCAGCTTGAATAGAATCAAGTCTAGAGTTTACACCAATCTCATCATGATAATATCTTTCATACATACCATGATTAACCAATCCTCTTATCTTGTATGCTAGATTATCTGAGTTTGTCATTATGGCTCCTCCATCACCGTAACAACCTAAATTCTTTGAAGGAAAAAAAGATGTAGTAGAAATATCTCCAATAGTACCAGCCATCTGTTTTTCAGAGCTTGAAAATTTATACTTTGAACCTAGAGCTTGAGCATTATCCTCAATAACAAATAAATTATGTTTATTAGCTATTTCAAGTATTTCTTCCATATTACATGTTTGTCCAAATAGGTGAACTGGAATAATAGCTTTAGTCTTGTCACTAATTTTATCTTTAATTAAGCTAGGATTTATATTAAAGGTCTTTGGATCAATATCTACAACAACAGGCTTTAATCCAAGAAGAAGAATTACTTCTATAGTTGATGCAAATGAGAAATTTGTTGTGATGACTTCATCTCCTTTATTTAATTCAAGAGACATTAATGCAACTTGAAGAGCATCTGTACCATTAGCGCAAGGAATTACATGCCTAATACCTAAAAAGTTCTGTAAATTATCCTGAAATTCTTTAACTGAGGGACCGTTTATAAAAGATGATGATTTAATTACTTTTTTAATCTCTCTATTAACCTGCCATCTAATTTTTCTATATTGACCGTTAAGGTCAACCATATTGATTTTTTTCATCGAAAACAAAATTAAAAAAGTATTTTTGGAAAAAGGAACTGGTGAAAATTATTTATGAAATATTTATCATTACTATTAATGCTTTGAGCATACCATTTAGATTATTTTCAAAAAAAATAGATCTATTTCACAAAGGCAGAAAAGATACCTTTAAAATTTTAAAAAAAGAGATTAATCCCAATGAAAAAAATATTTGGTTTCATGTATCATCATTAGGAGAATTTGAAATTGCTAGACCAATAATTGAAGACTTAAAAATAAAAGTCAATAACTTAAAAATTCTTGTCACATTTTTCTCACCATCTGGCTATGAAAATGTTAAAAATTATAAGCACGCGGATTCAATTACTTATTTGCCAGTTGATTCTTCAAATAACTCTAAAAAGTTTATTAAATATGTGAATCCTAAAGTTGCAGTAATTATCAAAAATGATTTATGGCCTAATTATATATCTGAATTAAAAGAGAATAACTCAATTATTTATTCAGTTTCTTCAAAGTTTAAGCAATCAAATTTTCATTTTGGAATTTTTGGTAAATGGTTTTTAAATAGACTAAAAATGATCGACTATTTTTTTGTTCAAGACAATAACTCAAAATTAATACTTAGTAAGTACTCCATCCAAAATGTAGTTAAATCAGGCGACTCAAGATTTACATCTGTAATTAAAACACTGAATGAAAATAAAAGAATCGATAGAATTGAAAAGTTTATTGATAATAATAAATGTTTTATTGCTGGAAGTGTATGGAGTAGAGATATTAAAATTATAAAAGAATCTATAATAAACAGTAATATTAAGTCTATTGTTGCACCTCATGAAGTATCTCAAAAACAAATAAATGAGTTAGAGAATATTTTTGGAAATTCTTGTGTCAAACTATCATGCCTTAAAAAAGAAGAAGACTTTCAAAAAAAGGTTTTAATTGTTGACTCAATTGGTCAACTTAGGTACATGTATAAATATGCAAACTTTTGTTATGTAGGCGGAGGTTTTTCAAAAAATAGTCTTCATAATATTCTAGAGCCTTCTGTTTTTTCTTGTCCAGTTATAATAGGAAATTTATATTATGGATTTAAAGAGGCTGAAGATTTAATTGAATTAGGCGGTGTATTATCAATCAAAAATTCTATTGAATTTTCACAAGTATTTAGTGAGCTGTGTCTTAGAGAAGAAAAAGAAAAAAAATTAGGTAAAATCAATTCAGACTATGTATACGAAAATGAAAAAAACAACAGAAAAGTTATTGATTCACTAATAAAAACTTTACAATAATCTACTTTATAAATTTATATTTGCCTTATGATTAAAAAAACCCTACTTCTTTTATTTACTTTATGTTTTTTTACAGCCCAAAGTCAAAACTCAAAAAAACCAAATATTATAATGATGATTGGAGATGGCATGGGACTTTCCCAAATTTCATCTGGAATGTACTCTAATAATAATTATACATCTTTGGAGAGATCCAAATATGTAGGGTTGATTAAGACTCACTCATCAAACAGATTAATTACTGATTCGGCTGCAGCTGGAACTGCAATGTCATCTGGAGTAAAAACAAAAAATACAGTGGTTGGAATGGATGATAATTATAAACCAGTAAAAAATATTCTGGAAATTTGCAAAGATTTAGGATATTCAACTGGAATTGTAGTCACCTCTACTATAGTTCATGCAACTCCTGCGTCATACTATTCAAAAGTTAAAAGTAGATATCAATATGAAGACATATCAAGTCAACTCGCTCAAAGTGATATAAATTTTTTTGTTGGAGGCGGTGAAAAATATTTCAATGATAGATCAGATAATAGAAATTTATTCACTGAGATGGAAGACTATTTTTTTGCCACTAGCATAGAAACATATAAGAATAGTAATTCTGATAAAATTGGATATTTAACCAGTTACGATGACCCTACAGAAAAACATAAAGGTAGAGAGCCATCTTTACCAAACTTAGTTGAAGCTACAATTAAAAAGTTAGAAAATTTAGATAAGCCATTTTTTCTTCTTATCGAAGGGGCTCAGATAGATTGGGCGTCACATGATAATGATCCTGAGCACATGATAAGTGAAATGATTGAATTTGATAATACAATTAAAAAAGTTTTTGATTTTATCGAAAATGATGGTAATACTCTTGTTGTAATAACTGCTGATCATGAGACTGGAGGGGTTGCAATTACAGGAGGTGATTTATTAAAATCCAAGGTTAAAAATAAATATGTATCTGGAAGTCATACTGCTACCATGGTTCCAGTTTTTAGCTCTGGGTATAAGGCCCACAACTTTAAGGGTGTTTATGATAATACTGAAATTTTTAATAAATTGTTTGAAATAGTTAATCAATGAAAAAATTTCTATTTGCAATTATTTTTTTAGCTCTTTCTTGCACAAATAATACTTATGATGTTGATGTATTAATTACTGGTGGGACTATTCATGATGGGTCAGGTAAAAAAGGTTTTGTCGGAAATATTGCAGTTAAAAATGATACTATTTTTTATGTTGGCAAAAAACAGAATTTCATCGCAAAAGATACAATAGATGCTTCTAATAAAATTATTTCACCTGGTTTTGTAAATATGCTTAGTTGGGGATATAATACTTTAATGCAAGATGGAAGATCTCTTAGTGATCTAAAACAGGGTGTTACCCTTGAGGTTTTTGGAGAAGGTACATCTCCTGGTCCAAGAGGATCCATAGAAAATAATAATTTTGTCGGATTTGGAGAAGCCATGGAAGAGCTTGAAAAAAGTGGAGTTTCAACAAATATTGCCTCATATCTAGGTGCTGCAACAGTAAGAATTCAAGAAATTGGTTTTGCAAATAGAAAGGCTACATTGGATGAAATGGATTCAATGAAAAATATTGTAAGAATTGCTATGGAAGAAGGAGCAATGGGTATCGGATCATCATTAATATACGCTCCTGGAGATTATGCTGATACAGACGAGTTAGTTGAATTATCAAAAATTGCATCATCTTATGGTGGTAGTTATATATCTCATATGAGAAATGAAGATTCAAGAGTTTTAGAGGCAGTAGATGAATTGCTTGAGATTGCTGAAAGAGCAAACATACCCTCTCAGATATATCATCTTAAAGCTTCAAGAAAACCAAATTGGCATCTATTAGATTCAGTTATAAAGAAGGTTGAAAAAGCAAGAGAAAGTGGTCTAAAAATAACTGCAGATATGTATACATATCCAGCATCATCAACTGGATTAACTGGAGTTATTCCAACCTGGGTTCAGGAAGGAGGAAGGCAAGCCTGGATTAACCGAATGAAGAGGCCAGATATAAGAGAAAGGCTTTTTAAGGATATAAGAAAAGAACTTTCAGAACAGCCACCCGAAGATATTTTAATGGTAGGATTTAACAAACAATCTATGTCTAATAAGTATAGAGGTATGACCATTGCTGAGGCTGCAGAACTTAGAGGTGAGACTCCTGAAGAAGCAATTGTGAATCTTATAATTGAGGATGGAAGCAGAATACAGTGTATTTATTTTAGCATGTCAGAAGATAATGTCAGAAAAAAAATAATGCTACCATGGGTTTCATTTGATTCAGACGCAGGTTCCTATTCAGATATATCAAAAGATTTTATAACTCATCCAAGAGCTTTTGGAAGTTTTGCAAGAGTTTTAGGGAAATATGTTAGAGAGGAGAAATTAATTTCAATGGAAGAGGCAATTAGAAGATTATCCGGATTTCCTTCTGATAATCTTGGAATTAAAAATAGAGGGTATTTAAGGATTGGATATTTTGCAGATATTGTTGTTTTTGATCCTGATAAAATTCAGGATAAAGCAACGTTTGAAGATCCTTTGCAATTTGCTGAAGGTGTTGAACATGTTTTTGTAAATGGAATTCAAGTATTATCGAAGGGAGATCATACTGGTAATTTCCCTGGAAGATTTGTTAAAGGCTCTGGATATAATCCTCCAACGGAATGATAAATAAGCTTTTTAATTCCGACAAGTATATTAGAATTAATCTTACAATAATTGCATCATGTATTTTTCTTGTTTGTTTATTTGCATTATCAATGATTTCATATGCACTGATTTCTGATATTTATTATGATGATACTGAGATAAGTCCAACTGAAAAGCATAGAATTCAGCACCAAGAAGAAGCTGAAAAACTTGACGAAATAATTGAACTCCTAAAAGAAATTCAAGAATTATGAATTTGATTAAATTCTATAAATCAAAAAACTACATAAAAATTATACTAACATTCATCTCAATTATTGCAAGTATTTTTACTGTTTCAATTATTACAATATTTAGCCTTGGAATATTTGTTTTTGGACCATTAGAAGAGATTGAACAAGAAACATATAGAAAAGAGAATCACTATCTATCTCATGAGCATCAGATGGAACAAATGGACAAGATAATAGATGAGTTAAATAGAATTAAAGAAGATAAAAAAGTGCGGGTGAAGGGACTCGAACCCCCATGCTGTTAGGCACTAGATCCTAAGTCTAGCGTGTCTACCAATTTCACCACACCCGCAAAAAGGAGAACAAATATAAATAAGTTTTTAAATATAAATTAACTATGAGTACATTATCTGATAAGGAAAAACAGAATTATTTAAATCAACTTTTTGAATTTCTAGAATTACCATCTATTAGTGCTGATTCAAGATACAAGAAGACTATGGAAGAGACTGCCGAATGGTTATCTAATCAACTCATAAACTCAGGCTGTGATTCATCTAAAATTTACTCAACCAATGGACACCCAATTGTATATGGAGAAAAAATAATAGATGAATCAATGCCAACTATACTTGTTTATGGTCATTATGATGTTCAGCCACCTGACCCAATTGAACTTTGGACAAATCCTCCTTTCAAACCAGTAATTAAAAAAACTGATGTTCATCCAGACGGTGCAATATTTGCAAGAGGTGCATGTGATGATAAAGGTCAAGTATTTATGCATCTAAAAGCTTTCGAACAACTAATAAAAAAAAATAAACTTAATTGTAATGTGAAATTTATGATTGAAGGAGAGGAAGAAGTTGGAAGTGAAAACCTTGAAAGTTTTTTAAGAGAGAATAAAGATAAACTAGGGGCAGATGTCATTTTAATTTCAGATACTGGTCTTAGTAATCTAAACAATCCAACTTTAACTGTTGGATTGAGAGGATTAGCTTATATGGAATTAAAAGTTAAAGGCCCTAACAGAGATCTTCACTCAGGAACATATGGTGGTACTCTGGCGAATCCAATAAATATTTTATCAGATATAATAAGCTCACTTATTGACAATAAAGGCAAGATTACAATTCCCGGTTTCTACGATGATGTTATTGAAATTGATAAATCAAGTAGAGATTTGATTGAGGAAAAATCAAATTTCGATGAAGAAAATTTTAAAAAATCTTTAGGTATAGAGCTAGTAAAGGGAGAGTTAGGTTATACTACTTTGGAAAGAAAGTCTATAAGGCCAACTCTAGATGTAAATGGGATCTGGGGTGGTTATACTGGCGAGGGATCTAAAACGGTAATTCCAAGTGAAGCAAGTGCAAAAATTTCGATGAGACTTGTTCCTAATCAAGATTGGAAAAAAATAAGTGAACTATTTAAAGATCACATAAAAAATATTGCTCCAAAATCTGTTTCAATTGAAGTTTTAACACATCATGGCGGTAATCCATATGTGACTCCTGAGAATTTTAATGGTTATAAATCTGCTATCAATGCATATAGAGACAGTTTTGGTAAAGATCCAATACCTCAAAAAGATGGTGGAAGTATTCCAATTGTACCAATGTTTGAGAGTATTTTAGGAATTAAAACAGTTCTAATGGGATTTGGATTAGACAGTGACGCAATTCACTCTCCAAACGAAAACTTTGGAATAAAAAATTTCTTTATTGGGATTGATACAATTCAAAATTTCTACAAGTATTTTGGAAATTAAACTAGTTTGTCAGGGTTTTTACTTATGTAACTAGCCCAATTTGAAAATTCTTTCTTTGAGCTAGAGTTACCAAAATTAAAATAATGGCAAACTGCAGCTGCTAAACCATCAGTAGAATCTAGATTTTTTGGCATTTCTTTAATATCTAGCATGGTTTTAAGCATTTTAGCAACTTGCTCTTTAGAGGAGTTACCGTTGCCTGTAATTGCCATTTTAATTTTTTTTGGAGAATATTCTGTAATTGGAATATCAAGATTAAGTGCTGCAGCCATTGATACACCTTGAGCCCTTCCCAGTTTTAACATAGATTGAACATTTTTGCCAAAAAATGGAGATTCAATTGCTACAAAATTAGGATTATGTTGTTTTATTAGTTCTGAGGTCTTATTAAAAATTTCTGAAAGTTTTGCGCTATGATCATTTTTTTTTGAGAGTTTAAATTCAATCAGATCAACAAGTTCCATCTGATTATTTTTTATTCTAATTACTCCAAATCCTGTAATATTAGTTCCTGGATCTATCCCCATTATTATTGTATTATCAGGAACTTTATTATTCATAATTAAACCTAAATGGCAGATTAAATTTTACTTCAACGTATTCTCCTACGTTTGTTTTAACAGCAGGAAGAGCTTTTTTAATTCCACTTACTGCATCTTTTAATATTGTTAAAGACTCAACATTCAATTTATTATCTGGAGATAATTTATCTAAAATAAAATTACCCTCTGAATCTATCTTTATTGTTAATCTATATTGAGTTGTATCCAAGGGGAAAGTCTTATCAGACATAAACTCATTCATTTCAGTTTCAATTATATTTCTAAAACATAATAAACCTTCATCACCATTAAGATCGACACATTCCTCAAAAGTTGGTAACTGATCATTTTTAGACCAAGAAGAAGCTGATAGAATCTCTGATTCTGAAACTTTAAGATTATTGGTACATGAATAATTAATGATTAAAATTATTAACCACTTATTAGAGAACTTAATGTTATTCTTAATTAAGTTAAGCACAACTAAAATTACGATTTTTTTATAGCTTTGTCCAATGGAGATATTTCTAATCTCAATTATATTAATTGCTATTGCATTTTCAGGAATAGCTATAAAGCTGATCGTTAAGAAAAATGGAGAGTTTTCAGGAACTTGTGCTAGTCAAAGCCCATTTCTTCAAAATTCTGATGAGCCATGCGGAATATGTGGTAAGATTCCTACAAGTTCCGAATGTGCAAATGATTCCAAATGATTAAAGCTATTTCAAAACTTGGGCCAGGGTTACTTTTTGCAGGAGCTGCAATTGGGGTTTCTCACCTTGTACAATCTACTAGAGCTGGAGCTGATTTTGGTTTTGGGTTAATATGGGCACTTGTTTTAGTCAATTTATTTAAATATCCTTTCTTCCAATATGGACCTAGATATGCAATTGCTACAGGAGAAAGTTTATTAGATGGATATTATAAAATTGGTAAGTTTTTTTTAATAGCATATTTTATTTTAAATATTTTAACAATGTTTACTATTCAGACTGCCGTTACGATAGTTACTGCTGGACTTGCCTCAAGCCTTTTTGGTTTTACTGATAACATGGTTATTTGGAGTTTAATAATAACTGTATCGTGCTACTTAATTTTATTAGTTGGTAAATATAATTTACTAGATAAGATGATTAAGATTATTATTTTAATTTTAGCAATTAGTACAATTCTTTCTACTGGTGTAGCTTCTTTAAATTCTATGGAAGCATACAGTTTTGAACAGGTATTTCCATCAGGTGCAGGTTTAGTTTTTTTAGTAGCTTTTTTGGGGTGGATGCCAGCTCCTTTAGATATTTCTATATGGCATTCTATTTGGGCTATAGAAAAAAATAAAACTCAAAAAATAACAAAAAAAGATAGTCTATTTGATTTCAATGTTGGATATATAGCAACCGTTTTTTTAGGTATCTGTTTTGTTAGTCTTGGTGCACTTGTAATGTATAATTCAGGAATTAGTTTTTCAAGTAGTGGGAGTGTATTTGCAGGTCAGCTTATAGAACTTTATACTTCAAACTTAGGAGACAACTTATATTTAATTATATCAATATGTGCATTTACAACTATGCTTAGTACTACAATTACTACCCTTGATGCATCTCCAAGAACTATGTCAAGAGCTACCCAATTATTAACAAAAAATTCTAATAAGAATTACTATTTTCATTGGATATCTATACTAGCGATAGGAACAATGTTAATATTTTATTTCTTACTATCCGAAATGGGTGCCTTAGTTGAAATTGCAACTGTATTATCCTTTATTACTGCACCATTTTATGCAATATTAAATTATAAGCTTGTTACAAGTAAAAATATGCCTGATCAGCATAAGCCTTCTAAATCATTAAGAATTTTAAGTATAGCTGGAATTTTATTTTTAAGTCTTTTTGCATTTGGATACATTTTGACCAGGTTTATATAGTTTGTATCTTTGCATGATATGTCTGAGACAAAAACAGTAAATCAAGGCTGGGTAAAACTAAATCTGCCAAAATCTGACTCTAAAGAAAAGGTTAGGACTAAAAAACCTGATTGGATTAGAGTTAAACTTCCAATAGGTAAGAAGTATACTCAACTAAGATCAACAGTTGAAGAAAATAAACTTCATACAATATGTGTTTCTGGAAATTGCCCAAATATGGGAGAATGCTGGACTGAAGGTACTGCTACATTTATGATTTTAGGAAACATTTGTACTAGATCATGTGGTTTTTGTAATGTACAGACAGGAAGCCCATTGCCAGTTGATGAGCTTGAGCCTTTCAAAGTTGCCAGGTCAATAAATATAATGGGTGTTAAACATGCAGTAATTACATCTGTTGATAGAGATGATATTAAAGATGGTGGTTCCATTATTTGGGCAGAAACTGTCAACGCAATCAGAGATCTAAATCCAAATACAACTATTGAAACTTTGATTCCTGATTTTAAAGGAGAAACTGATAATATTGATAGAATAATTAAAGTTGCTCCTGAAGTAGTCTCTCATAATCTAGAAACTGTTAGAAGACTAACAAAAGAGGTAAGAATACAAGCTAAATACGATAGGAGTTTAGAGGTTTTGAAATATTTAAAAGAAAGTGGTATTTCAAGGACGAAATCAGGTGTTATGCTTGGTTTAGGAGAAAAGAGAGAAGAAGTACTTGAAACTCTTGATGATCTTAGAAGTGTTGGAGTTGATATAGTTACTTTAGGTCAATATCTCCAGCCTTCAAAAAAACACCTTCCTGTTGTTGATTTTATTACACCAGACGAGTTTAAAGAGTACGAAATTATAGGTAAAGAGATGGGCTTCAGGCATGTTGAAAGTGGTCCTCTAGTTAGATCTTCATACAAGGCACACAAACACATTCATTAATAGTTTTCTACAAACTCATTAACCACTTCATCAAAACTTGTTTGATTCAAATTTTTTGGAAACTCAATTGATACTTCTAAATAATATATTTCATCTCTATTTATTTTTGGCTTTAATCTACCAAAGTCTTTCTCTGTTGTAATAATTTTTTTATTCTTTGAGACAGAAAGTATTTTATCAATTGATGATTTTTTAAAATTATAATGATCTGAATATTTTAAGTGCTTGAACTTGAGGTTTTTGTTTTCAAGGTATTTAACCAAATATGAGGAATCTGCAATTCCAGTAACTAATATGAATTCCTCTTCTTTAAGATCGTCAATATGAATAGTTAAATCATCTGATTTAAGGTTTTTCTTGTAAGAAATAGTACTAAAAAAAACTTTTTGGTTTTCATCTGGATTTAACTTTTCTATAAAATCTAATTTATCTTTATTAGACAAATCATCTGGACATTTAGTAATTATTATAAGGTCAGCTCGTTTAGATGAATTTTTATTCTCTCTTAGATTACCAACAGGAAGAATTTCATCTTTGTAATATGGATATTTAAAAGTTGTAGTTAATAGCATTAATCCAGGCTTTACATATCTATGTTGAAATATATCATCCCAAATACTGATTTGAGTATTAGGCAAATTATTTAAAATTAACTTCATTCCTTTTCTTCTGTCCTCACAAACAACAACATTAATTTCAGGATGTTTTGAATAAAATTGATAGGGTTCATCTCCAATCTCATATGCCGAAGATTTTGAGGTAGCTTGAATAAAACCACTTGTATCCCTGTTGTATCCCCTACTTAAAGTAGTTAAACTATATTTTATTTTTAGAAGTTCTATTAAATAATCAACTAACATTGATTTTCCTGTCCCTCCCGTTGATAAGTTTCCAACTCCAATAGTTGGAATTTTGTACTGAACTGAATTAATTAAGCCTATATCAAATAAAAAGTTTCTTAAAGCTGTGATTAAGTCATATACAATTGATAAAGGGTATAACAGAAATTTCATTTTTTTTCACCTAAAAGATAGTATTATATTTGCAATCAATCTAATACCAATGAGAGTTATTGAAATTGCAAAAATTATTGACAGTTGGATGCCAACTTCTATTGCAGAAGATTTTGATAATGTAGGTCTTATTATAGGTGATCCTGAATCAAAAATAACCTCAATATTGATTACTCTTGATACTACTGAGGATGTTGTAGAAGAGGCGATTAATAAAGGCTGTAATTTGATAGTTAGTTATCATCCCATAATTTTTAATGGTTTGAAACAAATCACTAATGATAGCTATGTTCAAAAATCTGTTATAAAAGCAGTTAAAAATAATATTTCAGTTTATGCGATTCATACTTCATTGGATAATCATCCAAAAGGTATTAGTTATCTGTTATCTGATTTAATTGGCTTGAATAATATTTCTGTTCTGTTACCCAAAGAAGAAAAATTAAATAAAATTAAAATAGGTTTAGGGTCTATTGGAGAACTAGAAAAACCTATGGATGAAATTACCTTTTTTGACTTACTTAAAAATAAATTAGGTTTAAAATATCTAAGACATACTAATAAATTAAATAAAAAGATTTCTAAGGTATCAGTTGTAGTAGGTTCAGGAAGCTTTGCAATAAAAGATTCAATTGAATCAAATGTTGATGCTTTTATTACTTCAGACTTCAAATATCATAACTTCTTTGAAGCTGATAACAAAGCTATTTTAATTGACATTGGACATTATGAAAGTGAAAAACACATAAAATTGTTTATTAAGGAATTTCTTAATAAAAAATTACCTAATTTTACGGTCCTTTTATCCGAACAAAATATTAACCCGGTAAACTATTATTAAAATGGCAAAAAAAGTTGAAACATCAGTAGAGGAAAAATTAAGAGCACTTTTTGATCTTCAGTTAATTGATTCAAGAATTGATCAAATAAGAAGTATAAGAGGTGAGCTACCATTAGAAGTAGAAGATCTGGAAAATGAAATAGCTGGACTAAATAAAAGACTTGAGAGTTTCGAAAATGAGATTAAAGAAAGTCAAGATGGTATCAAATTTGAAGAAAATGCTATTACAACTTCAAAGGCTAATCATAAAAAATATGAGGCTGACTTAAAAAAAGTTAGAAATAATAGAGAGTATAATGCAATAGTCAAGGAGCAAGAGTTTCAAGAACTTGAAATAAAATTATCTGAGAAGAAGATTGCACAATACAAGGAAACTATAGATAGTAAGACTTCAGTTATAGATGAACTAAAAGATAAAATTAAAGATCGTAAATCTCATTTAAAAAATAAAAACTCTGAGTTAGGAGAGATTCTTAAAGAAACTGAGAAAGAAGAAAAAACTCTTCTAGAAAAATCTAAAGAGTTTGAGAAGAAGATTGAAGATAACTTAATATCTGCTTACAAAAGAATAAGGTCAAATGTCAAGAATGGATTAGCAATTGTTCCTGTAGAGAGAAATGCATCTGGTGGTTCATATTTTACTATTCCACCTCAAGTTCAGATGGAAATTGCTTCAAGACAAAAAATAATTACCGACGAATATAGTGGAAGAATTTTAGTTGATCCAAAACTTGCTGAGGAGGAGATGGAAAAGATGAAGTCAATATTCTCTTAAATTATAATTCAGACTTAGAAAAAATCTCTTTATTTTCTCCATTTACATAGTCCATGTATGTAAAACCTGGTTCAATGCTATAGGAGCCTACTTCACCTTTTTTATTCATAGCTATATAAGCTACTTGAAATTTATTTTCTTGTGAGTTGTTTGAAACTATTCTTTTGACAGCTTTCTCACATGCCTCTTGAGGTGACAAACCTTGTCTCATTAACTCAACGACTAGAAAAGATCCAACAGTTTTCACAACCTCTTCACCTAAACCTGTCGCAACTGCTCCTCCAATTTTATTATCAATAAAAAGACCTGAACCAATAATAGGGGAATCCCCAACTCTACCCTTCATTTTATATGCTAATCCGCTTGTTGTACATGCTCCAGATAAGTTATTATTTTTATCAATACATAACATTCCAATTGTATCATGATTCTCAATATTTATAATTGGTCTATAATCTTGATCTTTTAACCACTCTTCCCATTCTTTTTTAGATTGATCAGTTAATAAATCTGTTTTTTTATATCCCTGAGAAATTGCAAATTCTTCAGCACCTTTTCCTGATAACATTACGTGTGGTGTTTTTTCCATTACATCTTTAGCTAATCTTGCAACATTTACTATATTTTCTACAGCAACAACAGAACCACAATCTCCAAGGTGATTCATAACACATGCATCAAGCGTAACTTTTCCAGTTCTATCAGGAGCACCTCCATAACCAACAGTTGTATTTTTTGGATTTTCTTCTTCGATTGCAACACCTGCAACAGCAGCATCTAATGCATGTTCACCTTTATCTAGCATCTGACCAGCTTTTTGATTCGCTTCAGTTGTTTTCCATGTTGATATTGATCTTACCATTGGGGTAAAATTTAAGTTTACAGCTCTTAATTTAGTTGACATAGCAGATACTATACCAACACTAAATATATCAAAAATAAAGTTTCGTCTTTTCATAGTTTTAGTTTAATGCTCTAAGTCTTTTTATAAGTGGAGGATGAGAGTAATGAAAGAATACATACAAGGGATGAGGATAGATATTAGAAAGGCTATCAACAGATAGTTTCTTTAATGCTAGTGCTAAATCTTCTCCATTAAAGGTCTGTTTTGCATAGGCATCTGCTTCAAACTCATTTTTTCTACTTATATAGTTCATTAGAATTCCTGATAACATTGAGATTGGAGAAAACACTATACTAAATCCTATCAATCCGAGATGGAAAGAAATATCTGAACCTCCTAATGCTGAAGAAATTTCTGGAAGGCTTAAACATAGTTCAAAGAAAAAAGTCATTATTCCAATTTGAATTATTGAGAATACTAAACCTGAAAAAATATGTTTTTTCTTAAAATGACCAACCTCATGGGCAAGAACGGCTACCAATTCGTTTTCAGTATGTTTCTCTATCAAAGTGTCATACAATGCTATAGTTTTTCTGGGACCTAGACCACTAAAAAATGCATTTGCTTTTGTTGATCTTTTTGAACCATCAATAACATAAATATTTTTTAATAAATACCCAACCTTCTTTGAGTAATCTTCTATCTTATTCCTTAACTCTCCATCCTCTAGTGGTGTTAATTTGTTGAATATTGGAACAATCAAATCTGCGTAAAACATATTAATGAATATCATTAATATTGATAGACCTATCCACAACCATAGCCAAAAACCTTGATTTATTTTATCATATAGGTATAGTGCAAGAAAAAGTAAAGCTCCTCCAATTAAAATGGAAAGAACAGAAGACTTAATTATATCCAGAAAAAAAGTTGTTTTTGTAGTCTTATTAAAACCAAATTTTTCTTCAATTACAAATGTGTTATAATATGAAAATGGTAATGAAATTAGGGTATTTATCAGGAATAAAGTTAAAAAGAATAGTCCCGATTTAATATAGCTTGATTCAAAACTGCTAACCAAATCGTTAATTATACCATACCCATTAAAAACTAAAAGAGAAAATACTAACAAGAAACTTATAGTACTTGAAAGAAAACCTATTTTATTTTTTGATATAGAGTAATCTTTAGCTTTCTTATATTTTTCTTTTTCATAAAAGTCTTTCAATTCATTTGGAATATCATCTTTCCAGTTTTTATGATTTATATAATCTAAAATATTTGAAAACAAGTAATTAAAAATCACTAGTCCTGTAATAATAAAAAACCAACTTTCTGTTGACATAAATTTGAATTTGAATAAATTAGATTTAAATGTAATAAAAGATGATTAATAAGTATACAATTGTTGGAACTTTAGGTATTTTAATTTTTAGCTCTGGTTTATGCGTATTTGGAGAGGCTATAATTAGAAAATCACAGAACCTTGATTTTTTCTTAATAGGTACAATTTCGTTAGTACTAATAAATGCAGGTGCATGCATAATGATAAAAACCAAAGAATTATCTAGTTAGACTCATAGGTGTCATAAAGATAAAATGGTAATGCTAACGAGAAGCCTACAAAGAAAGGCAATAAATACCTAAATATTTTTTTTGGCTTAGACCAATAAGTATAAATTATATATATTAAAAAAGTAAGTGCAGCAATACTTAAGTCATATGAAATCATAGATACTGCATAATTTTCATAAAGCAATCCCCAAAAACCTTCCATTGACCAATTGTTAAGCTCTAAAAATTTATAGAGATTATAATAAGGTAGTATAGTACCCAGTATACATAAAATAAGATATATTTTTTTCATAGTTAAATTGTTATATGTTCCATAGGTTTAATAATTAGGAGTTCTTTTTTAACTCTTTTAAACTCGTCAATTGCTTTAGCCTGATCAATTTCAATTAAACCAAACGTGTCAAAATGATATCCTAAAATTTTATTACATTTTAAAAAGTCTGAAGCAATTATTGCGTCTTTGTAACCCATTGTAAAATTATCACCAATTGGAAGAATTGCAAGATCTAATTTATATTGAAGTGGAATAAGTTTCATATCATATGTAAGTGCAGTATCCCCTGCTATATATAATGACTTATTATTTGCAGAAATTATAAATCCTCCCGGTTGCCCTCCATTTGATCCATCAGGAAAAGTGGAAGTGTGAATTGCATTTACATACTTTACTTCGCCAAAATCAAAATCCCATTTTCCACCATGATTCATTGGGTGGCCTTTTAGACCTTTATTCTGGAAATGATTTACGATTTCAAAATTAGAAACTATAACTGAATCATTTTGCTTAGCAAGTTTTTCTACATCTAAAGTATGATCTTGATGTGCATGAGTGATCAGTATAAAGTCAGGTTTTAAATCATCTAAATTAATTTCTGATGCCATAGGATTTCCTGAGATAAATGGATCAACAATAATTGAGTATTCATTAATTTTTATCTCTAATGTAGCATGACCTAAAAAAGTTATTTTCATAATTATTTATTAATTCTTTCTGGATAGTCAGTAATTATCGCATCAACTCCCATTGATTTCATCCTCTTTATATTCATAGGATCATTAATTGTGTAGGGATGAACTTGGATATTATTAGACTTAATTTTTTTTACTATTTGCTTTGTTAAAAACTTATTATTTGGGTTTAAAGCAAGAGCATTAATTTTTCTAGCTAATTTAATTGCATCATCAATTTTATATAATGAATCTACTAATATTGCAATTGGCACATCTTGATTAGCATTTCTAAACTTTATTAACTCATCCCATCTAAAGCTTGATATTATAAATTTTGAGGGAGGAAGACTAAACTTACTTATGTGTTCAATTATAATTTTATTGGTCTCAAGTGCAGTATTTTTTCCTTTGAGCTCAATATTTAAAAATATATTTTCAGGAATTATATCTATTACCTCATTTAGTGTTGGTATGGATAATCCTCCTACTAATTTTACTTTTTTAATTGAGTCTAAAGAAATTTCCTCAATAAATGCATTTGAATTTGATAATCGAGTTAAAAATGGATCATGGTAAACTACCAACTCTCCAGTTTTTGATTTGAATACATCAATTTCGATTCCATCAACATTTAACTCAATTGCTTTTTTGACTGACTCAACAGTGTTTTCTAAAGCGTGTCCCATAGCACCTCTGTGCCCTACTACTATTACATCCTTATTAGAAAGGCAAGAGCCTAAAAAAGTAATAAATATTAGTAATAATATATTTCTGTGCACTATTTTCTATTTAATACTGTAGATGATGCCTGAGATTTTGCAAGGACTGTCAAGTCACTTATGTTAACATTATCTGGACAGTTTACAATAAATGATATGACCTTAGCAATATCATCTCCGATCAAAGGGTTTAATCCTTCATATACCGATTTAGATCTATTTTTATCATTTTTAAATCTAACCATTGAGAAGTTAGTCTCAACAAGACCAGGGTTTACCTGTGAAACTTTAATATTATATTTATTTAAGTCAATTCGCATGCCCTGAGATATTGCATCTACAGCAAATTTTGAAGCACAGTAAATATTTCCTTTAGGGTATACTTCTTTTCCAGCAATTGAACCTATGTTAATTATGTGTCCGCTATTATTTTTAATCATTGAATCTAACACATACTTTGTAACATATAGTAACCCTTTTACATTAGTATCTATCATCATATCCCAATCTTCAATATCTCCTTCATAAATAAAATCAAGTCCATGCGCATTACCGGCATTATTGATAAGGAGTTCAATTTTATTCCATGAATTATCTAGTGATGAAATTTTTTTAGAAACTTCTTGATGGTTCCTTACATCAAATTCGAGTGTTATGACTTTTGTTGTTGATGATAGATTATCCTTTAGTTCATCAAGTTTTTCTTTATTTCTTCCACATAGAATCAATGAATATTTATTGGCTAATTCATATGCAGTTGATTCCCCAATTCCTGAAGTTGCTCCAGTTATTAGTGCTATCTTTTTATTGTCTCCCATCTAACTAAAATATACATATAACAAGCCTGCAGCAACAGCACCTAATGAAGGACCTAAAACAGGGACCCAACTATAAGCCCAATCTGAAATTTTATTTTTTCTGGGTATTAACTGATATACAATTCTTGGTCCTAAATCCCTTGCTGGATTAATTGCATAACCTGTAGTACCTCCCAAACTTAAACCTATAACCCAAACTAATATACCAACCGGAAGCGCACCAAGTGATCCAATACCAAAATTTGCATCTAATCCTTCAACTATTATATTTGGTTCAACTATATATAATATTCCAAATATTAACATAAATGTTGCAAGAAACTCACTAAAAAAATTATTCTTAAAATTTCTTATTGCTGGAGAAGTACAGAATGAGCCCATTACAGCAGCTTCATTTTTTGTAGCTCTATAATGGTCGATGTAAAATATATAAGTTAGCCAACTACCCAGCATAGCACCTAATATCTGAGCTATAATATATCCAAGAGCTAATTCAGATGAAAATTTACCAGCAACTAAAAGACCAATAGTTACAGCTGGATTAAGATGAGCTCCACTAAATTGTCCTGTAATATATGCTGCGACAAAAACAGCAAAACCCCATGCTGTAGTAATTGTAATTAAAGGTGTTTGATCAAAACCTTTAGTTTTTGAAAGGCTGACATTTGCTACAATTCCAGATCCTAAAAGAAGTAAAATTGCAGTTCCTACAAACTCAGCAATGTAAGGACTTATCATACTATATAATTTTTGATTAATTTATTAAAATTTTTTAACTCTTCGTCAATCCACTTTTGATCCTTATCTAAAACCTCAGCCATTTTATCTGCCACCTTTGGAGCAATTCTTTTAGACTCTTTTGCGTCTAGAAAAATACATCTTGTTCTCCTCGCTAAAACATCTTCAAGTGTAAGTGCCATTTCATGTATAATTGACCACTCTATAATATTATTTGTTATATAAATTTTATCTGAAAGTGAAATGTTATCAGTTTTTCCACCTAGTGCCTCAACTTCTTTTTTTAAGGATCCATATACATGCATTGGATCTGACCATTCAACTCTTTTCTTATAACCAAAAAGTTTAGTTTTTTGAGTCTTACATTTCTTCTTTTTTAATTTATTTATTGAAATTGCAGCATTGATTGCATCTTCTGCAATTTTTCTATAAGTTGTCCACTTTCCACCAAGAACGCTAATTAACCCTGATGGCGCAATATCGATTTTATGACTTCTTGAGACTTCTTTAGTAGATTTTTTATTTGAAGTTGCCGCTAATGGTCTTAAGCCTGCAAATACAGATTTTATATCAGAAATCTTAGGCTTTACTGACATATATTGACTTGCATTATTTAATATAAATTCAATTTCATCTTTCAGGGGACTTGGTTCTATGCTTGCTGTTTTAACTTGAGTATCCGTAGTTCCAACAACAACATAATTTTTCCATGGAACTGCAAATAGGACCCTACCATCAGAAGTTTGAGGTATTAAAATTGCATGCTTACTTTTTAAGAATTTTTTTTCTAAAACTATGTGGACTCCCTGACTAGGTTGAATCATTTTATCTATGTCTGGTTGATCCATCCTGATAATCTCTTCAGCAAATACACCAGTAGCATTTACAACAACTTTACCTTTGACTTTATATTTTTTTGAGCTCAATGTATCCTGAAATTCTACACCTATTATTTCATCTTTATCCTTTATGAGTTTTTCAACACTGCAATGATTTAATAAAGCAGTTTTTTTTGAATCTGCAGTTAGTGCAAGAGTAATTGCCATTCTAGAGTCATCAAATTGTCCGTCATGATAAATTACACCACCCTTTAATCCTTTTTTGTTAACATTGGGAATTAGTTTAAGAGTTTCTTCTTTTGAAATGATTATTGATTTTCCTAAACCAAGGTTTCCAGCCATCATATCATAAATTTTCATTCCTATTCCATAGAAAGGACTAGACCACCAATCATATGATGGAATTACAAAACTTAAGTCTCGAACTAGATGAGGTGCATTTCTCTTTAAAATTCCTCTCTCTTTTAAAGATTCAATTACAAGAGTTATATCACCATTTTGAAGATATCTAACACCTCCATGAATAAGCTTTGTACTTCTAGATGAAGTACCTTTTCCAAAATCATACTTTTCTAAAAGTAAAGTTCTATATCCCCTTTTTGATGCATCAACAGCTATTCCTAGACCAGAGGCTCCTCCTCCAATTATGATTATATCCCATTGACTAACTTTATTTAACTTATCTAAAGAATCAGATCTATTCATTAACTTTTAATAGTCTATTAATTCTATTTTGCCAAAGTTCTATAATATCATTTGATTTAAAACTTGTATCTGGATGAAAAGACATATCCTCTATCCATAGTTTTTTTAAATCTGATATATCTTTCCAAAAACCTGTCGCCAATCCTGCAAGAAAAGCAACACCTAAAGCAGTAGTCTCAGTTGTTTTTGGTCTTACAACATTTGTGTTTAAAAAATTTGCTTGGATTTGCATTAATAAGTTATTATTGCTTGCACCACCATCAACTTTTAAATCTTTAAATTTTATTCCAGCATCTTTTTCCATTTCAACAACTATGTCTCTTGTTCTAAGAGCAATTGATTCAAGAGCTGCTCTAGCTATATGGCCATTTTCAGTACCTCTTGTTATTCCAAAAATTGTTCCTTGAACGTATGGATCCCAATATGGAGCAGCAAGGCCAGATAATGCTGGAACAAATGTTAAACCTCCATTGTCATTAACTGTTTTAGCCAACTCTTCAACTTCAGGTGATGATTTTATAATTCCAAGTTGATCTCGTAGCCATTGAATCAAGGCTCCAGCAACAAAAACACTACCCTCAAGTGCATAAGTAATTTCTCCATTAATTCTCCATGCAATTGTTGAAAGCATTTTGTTTTTCGACATTACAAAATTTTCTCCTGTGTTCATCATACAAAAACAACCTGTACCATAAGTGTTTTTGATATCACCTTCATTGATGCATAATTGACCAAATAATGCTGCTTGTTGATCACCTGCAATTCCTGAAATTGGAATCTCTACACCTAGAATTTCTTCATCAATATTAGTAGATACTGAGGATGAGTCGACAACCTTTGGTAGAATATTTTCTGGAACATCAAATAATTCTAGTAATTCTTTGTCCCAATTATCATCTTTTATATTGTACAGCAATGTTCTACTAGCATTTGAAGGATCAGTAATGTGAGACTTTCCATTTGTCAGATTCCAAATTAACCATGTATCTACAGTACCAAATAACAATTTGTTATCATTTGCTTTCTCTCTTAAATCTTGATTATTATCAAGTATCCATTTAATTTTTGTTCCTGAAAAATAGGCATCTATAACAAGACCTGTTTTTTGTTGAATCAAAGAGGTTTTATTTTTTTCAATTAGTTCATCACAAAAACTTGCGGTTCTTCTATCCTGCCAAACAATTGCATTATAAACTGGTTTTCCTGTCTGCTTATCCCAAATTATTGTTGTTTCTCTTTGATTTGTAATACCAATTGAATCTATTTCATTAGGGTCAATTTTTGATTTACTAATTACATCTTTTATAGCCTTTAGTTGTGTATTCCATATTTCAATAGCATCATGCTCTACCCATCCTTCCTTTGGAAAAAATTGATTGAACTCATATTGGGCAATTTCAATTACCTCAGCATTTTTATTAAAAAGTATTGCTCTTGAACTTGTTGTTCCTGCATCTATTGACAGAATATATTTTTTTACCATTTGAAACGATTTAATGCAATTTAAAAAAAAACCCTCCATAAATGGAGGGTTATGATTTATAAATATAAAATTTCTAATTTTTTAATTCCAACCTTTAATTGGCCTGTAAGTCACAGAACCACGATAGGTTGAAATAGGTCCAATTTTTTCAAGAAATTTAACAAAAGCTTCTTGTTCTTTTGGAGTATCAACGTTAGTTTTTAATTGAGATGTGTAGTCAGGATAATTGGCATAAATATAATGAGTCTCTCCTCTTTCACCTGCAGTAAATTGTCCTAACGATACATAACCGCTCGGCTCTACATTCTTCATTACCTCTACAAAAGCATTTCCAAAAGCAACTGCATCATCTACATAAAATGACCACTCTTGAGATGACCATACTTCAGGATTTTCTCCAGGAACTCTAATTAAAGTATTCCCTTGTTTGATTGCAACAATTTTTGCAACACTAGTTATACTATTGTTATATGTAGTGTAAGCATCTCCAGATCTAAGGTCCCTAAGCTCTGCAAGGCCTTCTGCAGGCCCAATAAAACTTAATATATGAGTTGCTTCAGTCCATTCAGACTTATTAAAGATTCCTAACAAAGAAACAGATGTACCCTCTGGCATCTCAATACTAGAATAAAAGTCATCCATAAGTCCTAGAACAATTGGAGCATCACCAGGTTCAACAACAATGTGAACATCTTCCCAGTAAACTTGATCCTGGGCATTAAGATTAGTAAATGTAAGTGCTAAAACACTTAATAAAAAAAATAACTTTTTCATTATAATTGATTTAAGATTAGTTGTAAATATAGTTATTGAATATTAACTGACTGTTAAACAATATATTTATCTTAAAAAACTTCCACCGTTTACATCTATTGTAGATCCTGTAGAATGATCCATCTTACCAGAAACTATTAGTGATACTAATGGTGATATATCCTTTGGCTCTGTAAGCCTGTCAAGAGTAATACCTTGTTTAACAACATCTTCTCCATGTTTGTCAATAAAACTTTGAGCCATTTCAGTTCTAACAAATCCAGGAGCAATACTAATTGCTACAATATTATCAGTTTCTCCAAACGATCTTGACATAGTTTTAGTAAGCGAAATCATTCCTCCCTTAGAACATGCGTAAGAAATATAATCCTCTTGCTCACCCCTAAATGCAGCTCTTGAAGCAATATTAATAAATCTCAATCTAGATTTAATTTTATTTGCTCTTTTATACTTTATTAACTCTTTAAAAATAAGTGAAGGAGCTTTAAGATTCACATCAATTGTTCTATCAAATAAATCATTCCATTTCTCAAAGTCTATTGATATATCAGCAGATTCTGCAATTCCTGCATTATTAATAATACAGTCAGGAAATGATAACTTATCAATTGTATTATTTACTAGATCTTTGACTTGGCTGGAATCAGATAAATCTGATTGGATTGCAAAAGAATTTGTTTTAGAATCTTTTAATAAAGCATCTAATTCAGATTTATTTTTATTATAATGCAATGCAATATCATGACCTTCATTAATTAGAGTACTAGCAATATTAAATCCAATTCCCTTTGATGATCCAGTTAGAAGTATTTTCATTTTTTATATTTTTCAAACCAAGATATTATTGCATTAACCTTTGCAATAAGATTACTAGGTTTTGATGCAATTCCATGGTTTGCATTAGGAATTCTTACAAGCATTGACTCAACTTTATTAAGTTTTAAACCAGCATAAAATTGTTCACTTTCAGCCATTGGTGTTCTATAATCTTTTTCTCCTGTAAGAACCATAGTTGGAGTTTTTACATTACCAACATAACTTATTGGAGACCTTTTGAGGTAGCTTTCTGGATCAACCCATGGAAGATCTTTGAACCAGTATTTGTAAAAATATCCGATATTGTCTGCATACAAAACAAAGCTATACCAGTTAATTACTGGCTTGGCAACTACAGCAGCAGTAAATCTATCTGTTTTTCCAATAATCCAGGATGTTAATACTCCTCCACCGCTTCCTCCAGTGACAAATAAGTTATTATCATCTATATAACCTCTTTCAATCAAATTATCCACACCTGAAATTAGATCATCATAATCTTGACTTGGATAATTATGATGAATTAAATTTGCAAACTCTTTTCCATAGCTAGTACTTCCTCTTGGATTTGTATAAAGCACTACATATCCCTTGGATGCAAAGAGTTGAACCTCAGATGAAAAATGAAATCCATAATTAGTATGAGGTCCACCATGTATTTCCAAAATAAGTGGATACTTTTTTGATTCATCAAAATTTGGTGGCTTAACAATCCAGCCTTGAATCATCTCACCATCAAAAGTTGACTTATACCAGATTTCTTCTACATTCCCCAATTTTTTATAGTCAAATAGATCCTTATTTAAGTTTGTTAATCTATTTTTTGATCCTTTATAACCTACTGCCAAGTCTGCAGGGTTATAAACTGTACCATACGTGAATGAATATCTATTATTTTTAGACAAGCTAAAGAACCCTCCACTGTAAGGTCTAGAAAAAGACAATCCACCAACTTCATCAATTACAGAATCTAATTTTCCATCTAAAGTTGTTGATCCAATTTTGGTTATTCCCTTGTCATCATATTGAAAAAATATTCTTTTGTCATCACCGGACCAGTATATATTTGAAATATTTCTATCAAGATCCAACTCAATTTTATACTTACCAGATCCATCAGTTCTCATTATATAAATAGAATTCTGTTGATAGCTTAAGTACTCATCATCATAACCTAAGTATGCAATTAAGGAATTATCATTTGATACTTTTGGGCTATTATCAGGTCCCTCTCTACTAGTTAAAGCTTTCTGTATTCCAGAGTTAATATCTAAAGTATAAATTTCAGTATTGATAGTATTGTAATCAGAGTCTTCATTTAAATTAGCTGAAAAAACAATAGTATTCTTGTCAATCCATTCACCTTGAAATGCTCTTTTTTCAGCTGGAATATTACTAATTTGTCTTGGAGTTCCTCCAGTAACTGGAAGTGTAAAAAACTGTGTTTCCCCAGGCTTTCTAAATCCAGATCCATCATATCTATAATTTAAATCTGATATTTCAACTGGAGGGTCATTCCATTTTGCTCCTTTCGGTTTTTCTGGCATTTTAATTAATTTATCTCTTTTGTCATCAATAAATGAAGAGAATAATAGATAACTATCATCAGGTGACCATTTGATTGAGCTAATTGAATATTGAAAGTTTGTTAATTTTTGAATCGAGTTATTAGCTATATTAAACAGATAGATTTGTTGCTTTCCCTCTCGATTGGACTTAAAAACAAACTTATCTCCTTTATTTGACCATTTAGGTGAATTATCTTTAAAGTTTCCTGTGGTAATAGGTCTGTTTTCAGATCCATCAAAATTAATAAGCCATATATTTGAAAAGCTTTCATCAGTCATTATATCGTTAAAATTTCTTTGATATAAAATTTTATTTCCATCTGGAGATATCTCAGTATTAGATACATATTCAAGATCAAAGACATCTATAGGTTTGAATATATCAGATGATTGAGGGTAGACGTTTATAGTTATAAGAAATGTAATTAGTAATTTTTTCATAATTAAAATAAATTGTAAATTTTATTTCTAAAGTTATTAAAATTAGAATGCTAAAAACTAGAGTATTATATTTTTTTATTCTTATAAAAGTTTCAAGTTGTACTTCTACTGCTGAAGTTTTTTTTCAAGATGTTGTTGATACAAGTGATAAAGAAATACAGTTTCAAGAAAAAAAGATTTTTTCTTTTGATAAATCTGGTGTTTATTTTTCAAATGATTTTGATGGTGCTAGATTAAATAATGTAATTCAAAAAAATGACAGCACCTTTATTTTATCAGTCTTACCTGAAAATATTCCTATTAATCCAAGTCCATTTTATGCTTTTAAAGTTATTAGTAACAAAACAAAAAGAATTAATCTTGAATTTGATTACCCATATGGTTATAAGCATAGGTATATTCCTAAAATTTATTTTGAAAATAAATGGTCAATAGCTGATTCATTGTCTTTCATTGAAACTAATAATAAAAGTATTCTTAAAGTTGTAGTTGGAAATAAATCAAAGATTATTTCAGGCCAGGAGTTAAATTCTAGTTCTATTGTCTATGAATGGGTAGAGGAATTAATTAAAGATAAAAGAGACTTTGTGAGCTTTAAAAAAATTGGTAAGACTAAACTGAAAAGGCCTTTTATGGTCATTGACATAAATAAAAATGAAGCTAAACAAAAGCCAACAATAGTCCTTATAACTAGACAACATCCCCCTGAAGTAACAGGATATTTTGCCTTTCAGTCTTTTTTATCATCAATACTTGAAGAGAGCGACTTATCCTCTAAGTTTCTTAATAGATACAGAATTTTAGCATTCCCTATGATGAATCCTGACGGAGTAGATCTTGGTCATTGGAGACATAATTCAGGTGGAGTAGATTTAAACAGAGATTGGTCGGCATATAATCAAAAAGAAATCAAAACAACCGTTGATTTTATATCCAAAACACTCAGGAAAAATAAGTCAAATTTGATTCTAGGACTTGATTTTCACTCTACATACTATGATGTATTTTACACTAATATTGAAAGATCATCTACATCAATGCCATTGTTTTTGGATGAATGGTTCTTAAGCTTAGAGAATTCTATTCCTAATTATAAAGTGAATGAACAGCCAAGTACTAGTATGCAACCTGTGTCCAAAGGATGGTTTTTAAATGCTCATAAAGCTGTAGGGGTAGTTTACGAAATAGGTGATAATACACCAAGAGATAGAATCAAAGTTATAGGAAGGGAATCAGCCAGGTCAATGATGAAAATTATGATAGAAGGGAGTGGGCGCTGAGGGATTCGAACCCCCGACCCCTTGGGTGTAAACCAAGTGCTCTAAACCAACTGAGCTAAGCGCCCTAGGAGGGCAAATATAAGTTTTTTTTTATATTGCCTTATGAAACAATCAATAAAAGAATTATTGTTTTCTGCTGTTGCATTTATTTTTTCATATTCAATAGCGTATTTAACAGGCATTGAATTAGTAAAAAACGCTGTATTACTTGCTTTTATTATTCAATGGATACTTTATATACCAGCTTACCTTCTTCAAACTGAAAAGTTTTATGATATATCGGGAAGTATTACATACATATCAGTTGTAAGCTATTGTTTCATTAATAACTATGATTCACAAAATCTAGATATTGGAAATGTGATACTTTCAGTCATAATTATTGCCTGGGCTTTAAGACTTGGTAGTTTTTTATTTTTCAGAATTAAAAAAGCAGGAGAAGATGTTAGATTTAGGGAGATTAAGAAATCTCCAACTAGATTTTTTATGACATGGACTCTACAAGGAATGTGGGTTTCTTTATGCTCTGCATGTGCATTAACTGGAATTGCCAAAGGAATAATTATAAATAATTACTTCTACTTTGGGTTAACTGTTTTTTTAATTGGATTTATTGTAGAGATTATTGCAGATAATCAAAAAACTAAGTTTAGGAGCAATCCAGAAAACAAAGACAAGTTTATAAATTCTGGACTTTGGAAGTTTTCCAGGCATCCTAACTATATGGGTGAAATTTTATTGTGGCTAGGTATCTCTATAATATCTTTATCATCTCTTGATGGATTTGAGTTGGCTACACTAATCTCTCCTTTATTCACATATTTATTATTGGTTTATGTAAGTGGAATTAGAATATTAGAACATAATGGAGATAAAAAATGGGGTCATCTTGATAGCTATAAGAGTTATAAAGAAAATACACCTAGACTAATTGGATTTCTATAAAATTATTTAGTCAATATTTATGCTAATTCCACCTGATACATAAAACATATCACTATTTAAACCTTTTCCTATTGATAAATCAAGTTGTTTTTTATCATCTAATAGATATGTTATACCAGAGTCAAAGTTAATGTTAGAATTATCTTTAGATTCATCACCAAATATTTCAAAAAAGACACCAAAGGAACCTAAGTTTCTACCGTATACAATTGTATAAATAAATTGCCCATCCATTTTTTCGAATTTATTATAACCTATATTATAGCCAATTTGAGATTCATTATTTAGATCATGTGAAACATTTAATCTACTTAGAAGTCCATAAACATTATTAGAAAATACTTCACTAGCTGTTGGAATGGAAAGGTGAGAGAGAAAAGCAACTTTTATATTATTAGAAGTTTTATTAAATATTTTAAACTTAGCTCCAACCTCAAAATCACTAAATGATGATTTTTTCATAAATGATAATTCATCATTTATTAAATAATTACTATTTAATCTTATTTCAATTCCTTCAATTATACCAATCCTAAAAAGTGTATTAATATTAGATTGAGAGTCTTCAATTGAAATACCAGATTCGATTTGAATTTGACCTGTTGGTAAAACTACTGCAGATTCAGTTTGATCTGGTCTATCAGTTGTTATTTGAGAAAAAACAAAAGAACAGTTAAACAACAGAAACAAAAAAATTAAAAATCTATTTTTCATAAAAAATTTCTTTTGCAATGTAATTACTTCCAGTTATAATAATTAAGTCATCAGGTGAAGCCTGACTTAATAAATTATTATAAACCCTATTTGGATTTTTATTAAAATTAATATTTTCTCCTATACTTTCTTCAATTTCAATTTGATTCATAGACCTTGACATGTTTGAAGAAGTAAAATAAACTAAAGATTTATCTGGTAGATGACTAATTAATTTTTTAACATTTTTTCCCTTAACAAAGCTTAAAATAAAATACAGTTTATCATATTCTAATGAACTCAACTGTTTAGATAAATGAATAAAACCTGATTCATTATGTGCAGAATCAAAAATAATCTTTGGAGAATCATTTAAAACTGTCCACCTACCATAAAAATCAGTATTTAAATCAATGTTTAAAATACCTTTTTCTATAGTATTATCATTTATCTCTTCATCATTTAGACTACTACAAACTTGGACAACTGTTCTAATATTTTTATTAAGATATCCTATATCTGAATTTTCAAATTTTGATTTGTAATCAGACGCAAATATTATTTCTGAAAAGTTTTTTTTTGCGATATCAATAAAAACATTTTCTGTGTCTTTATCTCTTTCACCAATTATTACATTAGTATTTTGTTTTATTATTCCAGCTTTTTCAAATGCAATTTTTTCTAATGTATCTCCTAATACTTCTGTATGATCATATGAAATATTTGTAATTACAGATAAAATTGGATTAATAATATTTGTAGCATCTAATCTTCCACCTAGCCCTACTTCAATTATTGCATAGTCTACATTTTTTTCAATATAATAGGATAGTGACATTCCAAATGAAAGCTCAAAAAAAGTAAGCTCCAGTTTTTCAATTATATCACGATTAGTTATAATAAACTTTGAAATAAAATCCTTTTCGATTTTATTATTGTTTACTTTAATTCTCTCTCTATAATCAAAAAAATGAGGTGATGTGAATGTACCTACCCTATATCCTGACTCTTGAATTATTGATGATAGATATGCACAGGTACTTCCCTTTCCATTTGTACCTCCAACATGAATAAGCTTTATATCTTGAGTATTAATATTGAGATGTTCAACAAAAGATTTTATATTATCAAGACCTGGTTTATATGCTTTAGAACCTTGAGATTGATAAAATGGTAAACGATTTAAAATCCAATTCTCAGTTTGCTTATAATTCAATATTAGTGATTAAAGAATATATGCCTCAAGTAATACAAATGTTATAAATCCAGCAAGAAATCCTAGGAATGCTAACCATCCTATTTTTTTTAGATACCAGAAAAACTCAATTTTCTCCATCCCCATTGCTACAACTCCAGCTGCAGAACCAATAACAAGTACACTACCTCCTGTACCTGCTGCATATGCAATTAGGTGCCATAAAGAATCATCAACTGGTTGAGAGAACATACCAATTGATGCAGCTACTAAAGGTACATTATCAATTACTGCTGATCCAAGACCTAAGAAACCTGCAACTATTCTAATATCAGGAATAACAGTTTCTAAATATTGAGCAAACTCAAATAGATATCCAATTGATTCTAGAGCTGCTACTGCCATCAAAATTCCTAAAAAGAATAAAATACTTGGAAGCTCAATCTTAGTTAATGCAGAATGAACAGGACTTTTACTATGCATAATACTATCTTCATTAGGAGTACTAATATTAAATTTAGTACCACTGTATATTTCTGCAAATGTTGCAACTATAGCTAGTGAAAGCATCATACCTACATAAGGTTGAAGGCCAGTAAAAACTTTAAAAAATGGTACAAAAAGAATCGCTGATAAACCTAACCAAAGCATTCTAGTACCTATTTTAGTTATGCTACTCTCATCATTATCCATTTTATCTAGATTTCCTTTAAAGGGTTTAAGAAATGATGCAATATATACTGGAACTATCATACAAACCACAGAAGGAATAAATACATAATACAATAACATTGGGACAGTAACTTTATCAGCTATCCATAACATTGTTGTAGTTACATCTCCAATTGGAGACCATGCTCCTCCTGCATTCGCTGCGATTACAATTAAACCAGCAAACCATAATCTTAAGTTTTTATCTCTAATAATTTTCTGAAGAATTGTAATCAGAACAATAGTAGCTGTCAAATTATCAATTATGGCAGATAAAATAAATGCTAATATTGAAAATATCCACAATAATTTTTTCTTTGATTTAGTTCTAATGAATGATTTAATTTTTTCAAAACCATTATAGTAATCAATAATCTCAACAATAGTCATTGCCCCTAAAAGAAAGATTAGAATCTCGGAAGTATGAGATAAATGATATGCCATTATCTTCTTTATTTTTGTTGGTATTAGTTCCCGTAACTCAGTATCAACTTCAAATACCGGTATATGAAATATTGCAATCAATGCCCATAAAAAAGCCATCATTGCTAAAGCAGGTATAAGCTTGTCAATTTTTAAACTATGCTCTAGTGTTATTGCTAAATAACCTAGAATAAATATTCCTAATAATATTGTTTCCATTTAATTAAAATTTATTCCCATGATTGAAGCATAACCCTTGTTATACTCCTAGTATATTCTTCATCTTTTGTATCTTCTATCCATTTGGTAATTGCATCTGCTTGATCTTTATTTTGGGCATTCCCAAAGTCCAAAGCAGCAATTAGATCAGGATAAGTTACATATATATAATGAGTTTCACCATTTTCAACTCCATGAGTAGTCTGACCAATAGAAACATATCCAGAATCATCATTAAAAGCAGACATTAAATTAGCAAAAGCAGTTAAAAATTTAATTGGATCTTTTATTTTCCATTGGTGTGATTGAGCAATCGGCTGTTGCCATTTATCTAGATTATATCTAACAAGAGTAACACCTGCTGTAACAGAAAATCCATCTCGACTAGTTAAAGAATTTAATTTTGACACATATGCATCCCATTCTGGAGTTAATTTTCTGGATTCAAATTCAGCCAGTGCCTCTTTTGAGCCAGCAAAATTTAAAACATGGGTAGCCTTTTCATTTGAGCCTTTATATTCAATACTCCATAGAGAAACTCTAACACCCTCAGGTATTTGAATATTAGAATAAAATCCATCAATTAGATTATATACAGAATCTGTATTTTCAAATGGAACATTTATATTAACATTTTGCCATGTAATATTTTGTGCACTTATATTTAATGAGATTAGTGATAAAATAAGTAGATATGTTTTTTTCATAAGTATGATTTATGGTAAACAACTAATTTAATAAAAAAATTTTTCCAGAACAATGATCTTTTGATGCACCAGTTACTGAAGAATAACAATTATTGATATTTAGATATCTCAAGACTCCTAAAAATGCAAAAATTAAAGCCTCTTTAAATTCAATTATATTTTTTGATGGAATTATAATTTCAGAATCTGTTTTTGATCTAATTATATCAATTAAATAATCATTATATGCTCCACCACCTGTAACTAAAACTTTATCAAAATCATTCAAATTATTTGAAATTTGATTTGCAATGTGATTTGATAAGGTATTCAATAAATCTTCTATTGGGTAATCAAAATATTTATTAATCAATGGAAATATATTTGCATCTACCCATTCAATTCCTAATGACTTAGGTGGGCTTGATTGATAGTATTTTAATTTTTCCAATTCCTCATAAAGATTTAAAATAAGTTTTCCTGACGAAGCAATAGATCCCTTGTTATCAAAGTCTTTTCCAATTTTTTTTGATAGATTATTTAGGACAATATTAACTGGACATATATCATAAGCTATCAAACTTTCCCCTTTATGATTTGAAATATTAGCAAACCCACCTAGATTTATAAATGAATCATATTCTTGAAATAAATATTTTTCACCAACTGGAACAAGAGGAGCACCTTCACCACCTAGTTTTATATCTTGAACTCTAAAATCACAAATTACATTTTGATTAATTTCTTTAGATATAATTGGTAAATTTCCAATTTGATATGTAATTGAATTAGAAGGATCATGAATTGCAGTGTGTCCATGAGAACTAACAAAATCAATTTTATTTATGGAAAATTCATCAATAAATTCACGAATAATTTTAGCTAACTTTTTAGAATATTCAATATCAATTTTTTTTAACCTCGTCGAGACTCTTTTTAGATATATTGGTTAATAATTTTGTGACTGAATCTTCATATGGATATGTTTTTGAGTTAATTATATCAAAATTCCATTCTTTACTCTTATTAAACCTAGTATATACAAGATCTACTCCATCTAGTGAAGTTCCTGACATAAGCCCTATTACATAAAAAGTTTTCATTTCTTATTGGAAAAAATTCCATACAAGTCCAAATCTTACTGATAAGTCCCTATATGGATTAAATGGATCAGAATAGTAATCATATCCAGTAAATGAACTATTTAAGATGTTCAACTTTAATAAAAACTCTTGTTTGTTGAATTTTAGCATTAAAGAAAAAATCAAATCTTGGGATATTCTCCAATTTCTTTATAATTTTGAGTAACAAACTCAGATATTAAAGGGTTATAATAATCTGCATAAAATTTTGTGAAATAATTAAATGTCACTCCAGTCTGTATGAACAAGAGAATCTATTAAAAATTTAGAAGAAAACATAATTGTATTTCTAGTTATCCATTCAGGAACATTAATGTTAGATAATTCTTCCAATTCAACAATTTGATCTTTTTTTGATATTGAGCAGTATTTAATAATTGAAATTTTTTAAAATCAATATTACTAATAATTTAATTTTATAATAATTAATTCAGAATTTATTGATTGATTAGGGTTTAACTCTTCTTTTCTAAAATTTCACCATTTAATTGATTTGTTGTTCTCTAAAAAATGTATAATTATCAATTATACTATATTCACCAGAAATTTTAATAAATTTTTAAAAGAAATATCAGAGATAGTTTTGCTGATATTTTTTATTTTTAAATAGTATTATACCAATTATAGTCTTCATAATGACTTCTAAATAAAATAAAATTTAAATTTGGAGAGTCTTTCAAATTTATTCCTGATAATTAAAATTTAAAATTTTTAGTAGGTTCTCCATTCCTAATTCAAATGAATTTGATTTTTAAAATCATTTTTAATGATTTATTTATATCAATTTCAAGATCAAAAAAATTAAAATCTTTTTTCCATCCAAACTGTAAATTTGACTGATTCTCTTTAATACCAAATGTATATTGATTATTCTCTAGTTCATAATCTTTATAATTATTCTCAAAATTAGTAATAGTATATCTAAGATTTATTTTTCCAAGTTTATTTAAATTTGATTGCTAATAAATTTATTATTCTTGTTTTTATAAATCTTGATTGATCATTAATTGATTTAAACCATTTTAACTATTCCAAATAAACCTGAGGTGTATGGATCATTGTATTCTAGTTTTTTATATTCATGCGTAAATTGATAGCCTAAGAATAGATTTCCTTTTTTTTCTTGATCATTAAAAATAATTAATCTTTCTATGTCAGTAAAAAATCTTTTTGAATATAGTGATCCCTCAGCTAAAAGTTTTGATGGTAATCTTGATCTGTCAAGATATCCATCATAATAAATCATTTTATATGAACCATCATCATTAAAATTTGATTTCCTGAAATTCATCTAATTCACAAAATAATTTGGAGCTTGTTCAAAAAATATATATCATCTGTTGTTAAGTCCACCATTTTCTTGATTAAAAATATTTTGAGAAGTGACATGAAACTTCCAATTAGTCAAGTCTTTTTTTGATTTGAAATTTGAAGAAAATCTAAATTGATTTCCTCTTGATCTAGTATTAACATATTTGCCAAGAGATTTGTATCCTTTATGAGCAATTGTAAAATTATAATTTGGACTTAAAATTAATTGAAACAAGATTAATGCATCCAAAATTTGTCCTTGTTCAAAAGTAGATTTTGCAAATAATTTCAGTAAATGGAGTTGGAACTTATAATAGCCAATATCATCTTTTTCAAAATAATTGAAAATGTTTTCCTCTTGCACCCATTTTAGGGTAATTTTAATGAGTTAAAATGTATATGCATAGTTTATTATATGTATGACCAACATTTGAATTTTAATTAACTCAAAATTATCTTTTCTCAAAAAGTTAAATTTATAGTCTTTAAAAATTGTTAAACTAGTGTCAGCAGTTTCAATTCTTCCATCCAGATAAAAAATCTTGTATTTATCAAGATTTAATGAATCTTTTGATTCTTTTTGATTATTCTCTTTTTGTTGTTCTTCTTGAGCTCTTAATTTACCCTCTAAATCTTCAGATTGAGCAAATAAAATTATTGGAGTGAAAAAAAAACTTATTACCAGAAAAAATTTCTGCATCTATTTTGTAATTTCATACTAAGGTAAGATTTCTTTTAAAATTTGATTTTATTAAAATGTTAATGAAAAAGTTTTCAAAATTTAAGCATGAAGTAGGAGTAGATGAGGCAGGAAGAGGAAGTTTAGCAGGACCTGTAACAGCAGCTGCTGTTATTTTAGGAAAAAATTTTAAATGCAAGAATCTTGATGATTCTAAAAAACTTTCCCAAAGCAAAAGATTAGAGCTTAAAAAATTTATTGAAAAAAATGCATTGGCATATTCAGTTGCATTTGTCAGCTCTTATCAGATTGACAAGAATAATATCTTAAACTCTACTTTTGAGGCAATGCATAAGTCAATAGAGGGCTTAAATATTGAACCTGATTTCATTCTAGTTGATGGAAACTTATTTAAGCCATACAGGGATTTAAAATATAAGTGTATTATCAAAGGTGATCAAAAGTATCAGAATATTGCTGCAGCTTCTATATTAGCAAAAACATATAGAGATGAATATATGTCTAATTTACATATAAAGTTTCCCGAATATAATTGGATAAAAAATAAGGGATATGGAACAAAATTTCATATAGATATGATTACGAAATTTGGCAGAACAAAATACCACAGAAAATCATTTCAAATTAAGTCTAATCAACAAATTCTTCAATTCAACTAATGAAATTTCCTTTAAGAATAATATTATTTGTTTTTTTATTAATAACTGCATCATGTAGTAAAATTGAAAATTCTAATATTTCCGAATTAGATTTTATTCCTTTAGAGTCAATTAAAATTATCAACATAAATGATTTAAGTGTTACAAAAAATATTCTTGAAAACAATCAGCTAATTTCAAATCTTTATCCAAACTCTAAAGTAGTTTATAATAATTTGAATTTACTTTCAAATAGTTTCACTAAAAAAGGAGTTTTAAGTTTATCTCCATTTAGTAAAGATGAAACAGCCTATACATTTATTAGCAGAGTTGAATTAAGTGACTCAATATTTAATAATGATGACTTTAATAGAACTTATCAGAACTTTGATATATACTCAAAGAAGAATATTAATAAGACAATTTATAAGACAATCATTGGTGATTTTTATATAAGTTCAGATAATGACATAGTCCTGGAAAATATTATAAGAGATCATAAAACAAATAACAAAAAAATAAATCCTGACTTATTAAAAATTTCAAAAACAATAGACAGGGATGATCCATTCAATTTTTTTATTAAATCAGATGGTTCAAATTCTGGTGATTACAGATCATATAATTTACCCCTATTACCTAAAGTTAAAACTTCATGGATTGGATATGATTTTGCAAACTCAACTGATATTGTTGAGCTTTCAGGTGTAACTAAATTAGGTGACTCACTTAATTCTAAAATTTCAATTTTAAAAAGTATTTCCTCTAAAAGTATTATATCTGATAATGTTATTCCTAATACATTTAGATCACTTTTTTCTTTTAATGTAGGAGATTCTGAAAGGTTTATATTCAATCTTAAAAATTACTTTAAATCAAATAATATTGCTGCTGATGATTATAGTTTTAAATCTATGAATCTTATCAATGATATAAGTATAGTAGATGATCAAGAAAAATTTTTAGTTATTAGTTTAAAAAATACAGATCAGATTGAAGAATATTTTAATTTTCAAGAAAGCAACTACACAGATATAAATTTTATAAACCTTGATGAAGGCTTAAAATTATTATTACAATCTTTTAGTTATGATCCAAAAATAAGCTATTCAACTTTAATTAATAATTTTTTAATTATTGGTAAATCTGTTTCTCAATTAAGAAATATAATTAATTCAAATAAAATCAATGATGTATTAGGTTTTAATTCTGTTTACACAAATTATAAGAAGAATATATCCTCTAACAATAATTTCAACTGGGTTGTAAATACAAAGAATAAAATGAATTCAAGTATAATGAATTCTTTAGATTCAGATTCATATCCTTTTATATCATTTGGTGGTAAATTTAGTCAAGATATAGCACTTTTAAATTTTGATTTTAAAAAAATAAATACTTTCTCTCAGGAAGGTGAAGCTTATACAGAATTTCTTATTTCATCGGATAGTGAAATAATTTCGGATCCAATTTGGATAAAAAATCATACTACTAACGAATATGACTTTGTATTTCAAGACATTGAAAACGTATTACATTATTATTCAAATAAGGGTAATCTTATTTGGAGAAGAAATCTATCTAGCAGAATCATCGGAGATATAAAACAAATTGATACATATAAAAATGGTAGACTCCAAATGCTGTTCAGAACAGAAGATAAATTATATCTTATTGATAGAAATGGAAATCAGGTCAACGATTTAAGTTTTGATTTAGAATTAGCAGATAACATAAACCCAATTTCAGTTTTTGATTATGAAAGGAATAGAAATTATAGAGTTGTAGTTTCATACGATAACCAAATAAAAATGTATGATGCAAAGGGAAAAATTGTAAATGGTTTTAGTCCTGATAATTTTTCATCAGATATAATTAAAAGTCCAGTTCATATTAGAATTGATGGTAAAGATTATATTGTTATTCAACTAAAAAATGGTGATTTAAAAATTCTTAATAGAAGAGGTGAAGACAGAATAGTTGTTGAGAATAAAATTCAGTATAATGATAATACTGTATATTCATATCTAGGCTCATTTACAACTTCTGATAACCAAGGAAATTTAATTCAGATTGACACTAATGGAAATTTTAACAGAAATAATCTAAATCTATCCGAGAACAGTATGATTAATATTTATGATGATAAACTCATATATATAAGCGAGGATATTTTATCAATTAAAGGTATTAATGTAAAGCTTCCAATTGGCAGATATTCTAAACCTAAAATTTTCAATATATCTGGAAATTTCTATGTTGGAACTACCGATCTTAATGATGATAATATCTATCTATATAATGACAATGGAGAGTTAATTGAAGGATTCCCACTAAAAGGAAGTTCATCTTATGATTTGATTGATTCAGATATCGATGGTAAACTTGAGATAATTTCTAAAATCGACAATTTTTCAATTGTATCATATGAAATAAACTAATTATCATAAACTAAATTTGCATCAAAATTTTTCTCAAAATTTTCAATAATCTTCTCCTTTAGTTCTTCTATGTCTACTTCTTGATTTAAAATATCTTTAATTGAAGTAACACCTTTATCCTTTATTCCACATGGTATAATATTATTAAAATAAGTTAAGTCAGAATTTCCATTCAATGAGAATCCGTGCATAGTTACCCATCTACTTGCTCTTATACCAAATGCACATATTTTTTTAAATTCATTTTGATTTTTCACCCAAACACCAGTTTCTCCTTTAATTGTAAATCCTAAAATGTCGTAAAAACTTAGAGTATCTATAATAGTATTTTCAAGAGATCTTAAATAAAGATTTATATCAGTAAAAAAATTATCTAAGTCAATTATAGGGTAACCCATAATTTGTCCTGGACCGTGGAATGTTATATCGCCCCCTCTATTAATTTTAAAAAATTCAATTTCTTTTTCTTTTAATTGATTCTCATTTAAAAGAAGATTTGACATTTCTCCACTTTTTCCAATAGTATAAACTGGGTTATGCTCTGTGAAAATTAAATAATTGTTGGTTTCTATTTTTTTTTCTAGAGTCCTATTTTGAACTTTTTGATCAATTATTTTTTGAAAAATATCTTCTTGAAATTTCCAGGCATCAGAAAATGAAGTCCTCCCTATATCTTTAACTATTATTTTTTTATTTTTCATTAATCATTCAAATATAGAAATTTGTACTTCAATGATTATTTTATAAAACCTATCTTTGTTTAAACAATATATAGTGACCGAACAAGAAAAAATAAGGAGAGAAAAACTTGAAGAGCTAAAAAAGCTTGGAATTGATCCTTATCCAGCTGAACTTTATCCAGTAACAAATTATTCTACAGATTTAATCACCAAATATGAGGATAAAAAACAAGTAGTAATTGCTGGTAGAATTATGTCTAGGCGAATTCAAGGAAACGCTTCTTTTGCAGAAATTTTGGATAGTAAAGGTAGAATTCAAGTATATTTTAACAGAGATGAGATTTGTGAAGGAGATGATAAAACTAAATATAACTCAGTTTATAAAAGGTTACTTGATATTGGAGATATAATTGGTATAAATGGTGAATTATTTAAAACAAAAGTTGGAGAAATCACGGTATTAGTAAAAGATTTCAAAATTCTTAATAAATCACTAAGACCACTTCCATTACCAAAAGTTGATTCTCAAGGAAAGGAATATGATAGTTTTACTGATTTAGAACAAAGATACAGACAAAGATATGTTGACCTTATTGTAAACCAAAGTGTAAAGGAAACATTTGTAAAGAGAACAAAAATTATTAATTCGATAAGAAATTTTTTAAATAATAAAGATTATCTCGAGGTAGAGACTCCCATTTTACAACCAATTCCAGGTGGAGCAACAGCTAGACCATTTATAACTCATCACAATGCATTAGATATACCTCTTTATTTAAGAATTTCAGATGAATTGTTTTTAAAAAAATTGATTGTTGGTGGGTTTGAGGCTGTTTATGAATTCTCTAGAGATTTTAGAAATGAAGGAATGGACAGAAATCATAATCCTGAATTTACAATACTTGAACTTTATGTTGCATACAAAGATTATTTCTGGATGATGGAACTCACTGAGTCATTAATTGAAAAAGTATGTTTAGAGATTCATGGTAAAACTAAAGTTGAATTTGATTCCAAAAAAATAGATTTTAAGGCTCCATATGAGAGGATATCAATTACTGAGGCTATAATCAAATATACTGGTTATGATATCTCAGGTAAAAATGAAAGTGATCTAAGATCCATTTGTAAAGATCTTAATATTGATATAGATGATAGTATGGGAGAAGGAAAGTTGATAGATGCAATTTTCGGTAATAAATGTGAAAAAAACTTTATCAATCCTACATTTATAACTGATTATCCTAAATCAATGAGTCCCCTAACAAAAGAGCACAGATCAAATCCTAATCTCACAGAAAGATTTGAATTAATTGTAAATGGAATGGAAATTGCAAATGCATATTCAGAGCTTAATGACCCAATTGACCAATTAAAAAGATTTGAGGATCAATTAGAATTAAGTAAGAAAGGTGATGATGAAGCAATGTTTATTGATATGGACTTTATTAAATCTTTAGAGTATGGAATGCCTCCTACATCAGGAATTGGAATTGGAATTGATAGACTAGTTATGCTTATGACTGATAAAACATCAATTCAAGAAGTTTTATTCTTCCCTCAAATGAAACCAATAAAAAAGGAACCCGATATTTCCGAAGATGCAAAGGTTATTTTTAATAGGCTCAAAAATATTGAGCAAATTCTTTTAGCTGACTTTAAATCAGAATTTGATTTATCAAATAAGAAATGGGATAAAGTTTTAAAAGAGCTTAGGGGAAATGATTTAATAGATATTTTTAAGTCTGATGATGGAAGTTTATTCATCAAACCTATTTAATTTAAACCTTTCAATTAAACTTATTAATTTCTCAGCATATTTAGGATCAGTTGCATACCCAGCAGCTTTAAGGCCTAGTGCCCATGACTCATAATCTTTTCTATTTAACTTAAATAATGAACTATACCTGTCCCTTTCAACTAGAAATAAAGAATGGTCTTTGTAAGATCTTAAAGGATTTTTATATGATCTAAAGCATTCACCTTTTGCATCATCATCATGTGAAATGGATTTTCCTTTCCATCCTTTGTGACACTTAATACCAAAATGATTATTTGCTTTTTTTGCAAGAGTACCTTGACCATATCCTGACTCCAGAATTCCTTGAGCTAATGTTATACTTGCAGGTATTTTGTAAAATCTCATGTTTTTAGTTGCCGCTGGTGCGTATTTCTTGATATATAAGTTTATCTGATCATCAACAGACAGATTACTTTCTGATAAAGGCCTAAATGATGAACATGAAGAAAGAAATATGAATATTAAAAACAGTAATAATTTTTTCATAACTTTAGAATAATGGAAATTATAAAAAAATTATACTCTCAAAAAATAATATTATTCACATTAGCTTTAATAATTAACTCATGTGGAATTTATGTCCAATATGATTATGATTCTGATGTGGATTTTAATAACTACAATTCATATTCATTCTACGAACCAGATATTGAGAAGGTTGAAATTTCCGATCTTGATAAAAAGAGGATTTTAAAATCACTAGATATGGGCCTTAAGTCTAAAGGACTTGAGAGATCTAGTTCTCCTGATCTATTAGTTACATTTGAGACTCAATCAAAAGAGAGGGTGTATGTTAATAATTATTTACCCTATGGCTGGAGTCCTTTCTTTTACCGATATCCATACTCATCTGGATACTCAAGAGTTCAAGGTACTCTTTATGTTAATTTTATTGATAGTAAGAATCAACAGCTTGTATGGCAAGGTAAAGGTGTAGGAGTATTAAATGAGTACTCAAAAGATAGAGATAAGATGATTGGTAATTTTGTTTCAAGTATACTTGAAAAATTTCCACCTACAGCTGACTAATTATTTTTTCAGACTCAGCTAAGGCTTTATCTATAGCATTAATATTTTTTCCACCTCCAGTAGCAAAGAAAGGCTGACCTCCACCGCTACCATCAATTATAGGAGCTAACTGTTTTATAATATTTGAAGCATTAAAATTCCTTTCAGCTATTAAATTCTTTGAAATAAAACATGAAATAAATACTTTTTCATCACTACTAGATAAAACAATCATAAATAGATTATCTATTTCATTAGAGAGTGAGAAGCATAATTCTTTGATTGATTTATTGTCTAGTTCTAATTTCCCCGAGAATGTATTTAATCCATTAACTTCTTTTATCTCATTAATAATTAATTCTTTTATTGATTGAATTTTTAACTTGTTTTGAGAATCTATTTCTTTTTGAAGGAGTTTATTTGCTTTTTCACTTTCAGCTTTTTCTTTAATTGCTTGATCTTTTAACTGTTCTTCCTTAATTCTAGTTTTATTACTCGATGCTGTAATTCTTCTAATACCAAATGCCTGAGAACCCTCAGAAATTATTTTAAAATCTTCAATCTCTTTTGTATTATCTACATGAGTACCTCCACATAGTTCATAAGATTCACCAAACTTTATTGTTCTTACAACATCCCCATATTTTTCTGAAAATAGACCAATAGCTCCTGCTTTAATTGCATCATCATAATTTGCTTCCCTATCTTCAACACACTTAATTTCATCTTTAATTAAGCCTTTAACAAGTTCTTCAACATCATTTAATTCTCTATCTGATAGTTTAGATTGATGTGAAAAATCAAATCTAAAAATATCTTCAGTAAGCATGGAACCTCTCTGCTCTATATGGTTTCCTAATATTTTTTTTAGTGCAAATTGAAGAAGGTGCGTTGAAGTATGATTTTTCTGAATAGATACCCTTCTATCTTTATTAATTTTCATTAGTAAAGATTCATCTAGTTTATCTGGTAGATCATCTACGAGATGAATTATGTCCTCAGCTTCTCTAAAAGTATTTTTTACAGCTATAGTTACAGAGTTCGAAATAATTTCTCCAGTATCTCCAATTTGTCCACCTCCTTCAGGATAGAAAGGGGTTTCATTTGTAACAAGATGGTATTGAGTTTCTCCTTCAGTGGTTATACATTCGCGATACTTGAAAACTTTTGTTTCAAGTTCATAATCATCGTAGCCTTTAAATAAATTTATAGATGAACTCTCATTTACAATAACCCATTCTTTAACCTCTTCATTACTTGTTGACTTTGATCTGCTTTTTTGAACTTTCATATGTTCATTAAATCCATCTATATCAACTTGAAAATCATTTTCACTTGCAATTAATGACGTAAGATCAATGGGAAATCCATATGTATCATAAAGCTTGAAAGAATCTTCACCGCTAATTTTCTTATCATTTGGATTAGACTCAATAATTTGATTTATAAGGGAGAGACCTTGATTTAATGTTTTGAGGAAACCTTTTTCTTCCTCATGAATTAATGAGGTAATGTATTCACTTTGATTTTTTAAGTCAGGATAAATAGTCAGATATTGTGAGATTACTACATCAACAAGTTCATAGATGAATGGAGTCTTTATATTTAGATTTGTATATCCATATCTTATAGCTCTTCTTAGAATTCTCCTGATAACATATCCAGGTCCATTATTGCTTGGTATTTGACCATCTGAAATTGTGAATATTAAGGCTCTAATATGATCAGAAATGACTCTTATAGCAATATCAATATTTTCATCACCTGACAAATATTTTTTATTTGAAATAACTTCAATTTTCTTAATAATATCTGCAAATAAATCCGTGTCATAAGTTGACTCTTTTTTCTGTAGTGCCATGCAAAGTCTCTCAAGTCCCATTCCAGTATCCACATATTGTTTATCAAGTTTTATTAAGGATCCATCTTTCTTCCTATTGTATTGGATGAATACTAAATTCCATATTTCTACAACTTGAGGATGGTCTTTATTTACAAGATCCGCTCCTTTAATTTTTTTCTTATCTGATTCAGATCTTAGATCAATGTGAATTTCAGAACATGGTCCACAAGGTCCTACATCTCCCATCTCCCAAAAATTATCCTTTTTGTTACCACTTATAATTCTGTTTTCACTAAAAAACTTTTTCCATTCATCAAAAGCTACTTGATCAAATTCAAGATTATCCTCTTTTGATCCTTCAAATACAGATACATAAATATCCTCTTTTTTAATTCCATATATATTAGTGATTAGATCATATGACCAACCAATTATCTCTTTTTTGAAATAATCATCAAAGCTCCAATTACCCAGCATTTCAAAAAAAGTATGGTGGTAGGTGTCAACTCCAACCTCTTCTAAGTCATTGTGCTTTCCCGAAACCCTAAGACACTTTTGAGAGTTTGCAACTCTAGAAAACTTGGATTCTTGATTACCTAAAAAAATATTTCTAAACTGATTCATACCAGCATTAGTAAACATTAGATTTTTATCTGATTCGTTGATTACAGAGGCTGAGGGAATAATATTGTGTCCTTTGTCTTTGAAGTATTGAAAAAATTTTTCTCTAACAACGGATGAATTCATTTTTTTTATATTTGTAGAGGTTTACAGCCATTAAAAGGTTGAAATTACAACAAATTGGTCTATGTCCAAAACTAAATACTACTTTGATTCTGATAATCTGGAGTTTGTTCCAATTAAAAGGACATTTATTGAACGTATCTACAGGCTATCTCTGTTTTTGATTAGTTCAGTAATAATTGGAGCCTTTATTACAGTTGTGCTTTTGAATACTGATTTTATCGATACGCCCAAAGAAATTGTTCAGGCTCGAGAAATAGATAATTACGAACTTCAACTTAAAGTATTGAATAAGAAATTAGAGCAAGTTGAATCAACTTTGGCTAATATTGAGAAAAGAGATAATAATCTGTACAGAGTTTATTTTGAAGCAAGTCCAATTCCTGAAGATCAAAGGAGAGCAGGATTTGGTGGTGTTAACAGATACGATTATTTAGAAGGATTCGAGAGTTCTGATGTAATAGTTAATACAACAGAGAGATTAGATATTCTTACAAAAGAATTAGTAATTCAATCTAAGTCACTTGATGAAATTGAGTTATTAGCAAAGAATAATGAATCACTTTTGACTGCAATTCCAGCAATTCAACCTGTAAGTAGTTCAGATCTAAAAAGAATGGCCTCAGGATATGGTTACAGAATTGATCCATTCACTAAGAAAAGAACTATGCATTGGGGTATGGATTTTTCAGCAAAAACTGGCACACCTATTTATGCAACTGGTGATGGAAGAATAGCTAGAGCAGATGCTAGAGCTGTAGGTTTTGGGAATCATGTTAGAATAGATCATGGTTTTGGATATGTGAGTATATATGCTCATATGGATAAAATTGTTGTTCGAAGAGGTAACAGGGTAAAAAGAGGAGATCTAATAGGTTATGTTGGTAATACTGGTAGATCTGTAGCACCTCACCTTCACTATGAAATTGTAAAGGATGGTAAAAAAATTAATCCTATAAATTTCTATTCAGGCAGTCTATCACCTATTGAATTTGAAGAGCTTGTAAATCAAGCTTCTCAGGAGAATCAATCTCTTGACTAAAATGTTTAGTAATCTTCCAGAAAAAAAATACTATAGCATAAGTGAAGTAGCAACTCACTTTAACGTCAATACATCATTATTAAGGTTTTGGGAAAAAGAATTCAAAGAGATTAACCCTATGATAAAATCATCTGGAATAAGAAAGTATACAAAAGAAAATATTGAGTCAATAAGATTAATATATACCCTTCTAAAAAAAGATGGACTAACAATTCAAGGGGCAAAAAAGAAGTTAAAATCGAAAGATCTATCAGAAGATGAAAATCTAGCAATCTTGAAAAAGCTTAACAAAATTAAAGAGGAGCTAAAATCTCTAAAAAAAACTTTATGATTATTTTTTTCTTAGAAAAATATCAATGGGAACTCCTGAAAAATTGAAATTTTTTCTCAATTGGTTTTCTAGAAAACGTTTATAAGGATCTTTTATATACTGCGGTAGATTACAGTAAAATGCAAACTGAGGATACTTAGTAGGAAGTTGTCTACAAAACTTAATTTTTATGTATTTACCTTTAGTACTAGGTGGAGGTTTTTGTTCAATGATTGGTAGAATAAAATCATTTAACTTTTTAGTTGGTATTTTATATTCCCTTCTTTGATTTACCTCCATTGCAATTTTAATTGCATCAAAGATTCTTTGTTTTGTTAAAGCCGAAATAAACACAATTGGTATATCAGTAAACGGCGATGTTTTTGAAATAATTTCTTCTTCAATTGACTTAGTAGTCATATGATCTTTTTCCACAGTATCCCACTTGTTAACAAGAATAACAATACCTTTTTTATTTCTAGCTGCAAGCCAAAAAATATTTTGAACCTGAGAATCAAAACCTCTCTCTACATCAAACATTATTAAACATGTATCTGAATTTTCAATTGCTCGAACAGATCTTAGAATTGAGTAGAACTCAATATCTTCAGATACTTTACTTTTTTTTCTAATACCAGCTGTATCAATTAAATCAAATTCAAAACCAAATTGATTATATCGAGTGTATAGACTATCTCTAGTTGTTCCAGCAACATCAGTAACTATGAATCTATCTTTACCGATAAGGGAATTAATAAATGATGATTTACCAGCATTAGGCCTACCAACAACAGCAAACTTAGGGACATCAGAAATTATTAGATCCTCTTTTGGAAGCTTGTCAGATAATAAGTCCAAAAATTCACCTGTTCCAGATCCATTAATCGATGATAAACAGAATAGATTTTCAAAACCCAAAGAATAAAATTCGTTAGAGTCTTCTATAAGTTTAGAATTATCAACTTTATTTACCAAGAGTAGAGTTTCTTTAGAGGATTTATGTAGCATATCTGCAATAGATTGATCAACTCCAGTTAGACCATCTTTAACATCAACCAAGAATAAAATTACATCAGCTTCCTCAATAGCTAATATTACTTGCTTATCAATCTCTTTTTGAAAAACATCATCACTTGAGGGAAGATATCCTCCAGTATCTATAACACTAAACTCAACTCCATTCCAGTCAGATTTTCCATAATGTCTATCTCTAGTTACTCCACTTACCTCATCAACAATAGCCTCTTTCCTCTCAATTAATCTATTGAAAAGTGTAGATTTACCAACATTAGGTCTTCCAACTATTGCTACAATTCCACTCATTTAATTATAGATTATATCCAAATTTTTTTAAAGAAGATGGATCATTTCTCCAATTCTTTCTCACTTTAACAAATACTTCTAAGAATATTTTCTTTCCAAAAAATTTCTCCAGATTACTTCTAGCTTCAGAAGCAACTCTTTTCAATGCAGATCCCTTATGACCAATCAGAATACCTTTTTGTGAATCTCTTTCAACTAGAATTAAAGATCTAATTTTAATAATTTTTGGTGAGTCCTTAAAATCTTCAGTTATTACCTCAACAGAGTATGGAACTTCTTTGTCATAATGAATTAAAATCTGCTCTCTTATGGATTCATTTACAAAAAATCTTTCAGGTCTATCAGTAAATTGATCTTTTGGAAAAAATGGAGGCGATAAAGGAAGCTTATTTTTAAAAATTTCAATTAACTCATCAATAAAGAATCCTTCAATTGCAGAGACTGGGTAAATATCAACATTTGGAAATATTGATTTCCAATGCGATATTGATTCTTCTAATTCTTGTTGAGAAGAAAGATCAATCTTGTTAATCAATAGAATTATTGGAATTTTAAAAGAATTTAGCTTCTTAACTAATGATTCATCAAATGACTCTTTATTTCCAACCTCTTCAACTATTACTAGGAAATCAGAGTCTATTAAAGTTTCTTTAATAAACTTCATCATTGCCTCTTGAAGTTTATAGCTTGGATCTAGAATTCCTGGTGTATCTGATAAAACAATTTGATAATTATCACCATTTATTATTCCCCTAATTCTATGTCTTGTAGTTTGAGCCTTAGATGTAATAATAGATAGCTTCTCTTTCATTAAAGAGTTAATCAAAGTTGATTTACCAACATTTGGTCTCCCAATTATTGATACAAATCCAGATCTATGTTTATTATTAGTCATTTCGGCAAAGATAACTACTTAAATTCAATGCCTTAAAACTAAGTAATGAAAGTTTACTATATTTGCACTCTATATCGCGAGGTAGAGCAGTAGGTAGCTCGTTGGGCTCATAACCCAAAGGTCGCAGGTTCGAGTCCTGCCCTCGCTACTAAAACAATAAAACGGTTATGCTATAATAGTGTAACCGTTTTTTATTAAATTGAATTTAAACAAATTCATTTTAAATGGAGATAAATAAATTTTGGTCAAGGTTATTTGGAATATTTGGAATAATGGGAGGATTAACTTTATTCTCTGGCGATATGCTCTTTTACTATGATCCTCTAAATACTAATTTATATGAAAATATGGGAAATGCTTCAGATTCTCGAATTATCATTAGTACAATTACTGCTTTAATAGCTTCATGGTTATATGTTCTAGGGAGTATTCATGTTTACCAAGCTTTTAAGCAAACAAAACCAATAATTAAAAACCTTGTGTTATTTTGCTTTGTTGCTATTTCAATTGCCTACGGAGTAGTACATGGAGCCTTTGTGGCAATAGCTACTTCATCTAAGCTAGCAGTTGAAAATGATCTAAATTTAAATCAAGCTACATTATTAGCTGTTGAAGCAAATAACATATTAAGATCAATTGTATATCCTATTTTTGGACTTTTATCGTTTTTATTTATTACTCAAGTTTGGAAAAGAAAAACCTTATACCCTAGATGGATACTTCTTTTTTTTCCATTGATTCCTTTTTTATTAGAGGATGTTATTTGTAAAAATTTGTCTGGAAGTATTTCAATTATAATTTGTGGAGGCTATTTAAATCATATTTTAATAATTTTCTTTACCGCATCATCCATTGCTTTATGGAATAAAAACAATTAACGATTTAATCATATGCAGTTTTATTCAAATCCAATTTACGTTTTAATCATGCTTTCATTGATGGTAATACTCTCAGTCTATGCTGGTAAATCAAAAATAGGAACTAAGCTTGGTGGACCTGCATTATTGGTAATTATTTTCACGGCAATAATTGCAAATTTGAAATTAATTCCTTCAGCATCAAATAGCATTAATTTATACGATATAATTTTTAAGTATGTAGCGCCAATCTCAATCTTTTACTTATTACTTAATATTAATATATCCTCAATAAAAAAGGCAGGGTTACCGATGATAGGTCTCTTTATATTAGGTTCTTTAGCTACTACTTTTGGCATATTAGTCTCATGGTATATTCTATCACCTGAAATTACATTAGGAGAGGATGCAAAGATTATTGCAGGAATGCTAACTGGAACTTATACTGGTGGAAGTGTTAATTTTAATGCAATTGCATTAGAATATGATTTTCAAAGAAAGGGAGTGTTGTATGCAGGAACAATTGCTGTTGACAATGTAGTTACAACAATTTGGATAATGGTCACTTTAACTATACCAGTGATTTTTAGAAATATATGGAAGAGTAATAGGTCAATTATTAAAAATTCAAATAAAAAACAACATAATTCGCATTTTGACTCAATAGATTTTGAATCCTTAATTTGGTTTGTTTTCTTAGGAATTACATCATATTTTATATCAGATATAATTTCAGGTTATACCAATATTCCTTCAATTTTAATATTAACAACTATAGGAATATTATTAGCTCAATTAAAATTTATTTCAAATTTAAAAGGAAGTCATAGTCTAGGAATTTATATGGTTTATCTTTTTTTAGCAGTAATTGGTGCTTATTGTGAACTAAGCGCTGTAGATCAACTGGAAGAGATAGGCATTGCACTTTTATTATTTACAAGTCTTGCTGTACTTGTTCATGGAATTATTTTTTTACTTATTGGTGGATTAGTATACAGAGATTGGGATATGATTTCAATTGCAAGTCAAGCAAATATTGGTGGTGGAACATCTGCTATTGCTTTAGCTGAAGCATTTGATAGAAAAGATTTGATTTTACCTGCTATTTTAGTTGGAAGTCTTGGGAACGCCTTAGGAACTTATCTTGGATTTCTAGTAATATACATTCTTTAAAATATTACTTCATCAGATATTTGCTGAAGAAATGGTAGGACTTCATCCTCCACAATACTATAATAAATATCTACTCCCTTATTATCAATGCCTTTATACCTTTTAGATAAATTCAAAGAAGACTCAGCACTTAAATGAGAGAAAATAATACAGCTTGCTAAGTAAGATCCGTTAGAGTTTGGATGTTTTTCATCTTCCATTAATAAACTAAACTGTGGGTATTTTTCTTGAAATAACTTAAATGCTCTTCCAACAGGTATTAACTTAGTAGTTGTCCCCTCAATTATCTCTTTTATACTCTCTTCTATAGGATATTCATCATTATTTATATTAAACTGCTCCATAGATGGATACATCCATGTAGAAAAGAAATGAATTTGAGTAGAAGCTGGTATAATTGATCTTATCTGATCGAAATAAAATTTTGAATTACCATTCGCATTAGTTAATATGTTTGTGCTATGCTCTTGAATGATTATATGGTCAAAAGTCTCACTTTCTAGTAATGATTTTAAATCAGGATTATTCCAATGTATTTTTAGGGTTGCCGACGGAACTGTAAAATGTCTTACGTCCCAATTTAGACCTCTTTCAATTGACATTTTTTCTACCTGAGATGGAAGATTCCAATAAAATGTAAAACTATTACCTATAAATAGAATTTTTTCATTGATAATTGAAAAAGGGAGAGCTTCAGACTCAGCATATGTTTCCGAAGCACTTGAAGAACAAGAGACAAAAACTAGAAATATAAGTAACTTAATAAATCTCATTTTATTCAAATTCTGAAACTGTTCCTTCCCAGTCTGGATCTGCAGCTCCAATCCATTTATTATTTATTGTGTCAAGAGCAACAGCATGAACTCTTCCAAAATACCCTTCTTGCCTAATTTTTTCTACATTATAGAATTCAGGATAATATACATCATCATTAAATCTATCTATTCCTAAATGACCTTCGACATATCTTGGACTATCATACATATACGTTCTAGGCATTACTAAAGCATCATATAATCTAAATTTTTGCTTTAAATATCTATAAGCAACCTGGTTAATTGCTATTGGAATTTTATTTCCTCCAGCTGCACCAAGTGCAAGTACTACTTGATCATCACTTGTAAATAAAGTAGGTGAAATATGAGATGAAGATCTATCTCCTGGTTTATCTTGCCCTAAATATCCTCCTAAATAAGGACCCATAGTAACATTGTAAAGAAATCCAAGACCTTTTGTAGCAACTTTTGATCCCATATTTGGTCCCAAAGTTTGAGTAAGAGATACTACATTCCCATACTTGTCGGAAGTAGTTAAATGTGCTGTATGCTCAAGTGCAATATCCTGGTAATCATATTTTTTAAGTTCATTATTATAAGTTATAACCATATTTGTTGACTCAATCTTATCTGCAATTCTTTTAGCTGTTTCTTTAGATAAAATACTTCTAACAGAATCGATATTATTCTGATATGGTCTATATCTGTATGATTCTTCAACTGCAGAAGAAACCTTTATAGTCCAATCTTTTTCATCATTAATGCTAAGTTTATCAAATGTTTGAATCATGTTTATAGTTATTGACCCATATGATGGAAGGTTTAGAGTATGAATTTGATAGTCATTAAATTCACCACTTAAAACTTCAGACTCCATAGCTGAATAATTTTTTAAATCATCAAGAGTTATAAATCCTCCATTTGATTGAATATCATCAACCATCTTTTGTGCAACTTCTCCTTCATAGAATCCTTTTTTTCCTTTTTCTGAAATAATTCTAAGAGTATTGGCAAGATCTTTTTGGATTAGAACATGACCATTTCTATATGATTCTCCTTCTGAATCCAAGAAATAGGATTTCGATCCTTCAAATAACTTTAATTTTTCTTTTTCACTTTGAAATCTTTTAATTCCCCCAGGAAGAACAAGAAAGCCTTCTTCTGCAATTTTAATTGCAGGCTGCATTATTGTTTTTAAATCAAGGTTACCATTTTCTTCATGAAGTTTAATTAGACCTGCAACAACACCTGGTATACCTATTGTCTTATACCCAAAACTAGGTAACTCCTCGTCACCATCATCAAAGCTTTGAGGTATTTGCGTAGTTCCATCAATTCCGTGGATATCCCCATTTGCCTGCTTGTATATGACTTGAAGTCTTCCTCCTATTCCACTCATGCTTGGTTCAACCACAGTTAAGGTAAATGAAGCAGCAACAGCAGCATCAAATGCATTTCCTCCTTTAGAGAAAATCAACTTACCAGTTTCTGAAGCAAGAGGGTGTGGTGATGAAATTACACTATTTGAATATTTAGAATTATCCGAACAGCCTATTGCTAAAATTGATAATATTAGCCCAAATGTTTTTAAAGAATTAAGCATAAAAAAAAAGGTTTGTAAAATTTACAAACCTTTTTTTAAAGTTTTACTGATTAACCTCAGTTTTTGTAAAAATACCTGGATCATCAGCTGGAGCATTTGAATTTGAATTTAATTCAGTTGCTGCATAAGGCATCCTCTCAGGATATGGAGGATTAGGCCCAAGGACAAGAGTAAAAGGAACTGAAATTGCAGAATCCGATTTTCTTAATCTTCTTGCATCATTAAATGGTATATGCATTCCAAAACCACTGACGTATCTTTCTTCAATTACTTCTCTAAGAAAAGCAGATTTAGAATCAATACCATCAGTATTTTCAATACCACCAGAATTAAAATCAGAAGCTACATAAGCCTCATATTTAAAACCTCCAGAGTTGTGATTATCATTTAGATTACCTCCGGAATTAAGCCATGCTCTAACGTTGTTAAGGTGCGGAAGACCGTCTGCTAAACTTCCTTGTCTAGCTTTAGCTTCTGCTAAAATTAACTCATTTTCAAAAAATGTAACCATATTTTGAGGTTCTGTTTCAGCAATAATTCCTGTATTTGCAGAACCACTAGATGAATTAATTTTATAATACCCATATCTTGCAGTCTCATCAGTTTTAGAATTATTCCTATTAGTAGAATAATCATTACTTAATAACTGAAGAAGATAACTTTCAGAACCACCAGAAGAATTTCCTAAATCTCCTGCTCTAGATCCATTCAAGATAGTAGCAAATAAGTTTTGATCACCTGATTGAGTACCTGGTGGCTTATATTGCATATCTCCTGAGGCAGAGCTAATTCCATTACTAGCAGCAGAAATTGCACCAGCATAATCTTTTTTATGAAGATTAAAACGAGCAACTAAAGTGTAAGCAGCTTCTATCCATTTATCTTTATTTCCTCCAAAGTATATATCCTGAGATAGGCTACTTGAAGCAGCTGACTGAAGAGTTGAAATCCCAGCTGTTAGTTTAGCAATAGCTGCATTATACACAGATATTTGACTATCAAAAACTGGATCTTCAATTTCAGGGTTCCCAGCCTCACTATATGGTATTCCGCCCCATAGTGAAGCAGCTGTACCAAATGCATGGCCTTCTATAATTTGTGCTATACCAACTAATAATGTATTAGATGAGTTTTCTTGAAGTTGTCTCATATTATTTAATACACCAACATATAGAGCAAACCATTCACTGTTTGATTCTACTGTTGATAAAGCATATCCGTAGATATTTGAGTATAAGGAGCTAAATCCTATTAACTGGCCTGAGTACATTCCACTAATTCTATTAAGATGCCCTAATTGTATTTGAATATTTGCTAATTGCGCACCTGTTAAAAATAGCTTATCCTCAACATCAGTTATTAAAATATCATTTGGATTTGAATTAATATCTTCATTTAGGTCTTCACATGAGAATGAAAAAACTAAAAGAAGAGCTAAAATCGATTTTGTAAATATTTTTTTCATCTTATTAATAATTTATCGTTAAACTAAAAAGAAAACCTTTCGACTGAGGATTTGTAAAGTACTCAACACCTTGAGCTGTACTAACACCAATTGTGTTAATCTCAGGATCAATACCATCAACCTTATTGATATTAATTAAATCTCTACCTGTAAAAGTCAGAATAACATCACTTAAACCAAGATTAGTTACTATTGGAGTATCTATTACATAACTCAGAGATAAGTCCCTAAGTTTTGTCCAGGTAGCATCTGCTATAGAGAAGTTATAAGCTTGGTTATCACCAAAACCTCCACCGATACCAGTTCTATACCAGTTCTCATCAAGAAGTACTGGACCAGCACCAAAGTCTTTAATGTTTCCTCTAACAGTCGTACCTGCGGGTATTGTATTACCTCTATAATTAACTAAAGATTGATCAAGAGTTATTCTGTTAGCTGTTTCTTGAGTAGTTCCAAATCTTCTAAGAACCCATAGTGTTCTAGGGGAGAAATCTCCACCTTGAGAATGTTCTAGGATAGCATTTAACCTAAGTTTTTTATATCTCATACTTAGTGAAATTCCACCTCTCCAATCTGGATTAGGATCACCTAATACAATTGGACTTGATGTTATCTGAGGGAATCCATTTGAATTTAAATCAAAACTTCCATCAGGATTTGTCTTTGAACCTGTTCCATAAAGAACTCCTAGTGGATATCCAACTACAGCTCTTGAACTAACTGATGCACCTGGCGATAAGTTAATAGACTCAGTTCCATAAAGATCTGTTACCTCATTATCATTTTTGACCAATTAATTGCCGTAGATAAACTAAAGTCTTCTTTGTCTATTAGATCAAGGCCAAGGTCAACTTCTAAACCGTTGTTAGTCATCTCACCATAGTTACCATATTGAGTAGAAAAACCAGTTGAAGGTGATAATGAAACATCTAATAAAATACCTTCAATAATATTATCATAATATGTTAAAGAAAGTGAAACTTTATCATCTAAGAATCTAAAGTCACCTCCAATTTCCCATTCTGTTTTAAGTTCAGGTTCAAGGTTTGGATTACCAAGGTTGTTATCTAGTCTAAATCCACCTCCAAATAAGTTACTATCAAGAGGATCACTATATGTAGAATAACCAAACCCACCTTCTGCTAAAGTTTCAAACTTGTGAGCGGCTGGTTGAACACCTACCTGACCCCAAGAGGCTCTTAATTTTGCAAAAGAGATTGCATTCGATTGAATTACATCCTCAGTTAAAACCCATGCTGCATCTGCTGCAGGATAGAAAAAGGTTCCACTTATAGTAGAAGAAGCTTCTTGTGCTCCTGATAGATTAATAAATAATTGATCATCTATATCAAAATTTAATATTCCATAACCTCTGTTAGATCTACTAAATGATTTAAATCCATCAAAAGTTGATGCTTCAGAAGATGTATTTAAGAGCAGTTGTTCTCTTTGCAGAATTCACTAAAATCCTGTGATGTTTCCAGATAACTCTTGAATACTTTCTATCATTATAACTCCATCCTAGTGTTGTAGTTAAGTTAACTTCGTCCGATAACTGGAAGTTTGCCTTACCAATTACATCTAAAGCAGAATTTCTTATATCCAAAGCATCTTCTTGGTATTGCCCATTAGCTCTTGAGCTGGCATCTCCAACTGGGAAGAAATATGTTCTCTTATCATCAGCAACATCAATATTACCTCTTGTAATCACTTGTAACCAATTTGTTGGTTTTATTGTAATTTGAGGAGTTACTGTTACCCTGTTAACTTTAGTACTAGACTCTTGTTCATTTACAGTCCAAAGTGGATTTGTATATGATTGGTTAGAACTTTGACCAATTGGTTTTCTGTATGATCTACCACGGTTAATATACTCAGTTCCACCAGAACTATAATAAGTACCTTTATAATCTCTTCCATCAAAATCTGGTGGAGTTCTAAAGAAAACCTAGCATCATACCTGATACATTTGAACTCTGTTGAATTCTATTAGAATTGGTATATGTGTAAGACATTTTAGTTGATAGAGTTATTTTATCGTTTAATTTAGCCTCATAATTTAATCGAGCATTAGTTCTTTCATATGTTGCATTCTTAATAATACCATCTTGATCAACATGTCCAAGGCTGAAAAAGTAATTACTATTTTCATTTCCTCCACTAACAGTCAAATCATTTTGAAGAGCATTACCTGTTCCAAACACTGAATAAAAGTTTTCATCAACAAAAGTATCTGTTGAATTCTTTTTGAAATTGCTTGATATTTTCTTCCATTTTCAGCAATAAAATATGCACCTGATTTATACGCGTCTTGACCACCCGACCTGTTTGGAATATAATCACCCCAAGATTCAGCTCTGTTTTCTCCAAAGACACCACTTCTTCCTTGTCCCCAAGTATTTTGCATTGGGATTCTTTCAGAAATTTCATCAAAAGAATATGCTGATTTAAATGATATTTTAGCTGCACCTCTTTGACCTTTTTTTGTAGTTATAACTACTACACCATTTGCAGCCCTACTTCCGTATAATGATGCAGCTGATGCACCTTTTAAAACGTTAACTGATTCAATATCAGCTGGATTTATATCATTTAAACGTGATCCTTGAGTAACACCACCATTACCTCCAGTAATGTTATTACCACCAGCATATGAAGTAGTATTGTCTAGAGGAACACCATCTACAATTATTAATGGCTGAATTGAACCATCAATTGTATTTGCACCTCTAATTCTTATTGTACTTCCTGCACCAGGGTCACCATTAGATCTTGTAATTCTAACACCTGAGGCTTTACCACTCAAAGCATTAACAACAGTTGGTTCGGCAGACCGAATAACATCATCTGCATTTACTACAGATGAGGTAGAACCCTGTTGATCCCTAACAGCCGCAAAACCTAAGGCAGTAACAACTACTTCCTCAAGTTCATTATCTAGCTGAAGAGAAATATTAAGATTAGATTGACCAGAAACAGTAATATATTCTGTATTATAACCTATGAAACTAATAGCAAGGACTTGTCCTTGACTAGCAGCAATTTCAAAATTTCCATCAAAATCTGTTGAAACACCGGTACTAGTTCCGTCAATAACAACGTTAGCACCAGGAAGTGGCACTCCATTTTCGTCACTAACAATACCAGTTATGTTTTGACCAACCGATAATAATGAAAATAAAAGAAATACTGTACTTAATAGTATTCTCATATTAATTGATTTTATTTTTTAGTTTTTTTTAAGATATTAATTATAATATCAAATTCACAATTTTAAATACTATTTTTTAAATTTATGATATGGAAGATATTACATACAAATGTGAAAAGTGTGGTATGTCAGTTAAAAGTCAATGTGCAAAATGTGACGAACCACTTCAAAATAAGACAATAACAGTCGATAGTGGTGACGAGATTCAAGTATCATTTTGCCCACAATGTGAAGGGATGATTAAGTCGCCTATGTGTTGTGGAATGGATATGTCTTGCGAACTATAGCTTTAAATTAATCTTTATTGATAACTGGATATTTTATACCTAGCTGCTCAAGATAGGAGTCATATTTTGTTTCGTCATAGTAGAACTCCTTTAGTTTATTTTTATACTTTTCCATTATATCCTTGTTTAGATATGTTGCAGGTGGATCATTCTCAGAAATCATAGGTTTATACTCTGTTTCTTTTTTCTGTACATTTTCAAAATAATCCTTTGCCTGATTAAGTTTTTCAGGTTTCAAAAGAAAATCTAATACTGTCATAGCTACAACTTTAGCCCCAGCATTTGCACCTTTATGAGCAATTGGGGTTGCCATAGTTATTGCATTTGACCAGTGGTGTCCTTGTAGTCCTGGGATATTTGATGGAAATCTAAGAGTAACTGTTGGAACTTTCCACGATATATCACCAATATCATCTGAACCACCACTTATATTATAAGGAAGAGGAGATCCTATTTTATTAAGTTTAGTTGCAAGGCCATTAGTATTCCTTGAGTTAACTTCTTTTTGAACTGCAACAGCAAGCTTTTGATCATCCTCTGACCATTCTGGAAGACCAATTGTTTGAATATTTTCATACATCTCCTCAGCTATAACTTTATTAAAATGTCTTGGCCATGCAGTTCCAATTATTCTTGAGGAAAATTCAGTATCAGTCATTAAAGCAGCTCCCTCAGCAATTTTATTAGCTTTTTCATAATTTTCCATTATACCTTCATATGTTATGTTTCTTATGTAAAACCATATTGAGGCTTTAGAAGGAACAACGTTTGGTTGATCTCCAGCATCTGTAAAAATTGAGTGAGACCTTTGATCTGGATGTAAATGTTCTCTTCTGTAATTCCAACCTATATTCATCAGCTCAGCAGCATCAAGGGCACTTCTTCCTCTCCAGGGTGCACCTGCAGAATGAGCTGTTTCTCCCTCAAATGTATATTCAACAGAAATCAATCCAGTTCCTGTTGCCTTACCCCATGAAACAGATAAGTTACTACTTACATGGGTAAAAATACACATGTCAACATCATCAAAATAACCATCTCTTACATACCAAGCTTTAGTTCCAATTTGTTCTTCTGCAACTCCTGGCCATAAAACTAACTTACCAGCTATGTTATTTTCTTGCATAATTTTTTTAACAGATAGTGCAGCGGTAATTACAACAGGAAGACCTGAATTATGACCCTCTCCATGTCCTGGCGCTCCTTCTACCATTGGTTTATGATATGCAACACCTGGGTATTGAGAAGCTACTGGAATTCCATCAATATCACTACCTAAGGCTATAGTAGGACCACCCTCACCATTTGACCAAGAAGCAAGCCATGCAGTTGGAATATCTGAGATAGCATATTCAATTTCAAATCCGTTTTCCTCAAGTATTGAAGTTAAATATTTTGATGTCTCAAACTCTTGAAAACCGAGTTCAGCAAAGCTAAACACTTTGTCTACCATTACCTGTGTAGCCTTTTTATCATCCTCAACCATCTGGGAAACTTGAGTCTTGAGATTATTTATTTTTCTCTTTGAAAAATTTTGTGAATAAGTATTGTGTAAAGTTCCTGCTATTAGAAGGAAGAATATGGTTTTCTTTAATTTGTTCATAATTGAAATTTAATAATAATGTCTTTTAAAAGATTCTATAGCAGCATAATCTGCAAGGCCCATCTTTTTGTATTTTTCGGCAGTTTCACTATTTCTTTCTTCAGCTCTTACCCAAAATTCTCTAAGGTCTTGACCTTGGAACATTACACCATCTTTTTGAGTTTGATGGAAGAAAATTGCCTTTCTTTTTCTTAGTACTTGAGCTGGACTCATTGGAACAGCCATATCAATATCATGCACATCCCAATCCAACCAAGCTCCTCTGTATAACCACAACCAACAATCCTTGATAAATTTTTCACCCTTTAATGTATCTAAGGCATCCAGAATTACATCTAAACAGACTTTGTGAGTTCCATGAGGATCTTCTAAATCTCCAGCAGCAAAAATCTGATGAGGTTTAATTTTTTTAATTAATGAAGCTGTAATTAGTACATCTTTTTTTGTGGGTGGGTTCTTCTTAATTCTTCCTGTGTCATAGAAAGGTAGATTCATAAAATGAGTATTTGAATCTGGAATTCCAATATATCTTGTAGCAGCTATGGCTTCTCTTTTTCTTATAAATCCTTTTAAATCTCTTACAGCTTGTGAATCGATTTTATCTGGCTTGTTATTCTTTAATTCCTTTATTAATTCACTAACAGGTACTTTAGAGTCATTCTTAAACATATCCTTGGAAACCTCTATAAACTTAAGTGCATCATGGTCTGATACAGCAATATTTCCTTTTACTTGGTATGCAATATGCACTTCGTGACCTTGAGATACAAGTCTGTCAAATGTTCCTCCCATTGACACTACATCATCATCAGGATGAGGGCTAAAAATAATTACTCTTTTAGAGTTAGGAGATTTTCTCTCAGGTCTAGTTGAATCATCAGCTCCTGGTTTTCCTCCAGGCCAACCTGTAATTGTATTTTGAAAGTGGTTAAACATATTAATGTTTAAATCATATGAAGATCCCTCAAGAGCAAGTAGATCAGATAATCCATTTTTGTTGTAATCTTCATCTGTTAGTTTCAGTATAGATTTTCCTGTTGTTTCACAAAGCCAAACTATTGCTCTTCTCTTCATTGAATCAATCCAATCAATTGAACTAACTAGCCAAGGTGTTTTAAATCTTGTTAATTCACTTGCTGACTCATTATCAAGAACAAGAGTTGTGTTTTTATGATTCTGAAGGTAAGTAGTTGGTATTAATGAGGTAACATTATTCTCTACTGATTTTTTAACAATTAAACTTTTGTGCAAACCCCATGCCATTACAATAATTCTCTTTGCATTAAAAATTGTTCTAACTCCCATAGTTATTGCCTTAGTAGGGACATTTTCAATACCATTAAAACTTTTACTTGCATCAAACCTAGTTGTATGATCAAGGGTTATAAGTCTTGTCTTTGAGTTGAAATGAGAACCAGGTTCATTAAAGCCTATGTGTCCAGTTCTTCCAATGCCTAGTAACTGTATGTCAATTCCTCCACATTTTTCAATTTCTTTCTCATATGAAGAACAGAATTTTTTTATTTCTTTCTCACCTATTTCTCCTGAAGGTATATTAATATTTTCTTTAGGAATATCAATATGGTCAAATAGATTTTCATTCATGAAATGATGATAACTGTTGATATCATCTTTTTTAATACCATAATATTCATCAAGATTAAAAGCAATTACATTTTTAAAGCTCAATGATTCATTTTTATGAATCTTTATTATTTCTTGATAAACTATTGAAGGTGAGGAACCAGTAGCAAAATCCTATTACACAACTTTTATTTTTTTCTTGTTTAGATTTAACTAAATCACAAATTTCTCGAGCAATAAGTTTAGAAGCTTCTTGTGAACTTTCAAAATTAACAGTGTGAAGTTTTTCAAATCTAGTCTCCTCGTTGATTCCTGGAGATTGATACTTGAGGTTTTTTTTGGCCATTTTTTTTTCTCTTATGAAATTACAAAGTTAATAATGTTTTCATTAATTTATTCTCATGTTTTTTTAATTTTACAAAGTCAACTTAAAATCTCAATTATCTTAGTATGAATACAATCATTATAGGAAGTGGGCCAGCTGGATATACAGCGGCAATTTATGCAGCTAGAGCTGATCTTAAACCAATAATATATACTGGGTTAGAACCAGGTGGTCAATTAACTACTACAACTGAAGTAGATAATTTTCCTGGATACCCTCAAGGTGTTGATGGGCCAACCATGATGAATGAATTAAAAGAACAAGCAGAAAGATTTGGAACAAAAGTTGAAGTTGATTTTATTTCAAGAGTAGAATTTTCTAAAGAAAAAGGCGGTTTACATAAAATATACACTCAAAATGGAGATGAAATTCAATCTAAAGCAATAATAATATGTACAGGTGCTTCAGCTAAATATCTTGGTCTCCCAAGTGAGCAAAAACTCATTGGAGGTGGAGTTTCAGCTTGTGCAGTTTGTGATGGCTTCTTTTATAAGAATCAAGATGTTGCTGTAGTAGGTGGAGGAGATAGTGCTATTGAGGAAGCAACATATTTAGCAAAAATTTGTAATAATGTTACGATGTTAGTAAGAAAGGATCACTTTAGAGCTTCAAAGGCAATGCAACATCGATTAAGCAATTTTAAAAATATTAATGTGCTTTTTAATTCTGAAATAGATGAAGTATTGGGAGACAATGTTGTTGAAGGAATAAAAATTAAAAATAATATCACCAATGAGTTTTCTCAAGTTAATATTACCGGTTTATTCATTGCCATTGGCCACACTCCAAATACAGATATTTTTAAAGGTATTGTTGATATGGATGATAGTGGATATATATTAACAGACAAGACTTCAACAAAAACAAACATACCTGGAGTTTTTGCTGCAGGTGATGTACAAGATAAAGATTATAGACAAGCAATTACAGCTGCTGGTACTGGTTGTATGGCAGCCCTTGATGCAGAAAGATATTTACAAGAAATTTAAATTCTTTTTGATGCTTTTAACCACCTTACAGGAAGGTTGTCATTTAAGGCATCTTGATAATCACTTTCAAGACAAGGTAAAAATTTAATTTTATCATTACTGGCTGAGGTTACTGTCATCCACCATCTCTCTGAAATTTTACTTTTATAAAAAATAATATCCCTGCCTGAAGTTTGAACTATATATTTAAAAAACAGTTGAGAATCGTCAAAGTTTGATTCATTTATTCTATTATTTAAACTGTCAATAAAATACCAAATGATTTCAGAATATAATTTATTTGAAACCTGATTTTTATTTAAGTCAAACAATCCAAAAAAGGATGTCTTATTACTTTGACCTGCATATTTACTTAATATACAAGCAAGTCTTGTATCTATTCCATTAGGATTAGAGTTTCCAGAGAATGATAATGATTTCATGTCAAAACCGACTATATCAGCATCTCGAATAATTGGTTCAGCTCTCATATTATTTTCTGAAATTTCACCCAATGAAATTTTTTCAAAGAATAATTTATCCATTAGCTCTATCTCTTTATATGAGCATAGGTGTCGTTGGTACCCTATATTTGTAAAATCATTTAATTTATTAGAATCATCCAGTATAATTTTATTCATGTATGTTCTACCTGAAATTATATCTGAATCTTGATATAAGTCAAATTGATTATCAATTGATACAATATTTACTTTATCAGAGTAAGAGTCAAAAGATTTAAAGACTGGATAAATAATATCATTGCTTCCTCCAATTATTACTAAAGTAATTTTTTTTGAATGTAATTCCTTACATATATCATATAGGGCATGATAAGTATCCTCAACAGTATTTCCATTGGGAAGATCACCTAAATCAGATATGGATATCTTCCATTTACCCTCTTTTAGTTTGTAAAGCTCCTTTCTAAGAATGTTTAAATCTTGTATATCAGATTCAAAATAAGAGTTTCTAGTTTCACTAATTCCAATTATGCAAAGATTTGATGAATCAATATCAGGAATACCTGATTGGTCTCTATGAAATTTTATTTTATTAAAAAGTGATCCTTGTAAGTGATTTTCATCTAATTCTTCGAGTAAATTTTCTGAAACAGGTTTTAATAGCTCAAGGCTCATTTTTTCTTTTTTGGATTTAGATATTCTTTAGCAATATCTAATGTAATAGTTTTAGGGTCAATTTCTTTCGGAATTTCTATTTTCTTCTTACCCATTGAGATAACTGACCTACCCCATCTACCTTTTTCAAGCTTTATGCCTTCATCAACCCACTCAGCAATTAATTTTTCTTTTTCCTTTTTTAATTTTATCTCAATTAGTTCTTCAATATTATCTATTGTAAGATTATCAAAGTCATATGTCTTATTTACGTTAATAAACATTTCATTCCACTTAATAAATGGTCCAAACCTACCCTTTCCTTTTGTTACTGGTAAGTCGTTATAAATGTGAATAGGTTCATCTGCTTTTAACTTTTCTTCAATCAGCGGAATTGCAGAGTCTATATCAACTGAATGTGGATCAATTTCCTTTGGTATTGAAATAGATTTTGATGAATATTTTAAATATGGTCCATATCTACCATTATTGACAGTTACAATCTCTCCCTTATAAGTTCCAATTTCCTTAGGAAACTTAAATAGTTCTAGTGCTTCGTCTAAAGTTATTGTGTCTAACTGCTGTTCTTTAGTTAGGCTAGCAAAAATTGGTTTATCCTCATCATCAACTGTTCCTATTTGAGCAATTGGACCAAACTTTCCAAGCCTTACCTTAACAACTCTTCCTGAGACTGGATCATCTCCTAAAATTTTTTCACCAGATTGTCTTTCTGCTGTATCTTTTACAATATTTACATTCGTATGAAAATCTGTGTAAAATTGTTTGATTATATCAGTCCAATTTTGATTTCCCTCAGCTATCTTATCAAAACTTTTTTCAACCTCTGCTGTAAATCCGTAATCAAGGATATTGTTGAAATTATCAACTAAAAAGTCATTTACAATCATCCCAATATCAGTAGGTACAAGCTTACCTTTGTTTGAACCAGTCTTTTCAGTTGAAGTACTCTCAATAATATCTCCATTTCTTAGCTCTATGAATGTTATATTCTTTCTTGGCCTTCGTTATCACCTTTTGATACATAACCTCTGTTTTGTATTGTTGATATTGTAGTAGCATAAGTTGCAGGTCTACCAATACCAAGTTCCTCCAATTTTTAACTAAAGATGCTTCAGTATACCTTGAGGGGGGTCTAGAGAATGATTCTCTTGATATAATATTAATTAAATCAAGATTTTCATTAACATTTAATTGTGGTAAAGTGCCTTTTTCTTCCTGTGTCTCATCATCAGTTCCTTCATTATAAACTCTAAGAAAACCATCAAATTTAATTACTTCACCTCTTGCAATAAATATTTCATCAAAAGAGTTAGAGTTGATATTTACAACTGTTCTCTCAATTTGTGCATCTGACATTTGTGAGGAAATTGTCCTTCTCCATATAAGTTGATACAATCTTTGCTGATCATAATCTGAGGAAATATCTTCAACAGAAATATCTGTTGGTCTTACAGCTTCATGAGCCTCTTGAGCTGATTTATTTTTGTTTTTATAATTTCTAAGATTTACATAACTATCTCCATACTTACTCTCAATTTTAGATAAAATTGATGATTTAGCTTCTTCTGATATAGTAACACTATCTGTTCTCATATATGTTATTAAACCTGCTTCATATAGTTTTTGAGCAGTTGACATTGTCCTAGTAACACCAAAGCCTAATTTTCTTGAAGCCTCTTGCTGAAGGGTTGATGTAGTAAAAGGAGGTGTAGGAGATTTCTTAGCTGGTTTTTTTTCTACATTAGACACAGTATATATACTATTGATATTTTTTTGAAGAAATGCCTTAACTTCTTCAGCAGAATCAAATTTATTGTTTAGCTCAGCCTTAAGGTTGACTCCACTAGAATTTTTAAAAGTTCCTATTGACTTGTAAGTGCTATTTGTTAAAAAGTTTTTAATCTCTCTTTCCTTTTCAACAATAAGCCTTACAGAAACGGATTGAACTCTACCAGCAGAAAGGCCTGTCTTAACTTTTCTCCACAATACTGGAGATAATTCATAACCTACTAATCTGTCTAATACTCTTCTAGCCTGTTGAGCATTTACAAGATTATAGTTTATCTCTCTAGGACTATCTAATGCAGCTAAAATTGCGTTTTTAGTTATTTCATGAAATACTATTCGATCATAGTCTTTATTAGTCAAGTTTAAATTTTCATATAAGTGCCAAGCAATTGCCTCTCCTTCTCTATCTTCATCACTAGCCAACCAAACTTTATCAGACTCACTAACATACTTTTTTAGGTCTTTTATAACAGGTTTCTTTTCTGTAGGAATTATATATTTTGGTTTAAAATCATTTTCAACATCAACTCCTAATTCTTTAACTGGAAGATCTGAAATATGCCCAACACAAGACACAACTTTAAAGTCTTGTCCCAAAATTTTTTCAATAGTCTTTGCTTTTGTAGCAGACTCAACAATGACTAAATTTTTTGGCATATTTTATTTTTTGGGCCTAAATGTAATTAGATTTATTCTTTTGAATCAAAAAAAAATAAAAATTTTAAAATTTGTTTAACATAATTGCTAGTTAGTTTTAAAGAAAGTAATTTTGTAATCAGATGAAAGTTGAGCAGATATATACTAAGTGTTTATCACAAGGTTCGTACTACATTGAGAGTAATAATGAGGTAGCTATTATTGACCCTTTAAGAGAGGTTGATGTATATATATCTAAAGCTAAAACAAGTAATTCAAAAATCAAATACATTTTTGAAACACACATTCATGCAGATTTTATTAGTGGTCATTTAAATCTTGCAAAAAAATCAGGAGCAGAAATAGTTTATGGGCCTAAAGCAGAAACTAGTTTTGAAAATATAGTTGCAAAAGATTATCAAGAGTTTAAAATTGGTGATATAACTATAGTTGCAATTCACACTCCAGGACACACCATTGAAAGTACCACTTATTTATTGAAAGATTCATCTGGAAAAGATCATGCTATTTTTACTGGAGATACTCTTTTCTTAGGTGATGTTGGTAGACCAGACTTATCTCAAAATTCTAGTATGAGCAATAGAGATTTAGCCTCAATGTTATTCGATAGCCTTAGAAATAAGATAATGACTCTAAGTGATGATGTTATTATTTATCCAGGACATGGTGAAGGAAGTTCATGTGGAAAAGATCTTAGCTCAGAGACTATTGGAAAATTAGGTGATCAAAAAAGGACTAACTATGCGCTTAGAGAGAATATGACAAAAGATGAATTTATCAGAGAAGTTTTAGATGGATTATTAGATCCTCCAAAATATTTTCCTGATAATGTAATGTTAAACAAAGAAGGTTATGATGAATCTGATGAAATAATTAATAGGAGTTTTAATAGTTTAACTGCTAAAGAAGTTAATAATATGATCAAGGAAAAGGTAACAATACTTGATGTAAGAAGTGTTGAAGATTTTTCATCATCTCACATACCAGGTTCAATTTTTATTGGATTAGATGGAAGATTTGCTCCATGGGTTGGAGAAATATTAGAAGATGTCTCTAAAAAGTTAATTTTAATTGCACCTGAAGGCAGAGAAAAAGAAGCTATTATTAGACTATCAAGAGTTGGTTTTGACAATGTTATTGGATATCTAGAAGGTGGAATTAATAGCTGGATTAAAAATGGTGGTATTATTAATAAAGTATTAAATGAATCTGCATCAAAATTCTCAACAATAGACAATAATAAAGATATCCTTGATGTAAGATCAAAAAATGAACACAAAAGTGAATCATTACTAAACTCCATTAATATTCCTCTGATTGATCTAAGTAAATCTATTGATAAAGTTTCTTTTGAAAAAACATTTTATGTTCACTGCAAAGGGGGGTACAGAAGTATGATAGCAGCATCAATTCTTCTTGCTAATGGAATATCAAACTTTTCAAACATACCTGGAGGTTATGATAAAATCAAAAATTATAATTCATAAATACTGACAAATTGGCATAATTTAAATTAATTGAGTAATTTTACTAAAAATTAATTTTTATCAAAAAGAAGTCTTTATTTATTGAAACATATGGGTGTCAGATGAATTTTGCTGACAGTGAAGTTGTTGCATCTATATTAAAAAAAGATGGCTATGAATTAACTGATGATTCAAAGAGCGCAAATCTAGTTTTATTAAATACCTGTTCAATTAGAGATAAGGCTGAACAAACAGTTCGAAATAAACTTAAAACATATAATTCTTACAAAAAGGATAATAGTAATCTAAAAATAGGGCTTTTAGGTTGTATGGCTGAAAGGTTAAAGGATAAGCTTCTTGAAGAAGAAAAGATGGTTGACTTAGTTGTAGGACCAGATTCATACAAAGACCTTCCAAACCTATTAGATGAGGTTGATCATAACCAAAAGGCAGTTAATGTTATATTATCAAAGTCTGAAACCTATGGAGATATTTCACCAGTAAGAATTCATAACAACGGTATTAATGCATTCGTATCAATTACAAGAGGATGTGACAACATGTGCACATTTTGTGTTGTACCATTTACAAGAGGTAGAGAGAGAAGTAGAAATCCTGACAGCATATTAAGAGAGATAGATGAGTTAAATCAAAAAGGTTATAAAGAAATAACTTTACTTGGACAAAATGTTGATAGTTATTTATGGTATGGTGGAGGTCCTAAAAAAGACTTTAAAAAGGCCACAGAAGAGCAAAAGAAAAATTCTATAAAATTTTCAAGCTTACTTGACTTAGTTGCTTCAAGTTTTCCTGAAATCAGAATAAGATTTTCAACTTCTAATCCTCAGGATATGACAATTGATGTAATTGAAACAATGTCAAAATATAATAATATCTGTAACTATATTCACCTTCCAATTCAGTCTGGAAGTGACAGAATTTTGAAAAAGATGAATCGACTTCATACTAGAGAGGAATATCTTGAACTTGTAAAGAAAATAAGAGAAATAATACCTAATTGTGGTATTTCCCATGATATGATTACTGGTTTTCCATCCGAAACTGAACGAGATCATCAAGATACTTTATCTCTTATGGAAGAAGTAAAGTATGATTTTGGATATATGTTTGCGTATTCTGAAAGACCAGGAACTTATGCGGCTAGACACTTTAAAGATGATATCTCTCCAGAAATTAAACAAAGAAGGTTAGAGGAAATAATTACTCTTCAACAAAAACATAGCCTAGAAAGAAATAAAAGTTTTATAAATAAAAATTGCGAAGTACTAATAGATAAAGAATCTAAAAAATCAAATGATTTTTGGAGTGGAAGAACAACTGAAAATAATGTTGTTGTTTTTCCTAAATACAATTTTAAATTGGGTGATACTGTAAATGTTGATATTAGTGATTGCACAACTGCAACTCTAATTGGAAATATTAATCAATTAAAAACTAAAGTATAATGGAATCAGTTTTAACAGTAAAACAAAGGTTTGGTATAATTGGAGATAACCCTAAACTTAATAGAGCAATTGAAAAATCAATTCAAGTTGCTAACTCCGATATATCTGTCCTTGTTACAGGTGAGAGTGGAGTTGGTAAAGAGAATATTCCTAAAATTATTCATCAGTATTCTCATAGAAAACATGCAAAATATATTGCAGTTAACTGTGGAGCAATTCCTGAGGGGACAATTGATTCTGAATTATTTGGGCATGAAAAAGGAGCATTTACAGGAGCTACAGCAAACAGGAGTGGTTATTTTGAAGTAGCAGATGGAGGAACAATATTTCTAGATGAAGTTGGTGAACTTCCACTTTCAACTCAAGTCAGACTTTTAAGAATTCTTGAAAGTGGAGAATATATTAAAGTTGGATCTTCAAAAGTTCAAAAAACTAATGTAAGAATAGTGGCCGCAACCAATGTTAATATGGATGAGGCAATAAAAAAAGGAAAATTTAGAGAAGATCTTTTTTACAGACTTAGTACTATAATTATTAATATACCGCCATTGAGAGATAGAAAAGATGATATCCCTATCTTATTCAGAAAATTTGCATCTGATTTTGCCCAAAAATACAATATGCCAACCTTAAGACTTGATGAATCCGCTCAAGATTTGCTTTGTCAACAAGATTGGAAAGGTAATATTAGACAATTAAGAAATGTTGCTGAACAAATGTCAATATTAGAAAAAGAAAGAAATCTTAAAAGTGATACTTTAAATAATTATCTTCCAAATAAAGTTTCAAAACTTCCGGCAACTCTTGATGATGTTAAAGAAGATTCATCCTCTTTTTCATCAGAGCGTGAAATACTTTACAAGGTTTTGTTTGATATGAAGAATGACTTAAATGATTTAAAAAAATTAACTCTTGAAATAATGCAAGGCGATGATAACAGTGATGTAAAAGAAAAGAATCAAGGCTTGATTAATAAAATTTATGGTGATAATGAATCATACGATAGTCAAGAAATAGAAAATTCAGCAGTTGATTTGAATGTTGACCTTGAAAGCAAAGTTCAGGATAAGTATGAATATGTTGAGACTATTGAAGAAGAAGAAACTCTTTCTCTTCAGGACAAGGAACTAGAAATGATTAAACAAGCTTTAATTAGGACTAATGGAAGAAGAAAAAATGCTGCTAAAGAGCTAGGTATATCAGAAAGAACATTATACAGAAAAATTAAACAACATAATCTTGGAGATGTTTCAGAATTTTAAAAGAGATTTTTTACTTTTTAGCTTTTCATTAATAAGTTTCTCATGTGGAATCTACAGCTTTACTGGTTCATCGATTCCAGTAGGAGTTGAAACTTTTCAGGTTGATTATTTTGAAAATACTGCTGGTGGAAAACCTGGGTCTACTGTCGAACCTGGTCTTGACAGAGACTTTACTATTGCATTACAAGACTTGATTGTTAATCAAACTAGTCTAAACCTTGTTAATGAAGGAGGTGATATAATATACAGTGGAGAAATTGTTGAGTTTAGTGTTACACCTATGGCAGCCACTGCTGAGATTAGAGCAGCTCAAAACAGATTAACAATGGCTGTAATGGTTAGTTATGAAAATGTTTTAAATGAAGAGGACAACATAGAAAAAAGATTCTCGTTTTATTATGATTTTCCAGGCAATCTTCAAGTATACGATATAAAAGATACTGCACTTCAAGAAATTTTTGAGAGAATTACTCAAGATATCTTTAATGAAACATTAGCAAAATGGTAAATAAAACAGGTGATTCATTCTCAAAAATTTTAAATGGATTTGATCCATCAGATTCTTCAACATCCACTATTTTAAAAGGAATACTTAATACTTATCCTTTTTTTCAATCAGCATCAGCTTATTATTTAAAAACACTTAAAGTTCAGAAAAAAGAGTCTTTCAATGAGTTACTTCCAAAGACTGCTATCTTAACACACAATAGGTCTATACTAAGGAACTGGATATATGAAAAGGAAGAAAATAAAATTAATAAGGAGGTTGATAAAATTGAAAAATATTCCTTTTTAGATTGGTTTGATGTAATAAATGAAAGTGAATCAAATTTAGATTACAAGATTGATTTAATTGATAAATTCATAAAGAATTCTCCAAAAATTAATATTGACAAGGAATATAAGTCTGATATTGAAATTATTCCTGAATCTAAGATTAAAGATGATTTAATAACTGAGACGCTCGCAAAAATTTATATTGATCAAAAAAAATATAATAAAGCGATGAAAGCTTATAATATATTAAGCTTGAAATATCCAAAAAAAAGTAGTTTCTTTGCAGACCAAATTGAAAGGATAAAAAACTTAAAAAAAAATAATAATTAATCATGGGAACCTTTTGGATATTAGTATCGCTGATTTTATTTGTTTGTGTTTTATTAATACTTGTGATTATGGTTCAAAACCCTAAAGGAGGAGGTCTATCTTCGACTTTTGGTGGAGGGCAACAACAAATTGGTGGTGTAAAAAGCACCACAGATTTTCTTGATAAAAGCACATGGGCTCTTGCTATAATTATTCTTGTTTTGATTCTTATTTCAAACGTAACATTAATGAATGATTCAGATAACTCTGATTCAATTCTAATTGATGAATCAATTCCTGAGCAAACCATTCCAGAAATTCCAGAACAAAGTATTCCTGAGATTCCCACTGAAACTATAGATGATTAATGTCATGATGTCATGAAAAATACTTTTTCATGCATTTTAAATGATATGGCATAGTTTGTGAAATTTTAAAAATAAAAAAACATGAGCAAAATTAATATTAAACCACTTGCAGATAGAGTTTTAGTTCAACCTTCTGAAGCCGAAACAACTACTTCATCTGGGATCATTATTCCAGATACTGCAAAAGAGAAGCCTCAGAGAGGAAAAATTGTTGCAGCTGGACCTGGAACAAAAGACAACCCAGTAACTTTAAAAGCTGGAGATATTGTTCTTTATGGAAAATATGCTGGAACTGAGCTTCAACACGATGGTGTTGATTATTTAATAATGAAAGAAAGTGATATTCTTGCAATTGTATAACTAAACTTAAATAAAAATGGCAAAAAAAATTGAATTTGATATAGAAGCGCGTGATGGTATAAAGCGAGGAGTAGATGCTCTTGCTAATGCTGTTAAAGTAACATTAGGTCCAAAAGGAAGAAATGTAATTATAGGAAAATCTTTTGGTGCTCCTCAAGTAACTAAAGATGGAGTTACTGTTGCTAAAGAGATTGAACTTAAAGATAATCTGGAAAACATGGGTGCACAGATGGTAAAAGAAGTAGCATCTAAAACAAATGACCTAGCTGGGGATGGTACTACTACTGCTACAATACTTGCGCAGTCCATTGTTACAGAAGGGCTTAAAAATGTTGCAGCTGGAGCAAATCCAATGGATTTAAAAAGGGGTATTGATAAAGCTGTTTTTTCTGTTGTTAATGCTCTAGAGAAACAATCAGTTGAAATTGGAAGTGCATCAGAAAAGATTCTTCAAGTTGCGAGTATCTCAGCTAACAATGACGAAACTATTGGTAAATTAATTACTGAAGCATTTGAAAAAGTTGGTAAAGAAGGAGTAATTACAGTAGAAGAAGCTAAAGGAACTGACACATATGTTGACGTAGTTGAAGGTATGCAATTTGATAGAGGGTATATTTCCCCATATTTTGTTACTGATTCAGAGAAAATGGAGGCAGATTTGGATACTCCTCAAATTCTTATAACTGATAAGAAAATATCAGTCATGAAAGATTTACTTCCTATTCTTGAGCCAGTTGCCCAATCAGGTAAACCTCTTTTAATAATTGCAGAGGATATCGATGGAGAAGCATTAGCCACTTTAGTAGTAAATAAATTAAGAGGTTCTTTGAAAATCGCAGCTGTTAAAGCACCTGGGTTTGGAGACAGAAGGAAGGCAATGCTTGAAGATATTGCTATTTTAACTGGTGGTACTGTTATATCTGAAGAAAGAGGCTTTACTCTTGAAAATACAACCATAGATATGCTTGGAACTGCAGAAAAGGTAACAATTGACAAGGATAACACAACTATAGTTAATGGATCCGGAAACAAAAAAGATATAAAATCTCGAGTGAGCCAAATTAAAGCTCAAATTGAAACTACAACTTCAGATTATGATAAAGAAAAGCTTCAAGAAAGGCTAGCAAAACTTGCTGGTGGTGTTGCAGTTCTTTATGTTGGTGCTCCATCAGAGGTTGAGATGAAAGAGAAAAAAGATAGAGTTGATGATGCACTTCATGCTACTAGAGCTGCTATCGAGGAGGGAATTGTAGCAGGTGGTGGTGTTGCTCTTCTAAATTCAAAAAATGAATTAGAAAAGTTAAAATCATCAAATGCTGACGAAGCAACAGGTATCCAGATTGTAAACAAAGCAATCGAAACTCCTCTTAGAACTATTGTTGAAAATTCTGGAGGAGAAGGATCAGTAGTTGTATCAAAAGTTCTTGATGGAGATAAAAACTTTGGATACAATGCAAAAGAGGGTAAATATGTTGATATGTTAAAAGAAGGTATAATCGATCCTAAAAAAGTGACAAGAGTTGCTCTTGAAAATGCAGCATCTGTAGCTGGAATGATATTAACTACAGAATGTGCATTAGTAGACATCAAAGAAGACAACCCTGCGCCAATGCCACCAATGGGTGGAGGAGGAATGCCAGGCATGATGTAATAGATTAACCACAAATATAAAAACCTGCTTTTCAGCAGGTTTTTTTTGTACTTTTGTTTTCTTCATATGAAAAAGATTTCTTCAGCACTAATTTCTGTTTTTAACAAAGATAAAATTGAGCATTTGTGTCAAATTCTTACAGACAATAATGTTAAAATATATTCTACTGGAGGAACCTATGAATATATAAATAGTCTAGGTATTAAGCTTGAAAAAGTAGAGGACTTAACAACATACCCATCTATTTTAAATGGAAGAGTAAAAACTCTTCATCCAAAAATATTTGGTGGAATATTAAAAACTAATTCAAAGTCTGACATTGATGAATCAAAAAAATATGAAATTCCTGATATAGATCTTGTTGTAGTTGATCTATATCCTTTTGAAGAGACTGTCAAGAATTCAAATAACCATGAGGATATAATTGAAAAGATTGATATAGGAGGGATTTCTCTTATTAGAGCTGCAGCAAAAAATTATGAAAATGTCACTTGTATATCATCTAAAAATCAATACGATGAATTGATTAATATTTTAAAGAATGATTGTAAAACAGATATAGAATATAGAAAGAGACTAGCATTTGAAGCATTTCAAAAAAGCTCAGATTATGACTACAAGATTTCATCTTATTTAAATAACAAGAATATTAATACAAATTCTGATAAGGATGCTGTAAAAGAGTTAAGGTATGGAGAAAACCCTCATCAAAATGGAAGATTTATTGGGCAAATTGATAAAATATTTGAACAAATTCATGGTAAAGATATTTCATACAATAATCTTTTAGATATAGATTCAGCAATAGGACTTCTTAAAGACTTGGAAACCAAAAAATCAGTTTTTCTAATACATAAGCATAACAACCCATGTGGTGTTGCTATTAGGGATAATTTATTAGATGCCTATTTAGATGCACTATCATGTGATAATGTATCTGCTTTTGGTGGAATATTAACTTCTAACCAAGCTATTGATATAAAAGTTGCTGAGGAAATTAATAAACTATTCTTCGAAGTTTTAATTGCACCAAATTATAGTGATAGTGCATTGGATTTATTAAAATCTAAAAAGAATAGAATAATTATAAAATTAAAATCTTTTCCAATAAACAAACTACAAACTCGATCATGTCTTAATGGAATTCTTGAGCAAGATATAGATGATAAAATTGAAAAATTTGAAGATTTTAAAGTTGTTACAAATATATCTCCAAATTCTACAAAATCTGATGATCTTGTATTAGCATCAATTATTGTAAAACATACAAAATCCAATTGCATAGCAATTGTAAAAAACAAACAATTAATTGGATCTGGTATGGGACAAGTATCAAGAATAGATGCATTAAATCAAGCAATTGAGAAATCTAACAAATTTGGTTTTGATCTAAATGAATCTTGTTTAGCAAGTGATGCCTTCTTTCCATTTTCAGATTGTGTTGAAATATCACATGCAAATAATATAAACTCGATTGTTCAACCAGGAGGTTCAATTAAAGATCAGGATTCCATTGATTTTTGTAATAAAAATGGGATGTCTATGGTTTTTTCAGGAATAAGACATTTTAGACATTAATTGGTATTATTTAACTAACTTTGCAAACTATTATGGGATTTTTCACAGAAGAAATAGCTATTGATCTTGGGACTGCAAACACTTTAATTATTCATAATGATAAAGTTGTCATTAATAGTCCCTCTATTGTTGCAATGGATAGGTCTACAAAAAAAATAATAGCTATTGGTGAAGAAGCAAAATTCATGCAAGGTAAAACTCATGAAAATATCAAAACAATTAGACCTCTCAAGGATGGAGTTATTGCTGATTTTGAAGCATCAGAAAAAATGATTAGTGAGTTAATTAGAAGTATTCCTACTCTAAAAAAAAGATGGTTTTCTCCTTCTTTGACGATGGTAATTTGTATTCCTTCAGGAATTACAGAAGTTGAAATGAGAGCTGTAAAAGAATCTGCTGAAAGAGTAAATGGAAAGGAAGTATATTTAATTCATGAACCTATGGCAGCAGCAATTGGTATTGGAATTGACATAGTAAAACCAAAAGGTAATATGGTTGTAGATATTGGAGGTGGTACAACTGAAATTGCTGTTATAGCATTAGCAGGTATTGTATGTGAAAAGTCATTGAAAGTAGCTGGTGATATGCTTACCAATGATATAGTATACTACATGAGGACTAAACATAATTTATATATAGGTGATAGAACAGCAGAAAAAATTAAAATTGAAGTAGGGTCTGTAACTGAAAGTTTAGATGATCCTCCTGAAGACATGCATGTTCAAGGAAGAGATCTTTTGTCTGGTAAACCTAAGGAGAAGGTAATCTCTTACATAGAAGTTGCAAAGGCAATTGACAAATCTATAATTAGAATTGAGGACTCAATCATGGAGACTCTATCTCAAACACCCCCAGAACTTGCAGCAGATATTTATAATACAGGAATATACTTAGCTGGAGGAGGAGCACTTCTTAGAGGCTTAGATGAAAGATTGTCAAAGAAAACTGATCTACCTGTTTATATTGCTGAAGATCCACTTCAAGCAGTAGTTAGAGGAACAGGAATTGCCCTGAAGAATATAGAAAAATTTAAGTCTGTTCTAATTAAGTAGTTTTTTAATGCAGTCAATAATTAATTCCATAGTTAAAAATAGGAACTTAATTATATATCTTTTCCTTTCATTTGTTACTTTCAACTATTTATACAATAATAGTTCAGTTCACTACTCTGGCTTTGGAAAAGTTGGAACATTTATTTCAGGTTCAACTTCTAGTATTTACTCATACATAAATTCTTATTTTAATCTTAGACAAGAGAATAATAAGTTAATTGAAGAAAACCTAGAATTAAAAAAATATGAATCTCAATTTATTGATAAGTCTGATACAAGAGATATTTCAGAAAATAAAATTGATAAAACCATAAGTGCAAAAGTGATATTGAACTCAATTAACAAGAGTAAAAATATTATAGTAATCAATAAAGGAGAACTTAATGGAATAACTAAAGAAATGGGAGTTATATCTTCAAAAGGGGTTGTTGGAATTATAAAAAATATAACAGATAATTACTCCTCAATTGTTTCATTACTTAATACAGATCTAAAAATAAATGCTATTTTGAAGAACACCTCTACTATAGGATCAATAAGTTGGAATGGTTTAGATCCTAGAATTGTTCAACTTAATGATATTCCTCTAAGTAGTTCAATTAAACTTGGAGATACAATTATAACCGGGGGTATGTCATTTTATTTTCCTAAAGGAATACCGATTGGAAGAATAGAAGATTATAATAACACGTCACTTGAGGGATATTATTCTATCGATGTATCAATTTTCAGTGACTTTTCTTCACTTTCTAATCTTTACATATTACAGAGAACTGATAATGATGAAATTAAATCCTTATTAAATGAATAGAGAATTAGTTAAAGATTTAATTCTTTCATTAGTAATTATATTATCTCAATTATTGATTTTTAATCATATGAATCTTTTTGGAACTGTAAGTACCATTTATATATGTTTCTTTATTCATACTTTATAAAACAACATATGATAAAACATATTTAATACTATTTGGATTTTTAGTTGGACTAATAATTGATTTATCATTGCAAACCTATGGTGCTCATACTCTGGCTTCAATTACAGTATGTTATTTGAGAGAAAAAATAGAGAAATATTCATTTGGAGTAAACTCTATTTTACCACTAGCAATGGCTAGGGGTACAAGACTATCAAATAGATTAACATATTTCTTTCTTATCATATTTCTTCATTCATTAATTTATTTTTCTTTAATCTTTTTTAAATTCGAATTTACATTAACTATATTTTTATATACTCTTATTAATTCAATTATTAACTTTATAATTATTTGGATTATCTCTAAGTTAATTTTCGATAAATAAAAATGATAAGAAAGAATCTCTTAATTTGGATTACTGTAATTAGCTCTGTAATTTTTGTTATTCAGCTTGCCTCTCTTCAGCTTTCTGGAGATTCGTTTGATAGAGATTTTGCAATACAAGAAATTTCAGTATATCCAGAAAGGGGATTAATTTTTGATAGAAACGGTGAATTATTAGTAGCTAATCAACCAATGTATGAGTTGATTGTTATACCTGAAAATACAGTTGAATTTGATACAGTTCAACTATCAAATTTAATTGGGATTGAAAAAAATGAATTATCTGAAAGAATATCATCTGCAATAAAATATTCAACAAAACTACCTTCTGTTATCCAATCTCAGATTTCAAAAGAAAAAAATGCTTATTTACAAGAAAAAATATGGCTATTTGATGGATTTTATCTTAGAAAAAACTCTGTAAGAGATTACATAAGACCTTTTGCTAGTAATGTTATCGGTTATACAGGTGAGGTTGATCAAAATGATATAATCTCTAATCCATATTATGAGAAAGGAGAGATGATAGGTAAGCAGGGCATTGAGAGTTACTATGAAGATAAATTAAGAGGAGTAAAAGGTAAGAGATATTTTCAGAAAGATAGATTTAATAGAATTATAGGCCCGTATAATGATTCAAAAAAGGATATACCGCCAAAAAAGGCTGATAATATTACTTTAACTATTGATATTAAGCTTCAAGAATATGCTGAAAGTTTATTAAAAAATAAGAAAGGAGGAATTGTTGCAATTGAGCCATCTTCTGGAGAGGTACTTACATTAGTTAGTGCTCCAACATACCAGTCTAATCAATTTATAGGTCAAAATAGAAGTGTTAATTTTCAAAGCTTACTAAACGATACAATAAACAAGCCCTTATTCGATAGAGCCTTGCAAGCTCAATACTCCCCTGGGTCTCCAATGAAAATACTTAATGCGTTAATTGGACTACAAGAGGGGGTAATTGACGAAAACACGACTTTTACATGCAATGCAGGTCATTATTATGCTAGAAACGCTTTTATGGCTTGTCATAACAAATTTGGCACAATCAGTAATTTAAGAAAAGGTATTTATAACTCATGTAATACATATTTTGCCAAAACTTACAAAATGATAATTGACAAGTATGATTCACCTAGCCTAGGTTTAGATAGTTGGAGTAAGCATATTAAGAGTTTTGGTCTTGGAGATTATCTTGGATATGATTTATCTATTGGAAAAAAAGGTTTTATTCCAGAGTCAAACTATTATAATAGATTTTATGGTAATAATCGATGGAGTGCCTCAACAACAATATCAAATTCTATTGGTCAAGGTGAAATTTTGACAACTCCTATTCAAATGGCCAACTTTGCATCTGCTATTGCAAATCGAGGATTTTTTTATAAACCTCACTTTGTAAAAAAAATTAATAATCAGGCAAATATTAGTTTCGAAAAAAATCTCACATCTATTGATAAAGAAAACTTTGAGGTAGTAATTAATGGCATGGTTGATGTTGTGGAGAGAGGTACGGCAAGAATTGCTAAAATTAAAAATATTAATGTAGCCGGAAAAACTGGAACTGTAGAAAACTTTATATTAATTGAAGGAGAAAAAAAACAACTAACTGATCATTCAACTTTTATAGCTTTTGCACCTGCAGAGGATCCAAAAATTGTTGTTTCAGTTTTTGTTGAAAATGGATATTGGGGAAGTAGATGGGCTGCTCCTATTGCCAGCCTTATTATAGAAAAATATTTAACTGGAAATGTTGAAAGAAAATGGCTAGAGAGTAGAATGATAAATGGTAGCCTTTTAGCTGAGTATGAAAAGCCATATAAATTTCAAAATTTTACAATAAATGAATAGACTGAGTATATTAAAGTACGATTTAGTTTCAATTGCTTTATATATTGGTCTGGTATCATTTGGTATAATTAATATCTATTCCTCCAGTTTTAATGGATCTTCTATGAGTTTGTTTGATTTAAGCTCTATAGTTGGAAAGCAAGTCATATTTTTTTTTCTGTCTCTTGTTGTATTCATATTTATACTTTTTACAAGAAATAAGTTTTTTGATAATTCTGCATCTATAGTTTATTTTTTGTCAATAATACTTTTGCTTGGTCTATTTGTTTTTGGTGTTGAAAGAGGGGGAGCAAGATCATGGTATGCGCTTGGTCCAATAAGTTTTCAACCAAGTGAACTTGCAAAATTCGGGACAGCTTTATTTTTATCAAAATTTTTAAGTATTATTCAGACAGATTTAAAGAGAAACAGAGATATATTAATTGTATTGATAATTATACTAGTACCTCTAATTTTAACTACAATTCAACCTGACCCTGGCTCAGCATTAATTTTTTTAGCTTTTATATTTCCAATTATTCGAGAAGGATTAAATCTTAATTATTTTTATTTTGGATTATATATTATTTCAACTTTATTACTGACATTAATATTTAATTTTCTTGTAAGCATAGCCATACTAACAATAATTTTTTTAACGTATTTAATTTATTTAAGAAATAAAAAAATTAAAGTTTCATTACTTAAATATATATTTTCATTTTTCATATTAATTTCTATTTCCTTCTCAACTAATTATTTATTTGAGAATGTCTTGGAGCAGAGGCATAGAGATAGAATAAATTTAGTTCTCGGAAAAGAGATAGATACTAGTGGAATTGGGTATAATATTAATCAATCTAAAATTGCATTAAGTAATGGTGGATTTTTTGGCACTGGTTTTTTAGAAGGTACTCAAACCAAAGGGAATTTTGTTCCAAGACAACATACTGATTTTATTTTTAGTACAATTGGAGAAGAATGGGGATTTATTGGTACCCTCTCTACTATTGTAATTTTTTCATTTTTAATAATTCGAATTATTACTAGGGCAGACAAGCAACCAAACCATTTTAGACGTATTTATTCCTATTGTTTTGCAAGCCTAATTTTTTTCCACTTTTTTCTAAATGTTGGTATGTCAATTGGATTAATTCCATCAATTGGTATTCCCCTACCCTTTATAAGTTATGGTGGATCAAGTCTATTGATATTTAGCCTAATGTTCTTTGTTTATTTAAACTTTGACTCGAGTAGATTAAAAGAAAGTTAATCAATATTTATTTGAGATAGAATTTCATTTGATTTTATAGAAGATAGATCCCTTAGGAGATTCAAAGCTTCATTGACATAAATATCTTTTTTTAAAGACTCAATCCATCTATCTCTTTTTTCTTTTATATCATCATTGTATGAATTATCTTCTTTGTCATTAGTATTGTTCCATTGAAATATATATGGTGATTCAAATTCTTCAATACGTTTTAATTTATTATTCTGAGATTTTGAACTTTTTAAGTCATCTTTATAGGTAAGATAGTCTAGAGAAACTATCTTATCATCTTGTTGAGATTTAATCCAGGATGCGTGTTCATCAATTAAAGCAAAATATTCATTATTATTTATTCTCTCTTTACTATCAGAAATAACCTGTGAATAATTAAATATCTTACTTGAATTATTATACCTAGCTGGATCAATTTTATCCCAACTTAGTGGATTTTCTAAATCTTTTTCTCCTATATCTATGTAAGAATATCTGTTAGGAAATATTATATCACTCTTTACTCCTTCTAGCTGAGTAGATCCACCATTGACCCTATAAAATTTATCTGTAGTAATTTTGAGAGATCCTAAATCACCATAAGTGTTTCCTGAAATAACATTGTTTAAATCAACAATATTCTGAACAGTTCCTTTTCCATAGGTTTGTTTACTCCCTAAAATAACAGCTCTGTTATAGTCTTGGAGTGCTGCAGCAAGAATTTCAGATGCAGAAGCAGAAAATTCATTAACTAATACAACAAGTGGACCGTCCCACAATATGGAAGGATCATTATCTCTTAAAACCTCTTTTCTACCACCTATGCTTTTAACTTGTACAACAGGACCTTTTTCAATAAAAAATCCTGTAATGTCAACTACAGTTTTAAGAGATCCACCTCCATTATTTCTTAGATCTAAAATCAATCCATTAATACCTTTGGATTTAAGATTTAATATTTCTTTTTTTAAATCAGTCGCAGCATTTCTCTCACCATAGTCATCAAAATCAACATAAAATCTAGGCAGATTTATTAATCCATATTTTGAGAGATCATCATTTATTATTGAGGATTTTGCATAAGTTTCTTCAAGTTCAACAACGTCTCTAGTAACAACTACCTGTTCTACTCCACCATCAACTCTTTTAACAGTTAAATAAACTTTTGTTCCTTTTTCACCTTTTATAAGATCAGTTGCATCAGATAATTTCATCAAGGATATTTCGGTTGGTTCTTCATCCTCTGACTGAGCTACAGAGATTATTATATCCCCAACGTTTAATAGGTTGTCTCTCCAAACTGGACCACCAATAATTATCTCTACAATTTCAACTTGTTGTTTAGTTTTTGATAATCGTGCACCAATTCCTTGAAACTTTCCAGAAATATTTTGATCAAAAACCTCCTTAGCCTCAGGTGCTAAATAAGTAGTATGAGGATCATATTGAGTAACAATAGAGTTGAGATAAATCGAGAACCAATCAGATCTTTCTAGTTCACTATTAAATTGGAAAAAATCTTTAAGGTTATCTTTAATTGAAGACCTAGATTCATTTTCAATTTCTTCGTCTGTTTTGGATTGGCTTTTTTCTGAATCACTTTTGTCATCATTTATTTCTTTTTTTGCAGCATATGCATCAAGAGCAGATAACTTTAATCTTTTCCTCCAAAGATTTTTTAAATCATTAAGATTTGTTGCATAGTTTAAATTTTCATAGTCAAGATTAATCTCTTCATCAATATTAAAGTTGAAGGGTTCATCAAGGATTTCCTCATAAAATCCTTCAACCTCAGAGATTCTATTTATTAATGCTTCGTAAGCAGTGTTAAAAAATGTTATATCTGAGGAGTTTATCTGGTCATCTATGAGGAGTCTATACTTTGACAACATCTCAATATCTGACTCAAGCAAGAATCTTTTCTGAGAATCTATAGCTTCAATAAATTCATCATATACTTTTATTGAAAAATCATCATTGATTATTTTTGGATCATAATGCAACTTATCTAAAACATAAGAAACAAGATCAACTAATAATCTATCTTTATTTGGTTCGTCACTTGAAAATTTAAAATTTGAGACTTCAAAATAAATTACAAGTGAAATTATACCTGATACAACTAACCCGAAAATCCTTAAAATCATAATGCTAAATTAATTTAAAAAAATTTAAGGTAACCCTTATAACAGCAAAGTTTATGTTAAAGTTAAAAGAGTTAAACGTTTTCATATATTTACATGAAATAATCATAAATGAAAAGGCCACTTATTTTAGTTACAAATGATGATGGAATAAATGCTCCCGGAATTAGAACTTTAATATCTGTAGTTAAAAACATAGGTGACGTTATTGTTGTAGCTCCAGATAGTCCACAATCTGGAATGGGACATGCCATAACAATAAATTCAACATTACATTCTTCTAGAATTACCCCAAAAAATTCTGAAATTATTGAGTATAGTTGCTCTGGAACACCTGCTGATTGCGTAAAATTAGCCATTAATGAATTAATGCCTAGAAAACCTGATTTATGTGTATCTGGAATTAATCATGGCTCCAACTCTTCAATCAATGTAATATATTCCGGAACAATGAGTGCTGCTATTGAAGCTGGAATTGAAGGAGTTCCTGCTATAGGTTTTTCTCTTTTAGATTACAGTTGGAATGCAGATTTTAATCATTCTAAAGATTTTATTAGAAAGATTACCTTAAATGCTTTAAATAATGGAATCCCAAAAGGAGTTGTTTTAAATGTTAACATCCCTGCAGTAAAGAAATCTGATATTAAAGGTGTTAAAATTTGTCGACAAGCAAAGGCATATTGGGTTGAAGAATTTGATAAGAGAAAAAATCCTCTGGGTCAAGAATACTATTGGTTAACTGGAAAGTTTGTTAATAAAGATCAAGGAGAAGATACAGATGAATGGGCTCTAAAGAATAATTATATTTCAATTGTACCAGTTGAATTTGATTTAACTGCTCACCATGCTATTCAGGGTCTAAACGAGTGGGATTTTAAATGAAATATTATATAATTGCTGGAGAAGCGTCAGGAGATTTATATGGTTCTCGTTTAATTACAGAGATAAAATCGCTAGACAAAAATGCTGAAATTAGATTTTGGGGTGGAGATAAAATGATTTTAAGTGGAGGAACTAATGTAAAGCATATTAGTGAACTTGCATTTATGGGATTTTATGAGGTAATTAAGAATCTTGATAAAATCTTTAGTAATATTAGTTTCTGCAAAAAGGATATACTTGCATTTAATCCTGATAAAATAATTTATATAGATTATCCTGGCTTTAATCTAAGAATTTGTGGATTGGGCAAAAAAAAAAGGATTCAATAACTACTTTTATATAAGCCCTCAAATATGGGCATGGAAGGAAGGCCGTATAAAAAAGATAAAAAGAAGTGTGGATAAGCTATATGTTATTTTTCCATTTGAAAAGAAATACTATAATGAAAAGCATAATATGGATACATTTTATTTTGGGCATCCTTTAATAGAGGCTATTAGTTCACACAAAATAAATAATAGCTTTTTTAGTGATAATAACATCCCTAATAATAAACCAGTTATTGCATTTTTACCAGGAAGTAGAACTCAAGAAATTAAAACTATGCTGCCAATTTTTTTATCTATAATTAGTGATTATCCTAATTACAATTTTGTAATTGCGGGAGTCAATAATGTTGATCCCAAGTTATATAATCTAGCAGCATATTCTAATTTATATATCATATATAATAAGACATATGACTTATTAACTAATTCTTTTGCAGCAATTGTAACAAGTGGTACAGCTTCATTAGAATGTTCTCTTTTTAATGTACCTCAACTAGTTTGTTATAAGACTAGTGATCTTAGTTACTTTATTGGTAAATTATTTGTTAAGCTTAGACATATATCTCTTGTAAATATTATACTAGAAAAGGATATTGTTAAAGAACTTATTCAAAGTGACCTTAATAAGAAAAATCTTGCATTTGAATTTAATAAGCTTTGTGAGCAAGAAACAAGATCAAAAATTATAGAGGAATATTCTAAAATTTTTGATTTGTTGTCTGTTAAAGATACATCTAAGAAAATTGCTTCATCAATAATTAGTTGATTCCATGCATCATACTCACAATCTTTTTATTTGCAGCTATCATTAACAATCCAACAACTGCAGGCAAAATTGTAAAAATTAAGAAGAAAACTGACATTCCATAATCTTCAACTATTGGATCTATATAACTTCCTGTAAAACCTGCACTTAGATTTGCAATAAAGTTTGCTACAAACCAAACTCCAAACATTAAACCAACAAGTTTCTGTGGAGCTAATTTACTAACATAAGAAAGTCCAACAGGAGATACACAGAGCTCTCCTAATGTATGAAATAGATAGGCAAGAATAAGAAAGATCATACTTTGAGAGGCTGAAGAAGCTCCTAGAGGAATGCTTAAAGAACCATATGAGAGAATTGCAAATCCTATTGATAAAAGCATTAATCCAATTCCAAACTTTACAGGTCCTGATGGATTAAATTTTGATTGCCAAATTTTAGAAAGAACTGGTGCAAATACGATTATAAAAAAAGAGTTCAAAATAGCAAACCATGATGCGGGTACTTCAGTTGCATCCTTTACAAATTCTCTATTTAACATCCATATGATAATACCCCAAATTATAATAAAACTTAGTGATAGGAATATATTAGAAATCGCATATTTCTGAAATGTATTATTAAATAAATAATAGAGAATTATTGTTAAAATAATCATTGGGACTATAACTAGAAGTGAGTTTATAATCTTAAAAGTTAGTGCTCCTGTTCCTATTAGATCTCTATTGGTATAGTCATTTGCAAAAATTGTCATACTTCCCCCTGCCTGTTCAAATCCCCACCAAAAAAATATAGTTACAAAAGAAAAAATTCCAATAACAATTAATCTATCAACTATAGTTTTCCTTGGAGTTTGATTTTCCTTAACATCTAAATTTTTATCATCTTTTTTTTCACTTGGTTTTAAACCAATTGATCCAAAAATATTCTGTCCATAATGGAATTGAAGCATTCCAAATAACATAAAGATTCCTGCTAAACCAAAACCATAATGCCAATTAACAGTTTCGCCAATATAGCCACAGAGAAGAATTCCAAGAAAGGCACCTGAATTAATTCCCATATAAAATATTGTGTAAGCAGCATCTTTGATTTTTCCATCATCTTTGTACATTTGGCCTACTATTGAGCTTATATTTGGCTTGAATAGCCCATTTCCTAATATTAAAAGACTTAAACCAACATATAAATAGAAATCATAAAAAACCTCAAGGGCCATAGCTGCATGACCAAGTGTCATAAGAAGAGCTCCATAGACAACAGCTTTCCTATAGCCAATGAATCTGTCTGCAATTAGTCCACCAAAAATTGGAGTAATATACACAAGCCCAGTATACCAGCCATATAATACCAAGGCATCAGATCTTTCCCATCCCCATCCTTCATTATCAATTGAGGAGATTAGAAATAAAACAAGTATTGCACGCATCCCATAATATGAAAACCTTTCCCACATTTCAGTAAAAAAAAGTGTAAAAAGTCCTGATGGGTGGCCAAGAATTGTTTTTTGATTTATTTCGTCTCCATTAAATAGATTAATATTATTCATTGTAAGATACCTTAAATTATATTGAGTTTGTTTTCACTTATATTTACATAAAGAAAAGAAAATTATGCCAAAAAAAATAATTGGTTTTTCAAAACTTTCTAGGGAGGAAAAGATTGATTGGTTAAGTGAAAAAATATTTGATGATTCAAATCAAGTTAGATCAATACTTGATAATTATTTAAATTCTAATAAAGATATCCAAGCTATACATGATTCATTTTCTGAAAACAGTATTTCAAACTTTTACCTTCCTTATTCTTTATCACCAAACTTTTTAATAAATAATAAAAATTACACTATACCACTTGTAACAGAGGAAAGTTCAGTTGTTGCTGCATTGTCAAATGCAGCTAAATTCTGGTTTGATAAAGGAGGATTTAAATCTAAAGTTGAAAGTTTTACAAAAAGAGGGCACATACACCTTTCATTTAATGGAGATAAAGAAGCTCTTAAGGAGTTTATAAATAATAATATAGAATATATACTTAAATCCACTGACAATATCACTAAGAATATGAAGAAAAGAGGTGGTGGTATATCTGCGATAAATATTATTGATAAAACAAGTGATTTAAAAAACTATTTCCAATTATCAATTGATTTTGATACTTCAGATTCAATGGGAGCTAATTTTATTAATTCATGTCTAGAAGCAATGTCAAAAAAAATAGACGAGTTATCTAAACAATATGATTATTTTATTAAAAGTGGTTACAGTATAAATATAATCATGTCAATATTATCAAATTACACACCAGATTGTATTGTTGAAGCCCATGCAGAATGTGATATTAAGGATCTAATAGATATTGAGGGTATTGAATCAGAAGAGTTTGCAAAAAAAATGAAATACGCTTTTGATATTGCTAAAGTTGATATCAACAGAGCAGTTACTCATAATAAAGGAATTATGAATGGAATAGATGCAATTTTAATTGCCACGGGAAATGATTTTAGGGCAGTAGAAGCTGGTATTCACTCCTATGCATCATTAAACTCTAAATATGAGAGTTTATCAGAATGTACAATTTTGGATAATAAGTTTCGAATAAGTATTAAAATTCCACTATCAGTTGGGACAGTAGGAGGAATTACTGATTTGCACCCACTAGTTAAGCTATCACTACAAATACTTGACAGTCCATCGTCTAGAGATCTCATGAGTATTATAGCTTGTGTTGGACTTGCTCAAAATTTTGCTGCAGTTAGATCATTAATTACATCAGGTATTCAGCAAGGACATATGAAAATGCACTTAATTAATCTTCTAATTAAAAATAATGCTAACGAAGATCAGATCAAAAGAGCTAAGAAATATTTTGTAGATAAAGAAATCAACAATAGCTCAGTTTCTGAGTTTATTAAGTCCAATAAGTAAATATGAAATTTTATAGTAATGGTAAAATATTAATAACAGGAGAGTATTTTGTTCTTAATGGAGCATTATCTTTAGCAGTACCCACAGTATATGGACAATATTTAGAAATAAATGACAATGACTCTAATCTAATCAATTGGACAAGTTATAATAAGAATAGAGAGATTTGGTTTAAGTGTGAACTAGATAAAGATAGCTTAAAGGTTAAATATTCATCATCTAAAGAAATTTCAGAAATTATAAAAGAACTTATAAGTTACATTCGAGAAAAAGAAAGTAATTTTTTAAAGTCAAATGGTTCAATAATAAATACAGAATTAACATTTGATAAAGATTGGGGTTTAGGATCTTCATCAACTCTTATCAATAATCTTTCAAAATTTTCAGGCGTTGATCCTTATGAGTTAAATACTAAATTTTTTAACGGAAGTGGTTATGATATTGCATGTGCTGATTCAAGTAGCTCGTTACTGTATAGACTAAATGATAATAAAAAAGAAATAAAACAAATTAATTTTAATCCATCTTTTAGAGATAAATTACATTTTATCTATTTAAATAAGAAACAGAATTCCTTAGATGAAATAAAAAGTTTTAGAGAAAAGATAAATTCAAAAATTGGTATTACTGAGATCTCAGATATTACAAAAAAAATTATTTTGTGCAAAGATCAGCTAGAATTTAATTCATTAATAAAAGAACATGAAAACATAGTGTCAAAACTAACATCAAAAGAGAAAATTAAGGATAAACTATTTAATGATTTTGATGGTGAAATTAAAAGTTTAGGTGCATGGGGAGGTGATTTTATTCTTGCTTCTGCATTAGATAAAAATCCAACTGACTATTTTAAAAGTAAGGGATTTAATACAGTACTAAATTATAATGAATTAGCTTTAGTTTAGTAGTAAAAGCTTCTGTTATCAACAATTTCAGCTTTTGACTCAAGTACTTCTGGAATCAAAGTTGAAATTCTTTCAATCTCTCTATCACTTAAAGAATTAGATATTGCTTGACCAAGATTAATTTCTTCAGCAATTTCCTTTGATAAAAGTCTTATAATATAGACACCATTATTACCCTTTAATAACTCGGATATTTCGTCAGGCTCAAGAGAAAAAGAAGAACCTATGATATACGGTTCTACACCAGCTCCAACAAGAATTGGATCATATTGAGTAACTGCAGATGCATTTTCAACTTCTAGATTATTTTCCTCTGCAATAGTATCTATGTTCAATGTTGATTTGTATTTATTTTTTAAGAAATCGTATTTTTTATTTTGAATTAGAATTTGTGAAATCTCAGTTCTAACATCTTCAATATCTGGAAGTCTAGTCTTGTTAAATTCGATAATCTTAGCAACGATATAGCCATCGTTTAGGGTAAACCTTCTTACATCTCCAACCCTAGAATCATCATTATACATCCACTTAATCACTTGTCTAGAATTAATTATACCAGGTAAACCTTCATCAAAATCTTCAAAAGATTCAAAGGTATTTATTTGTAAACTTGCATCACTTTGATTAAGAGAAAGACCATTATTCGCATCAAATTCAACCTGAGAAGCTTTCCTAAAGTTTTCATTAGAAGATTCATTAGATGGGATAATTTCAATTGCAACATCAGCAAGTAAGACTTTATTCAAATTACCATCTCTTTTTTTATCAATCATTCTTGTAATTTTATAAAAATTACCATCTTGATATGGCCCAAAAACCTGGCCAACATTAAGCCCATAAAGAATATCAGAAAAATCACTTGATAATTCTTGTTTAGTCTTATAAATTGAGTCCCAGGCTACTTCAGAGTATATATCAATAAACTCAGAATAATCTTTTACACTACTGAAACCTTCAACATATTCAGTCGAGTTTGTGATTTGATTAAGTTGATTGAATCCATCTTTAAGCTGCTCAAGATTTGTTCTAATATTATTTATATCAATATCACTTGCTGTATCAGGCACATATACAAATTCAACTTTTTTAGATGCTCCAATTTCATAAACATCTTTTCTATTTCTTAAATAGGAATTAATTTCTGAATCTTTTATTTTAATAAGTGAGTCAGGGACTAATTCATAAGGAATTCTTAGATATTCAATGTTTACTTTGTCATTTTCTAAATGATACTGAATATTTGACTCAACGTTTGTATATATTACACTTGATTTGATTAAATCAAAATAAATTTTTTGCTTTGCAAGAGATATAATATTTTCTTCTTGTAGCTTCCATGAATTATAAATTGTTGGATTAGATGTCTTTAATTGAGCTATATAATTTGAAAATTTGTTAAAGTCAAATAAACCTATTTCATTTTGAAATAAAGGATTTAAAACAATAGATTCATCACTTGAGATAATTTGTTCTAATTGATTCTTACCAGCATCTATTCCAAGTTTATCTAGCTCTTGGATTAGAGATTGATTTTTAACGCCTTGATTCCATGCAAAGTTTACTGCGTTTATTGTATTTAGTCCATATACCGTTTGAGCTTGTTCAACCATCATGTTGAAAATCTCAAAGTCAATTTCTTCACCATTAATTTCACCAATTGGTTTATTAGAGCTAAATCCACCATTTGAGGTAAAAACTCCAGAGATAACAAATGCAAATAGCGCCATCCCTATTACTATTATAAGGAATATAGATCTTTTTCTAATTTGTCCGAGTATAGCCATATTTTTTAATAATTTTCGAAAATACAACTAAGTATTTATTTATGCTATTCTTGTTCAATTTTTTTTAGTAGTACTTTTTCAATTTTTGATGAGCTTGCTTCAATAATTTTTATTGAATATTGACCAATTTTAATTTCATCATCAACTTTTGGAATTTCCTCCACATTAAATACTATTAAACCTCCAAGTGTATCATATGTCTCGCTTTCAGGAAGATTTAGGTTATGTGATTTATTCAGATACTCAATCTCTAACCTTGCAGACAGCTCATAGGTATTTTCAGAGATTTTCTTTTCAAAATAATCATAGTTATCGTGTTCGTCTTCAATTTCTCCAAACAATTCTTCTACAATATCCTCAACAGTTATAATACCAGAAGTTCCACCATACTCATCAATTACAACTGCAATACTTTTTCTTTGCCTTGTTAATAATTCAAGAACATCATTCACTAACATTGGCTCTGGCACAAATTCAACGGGTAAAATAAGTTCTTTTAGGTTATCTGGTTTCTTTAAGAAATCAAATGAGTGTATATAACCAATAATATCGTCAATTGTATCAACATAAACAGGAATCTTTGATAGGCCGGTTTCAGTTAATATTTTTTTAATTTTTTCAATTTCAATAGATTTATCAACGGCAATAATTTCTGCTCTTGGAACCATTACATCTCTTGCCTTAACTTCAGATAACTCTAGAGCATTTTGAAAAATTTCAATTTCTGAATCTAAAGTTTCATCAGAGTTTTCTATTTCATTCTCTATGTAGCTTTCTAATTCTAATTTTGAAAATGAGATTTTAGATTCTTCAGGGTCAACTTTAAAAAAAGTCTTTAGTATTAAATTTGATATAATAGTAACTAGACTTGTAATTGGATAAAGAAGTATATAGAATATATATGCAGGTATTGAGAAGACCTTCATTGATAAATTTGAATATATTTGAAACAATACCTTAGGAATAAATTCTGCAGCAATTAAAATTAAGAATGTTGAAATAAAAGTTTGAATTAAAAGAGCAGAGAATTCATTGATCGAGGCTAGATCTATAAAAGGAATATTATCAATTATAAATTGTCCCATAAAAATTCCATAAATAACTAGGGCAAAATTGTTACCAATAAGCATAGTTGCAATAAATCTTGATGGATTTTGGGTTATTATAGATAATACTTTAGGAATTAATCCCGATTTGTTCTTCTCTATTTCTAAATTCAATCTATTGGAGGAAACATAAGCAATTTCCATTCCTGAGAAGAAAGCAGATAATAAAAGACTAAAGATTATAATCATTTACTTTCTATTTGCGTACTTTTTTCTAAAATGCCTTCTAAATAAAGCCATAAAAACAGATAGTATACAAAACCCAAGAAAAATATAGGCCCTATCACTATTAATTGTCCAATTCTCAATTACACTAAACAGTGAAATTACAGCAATTACCCAATAGATTATTTCAGAAATTAGAAAGTTTTTCATTGTTCAGTTATATTAATAGATCCTGTTAGATTACCTGTTACAAGATCGGTAAAGTCTCTGTTAGAATCAAGTCTATTAGCTATTATTTTGTTAGACTTATCTGTATATTCAAATTTGTCTTCAGTAAAAAGCCATTCATTTTCTGTATCGTAGTATAACTGATCTGTAATCAATAATTCACCATCTGTAGTTGTTATTTCTACATTACCTTTAAATTCCATAAATCTAAATGAATTATATACAATTGCATAGTCTGACTTAATTGTTGATGTTTTATTATCATCATAAATTATTAGCTCAACGTCATCGAAAAACTCAGAATAATTAAGAATATTATTTGAATAGTCAAAGTGTTTGTTGCCAGATACATATGACTTGACTTGACTGGAATCAGTATAGGTCATAGTAAAATTGTTGGCAATACTAAGTGGAATATTTACCTCTTCACTCTCAATGATTTGCCTATCAGTATCACAAGAGATGAAGACTATAAAAATTAAAAAAAAAGTAAATCTCATTTTAAAGGTTTGGAACCTTTACACTTCTTCTAATCCAGCATGGAAATGATATAGTAGAACCTTGATTACCTTCAGTAAAGATATCTGTTTTAGTTGGGGCCCTACCATTAAATGCAGCAGCAGTTCTATCAGAAAGTCTTTTTAATGATGCATCAACCCTACCAGCCTTTTGAGCAGTTTGAGCAGCAAGCCAAAAAACAGCTCTTTTATTAAATTGTGTATCTCCACATCCATTTGCACTATCAGCATATAAATTTGCTATTAATAGATAAGCTCTACCTAAGGATGGTTGGAATGATAACGCTTGTTCAGCATAGTCTCTTGAGGAAACTCTTCTTCCAGCATTTCTAAATTTAACTGCAATTTTATATAGAATATTTGCTTTTTTATAATTATCTGTTTCAAGAGCAACTGATTCTTGATAATATTTCAGAGCTTCATCAGCATTTCCTTGCTTATCATTTAAAATTCCTAAGTAATAAGCTGAATCAGCTGAAGGTTCCAAACTGTGGAGTTGCTCAACTAATGTAACAAAAAGTGGGTCATCTGAACAATCTTTACCATCTAATCTACCAGCAGCTCTTCTTATCCAGATTGGATTATTTTTGTTTTCATCAAAGTTCTTAGTATAGAGTGGAATTAAAATTTCACATGTAGCTTCTTTTGCAATAGTTTGATCTAGCAATTGAAGATAAGAACCAACTGCATTTGTGTTGGTATTATATATTTTTTTATTTCTAGTCTCAGATGAGGTCAAGGCAGTACCAGACTCTTCTTTCTTTAGAATTAAATCAAGATTCTTTGAAATATTAGTTTGAAGTAGCTGAAATTTTTCAGTAAGCTCCTCATATTTCTCAAATAGATCCTCTAGTTCAATTTTTGTGCCTGATTTGTATAAATCATAACCTGTAATAAAATAATAAGCTAAGGACTTTGGACTTGTAAAACTAGAAGGGTCATTTTGAAATGCATAATCAAATGTTTCATAAATTAAGTTTTTATCCTCAATACCATTATCAAGCATTGCTTGTCCTTTACTACTGAAGATTTTACCTATTTGATTTACACCCTTTCTAGTTGGAAAGTTTTCAGCCCATTTATCATATAGATCAAGCAAATCATTTGTATAACTAACCTTATCTTCTGGGCTAGTTGACTTTGATATAAAATCCTTAAGAATTCTTTCACCAAATTGGTAAGTTGCAACATTCAATTTAGGACAATTATCAAGTACAATCTTCCATGGCTCATATGCAGCTTGATAATTTCTAATTTTTGCTGATTCAGCAAAAATTGATAGTTGTTCCATACACTCATTAGAGCTAAGTTGGGAAAAACTTGGGACTGTAAATAAGATTAAAATTAAACTTCTAAAGAACCTTAAGTTATTCATATTTTTAATTTAATTATACTTTCATTAGACATTTTAAATATTAAAAAGTTTAGTTAAACTTTCTCTTAATAAACCAAATGTCATTTAACGATAAGCCCAATCTAAGAGCAACATAATTCTCTCTTAAGGAGTTTTTATCGTCACCTGTTTTACCAAACTCAAGACCTATATTAGCTTTAGACAAGCCTGAAAGAGGTAAACCAAGTCCCAAATTTAAACTAAAATGATTTATAGGCAAATTATTTATAATAATACTTTTTTCTTCATTTTTTAAACCAAATCTATATATGACCCTTTTCCAGTAACTGGTTAAAGATGAGGCATCTGGTATAAAATATCCTCCTACTGAGAATATCTTAGAGTCTCGGTATGATACGTTATCAATATTTAAAAACTTATTTTCAAAATCAGATGACATTTTGTTTTCAAATTGTGCTCCTAAAAACCATTTATTTTTTTTCTCTAATCCAATTGAGTAAATAGATTTTTTTGGTACAAGTAGACTAGTATTCTCTAATCCTGAATTTGATAGGTCTACATCAACAAAATCTCCTAATGATTCAGCATTGATAGAAGAGGAAGTGGATGTGTAAATAAACTCCGTATTATATGAGTTCAGATAGTCAGATAGATTATAATTGTATACTAAATTAAGTGATATGTCATCCTTTAATGGAAAAGAGATACTTGAGGACAGACTATAAGTAAAACCGGTAATTTCTGAGCTACTATTTGAGTAAGTTCCATAATTAATTCCGTCATATTGGTTATACTTTTCGTAAGAAAATTTTCCAAAATTATAATTAAGAGTTGCACCAATTGAAAAATATTTATGAAGTGGTACTCCTAAGGAAAGAAATGCCCTATTAATGTTTCCATCAGCTCCGAAAAATCTAGTATCTATTATATTTTCATTGTTAAATTCTTCTGAAGTTTGAAGGTTAAATCCTAATGAAGAATATGGCAAAACACCAAATCCAAATCCAAATCTTTTAACAGGAATTCCAATGGCAATATAGTTTATATTAGCAGCATTCGCTCTTTCTGTTGATACACTATTTGAGATCCCCATTGATTTATAAAAAGTTCCAATTTGATAATTCGTAGTATTTAATTTTGCAAGTGACGATGGGTTATTAATATTAAATTCAATTGAATCAATAGCTGAGTCAACCCCTCCCATAGAAATATTAGATATATTACCAAGAAAGTTTATTTCACCTAATTCGTTAAGAGAATATGGAGATCTTGTATTGTTTTGAGAGAAGGCAAATATTGATGAAAATAGTAAGTAAACTAAAATGGATGGAATTTTATCTATTTTCATTATAATTTATAATATAATTTAAACCCTGAGCTAAAAAGTCTTGGTCCGCAAATATTGCATTTTTTATCCTATTAAGCAAGAACTTTGAAAATCCTCCAACTATAATAACATTAAGCTTTGGGTATTCTTTTTTAAGTAAATCTATGTAATTGTTTACCTCAGCAATAACTCCATTATATATTCCTGAATGAATTGACTCATTTGTAGTTGAACCAATTATATTTTCAGTTTCTTCAAATTCCAATAATGGTAAATTAGAAGTATATGAATTTAAACTACTGTATCTAAGTTTAAAGCCCGGTGATATTGCTCCGCCATGATATGTTTTATTTGAATCTACAAAATCATATGTTATACATGTACCTAGGTCTATTATTAAATTATCTTGATTAGGATAATTATATATAGCAGATGAAACAAGAGCAACTCTATCTTGACCCAAAGATTTTTTTGTCTTGTAATTATTTTTAAAGGGAATTAATAAGTTATCATTTGATAAACTAATATACTTTGAGTTGTTTAAACTCTCTTCTATATATAGATCGTAATTAGAAGATACGCTAGAAGAAATTACATTTTTGATATTATTTTTATTAGAAATTGAATCTAATGTTTTCTTGAAATCTTGGTTATCACAAATTTCTTTATGTATGGTTTTATTATTCTCAAATAGAAAAAATTTGACCTTACTGTTACCGATGTCAATCACTAAATTCATTGAGGAATTTTTTATAAAATTAAAGAAACATTTGAATACAGCTTTATTTAAATATTAATATATTTGCCATGCTTTTGGTACCATAGCTCAGTTGGTAGAGCAAAGGACTGAAAATCCTTGTGTCCCTGGTTCGATTCCTGGTGGTACCACAAATAAACTCTACTTTTTAGTAGGGTTTTTTTGTATCTTAATGTTTCCTAAATCTTAAAATTTGACCTATTACATAGATCTATTTTATTTTAAAAAAAATAAGATTTGGATGTTTAAGCTTATGGGCGCTTACACATTCAATAAAAGTCTTATTAGCTCTAATGGCCTGAAGTTTATTAAACTTTTTGGAACAGGCTCTAATGGTGGGTTTAGTTTGATTCCGGACTTTTCATCTTATGTATTGATAACTTCCTGGAAAAATGATTATTACAGAAAAAAATTTATTAAAGAAAATAATATCATAAACAAAATAATAGGTCAATCCTCAAAACGAGTTGAAATTAAAATTGATCCATATAATTTTAATGGATCATGGAATGGAATAAATCCATTTAAAAATATCAGTTCATATGGAGGAGGAAAGATCATTGTCTTAACTAGAGCAAGAGTAAGGCTCAGTAAGCTAATAAATTTTCTAGTTAATACCTCCTTAGCTGCTAAATCTATAAAAAGTCAAAATGGAGCAGAGTTTTACAAAGGTATTGGTGAACTTCCAATTATAGAACAAGCTACTATAAGTATATGGATGAGTGAGAAGAGCATGAGAGATTATGCATACTCTGATGAAAATCATTTAAAAATAATAAATAAAGCTAGAAAAGATAAATGGTATTCAGAGGAGCTATTTGTCAGATCTAATATTTTATACTTAAAAGAATTCAATTGAAGAAAAAGGTAATAATAATTGGTTCAGGAGTTGCTGGCCTTGCATTATCAGTTCGACTAAAGTCTAAAGGGTATGATGTTGAGGTATTTGAAAAGAATAAAAATGTAGGTGGAAAACTAAGTGATTTTTACCTCAATAACTTTAGGCATGATTTTGGACCAAAATTATTTACAATGCCAAATCTTGTTGAAGATATATTTGAAGATGCAGGGTTGATATTAAAAAATATTTTAAGTATGATAAACTTGATATAGCATGTAAATATTTTTGGGATGATGGTCATATATTTAATGCATATTCAGATAGTCAAAAGTTTATTGATGAAGTTCATAAAAAGTTTGATAAAGAGGGAAACAAAGTTGAGGAATACATTTTTAACTCAAAGAAAAAATTTAATCTTGTAAAAAAGATATTTTTAGAAAAGTCACTCCATAAAATTTCAACATATCTGTCATTTGATGCACTAAAAGGAATTTTAAATTTTTTACAGTTAAATATATTTATCAGTTTAAACTCATTAAATAAAAGATATTTTAGAGATGAAAAATTAATTCAGCTATTTAACAGATTCGCAACTTATAATGGGTCAAGTCCATATTTGACTTCTGGAATAATGTCAATTATTCAACATTTAGAGCATGATCTTGGTGTCTTTATGCCAAAAAAAGGTATATCTGATATTTCACACTCTCTATATAATCTTGCTATAGATCTTGGTGTAAAATTTCATTTTAATTCAGAAATTGATAAAATTTTAATTAAGCATAAATCTGCAGTAGGAGTATCTATAAATAAGATTAATTATAAAGCAGATATCATAGTCTCAAATATGGATATAAACTTGACATATGATAAGCTTTTAAAGGGTTATAAAAAGCCTTTTTTTATTAAAAATTACCAACCTTCAAGCTCAGCTGTTGTTTTTTATTGGAATATGAATAAATCTTTCTCAAATATTAGTGTACATAATATAATATTTAGCAGAGACCAGATGAAAGAGTTTGATTATATCTTCAATAAAAATTCAATTTATGATGATCCTACTGTTTATATATGTTCAACATCAAAAATTGTAAAGGAGGATGCACCATCTGGCTGTGAGAATTGGTTTATACTGATAAATTCACCATTTAACAGTGGACAAAATTGGAAAAAAATAAAAAAAAACTTAAGAGATAATATCATTAAAAAAATTAATTCAACCTTAAACGTTGATATAGAAAACAATATAATTGGTGAAAAAATATTAACACCAGTTGATATTGAGACTGAAACGCTTTCTAAATTTGGATCATTATATGGAAGTTCTAGCAACTCATTACAATCTGCTTTTATAAGACATCCTAATTTTTCAAAAAATATAAATAACTTGTACTTTTGTGGAGGGAGTGTTCATCCTGGTGGGGGAATACCACTGTGCTTAAATTCAGCAAAAATTGTTTCAGATTTAATAAACTAATATGTTAAAGTTACTTGATAATAATGAATTGAGATATTTTTCAATTTTTATTGTTTGGCTAGTAAATGTTAGTGGTTTTTTCGGAATATTATCTGATCAAAAAGATTTTTTTCTTTCATCTTCACCATATGTTCTTACATTGACTTTATTTTTATTAATAGTAAATAACTCTATTGATAAAAAGTTCCTGACAAAATTGTTTTTTATTTTTTTCTTAGGACTTAGTGTAGAAATTATAGGAGTAAATTTTTCATTTTTTTTTGGTGAATATAAATATGGAGACAATTTAGGTGTTAAGATATTTAATGTTCCTGTCGTGATTGGCTTTAATTGGGTTTTACTAATAATTTTAACTGGAAACTTTGCAGATAGGATCTTTCCAAAGTCAATTATTAGAAAGGTTGTATTTGGATCAGCTATGATGATTCTGTTGGATTTACTAATTGAGATTAGTGCTCCAAAACTTGATTATTGGGAGTTTACTATAAATCCTGTTCCTTTTTCAAATTATTTTTGGTGGTTCGTTTTCTCAATTTTATTCCATTTAATATATCAACCAAGTAAAAATAAAGAGTATAAAGTATCTACTAATATCCTATTAATACATTTCTTATTTTTTGGTCTCTTGGCCCTTTTTCTTTAGATTTATTAAAAATAAATATTATGAAATATATATATTCAATACTAGCTCTTGCATTAATGTTTAGCTGTGAAATGCCTGCTGAGGCTACAGATACAACAGGTGAGCCAGAAGGGCCACATACTTCAGCTGAATGGCAGATTTGGGCATATTCTACAGCTGCTCCTGCATATATTGCTGGAGATGCTACTGTCTTAGGACCTGATATGAGCGTCTTAAGAGAGGGGAGTAATGGCTGGACATGTTTACCGGTAAATCCAAGAGGACAATCTGATCCTGAAAATGGATGGGTTGATGCTCACGAGGCAATGCCACTTTGTGGAGATACTGAGGTATTTAAATGGATTTCTGCTTATCTATCTGATGAGACTCCAGTAATGGATAAAGATGGGTATGCATGGATGCTTCATGGAGATATGGGTGAAGATAATACAACACCAAAGACTTTAACAAAAGAAGAATCAGCCGAAGGTCAATGGATTGAATCAGGTCCTCATTTAATGAGAATGCCTGCTGATCCATCAACTTTAGATGGTATGACTACTGACTTTACAACTGGTGCTCCATATGTTATGTTTGCTGGTACAGATTATGCTCATGTAATGTACCCAATGGCGGGTTACTATGATTATCAACCAGAATCTGCTCCAGAGTAAAAATATTTTACATTTTAAAAAACCCTCTTAAATGAGGGTTTTTTTTTAAATACTCTTTAAATAATTGTGTTTTGATTAAATTTAGGTAATGGAATATTTATTTACTGTAATAGTTGTTGTTGGATCTCTATTTGGTCTTTATTTTTTGATTAAAAAACAAATTAATAAGAACTCTCAAGATAATAGTAAAGAGCTTGAATCTAAGCTTGAATCTTTTATTGAAGCATTTAAATTAACATCTGCTGAAAACTTAAATAAACAACTTCAAGATTCTAAACAAGATCAAAAAAATATGGAGATTAGATTCTCTGAAACAATAAATAAGTTAACTAAGGAACTAGAAAAGATTAAAGGAACAAATGAACAAGTTTTAACTTTTGCCAATCAAATGAAAACACTTGAGAAAATTTTGGGTAATCAAAAACAAAGAGGGATTCTTGGAGAAATTCAACTTGAAAACTTATTAGCAAATGTACTTCCTCCAGAACTCTTTCAGATGCAATATTCTTTTAATAATGGAGAAGCAGTGGATGCAGTTATTAAAGTTGGTGAATTTATAATCCCAATAGATGCAAAATTTTCCCTTGATAACTATAATAAGATGATAGAGAGTGATGAAACTGAGACAGATAAACTAAATGATCTTGAAAAAAAATTCAAAAATGATATAAAGAATAGGATTGATGAAACGGCTAAATATATAAGACCTAATGAAGGAACTGTTGATTATGCATATATGTTTATTCCTGCTGACGGCTTATATCAAGATCTTCTTAATAATAAAGTAGGTTCATTAAAAATTAACCAAAGAGATCTAGTTTCTTATGCATATCAAAAGAAAGTAATGATTGTTTCTCCTATGAGTTTATTTCCGATGCTTCAGGTTACAAATAAGGCCTTAAATAATATGAAAGTTGAAGAGTCAATAAATGAAATTCAAATGAATATTGAAAAATTAGGTAATCACTTAAACGCATACTTGACATATCATGAAAAGCTTGGCAATAGTATAAGCACTGTTGTAAATCAATATAATGTTACAAATAAGGAGTTTAAAAAAATAGATAAGGATATAACTAAATTAACTTCTAGTAGGTCAACCATTGGAATTGAAACAGAGAACATTGAGAAACCACTTGTAGAAGAATAAAAAAAGCCCCCCAATTGGAAAGCTTATTTAGTTGCCTATAGCAACACACAACATGCAAATTTAATCAATTTTATGAATTTGACTTTAAATAAATTAAAAAGTCAACTATTGCATCTTTTATTTTACTCAAGTCATTAGTAAAATGATTAATCATTATACTAAAAATATATATTCTGTTTTTATCAGTAATTATATATCCAGAATAGTTGTGATTATTTTTAAGAGTACCTGTTTTTCCCCATACAAAATCTTCTTTATCCTGAATTATATAGTTTTTGGGAAATATCTTTTTTATTCTATCAAATCCAATTAAGTTATATATATCATGTAACGATGAAATTATTGATTTAGGAGTTACCAAATTATATCTTGACAACCCAGATCCATCAAATAATTCAATTTGTTTTGACAAGCGTTTAATTAATTTGACCCCTTTATCTACTGAAATAGTGTCATTTAATCGAAAAGAAATATTTGCGGCTATACTCTCTGAAATCAAATTGTCAGAATCCTTGAGGATAGCAGAGTATATATCATCAACCTGGCTACTATTTAGCACATTGTAATCTTTTAATTCTTCTTTTTTAAATTCTACTTTTTTTCCTAAAGCATTTTCAAGCAAGCTAATAGTATTTTTTCTTGATGTTATAAATGGAGAATATATTGTGTCTCCAGATTTAAATAAAGAGGGATTTAAAGAAAAATTATTCTCTGTTTCTGATCTATCTATTTGTTTCTTTTGTTCAAAATCAAAGACAATTTTATATGTATCTGGAGTAATTTCTATATCTCCATTGGATTTTTTTACAGCTTGAATTACATTTCCATAAATCGGCATCTCTGATCGTTCGGCTTGGTAGTAATTATTATAATCATCCCAGGCCCAACCTGGTCCATATTTATCAAGATCAGTTTTTGGGATATGATATACTATGTGTTTAAATTTCTTTAAAAATTTTTCTAAATCTTTATCTATATATTTTGGGTGTGAAAGTAATGGATAACCTGTAGGTGAAATTTTCAAAGTATCATTATAAACTTTATAATTTATGATTGGGATTGAGTCTCCGTAATAAATTGAACCCAGGACCGTTAAAATTTTAACGTTTGATGCTGGAGTCATATAGATATCGTTTCCTAATCCAACAATCTTTTTGTCTTTATCTATTCGCTTAACAGAAATAGATACAACACTTCCATCTAAGTCATTATTTTTTGATATCCAATTTTCAATTTTTTTAGTAGATATCTGTGAGAATAAACTTGAGGAGAAGAATACTAAAAGAATTATCTTTTTCATTATATCAAGTTAAAAAAAAAGCTCTTATTAAAAGAGCTTTTTTATGCGGTCTGGACGGGACTCGAACCCGCGACCCCCTGCGTGACAGGCAGATATTCTAACCAACTGAACTACCAGACCAAAAGGGATGCAAATATAATTATTTTGATTTATAAAGCTGCATTAATTGCATCTTCATATGTTTTTTTTGGAGCAACTCCTACTTGTCTAGAGATTAATTCTCCATCTTTGAACAATAACACAGTTGGAATATTTCTTACTCCATACTTAGCCGCAAATTCTTGATTTGCATCAACATCAATTTTTCCAACAACAGCTTTACCTTCAAACTCTTTACTTAACTCATCAATAATAGGTCCAACCATTCTACATGGACCACACCATTCTGCCCAAAAATCAACAAGTACAGGTTTATCTGATTTTAAAACTTTTTCTTCAAAAATTGAATCATTTAACTCTAATGCCATAATAATTATTTTAAGCAGCAAATCTAATATTTATTATTCAAAGAAATACAATTTGATTTAATTTAATTTATATAAAAATTCGTCTTCTTCAAGTGATATCAACAGTTCTTTAGATATATTAACCTTAGTGTCTTCGGATATCATATTTAATTTAAATTCATTTTTAGAATCATGTATATCAAAATAGACTGGACTTGAACCTTTAAATTTAGACAGAGTAGATTTTAGTTTTTTTATATCATCATTGACTATTGCACTTGAATCAACTCTAAGTGTAATTTTTTTAGAATTAGAGTCAATTATGCCATCCATTAGCTCTACATTCAAAAATTGAATTCTTGGTTCACCAACTCTCCCTGTATCTTTATTTACCCATCCTTCTCTAACAGTTAGTCTTAATCTAAGAATTTTATTTTCTTCAAGTAAATGTTTATACTTAAGATATTCTTCACCAAATATTCTAAACTTATACTGATCATTAAAATCTTCAAATGAAAAAACAGCAAATCCATTACCAGTTTTTGATACAAGATGTTCAACCTCGTTTATTATTCCTCCCACATAAAAATCTTTATTTACAAGTTTATTTAGATCATTTAAGGTAGTTAATCCTGTAGAGGTAAAGTTATTCAGTTCTCTTATGAAGTCATCCAATGGATGAGCTGAAATATAGATACCAACAACTTCTCTTTCTTTTTTTAACTTCTCTAAATTTATCCATTCATCACATTCTGGTATAACAGGATTAATTGACATGTCATTGCTATCCTCTCCAAAAAGATTTATTTGTGAAGAATTAACAGACTCTTGATATTTTGATCCAAATTTTATAGCTTTTTCAATATAACTTAAACCTTCATTATCTAAATTAAAATATTGAGATCTATTAAGTTTAAATGAGTCTAGACCCCCTGCCAAAACAAGGTTTTCAAAAGTCTTTTTATTTGCTAATCTAAGATCTATTCGTTTTGCAAAATCAAATATATCATCGTATTTATCGTCTTTTCTATTCTCTACAATTGTCTCAACAGCACCTTTTCCAACACCTTTTACAGCACCCATTCCAAATCTAATTGCTTTATCATCGTTAACATTAAATTTGTAATATGATTCATTAATATCAGGACCTAACACTGTAATTCCCATTCTTTTACACTCTTCCATAAAAAAACTTACTTGTTTTATATCATTCATGTTATTAGATAAAACTGCTGCCATATATTCGGATGGATAATTTGCTTTTAAAAATGCAGTTTGATATCCAATCAAAGCGTAACATGTGGAGTGAGATTTATTAAACGCATATGAGGCAAATGCTTCCCAGTCTTTCCATACTTTTTCTAAAACTTCTATTGTATATCCATTCTCTTGACCACCTTTCATAAACTTAGGTTTTAATTTTTCAATTAATGAAAATATTTTTTTACCCATTGCCTTTCTAAGAAGATCTGCTTCACCCTTTGAAAACCCAGAAATCTTTTGAGAAAGTGACATTACTTGTTCTTGATAAACTGTTATACCATATGTTTCTTGAAGAAACTCCTCCATTTCAGGAATGTCATAGGTAATTGGTTCAGAACCATTTTTTCTTGAAATATATGAGGGAATATATTCAAGCGGGCCAGGCCTATAAAGAGCATTCATGGCTATTAGATCATTAAAATCTGTGGGTTTAAGATCTTTCAAATACTTTTGCATTCCTGGTGATTCATACTGAAAAATACCAACTGTTTCACCTCTTTGAAACAATTCATATGTTTTCTTATCATCCAGTTCAAACTTTTCTGGATCAAGATCTATATCATATTTATACTTAATTAGCTTTACAGTATCCTTAATGATAGTCAAAGTCTTAAGACCAAGAAAATCCATTTTAAGTAATCCTGCATCCTCAACAACTGAATTATCAAATTGTGTGACATAAAAATCTGAATCTTTAGCTCTAGTAATTGGAACAAACTCTGATATATTGCTTGGAGTAATTATAACTCCACATGCATGAATTCCAGTATTTCTTAATGATCCTTCAAGTAAACTTGCTTGTTGCAATGTTTGTGCAGATAAGTCAGAAGCTTTAAATAATTTTTTTAGTTCAGAAACCCTGCTAAATTCATCAGTTCTTAATTCTGATTTTAAATCAGACTCATTCATAGAAAATATATCATTTAGTTTCATATTTGGAACTAATTTTGAAATTCTGTCAACTTCAGATAGTGATAAATCTAGAACTCTTCCTGTATCTCGTATTGACGATTTAGCAGCCATTCTTCCATAAGTAATTATCTGTGCAACTTGGTCAGAGCCATACTTATCTACTACATATTCAATAACTTTATTTCTTCCTTCATCATCAAAATCGATATCAATATCTGGTAGGCTTACTCTGTCTGGATTTAAAAATCTTTCAAAAAGTAAATTATATTTTATTGGATCTATACTAGTTATTCCAAGAGCATAGGCAACTACAGAGCCAGCTGCTGAACCTCTACCGGGACCTACAGATACATTCATCTCTCTTGCAGCATTAATAAAATCTTGAACAATAAGGAAGTATCCTGGGTAACCAGTCTTTGCGATTACATCTAACTCAAAATCTACTCGTTCTTGAAGATCTTTTGACATCTTACCATATTTATTTTTAACTCCTTCATTAGTCAGATGTCTTAGATATGAGTTTTGACCTTTTTGATTGTCAAAATCATCCTTTTGCATGAACTTTTTAGGAACTTTAAAATCAGGCAGTAAAACTTCTCTTGCAAGATCAAATGAGTCAACTTTATTAATTATTTCTGAAATATTATAAATACTCTCGGGTATGCCATTAAAAATCTTTAACATCTCATCTTTAGATTTATAATAGTATTCTTCATTTGGAAGACCATACCTAAACCCTCTACCTCTTCCTATTGGAACTGATTGTTTTTCACCATCTCTAACACATAGTAAAATATCATGAGCATTTGCTTCAGACTTAGAGGTATAATAAGAATTATTAGTTGCAATAAGTTTTACACCATACTTTATACTAAAATCTTTAAGAATTGGAATTATATAGTCTTCATTTTCTTGTTTGTGATTTTGAATTTCCAAATAGAAGTCATCTTTAAAATTATCTATCCACCATTTTAAAGATTCTTCTGCTTTTTCTTCACCTTGATTTAAGATTTTGGAGGAAATTTCACCATTTAAACCTCCTGACAACACAATTAGATCTTCAGAGTAAGTTTTTAAGATTTCCTTGTCAATTCTTGGAACATAATAGAATCCTTCAATATTAGCTATAGAACTTAATTTTGATAAATTTCTAAAACCATTTTTATTTTTTGCTAAAAAAACCATTTGGTATCCATTATCTCTGTTAGATTTATCTAGATGATTTTCACATACATTTAATTCACACCCAACAATTGGTTTAATATACTTTTGACCTTCCTTTAGGTTTTCATTATAATTTTTAAGAGTTTTAATAAAGTGAAATGCTCCCATTAAATTTGACTTATCAGTAATTGCAATAGCATCATGTGAAAAGTCAATACATTGTTTTAGTAAATCTGAAATCCTAGATGTTGACTGTAAAATTGAAAATTGAGTGTATGCATGAAGATGAGCAAATTCAAAATCTTCTTTTAATTCTTCATTAGTTATTGGGGAATCAGTTTTATCTAACTGTTCATCTGATTTTAACTTCTTAGATTCTTCAAATAAATTAAGATGATCTATTCCTTGAGCTTTAACTTTTTCAAGATCTAAATCTGATAAGTTCATGTAAATATCTTCATTATTAGAAAGTGATGCGGGATGAATTTTTTTATCTTTTAAAAGTTTAAATAAACAAAGTGCAGTAGCTTCAACATCAGCAGAGGCATTATGTGCTGACTCAAATTTTTGGTTAAAAAGATGACTATATAACTCAATTAGAGTTGGAAGCTTAAATCTTCTACCTCTTCCGCCTTTTAACATACATATTTGAGCTGTTTCCTCTGTACAGGTATCAATTTTTGGAAAATCTTGAAGTGGATTTTTTCCGTCAATTCTTAGATATTCAGAGCCTAAAATCTTTTCATCAAAATTTAAATTATGACCACAAATAAACTTAGACTTGCTTAGATCATCTTTAAATTTTTCAAGAACAAATTCGACTTCTACTCCAATTTTTTTAGCAAGCTGAGTTGAAATACCATGAATCTTTTCAGAATCATAAGGTATTGTGAATCCTTTTGGATGAATAATGTAACTCTGGTTTGAAACACAAATTCCTTTTTCATCGTGAACCTGCCAAGCTACCTGAATTGCTCTTGGCCAGTTGTCAAAATCTGTCAAAGGAGCACTCCATTTTTTTGGAAGACCAGTAGTTTCAGTATCAAAAATTAAAAACATTTAGGAATAGTTTCAATTACTAATTTAATATTTTATCTTGGATTGATTTTGAATATTTATCAAGAGTTTCAATGCCAAAAAATAAAGAAACTTTTACAATTACAGCAGCACTTCCATATGCAAATGGCCCTATACATATTGGCCATCTAGCAGGTGTTTATATTCCTGCTGATATATTCGCTAGATACAAAAGACTTACAAATAATGATGTTGCATTCATTTGTGGAAGTGATGAACACGGGGTTGCAATTTCTTTAGCATCTAAAAAAGCTTCAATTTCTCCAAAGGAGTTAATTGATAAATATGATAAAATGATTAAAAAATCATTTGATGAATTTGGAATTTTATTTGATAATTATTCAAGAACATCAAATAAGATTCATCATGAAACTTCTATAAATTTTTTTGAGAATCTTAAAGAAAAAAATCTTTTTTCACTAATTAAATCAGAACAGTTTTTCGATGTTAATGAGAATCAATTTTTAGCTGATAGATATATCTCTGGTACTTGTCCTGTTTGTGGTTATGATGAAGCATATGGAGATCAATGTGAAAAGTGTGGATCAACCCTTAGCCCAGAGGAACTAAAAAATCCTAAATCAACAATCTCTAATTCAGCTCCAATTCTAAAAGAGACTAAACACTATTATATCAAACTTGATGAATTTGAGGAATTTATTAAAAACTGGATAACTGTTGAAAATAAAGATAAATGGAAGACAAATGTTGTTGGACAGGTTAAGTCATGGTTAGATAGTGGATTAAAACCAAGGGCGGTTACAAGAGATCTGGATTGGGGTATACCTGTAAAAATAGATGATGAAGATGGCAAGGTACTATATGTTTGGTTTGAGGCACCTATTGGATATATCTCATCTACTATTGAATGGGCTAAAGCAAATGACAAAGATTGGGAGCAATATTGGAAAAATCCAGAAACTAATCTTATTCACTTTATTGGTAAAGACAATATTGTTTTTCATTGTATAATTTTTCCAATTATGCTAAGAATGTTTGGTGATTTTATTCTACCTAAAAATGTTCCAGCAAATGAATTCCTAAACCTTGAAGGTAATAAGATTTCAACATCTAGGAACTGGGCAGTTTGGCTTCATGAATATTTAATTGATTTTCCTAACATGCAAGATGTATTAAGATATGTATTAACATCTACATGTCCTGAAACAAAAGATAATGATTTCACTTGGAAAGACTTTCAAACTAGAAACAACAGTGAATTAGTAGCTATTTATGGAAATTTCACTAATAGAGTTCTATCATTAATAAATAAATATTATGATGGTAAAATACCAAATCCAGATTCAAGAAATAATGCTGATGAATTAGTTTTAAATGAAGTCAAATCCTTAAAGAGCAAAATTGAACTTAGCTTGAATGAATTTAAATTTAGAGAAGCAATCAAAAACTTAATGAACATAGCTAGAGTTGGGAATAAACATCTTGCAGAAACAGAGCCATGGAAAATTAAAGAATCGGATCCTGAAAGAGTAGAACAGATTCTTCAAACTTCCTATATTATAATTACTTATTTATCAGTTCTTTCTGAACCATTTATTCCTTTTACATCATATAAATTAATGAAAATGATTGGGCTGAATAATTTTAGCTGGGATATGTTAGATAATGTCTCTGAAAATATTGACTATAGCTTTAAAATTGACAAAATAGAAATGTTATTTAGAAAAATTGAAGATTCTGAGATAGATCTTCAACTAAATAAATTAAATGGTAATCCTAATTTATAGAATCTACTAATATTGATTCTATCATATTAGCTGAGTAGTTGTAAAAAACAAAAATTTTATTAAGTTCTTTTAGTCCTTCGCTCTTATTAATCTTTGATAGATTATGTTTGGTTTTTTGTATTTGAATATCAAGAAGCTTTAGTCTTCCTTTAATCTCAGGACTGCTTACAAATAAATCAAAATCTGATTTCAATATCTCTCTTGAGTTATTGCCCAATTTATTTAATATATCCTCAAGATATTTTGCATCATTATCATTATATCCAGAAATTGAATTTGCTAGAACTAGAATATTATATTTAAGAATTTTGAACTCAGTCCATTCATCTAAATTATATTCAGTTTCGAAATCTTCTTCAAATGTTATAGGAATTTCATATTCAATTATATCTAATTGATTTTCATCAACTGAGGTTTCAGTATTAGATTCAATTTTTTGATTACAAGATGTTAAAATAATTATTGCAAATAAAAATTTCTTATCTAAAATTCCAATCATAATTGAACTAAATCTACGATATTTTATACTTTTATCATTCAATATTTTTAACATGAGTAAATCGTTTGTTGCTTTTATAGTTATTCTATCAATGATTGTAGTCCTTGGATCTATTGTTTATGACTACGTCACCTCTAAAAATGACTAAAAAAATTTTAATTATTGGTTCTGGCTTCTCCTCTATCTCTGCTGCAACTTATCTAGCAGATAAAGGGTATGATGTAACTGTATTTGAAAAAAACTCTTCATTTGGTGGAAGGGCTAGAAAATTTGAAGCTAATGGATTCACTTTTGATATGGGACCTTCATGGTATTGGATGCCAGATGTTTTTGAGAAATATTTTAATGACTTTGGTAAATCTGTTAGTGACTTCTATAACTTGAAAAAATTAGATCCAGCTTACAGAGTTTATTTTGGAAAAAATGATTACATAGAGATTGAAGATAGCCTTGAAAAAATAAGTGAAACGTTTGAAAAGATTGAAAAAGGCGCTTCAAAAAATCTCTTAAAATTTATGGCTGAGGCTAAGATTAATTATTCTGTTGCTATGGAAAAGGTAGTTTATAAACCTGGGAAATCAATTCTAGAATTAGTCACTCCTGGAACTATCAGAAGGTTAAGATACTTTACAACTAATATAAAATCTGAAGTTAGTAGATATTTCAAAAATAAGAAGCTCCGTCAATTAATGGAATTTCCTGTTTTATTTCTAGGCGCTAAACCTGAAAATACTCCTGCTTTTTATAATATAATGAATCATGCAGACTTTGGCCTTGGGACTTGGTTTCCAGAAAAAGGAGGTATGTATAAAGTTGTTGAATCAATGATAAATCTTGCAAAAGAAAAGGGAGTAAAGTTTAAGTCTGAACACAATGTTGAAGAAATTATAGTTATCGAGAAAAAAGTTAAAGGAGTTATTTCAAATGGCAAAGAATTTTCTGCAGATATTGTTATTAGTGGAGCTGATTATAATCACACCGAGAAACTAATTCCTAATCATTTAAAAAATTATGATGATTCATTTTGGGATAAAAAAGTTTTTGCACCTTCTTCACTTCTATTTTATCTAGGCTTAAATAAAAAAGTAAAAAAATTACCTCATCATAATTTATTTTTTGATGTTGATATGAATGATCATGCTTCTGAAATATATGATAATCCTAAATGGCCTGAATCTCCACTTTTCTATCTGAATTTCCCTTCATTAAGTGACAAAAGTATGGCACCAGATGGCTGTGAAAATTGTTTTATATTAATTCCAATTGCTCCAGACCTAGAAGATAAAGAAGAAATAAGAGAAAGATATTTAAATATAGTTCTAAAAAGGATTGAGGATATCTCAGGCGAAAAAATAAGTGATAATATAATTTTTAAAAAATCATTTTGTGTTAATGACTTTATAGATGATTATAACTCATACAAAGGAAATGCTTATGGGTTAGCAAATACATTATTTCAAACCTCAATCTTTAAACCAAAGATGAAAAGCAAGAAAATAAAAGGACTATATTTTACTGGACAACTAACTGTTCCAGGACCTGGTGTACCTCCATCATTAATATCTGGAAAAATTGTTTCAGATGTTGTTATGCAGGATTTTCTGTATTAATAAATTCGTTTGTTTGAATTATATCCGTTATAATCTCAACTAATAGTTTTTCTACTTCTTTTATGCTTATCTGAGTATGATCTTTAATTGAAATAAATGGAGAAGTACTTTTTTTCACTGAATAAATTCCTATTTGTCCAATATCCAGATCTTTATAATTATTTGATACAAGTAATTTATAGATGAGTAATTGTAACAAATTTGAATATTTGTAGTCTAACTTAATTTTATCTATATTTTTTATATCTAGAACTGTTGGATTTACCAATCCTGACTTATAATCAATAACTCTTATTTTTCCATTGAATAAGTCAATTCTATCAATAATACCATTAATTTTAACTGTTGTATTATTTACAGTAATTTCAGATGATAGTCTTTCCTCTAGTGATAAAATCTTAATCTTAGCTTTTTCTTTAGTTAATTGTTCTTTTTCAAAATTTAAAATATTAGTTATATAGTCTTTAACGATTTCTATAAAAATTAAGTTTTTACCTTCTGGTTTCTTGGAATATAATTCTATGAAAGATTCACTAGTTTGGTTGTCTATATTTCTTCTCATTTTTTCAATATGCTCTAATTCAAGATCTATCATTTTAAAAGGATTATAAAGTTTTTCAATTACCTCATGTATTAATGTTCCTTGATCCATATAACTTAAATATTTTGAATCTTCAATATCATCTATTCCTAAAATTTTTTGTTCGTAGAATAAATAGGGATTCTTAATAAATAAGTTTAATGTAGATGCTGAAATTCCTGATTTTAAAATATCATTTATTTTTTGATCAATTCTTTTATCACTTTTAATTACCTCACTAATTTGATTATCAAATGTTATTTTTTGAGTTATCGAATTGTAAGAGATATTATAATTTTTATCTAAGAGCTCCAGTTGCTTTATAAATCTACTTTTCTCACCGTTTATAAATGATGATAGATCTGAGTCAAAAGTTAGGTGCACTTCTTTAGAGTTTTCGACGAGACTATAAAATAAAGTGGAAATATTTTTTTCCTTCTCAATTAGATTCAAACTTTCAAATTCATTTTTTTTGCTGTTAGATACAAAATCACTATTTATCTCATTAAATGGAAATAACCCTTCATTCATGTTACTAATTATAACATGATCATATTTTGAATTATCATAATCCAAAATATGATAGTTCGATGACATACTTATATGATTTGAGTTAAAGAGATTGACTAGATCAGCTAATTTATGATTGCTAAAAAAGACATAAACTCTTGCTTTATTATTTTTATTGTAGATTGATGAAAGGGTATCAGAAATATATTTGGCTTGATTTAGATTACCTGAAGTTGATACAATTTTTATTTTACCACTACAGTCTAATTTTTCCTTATTATCTAGCTTAATGTCATATTTTATTTTCTTACCAAAAGAAAAATTATTTTTACATGACTTATAATCAAGAAACTCTTTAATCAGGGAAGATATACTATTAGTGCTTACTTTATTATTATTTGCTAAAATATAAAGCTCTTTTTCAGCCCTAGTAAATGCAACATATAATAGATTGATTGAGTCAATATAGTTATTTAGAACTGTACTATCATATACTTCTTTAAGGTTATGTCCATTTTGATTCAAGTCTTTTATCCTTTTAATTAACATCCACTTCAAAGATTCAATTTCACTGAAAGGTTCATATAGCCATAAAGAATCATTAAAACTATTTTCATCTAACTTATCATTGTATATTGGAAGTATTACTGCAGGATATTCAAGACCCTTTGATTTATGAATTGTTGATATACAAACTGACTTTTGATTGTCAGGGAGGCTAAGATTAATTTTATCTAAATTTTTAGTCCAATAATTTAAATACTCATCCACTGAGTCATTTGATTTTTCAAGAAATTCAAATATGTTATCTATAAATGCTGTCAAAAAAATATTATTTAAATCAATTTTAAATATTGAGCAACAATATTTGACAGACTCTAAAACATTAAGCTTTAGAAAATAGTTTAAATCAAATTTTTCATTTGAAATTTTACTAAGGAAATCATCAATATTTTTCTTATCTAGATTGTCAAAGAAACAATCATTTATTGTTAAATAATCCCCTTCAAAATAATTTTTTTTATAAAGAAAGTCAATTACATTTTTTCTCTCACTATAATTATTTCCAGAGATACTTAACTTAAATATTGAAATAACAAATTGAACAATTTCTGAATTTTTTATTTGTAAAATATCACTTGAAACAAGATCAAAATCGGATGAATCAATATTATGAATTAGCTCTTTAGCATATTTATTTTTTCTAACTAAAATTATAATCTCTGAAGGAAGATACCCACGATTTAACAAATCCAGTATTTGATTTTTAATCTTTTCATAGAAAGTATCTGAATCATATAATTCTATTTCAACATAACCATCTTCTTTTTTTGTTGATTTTTGTTTGAAATTTAAAAGACTTGAATTGTATATTTTCAAATCTAGACTATTTGTTAAGTAGGAAAAAAACTCAGAATTAAAATCAACTATATTTTTTAAACTCCTGTAATTTGTGTCAATTTTTTCTATTTCTGGATTTATATAAAAAGGATTGGTCTCACCAAGAATAAGATTTACAAATTGATTTATTCTACTCCCTCTCCACCTATAAATTGATTGTTTAGGATCTCCAACAATTAATAAAGACCCTTTAGTGCCATCATGAGACTCACTTTGAATTGAATTAGAAATTAAAGGAATTAAATTTTCCCACTGAAGCTCAGAAGTATCTTGAAATTCATCAATAAAAAAATTTGAAAATCTTGAGCCTAGCTTCTCATAAATTAATGGAGCATCATTTGATTTAACAAGTGAATTTAATTCAGAATTAAATTTTGAAATTAATTTGGTGTTATTGTCACTTTGAATTTTATTAATCTTATTTTCAATTAAGTTTATTAGAGACAGTGAAGGTAAATGAGATAGAAATGAGTTTAAAACAAAAACATCTAATATTGTTTTGTTTATTTCATTGTAATTATTAAGTAACGAAGATCTTATTTTTTCAATTATATCAGATTTGCTATTGCTCAAAGATTTATTATATAGACTTGTCTCACCATTGAGTGATTTATATATAGACTCATTTATGTAAAGCTTGTCATTGATGATTATATTGTTCAAATAATTCGGGAGGTAGCTTCCTCTAAAATCACCAAAATCAAGACCATTAGTTGATATTAGTTCTATACTTTTTTTTGCAAGATTCCTTAAATTTTCTTTTTTCTCATTTTTAAGATTATTAACCTCTAATTTCATTTGAGAAAAAAATTCTTTATTCTTTTGACTGAAGTATTCGATCTGATCTCTATTTGATTCTTTATCAATTAAAACAATAAATTCCCTTAAATCATGTGAGATATCCCAGCTTTTGTTTATAGATGTTTTGAATCTTGCAAACTCTATCAATTGATTCTTTAAATTATCATCATCATTAATATCTATAAAAATATCATCAATCGCTTGATCAATATAAACCATACTATCTAACTCAACCAAATAATCTTTTTCAATGTCAGATTCAGATTTAAATGACTTAAGAATATTATTAGTAAAACTGTCAATAGTCATGACATTGAAACTTGAATAGTTATAAAGAATGTTTTCTAAAATTATAAAAGCCTTTTCTTTGATTTCAGTATTATTTAGAGTTGTTTTACTTGAAACTATATCGATTATAACATTTTCATTTTCATTTACTATAATATTTAGATAAGATAAAATTCTATCTTTCATTTCAGCAGATGCTTTATTAGTAAATGTTAATGCAAGCATCGACTTATAATGATCATCTTTTTTTGAATTTAATAGTTGAGCTATAAACTCAATTGCTAGGTAGAATGTTTTACCTGACCCTGCAGATGAGTTTATGATTTTATAAGAGTAGCTCATTTATGATTATTGTACTTAACAAAATAATCCTAATTTTGTAAAAAAAAAATTATGGCTTTTGAATTACCTAAATTAAATTATGCTTTTGATGCATTAGAACCAAACATAGATGCAAAAACTATGGAAATCCATTATGGGAAACACCATAATGGTTATACAAATAATCTCAATAATATCATTTCAGGTACTGAAAATGAAGGTAAGAGTATTGAAGAAATTCTAAAATCTCTTGACCTTAATAACAGTGGATTAAGAAATAATGGTGGTGGTTATTATAATCATAATCTATTTTGGGAAATAATGGGACCAAATTCTGGTGGAAATCCAGCTGGAGAAATAGGTGAGTCTATAAATTCAAATTTTGGTTCATTCGAAAATTTTAAAGATGAGTTCAGTAAAGCGGCTGCTACAAGATTTGGTTCAGGATGGGCATGGTTATGTGCTCATGCTGATGGTAAACTTGAGATATGCTCTACTGCAAATCAGGACAATCCTTTAATGCCAAATGGGTGTGGAGGTGTTCCTATTTTATGTCTTGATGTTTGGGAACATGCATATTACTTAAATTATCAAAACAGAAGACCTGATTATATAAATGCATTCTTTAATGTAATTAATTGGGAAGAGGTGAATAAAAAGTATTTACAATAAAAAAAGGGGAAGAATCCCCTTTTTTGCCCCAAATCTTACCATGAACTTAACCTACTTATGTTCTGGTATAACCAATTTAGGTATTTTTTCAAATAAATAAAACTTATTTAGAAATTATTTTTTGTTATACACTAGTATGCTCTAGCTGATTTTCCTTCAACAAAATTTATAAAAGCTTGATTTACAACTTTATTTCCTCCAGGTGTTGGGTAGTCTCCAGTAAAATACCAATCACCCTTATGATTGCTACAAGCTTTATGAAGATTTTCCACCTTTTGAAAAATTATATCTAATTCAATTTTTGAATTAGAATCTATTAACATCTCTGACATTTTAGATGATATTTGCTCAGGAGAAAAGTCTTTATAGATATTTTTAACATGATTCTTTTTATAATCTAGTTTTTCTTTAGATGAAACACATTTATCATATGTGTCTTTAATTATTTTATCTGCTGTTCCATTATCTTTATGCAGTTCAATAGCTGCTCTAAATGCAATAAAATCTTCAATTTTTGCCATATCAATTCCATAACAATCTGGGTATCTAATCTGAGGAGCACTTGATACAATTACTATTTTTTTTGGATTTAACCTTACCAACATTTTTAGGATACTCTCTCTAAGAGTTGTACCTCGAACAATACTATCATCTATAATAACAAGATTATCTGAATTTTTGATAACACCATATGTTATATCATAAACATGTGCAACTAGGTCTTCTCTTCCCTTATCAGCAGCAATAAAGGTTCTCAACTTTGCATCTTTAATTGCAATTTTCTCGACTCTTGGGTTATTCTTTTTAGCTTTTTCAAGCAAACCATAAAATGATGTCTCTGCTGTATTAGGTATAAATGAAAAAACTGTATTCTTATAATCCTTTTTAATTGATTTTTCAATCTGAGGAATAAGTAGACTGCCTAGCATTTTTCTCTCCATGTAAATATCAGCATCTGATCCTCTTGAGAAGTAAATTCTTTCAAAAGAACAGGATTTTTTAGCTTTTGGTTTTAAAATTTCTTTTAATGATGTAGTACCACTCTTTTTTATTACTAATGCATTTCCTCTTGGAATCTCATGAATCTGAGAGTATGAAACATCAAAAACTGTTTGTATTGCAGGTCTTTCAGAGGCTACTGCAATTACCTCATCATTTTCAAAATAGTATGCCGGTCTAATTCCATGAGGATCTCTTATAACAAAAGAGTCTCCATGGCCTATCATACCAGCTATAACATAGCCTCCGTCCCACTTCTTTGATGATTTTTTTAAGATTTTTTCAATATTTAAATCCTTTTCAATAAGTGGAGGCATTTCTGATTTTAATACACCTTTTTTCTTTAATTTATTATATCCAGCAATTACTTCAGAGTCTAAAAAATGTCCTATTTTTTCCATTATAGTAATTGTATCTGACTGCTCTCTTGGGTGCTGCCCCAACTTAACAAGACTTTGGAAGAGTTCATCTGTATTGGTCATATTAAAATTACCTGCAAGAATTAAATTTCTGTTCATCCAATTATTTTGTCTCATCATGGGTTGAACATAATCAATAGAATTTTTTCCATATGTCCCATATCTTACATGTCCTAGCATAACTTGTCCTAAAAATGGAGTTTGTTCGTAAAATGAGTTGGAACCTTTTTGAATTTTTTCAGATTTTATAAATGAATTAACTTTTTTATTAATCTTTTTAAAGATTGAGTGAATTGCCTGTTGTTCAAATGATCTTACTCTATAAAAATATTTTTGTCCTGGGTTTAAGTCAAATTTTATACTTGCATAGCCAGCACCATCTTGGCCACGGTTTTTTTGTTTTTCCATCATCAAGAACATCTTATCCACACCATACATGTGTGAACCATATTTTTGCGTATAAAAGTCAAGTGGTTTTTTTAAGTGGATCAATGAAATCCCACATTCATGTTTTAGCTGATCACTCACTTAATTTAATTTATTGGTTCTGATTTTAATGTCATCCATTGACAAATTTAATAAGTTTTTTGTTCCCATATTTTCTACATTATAAGAGGCTATTGCTGTACCATAAGCAATTGCAGATTTAATGGTATCAAATGAAATTTCTTCTGATTGAGTAAGATAACCTGCAATACCTCCTATAAAACAATCTCCTGCACCGGTTGGGTCAACTACCTTTGCAACTTTAAATGCGTTAGACTTAAATTTATTCTCAAAATTAAATAGTTCAGCACCATCTGCTGCTTTTTTAATTATGACAAACTTAGGACCCATACTATGAAGAATTTCTGCTGCTTTTTCAAGGTCTTTCTCACCTGTTATCATTTCTGATTCTTCATCATTTATAGAAATTAAGTCGGAATTATTGATTACCTCCTTAAGAGTATCCCAAAAGTTTTCAATCCAGTAATTCATTGTATCTAGAATAATAAGTTCAGGTTTTTTCTTTATTTGCTTTATAGCATTAAGTTGAATCTCAGGATGAAGATTACCAAGCAACAAAATGTCAGGAGTTGAATTTGATTTAGATATAACTGGATTAAAGCTGGCCATAACATTCAATTCAGTTTTTGTTGTTATTCTGTCTTTGAAATTATTTTTATAGATGCAGCTCCAGTAAAAAGTTTTATCATCTTTTATAATTTCTATTCCTGATATATCCACACCACAAGATCTAAGTAATTCTAGATCTTCGTTATGGAAATCATTACCTACAACTGATACTATTGAAGAATTACACTCAAAATGTTTTACAGACAAACATATAAATGATCCTGCTCCACCCAGTGTTCGATCAACTTTTTGCTCGCTAGTTTCAATTCCATCATATGCTAATGAAGCTACTATTAATAAAGATTTGTTTGACATATAATTAATTTTAGTTGTTATACCCTGAATCTTCAATCAAGTTTGAACTTTTGGCAGCATTATTTGCTAAAAGATCACACCTGTCATTATAAAAGTCATTGCTGTGACCTTTAACCCAATGAAATTTAATTTTATGCTCATTGTAAATATTTAAAAATCGCATCCATAAATCAGGATTTTTTTTGTTCTTAAAATTTTTTTTCTCCCAATCAAACACCCATCCTTTTTCTACTGCATCTGAAACATATTTTGAGTCAGTAAATATAGTAACATTAGAATTTTTAATCTTGATTTTTTCAAGAGCAATTATTACTGCTAAAAGCTCCATTCTATTGTTAGTTGTTAATTTGAATCCCTGACTAAATTCTTTTTTATAATCTTCCCCTTCTACCAACATAACTATTCCATAACCACCAGGTCCAGGGTTTCCAATCGACGAACCATCTGTATAAATAGTAATTGGCTTATTCATAATTATATTAATAGAGATTCTATAACCTTGGGAAAATATTCATACTCTAACTTATGAATTTTTTCTTCAAGTTTTTCTGGTGTGTCATATTTATCAACTTTTATTTTTTTTTGGAATATAATTTTACCTGAATCATATTCCTCTGAGATATAGTGAATAGAAATACCAGTTTCAACTTCTTTATTTTCAATTACCTTTTTATGGATATTTAATCCATACATTCCTCTTCCACCATACTTAGGAAGAAGAGATGGATGAATATTAATTATTTTATTTTTAAAAAAATTTATATATATCAAAGGAATTTTTTTTAAAAAACCTGCTAGTATTATTAGCTTAGGATTTATCGTTTTAAGTTCTTTAAAAACCTTGCCATTAATCTCATCTTCTTCAAATAAAAAGTATTGAACATTTGTGTTTTTTATATGATTGACAAAATCAGAATGCTTATTGTTTGAGAAGACATGTGAAACCTGAAAATCACTATTATCACTAAAGTAATTGATAATATTTTTGGCGTTCGAACCCCTGCCAGATATAAAAACTACAATTTTATTATTCATAAATAATTTGAGTGGTTCATAACTTTTATGAAAAACTTTTTTATTTAACAAATAAAGGTATAATTTCGAATTTTACACGAGTTTTGATTAAAGTTTTTTAATTTTGTCAACTGAACTCATAAATAAATATATTATGTCAGATATTTCTTCAAGAGTAAAAGCAATAATAGTAGATAAATTAGGGGTTGATGAGAATGAAGTTGTTCCTGAGGCAAGTTTTACAAATGACCTTGGTGCAGATTCTCTAGATACTGTGGAATTAATTATGGAATTCGAAAAAGAATTCGATATTCAAATACCAGACGACCAAGCAGAGAACATTGTTTCTGTTGGTCAAGCTATTGAGTTTATAGAAAAATCAAAATAAATTTAATTAATGACATCAAGAAGAGTTGTAGTAACTGGAATGGGAGCTTTAACTCCAATTGGTAATGATCTAGAATCATATTGGAACGGTCTTATAAGTGGTACTAGTGGTTGTGCTAATATCACTCATTTTGATGCTTCAAATTTTAAAACAAAGTTTGCCTGTGAGCTAAAAGGATTTGATCCTGCAGACCACTTTGAAAAAAAGGAATTTAGAAGATATGACCGTTTTTCTCAATATGGAATCGTTGCTGCTAGTGAGGCTATTAATGATTCGAAATTAATTGATAGTAGCCCAAATTATGATAGAATCGGTGTAATATGGGGAGCTGGAATTGGAGGTTTAGAAACATTTCAAAATGAAGTTTTAAATTTTGCTGATGGTGATGGAACTCCTAGGTTTAATCCTTTCTTTATTCCAAAAATGATTCCAGATATTGCTCCTGGTCTTATAGCAATGAAATATGGTTTTCAGGGTCCAAACTATGCAACTGTATCTGCATGTGCTTCATCTTCTAACGCTTTAATCGATGCATTAAATTATATCAGAATTGGTCATGCTGATGTAATTGTTGCAGGTGGATCAGAGGCACCAGTTACAATTGCTGGTGTGGCTGGATTTAATGCTATGCATGCATTATCGACAAGAAATGACGATCCAGGATCAGCTTCTAGACCGTTTGATAGAGACAGGGATGGATTTGTGCTAGGTGAAGGTGCTGGAGCATTAATTTTAGAAGAATATGAACATGCAATTAATAGAGGGGCTAAAATTTATGCAGAGCTTGCTGGAGGAGGGTTATCATGTGATGCCTACCATATGACTGCACCACATCCAGATGGAAGAGGTGCAATTAAAGTTATGAAAAACTGTTTGGATGATGCTGGTCTTAATCATACTGATATTGATCTTATCAATATGCATGGTACCTCTACTCCACTAGGAGATGTAGCAGAATCTAAGGCTGTTAAAAATGTTTTTCAAGAACATTCATACAATTTGAATATAAATTCCACTAAATCAATGACAGGTCACTTATTAGGAGCTGCTGGTGCTGTTGAATCTATTTCATGCGTGCTAGCAATGAAACATGGTATAGTACCTCCAACTATTAATCATTTTAATGATGATGATAATATTGATTCTGAACTAAACTTTACTTTCTCCTCACCTCAAAAAAGGGACATAAGTATTGCAATGTCAAATACATTTGGATTTGGAGGCCATAATGCATGTGTTATATTTAAAAAGATCAACTAGTAATAATTTATTGAGTTATCAAAAAAATTTTCAAACTTGAACCAGCAAAAGAGTATAATTACAAATTAATTGCTATTCATTCAACTTTAAAGATTCACTCTCTTGCTTTCCAAATAAATAAATACTGTTATACAAATTTTATAAGATCAAAAAATGATATTCTTATTGATGGTGAATATAAAGTTCCTTGTTTTGAATGGAAAATAAATGAAAAAGGAGTTGATTTTAAACTTTTTGAAAATAAATATATAATTGAAGGTGATGACTCCAAACTTAAAGATTCTCTTTTTAGTTTCTCAAACTCAAAAGAGTTATCTTTGATTGGATCACATAAAGAAGTTGACTTCTTTATTAAACAAAACTGTTACTTTTCAACATCAAATTTGATTGAAAAAATGTCAAAAATTCCACATATATCATTTTCTTATAGATTACCTGGTGAACAAACTTTTGAAAATTTTAATTTTGAAATATGAAGAGGATAAAAAAAACAAAAATAATTGCCACTCTTGGCCCAGCTACATCATCAGCTGAGAGTATTGAGAGTCTTATTAAAGAAGGTGTTGATGTATTAAGGATTAACTTTTCTCATTCAACTCATAAAGAAGCAGAAAATGTAATTAAGGAAATACGAAAAATTAATGATTCACTATCTACAAATACTGCAATTCTTGCTGATCTTCAGGGTCCTAAGCTAAGAATAGGAGAAGTTTCAGAAAATACAGAGCTTAAAGATGGAGACAATATAATTATTAAGACTGGTAAAGAATTTAAAGGGGATAGTAAAACATTATACCTTAATTATAATAATCTTGCAAAGGATATTAAGAAAGGTGAAAAGATTCTTATTGATGATGGTAAAATTATTCTTAAGGTTATTGACATAGACAAAAAAAATCAAATAACAGCTGAAGTAATTCAAGGCGGAATACTTTCTTCTAATAAAGGATTTAATCTACCTAATACTAATATTTCCCAACCTGCATTAACTGAAAAAGATATTGAGGATGCTATTTTTTCTGCAAAACAAAATGTAGATTGGATTGCACTTTCATTTGTAAGGCATGGATCTGATATAGAATCATTAATAAAATTATTAGATCAAAATACCAATCACAGAATCCCAGTAATTGCCAAAATTGAAAAACCTGAAGGAGTTAGGAATATTGATGAAATCATGAAATTTGCTAGTGGTATTATGGTTGCTAGAGGTGATCTTGGAGTTGAAATTAACGCAGCAGAAGTCCCACTGATTCAAAAAAAATTAGTTAATAAGGCTAAAAAAGCTAGAATACCTGTAATAATTGCTACTCAAATGATGGAGAGCATGATGAAGAGCTTAAACCCAAATAGAGCAGAAGTAAATGATGTTGCAAATTCAATAATGGATGGTGCAGATGCAGTAATGCTTTCAGGAGAAACTTCAGTTGGAGAACATCCTGTTGAAGTAATTAGAACAATCTCTCAAATTATTGGTAAAGTTGAAAACTCAGATTTAATTTCGTTAAAACATAAACACCCAACTGATTATGATTCAGAAAGGTTCATAACAAAATCAGTTTGTTATTATGCAGCTAAAATTGCTAATGATACTAAGGCAAAAGCAATTAGCACTTTAACAAATAGTGGTTATACAGCATATCAAATTTCTTCTTGGAGACCTAAAACTCATGTTCTAGTTTTTACATCAAATATGAGAATATTGACCCAGCTTAATTTATTATGGGGAGTAAAAGCTTTCTATTATGATGGCACAGAAAGCACTGATAGAACAATTGAAGAAATTAATAAAATAGCTGTTGAAAACAATCTTTTGCAAAAAGATGATAAAGTTATAAACCTAACATCAATGCCAATTGAAAAGAAAGGTATGGTGAATACTGTTCGTGTATCAAAAATATAACTATGAAAAATTTAGATAAATTATTTAGTAAATATCATATTGATCAATTAACTAATGGATGTTCTACTGGAAATAATTGGTTTGGTTCAGGAGAAGTCATTGAAAGTGTATCTCCTGTAGATGGTAAGTTAATTCGAAAAATATCATGTGGTTCCAAAAAAGACTTTGATGATATTATTAGTATTTCAAAAAAAGCTTTTGATGATTTTAGAAAAATTCCTGCACCAAAAAGAGGGGAATTAGTAAGACAATTTGGAAATAAATTAAGAGAAGAAAAGGAATTACTTGGAACTCTAGTATCATATGAAATGGGTAAATCATATCAAGAGGGACTTGGTGAAGTTCAGGAAATGATAGATATATGTGATTTTGCAGTTGGTCTTTCACGACAGCTTCACGGATTAACAATGCACTCTGAAAGACCTACACATAGAATGTATGAGCAGTATCATCCACTTGGAGTTGTTGGTATTATTTCTGCATTTAATTTTCCTGTTGCTGTTTGGAGCTGGAATGTTGCATTAGCTTGGGTATGTGGTAATGTAACAATTTGGAAACCAAGTGAAAAGACTCCTTTGTGCAGTATAGTTTGTCAGAAATTAATTGGAGAAGTTTTTAAAGAAAATAATATTCCTGAAGGTGTTTCATGTCTAATTAATGGTGATTATAAAATTGGTGAGTTATTGTCTAAATCTAAAAATATACCTCTTCTATCTGCAACCGGGTCAACTAGAATGGGAAAAATTGTTGCTGAAAAGGTAGGAGCTAGATTAGGTAAAACTTTACTTGAGCTTGGAGGCAATAATGCAATTATAGTGACCCCTGATGCTGATTTAAAGATGACAATTATGGGAACTGTTTTTGGTGCAGTAGGAACTTGTGGACAGAGATGTACTTCAACGAGAAGACTTATCGTTCATGAAAAAGTATACGAAAAAGTTAAAGATGCTTTAGTTAAAGCTTACAGTCAAATTAAAATTGGTAATCCACTTGATTCAAACATGCATGTAGGACCTCTTATTGATTTGGATGCTGTAAAATCTTATGAAAAAGCTTTATCTCAGATTGAAAAAGAAGGAGGCAGTTGGTTAGTTGAAGGTGGTGTGTTATCTGGAAATCAATATGATAGTGGATGTTATGTAAAACCAGTTATTGCAGAGGTTGATCATTCTCTAGAAATTGTACATACTGAAACGTTTGCTCCAATATTATATCTTATTAAATATTCTGGAGATATAGAGAATGCAATTGAAATTCAAAATGAGGTTGATCAAGGGCTTTCATCTGCAATTATGACAAATAATTTAAAAGATGCTGAATTATTCTTATCTCATTGGGGAAGTGATTGTGGTATAGCAAATGTTAACATAGGAACTTCTGGTGCAGAAATTGGTGGTGCATTTGGTGGTGAAAAGGATACTGGTGGTGGAAGGGAGAGTGGTTCGGATGCATGGAAAATTTACATGAGAAGACAAACAAATACAATCAATTTCTCATCTGAACTTCCACTAGCCCAGGGTATAAAATTTGAGTTAGAATAAATTTCTTATTTAAACTGATTTAAAAATCTAACGTCATTCTCAAAGAATAGCCTAATGTCGGGGATTTGGTAGATTAACATTGCAATTCTCTCAATACCCAAGCCAAATGCATAACCAGTATATTTTTCTGAATCAATATTGCAATTTTCCAGAACCTGTGGGTCCACCATACCACAACCCATAATTTCAAGCCAACCTGTACCTTTTGTAATTCTATAATCAGTTTCAGTTTCTAGTCCCCAGTAGATATCAACTTCTGCACTTGGTTCAGTGAATGGGAAAAAGGAAGGTCTAAATCTTAACTTAGACTTTCCAAACATTGACTTAGTAAAATATAGAATCATCTGTTTTAAATCTGCAAATGATACATTCTCATCAACATAGATTCCTTCAACTTGATGAAAAATACAATGAGATCTAGATGAAATTGCCTCATTTCTATATACTCTTCCTGGTGAAAGAATTTTCAGAGGAGGTGAATTATTTTCTAAATACCTAACCTGTACTGAAGAGGTATGAGTTCTTAACAGAATATCAGGGTCTTGTTGAATGAAGAAAGTGTCTTGCATATCTCTTGCAGGATGATGCTTTGGTAAATTAAGTGCAGTAAAATTATGCCAATCATCTTCAATCTCAGGCCCCTCTGATAATTCAAATCCAACTTTTGAAAAAATTTCAATTATCTGATTCTTAATTAAAGTTATTGGATGCAAAGTTCCGTTAGAAATAGGGAATCCCGGTTTGGTTAAATCTTCTGAAATACTTTTAGTAGACTTTGAGTTAACTGATTTTAATTCATCATACTTAATTTGAGCTAAATTTTTTAACTCATTTATTTTTTGGCCGTATTCCTTTTTTTGATCAGAAGGAACATTTTTGAACTCACTAAATAGATCATTAATTATTCCTTTTCTACCTAGAAATTGAATCTTTAAAGACTCTATCTCATCAATATCTTTTGATTTGAAATTTTTGATATATGAAATATGTTCATCTAGTTTGCCTATCATCTTAATTTTTTAAATAAAATTAAACGTCTATGACGATCCTTCTGTATATTGCAAATATATATTAAGTTTTATGAATTTAATTGATTTAATAATAATTGCATTATTAGGTTACGGTTTAATAAAGGGATATAAAAAAGGACTAATAATTGAACTATCTAGTTTTTTTGGGGTTTTTATTGCTTTTTTTATTTCAATAAACTTGGATGATATTATTTCAAGACAGATAGTAGAGTTAATAAACATAAATTTTGACATATTAAATATTATAGTTTTTATTTTAACTTTTTTACTATCATATTCAGCTATTATTTTTATTGCAAAAGGATTCACAAAACTTATGAAATTTGTATACTTAGGATTATTAAACAGCCTTCTTGGATCATTATTTGGAGGGTTAAAGCTTCTATTAATATTAATGATATTATCAAAGATTATTTTTAGTTTCAATCTTATTCCTATGAAAATGCTTAGTGAGTCTAATCTTATGATACAGCTACATATTCTTTCTGAAATTATTTTTAACTCAGTAGAGATAATTAATTATGAGTATCCAAATAATTTAATCTAATGTTTTAATACTAGATGATTGAATCCAACCTAATGTTCCGTTTTCAAGCTGAATATTTACCCAGTCTTGAATAGTATCAATCTGCTTTACTTTTGTTCCCTCATGAAGTAAAAATTTAAGCTCGGAGATTTTATTAGGTTCAGACCACACTTCAATTTCTTTATCATATACTATAGCGAACTTTTCGTTATTTAATTCCTTTTTTTCATAGTTTATCATTAATACAACTATTGCTGTAATTGACAGTATAATAGATTGAGAAAAAAAGATTCTTTTTTGTGTAGGATTTTTAATTGATAAGTATAGTATAAACGAAATACATGCAATCCATGCTAAGATTATTAATAGCAAAGACCATCCTTTTTCACTTAGAAGGTTTAGAGTATTATTTTTTAGATTTTGAGTTTGAGTAATTGGAAGCTTTTCAATTTTATCAATTCTTAAATTCTGAGCAAAAGATAAATTCATCAATATATCTTCATCAGAAGGGGATATAGATTTTGCTTTTTCATAAAAGAAATTGCTTTCTGGAATATTATTAAGCTTATAAAATGCATTTCCAAGATTATAGTAGAGCTCAGCACTTTCAAAACCTGAATTTAAAATGCTTTGATAACCTTCAACAGCCATTTGATAATTTCCATTTGTATATAGATCATTCGATGAATCAAATATTGAGTCTAGGCTTTGATTATTTAAAAACAATAAAATAATATATAAAATTCTCATTGCTTATTTTTTAGAATCAGGTTAATAACTTCTCTTGCATTGTTTAGGTCATTATTCATTATTGAATTTGAGGACCTTGAATATTTGGCACTTTCACAATTTTCAATTAATTGAATAATTTTTGAAATAGTTTTTTCATCAACTCCTTTATCCCTTGATATACTTTTAATCTTCTCTTTATTAAAGTTTTCAATATTTATTGAAAATTTCAAAAACAATGTTTTTAGTAAGGCTTTTTCAATTAGGTCATAAAATATATTCTTATCGTTTAATGATTTCTTTGCAGCATCAATCATTTTATTTATTTCTTTTTCTTGAGCCTTTTGCAACTCTAGAGATGATGACTTTCTAGTTCTAGTATAAGCAGTCAGCATAACAAAAGCAATAACCATTGCAAAAGGTGAAGAGACTAAAATGTAAAACAATTGAGATTCAAAAAACTCACTATCATCTATCTTAATTAAGTTAGCCTTTGTCTTAATAAATCTAAATGAGTCATTAGGTGTAATAACATTTGTATTATTTGATGATGAGTTGGCAATTGTAGGTCCGTCAAATACATCGACTGTTAGTCTAGGGGATTTAAGTGTTTTATATGATTCTAATTGAGGGTCAAAGTATGAGAATTCAACCTCCTCAATAGGAAAGCTCCCTTGAAATCTTGGAATTACTGTAAATAATTTAGTTATTGAACCACTCATACCTGAAAGATTGGTGTTAATTGATTCTTCTCGTTGTGGTTCAAATAATTCCATAGAGCTTGGGACTAGAAGATCAGGTAAATCAAAAAGTTTTAAATTACCTTCACCTTTAACTTTTAACTCAGCTTGAAAAGATTCAGTTGCTCTAAGAGAAGATTTATTAAGAATTACATCAAACTCAAATTGACCGACAGCTCCAGTGAAACTCGATGGTTTGTTATTTAAAGGAAGATCTTTAACATTAATTCTTCTCATTCCAGTTGAGATAAATTGAGATGTTTGATCATAAATAACATTTCCAAAAAAATCTCTTTTGTCAGTGGGGACATCAAGTACAAGGTTTAATGATAATGGAGATATTTCAAGTTGACCAGATTTTTGAGGATACAAAACGACTTTTCTCCACTCTACTACATTATAATTTTGACCTTTATATATTTCTCTTTGAACTTTTAATTGAGGAATCTTTATAGTCTGACTCCAGAAATCTTTATAGTTTGGGGTTTCAGTCTCTCTAGCATCAGAGATATTTATTGGAGCTTTATAATATAGCTTATATATAACTGTTATTGGTTCATTGAGGTAAGGAGAACCTTTAGAAATTAAAGCGCGTAGCTCTATATCGTCATCGTTATAGTATTGAGTAACAGATTCTGACGGTTGACTAACCGAGTCTGTTATTAATACCTCAATTGGAAGTGATTTATATTCTTCTCCATCTATTTCAATGCTTGCCTGTTTGATTCTAATAGAACCTTTTTTAAGGGGTTGGAGAAAATATGAATATGTTTTTGAAAAGCTCCTTTCTCCATTAACATATGAAGTCTTTATAGATTGATTTGGACCTCCAATTATTTGAAAATTTTCAAAATCAGGAGGTGAGAAATTATCACCGTTTTGATTCATAACAAAATCAACTCTCAATCTTTCATTTAGTCCAAGTTTAGTTTTACTTACAGATGCATCAAACTTTACCTGAGCAGAGAGAAATAAGCTATTCAAAGCAAGTATCAATATTGTTATATTTCTTACCAATCTTTTTCTGATTTTTTTGTTGTTTGTAATTTCTTTTTACCAGACTTAAGTTTTTCATTTAAGTCCTTTTCAATATTATTTACAGCTTCTAACAGATTTTCCATTTGTTGTTTTGAAAGACCTCCACCTTGTTCTTGTTCTTCCTTATCATCTTGATCTTTTGGTTTTTCCTTTTCTGATTCAGAATTTTGATCACTGTTTTGATTTTCATCTTGATTCTCATTCTGATCTTCTGATTGATCCTGTTTTTCTTCTTCTGAATCTTCACTATTTTCAGAATTTTGACGTTTATCGCCTTCTAAAAATTTCTTTGCAAGAGCATAATTATATCTAGTTTCATCATCTGCAGAATTATTTCTGAGAGCATTTTTATATGCTTCTACTGCTTGTGCATAATCCTTTTTCTTCATGTAAGAATTTCCTAGATTATGAAAAGCTGAATGTTTTTCAAGGTCTATTTCTGAGTTTTTTTGTGTTTTGAAATACTCTTGAATAGCCTCATCATAGTTCTGATTTTCAAATAAAAGATTACCTAAATTATGACTTGCTTTATTTTGATTTTTATTAGTAGATATAGCCTTTCTATATTCAACCTCAGCATCTTTGTAGTTCTTATTCAAAATATCAGCATTACCTTTTAGAACAAGGTTATTCGGATCACTTTGCGAGAATGACATGAAAGTGAAAAATAAAAAAGTAACATGAAGTATCTTAATCTTTATTTTCATTAAATAAATTTAAATTCTGTATCCATTTTGTTTTAGTCTGAAAAACAAATACATCACAAATTATAAATAACAGAGACAAAAATAAAAATATTTGAAATTGTTGTTTATAATCAATGAACTGAGATGTTTCAAACTCAGACTTATCTATTTCATTAAGTATAGATTTTACTTGATCTAAGGCTTCTTCAGTAAAATTTCCATCAATATAATCACCATCAGAAGAATCTGCTATTTTATTAAGAATCAAACTATTTCTTTTGGTAATAACTACTTCTCCATTAACATCTTTTTTGTATGAATCAATTGCTCCATTTAATCTAATTGGTATAGTAGATCCTGAATCTTCTCCAATTCCTACTGTTATTAAGTTTATGTCATTTATTGAGATTAAGTCAATTAAATCATTAGGTATATCGTCATGATCTTCTCCATCAGAGATAAGTATTAAAACTCTATTTGTCTCTGAATTTTGATCAAAGAAATTTACAGATAAATTTAGTGCAGCATCAATTGATGTTCCTTGAGATGATAGCATATCCGTATCTATTATCTGGAGAAAGTTTTTTACAGAAGCAAAATCTGTAGTAAGAGGAACTTGCGGAATAGCCTGAGCAGCATAAGCAACAATACCAACCCTATCACTTGATAAAGAGTTTATTATTTCTGAAACTATTCTTTTTGATCTTAACAGTCTATTAGGAGCTACATCTTCTGCAAGCATACTTTTAGATACATCTACTGCAAAAACAATATCAACACCTTCTCTATTAATTGTTTTAAGCTCAGTTCCTATTTTAGGGTTAGCAAGTGCTATTGATAAACATAAAATGGCTAAACATTCTAGAATAAGCTTAAGATTAAGCTTGAAATTAGATCTATTAGGGCTAATGTATTCTAATAAATCATGCTTTGAGAATGAATTCTGTACTTTCTTCCTCCATAACATGTAGATATAATTGACAATAACTAACAGCGGAATTACTAATGCTAAATAAAGAAAATATGTAATGTCTATCTCATACATTATACAAAGCTTTTAAATATTGTTTTTCTTGCAAATACTTCTATTACAAAGAATATAAACCCTAACATTACAAATGGCCTATATTTTTCAGAAACATTAGTGAAAATAGTTTCTTTTATTTCTGTCTTCTCTAATTTATTGATCTCATCATAAATATTTTGAAGTTCTAAATTATCAGTTGCTCTAAAATATCTTCCAGATGTCTTTTCAGAAATATATCTTAAAAGATCCTCATCAATTTCAACTTTTGTAAGACTAAATTGGAAATTTCCGTTGGGAAGAATTGAGACTGGTGCAAGTGCTCTTCCATTTGTTCCTAGACCAATAGTATATGTTTTAATTTCATATTCAGCAGCTAATTCTGCAGCAATTCTTGGATCTATAAAACCTGAATTGTTGACTCCATCCGTGAGCAAAATTATTACCTTACTTTTAGCAGTACTCTCTTTAAGTCTATTAACTGCAGTTGACAGTCCCATGCCTATAGCAGTTCCATCTTCTAGAAGAGCCTCATAATTAATTTCAGATAGAGATTGCTTAAGGATTAGTTTGTCAGTTGTAACAGGTGTTTTAGTATAACTCTCGGCTGCATAAACTACTAAACCTATCCTATCATTTGGTCTATCATCAATAAAGTTTGAAGCAACATTTTTTAAGGCAGTTAATCTATCTGGTTTTAGGTCTTTAGATAACATACTTGAAGAGATGTCAATAACCATAACAATATCAATACCTCTTGATGTTGTAATCCTTTTAGATGTTGATTTAGATTGAGGTCTCGAAATCGCAATTATTAATAGTAAGATAACTAATACTCTTATTATATTTAACAAGGGTCTAAGCTTAGTTAAAAGTGAATTTTTAGCCTTTAAATATGATAAAGAAGAATGTGTTAGTGATGCCTGAGTATATTTTCCGAACTTATACCAAAAAAATAATATTGCTGGTATAATTATCAAAATAAAAAGATATTCTGGGTTTGCTAAGTACAAATCTTTAAACATTACAATTCTTTTACTATATCAAAGCTTTCTAAAATCCTAGACTTTATATTGTCCGCATACCTATCATCTGCTCTATGAACTATTGTAAGTCTGATAGTTTTTTTATCATAGGGAAGAATAACAGTAGTAAAATTAGATCTAATTAATCTGTTTTTAATTTCAATATCAAGACTTCCAAAAAGTCTTAACCCGGTATCTCCAGATTTAATTGTGAACTGATCATCCTTTAAAAGTATATTTTTTGAGCCCATAGTTTGAAATTGATTAATTAAATCATTTTTTATTAAATCAAGACTAGGGTTGTTATCAACTTGCACAACATCTTTAAAATCAATTGTCAAAAAAAATGCATCTTTAAAGTCCCCCATAACAAATTTACTATCATAAAGGGTGTCATTTGATCTGACTAAAATGTTTGGAGAATTTAATTCAACTGGTGGAGAACCATATTGACTTGTGAACCAATCTTTGGACATTAGAATTTTTGTAGGGTTCATCAATATAGTATCTCTAACAGGATAATAACCAAAAAGTAAAATTGATATTAATAGAATTGAGGAAAGAATTAAAAACGAATATTTTAAAAAGGTTTTTAAGTCGTCAATTATTGAATATTCCTCATTTTCGGGTTCTATATCTTCAACTATATTAAATTTTTCATTATAAATTTTTTCGGTATCATCAATAAAGTCTGATATTATATCTAAGTCATTCTTAATATCTGATTTCGTAGGAAGTGATTTTGCGAATTTGACTAAATCTGACTTAGTGAAAAGACTTTCAAGCTTACTTATTTTACTTTTTTCAAAATTATAATTACCACTATCTCTAAGTAAATTAATTCTTAATATAAGCTCCTTGGAAGTACTTTCCATAGCAGGTATTTTAATCTGGGATTCAAGATATTCTCTGAAAATATCAATTAAAATTGTATAATATTCTTTGAATTCAATCTGAGAATTAGGGTCCAGGCTATTCAAGTTTTCTAACTTCTCATTTGCCAACTCAAATAAGGATTTTTCTTCTTCATTAGGTTTTATGTTTTTTTTCAGCAAATAATATCGGTAGAGAAAGAATACTAAGAAACCAACAATTATTGCAATAAATATCCTTAATAGTAGATTTTGATAATTTCTTTTAACAGGAATAATTGGTTTTATGTCATACAGGTTTTGTTTTAAAGTATCAACCTCAACATCGTTTACTACAATTAATAATGAATCTGAATATTTTATTGACTGATTAAAGTATATTTTTTGAGGTGGAATCCAATATTCTCCAGGCTCAAAATTTATTAATGAGTACCTCTTTGAAAAAGTAGATGACTCTTGAATTGTATCGGTATCAAATGACTCTAAAATCTCAAAAGGCATAAAATTTGGAATTTCATCAAATGAAATATTGTATTTATTTTTTGAGGATATATCGATTTTAAAATTTAATTCTTCGCCTATTTTTACTTCGGTAGTATCTACATTAGTAGATATAATTATATCCTGATCAAAATTTGGATTTTGACTATATAACAACGCACTTGAACATAGGTATAGAATTAAAAAATTTTTCATTTATCGTTGCTTAAAATATCCTAGAAGTTTTTTTACATAACTATCATCAACTTCACAATTAATTACTCCTGCCCCATTTTTATTGAAAAGAGTTTCAAAATACTTTACTGAATCTGCATAGTTTAGATTATAGTTTTCCCTTAACCTCTTTGATGATGTATCAACCCATATAAATTCATTTGTTTCAGCATCAATCATTGGCACAAAGCCTATTTTTACCATCTTAGTTTCCATTTGATCATAAATTCTTATTCCAGTAAGATCAAATTTTTTAGCTGCAAGTTTTAATGATTTATCATAGTCTTTATCAATGAAATCAGATAAAATAAATACAATTGCTTTTTTTTGAATTACACTTAGGAGAAACTTAAGTGATGAATTAATATTTGTTTTAGAGCTTTTAGGCTTAAATTCAATTAATTCTCTTATAATTCTAAGTATATGCTTTTTACCCTTATTAGGAGGAATGAATAACTCAATATCATCAGTAAAAAGTATTGCGCCAACTTTATCATTATTTTTTAAAGCAGAAAATGCCAATGTTGCAGCAATTTCTGTTATTATTTCTTTCTTTAGTTTGTTGCTAGTTGCAAAGTTTTCCGAACCACTTACATCTATTAGAAGCATTAATGTTAGTTCCCTCTCCTCTTCAAATACTTTTATAAAGGGCTCATTATATCTTGCCGTTACGTTCCAGTCAATCGATCTAATATCATCCCCGAATTCATACTTTCTAACTTCACTGAAAGTCATACCTCTACCTTTAAAAGTACTTAGATATTCTCCTCCAAACAGGTTGTCACTAAGCCTTCTGCTTTTAATTTCAATTTGTCTTACTTTTTTAAGTAATTCTTTAGAATTCATTAACTATGGTACTTCAACTGTATTTACTATTTGTTTAATTACGTCTTCAGTAGATACGTTTTCAGCCTCAGCCTCATATGTTAAACCAATTCTATGTCTAAGAACATCAGTTATGACTTCTCTTACATCTTCTGGTATTACAAAGCCTCGGTGATTTATAAATGCATAGCATTTAGCTGCAAGAGCCAGGTTGATACTTCCTCTCGGTGAAGCACCAAATGAAATAAGAGGGGATAAGTTTTTAAGATTATATTTTTCTGGATATCTAGTACAGAAAATTAGATCTAATATATACTTTTCAATTTTTTCATCCATGTATACTTCATTAACTAAATTTTGAGCAGTTAATATTTGCTTAGTTGTCACAACAGGCTTTATTTTATCTTCTTTCGAAGATAGATTCATATTTATAATCTTTTGTTCTTCTTCAAGTTTAGGATAATCCACTACAACTTTTAGCATAAACCTATCTACTTGTGCCTCTGGAAGAGGATATGTACCTTCTTGCTCAACAGGATTTTGAGTAGCCATTACTAGAAAAGGATCGGTTAATTTGAATGTTTTATCACCAATAGTTACCTGTTTTTCTTGCATAGCTTCAAGCAACGCTGATTGAACTTTAGCGGGTGCTCTGTTTATCTCATCTGCTAATACAAAATTTGCAAAAACTGGTCCCTGTTTAATAGAAAATGTACCTGATTTCATATTATAAATCATAGTTCCAATGACATCAGCAGGAAGAAGATCTGGGGTAAATTGAATTCTGCTAAATGAGCCTTTAACGGCATTACTAAGACTATTAATAGCCAATGTTTTGGCAAGTCCTGGAACACCTTCAAGTAAAATATGTCCTTTACCTAATAGACCTATTAAAAGTCTTTCAATCATTGTTTTCTGACCAACAATCTTTTTATTGATCTCCATTGAAAGTAAATCTACGAAAGCACTCTCTTTTTTGATTAATTCATCTTTTTTACCTAAATCTACATTCTTGTTTGTATCACTCATAACTACTTGTTTTAATTATTAAATTTCAAAATTTATTAGTAAATCTCCTGTTAAGAATTGGTTAAATTGATTTTAACAAAAATATTACTTTGAGAAGTATTCGGGGTATAAATAATCATTTTTTGGATAATGACTCATATCAACATTCTTTACTAGTTCATATATTTCTTTTCTTAAACTATCAAAATTAACTTTATTTTTAGCTGAAATAAATAAGGCCTTACCATTAGTCTTATTCATCCATGTATTTCTCCATTGTTGTAAAGAGTAGTGGCCATTTTTTCCAGAATATGAGTCATTAAAATCAATAGCTTGATATTTATCAATTTTATTGAAAATCATCAAGTTATATTTATTGTGGCAGTTAATTTCATTCAAAATATTATTCACGGAGTCGATATGGTCTTCAAAGCTTGGATGAGATATATCAACTATATGTAAAAGTATGTCGGCATCTTTAACCTCTTCCAAAGTGCTTTTGAAAGACTCGATAAGTTGTGTGGGTAATTTTCTTATAAAACCTACTGTATCAGTTAGAAGAAATGGTAATGTATTAATAACAACTTTTCTTACTGTAGTATCAAGTGTTGCAAACAATTTGTCTTCCGCAAAAACATTACTTTTAGACAACATATTCATTATTGTTGACTTTCCTACATTAGTATATCCTACCAATGCCACTCTAACTAACGATCCTCTATTTCCTCTTTGGACTTTCATCTGTTTATCAATTGTAGATATTTTTCTTTTTAATAGTGAAATTTTATCCCTAACAATTCTTCTATCAGTTTCTATCTCAGTCTCACCAGGACCTCTCATACCAATACCCCCTCTTTGTCTTTCAAGGTGGGTCCATAGTCCTTTTAGTCTTGGCAGTAAATACTCATACTGAGCAAGTTCAACTTGAGTTTTAGCGTAACTTGTTTTTGCTCTTTGAGCAAAAATATCAAGAATAAGAGCAGTTCTATCAAGAATTTTACACTTTAAAATTCTTTCAATATTTGCTTGTTGAGTGGGAGACAGTTCATCATCAAATACTACTACTGAGACATCGTTGACTTTGACATATTTTAATATCTCATCAATTTTTCCTTTTCCAATAAATGTTCTTGGATTTGGTGTATTTATCTTTTGAGTGAATTTTTTAACAACATTCCCGCCAGCTGTAACAGACAGAAACTCTAATTCTTCTAAAAATTCTGATAATTTTTCTTCATCTTGGGAATCATTGACAACTCCAACTAAAACAGTATTTTCATAATTTGACTTTTTTGGCTCAATCATTTTAAGCTGAGTAGGTTCTAAGATTAAACGTTTTACCATCAAATACACCATAAGTATAGTGTGTGATCCAATCTCCTAGGTTAATGTATTTTGATTTTGACTTTAGTTGATGAACTATAGGTAGATGTCTATGTCCAAAAATAAAATAGTCAATATGTTCCTTTGATAGTTTTTTTTCACAGAACTGAATTAACCATTCTTTATCCTCACCTTTAAATTTTAGATCCTCTTTTCCTGATAATAATTTATTTTTTTGTGAAAAATATTTTCCAAGCCATAGACCTATATCAGGGTGAATTAGTCTATACATTTTAATGAAAAAACTATTAGATAATATCAACTTCATTCTTTTATACCCATAGTCACCAGGTCCAAGACCATCACCATGTCCTATATAGAATGATTTTGAATTAAATACAAAGAGTTCAGGTGATCTAAAGACCTTAATGTTTAACTCCTTTTCAAAATAATCATTCATCCAAAAGTCATGATTACCAACAAAAAAATAAATTTTAATTCCTGAGTCAGATAGTTCAGCTAGTTTTCCAAGAACTCTAGTAAATCCTTTTGGAATAGCCTCTTTATACTCAAACCAAAAATCAAACAAATCTCCTAATAAAAAAATGATATCAGCATCATCTTTAATTGAATCCAACCATGAAACAAATATCTTTTCTCTTGCATGACTTTCTTCAAGTGAAGGTGCTCCTAAGTGATTATCGGATGAAAAGTATATTTTTTTATTTATTGGAATGTCCATGATCAACCAATTGCATTATTTAAATCTTCTATAAGATCCTCTGCATCCTCAATTCCAACACTTAATCTTAATAAAGATTCTACTAATCCTGATTTTTTTCTTTCCTCTGGTGGTATTGAAGCATGTGTCATACTAGCCGGATGACAACAAAGACTCTCAACTCCACCCAGTGATTCAGCTAGGGTAAATAATTTAAGATTCTCTGCTATTTTTTTTGCAGATTCAAAAGAATTGTCTTTTGGGATGAATGAAACCATACCTCCAAATACATGCATTTGTTTTTCTGCAATTTTATAATTTTTATTATCTGAAAATCCTGCCCAGTATACATTACCTATTTTATCATGATTTCTCAAGAAAATTGCTACTTTTTCAGCATTTTCTGAATGTCTTTGCATTCTTAAATGCAATGTCTTAATCCCTCTTAGTGTAAGAAAACAATCCATTGGTCCAGGTGTAGCTCCTGAAGCATTTTGAATAAATGATAACTTATTATAAAGTTGCTCATCGTTAACAACAATAGCACCAATAACAACATCACTATGACCAGCGATATATTTTGTAGCAGAGTGCATAACAATATCTGCACCTAGCTCAAGTGGTCTTTGTATATATGGAGATGCGAAAGTATTATCAATGCAAAGAAGTATTTGATTTTTTTTAGCAATTTTTGATATTGATTCTATATCAACAACATTCATCATAGGGTTTGTAGGTGTTTCAGCCCAAATAAGTTTAGTTTTCTTATTTATTTTATTTGATACTTCATCTAAATTTTCCATGTTTACGAAGTGAAACTTTAGGTCATATTTCTCAAATATTTGTTTAAATAATCTATAACTCCCTCCATATAGATCATTTGTAGATATTATCTCATCACCAGGATCTAAAGTCTTAACAATAGCGTCAATTGCAGCTAGACCTGATGCAAAGGCTAAACCATAATTTCCGTTTTCAAGAGAAGCTATTGATCTTTCAAAATTAGTTCTAGTTGGATTATGAGTTCTACTATATTCATAACCTTTATGAACACCAGGAGAAGTTTGAGCATATGTAGATGTTTGATAAATAGGTGTCATAACAGATCCATATGCGGGATCTAAAATTTGTCCACCATGTATAGCTCTAGAATTAAATTTTAATTTTTTCTTCATACACTGCAAAGATAAAGATATTGGACTTTAACTATACTTTTCAACTAAAATGATTTTCTTTGTTGCAAAATATCAGATGAACAGCAGATATTTAGCTCTTGCCGCAGCTTTTATAGCAACAACAATATATGGAATCAATCATACTGTTGCTAAAGAAGTAATGCCAGTTTATATAGGTTCTGCAGGTTTTATTATGCTTAGACTTCTGGGAGCAACAGCCCTTTTTTGGTTAATTAGCTTATTTACTCCGAAAGAGAAGATTGAATCCAAAGATATTCTAAAGATAGTTTTTGCTTCAATTTTAGGTATGTGCACAAATATGTTAGCTTTTTTTAGAGGTCTTGAATTGTCGACTCCAATTAATAGTGGTGTAATAATAACTTTATCCCCTGTTCTTGTTCTTATATTATCTTATTTTTTCTTAAAGGAGAAAGTTACAATGAAAAAGATTCTGGGAATTATCATTGGATTTTCTGGAGCACTTTTTTTGATTATTAATAGCAGTAAAATAGGTATAAATGCACCAAATATTCCACTAGGAAATTCATTTTTCTTACTTAATGCTTCTGCCTATGCTGGATATTTAATAATAGTTAAGCCTTTAACTGCGAAATACAATATTTTCACCTTAATGAAATGGTTATTCTTGATTGGATTGGTTTTATCAACTCCTATTACATATAATCAATTTGTTGAAGTAGAATGGGCTGAATTACCTTGGTATGCTATTTGGAGAATGATTTATGTCGTAATTGGTACAACATTTATGACATATTTATTAAATATCTACGCATTAAAGACATTGTCTCCAACAGTAATTGGTTCATTCATATATCTACAGCCAATTATAACAATAATATTTGCATTATTAACTGCTAATGATACTTTAGATTCAACAAAAATAATAGCATGTGCATTAGTATTTATAGGAGTTTATCTTGTGTCTATTAAGAATAAGAATGATTGATTATCAAATCAAAAATATTAATTAGTTTGTATTGTGTATTTTAAATTTTCTATGATAAATTTGAAATAAATAAAACTATTATGAAAAAGCTTCTTTCAATTCTAGCAATTTTATTAATTCTTTCATGTAACAATTCTAATACATCAAAAGAAAAGTTTCAATATGAAAGAGTTAAAGAAGACAATGTTTCCGCTCAAAGTAATTCAGTTTCAAATAATGTAATCTTAAACTCTAATGATCAGATGAAGTTTGATAAAAGAATAATTAGAGTGAATGCGAATGAGAGTGTTACTTTAACATTAAATCATACTGGTAGATTTCCTGCTATTTCAATGGGACATAATTTTGTACTAATAAAAAAAGATGTTGATGTTGATGATTATGCTCTTAGGGCAGTTAGTGCAAGAGATAATGATTATATTCCTGAAGGTGGCGATGAAATTGCATTTACAAAAATGTTAGGGGGAGGAGAGTCTGATACAATAACTTTCGATGCTCCTGAACCTGGCACCTACACATTTATTTGTTCATTCCCAGGCCACTATCAATTAATGATGGGTGAATTTATTGTACTTTAAAAGTTTAATTTTTAAAACTTACTCTAGTGAAGAAGGTTTTATTTATTCTTTTATTTATTTCAATCGGATGTCAAAACGATTCTAAAAGATCTGACTCTTTGTCTAATAAAGGAGTTGGCCCAATTACCAATGTTATACTTGAAGATAAGGTGAATATTTCTATGGCAAACTCTGGTGAAAAATTATTTAATCAACTTTGTACATCCTGTCACATGATTAATGAAGACTATATTGGTCCAGCTATGTCAGGAATTCTTGGTAGAAGATCACCAGAGTGGATAATGAATATGATTTTAAACCCTATTCAAATGCTTGAAGAAGATCCTATTGCAATAGAGTTGCTAGAGGAATATGATTTTGAATATATGTATAATCAAAATTTATTGGAGGAAGAAGTAAGAGAGATTCTAGAATACTTTAGGCTTCTTGATTAAACATCAACATTACCATCATAATAACCAGGTACTGGAACATACCTTAGCTTATTAATCAATACGTACTCTGAAAGTTTATAGGATCTAACAGCCATCTCTCTTAATAATTCACAAATTTGAGAATAGTTTTCACCATTAGACTCCTTAAAAGATTTATTATCTATATGATTTGATAAGTATTTTTCTAATGAAATATCATCAACCTCACTTATATTATTTTTGGTCTCATTCTTTAATATAATATTCAAGAACTCATTAATTTCTGCAGAAAGCTCAGATTGATTTTTAGAAGAAATATTTCTATTTATATATGAATCAACGAAGTTTGATAGATTGAGTGAAATAGCTCCTGGTGTATCTGTCTCTGGAATTATTATTTCAAACATTCTGTCTACAAAACTCAATTGCTTATTAGAAAAAAATTCTGGAGACCAATCAGAATTATTACTTTGACATGACTGAAGCATTGATAAAACTCCAGCTGATAAAGTTATTGAACCAAATGAAATACTTATATTTTTTAAAGCTTCTCTTCTATTCATAATTAAATATTTTGCTTGTTTAACTCTTCAACTGCATGGTTCGCTGCTCTGGCTGTTAAAGCCATATATGTGATTGATGGGTTTTGATTTCCAGCTGAGGTCATACAAGCACCATCGGTAACATATACGTTTTTAACACTGTGTATTTGATTATTTCCATTTAAAATAGATGTCTTTGGATCTCTACCCATTCTAGCTGTCCCCATTTCATGGATTCCATTTCCAAATACGTAATTATCATCAGAACCTGTTCCTGTTACATTTTTAAAGCCAGATCTCTCTAACATCTCAATAGCCTGCTGTTTCATGTCTTTTCTCATAGCAATTTCATTCTCTCTAATTGTAGCATTAAATGTAACTGTAGGAAGACCCCACTTATCAAGTTTATTATAATCTAGCGTCATTCTGTTATCATGATAAGGTAGAATTTCTCCAAATGCTCCCATTGACGCTGACCATTCACCATCTTGGACAATTATCTCTTTGAATCTTTTACCGTAGGCTGCAAGCTCTTCTTTGCTATTGGCAATACTTTTTGAGCCCCTTGAAGCTCCACCTTGGTATCCATATCCTCTTATAAAATCTTTTCTATTTGTGATACCTCCAATATTTCTAAACCTAGGGATAAAAAATCCAGCAGGTTTTCTTCCATAAGTAGTTTTGTTTTTAAACCCATCAAAAGTTCCATATGCACCAACCTGAAAATGATGATCCATTAGGTTATGTCCTAACTCTCCTGAATCATTCCCCATTCCATTTGGAAATCTATTAGATTTTGATTGCATTAGAATGGATGTTGATGCAATTGCTGAAGAGCATAGAAAAATTACCTTAGCATAGTACTCGTATGATTGATTGTTTTCTGAATCTATCACTCTGACACCCTTAGCTCTTTTTTTATCCTCATCATAAATTATCTCATGAACTATTGAATTAGGCATTAAAGTCATATTACCTGTTGCTTCTGCAGCAGGAAGTGTTGAAGAGTTGCTACTAAAATATGCACCATAAGGACACCCCCTCATACATCTATTTCTATATTGACATGTAACCCTTCCAAGACCTGGCTTAGTTCCTTCAGTTATATGAGCAGTTCTAGCATTTGAGAGTATTCTCCCATCATTAAAACTTTTGTAAATGCTTTCACGCATATGTTGTTCTAGGACATTTAATTCAAAAGGCTTTAAAAATTTTCCGTCGGGGAATTGTGGTAGTCCTTCTGCTCTTCCCTGAACTCCAATGTATTGTTCAACATAATCATACCAAGGAGCTATATCTTTATATCTAATGGGCCAATCAACTGCAATTCCATCTTTTAAGTTTGCTTCAAAATCAAATTCGGAAAGCCTATAGGTATGTCTTCCCCATGTTAGAGATCTCCCTCCAACATGATATCCCCTAATCCAATTAAATTTATTTTCATCATCATTATATGGGTGCTCAATATCATCCACAAAAAAATGTCTTGAAGATTCTTTATTAACATAACCTGTCCTGCTTTGCTTTGGCTGTCTTTTATATGCGTCCTGTGTAATTGTATCACCGCCTTTGAAATCCCAAGGCTCCATATTAGCAGTATGATAGTCATCAATATGATTGATCATTCTACCTCTCTCAAGAACAAGAGTTTTGAGGCCTTTTTCTGTTAGTTCTTTTGCTGCCCATCCACCACTTATTCCGGTTCCAACAACTATAGCATCAAATTTGTTTTGCATTTTTATTTAGTTTTTTTCAATTTAAAGAATATATACTTGAAATCGTAATTAATTATTTAAATTTATATTTATACTAATATAAAAAACCAATATAATATGAAAAGAAAAGAATTCATCAAATTAGCTTCAACAGGTGCGCTGGGTATATCATCTCTAGGATATATATCTTGTGAAAATCAAAAAGAATTATTTTTTAAACTATCTCTTGCACAGTGGTCTTTAAACAAGGCTATCAGAGGTGGAGAAATGGATCCATATTTATTTGCTGAGAAATCTAGTGAGTTAGGTTTTAAAGGTCTTGAATATGTTAATCAATTATATGATGATGTTATGAAAAGTGAAGATAAATCTTCAGCTATTAAAGAATTTATTTTAAAGAATAATCAACTAGCAAATGATAACGGAGTTGAAAACGTACTTATTATGATAGATGATGAAGGTGATTTAGCAGATGAGAATGAGGACATGAGACAAATTGCAATAGATAATCATAAGTTATGGATTGATACTGCTGCTGCAATGAATTGCTCATCAATAAGATTAAATCTTTATGGTTCAAAAGATGTTGAAACATGGAAAAACTTATCAATTGATAGTTTATCAAAGCTAGGAGAATATGCAAAAGGAACTGGGATAAATGTAATTGTTGAAAATCATGGTAGAATCACTTCAAATATTCCAGAACTCATGAATGTTATCTATGGAACAAACATGGATAATGTTGGTACTCTACCTGATTTTGGTAATTTCTGTATGGCTGATGAAGGGTACGGTTCTGTTTTCGATGGTTCGTGTGAAAAAATGTATGATTTTTATCAAGGAGTAGAAGAAATGATGCCAAAGGCATTTGCAGTAAGTGCAAAGTCAAATGATTTTGATGATAATGGAGATGAAAAAACTATTGATTACATGAGAATGATGAAAATTGTAAAAAGTTTTGGATACACTGGTTATGTGGGTGTTGAATATGAAGGTGAGAGGTTATCTGAAGAGGATGGAATTAAAGCTACTAGAGATTTATTAATTAAAATTGGTCAGTCAATATAATATGAGTAAAACAATAAATATTAAACTTAGTATAATGATGTTCCTGGAGTTTTTTATTTGGGGATGTTGGTTTGTTACAATGGGAACTTTTCTTTCACAAGCTTTTAGTGCATCTGGTGGAGAAATTTCATTAGCATATGAGACTCAATCATGGGGTGCAATTATTGCTCCATTTATTATTGGATTAATTGCAGATAGATATTTTGATGCAGAAAAAATTCTAGCCATTATTCACATTGTTGGAGGAGGACTTCTCTTTATGTGCTCAATAGCTTTAGGTTTTGACGCATTCTATCCATACATATTAATATATATGATACTTTATATGCCAACCCTAGCTTTAGTTAATTCTATAGCCTTTAGACAAATGAAAGATCCTTCTAAGGAATTTCCAAAAATTAGAGTTTGGGGTACTATAGGATGGATTGTTGCTGGTCTTGTAATTAGTTATGGAGTTGGCTGGGAAGCTATGCAAACACTTGAATATACTTTTTATTTAGCTGCAATAGTGTCGGTAACATTAGGTGTTTTTAGTTTTACTTTACCAAAAACTCCTCCAAAAGCAAAAAATGAGAGTCCTAGCCTTAGAGAAATTTTAGGTCTTGATGCTCTTCAGCTTTTAAGAGATACAAGATATTTAGTTTTTTTCCTATCATCTATACTGATATGTATACCTCTAGCTTTTTACTATCAGGATGCTAATTTATTTTTAAATGAACTTGGGATGGCTAATGCAGCAGGTGTTATGACATTAGGTCAAATATCTGAAGCATTATTTATTTTATTACTTCCAATTTTTCTTAATAAATATGGGATTAAAAAAACACTTATTATTGGAATGCTTGCATGGAGTTTAAGATATGTTTTATTTGCATTTGGAGATACTGGATCAAATATTTGGATGTTAATTTTCGGTATTGTTCTTCATGGAATTTGCTATGATTTTTTCTTTGTTTCTGGCCAAATATATACCGACTATAAAGCAGGTGAGAAATATAAAAGTGCAGCTCAAGGGTTAATTGCTCTTGCAACTTATGGAATAGGAATGTTAATTGGTTTTAGACTTGCAGGGATTATTACTGATCAATATGCTATTGAGTCAGGACATGACTGGACTCAAATTTGGACATTTCCAGCAATATTTGCAGCAGTGGTATTAGTGATTTTTATTGTAACATTTAAAAACGAGAAAATAGAAGTTGAAAAATAAAATTAGACTAGGAATCTTAGGTGGTGGTGGTGATTCTCTAATTGGGATAGTTCATAGAATTGCATCATCTATGCATGATAACTATGAAATAATTGGAGGTGTATTTAATCCAGATTTTTCTGAAAATTTAAAATTTGCTGAAGAAATTGGATTGAATAAAAAAAGAATCTATGAGGACTATGAAAAGATGATTGAGGAGGAATTAAAACTTGACGAAAATGAAAGAATTCAAGTTGTATCAATTCTAACACCTAATTTTCTTCATTATCCTATGGCTAAAAAGCTTTTAGAAAATAACTTCAATGTCATTTGTGAAAAGCCAATGACAACTACCTATGAAGAAGCCAGAGATTTAGAAAATATATACAAATCAAAGAAGTTAACATTTGCCGTAACATACACATATACTGGTTATCCAATGATAAGGCAAATGAAAGAAATGATTAAGGCTGGAGAAATAGGTGATATACAACGTGTTGATCTTCAATATTATCAAGGCTGGATAAACCCAATCATTCATGATTCCAAAAGACGTTCTGAAACCTGGAGACTTCAACCTGATAAGTCAGGAATTAGTTGTTGTATTGGAGACATAGGAACACATGCATTTGATATGCTAGAATATGTAACAGGGATGGAAGTGGAAGAACTTCTATCTGATTTAAACTACGTTTATGATGATAATATCATGGATGTAGATGGCACAATATTAATTAGATTCTCGGATAAAATTAAAGGTGTTATTAGGGCTAGTCAAATAGCAACTGGAGAGGAGAATAATTTTACCGTTGCAATTTATGGCAAAAAGGGAGGCTTAAAATGGGAACAACAAAACCCAAATTATTTATATCAATTAAGTGAGTCAGACCCATTAAAAATATTAAAGCCAGGACATGATTACAATTCTAATTTTGCTAAAATATCAACTAAATTACCTCCAGGTCACCCTGAAGGAATGTTTGATTCAATGGCAAATATTTATAATGGAGTTGCTAGAGAGATAAATGGGACAATAGAATTTGATGGTGAATACCCTTCTTTAAATGATGGCTTAAGAGGTATGATGTTTATTGAGAAAGCTGTTGAATCTCATAAAAAAGGTAACATTTGGGTAAAATTAAATTGATTTTATAATGAAAACAATAAAAGGTCCTGCAGTTTTCTTAGCTCAGTTTGTAGATAAAAAAGCTCCGTTTAATTCTCTTGAAGGGATGTGTAAATGGGCTGCTGATCTTGGATATAAAGGAATTCAAATACCAACATGGGAGAGTTTTTTAATTGATTTAGATAAAGCTGCTGAGAGTCAGGATTATTGTGATGAACTTCTTGGTAAGGTAAAGTCTTATGGATTAGAAATTACAGAATTATCAACCCATCTTCAAGGTCAATTAGTAGCAGTTCATCCTGCATATGATCTAATGTTTGATAATTTTGCACCTGATAAACTAAAGAAGAATCCAAAAGAAAGAACCAAGTGGGCAATTGACACTGTGAAAAAGGCAGCAGTTGCTAGTAGAAGACTTGGCTTAAAAGCACATGCTACTTTTTCAGGTGCATTATTGTGGCATACTTGGCATCCTTGGCCCCAGGCTCCAAAAGGATTAGTTGAAATGGGATTTGAAGAGCTTGCTAAAAGATGGCTTCCAATTCTAGATGTTTTTGATGAGAATGGAGTAGATGTTTGTTATGAAATTCATCCTGGAGAAGATCTTCATGATGGAATTACTTTTGAAAGATTTCTTAAAGCAACTAAAAATCACAAGAGAGTAAACATACTATATGACCCAAGTCATTTTATTCTTCAACAACTTGACTATATAACATATATTGACCATTATCATGAATTTATAAAATCATTTCACGTTAAAGATGCTGAATTTAATCCAACAGGTAAAAAAGGAGCATTTGGTGGATATTTAGATTGGGCTGATAGAGCAGGTAGGTATAGATCCTTGGGAGATGGGCAGATTGACTTTAAAACCATATTTTCAAAACTAACACAATACGGATGTGATGTTTGGGCAGTAATGGAATGGGAATGTTGTATCAAAAGTCCTGAACAAGGAGCCATAGAAGGTTCAAAATTTATAAATGACTTAATTATAAATTGTACCAACAAAAAATTTGATGATTTTGCTGGTGGTGATACTAATGAAGAAGATTTAAAAAATATATTAGGTTTATAGTCATGAAAAAAATATTCATTACAACTCTTATATTAATTTCAAGTTTTTGTTTTTCTCAGAATAGTGAATGGACGTATATATTTGACGGAAAGTCTTTTAATGGATGGCACCAATATAATGGTGAGTCTGTAGGTAGTCAATGGTCAATTAGTAATGGTGAACTTATTTTTACAAATAACAGAGATAGCAAACAGGACATTGTCACTGATAATGAATATTCAAATTTTGAACTATCCATTGAATGGAACATATCAAAGGGTGGGAATAGTGGAATATTTTATGGTGTTCAAGAACTCCCTGAGTTCGACGAAGCATTTAAGACTGGCCCTGAAATACAAGTGTTAGACAATAAAAATTTCTTAACCTCAACTAAACTTCATAAAAGTCCATCTTTATATGATTTAGTTAGCACAGAAAACAAAGCCCTTCAAGTAAAGAATCACGGAGAGTGGAATCATTTAATTTTAACAATCGATCATAAGAATAATATAGGTACAGTAAAATTAAATGGTCAATTTGCTTTTTCATTTCCTTTGTCTGGTCCTGAATGGGATAATCTTGTATCAAAGTCTAAGTTTAGGTATAAAGAATACTACACAAAAAAGGCTGGATCTAACGAAGAATTTTTAGCTTTTGGTGCTTTTAAATCTGGTAAAATTGGTCTTCAAGACCACGGAAGTGACGTAAGGTTTAGAAATATCAAAATTCGAAAATTATATTAATATCTATAATTCCAAAATATTATCCATATAACGTACTATAGATGAAAAGAAATAAGCTTATTGTTTTTTCAGCTCCATCAGGAGCAGGAAAAACTACGCTTGTGAAACATATTTTATCTCAATTTAGTAATACAAATTTTTCAATATCTGCTACATCCAGATCACCTAGAGGGAACGAAAAAGATGGGATTGATTATCACTTTTTATCAAATAGCGAGTTCAAAAAAAAAATTGAGAACAATGAGTTTATTGAATTTGAAGAAGTTTATGGAGGTGTTCATTATGGAACTCTTAAATCTGAAGTTGAAAATATATGGGCAAATAATGAAATAGCACTTTTTGACATTGATGTTGTAGGAGGTTTTAATATTAAAAAAATGTATCCGGATAATACATTATCTATTTTTGTTATGCCACCAAGTATTGATACTTTAAAGAAAAGATTAGTTTCAAGAGGAGATATTTCAAATGATGAAATTAATAGAAGGATTAACAAAGCTGAATTAGAGCTAGATTATGCATCAAAATTTGATAAAATCATAATTAATAATGATCTTGATGAATCAAAAAAAATAGCATCAAATCTTGTAAATGAATTTATAGAGAATGAGTAATGTAGGTTTGTATCTTGGAACTTTCAACCCAATTCATAATGGTCATGTTACATTAGCAAAATATTTTTCAGAACTGCCAGAATTAGATCAAGTCCTTGTAGTGATTAGCCCTCAAAGTCCATTTAAAATTGAGGATACTTTTATTAATGATATTGAAAGACTTGAACTAGCTAAAACTGTTTTTAAAAACTTCAAAAATGTAAAGGTTTCTGATATTGAATTTAAAATGTCTAGGCCTAATTTCACAATTGACACATTAAAGGAGTTTAAGAAAAGACATGAATACAATAACCTTATCCTTTTAATTGGAGAGGATAACTTAGTAGGATTTAATAAATGGAAAGATTATGAAGAAATTATAGAAATTGCTGAAGTTTATGTTTACCCTAGAGATACTGAACATAAAATTCCTGATGAAATATTAAAAAATAGTAACATAAAATTAGTTGATGCACCAAAAATTAAAATTTCAAGTAGCCATATTAGATACCTATTGAAAGAAGACCAGAAAATAGATCATCTTGTACCAAAGGAAGTAATCAGTTTTTTAAATTCTAAGAGTTAATTTTATTAATTATGTCAAGTAGTTTCTTTGTTAGACTCTCTCTTGATAAATAGTCAATGTTATCTATAGCGCTCTTTTTGTAATCTCCTGCTATCCAGTCATTATATTCATCATTAATAAATTTTACAACTTTCTTTTCAGAAGAAGAATCTGCATTAAATGACTTTTTTGAAAGCTTTAAAACATTTTCAGACTCCTTCCCTGAGTTTGAAAAATTAATAATTGGTGTTCCACTTGCAATATACTCTATAAGTTTTCCTGACAACATATCTGTTTCCTCAGTATTTTCATACATAAAATTAACAAGTAAATGGGATGATTTTATTAACCTAATTGCTGCTTCATGATTTACATATCCTTTGTAATCTATTTCAATATTTTTAGAAAAAATATTTTTTAAATCCATATCAATTTTGCCAGCTAAAATTAACTTTATCCTAAGCCCATTTTTTTTTGGACTTAATACTTCAATTGCATCTCTAAAGACTTTATAATTATGATTTTTTGATAAAACACCTGTAAAAACAATATTAAACTGATTTGTTTTATCAATACTAATTTTCTCATAAACTGATTTATCAAACCCATTATAAATCTTAAAAATTTTTCCTTTATTAGACACTTTATCAGATAAAATTTTATGATATTTCTCTCCAACTGTAGTAATAATTGCATCAGAATTTTCTAAAACTTCTGATTCAAGTTTTTTGTTCTTTTGTCTTGAAAAATTAAATCTAAATCTATTTTTTAAATAAAATATTTCAGTCCACGGATCTCTTAAATCAACTATCCATTTAAGTTTATATTTATTATGAATTTTTAGTCCTATTAAGTGAGTTGAATGAGGGGGACCAGTTGTTATTAGACAATCAATGTTTTTATTTCGAATTATATTAATAGCTTTTTTATATGCATATTGATTCCAGCCAACTCTTGAATCAGGAATGAAAAAATTAAGTCTTAAAAATGATGTAAACTTATCAAAGAATGACTTATTTGGAATATATGATTGAGGTATACTTTTTGTTGTATTTCCAGATTTTATAAATGAGTATAGTTTTAGAAGATCAAAACTTTTTGTTTTGTATGTTTCAATATTATCTATTTCTTTTAATAGAGAGTAATCCTTTTGATTGTATGATGCATATTTTTCATCTACTGTAATAACAATAGGATTATGCCCCATTTCTTTTAAATACTTTGAAAAATACATCCATCTCTGAACACCTGATCCACCTGATGGTGGCCAATAGTAAGTAATAATTAAAATGTTTAGTTTAGAAGTCAAACTAATTTAATTTTAGTTGAGCTCCTACTCCAAATACTTCTCTAACCTGTAGTCTAGATATTGCATTATCATCATATATTAATTGAAAAATTAATTGTGTAGATAACAGTGGGTTAATATCAAAATCAATTTGAACAAGATAATCAAGGTCAATATTTGAGGCATCTTCTAAATAATTTGAGAAAAGCTTTAGATCTTGTCTGTAATTAACATTTTCAAAAATTGAGCCTTCGGAATGAAATGTCAAGTTTGCCCCTAATTCATAACGTGATGATTTATTTTTATCAACACCAAAATATTTTTCATTACCGGTTAAGTTCTCAGTAAATCTCTTGCTAACTAAAATTAATCTTGATGCAATTGGAGAATAATTAAGCCATAGCTTTTCACTTTTCTTCCATAGAAAACCAGATCCTATTTGAAAGTATGCTGGTGATAAAGCTTGAGTTGTTAATTCTCTTATTTCATTGTTCTCAGAGTCCTTTTTGTATTTATAGCCTTTACCTATTTGCGATGTAAAATTAAAAAATGCAGAGAAAGATAAATTCTTTGAGAACTCTTTACCAATAATTGACTGGATTAATACCCTATCATCAATTTTTCTTGCAAATGGTGCATTTTTAAACTTTGCTAAACCGTATGCTGACTCAAAATTAGTTAACCAATTCCAACCAAGGTTTGTATATTCCCATTCATAATCAAATTTTATAGTTCCGGAAAAATTATTTGTTCCACCTCCAACCCAATCACTAAATCCAGTTTGATTTAATAATACAGCAACATTTCCTTTTGTCGTCCATAGTGAATCTTTGGGTGTTGATTCTTGTGAATAAAGGTTTACGCTTAAAGCAAGAAAGAAAATGAATAAATTGTTTTTCATTAATTTCTACAAAAATCCTAGTTCTAGTTTTGCTTCCTCACTCATTAAATCTTTAGTCCATGGCGGATCAAAGGTGATCTCAACTTCGGCTGTTTTAACCTCATCAATAGACTTAATTTTCTCTTCAACTTCTTGGGGCAAGGTTTCTGCAACTGGACAGTTTGGTGTAGTTAAAGTCATTAGGATTTTAACTTCATTGTCTTCGTTTACAAAAACATCATAAATTAATCCTAGCTCATAAATATCAACTGGAATTTCAGGATCAAAAATTGATTTCAATTCTTTTACAATTTTTTCGCCTAGATCTTGTGAATTCATTTTATTTTTTGACATATTCTACTTTTTAGATTGATATGCTAAGGCATATATTTTAATTTGTTTTATCATAGCTAGTAAACCATTTGCTCTGGTTTGTGATAGATGAGTATTTAATCCAATTTTTTCAATAAAATCAATTTTTGCTTCTAAAATATCTTCTGGTCTATGACCGGAGAAGACCCTAATTAAAAGAGATATAATTCCTTTTGATATAATAGCGTCACTATCAGCTTCAAATATAACTATGTTATTCTTAAACGATGAATTTAACCAAACTTTACTTTGACATCCTTTAATTAGATTTGAATCTATTCTTGACTTGTTATCAAAATTGGGAAGATTTTTTCCTAAATCAATTAAGTATTGATATTTTTCGGACCAATCCTCAAAAAAATCAAATTCATCAATAATTTCATTTTGTATCTGCTGTATTGTTTGCACATTTAAAATTAATGAATTATCCCAACATTTTAGATGCTTTTATCAAAGCGTCGATGAATAAATCAATTTCGCTTTTTGTATTATAAAAAGAGAAAGATGCTCGAACAGTACCTGGTATTTTGTAGAAATCCATTATTGGCTGAGTACAATGCTGTCCTGTTCTTACAGCGATTCCAAACTGATCAAGAATTGAACCAATATCAGATGGATGATGATCACCAATGTTAAATGATATGACAGATATTTTTTGATTGTTATCACCGTAGATTTTTATACCATCAATTTTTTTTAGATTTTCGGTTGCATAATCTAGAAGTTCTTTTTCATGGTTTTCGATATTATCAAATCCTATTGAATTCATATAATCAAGTGCAACTCCAAAAGCTATTACTCCTGCTATATTAGGTGTTCCTGCTTCAAATTTATGAGGTAGATCAGCATATTCAGTTTTTTCAAAAGTTACATTTGAAATCATTTCACCTCCACCTTGATAAGCAGGAAGTGAGTTTAAAAGTTCTGATTTTCCATATAGAAAGCCAACGCCAGTAGGACCACATAATTTATGTGCTGAAGCAACGTAATAGTCCACATTTAATTCATTGAGATTGATTTTTAAATGTGCTGCACCTTGAGCTCCATCAATTAATACTTGTGAATTGTTCTTATGAGCTAACTCAATTATAAGTTCTATTGGATTTATAGTCCCAAGGGTATTAGATACATGATTAACAAAAACAAATTTAACTTTTGGGTTAAGCATTGATTTATATTCATCAATATCTAAAGTTCCATCATTTTTAATTGGAATAACTTTCATAGTCGCACCAGTTTTCTCACAAAGCATCTGCCAAGGAACTATGTTGGAGTGATGCTCCATTGCAGAGATAATTATTTCGTCGTCTTGTGTCAAAATACTTTGTAAACCAGAGGAAACAATATTAATTCCATGTGTTGTTCCAGAAGTAAAAATTATTTCATGATTTTCAGAGACTCCAAAATGCTTTTCGAACTTTTGTTCTTGATTCTTCATACTGGCTTGTAGCATCAGCACTAAGTGAATGTAGGCCTCTATGAATATTTGAATTGAATTTTTTATAGTAATCCGAAATCGCATCTATGACTTGTATTGGAGTTTGAGAAGTTGCAGCATTATCGAAATATACAAGATCAGTATTATTTACTTTTCGATCTAGTATGGGAAAATCTTCTCTTATTTTGTATACATCAAACATTTATAGGTCAAAACCAAGATTTACTCCTAGTTTATTGGCAATTAGTGAATTTATTCTTCTTTTTAAATTAGGAATGTTAACACTTTCTAATACATTATTTGCAAAGGCATAGGTAAGAAGTGCTTTAGCCTCTTTTTCTGGGATTCCTCTTGTTTTCAAATAGAAAAGTGCTTCCTTATCAAGTTGTCCTACTGTACAACCATGGGAACATTTTACATCATCGGCAAAAATTTCAAGTTGAGGTTTAGTATTAACTTTAGATTTGTTATCAATCAAAATATTGTTATTCTGCTGAAAAGCATTAGTTTTTTGTGCAATTTTATCTACAATAATTTTGCCGTTAAATACACCTACTGATCTATCTGAAAAAATTCCTTTATAATCCTGATGACTCTCACAGTTAGGTTGCGCATGATTTACAAGTGTATTATGATCAACATGCTGATTTGCCTCTAAAATTGTAATCCCTTTTAAGGTAGATTGAATATTTTCACCTTTGTGATAAAAATTAAGATTATTTCTTGTTAGTTTACCGCCAAAAGAAAATGTGTGAACACTAACATTACTGTCTCTTTCCTGACTTATAAATGTATTATCAATTAGGCTTGATGTATTTAAATCATTTTGAATTTTGTAATAGTCTACAAAAGCATTTTTTTCAGCGTAAATTTCAGTTAGACTGTTAGTAACAACTGAGTGGTCTTTGAGACTTTGATGTCTTTCAATTACTTCAATTTTAGATCCTTTATCAGCAATTATTAGATTTCTAGGTTGTAGCCAAATTGAATTTTGGTTTCCTGTTGAAAAATGCATTATTTGCACTGGATCTTCAGGACAGATACCTTCCGGAATATAGATGTACGCACCTTCTTTTGTGTAAGAGGTGTTTAATGATGCTAAACTTTCAGAACTTGGAACTACTTTATTAAAATATTTCTTAATCCTTTTCTTGTACTTGTCTTTTGACAATGCAGCTGAAAGAACACATATGTCCTTACCATCATGAGTAGTTTTTGAAAGGAATGGACTGTAAACCCCATCTATAAATACAATTTTAAATGAGTCAATATCATTAAGCAGATATTTTTTTACATCTTTTAATTCAACATTGGTTTCAGATTTTGCATATAGACTGTAGTCTTTTTGAACTAAAGATTTTAAAGATGTATATTTCCAAGATTCATCTTTTTTTGATGGAAAACCTAACTCTTCAAATCTCTTTAATGCATCCTTTCTGTCCTTGTGAATTGGATTTAACAAATCAACATCTTGTTCAAAAGCAATAAAAGAATCCAATAATTTTTCTTGAAAGTTCATATTATGACTTTGCATTTTTTAACCAATCGTAACCTATTTCTTCAATTTTTTTTGCTAGGTCTTTATCTCCGGACTTAACCACTTTACCATCCATTACTATATGGACATAATCTGGGACGATATAGTCAAGTAGCCTTTGGTAATGAGTAATTACTAAGACAGAATTATTATCATTACTGCACTTAATAACTCCATTTGCAACTATCTTTAGTGCATCAATATCTAAACCGGAATCAGTTTCATCAAGAACAGCTAATTCAGGTTCCATCATTGCCATTTGAAAAATTTCATTTCTTTTCTTTTCACCTCCAGAGAAACCTTCATTCAGAGATCTTGATAAAAAATTTGAATCTATTTCTAGTAAGGCTGCTTTTTCTCTTATCTTTTTAAGCATTTCACTAGAAGGCATTTCGTCTAAACCTTTTGATTTCCTAGATTCATTTATAGCAGTCTTAATAAAATTAGTTACTGTAACTCCTGGAATCTCTACAGGATATTGAAATGACATAAATACTCCTTCATGTGCTCTCTCCTCCGGACTAAATTCATTAATTTCTTGATCTTTAAAGAAGATATTTCCTTTTGTGATTTCATAATCTTCATGACCTGAGATAACATTTGCAAGTGTACTTTTACCTGAACCATTGGGACCCATAATTGCATGAATTTCACCTTTATTAATTTTCAGGTTTATTCCCTTTAAAATTGATCTACCTTCTATTTTACAATGTAAATTATTTATTTCTAACATATCTTAATTTTATCCAACTGATCCCTCAAGAGAGATTTCCAATAATTTTTGTGCTTCAACAGCAAATTCCATAGGTAATTTATTTAGAACTTCTTTACTAAAGCCGTTAACTATTAGTGCAATAGCTTTTTCTGTGTCAATACCCCTTTGATTACAATAGAATATTTGGTCCTCACCAATTTTACTAGTTGTAGCTTCATGCTCAATTTGGGCAGTTTTATTTTGAACTTCAATGTATGGGAATGTGTGAGCTCCACATTTATTTCCCATTAATAATGAATCACACTGAGAGAAGTTTCGTGCATTTTTAGCAAGAGGTGAAATTTGTACGAGTCCTCGATAGCTGTTCTGAGATTTTCCAGCTGAGATACCTTTAGAAATAATAGTACTTTTGGTATTCTTCCCTATGTGTATCATTTTAGTTCCTGTATCTGCTTGTTGGAAATTGTTTGTAACAGCAATAGAGTAAAACTCACCAATGGAATTATTACCTTTTAAAATACAAGATGGATATTTCCATGTAACAGCAGAACCAGTTTCAACCTGAGTCCAAGATATCTTTGACCTTTCGTGACATATCCCTCTTTTTGTAACAAAATTATAGACTCCTCCTTTTCCTTTTTTATCTCCAGGAAACCAATTTTGAACAGTTGAATATTTAATCTCTGCATCATCTAGAGCAATTAACTCAACAACAGCAGCATGAAGTTGATTTTCATCTCTTGAAGGAGCAGTACAGCCTTCAAGATAACTAACGTAGCTTGATTTGTCAGCTATTACTAGTGTTCTCTCAAATTGTCCAGTACCTGCTTGATTTATTCTAAAGTAAGTTGATAATTCCATTGGGCATTTAACACCCTTAGGAATGTAACAAAAAGAGCCATCAGAGAAAACCGCAGAATTCAATGCAGCGTAATAGTTATCTTTTTTTGGAACCACTGTTCCAATATATTTTCTTACTAACTCAGGGTGGTTTTGAATAGCTTCAGATATTGAGCAAAATATAATTCCTTTCTCTTCAAGTGTATCCTTGAAAGTGGTAGCTACCGAAACAGAATCAACAACAACGTCCATCGCAACACCACTAAGTCTTTTTTGTTCGTCAATAGATATTCCTAGTTTATCGAATGTCTTTAAAAGCTCAGGATCAACTTCGTCAAGTGATTTTAAATCTGGTTTCTTTTTTGGTGCTGAGTAATATGAAATATCTTGGAAGTTAGGTTTTGCATACTTTAGATTTGACCAATTGGGTTCTTCCATAGATTTCCATGTAGAGTATGCATCCAATCTCCAATCAGTCATCCATTTTGGCTCATTTTTTTTCTTTGAAATTGCTTTTACAATTTCTTCATTTAAACCAACAGGGAATGTCTCAGAGTCTATCTCTGTATAAAAACCATATTCATACTCTTTGGTTTCAAGCTGTTTTTTTAATTCTTCTTCAGTATATGCCATAAAAAAAATCCTTGATAACTTTTGGCAAATATACAATTAAATCAGGGTTTATGGAATATTTCTAAGTGTTAATAAATCCATAATTATGTTATGATTTATAAATAAAATAAATGGTTCAATTAAGTTAATTTTGAACAATGGATGATTCAGAAAAAGATATTTCAAATAATCTTAAAAATATTAGTGAAAAAGAACTAATTAAAAGAATAACAAAATCTTTTAAGAAAAAAAATAGTTCTACAAAAGTCGATATTGGTGATGATGCAGCAATTTTAAGTTTTGATAAAACCAACCTAGCTATATCTCAAGATATTTTGGTTGAGGGTGTTCATTTTGATTTATCTTATGTTCCTTTAAAACATCTTGGGTACAAAAGTGTTGTAGTAAATATCTCTGATGTAATTTCGATGAGTGTAAAACCCTCACAGGTATTAGTTTCGATTGCTGTATCAAATAGATTTAAAATTGAAGCCTTAGAGGAGCTCTACGAAGGAATTAAACTTGCATGTTCATTTTATGGAGTTGACTTAATTGGTGGTGACACAACTTCTTCTAATAAAGGACTGATGATATCAGTCACATGTATTGGAAGTACAGAAAGTAATAAGTTTACATTGAGAAGAGGGTCAAAGGAAGAGGATTTACTTGTAGTTTCAGGTGACCTCGGATCTGCATATATGGGTCTTCAAGTACTTGAAAGAGAGAAAAAAGTTTTTGAGGTTAATCCTAAATCTCAACCAGATCTTTCTAACTATAGTTATTGTATTGAAAGACAACTAAAGCCAGAAGCAAGAGTAGATATTATTAATCACTTAAAAGAACTAAATATAAATCCCACCTCAATGATAGATATTAGTGATGGTCTTTCGTCAGAAATTAATCATCTTTCAGACAATTCAGGATTATCTTTTCATATTTATGAAGATAAATTACCTATTTCAGAGGAAACCAAAAAAGTATGTAAAGAGTTTCAGATTAGCCCAACAATTGCGGCTCTAAATGGTGGAGAAGATTATGAATTATTATTTACCGTTCCTAAAAGATTTAAAAAGAAAATTGAAAGCTCTGATTACTTAACAATTATCGGTTCAAGTTTAAATAAGAAAAATGATAATTGTATGATCACAAGCTTGGGTCAAAAAATAAATCTTAGTAGCTCAGGTTGGGATTCATTTAGAGAAGATAATTAACCAAGTGCTACATCTAGCATCATCATAATTATAAATCCACCTATAAAACCTAAGGTTGCTATATCTGTATATTTATCAAGCTGAGTTTCTGGTATTACCTCTTCTACTACAACAAATATCATAGCTCCTGCAGCAAAAGCCAATGCGTAAGGTAAAATGGGTGTAAAGAAAGTAACTGCAAGCGCACCAATAACAGCAGCTATTGGCTCTACAATAGCAGAAAGCTGACCATACCAAAAGCTTTTAAATCTGCTTATACCCGACCTTCTTAGTGGCATTGCTACTGCTATTCCTTCTGGAAAGTTTTGGAGTCCAATTCCAAAAGCAAGTACAACGGCACCTGCAACAGATGCCTCAGGGATTCCTGCTGCAACTCCACCAAATAAAACACCTACAGCAAGACCTTCTGGAATATTATGTAATGTAATTGCTAAAGTTAGAAGAGTTGTTCTTCTCCATGGAGTTTTTATACCCTCTGCGTCCTCTTCTTTAAAATTTATATGTAAATGAGGTAAAACTTTATCAATGGCAAATATGAATAACGCTCCTAAACCAAATCCAATTGCGGATGGCATAACCTTAACAAAACCTTCACCGGCACTCATTTCAATTGCAGGAGACAAGAGACTCCAAAAACTAGCTGCAACCATTACACCACCAGTAAAACCAAGCATACCATCTAAAGCCATTCTACTCATAGACTTAAAGAGGAATACAGAAGAGGCTCCAAGTGCTGTCACACCCCAAGTAAATAAGGTTGCGTATAATGCCCCCAATACAGGGTCTAGGTTTGAGAAATATTCAATAATTTGATCCATATTTGTATATTGTCTACTCTATTTATCCGCAAAAGTAAATATAACAACTACCATTACCAATGAAAATTGATGAAAAATATGACTATATAATTTGTGGAGGTGGAGCTACAGGTCTCCTTCTTTCTCATTCATTAATTTCAGATAGTTTTTTCGATAATAAAAAAGTTTTAGTTATTGAAAAAGAAATTAAAATTGAGAATGATAGAACATTTAGTTTTTGGGATAATCAAAAAAACATTCTAGATAAAATAGTTTTCAAATCATGGGGCAAGGCTGAATTTAAAGACATGGAATTTAGTAGCTCTTTTAGTCTTAAACCATATAAATATAAAATGGTTAGATCTGATAAATTCTATTCATTTATGAAAAGAAAGATTGAAAAAGCTTCCAATTTTACTTATTTAAATGCAAGTGTTGAGAATATTATTAAGGAATCTGGCATAAACCATATTGAAACAGATAAAGGAAATTTTCAATGTTCAATTGCTTTTTCAAGTATTTATAATCCTGAAGAATTTGAATTCAAGAAATACCCACTTATTAAGCAGCACTTTCTTGGATGGACCATTGAAACCCATGAAGATTTTTTTGATGAAGATAAAATAAGATTTATGGATTTTAGTATTGACCAGCACCAAGAAATTAGGTTTATGTATGTATTACCTTTTTCTAAAAAAAGTGCTCTATTCGAGTATACTTTTTTTGGTGGTGAAGTCATGAAGAATTCAGATTATGAAAAAGAGATAAAAAAGTATCTTGATAGAGAGGGTATTAAAAAATATAAAATAACGGAAAGAGAAAAGGGAGTAATTCCTATGACTTGTTATCCTTTTTTTAATGCAAATACAGATAGTTTTATCAGAATTGGAACTTCTGGTGGTTGGACAAAACCAAGCACTGGATATACTATTAAAAACTCAATTGAAAAAATTGATATGATTCTTAAATATATTAAAGAAGATAAGCCGTTATCAAAACTAAGATTTAAGAATAGATTTTGGTATTATGATGTTTTATTTTTAGATGTTCTAGTTGATTCAAAAGGAAAAGGAAGTCGGGTTTTTTCTGATCTATTTAGAAATAATGACCCGCTATTACTTTTTAAATTTCTTGGTGAGAAAACAAATATTTTTGAAGAGATTAGAATTTTTGTATCAGTAAATATTATGACTTTTGTAAAGTCTCTGATAAAAAGGGTTAAATCTGTCTATCTAAAAGATTTCTTGAAAAATTAAGTATCTGATCCTTTTTGTTTGTATCAACCTCTAGTTGACTTATATTTTTAGAAGCTTTATTTGAATATTCTTTTACTTTTTGCTTTAGATAGTCGACAGATCCAGAATCTTCATAGAAAGTTTTAATTTTACTAATCTTTAACTCTTCACTTAACTCATCAGAGTAAAATACCTTTTCAAATTCTTCTCTTTGGTTTTTACTTAAATTTTTAATTGTATATATGTAAAGTAATGTCTTCTTTTTTTCAATAATATCTCCTCCAATTCTTTTTCCAAATTTTTTTTCATCGCCAAAGCAGTCGAGCAAATCATCCTCTAACTGAAATGCAATTCCAAGATTTAATCCTATTTCATACAATATTTGCTTGTTTTCATCTTTTGTATTTGAAACGATACCTCCAAATTTATAAGCACAAGCAATTAGTTCAGCTGTTTTATTTTGAATCATCTCAAAATATTTTTCTTCATCTACAATATTTTGATTAGAAAAATCAATATCATATTGCTGACCCTCACACAAAAGTCTTGAAGTCTCTATAAGCTGTTTAGATAATTCTAAATACGTTAAGTCATCATATTTTTTTAGAAACTCATAAGATATTATTAGCATTACATCTCCTGATAAAATTCCTGTATTTATATCCCATTTTGAGTGGATAGTTTCTTTACCCCTTCGCATTAATGAGTTATCCATTATATCGTCATGGGCCAAAGTAAAATTGTGAAATATCTCAAGAGAAGCAGATGCGGGTAAGGCTTTTTTTGAATCATTTGATAAAATATCAGAAATACTCATTGTTATTAGAGGCCTTAGTCTTTTACCTCCAGATTCAAGAATATATTTAACTGGCTGATAAAGATTTTTTGGATCAGAATAAAGCAATTCTGATTTTAGAAAACTCTCAAAATTTGTAATTAAATCTTTCATTAATGAAATACAACAATAAATATACTATTTAATTAATTGTTAATTTTTTATTAATCATTTGTTTAATTCATATGATTAAGTTTATTTTGTGCTCCAATAATATTGTGGACAATAATTACTCAAATACGGAAATTAAAATTAAAGATGCTGCTAAATCACTTTTTTTAAAAAAAGGTTATAGCGCAACTACAACTAGAGATATTGCTCGAGAATCAGATATCAATCTTGCAATGTTAAATTATTATTTCAGGAGTAAAAGAAGGCTATTCGAAATAATAATGTTTGAGACCTTATATGAATTTCTTAGTAAAATGGTTGAAGTCTATAATGACGAGAAGACTTCACTCGAACAAAAACTAAAATTGTGTTCTGAAAAATATATTGATATGATTATTGCTGAGCCTTTACTTCCAACTTTTGTTCTAAATGAATTAAAAAATAATCCTACATCTTTCTTAAAAATGCCCACAACAAAAATGATAATGAAATCAAACTTTGTAGCTCAATATCAAGAGGGTGTAAAAAAAGGTATTTACAGAAAGGTTGATCCCATTCATTTTGTAACTAATGTTTTAAGTGTAATTGTTTTTCCGTTTATGTGTAGTCCAATAATTATGAAGATTGAAAATCTCTCCAAAAAGGATTTTAACATAATGATGACTGAAAGAAAAAAATTAATTCCAGCTTGGATAATTCAAATGATAAAAAAATGAGAAAATTATTATTAATAATATTTTTTAGCTCAACAGTATTGGCTCAAGATGACATACTAAGTTTAAGTTTAGATGAGGCAGTAGAATACGGTATTGAAAATAATAGAAATTTAAGAAACGCTGAAAGAGAGATTCAAATGGCATTTAAGGAAAGGTGGAAAACTATCGCAATTGGGTTGCCAAATGTTTCATTAGAATTAAATTATTTAAATAATCTTGAACTCCAAACATCACTTATACCAGCTGAATTTTTTGGGGGTAACAAAGGAGATTTCTCAGAGATTCAATTTGGAACTGAGCAGTCTGCAATTGGTTCAGTCAGAATGGAACAACTGCTTTTTGATGGCTCATGGCTTGTTGGACTTGAGTATAGTCAGATTTATTTATCTGGTTCTGAAAACTTTTATGAAAAGACTTTTCTGCAAGTAAGAGAGTCTATTGTAAAACTTTACAGCCTAGTAGTTACACTTAATGAAGGGATAGCACTTCTAGAGGATAATTTAGAAAATTTTAAAAAAGATTTATTCGAAGTAACTGAGCTTTATGAAAATGGATTTGAGGAAATTGAAAATGTTGAGCAGATTAAAATAACTCTTGCCCAAGCTGAGCTTTCACTTCTTCAAACAAAAAAAACACAGGAAAACCAGCTCAATTTATTAAAATTGATTTTAGGCATCAATCTTGAAGATAATCTAATACTTACTACTTCAATTAACGACTTTATTGCTGAGAATATAATTTTCTCGAGTTCAATAGATAGTTTTAGCGAGGATCAAAATATTGATGTAAAGATTTCTCAAAATTTATTTGATACTAAAAGAATAGAGTATAGATTAGAAAAGTCAAAGCAACTCCCAAAACTTTCTGGATTTATAAGTGGGACCTACACAGGATATAACAATGAATTTGATTTCACTAACAAAGCGCAGAATTGGTTTGGATCATCAGTTTTTGGAGTAAAGTTTGAACTTCCGCTTACCAATGCCAATAAGTTAAATGTCTCATCTCAAAAAGCTAAAATTGCAATGGATCAGGCAGCAACAAATCTCGAAGAACAAAAAGAGAAAACACGTGCAGAGGTCCAACAAAAATTAAACGATTATCAGCTAGCTGTTCAATCTCTTAATGTTAATGAAAAAAATATGAGATTATCAATGTCGATTGAAGAGAAGAACTCAATAAAGTTCTTTGAAGGCTTAGTAACATCTTTTGAACTTAGACAGGCTCAGCTTCAATTATTGGATTCTCAACAAAAGTATTTGAATTCAGTTTTAGAAATTATCTCAGTTAAAACAGAATTAGAAACATTATACAACAATTAATCATGAATAAAATTTATACCCTTTTACTAATCATAATAATAAGTGGATGTAACTCTTCTAGAAATGCATCGATTGAGTCATTAATTGAATCAGGAGATCTAGAAGAACTTAAAAAAAGAAAAAAAGAATATGTTGATGCAATGAATACAATGAAGGTTGAACTCAACGAAATAAACGATGGAATCTCATTGTTAGATGAAAATGAAAGACTTACGCTTGTTTCAAAATATGAGATTCAACAAACTATTTTTAATACTTACATTGAGGCACAAGCAAACCTAAAAACTAGAAAGAATGTTTTAATACTTCCAGAATTTCAAGGTACACTAGAAAAAGTTTTTGTAAGTGAAGGCCAAAAAGTAAAAAAAGGACAACTTTTAGCAGAAATCAATGATTCAGGGCTTAATGAACAATATGAACAGATGGTTATCCAGGCAGAGTTTGCTAAAGAGAATTTTGAAAGAACTCAAAGATTGTGGGACAATAATATTGGTTCTGAAATGCAATATTTAAAAAGCAAAACGGATTACGAAGCGAGTAAAAAAATGGTTGACCAAATGAAAGATAGACTTTCAAAAACAAAAATATATGCTCCATTTGATGGAGAAATAGATGAAATTATTTCTAATGTTGGATCTAACTTAATACCTGGTGTTTCCCAAATTCTTAGACTAGTAAATCTTGACATAATTTATGCCGAGTCTTTCGTTTCTGAAAAATATATCTCGTTTATTGGTGAGGGTACCGAAGCAATTGTTCAAATACCCCTTTTAAATATGGATTATAGATCATCAGTTAATCAGACAGGTAACTTTATAAATCCAAGTAACAGAACATTTAGAATTGAAGTGCCTGTAGAAAACTTTGATAATAGGATTAAGCAAAATCTTGATGCAAAAATCAAAATTAATATTTACAAAAAAGATGATGCAATAGTGATTCCACTTAGAATTGTTAGAGAAGATGCTCTTGGTAAAAATTTTGTATACGTAATGTCTGAGGATAACAAAGAGGGAGTTTATTTAACTTCTAAACAATTTATCACACTTGGAAATAAGAGTGAAGACAAAGTTGAAGTTACAGAAGGTCTTGACCTAGGAGACATAGTCGTTTTAGAAGGAGCATATAGTGTAGAGGATTCCCAAAGAGTAAAGCTTATAGATTAAGATGAATAAAAAAAATAAAGAGTTTTTTCTTTCAAGCTGGGCAATAAATAATAAGACTATTATTTATGTTTTAATGACTATTTTTTTAGTCTCAGGTATTACAGCATATAAAACTATGCCAAGAGAATTATTCCCAGAAATTAATTCCTCAAATATTTTTGTAACAACTATTTTTCCTGGAAACAACGCTGAAGAAATTGAAAAGTTAATAACAGACCCGTTAGAACAAGAAATTAAAGGTGTTATTGGACTTATTGAGATTGAATCAACATCAAGTGAAGGTATATCAATTATAAATATTGAATTTGATGATGACATACCTACTGAAGTTGCAAGACTGAGAGTTAAAGATTTAGTAGATAATGTAACTGTAGGTGATGATTGGCCAACCTTTAATAATGCTAAAGTTGATCCAAATATTTTTGAATTTGATATAGCGGAGAGATTTCCTGTATTAAACATAAGTTTAGTTGGTGATTATAAAGTTGAAGAGCTAAAGGAATATGCAGAATATCTAGATACGAGAATTGAGAGGCTACCTCAAGTCAAGACTGTAGAGGTTCGAGGTATACAAGATTTCGAAGTTGAAATTGCTGTGAATCCATATAAAATGAAGGCTACTAAAACAAGTTTTGGTAATATTATAAATGCAATCTCTCAAGAAAATATTACTATTTCAGCTGGTAGTTTAATTTCAGATGGACAAAGAAGGAATGTTAAAATAATCGGAGAAGTATCCGATCCTTCTCAACTAAATAGACTTATAGTCAAGAGAGATGATGGTCCAGTTTATCTAGAGGATGTCGCATCAGTAAGTTTTAGAGAGAAAGAAGCAACCTCATTTACTAGATCATTTGACCAAAAGACAGTTATGCTTGAGGTTGTTAAAAGAGGTGGTGAAAATGCAATTTTTGCATCAAATTCAATTCAGGAAATTATAAAAGATGCAAAAGAGAATTTTTTGCCTGAAAACCTAGATGTTGTTGTTCAAAATGATCAATCTGAGTATACAATTAACTCAGTTAATGACTTAATGAATAATTTAATATTTGGAATAATTCTAGTTGTAACTGTTCTAACATTTTTTCTTGGTCTTAGAAATGCTCTTTTTGTTGGATTTGCAATTCCGATGTCCATGTTCATGTCATTGGTAATTTTATCAGCTTTTGGATTCACTTTAAATAGAATGGTTTTGTTTGGACTAGTAATGGGTCTTGGCCTATTGGTAGATAATGGTATCGTTGTAGTAGAGAATATATATAGACTAATGTCTAAAGAGGGTATGTCAAGAGTTCAAGCTGCAAAATTGGGAATTGGTGAAGTTGCCCTTCCGATTATTGTTTCTACTGCTACTACTATTGCTGCATTTATACCTCTAGGCACTTGGCCTGGAACACTTGGTGAATTTATGATATACTTCCCTATTACACTTTCTGCTATTTTAGGATCATCATTAATAGTTGCAATTTTTTTCAACTCAATGTTAGTTTCGAGTTTCATGGATTTAAGTGAGCGAGAAATTAGTAGGACAAACCTTATGAAAATGACATATATCCTTGGAGGACTTGCTATAGTTTTTGTATTATTTCAAGACACTAGAGCAATAGGATCTTTACTTGCATTTATATGTTTTTTATTCTGGTCTTACAAGTATGTTATTAAGAACTCAGCTGTGAAATTTCAAAATACATTGTTGGTAAAATTGGAAAATAGGTATAACGAATTTTTATCATTTGCTCTTGCAGGATTTAGACCTTATTTGTTCCTGCTTGGAACAATTTCGTTATTCTTTGTTTCAATTTTACTAATGGCTATATTTCCCCCTAAAGTTGAATTCTTTCCTGACAACGAACCTCAACAAATACTAGTTTATTTAGAGTATCCTGAAGGTACAGATATTAAGAAAACAAATGAAACTTCAATGCTAATTGAGTCAGAGGTTTACAAAGTAGTAAATAACTCAAAGTACATCGATAATGGCTATAACTTTTTAGTTGAATCTGCTATATCTCAAGTAGGAGAGGGTGCTGGAAATCCTGAAACAGATGCTGGTGGTACTGGTGAAATTCCTCATAAAGCTCTGATCACAATGACAATGCGAGAATTCAAATTTAGAAGAGGAATGTCAAGTGAAGAATTAAGAAAGGAAATTCAAGTTGAATTAATTGAAAAGTTTCCAGGAATTGCAATTTCTGTAGAAAAAGACTCCCAAGGACCTCCAGGAGGATATCCTGTAAATATTGAGATTTACGGAGAGGATTACGAACAATTAATTGAAACTGCAATTTCAATGAAGAACTATTTAAATCAGGAGAATATTGAGGGAATAGAACAACTAAAGATTGATGTAAGCAGGAGTAAGCCCGGTCTTGAATTTAATGTAGACAGAGAAAAAGCTGGTGAACTTGGAATTCCTACTGGGCTGGTTGGACAAACAATTAGGAATTCAATAATTGGGTCCAAAGCTGGAATATATAAGTTGAGAGGAGAGGATTATGAAATTAATGTAAGGTTTGATGAAGAATTTAAAAATGATATTAATTCTATTATTAATCAGAATATTGTTTTTAGAGACCAATCAACTGGTAAGACAAAGGAGGTTCCGATCGCATCTATTGTTGATCAAAAGAATATTACATCATTTAGTGCAATCAAGCATATTGATCTTCAAAGAGTAGTTACTTTATATTCATCAATACTTGCCGGATCAAATGCAAATGAAATTGTAAATACTGCTGAAATTGCTTTGTCTGGATATGAAGCGCCACAGGGTGTTGAATATAAATTTACAGGAGAAATTAAACAGCAATCTGAAAATCAAGAATTTTTATCAGGAGCTCTTCTAACAGGTATAGCACTAATCATTTTATTACTTGTATTTCAATTTAACTCAATTTCAAAACCATTTATTGTTCTTGCATCAATTGTATTAAGCTTTACTGGAGTATTTCTAGGTATAGTAATTTTTAATTTGACATTCAGCATACTTATGACTATGCTTGGGATAATTTCTCTTACTGGAATTATTGTAAATAATGCCGTTGTGTTAATAGATTATACTCAACTATTATTTGATAGAAAAAAAATAGATTTAAATATGTCAAAAGACGAAATAATTGATAAGATGACAGCTATGGAACTTGTTAAAACAGCAGGTAAAGCAAGACTTAAACCTGTTTTACTTACAGCTATAACTACTATTTTTGGATTGATTCCACTTGCGGTTGGTTTAAATATTGATTTCTTCTCTCTTTTTGCAAATTGGAATCCAAATGTATACCTAGGTGGAGATAATGTTATTTTCTGGGGACCTCTTGCTTGGACCGTAATTTTTGGAATAACGTTTGCAACTTTTCTTACTTTAATTATCGTCCCATCTATGTATTATATAATACATCTTGCCAGAATTAAACTAAAAAATATCTAGTTATATTTACATAATAATTTATGAATAGAACTAATAACTGCGGTGAATTAACAAAATCTAACTTAGGTCAAACAGTAAAACTTTCTGGCTGGGTAAATAAAATCAGAGAAAAGGGTTTTATAATTTGGGTTGATTTAAGGGATAGATATGGTATAACTCAACTGGTATTTGATAAAGAAAGATCTAACGATGAGATTTTTACAACTGCCAGTCAACTTGGAAGGGAATTTGTTATTGAAGTTGAAGGTTCAGTAATTGAAAGAAAAAGTATTAATGAAAATATTGATACTGGTGAAATTGAAATTTTAGTTACTAGTATAAATATATTGAACAAGTCTTTAACACCTCCCTTTACAATAGAAAATGAGTCAGATGGAGGTGAAGAATTAAGGATGAAGTATAGGTATCTTGATATAAGAAGAGAGCCAATAAAAGAAAACTTAATTTTTAGACACAGTTTATCTCTTGAAGTAAGAAATTATTTATCAGAAAACAATTTCATTGACGTTGAAACTCCTTGTTTAATTAAGTCAACTCCAGAGGGTGCAAGAGATTTTATTGTTCCAAGTAGGTTAAATCCTGATCATTATTATGCTCTTCCTCAGTCTCCTCAAATCTTTAAACAACTTCTAATGATTGGTGGTATTGATAAATATTATCAAATCGTAAAATGTTTTAGAGATGAGGATTTAAGAGCTGATAGGCAACCTGAATTTACTCAAATTGACTGTGAAATGTCGTTTGTTAATCAAGAGGATGTTTTTCAACAATTTGAAGGTTTGATGAAAAGAATATTTTCAAAATTTTTAGGTTCTGACAATACAACTTTTGATAGAATGACATATGAATCTGCAATAGAAAAATACGGAACTGATAAACCTGACTTGAGATATGAACTTTTGATTAATAACATTTCAGATGAGGTAAAGGGTAAAAACTTTCAAATTTTTGATAATAATGAAATAACTGTTTGTTTAAGGGTTGAAGGAAAATCTGATCTTACTAGAAAAGAAATTGATGAAATTACGGATTGGGTTAAAAGACCTCAAATAGGAGCTTCAGGCTTATTGTGGATAAAACACAACAATGACTCTTCATTTAAATCATCATTTGATAAGTTTTTTTCAGAGTCAGATTTAAAAATTATTTCTGAAAAAATTTCTTCAAAACCTGGAGATATAATTTTTATTATGTCTGGAGAATACAAAAAAACACTTGAACAATTAGGCTCACTTAGAGTTGAATTAGCAAATAGGTTTAATTTAATTGATCAAGAAAAAATTTGTCCTTTATGGGTAACTGACTTTCCTTTATTTGAATGGGACGAAGAAGAAAAAAGATTCTTTTCAATGCATCACCCTTTTACCTCACCAAAACCAGAATTCTTGGATATTCTAGATAAACAGCCCGAAAAAGTTATTGCAAATGCATACGATTTAGTCTTAAATGGCAATGAGATTGGTGGTGGTTCGATTAGAATTCATGATTTTGACACACAAATGAAAGTTTTTGAATTATTGGGCATGAGTAAGGAAGAATATACAAGTCAGTTTGGTTTTTTAATTGAGGCCTTGAAATATGGTGCTCCACCTCATGGAGGTATTGCCTTTGGACTTGACAGACTAGCTGCAGTTCTTAAAGGAAAAGATGTAATTAGAGACTTTATTGCTTTCCCTAAAAATAATAGTGGAAAAGACTTAATGATTGATGCTCCATCAAAATTAACTAAAGATCAGTTAAAAGATTTATCACAAAAATAGAAATGAAGATTTTTGTTAAAATATTATCCTATTTAGTTTTTATAGGTGTATTTGTTGGAATTTTTTCAAAAGAATTAATAGGTGATAAAACAGGAGATTTAATCATTGGAATATCTGTCTTAGTAGGAACTTTGATTTTCATGCCTTTATTTCTTGCAATTAGATGGAAAGGAAAGAAGCTGAAAGACTATACTCTTAGTAACGAAAACTTAAAAAAAATGAGAGAGAAAGCTGGTGACTTTAATCTCTGATTTTTTTAAAAAAGCTATCTAGTAATTCCTTAGACTCTTCTTCCAAAACTCCTTTAATAATTTTAATATCTCTATCTACATTTACTATGTGCTTTGAAAACCCTCTTTTTTGGTCAGATGCTCCATAGACTATAGTTTTAATCTTTGACCAATAAATAGCTCCATAACACATCATGCATGGCTCAAGTGTTGTGTATAGAGTACAATCTTCAAGATTCTTACTATTTAAATTGTTTTGAGCTGATGTAATAGCAATTAGTTCAGCATGAGCTGTTGAGTCATTTAATAATTCGACCATATTTGAAGACCTTGAAATAATTTCGTTATTGTGAACAATAACACACCCAACAGGAACTTCATCTTTAAAAAAAGCATAGTTTGCCTCTTGAAGAGCTTTTTTCATAAATTGATTATGAGCTAGTTCCATCTAGCAAATTTACAAAATAGGGGGATTTGAATTAACGAACATTTATCTTTGTATATTCATAAAATATTCATGGATTAATGGAGAACTCGAAGAATCTTTTTTTGTTGGATGCTTATGCATTAATTTATAGAGGATATTATGCTTTCATTAAAAATCCAAGAATTAATTCAAAAGGCACTGACACTTCTGCTATTTTAGGTTTTATGAATTCTTTATTTGAGATAATAAGAACACAAAACCCAGATTACTTAGCAGTTGCATTTGATAAAGGTGGATCTGTAACACGATCTGAAATGTTTGAAGAATACAAGAGCAACAGAGATAAAACACCTGAACCAATTCTTGTTGCAATTCCATATATAAAAGAAATATTAGAAGGAATGAAAATTCCAATTCTTGAAAAAGAAGGTTTTGAAGCAGATGACATTATTGGAACTGTTGCAAAAGATGCTGAAGAGAATAATTTTAAAGTTTATATGGTTACTCCTGATAAGGACTTTGCTCAACTAGTTTCGGATAATATTTTTTTATGTAAACCTGCTAGAATGGGTAATAGCATGGAAATCTGGGGAGTTGATGAAGTTAAAGATAAATTTGAGGTTGAATCGCCTGATCAAGTAATTGATTATCTCGGAATGATGGGAGACTCAGTTGATAATATTCCTGGACTTCCTGGGGTTGGTGATAAAACTGCAAAAAAGTTTATTAAACAATATGGAAGTTTAGAAAATTTGCTTCAAAATGCTCATGAAGTAACAGGGAAGCTTGGTGAAAAGATAATTGAGAATAAAGAATTAGGTGTATTGTCAAAGAAATTAGCAAAAATTATTTTAGATGTACCAATCGATTATAATCTAGATGAATTTAAATTGTCAGATCCAGATAAAGAGATAGTCTTAAAAGTTTTTGATGAGCTAGAATTTAGGAGAATAAAAGAGACTTTTTTTAAAATTTTTGGAACTAATTCTAACCAATTAGAAGAAAAAGGTGCTGAAGTTGTCCAGGGAGATTTGTTTAGTGAAACCTATAATTTAGAATCTAATAAAGACAGTTTAAATGATTCAAAGTCAATATATCAAAGAATAGAGTCATTTGAAGAGTTAAAACTATTAGTAGAGAAAATGATGAAGCAGGAAATTGTAGCATTTGACACTGAAACAGAAGGTTTAAATGCACTGGAAACAGATATTGTTGGAATCTCATTTTCTTGGCAAAAGGGAATAGGTTATTATTTACCTATAAAAAATAATAAGTCAGTCCATGAAAAATCATTTGAAATTTTAAAACCCTTTTTTGAATCTACTGAAATTATTAAAGTTGGACACAACATAAAATTTGACATACAAGTATTACACAAGTATAATGTTAAAGTATCGTCCCCAATATATGATACAATGGTTGCGCATTACCTTATTAATCCAGATATGAGACATAATCTAGATACCCTTTCTGAATCTTACCTAAATTATTCTCCAATTTCAATTGAATCTTTAATAGGAAAGAAAGGAAAAAATCAAATATCAATGAGGGATGTTTCAATTGATAAAATTACAGATTATGCAAGTGAAGATGCAGATATCACTCTTCAGCTGAAAAGTATTTTTGACAAAGAGATTGAAGTCAATAATTTAAGTAAGATTTTTTATGATATTGAGATTCCGATGATTAATGTATTAAGCGAGATGGAAACAGAAGGGATAAAAATAGATACCAGTTATCTAGAAAAACTGGATAAAGAATTTGAAGAGGACTTGGAAAAATTAAAAAAAGAAATCTTCAAAAAATCTGGTGAAGAGTTTAATCTAAATTCACCCAAACAACTAGGTGAAATTTTATTTGATAAGTTAAAACTAGTTAGCAAGCCAAAAAAAACTAAAACTGGCCAATATTCTACTTCAGAAGAAGTTCTTTCAAGTTTAGCTAATGATCATAAGATTATAGAGGATATTCTTGAGTGGAGATCTCTTGATAAACTTCAAAATACTTATGTAAAATCACTACCTAACGAGGTAAGTAGTTTAACTAATAGAGTCCATAGTAGTTTTAATCAAACTGTAACTACAACAGGGAGGCTTTCTAGCAATAACCCTAATTTGCAAAACATTCCAATAAGAACTGCAAACGGTCAGAAAATCAGAAGAGCTTTCATACCTAGAGGTAGTGATTATATATTGATGGCAGCTGACTATTCTCAAATTGAGTTAAGAGTAATCGCATCTATGAGTAATGAAAAGAATATGATTGATGCTTTTGTAAATAATCAAGATATTCATACAATGACTGCCTCTAAAATTTACAATGTTGACCCAGAAAATGTAACACGTGAACAAAGGGGGAATGCAAAAACAGTAAATTTTGGAATTATATACGGAGTTTCAGCATTTGGACTTAGCCAACAAACTGATCTAAATAGATCTGAATCTAAAGTTATGATTGATAACTATTTCTTAAACTATCCTGGTTTAAAAAAATATATGTCTGATCAAATTGATTTTGCAAGAAACAATGGATATGTTGAAACTATAATGGGTAGGAGAAGATATCTCCAGAATATCAATTCTCAAAATAATATGCTTAGAAGCAGTTCTGAAAGAAATGCAATAAACGCTCCTATTCAGGGTAGTGCTGCCGATATTATCAAAATTGCTATGATAAATATTAATTCTGAGTTAAAAAAACAGTCTTTAAAATCAAAAATGCTTCTTCAAGTTCATGATGAGCTTGTATTTGATGTTCATAAATCTGAAAAAGATCAGATTAAAGATATCGTTAAAACCACTATGGAATCTGCTGTTAAGCTAAAAGTCCCTCTAAAAATTGACCTAGAATTTGGTAAAAACTGGTTAGAAGCACATTAATTAGAAAAAAGTTTTTTTAAAATTCATTAAAATAGTACATTTGCACGCCAAGAATTAATAATAATATTAATGACTAAGACTAGTTATAAGACAATTTCGGCAAACAGAAAGACAGTTAATAAGGAGTGGGTTCTTGTTGATGCCTCTGAATTACCATTAGGTAGAACAGCATCTATTGTTGCTAAACTATTAAGAGGTAAACACAAGACTAATTTTACTCCCCATGTTGATTGTGGTGATAATGTTGTAGTAATCAATGCCGAAAAAGTATCTTTATCAGGAGACAAGTGGTCACAAAAGCAATATATAAGCCACACTGGATATCCAGGAGGTCAGAGAATCATTACTGCTGATAAACTTCACAAAAAAAATAATATTAAGCTTGTAGAGAAAGCAGTTAAAGGAATGCTTCCAAAAAACAAGCTAGGTGCAGATTTATTCAGAAACCTTAAAGTATTTCCAGGTTCTGAACATGATCATGAAGCACAAAAACCAAAACCAATTGATGTTAATAGTAAAATATAATGGAAGTAATTCATAAAATAGGAAGAAGAAAAACATCTGTTGCGAGAGTCTACATGTCAGAAGGTAAAGGCAATATAACAGTTAATAAAAAATCTTACTCTGACTTTTTTAGCACAGCTACTCTTCAATATAAAATACTACAACCTTTTAACTTAACTGATACTAAGGACAAATTTGATCTATCTGTCAACGTTAAAGGTGGCGGTGTAAATGGTCAAGCAGAAGCTGTAAGGCTTGCAATTTCAAGAGCCTTAGTTGAATTTAATGAAGAATTCAAATCTACATTAAAGGCAGAAGGCTTAATGACTAGAGATCCTAGAATGGTTGAAAGAAAGAAATTTGGACAGAAAAAAGCTAGAAAGAAATTCCAATTCTCAAAAAGATAATATATGGCAAATAAGGAAGTTAAAGAATTATTGGATGCTGGTGTTCACTTTGGACATCTAACTAGAAAATGGAATCCTAATATGGCTCCATATATTTACATGGAAAGAAATGGGATACACATTATTAACCTTTATAAAACAGCTGCAAAACTTGAAGATGCTGTTAATGCGCTAAAAAAAATTGTATTATCTGGGAGAAAAGTTCTATTTGTAGCAACTAAAAAACAAGCTAAGGATATTGTAGCTGAAAAAGCAAGTTCTGTTAATATGCCATACATTACTGAAAGATGGCCAGGTGGAATGCTAACTAATTTTGTTACAATTAGAAAAGCTGTCAAGAAGATGAATGCAATTGATAGAATGAAATCTGATGGTACATTTGAAACACTTTCAAAAAAAGAAAAACTACAAGTAGATAGACAGAGAGCTAAACTTGAAAAGAACCTTGGTTCTATCTCAGATATGACTAGACTTCCTGGGGCTATATTTGTAGTAGATACTTTAAATGAAAAAATATCTGTCCAAGAAGCTCAAAAGCTAAAAATTCCAATTTTTGCCATGGTTGATACCAACTCTGACCCTAATGATGTTGATTTTATGATTCCTTCGAACGATGATGCTTCAAAATCTATTGAAAAAATTCTAGATATAGTGTGTAAGGCAATTCAAGAATCCTTAGATGAGAGAAAGAAAGAGAAAGAAATTGCTGAACAAAAAAAATTAGAAGAAGCGGCTGAAAGCACTGATGAAGCTGATACTTCTGAAGAATAAAAATTAATCTTTAAATTTTACCAAATTGAAAATAACTGCATCTGATGTAAACAAGTTAAGACAATCCACTGGAGCTGGAATGATGGATTGCAAGAAAGCTCTTGAGGAGTCTAACGGAGATTTTGAAAAAGCTGTTGAAATTCTTAGAAAAAAAGGTCAAAAAGTTGCTGCAAACAGAGCTGACAGAGAGTCTTCTGAAGGTGTTGTTTTAGCTAAAGTTAGTGATGACAATACATATGGTATTATAGTTTCTCTAAACTGTGAAACAGACTTTGTTGCAAAAAACGAAGATTACATTGAATTAGCTCAAAGTCTTGCAGATCACGCATTGAACTTCACTGATAAGGACTCATTCCTTAATTCAGATTTTGATGGAATGAAAGTATCTGATAAACTTTTAGAGCAAACTGGTGTTATTGGTGAGAAAATTGAAATAGGTTCTTTTGAATATTTAAGCTCTGAATTTGTTGGGTCATACATTCATGCAGGGAATAAAATAGCCTCAATTGTTGGCCTCTCACAAAAGTTTGATAATGCTAGTGAAGTTGCAAAAGACATTTCTATGCAAGTTGCTGCGATGAATCCAGTTGCACTAAATGAAGATGGTGTTAGTCAAGATATTATTGAAAAGGAAATTGAAATTGCAAAAGATCAATTAAGGCAAGAAGGAAAGCCAGAAGAAATGCTTGATAATATAGCCAAAGGAAAACTAAAAAAGTTTTTTAAGGAAAATACCCTTGTGAATCAACAATTCATAAAAGATAGTAAGCAAAGTATTTCTGATTATCTTAAATCTCAGTCAGAAAATGCTGAAGTAACAGGCTTTTCAAGAGTTGGATTAGTTTAACTAGAAAGGTAAGTCATCTTCTGTTAAATCATCATCTTTAGGAGAATTATCACTTTCTATAGGTAAGTCCTCAGGAGCAGAATCCATAACTTGGTCATCTAAAGATTCTATTCTCCAGCCTTGTATTGAATTAAAATATTTAATTCCTTGATCAGGACTCTCCCACTCTCTACCTCTAATATTGATTCCAATTCTTACAGTTTGTCCAATACTATAGTTGTCTAGTAACTCACAGTTATTTTGGATAAATTCAATCAAAATGTGCTGAGGGTATTGCTCTTCAGTTGTAAGGACAAGTTCTCTTTTTCTGAAACCGTTGTCTCCATATGTCTTGATATCACCAATTAGCTTTATTTTTCCTAATAATTCCATTATAAATAAGATTTAATTTTTTCCATTATATCGACAAACTCATCATCACTTAATTTAATCTTTGAGTTAAACGACATATCATCCATCTTGTTGATTGGGATCAAATGTACATGAACATGGGGAACTTCCAGTCCTATTACACTTATTCCAATTCTTTGACAATCTACTGCTTTTTTTAGTGCTTCAGCAATTTTTTTTGAAAAAATCATTAAGCCTTTATATGTTTCATCATCAAGATCAAACAGTTTATCTACTTCTTTTTTTGGAATACATAATGTATGACCTAATGCATTTGGATTTATATCAAGAAAAGCATAATAATTTTCATCTTCATAAATCTTATATGATGGTATTTCTCCTAGAATAATTTTTGTGAAAATTGATGCCATTATCTTGAAATTTCAAGAATTTCAAATTTAACATTACCATTTGGTATTGAGATTTCTGCAGTATCTCCAACTTTTTTACCCAGTAGACCCTTTCCAATAGGAGAATCAACCGAAATTTTTCCTTTAGCAAGGTCTGCTTCACTTTGAGCAACTAATTTATACTCCATTGTAGCAGAATTATTAAGATTTTTAATTTTAACAGTAGATAGAACTAAGACCTTTGATGTGTCAAGTTTAGATTCGTCTATAATTCTTGCATTTGAGAGTGTTTCTTCTAATTTAGAAATTTCAAGCTCTAAAAGACCCTGTGCTTCTTTTGCAGCATCATATTCTGCATTTTCGCTTAAATCACCTTTATCTCTTGCCTCAGCAATTGCCTGAGATGCACGCGGACGCTCAACATCTTTTAGATGATCTAACTTCTTCCTTAGGTTTTTCAAGCCTTTTTCAGTATAGTATGATATCTTACTCATATTCAATGCAAAAATCCCCTATAAAAGGGGATATTTACTCTAATTTACAAATTTTTGATTAAAACTTAAAGTCTAAACCTACAAGGATATTGATCTCTGCTTGAGGATAGTAATATGTGCCTTCATAAGTTTTAATTTGATTATCTGTTGGGACATCATAGGTATAGTAACCTCCATAACTTACATATTTAGAGTTAAATAAATTATTAACTAAAACCTTGAAGTTTATATCATCTGATAGTCCTTTAATACTCATTTTATGAATGAAGTTTAAATCATGAACAAAGAATGACTCTAATTTAGAAATTGGTGAATTAGTTTGTGCAAAATATTGTTCACTCACATAATTGGATCTTAAAGAGATTATTACTTTCTCATTTGGGGAATAGTCAATTATGTTATTTGCTATAAAGCTTGGAGAATAGGCTAAATCTGTATTTCCATAGTTCTTAAGAATTCCATCAAAAATTGAATAAAAATCTTGGTTCTTATTACTACTAATTGAAAGATTAGTATTTAAATTTAGTTTAGAGCTTAAAGTAATGTTTGAGTCTAATTCAATTCCTAATCTATAAGACTCTCCAATGTTTCTTCTAATTTCATACCCATTAATATCTCTTTGGCCAGTTAACACAAGTTGATTATCGTAGATCATATAAAAGGCATTAACATTAATGGAACTATTCTCTAATGTTAATTTCCAACCTAGTTCAAAATCATTTAACTTTTCTGCATCAGGACTCCCATTAGCATAGTCAGTTCTTGTTGGCTCTCTTTGCGCTCTAGCATAAGAAAAATATATATTATTAGAATCATTTAAATTATAGAATAGTCCAAACTTTGGGTTGAAGAAATTAAACGTCTTATCTAGACGGCTAAAACCTTCCTCAACATAACCTGTAAAAACTGAATTAGCAGATATTCCTGCTTCATATTTTATATTTCTATACTGTAGATCACCATAAATAGATAATTTATCATTTAAATAATAGTCAATTTTAGCGAAAACATTAAACTCATTCTTATTTCCATAGTCATCGTAAAATTTTTCCTTAAAGCTATAGCTGTTTTCAGAATTTGAATCTTGATCAATCCATAAATACTCTCCATAATGTTCACCAGAATATTTATTATATGAACCTCCAATTGTAGAATTATATTTTGTTGTTCTTTGGTTTACACTAAAAATAAACCCATAAAAATCATTATCTAACCATCTTCTATCAATATAATCAGGGCTATCATATCCTACATTGTAATTCTCATAAAAACCTCTACCATATGTGTAATGGAGTCCAAAATTTGAAGTCCAACCACCTAAATAATTTTGATTCCAGTGGAGTTGATAGTGATCTTGTTTGTAATTGTCAATCTGATCTTTATAATATAAAGAGTTTCCTTCTTCATCATAAAATTCTCCAGCCATATTATACTTCCTGTTTGATTCTAAGGTTGCTGAATCTATTCCATACCAAGCTTGGTCTGTTATTTCATGACCAGCAAAATTTAATAATTTGACTAAAGTATTTTCATCTCTATAGATCCCTTGCAAAAAGTATGAGCGAAGGTTGGAACCTGATCTATCAATATAACCATCTGATTTAATCCTAGAGATTCTTCCTGATAACTCAAAGTTATTAATAAAGCCTGTTGAAAAGCCAACTGAATTTTTAATTGTGTTATAACTTCCTAAGGTATTGTTAACTTCAAAAAAAGAATTCTCTGAAGCCGCATTTGTTTGAATATTAATACTTCCTCCAAATGCACCAGATCCATTTGTTGAAGTCCCCACTCCTCTTTGAACTTGAATACTTTCAATTGATGAGGCAAAGTCTGGTAGATCAACCCAATAAACTTGCATTGACTCTGAGTCATTATATGGAACTCCATTAATAGTAACATTTACCCTAGTCTGATCTGAACCTCTAATTCTTATGGATGAGTATCCAATACCTGAGCCAGAATCTGAATGACTAATTACAGATGGAGTGTTTTTTAAAAGAGTTGGAAGATCTTGGGCAAGATTAACTTTATCAAGATCTTGCTTAGTAACATTTACAAATGTTACTGGGGTATTATATTTTGCTTTAATAGCATTAACAGTAACCTCTTCTAAATTAAGAGTTTTAATTAGAGAATCCTGGTCTTTTTGGTTAACTATTTCTTGTGAGAAAGATGATGTACTTATAAGTACAAGAAGTATATATTTTTTCATTTTAAATTCCTTTCACAGTATTACCTGTCTAAGTTCTATGGGTTTAATCTCAGCTTATTCTAAGCACCCCAATTCGGATCTAAATTAAGAATTTTTTACTTATAAAGTCTATTGAGTCTTCAAACCTTTTCTTATAGTCAGAACCGACTATAATGTCATAGGACACACCCAGCAAATCCAATTCCAATTTATGAGCCTCAAACATTTTTTCTCTTTCGTTTGGCCTATCCCTAAGATCATCTTGGATCCACTCTGTATCAACATTTAAAATTAAATAGTAATCATAACTTAATTTTTTTGATTGATCAATAATCCACTCATTACAGTATCCATTAAAGTGTGTTTTAGACCAAGCAATTGTTGTAAGTATATTAGTATCACAAAACAAAAATTTATCTGCTTTTAAAAGTGATTTATTCTCATTATCTATCTGTCCTTTGACTATATCAATTAGATCTTTTTTTGTACATACTGTATTTGATATGTCCCATTTATCTTGGAGAAAATCTCTAGCAAATTCATTAGCGAAGCTAGTATTATAGTGTGAAGCTAAATTTTGAGTTAAAGTAGATTTTCCAGTAGATTCTGGACCACATATAACTACTCTTTTAACTTCTGATGATTCTTGTCTAAGATTTTTTTCCATGAAATATATCCTAATACTGCAAGTATAAGAAAAATAATATATTGGATTGAAGATATTGTTAACCCTTTATAAAAGTATAGAGGAACAGTTATTAAATCTCCAATAATCCAAAAAATCCAGCTCTCAATCTTTCTTCTTGCCATTAACCACATTGCCACAAAAAATATTGCCGTTGTAATATTATCTACATATGCAGTCCAGTTATTCCATTTATCAAAATAATCGTATACAAAGTATATGAATATCAAGCTTGAAATTGCAAGGATAAATAAATATTTAATTTCATTTCGATTAATAGTTGAAACTTGATTTATAAAAACTTCATCTTTTTTTCTAGACCAAAAATACCAGCCATAGATAGACATTGAGAAGAAGTATGCATTTATTATAGTATCTCCTAACAATGAAAAATTTAAAAGAATGTAGACAAAAATTCCTGTACCAATTAATCCAGTAGGATAAACTAAAATATTATTTCGTTTAGCATAAACTACACTAGTAATATTCATAATCACAGCAAATAATTCCAAATAAATAAATGAAGGGGAGTATGAAGAGTATTGAGAAAAAAGAAAGTCAAAAATTTGATCCATTAATTAAGATTTCTTAGCGTGACAAATTATATATTCTTCAATAAATAAAAAGTCTAAATCAAATTTAATCTTAATATTATCCTTTTTATAATATCCTGCTCTAAATAAATCTTTATCATTAATTGTATCAATTTCTAGATCATTTGAAAAAGCTTACCCCTTCTTTGCCTAAAGCCTTGAAAATTGATTCTTTTGCAGACCATACTTTTATTAAAAACTCCATATTATCTGTTTTACCCAAAAATTTACTCTCTTTTTTACTAAGGAACTTACTTTTAATTTTAAATATTTTATCTGTTTTGTATTGAATGTCTATTCCAAAATCTATTTCATTTGAAATACCAATAGCTACTATTTCATTAGAATGAGAAATAGAGATACCTTTTTGTTTATTTAAAAAAGGTTTTCCTTTTAAATCATAGTCAATATTTAATTCTGGATCCTCATTTTCTAAAAGCTTTCTTACAGCAAGAAAATATTCCTTGGATTTTTTTCCTTTCTTATTTTTAAAAGTTTTTTGTCATCCTCATTAATGTGTTTCTCACTTAATTCGCCTGGTATTATCTTCCATAGAATAATTTTAGTCGAATTATTAATTAGGAAATCTTTAAGAAAAGGCATTTGATAAAATAGATTAAATCAGGTATTTTTGCCTCATAAATATACATATGAAAAATAAAACAGATCACAAATACGTTGCTTATAAAGTCAAAGATATTTCTTTAGCTGAATGGGGAAGAAAAGAGATAAAACTTGCAGAAGCAGAAATGCCAGGTTTAATGGCTTTAAGAGATAGATTTAAAAAAGAGAAACCTCTTAAAGGCTCTAGAATTGCAGGTTGTCTTCACATGACAATTCAAACTGCAGTTTTGATTGAAACGTTAGTTGATCTGGGCGCTGAGGTAACATGGAGTTCATGTAATATATTCTCCACACAAGATCATGCTGCTGCTGCTATTGCAGCTAATGGGATTGCTGTTTATGCATGGAAAGGTATGTCAGAAGAGGAATTTAATTGGTGTATTGAGCAAACACTATTTTTTGGTGAAGAAAAACTTCCTCTAAATATGATTCTTGATGATGGCGGGGATCTTACTAATATGGTCCTTGATGAGTTTCCAGAGCTTGTATCTGAAATTAAAGGTTTGTCTGAAGAGACAACAACTGGGGTTCATAGGCTATATGATAGAATGAAAAATGGAACACTTCCACTTCCTGCAATTAATGTTAATGATTCTGTTACAAAATCTAAGTTTGATAATAAATATGGATGTAAAGAGAGTGCAGTTGATGCTGTAAGAAGAGCGACTGATATTATGCTTGCAGGCAAAAGAGTTGTTGTCTGTGGATATGGAGATGTTGGTAAAGGAACTGCAGCTTCATTCAGAGGTGCTGGCTCAATTGTCACTGTTACAGAAATAGATCCTATCTGTGCACTTCAAGCCTCAATGGATGGTTATGAAGTTAAAAAGTTAAAGTCAGTTGTTTCAAATGCTGATATTGTTGTTACAGCTACAGGTAATAAAGATATAGTAAATAAAGAAGCATTTAGAATGATGAAGGATAAGACTATAGTATGTAATATTGGTCATTTTGATAATGAGATTGACATGAACTGGTTAGAAACTAATTTTTCTGAACAGAAAACTACTATAAAACCCCAGGTTGACTCATATAGAATATCAAAGGATAAAGAAATTATTATTCTTGCTGAGGGAAGACTTGTTAATCTTGGTTGTGCAACTGGTCATCCAAGTTTTGTAATGAGTAATTCATTCACTAATCAAGTATTAGCCCAAATAGAGCTTTGGAATAATGCTGATAAATACGAGAATAAAGTATATATGCTACCTAAGAACTTAGACGAAATGGTTGCTATGCTTCATCTAGATAAATTAGGCGTTGAGCTTGAAGAGTTATCTAGTGAACAAGCTAAATACATTGGAGTCCAAAAGAATGGACCATTTAAACCAGAATATTATAGATATTAAGCCTTAGCTGGCTCAATCGAAACAAAAGACTTGTTGTTTGATTTCTTTTTGAAAGTAACAATACCATCAACTTTGGCATGAAGTGTATGATCTTTTCCTAGGTATACATTTTCACCTGGGTTATGGACAGTTCCTCTCTGTCTAACAATTATATTACCAGCTTGAGCAAATTGACCTCCAAAAATCTTAACTCCTAGTCGTTTCGACTCTGATTCTCTTCCGTTCTTTGAGCTACCAACTCCTTTTTTGTGTGCCATAACTAATTATTTTTTTGCAGCTGTTGTTTTCTTTGCAGCTGTTGTTTTCTTTGCAGCTGTTGTTTTCTTTGCAGCTGTTGTTTTCTTTGCAGCTGTTGTTTTCTTTGCAGCTGTTGTTTTCTTTTTTCTTTGCAGCTTCTGCTTCTTTTTTAGGAGCAGCTTTTTTCTCACTTATACCTTGGATAATAATCTCTGTAATAGGTTGTCTGTGACCGTTTTTTACTTTATATCCTTTTCTTCTTTTCTTTTTAAAGACAATTACTTTATCATCTTTTAAATGAGAAATAACTTTAGCTTCAACTGAAGTACCTGATAAAGAAGGTTTCCCTACTTGAACTTTCTTACCATCATCTATAAGCAGAACATTGTCAAATGAAACTTTAGATCCTTCTTTAGCATCAATTCTATTTACATAAAGTTTTTGATCTTTTGAGACCTTAAACTTCTATCAGTTAAATTTATCTAGAAGAATTAAAAATTATCATTTCAAAAGAATATTTGAGTTCTTTTCCTTGATCTGCAAAAAGGATGCTATTGGTTTTAGAAGTTTTCCAACAATCTAATCAGCATCTTGTATTATGATTAAATCACCTTTAGATTCAGCTATTTAAGGGCACTTTGTGACAAAAAAGTGAACAATTGGTATTATTTTTAAATAATTTTTGTTCTAAGCTCAATTTCAACAAATTTTCATATTATTTATTAGATTAATAGAATTAATGTCTTTTCTTAATAGGTCTCTCTTATCCAATTGATAAATAATACCCTGGCTGATCATCATCTCTTATTTTTTATACTGTAATTTGGTATAAATTTTTAAATTTCTTAACAAAACATTGACGCAACTTCATTTATAGAGGATTCACATATGTGTTCCAGCTCCCAAGCATCAATATTTATATTATCATTTGTTGATAAGAGATATTAATGCTTTTATAAATGTCGTCAACAGGACCAAAGTCTCTTCTAAAATTCACCATCTCCAACTATTGTTATTGGTTTCATTTTTAACCTGGTTTCTCCAAACTTTGCTGTTCGGCCCATTGACCTGAAACAATCTCTTTAGGTCCATAAACGTTGTAAAATCTTGTTACAGCTATATTCATTTTATAGACTTTAGAATACATCTTGCAAATCTCTTCTCCTAAGTATTTTAAAGTCATGCATGGAGATTGGTATGGATTATAGTGTTTAGAAGAGGATCCTGAATAAATCAATTTTCAGATTTGGTTCTACAAGTCTATCAATTACAGAAATTACACTCTTGGGTATTTGATTCAAAAGTTTTGTAAGGATTTTCAAAAGATGGTTGTAAATCCTGACAAGCCTGCAAGGTGAAAGCAAACATCAAAGTCATTTTCAATTTGTTTAATATTGATCTTTACATCACCTTCTATGTATTCTACATCTTGAATGTGGTTTTCTTTAAGACCAATAGAGTAATTATCTATAGAAGTAACTTGATGTTTGGAGACTAATTTTTCACACAAATTTGAGCCATAGTTTAACCTGCACCTCCTGTAACTCAAAATTTTTTCATTGAATAAAGAAAAAGTAAAAATAATAAATTTAAATCTTAGTATAAATCTATTTAAAGTTTTATATCCAATGCAAAGGTTTATAAAGTTGGCTTCTAAAGGAAATAAAACTCTATATGAATTTATAAAGTATCAATGATCTCCAGGCATACTCTATATCTCAATTGACTTTGACATTTATAATATTTGTCAATATAACTTTGTATATCTGCATCAAGATCAAATTTTTTACATACATAGTTGCATCTACATGGAGTTTTGTTTTAAACCGTAAATTACATTTTAATTCAAAGGTAAAGTCATACTGGCAGCCTTTAAAGTTTCTTATTGTTTACCTTATATCTTTATTTTTTAACTCTACAGTTCATGATTTTGTTATCTTATTTGAAGAAGAATACTTGCCATTTTTTTTAGCTACAATTGTATCAGTACTGATAAATTTTAATGGGCAAACCATTTATCGTATTTAGGAAGTAATTTATTATTAATGAGAATAATATTTTAAGTTCAATTTAGTAACTTTATCTCATAATTATTTTAAAACATGAACATCCAGTTAGGAATATTTTTTCATTTTCATGACTCATCTGCCCAATTATAGTAAATGGAGAAATTGGAAGGCAAGCTCAAGAGGAAAGATTTACAAAGGATAAAAACATACTCCTGATTTTCCAATAAATTCAATTAAATTCTGTTTGGAAGAGACAGGCTTAGATCTTAATGATCTTGATGCAATATTTTTTATGATAAACCATTAATAAAATTTGAAAGATTCTAATTACTTTTTATGAAGTGGCTCTCAAAAGGAATTTTCAATTTTTAAAATCAATTCCCTGTTTGGCTTAAGGAAAAATTATTTTTCTAAAGAAAATTATCATAAAGAGTTTGAACAAATTGATAAAAATTTTAATGGAATTTTTGAAAAATTTTATTACAGAACATCATATCTTTTGGATGCAAGTTCTTTTCATGTCAAATTTCAAAGAAAGTGCTATTTAACTATTGATGGAGTTGGAGAGTGGTGTACAGCTTCAATTGGCTATGGTAATGGTAAAAAATAAAATCAGCAAAGAACTTTTGAATTTTCCCCATTCTGTAGGATTTTTATATAGTGCATTTACTTATTTTTAGGATTTAGAGTTAACTCTAGGAGAGTATAACTTAATGGGGCTTGCTAAAATATGGAATAATAATTCAAAAAAAAACTTAAGTTTATTAAAATAATTAAAATTAATATTGTTGATATAAAAGAGGATGGATCAATTTTTCTAAATCAAAAATATTTTAGATTACAGTACGGACTAAGTATGATAAATGAAAAAAATTTTCAAAATTATTTAATTTAAGTAAAAGGTTTGAAGATGATGAAATATTACAGTCACATTGTAATCTTGCTCTAGCAATTCAAAAAGTTACAGAAGAAATTGTTATTAAAATGGTATATGAAACCAAAAGAATCACAGATTCAAAAATTTACTATCAGGTGGAGTTGCTCAATTGTGTTGCAAATGGACTAAAATTGATGATTTAAAATCTTCGAAAAATATAAATTTTAAAACACTATTGATTCAGGAGTTTCTAGTCTGCTCAATTAGTTCAGCTCTTTCAATCTACCATTTTTATTTTAATAAAGAAAGAAGGGGTAGACATCAAAACTCTTTCTTGATTAGAAATTTTATCATTTTTATAATATTTTTAAATAAAGAGATAGATAGGATGAACAGATATTTTAAAACATCCTTTAAGTTTTTTGAAAGTTTCAACGAATTATCTAAATGTACCGCAAAATTAATTTCAGAAGGAAACATTGTGGGGCTGGATTTCAAGGAAATCTGTTTTGGAGCTTAGAAGGATTAGGTAAGAGATCTATTTTAGCTGGTTAGAAACCCAGAGATGCAAGAAAATTAAATTTAAAATTAAGCAAAAGAACTTTTTAGGCCATTTGCCCCTTCTGTTTTAGAGGAAGTAAATTAATAAATTTTTAAGATTTGTGATAATATAAGTCTTGAGTCATTTTATGTTGCTCGTCAAAAATTTAAGTAATATTCAAAAAAGTACCGCCTTATAATGAAATGAATTCTTGGGATAAGCTATATACAAATAGGTCTGATCTTCACCAATAACTCATGTTGATAATAGTGAATTCAATCATTTCAAAAACTAATTTAAATACTGGACATTGATAAATGGTTTGTGAAAATCAATTTCCTGTTTTAGTAAATACTAGCTTTAATGTTATTTACCTATAGTAAATAATCCAAACTTTCTTATAACTTCTTTACTGAATACAGAGATGGATTATTTAGTAATTAAAAATCCTTTTGTATAAAACTAGATCAAAAAAATCAAATAAGATTAAGACTCACATTCTTTAAGAGACTAATGCCAAAAGTTTTAAAAATAATAATAATTAATTTTTGTTTTTTAATTATATCATTAATTATAATTGATCCTATAGTTGGATATGTTTTGAAATTAAATTTAATGATAATTGAGACTAATTTAGATACATAAACTTAAAAGTAAAGCTTCAAAGATAAGATTATGATGAATCCTTTTTCCTTGGAAAAAAATTTGCTCTTCTATTTTAATCAGATGAAAATGATTTATTATTTGACCAAAATTTAAAAAATTATGATAAAGTTCCAAATTGTATTTGGCATTCCTGTAGTACAACTGTAGTGCTATTAAGTAGACTAAAAATTGCTATATCGTTTATTTGAAAGTTTATGAAAAATAATGTCAATGAGCAAATAGTGACAATTAATTCAGGGAGTAGGCTGATAATGGATTCCTAAAATCTAATTTTAATTTTGAAAATTATAAATTTTAACCCAAAATTTGCTTTTTATATGCATAAATTAATGATTTATCTGTTTTGTCTAAATCTAAGGATTATTGGAAAGCTCCACCTGGAAGATTAGTAGTTATTGATTCCAAGTAAAGAAGATTCTGCAAAAAATAATTTATTATATGTGTTTTTGAAAAGGTTAGGGATACTTTTTTAGTAAGATTATAATATTATGAAAAAAAAGTAATTAATCTTGATGATGAGTTTTTTTGCTAGAAAATTTGAATATGGTAAATGATGAATTTAAAAATTTTAGGGATACATTCTATCTAAATGAAACAGACGATATCAATGAAATTAATAATACATTGCAAAAAGTTTAAATACTTTTATTTCTATTGCAAAGTCAAATAATATAACTCCTGTTTTAATGACTCAGTTTAATAGAATTTCAAATCTCAGATACTTTCATAAAATGAATTTACTCAAAGAGTTATTCTGATGATGAAGTTCTAAATTTAAAGATGCTTATGAGGGTTTCAATAATATAATAAGAAAAGTTGCTACTGAAAACTCTGTCTTCCTAATTGATTTAGATTCATTAATTCCAAAAAAAAATGAATATATGTATGATAGTGTTCATTTAACAGATAGAGGAAGTATTTTGGTTTCAGAAGTAATATCTGACTTTCTTTCAAAAAATTATTAATTAGTAGTATTATGTTAGATTTCAAAATTCTTGATTGAAAAAAGAAGTATTGGATTTGTTACCTGTTTTCATTTGTACTTTTAATATTAGCATTTTATAATAGTATTTGCTAGTAGTTCTGCACTTGCTCCATTTATTTATACCCTATTTTAATTTGAAGCATCACTCTTCAATATTAGCGATCGTATTTGGTTTCCTGGTTATTAATTTGTTCGTGGAATCAATGTTAATTCTATATAATATTATCTATAGCAGGTCTAAGTATTTTATCTTCAAGTTTTCGATGTTAATCCACAATATTTGGATGAAGCTATCAATAATTCTTAGTAAAATTATTCCAAACTTTCTTCTAATTTTTATTTACTTTTTAATTCTTACTCCTGTAGCTTTTTTGCTAAAGTTTTAACGCAAAGTGATTACAAATCCAAAAACAATTCTAACTCCTTTTTTTGTTAATGTCAATAAAACATTTGAAAAATCATCATTTGAAAAAAACCTGGTAAATAAAGACACCAATAGTGGTAGTTAATTGAAATTTTCTTTAGAAAATAAAATTGCAACCATATAAGGTACAGAAAAAATATGCAAAGCACAAGGTTAGTTGATAGGTTGTTATGTAGGAGTGGCCTTTAGCTAGTAAAAACCAACTAATTGGAGGTAGTAAAACAAATAAGTTAAAAATTAGATTTTTAAAATTTGAATTTAATGTCTTATATAGGTATAATGCAAAGAGTAGAAGGAATACAATAGGTGATATGATAAAATTAATAAATACTGAAAATACTTGAAGAAAATTGAATTCTTTATATCTTTTGAGTCCATAGTTTGTGGCTCTCAAACCCTTATCAATAATACTTAAACTAGAGTCGTAATAGATTTCCTTTAATTCTGTTTCCTGATTTTGGTTCAACTTAATCTCAATAGACCCTAAAAAAAGGGATTATATTTCTTGCCAACATATATTTTGAAAAAAACTTCTAATCTACTGACTGATAAAGAAGTGACAAATTCATTGTAACAATCTATATATGCTTTATTATTAGTGTCAAGTTCCATTTCATCTTTTGAAAGTAACTTAAAGCATGTTTTCTTTAGCAAGTTTTCGGGATTATCAGAAGAAAGTCTTTTAGCAGCAGCATAATAAATCCAATTAAAAGGATCAGCTTGATCTTTCATTGAGTTAGCATGAATAATAACAGATGTGAGAAGCTTAATACTGAAACAAAAAAATCAAAAATAAATTTACTAAAAGTCTTTTTATAGAAAGATTATTTTAAGGTAGTAATAAGTTATTGGTATCATAAGAGGCGAGAACTATTGTAGATAAATAATCATACCCAATTAATGATTTAAATAAAAGATTACATAAAAGTAGAATTAAAAAAGATAAGGTTTTAACTTTGAGCTATTGATTTTCTTTGAATAATAAAATGATATAAGAAATGGTACGAAATATATAAAAATTAAAAGTATCCATTTCTTGCCATTGGCGTAATCCATGGATTAAAAACTAAAGTAAAAATAAATATTAGTGCAAAGTTAACAGTGTGTATTTTACTTAATTGAATAAATAATAATGTGATAATTAGGCTTAACAAAAATGATGCAATTGAATGAACTAAAGCAATATTTCCATTTAAAAAATCAAAAATAATTAGTTGTAATCCATAATGTGATTTATATTCCCAAAAATCTCCCTCAACAAATTTGTCTTTAAACCATTCCCTTGGTTTATATTCTTCACCACCTTCAAACATATCAATTGAGGGTCTTGTAAATTGACCTAATTTTAAATCTTCATTATTTATTTCATGATTTAGAAATCCATCTAAAACAAATTGCTCAGATTCAACTTTGAAAAAATATTCAAATCTTTGATTAGAAACTACTTTAAAAGGTTAAATTGAAAGTTTAAAATGAAATTATAAAAATAAAATTGATATATTTTATTTTTTTCATATTTATAGTTCAATCCAATCTTGATTTTAAAGACCATTCTACTACCTCTTTAATTCTTTCTGAGAGCTTAATTTTTGGACTCCAACCTAATTTTTTCATTTTTTTCACTGATAATGAGTACCTCAAATCGTGTCCAGGTCTTGAAGAGTGAAAATCAACCATTTTAAAATTTAATTCTTTATTTTGGACTTCTGCAATTAATTTAGCAAGGGTAAGGTTATCTATCTCTTCAGATCCCACAATATTATATTTTGGACAACGTGATCCTCCATAATCTTCTTCGTTTGCAAAATCATTATTGATTAGAAAAAGAATAGCTTCTGAAACATCTTTAGCATGAATATAGTGTCTTGAACCAGCAATAGTTTTTGTTTTATCAGAATGGATTGTTACTGTCTCATTATTCTTTATCTTTCTTATGCACATTGGAATATATTTTTCAGGATGTTGTCTTTCACCAAATACATTCATGGTATGAGTAATTATAACAGGTAAGCCGTATGTGTTTTCATATGCAACAGCAAGCTCTTCACCCCCTGCTTTTGAAGCACTGTAAGGGTTAGTGGAATTGTACCTGTCATTTTCTTTGTAGTCTACTCCAATTGGAGCTGGTCCAAAAACTTCATCTGTGCTGAAGTAAACAAATTTTTTTAGTGATTTATCAATATTTATTTTTCTGGCAAACTCCAAAATATTAGCTGTTCCCACGACATTATCCAATACAAATTCCATCGGATATTCAATACTTCGATCTACATGAGATCCTGCAGCTAGATGCAATATAGTGTCTACTTTACCTATATCTTTTTGTATCCATGGACTTATTTCAGATTTTAAATCATGAAAAACTATCCTTAACCTAGCTCTATCTTCTCGGTCTAACGAATCCATAATACTGTTTAGTCTAATAAGATTACCACTATAATCAAGTCTATCAAGTGAAATAATATTCCAATTGGTATTTCTTAGAATATGATAAATCAAATGATGAGCAATAAAGCCTGCTCCCCTGTTATAAGTATGTTTCTCAAAGCTCTAAATTTTGGATATGATTATTTAAACGATCTTTGGGCTTCCAACCCAAAAGATTTAGTAAGTCATCATTTTTCTAAGTGTTTTTTATAATTGCCTGGTTGATCTGGAATATTAATAGAACTAACATTAAATCTTTTATTAAACATTTCAAATAGTTCGTTTACACTGTAGTTATTTCCTGTTCCAAGTTCCCATGCATCTTCATGCTGATGATTTGAAAGTGCAATTTTAATTAACCCATCAACAATATCATGGACATGTGTAAAATCTCTTCTTTGATTTCCATCTCCCACTATTGGAAGAGGCTCGCCATTTTTTACTTTTGTCTTCCAAATTCCAATTACATTGCCAAATTTTTCATGCATAACTTCTCTAGGACCATATACATTGTAAAATCTTGCTATCTCTACCTTTACATTATATGTTTTTTTATAAAGTTTACATACTTCTTCTCCTAAGAATTTATACATGGCATAAGGAGAGTCTGAAGGATTAAAGTGTTTTGAAGATGAGCCAGCATAGACAACCTTAACATTATTTTTTTTTGCCCATTCCATAACCCTAGTTGTTCCATAAGTATTTACTCTAAAATACTCATTAGGATTTTCGAAAGAGGGTTGGACTCTGGCCATGGCAGCTAAATGAAAACATATATCAATTTGCTGCTTTATATGATCTATTTCTTCAATATCTAAATTATAGTAATTAACTTTTTTAAGTTCATTTTGTTTAGATCCAAAAAGAGTAATTATCTAATGAATAAACATTGTAACCAAGTTTAATTAAAACTTCGGCTAGGTTAGTACCAATAAACCCTACTCCTCCAGTAATCAAGACATTTTTCATATTTAATTCAATAATTTTAACAACTCTTTTTTTCGATCACTGCTACTTTAATTACTATTATAAAAGTTTCTAGCATTTTTTGATAAATTTGATAAATCTACTTCTGATTTTTTTGAAATCATAATAGCCAATTTAATTAAATTATCATAATCACCATTTGTTTCAACAAACCCACTCTTAGATTTTTTAATTATATCGGCACCTTCACCTTTTAATACTGCTAATATTGGTTTTTGCATTGCCATATAAGACTGAAGTTTTGCTGGAACTGTTTTTGAAAAAATTTCTTTATCTCGTAAAGATAAAAATAAACAGTCCGCTTTTGAAACATATGTTGGGATTTCATCAACTGGTATCTGATTAAATAAGGTTACTTTTTTAGATAGATTATATTCGTTTAATAATTTTATAAATGATTTTTTATACCTGCCTTCTCCTATGAATACCCAATGAATATTTTTATTTATAAATTTTAGTCTAGGCACTAATTCTTGAAAGTTCTGTGCTTCACCAATATTACCAGTATACATTATGATAAATTTGTTTTGAGGAATTTTTATTATTTTATTACTTTTTATTTCATTATTCTCTATTGGTTTCTCAGCCCAATTTGGAAAATAAATAATTTTACCATTATATCTTTTTTGAATTATTTCCTCAAAACTTTTTGATCCTATTAAGATGGAGTCATAGTAAGAATATATTTTTTTAATTATGAATTCAATTAGATTAAATATATTTTTTGATTTAATAATATCAAGTCCTACTAGGGTATCAGGCCATACATCTAAATCCCAAACATATTTTTTTGATTTATGAAATAATGAATATATGATTGGATGAATTAAAATTAATGGAGGGCTTAGTGTGATGTACAATAATTATATCATATTTTTTTGTAATCGCTATAAAAAAGTAAATAAGATACATGAGATAAAGTAAGAAGAATAATTCATCAATATCCTAAAGTAGGATCCATTACCTCTTGGAATTAATAACAGTCTATTGATTTTATATTATTCTTTAGGTATTTTTTTGTTTTCAGGGTGAGTCTTTATAACCATTCATTATTTTTCCACTCGGATAGTTAGGTAGACCTGTAACTATTCTTATTTGAAGGTTTTTTTCAGATAGCCATGAAACAATTTCATTTATTTTAAATTGTTCTGGATAAAAGTGGTTTGTATAGATTAAGACTCTTTTTGCCAAACTACTCTATTTACATAGTTTATATATGATAGGATTATTCTTTCAATTTTAATTGAAACATTGGGAATGGAATAATCTTTTACTAATAGAATATTTCTTTTCGATCCAGTATCTTGATCTTTCATTGAATCTATTGCCTGGATTATTCTGTTTGGGATTTAAGCCAGTTAAAATAACAGATGACTCTTCCATAGCCTCTGGTCTTTCATGGCTATCTCTTATATTTAGTGCTTTAAAATTAAGAATGGATGATTCTTCAGATATAGTTCCACTGTCAGAAATTACAACAAAGGAGTTAATTTGTAAATTATTATAGTCAGAAAATCCTAAAGGTTCTAAAAGCTTAACTAGATTATTTAATTTTGGTTTTTTCTGTTCAATAATTTTTCTTGTTCTAGGATGTGTTGAAAAAATTATTTCGAACTTAAATACCTCAGCCAACTTATTTAAACATTCAATCAAATTGTTAAAATTAGAGTCATAATCTATATTTTCCTCTCTATGGCATGATACAAGTATATATTGCTTCTCTTTTAATTTAAGAGTTTTTAATATGTTGGAGTTTTTGATTTTTAACTCATGTTTATTTAAAACCTCGAACATAGGAGAACCTACCTTAATAACTCTATCAGATTTTATACCTTCTTGAATTAAATGCTCTCTAGCAATGTCACTGTATGTGAGATTAATATCGGAGATATGATCAACAATTTTTCTATTAGTCTCTTCTGGGACTCTCATATCAAAGCACCTGTTACCTGCTTCAAGATGAAAAATAGGTATCTTCTTTTTCTTAGCTGCAATTACAGATAAGCAACTATTTGTATCACCTAAGACTAAGATTGCGTCTGGCTTTAAATCATCTAGTATTGGTTCAATCTTAATTAAGATTTCCCCAATTGTCTTTGAAGATGTTTCTTTAGCGGCATCTAAGTAATAATCTGGTTTATTTAAGTTTAAATCTTCAAAAAAGATTTCATTTAGGTTATGATCATAATTTTGACCAGAATGAATTAGATAGTGGTCTATAAAGCTAGAATCATTTAATCTGCTAATAATTGATGACAACCTAATTATTTCAGGTCTAGTCCCAACAACTGTAGCTATTTTAATCTTTTTTAATAAGCTCATATTACAAAAATTAAACTTTTTCAGAGTATGTATCAGGTTCATTTTCATTAAAAAACTCATTTATCCAAAATAATGTTATCAAGGGGGTTTAACCAGTATTTTCTATATTATGAGTATGCCAAGGAATCATATCAATATATGATGGCTCTTCACCATTAAGTTTAAAGGTCTTTTTTAATTTTGTACCAATTTTTCTTATTTCAATAGTTGCTTCTCCACTGATTACAGCAAATCTTTCAATTTTTTTAATATGAAAATGATTACCTCTTAACTGATCTGGATGTGTAACGGAAAAAGAAGTTTGACCTGAAACTTCAGATCTAATGACTTCACCGAATAAACCTCTATTGTCAGAAAAGATTTCAAGTTTTTTTGGAAAAAAAGAACCAATAGGTATATAGCTAATATATGTCAAGAAAAGATTTTTTAAACTCTGAATTTAGGTTTGGGACAATACCATTAAAAAAATAATTATCATTAAAATCCTCAAGTATTTTATTTACCTCTGAAACTTTAATGTTATTATCTTCATTAATAATTTTTTTTGGATTTGATCTAGAATTAAAAGAATCGACAATATCATTAATAAGGTTTCCTATATATTTTAAAGGTATTTCCTTGTCCTCAATGATTGAATTCTTATTACCATTAATTAAATTCTGGGAAAAAGTTGAAATAAATGAATTATAATTTGGTCTACAAAATGGGCCATAAACATTTGGTATTATTAAACCGATAAAATCAAAACCGCAACTAATAGACTCATTATAAAAAAATTCTCTAGTTATTTTTTTTGCTTTTCCATAGTGATTTTTATGTTCTTCTTGTGTAGATGAAGCGAATATTAATTTGCCCTTAAAATCTATTCTTTTAAGTGAGTTAATAATTTTTTGGCCAAGTTTAATATTCTCATTATATAAATAATCCTGATCTTCAGATCTATTAACACCTGCTAAATGAATTATAATATCTGATTTACTAAATGCTTTATCGATCAGATTTTCATCTTCAAAAAAGTTTTTCTGAAATCTATTAATTTTAGCTTTGGATACCTATATTTTAGTGAATTATATAAATGATATCCTATAAATCCTTCTTGACCAGTTATTATAATTCTCAATTATTTGATTTTAGTTTAAATGCATTTTAACTTCAGGAAGACTTAATAAAAGATTAATAAGTTCTTTCTTATTAAAATTTTGTATTTAGAATTATACTCATCAGGCATTTTAATATTTGTGTTACCATCAGAAAAGTATTTTTCATAGTTCAATCCTCTTGAGTCACTTTCAATTTTATAATAGTCTCCAAGATCTGAAGCATTCATCATTTCCTCTTTTGTAACAAGAGTTTCAAACATTTTTTCTCCATGTCTTATTCCGATACTCTTAATTTTAGATTTAGAATTAAAAATTTCAATTAATGCTTCAGCTAGAGTTATAATTTTTGCTGCTGGTGATTTCTGAATTAGCAAGTTTCCTTGTTTACCATTTTTAAATGCAAAATTAACAAGCTCAACGGCATTATCAAGAGACATCATGAATCTAGTCATTTCCGGATCAGTTATTGTAAGATCTTTGTTTGATTTAATTTGATTTATAAACAAAGGTATAACAGAACCTCTTGAGCCCATAACATTACCATATCTTGTACCACAAAAAACTGTTTTGTTTAAGGTTCTAGATTTAGATATCATTACTTTTTCCATTAATGCCTTACTCATTCCCATTGCATTAATAGGATATGCCGCTTTATCTGTACTTAGGATAACAACTTTTTTTAGATCATATTTCTCGGCAGCATTTAATACATTATTAGTTCCTAAAATATTAGTTTTAACTGCCTCAAGAGAAAAAAAACTCACATGATGGAACTTGTTTTAATGCAGCAGCATGAAAAATATAATCAACATTTTTACAGCCAAATCAACTGATTCTCTATCTCTTACATCACCAATATAGAAGTTAACTTTTTCGGAATTAATTTTTTTTCTTAAATCATCCTGTTTTTTTTCATCTCGACTAAAGATTAATATTTCTGAAAATAAATTTTCAGAAAGAGCCTTTTTTAAGTATGTTGTTCCAAAAGAACCAGTTCCTCCTGTTATTAGTAATTTATATTTCGACATAGTTTAGTTTAAATTTTGTAAAATACATTTTGATAATTTTTGTAAGTTTTTTTTAGTAGAAAAATTCTTTTTTGCTACCAAGAAACCATTTTTTGATAATTTTTCCTTCGTTATTATCATTAATTTAAATTAACGTTAGATTTTCTTAAAATATTTGAGTTTTTTGCTCAACTAATAAGGCAGAAGAGTTATTAACTAAATAGTCTGGTATAACACCTACTGAGGTTGTTATTGCGGGAAGACCTGAAGCCAAGGCCTCAATCAATGCATTTGGCATCCCTTCATGCCAAGAAGGTAAGACAAAAATATCACCTAAAGCTAAATATTCACCAATTTCATCTTCATTCAACCATCCCTTTTAATTTCAAATTATCATTTCCAGTAGTTTCAATTTAAAATTTTCTATTTTTTTAAATGCAATCACTAATTAAAAATTAATTCAACATTTAAGTTTTCTTCTGAAGTCCCTGAATAAATGAATTTAATAATTCAAGTATTCCCTTCTCCTTTTCTAACCAGCCAACATATATTATCCTTAAACAACATTTTGATGAATTTATTTTTCTTCTAGTTCCAATTTTTAAAAGATTTTCTGTTGCTGACCAGTTACTAATAATCTTTATTTTATTCAATTCGATATTTAAATGTTTATTAGCAAATTCTAACCACTTTTCACCTTGACAAAATAAATCTGCCTTTAAACAAAAATCTGATTAAAATTAGGAATATAAATGATTTTGATACTTGGCTTATTAGATTACCAGCTCTAGGAAATATATATGCATTAAAGTTGAATGTTTTTGCAGCGAATACCACATTCCTTTTCAATAGCACTTCCACCATCAGAACAAAATATTAGAACACCATCTGGTTTTTTTGTTATAAGAATAATATGAAATTTTATTAACCTTTTTAAAGCCAAACATAATCTTACAATTATGTTTGGTGCAGGGTGGGAAATTTGAGATGAATCAAAAGGTATTATTTCAAATTGTTTAAACTCATTAGATTCTTTAAGTATATTACATGATTTTAAAACCTCCATATACTTTTTCTTATTTTTAGGAAACGCCCCAACAATTAATAATTTTTTTTTAATACTCATAATTAATAAAGTTTTACATCAATATATTTTGAGCCATATTCTTTTGCATAAATTGAAAGAGATGATTGGGGTCCGTATAATATTTTTTTTTCAAAAAGTATTTCAAGCTCAATTATAATTTCATTAGTACAAAGTGAAAGTTTATTTTGTGATATTTCATCAAAAACTTTTTGCACATTATTTAGCTTATTTTTAGAGTAGGATAAAGATGGATGAAGTTTAATACATGATCCATCAGGAAGAAACTTTATTAGTTTTTTAAACATTTTGCCTAAATTATTACCAACTCTCCTTTCAGCGCAGGTTAAACCTATGTGCTTTATTCCTTTAAGCCTAGGTTTATAATATTTTTTAATTTTTTGAATATCATTTAATATAAATTTTTGGCTGGAGTGTATTTTAGGGAAAACGTCATTTAATAAGCCTATATATGCGCTGAATCATCTCTATAAAATAACCAGATCCATCTCCAGGATTTACTCTGTTACTGAAATTTATTCTAATTCTTTCAATTAGTGGAACCTGTTTAAAATTATATGGTACATAATCCATATATGATGCTTGACCTTCCTCTAAATAAATATGGCCAATACATTTTTTTGATTTTACACACCAGTTAAGCTCTCTAAATGCCCATGATGAAAGCACAATAAACCTTTTATTGAATTTATTAATTCTATTAACTATTTTTATTCCGTTAGGACTAATAAACAAGATTTTTTCCAGATACCTGTATAATCTATAATTTGAGATAAATATTTTTTTTCCATTAAAAATTGATAGGTCTGTATTTCTGAATGATACAAGTAAAATATTCTTCTGATCAAGATTATATTCTTCTAATAATTAGTCTACTTAAACTGCTACTAATGGGCTTGTTATAAAGAATACTAACAATGAATTATCAACCTTGGAATTTTTTAATAAATCAGGAATTCTAGCTTTCATTAATGACTTCTTTGTATACTTTAATCAGCTTATTTGATAATTTTTTTTCTGAGAATTTTTTCTCACAATATTCCCTAATTTTTTTAGAATTAAATTTTTCATAATTTGAATACGTGTAAAGAATACCTTGAATAAATCTTCTGAACTGTTTTTTGTTACAATACCAACATCTTTGTTTATAATTTCATCGGAACTTCTACAATAAGTTGTTACAACTGGTCTTCCCACTGCCATTGATTCAATAAATATAACTCCAAAGGTTTCAAAACTACTGCTATATAGTAATGTTAGAATTTTTAAATTCATCTACTATCTCACTTCTATCTATTTTTCCTAGAAATTTAATATTCGGGTCTAAATTTAAATTAGTTGTAAGTTTTTTCAACCTTGTATATTCAGAACCTACTCCAATAATTTTTAGCTTAACATTTGGCACCTTATCTATAAATTTTTTAAAAGCATAAATAAGTAATTGAATATTTTTTATTTTATCTAATCTTGAGACACATATATATGTGAAATTTTCTTTGAGGGTGGAGGTTTTAATTCTGTTTTTAAAAAATAAATTTGAAACTATATTATAATGTGTTAACCCTTTTTTTCACTTTAAATTTATTGAAAGATATGAGGCATAACTTTCTGATACTGCAAACATCTTTCTGAATTTTTAATTACCTCTAGAGTTCTCCTTTATACTTATCAAATCCTTGATTATTATAATAAAATCCACTATTATGTTCAGTAACTAAATAAGGTATTTTATACCTTATTTTATTTCCTGGGCAAGAAATCCTGCATTAAATATAGATTGGCAATGAATTAATCTGGTTTTCCGTTTATTTTAACATAATGTTTTAAAAAGATATAAGCCCAAAATTTAAAAAGTAAATTTGCATTGACTTCATTTTAATAAACCAATTCGACCATAAAATTTTATGTGTAATTATTCCATTGTCATTGTAAATGTCAATTTTAGGAAAAATTCTTACTTTCCTTAAACCTCTTAAACTTCTTAATTCAGGGTAAATCAACCCTACTTTACATCCACAATTAGAGACACCTATGGCTTGCTCTCTAAAAACTTCCTGCATAATGACTAGTATACTCGATACCATGATGGTATTATTAGAACATGTAAAGGGTTCCTCATTATATATTTTATTTTTTAGAAAAACTATTTAGTAGGAACATTTTTAAATTATACTTTGTCCAAAAAGAATAATGTAGAAAATGATCAAAAAAAGTTTTTTTATTTTTTTTTAAATTTATTTCATCGAGGGAAATAATGTTTTGATTAATAACTTTTTCCTTTAGTTTAATTTCAAATGATCTTAAATCTTTATCCGACATGTTATCTGGATGTAGGCACACTGTCCAATATCCAAAAATTTTTTCTTAATAGCCCAGTACAATTGCTGAGGAACAAATGAAAGTTATTTTCATAAAGGGAGAAAACTTATTCCATCAGATATTATTTTAATTGATGTTTCTTGTCAATGCAATTAGAGTATTTCTATCAAATGTATGAGCAGGTGATATCCAAACTTTTGGCAATATTTTATTAATTTTAAAAAATTTGCATGGATTTTAATTTTATCTCTTTTGAATTGTTAGAGTTAGTCCTCCGAATTCAGCAAATTATAGGAAAGGATAGTATAAACTTTTCTTATTCACATTGCGAAATTTGTGTGATTTAGACCATGCGCAGCTATAACCCAACCTTTATTTCCCATTTTTATTAATTCCCAAAAATTATAATTATAACTAGATTTTTCTGAAATTCATTATCTAAATTTTCAGATAACCTGACAAGCTTTATATTATACTCATCGAGAATAATTTCAAGTCTCTTCCATTTTTTTAAATTCATAAAATGAAGCATCATCTAATCGAATTAAGTATTTGCCTTTGTAAAAGATTTTATGTAAGTCCATTAATTAATCAAATAGTGATTTATCTTATCTGAATACTATCTTTGTGAGTCATCTCTATGAAGGCAAGATGTCTTTAATCCAAATAAATTATTATTTGATACATTATGCCACAATGAAGCCATTATACTCCATTAAATCTGTACAGTCTTTCTCTCTATCAAAAGAAAGGTCCTTAAATCTTCCGGGATTATTAAGTCTAATCCGTTTCCTACCATATTTAAACATTGCCCTTCCTCTGACTGAAATTACAGAATCTGATCTGATACAATTTGAAGACACAGCCATCAATATGAAATTTTTCATTAACAGCATGAAGACTTAAATAAACCAAAATGTCAGGATAGCATTTATATAACTTATTGTAATAATTTGCTGATTTAATTAAAAATCATTTATTGGTATTTTATTTAATTTATAGATTCCTTCTCAATAATCTATGTGATGTTTCCGAACAATTTGTTTTTTCTAAATCTTCTGAAAACTTTAAGACATCTTTACTTTCAGATGATACAATCAATTCATCGTTAATTTGATTTGAATCCAATGCATTGTTTATAGCTATTTCTAATAATGATTTTCCTTGAATTTTCTGATAAGGAACATTTTTTAGTTCAGGATATGATTCTTTTACTGGAATTACTGCAAAAGAACTCCTGGGGTTTATATTTTCTTTGAACTCTTTCTTATTTGCTCAAATATTTTTGCTCTAGCTTTTAAGAGTCTATTATAATCTTTACTTAAAGATTTTTTGTGCTGTCTGTAATAAAAACAGGTAAATCTATATTTATAGCTCCTATTTTCTCTTGAATAGCTTATACCATAATCCCATCCATCTTGTGCATTAACACTTTCTAAATATCCATCAACATTTCTTAAGGCTTCTGTCTCTACGAGTGTACATGCTCCATGAGGTGGAAGATGTCCTGAAATATCCTCTTACCTAATTTATATCTGTTTCAATCATAATATTTCCGTTATGATCCGTATAAAATAATTTCCATATGCAATCAGCTTAGGGCTTTCTCTAATTTATTTACCAATGATAATAATGCAACTTCATGAAACCAATCATCAGCATCTAATCTAATTATATATTTCCCCTTAGCGATATCTAATAAATCATTAGCTAATTTTTGTAAACCTAATGGCTCTTTATTCTGAATAAGTTTAATCTTAGTAGGATATTTATTTTGATAATTTTCTGCTATAGTTTTAGTATTATCTGTTGACCCCTCATCTATAATAAATAATTCCCACTCTAAGTATAATTGATCAATTACACTTAGAACTGATTTCTCCAAAAATTTTCCATAATTTCTAGAAGGAATATAAACAGTAACTAAAGGAAGTTTTTTGATTTTAGCCATAGTGTTCTTTTTTGTATATCGGTTCAAATGGCAAAATATCTTTTTTTGCTACTGAATTAATCAAAAGTGATGTTTCTCTTTGATCAGTTCTACTAATGGTCTTAAAGATCAAATCATTTTAAAATTTGCTCTACTCCTTTAAAATTCATCTTTTTGAGTATAATTCTCTTGGAATGTAAGTATGATGGTTATTATCTTTTCAATCTTTAATAGCTTTTTTACACCATCTCCAAAATAACTACTTTGTAATTTAATGTTTTTTATCAGTGATTTTACCTCCTTATTGGTTAATGACACTTTATGATCTCTGAACTTTTTCCCTTTTCTATTATCAGTAAAGTGAAATTCTAACACGCGAGAACCAATATTTGCTGCACATAATAAAGCTTCAGAGCCTTTAGTATGATCAGAATAACTTATTGGATATTTAAAATAATTTCTAAAGCTATTTATTACCTTCTAAGTTTGCGTCTTCGTTTTTTATGGGATACATAGATGTACATTGCATAATACACATACAAACATATTTGGATTCAAAGTATTTATGATTTTAATCTTAAATATACTTAACTGTCTCATTAACTCCCATTTAAATTTGCAAGACTAGTTGAAATTACGCTTTTCTCTTTTAATAAATTCCTCAATAATAGCCGAGGTCAAATCTCCAGAGCCACTCTTATAAAACTAGGTAATTATCAATCCAATTCAACATTTTTAAATCCCAAACAGAAGCATTATATAATACTTTGTTTTTAAGTGACATATTTTAGCTAATTCATTATGTTGTTGTTTTGTTAGTTCAAAATTTTTAAAATGTATGTTTCATCAGGATCTAAATATCACAACTAATAATTCCCAGGTACAACTGAAATTTAACACAATCTACCCTGAATTAATTGCCAATTCTAGTAATTCTTAGCTTCACTGAAACTTCCTTCATGGCGCTTCCAATCCTGCTATTAACATTGGGCCATTCTTTCCTGACCAGAAATTTTTTGTTTTTTTTCTATTTGAAGTTTTAAAATTTGAAAAGAAAAAATTTAAATCTTGAATATCTAAATTATTTTTATTTGGGAAATACTTGAATATGTTCTCAGCTAATGCTAATCATCTTTACTGTCAATTGAAAGCTTTAAGTTAGATAAGATTGGGTAGTATTTGTTTTTAAAAATATATCTTTTTCCTACTGATTTATTTTTATATAACCAGCTAGTTACATTTTCTGATCTATTAAAGTTTTCAATTATACTCTCCAAAAAACTTGTTTTAATTATTTCAAAACTCATTCCATAAGGAATGTCTGCCCTAACATTTTGATATAAAACCACTATTAACTTCTGCAATTAAAACTGTTTTTAGAGTTGATGTATCTATAAATAAGTTATCACCATTAATTCTAACTACATAATCCCAATTATTTTGTCAGTACAGTCCAAAAAATTCTTTTTGCAACATTTGTCTGAACACTCTATAGTATTTGTAATTATTCCTTCTGGCTAAAGAATTCTATGATTTTATTATCGCTATCATTTGGAAGAAGTAGTAATCAAAGTCTCAATATTGGAATATCATAATTCATTTCATTCATTAATATGACTCAATAATGGTTTCTTCACTAATATTAATTAATGCTTAATTTTTAAGGGGTTGATTAACTGATGTTAATATTGGAAACACCTATGTTTTCTATTTTCTAATTTTTGTAAATTCTTTACGGGTATAACAGCATAATCTGATATTCTACATAAGAATTTACGTCAGAACCAGCAGAAATAATTAATCTTTTATCAATTTGTAGCCCTGGTAGTATTGTAAAATTTGATTGTGAATTCATAGTTGATTTTTTCTATTGCAATTGTTTATTCTCTTTAGAGCTTGTCAAAATAACTCTACATTGTAAATTCTGCATACCATGAGGGAATTACTAATATATGTAGGTTTTTAATCATAAATTTAACTTAATTCCTCTGTAAATAATTGTTTTAATAATTTATAGATACTGTTAATTCAGTTTTTCAAACTTATCATTTCTATAGTCCATTTTGCAGTTTTTTCTCTTTGACTTGTTTATAAAAACCTGAACAGAATATTTTTCTTTGTGATTGATTAAGAAATTGAGTATTTCAGTTTTTGAATTAAGTTTAGCTTCCATTATTTCTTTGTAAGTTATTTTTTCATGCCATAAAAAAGTATTAGAACAGCCATTAAACCAAGAAGAGCCAAAATTATTGATTTTTTACCATTAATTGCAATGAGGGGCAGCCATTCCAGCAATTGTTGCAGTAAAAATTGAATTTTTTATTAGTTCTTGTGAGCTATGATTAGTCTGAGCTTATCTTGATGCCTTTAATTTTTTAAAAAGTTTATAAATTAGATGGACTACGTCCTCTTGCCCTTTATCTCTGTGGAAAAATTGAGATGGATGTTCTTTGATGATAATGTCAATATTATCCGGAATCATTTTTCTTAAAAATACTATTGTTAAAAATTGATCATGAAAAATACCACCATCCGGATTGGTAGTCCTCTCTGGTTCGTAATGTAAGGGGAAATACACATATTGATTATAGTCTGTGATTTTTTCTTCTGATTCTTTTGAAGCTTTCAGTAAATTTTTGTGTCTTTTTCTTTGAATCAATAATCTAGATATAATATTTAATCTAAATGGGTTAATAGGGTTATACTTGGAAAATGATATACATTCCCAGATTATGCTTAATATCTTTTAAAATTTCAATAATACCTTGTTTAAAAAATTTAAGGAGTCTAAAGTAGATTCTAGCTTTTTTTCTTTGAGCCTTCATATAAGGTAATCATAATTATTATCCTTATTGGTTATTGATTCAATAAGTAACTCTAAACTATTCAATCATCTTAGAATCAAAATCATTTTTGATCTTTTCTTTCTTTTCTAAAATTTTATCAGATTTCATGTTTTGAAGAAACAATAAGGGTAGTTGCACCCAATTAACAAATTTATAACAAGGAATATTTAGAAATAAGCATATCTCATAGATTAAATATTTTGCATAATCATGAGGAGCTTCAGTTGCAATTAAAACATCTGGTTGTGAAATATATATTCTTTTAAGGTTCCATATAACAAGGTTATGAAAAGAAGTTTCTCTATCAAGCCTTCCAAATGTACCATATAGATCTAATCTGTCCATCATCTTTATGCATCTATCTTTAGCTCTTAGGTAATTTTCAGAGAAAAAAAACTCTTTATATTCTCCATTATATTCTATGTCAACTAGTCGTAATTTCTATGTTTATGAATAAGGTCTAAAACAACATTATCCTCAAAGATTGCTTTTGCTTTATCATAGTGCACATCATCTCCTAACCACAAAACAGGTTCTGCAATACCCATTTTAAAGTTTTAGAAACATTAAACCAATGATTTTGATTAGTGACAAAATATATATATTTCTTCATGGTAAAATCACTTTTTACTAACTAGCCATCCTCCGATTAAAAGATGATGTAATCCACATCTTAGAAATGTGTCAATTGCATCCTCAGGAGTTCCGACTATCGACTCTCCATGTATATTAAATGATGTATTCATTAGGGCTCCAACACCAGTTATTTTTTCAAATGCTTTTATAAGACTATGATATTCAGGGTTATCTTCTTTAAATACAATTTGTGGTCTGGCAGTTCGGTCAAATGGATGTAAACCTGCAGTGATGTGTTCCTCTGCTAATGGTTTAGAATCAAATCCAACTGCCATAAATCTGGCATCTATTCCTTTAGGATTTATAATGTAATCATCCTGTCTTTCAGATAAGATACTTGGTGCAAAAAGGCATCCAAAAATCTCTCATTTTAATTTTTATTTATGTGATGTATTACATCAGGTCTTCTTTGGATCAGCAAAATAGACCTATTTCCAAGAGCTCTAGCTCCAAATTCCATCTTCCCAACACCAAACCTAGCTACAATATCTCCTTTAGCAATAAATTTTGCAGCTTTCTCATTTGTTGCCTTTTGAACAGAATAGTGATTAGGAATCATTCTGTCAATTTTTTTTATTAAATTATCAGAATATGATGGCCCTAAGTAACCAGTTGAAACAGAATCTATTTTATCTATTTCTCCTTGACTTTTGATATACTCAATATAAGCAGCTCCAATTGAAATTGACTCATCACCAGGGCCCGGTGGAACAAATAAGTATTCTAAATTTTCTAACTCACAAATTAGCTTATTTGCTTTTATATTTTGAGCTACTCCTCCTGACATGACAATATTTTTTATACCTGTTTTTTGTATACCGTTAGATATCCATTCGGTTAAAAGTTCTTCAGTTCTTTTCTGTATTCCATATGCAACTGCATCAAACCTTTGTCCTTCTAGCTTATTTTTAAAATAGAAGAAATGATCCTTGATCTTTTTCTTGTATTTGAAACTAAGTCCATCAACTTGCAGAGTATCTGCAAAAACTTTATATGCTTCATGACCATATTTATCTGAGTTATATGCAGCTAATCCCATTAATTTATATTCATGCTCAGCTGGCCTCATACCTAATAATAGTGTAGCATACCTATACATTCTTCCAATATTACAATTTGATGAACGAGATATTTCTTTTAAAGGTTCACCAGGATTACCAATTGATACTGTTCCATTTGCACCATCTCCAAATCCATCCATTGTATAAACTAATAATGGTTTATTTCTCTTAGAACAGGCTATATATCCATAATATGCATGACATTTATGATGGTCATGATGAGATATTATAGATGAGTCTATATTTAATCTTTCAGATACATATTTTACTCTTAGCTAACCATACCCTCATGCATCGTTTTCTGAATTAATTAAAGATTCATCATAGGGGAAGTTATCTTTATTAACTCTGTGGGATAATACCTTTAAGATAGCTAGGCTTTTATTTTCATATAGTTTTGATACCAATAATCAGTCTGTTCCTTCCAATAGTCATTTATTGACAATTTTGAATTTCTTGAAGTATAAAAATATGCTGGTGGTAGATGTTTTGAGGACATTGCTACTTTATCAATATCTTTTGATGTAATACCTGCAAAATCAAGTACACATTGAATAGCTTTATCAGGATAGCCATAATGGTTTTTCTGCCTTGAAAGCCTTTCTTCAGCAATTGAACAAATAAGTTTACCATCTTTTTATAATTGCAGCACTTGCATTATGTCCATCGTGTATTCCTAGTATTATCATGTTGTTTTATATTTTATCTTTTTTAAATTCTATGCTAATGAGATTATTTGTTTAGTTTGATTATTTAAAATTTTTATTTTCTAATCTTTCACATATCCATCTTGCTCTTTTTAAATCATTTGAGTCATCAACAACTAACCTTAAGTTTTTAATTTCATGACTATAATTACATTTATAATTTATATATCTTAAATTTTGAGAATTATTATATATATATCTTGTTACGTGCTCTTTATCAACTGGATCAATAACATTTTCATTAATTTCTTTTAATGTTTCTAATTTTATTATCTCGCCAGTTAGCCCAGCAGGAAACAGATCTTGGAAAAATATTGGTTGTTAAATCTAAGTTTTCGTGAATGTGTTTATAAATCATTTTGTCATAGAGACTTGCATCTAAAAAAGGTCTATCACCACATACTCTAAGAATATTATCATACTTAAATTTTATGGATGCATTAACAGCTCTCTCTAAGACATTATTTAAACTCCCTCTATAAAGGTTAATTCCGTTATTAATTGCAAATGAGGCAATTGGATCATCTTCGCTGTATTTTGATGTTGCTATACAGATATGATCGATTAGTTTAATTTCTTTTGTTTTTAAAAATACCCTTTCAATTAAAGATATCCCATTAATATCAGCAAATGCTTTTCCAGGCAGCCTACTAGATGTCATCCTTGAAAATATTATTGCACCTGTTCTCATTTTTTAATTTTAAAAAGTAGTAGTTCTGAGTTGTAGTTATCTACTGTTTTAAATCCAAATCCTAATATATTTCTTCCGTACAGAGAATAATTATTTTTTAAAATATCTATATAATAATTTGATTTTATAGGGTTTTTTACACCAACTTTATTTTTTTTCGTTTTCTTTTGCTTCCCTTCCTTAATATTTCGCAAAAGAATCCATTTTGGTTTAAATCTAACTATATGATTAAGATAGTTTTCAACAATATTTGGTTCCATCTCTTGAAAATGAAATAAAAATTTACAAACAAATCAATTTTTACCTTCTAAGTTTTCAATATTCCATGAACTTAAAACTGAACAAGCAGGCAGATTAGAAATTTTTGTTTTTTAATATTTAGGTTTTTAAAAAATCTTGTCTTTATAAATATTTTTAAATACTTCCATGCAATCCAACTAATAGGTTTTATATCAAGATTAATATATTTTTTATCTTTTGAGAAGCTAAGAATTTCACCTAAAGTTCCAAATCCCCCTCCGATTTCCATTACAGTATCTATTTTATCTTCCTTAGATAAAAACTTATTTAAAAAAACATAGTCCTAATAAATAATTAAGTGAGGATCTGCTATATTTTTATCATTAAAACTAAATTGTTCAATAGGGTTCCATAACTACTCTGAGAAATCTTTTAATTTAAAATGGTTATCGTCTTCTTCAGGCTTGCTAAAAAACCCTAAAGTCAGATTCAGCATGAAGACCTCCATTTAGCCATTTTTTAATATATAATTGTTGCTTTTAGTTCCTTCAGTTTTGAGTATTTGAGTTAATTTCTTTTTTATTTGTTATTAAAACTATTTCCAGGTATACCATAGGTTGGGAACAAAATAGTTAAGAGAAGTTTTTAATCTTCTAAAATTTTTCAATTCCATGATTTTCAATTTCATTTAAAATTTTTTTTTTTTTGATGCATCCTCCCAAAAACACACCTGGCATATATAAAAATTGAATTTCTTCTTTGATAGATTCATATCTATTCAGAATTTTGGATTTATTTTTATTCATAGAATAAGATTGTGTTAAAGGAAACTATTTTCAAGTAACAAAGTACTTTTAAAAATAAATAAATATCATAAATTAAATTTATTTATATTTAAAAATATATGCTTCACTATTACTATTAAAGTATAATAGCTAGTAAAACTTTGAAATAAAATTAATAGTATTTTTTTCCTATTATAGAGGTTAAATATAAAGTTAATCACTCTAAATTATCCTCTATCATATCTTTCATCAATGGTAATCCTTTTCTGATATCTCCCTGGATGCTTTTACCAATTACATTAAAAATATTTTTGGATGAAGTCCATTTCCTGGCCTAATACTTTTAATATTTTCCTTTGTAAAATATTCACCTTTTTTAATATCATTAGATATCCAAATAGATCTTTTTCTTAATTTGTCTTTTCAGTTACATTATAATCAATAGTACCAAGTGTTTGCTCTGCTTTTCTGCAATTGTCAACCATTTCCTTAAATTCTTGAGGCTCCATTGAAAATTTAGAGTCTGGCCCTCCAATAGATCTATCTAGTATAAGTGTTTTCAATTACTTCAGCTCCAAGTATTGTGGCAACAATTGGTACAATACTACCAATAGTATGATCGGATAGACCATATTTTACATTGAATTTAAATTTAAAATCTTGCATTTTCCTTAAATTGGCATCTTCAATCAATGATGGGTATTCTGATGTACATTTTAACAATGTTATATCGTAATTATTTTGAGAATGACAAGTTTCTATAGCAAGTTTAATATCTTCCTCGGTAGCTACCCCAGTAGAAATAAGCATTGGTTTATTTTTAGAAGCTGCATATTTAATTAGTTGTATATCTGTAATTTCAAATGAAGTTATTTTATACATGGGTACATCTAAAGTCTCTAAAAAATCTATAGCCTCTATATCAAAGGGTGAACTAAAAAAATCTAACCCTAATGAATTTGCCAAATATTTTAATTCAGCGTGCCATTCAAATGGTAGTGCAGCTTCAGAAAATAGGTCATAGGGTTTTATCCCTTTCCATGACCATTTTTTAGGGTCCAAAAATTCATTTTCAATGTTCATAGATAATGAATCTGTATATGCTTGAACCTTCACAGCATTTGCCCCTGATTCAGCCATATAGCTCTAACTGTTCTTTAGCAAGATTTAAATCGTTTTTATGATTTGCTGATAATTCAGCAATAATATAAATACTACTCATTTTTATTTATTGAAAAAATAGACAATCCTACATTAGATCCATCCAATTTAATTAACGATTGTGTATAACGAACACCTATATTTTTAATTAATATAATTTGAATTTCTGAGAATTTCTCAGCAAGTATGTTCTTTTCTAATTTTAATTTTCCAAAGTACCATTTGCCTGATTCATTTGGATTGAGTTTTGTAAGCAAATGTTTATTCATAACAACTATTAACTCAATTACAGTATAATTAATTTTTGGATAAATAAGTTATTGATTTTTTTCTTGATTTAAAATGGTTTGTTTTATTATTTTTTCTTCAGAAAATGGATAATTAATTTTTGTTTCTTTATCAGTTTTTTTATACAAAATATTATATGTTTTTTTTGCAGACCTAAAAGTTGCAAAAGCTAAAACATCTTCTTAATTCATTAAATTTTCTCCTATCATCACTGTAATATTAAAACACAAATTTCCAGATCTGTCCTAATTAGATTTTAGCATATTTCAAACGAACTGAAAATACTCCCAAATAATTAAGGTGCTTGATAGTTTCACATTAGTACTAGTACCATGAACATAATTTCTATTCCCTTATATTTAAATTTTAAACTTTATTATTCATTTCTATTTTTAAGAATTAAGATTTCATAGATTAATTTATCAACTCCATTAGTGTTAATAGTTTCTTGGAGTTTTAAAATTAGGAATAAGGCCATTTGAATCTGCTATTAAATACTCTAGCTTTTTTTCTGTATTTGAATCAAAAAATTCATGCTCCACAAATAAATTTTGAGCATAACCTAGTTTATTTAGAATTTTGAAGTTTCTTCTTCCTATCTGAGTTTAGGAATAATAGGAAGGGATTCCTCATTACTGCTAATTCCCAAAAATGTAGTAATTTTAACTGTATATAGCTAATTGACATCAGCCATACACTTTATATCTTTTAAATTTGTAAGCATAACTTAATTTTGAATTTCATTTAATTTAATTAAACCTTGAATCAGGCTCCTCATTTTTTACAATATTTACCAAATTACAAGATGGATTTCAGTTTTTCTTAAGGTTTCGACTTTTGTTAAGCATTCAAGTAACAGATAAGAAATATTTCTTGGATCAGCATTACCAAAATTTATAAATATTGAATTTGAGAATTTTTTCTAGAGTTATTTCTATACCTTGAAAATAATTATTAAATACAAAAATACTTCACCAAAAAGTTCACATGAGTTTTTGCTTTTTATAGTCTTGATATAGTGCTAATATGTTAGGATTTATGAGAAAATCACAATTGTAGTAAAATCTTGATTAATGCAAAATAAACAGTTGTAAATGTTGTTTTTAATACATACAGTCTTAAGTAATGTACTGTAAAATCCTTATCATCTGAATCAATAATTAGATAATTTTTTACTCCTTTTTTTGTGTTACAAAATTTAAAATTCTGAAATAATTTCAGATTTTCTAAGTTTTAAATAAGGGAAGTGTAGACCTTTAATTAGTAATGTATCAGTAATCCAACCAGTAAAAATAATCTTGGTAATTTCATCATGGTTAACTAGTTTATTTGCTATGGAAATACACCTTTTTAAATGACCAGCACCAATTTTGCTATTTGCGTTAACAATGAAATAAAACGATTTAAGCTTCCACCGCATTAATCTCTTCTTGCTGGATTTCCCAAGTAAACACTATTTGTTAGACATCTTTAATAAGACAGCGCCAGTTCTAACATAGTATTCTTATGGACGACACATATTTACCATAGTAGTCTTATAGCTATCCAACAGTTACTCGAATTGTAGTTGTTACCCATAGATACCCTGATGATATATAATAAATTTTACCGATTGAGACGCTATGACCAAAAAATTTTATAAATTCTGTTCCTTTTTTTTTATAATAGTATCTTCCTAATATTCCTGCAAAATAGAAACATTGCATCCGATATGAACATCTTCCTCGATTATTACTTTTCCAAAATGTGGAAAAGAATGATATTTGCCGTCAAAGTATATATCACCCAAACCATTTTGCTCCCAATTACTGAACCACTCTTTGAACTTACAGTTTTTATGAATTTCACATTCTCTAATATTGAAGTATTAGGTGCTATTAGTAATGAATCGTCAATTTTAGCTCTCTCATCTCTGTAGTATGAATTTTGAATTTTTTGATTAGAATATTCAATCTTATAAGTTTTATTGATTACTCCGCAAATCTATTTAGGATTACTGCAAAATAAAACACACTACTTTTTAAAATTTGTAGAGTTTACAGATCTTCTTTGACTAACAGGATTCCACTCTCTATACTTTCAGCATACTTTAAATCATCACCACTATAAAAGCCAATGAATAAACAGTATTAAGTTGATACTTCACTAGTTGGTTTTTACTCTATAAATCAAGCGATGTTTTTATTTATGTTGAGAATATAAGCATTCATTTAACCATCGCATTGATAAATTGATTACTAGAATGTCATACACGTCGTTGATAATTGTGTGATCAATTTTAGAAAACAGTTATCGAGTATCTGACTCATTAAAGAGATGTTGCAAACTGTCTTTCAGAGTTATCATGCCTGATAATATCTTTTTATTTTATTAGCTGATATCATTATTATTTATTGACTCGTGTTGAAACAAGACGTTTGGGTCTGAATGATAAACCAACACCAAAGCCGTATCAAAAATTTTTTGCTTCACTTTCTTTTAATGATACCTAGCTAATGAATAATTGGTATTGATGAAGAGACAGTATTTCCATATTCTCATATTATTAACGTCTTTCATGGTCTAAATTAACTTTATATATCAATAATATATTTACTGTCTTAGAATATAAAGTAGAATTCACATCTTCTTATCTAAATTATTTTTTGTTAATAGCTCATCAATATCCTCAATATAACGGGCTGCAAAATTCAAATATTCCTGCTCATTCATTGTTAGATAGTTATTTTCAAGCTTTAAAATTATTCTTTCTTCCTTGCCAATGTTCCGAAGGTAATTAATGTTTCATCAAGTAACTGTGAGAATCCGAAAGTAATGTTACTACAGATCACCCCAACAGCAAGTATTTTTATCCTGGTTTAATATTTTAACAAGGGTCATTATTATTAGAATTTCTTTAATCCATTAGCCTATAAAACTTTTATAACAGAAAGCCCATAGACAAATCCTACAACCCAGAGAAAACATCAAATACACAGCTTTGAAAAACCAATTTCATGGAGTAAAATTGCCGATGAGTGTATGTTAGAGCTGGAGTTTGTGTAATAAGCACAAAACCAATTGATTCTACATATCAAACAACAATGGTTCAGAAGATTCCAAGAGCTTTTATTGCCAAGGTAGAGGCATTACTTATTTCTTTCCTTGACATATATTCAATTCCTATTTTATTTTTATAAATCTTATCGGTAGAAAATGTATTGGCAATATCTAAGTTTGTTCCAGTCATAGATGTAATCCACCCTGCTCAATACCTATCATTCAGCATTTTTAATAAATTAATTCTAAATTTTATTGATTTAATTTATAAAATTGAAATTGATCTGCCACTTCCAATCTTCATCATCAATATCTTGAGACAATGAGAAATTTAACCATTTTGATTTGAACTAAACTAAGATTTAACCAATAGAATTTGTCCAGAGTCATGATAAGTTTCTTCTAAATTCTGAGATCTAGATTTGTAATTATTTGGGTTTAATATATTCAATCACCTTTATTATTCATTCTAAATGATCTTAACAGAGATTTGAAATCAAACAGTCCATTGAATAGTCTGCCTTTGTAAAAGCCTCAAAGCCTTTTAATCTTTCTGTTAATCGATATGTTGTTGGAAGAACAGGCAAATATTATCAAAAGTTAATCCTCTTTCATATCTATTATAACTTTGTTAATTACTAGATAAATGATCATCTGAGTTAGATTTGATCTGTAAAAAGAACATCGTCTATTTCTTTTTATATTTCACAATTTTTATCATCTGTTGAGACCATGACTTGCTTGAAGATTTTGTTTCCAATGGCATAGAAAATAGGATAAAATATTATTGAATATTTCCTTGAAATATCTTAATATTCTTTGGTATTCTTTATCACTCTAGTGAAATTATAAGGAGGATTGTTATTATTCATTATGACTATTAATTATTTTATTAATCAATCCAATTATTTTTAATTGATCTTTTATTTTCAATTCATATATATTGGAATGCTTAGATATCTACTATAAAATTTAGAATGTAATTGAATTGTAGAATATCCTGGTTTAGAGTAAAATGGATGAAGAACAACAGGTATGTAGTGAACTTATATATTCTTTATCCATTAAACTTTCATAAGTTCTGCCCTACTAACATTTACCTTTTCAAAATTGATTTTAATCACATATAAATGATGTGATGAGAAGTCTCTAAAATCATTATGAAGAGTTGTTACATTTTCAACTGATTTGAAATTTTTATCATAAAATTTTGCTAAAGATTTTCTTTTTGAAAGGAATAATGGAAGCTTTTTAATTGAGATCTTCCTAAAGCACATTGAAAATCTGTAATCCTATAATTATATCTATTTCTTTTGTTTTAATAACCACTGGATTCTTTGTATTATTATGCAAGCATTTTTGTATTTAATATATTATCATCAATTTATTAATACCATGACTTCTTATTCTTAAAAGTTTTCTGTATAAATCTTCATTATTTGTAGTTATCATACCCCCTTCTCCAGCAGCAATTGATTTAACCGGATGAAAAGAAAACCCCGTAATATCTGAAAAATTACATGATCCAACCATTGATCCATCTGGATATTTTGCTCCTAATGCATGTGCTGCATCCTCAATTATTGAAGGTTATATTTTTGCAATTAATGATATTGATTTCATGTCAGATGGCAGTCCACCATAATGAACAGGAATTATTGCCTTAATGTTAGAATTGTTTTTATTGTCTCTTCAAGTTTTTTTTTGGGAGAAATATTAACTGTATTGCTATCTATATCTGAAAAACTGGCTCAGCCTCCACAATAAATAACACTATTTGATGTTGCTGCAAATGTAATTGGAGATGTAATTACCCTATCTCCTTCTTTAATTCCTAATGCCATATTTGCCAGATGAAGACCAGCTGTCCATGAAGACATAGCAATAGCATATTTAGAGCCTACATATTTAGCAATAGCTTGTTCAAATTTTTCAATTTCATCTCCTTGGGTTAAATTTTTATATTTCAGTACATCTACTACCGATTTGATATCATCTTCATCAATATAATGTTTTCCGTATGGTATAATTTTTGACATTTTAAAGGTTTTGTGATGTTACAAGTTTACTAAATTTAGATTTAGGGTCAGTCTTTAATTTTTCATACTTCCCTTTTTTCAATTATCCTTCCTTTTTCAAGTAAATATATTTTATCTACTTTTTGATTGTTGATAGCCTATGTGCAATGATTATTACAGTTATTTTTCCGCTAAGAAAATCTATGCTCTCTTGAATACTTTTTTCAGACTCAGAATCTAATGCACTTGTTGCTTCATCAAGAATTAACACATCTGGCTTTCTAAACAATTCTCTAGCTAGAATATCCTTTGCTTTTTGACCCCGGAAAGTAATATACCTCTGTCACCTACTATGGTGTTAAATCCATCAGGTAGTGATTCAATATAACTTAAAATGTTTGCATCTGCTGCAGCTTCTTTAATTTTTGAAAGTATAGTCTTATCTGATTTAATATCTCCAGACCACATAGAGATATTATTGGCAATAGTATCATCAAAAATTAACGTATCCTGTGAAACATACCCTATTTGTTTTCTCCAACTTGATTTATCAATATTATCTGCATTAATACCATCAATAGTTATTTCACCTGTATGTATTTCATTTGTTAATGTAATCAGGTCAACTAATGTTGTTTTTCCAGAGCCAGATTCTCCAACCAATGCCACTGAACTTTTATTAGGTATAACTAAAAGACATTTTTAATACTTCTTGATCTTTATTTTCATAGCTGAAAGAAACATTTTCAAATTTTATAGATTCACTAAACTTTTGAATTTTATTTAATCCATTATTTGATTGGTTTTCTTGTTGGTTTAAATTCGTTGTGTACTAGCTCCATACTCCCAATGTATGTATATGTAGCCTGAAATGAACTTTGAACTGCTAATGTAGAATTTAAAGCTCTATAGAAGAGAACTATCGAAACCAATATGGGTTCTAATCTTAATCCAAAGACATAATCTGTAAAAACTATTACCATAATAAATACAACGGCAATAGGCTCAGAACTGCTTGGTAAGCTGAGGCTACTCCAGCTTTAATTTGAGCAAGTGTTAAAACCGAAATTGATTTTTCTACATTTTTTTTCAAAATATCAATTTGATTTGTAGATACTAAATATTTAAATCCATGAAGTGTCTGTATTAGCCATTTAGTCAAAAACACCATTTTCTTTTGCAAGTATTCGTGACAATGATTGAAATATATTTATTTACCTTAAGAAATAGTATAAAAGTGCAATACCTAGGACTAATGCCATTAAACCAAAACTAGTTGCCATTAAGAATCCAAGAGATATAAGAATAATTGTATTTATTACATAAGAAACTAAAAGCGTAAGTTGTTTAAATGCTTCAAGAGATCTTGATGGTTGTTCATTAATAATATTTAATAAGTCTCCAGTATTTTTGAAATATAATAACTATACTTCATACTTGAGCAAAGTTTAAATAATTTAATTTTTAACTCTTTCAGTAACTCTCCACTTAGATATGCATTATAGCCCAAAGCAAAGAAAGTCATAACTCCTTTAATTAGAAATGAAATTGAAATTAAAATTAAAATAGATGGAATGCTGTATGACAGACCAAGAAACTCAATGAATTCGTATAAGGCTTTATTTATTTCTGATTCCTCAATTGCTTGGGATGAGGAATTATCGATAGTCTGCAGTAATGGTAATAACATTAGAATCTCTATACCTTCGAAAAGTGATGCTAAAATTGAAAGTGTAAAAATTAAATACATTCTCTTACCGAGATATATCTCAAAAATTTTAAAATAATGCAATATGTCTTTATGGGTTTAACATTTTTTTGCTAAATACTTTTCATAGACGTTTTGTTACTAACTTTTTATCAAGGAAACCTTTAACATCGTATATGACTGAATTATTATCAGCTAAAATTTCATTTACTTTAATATTTTTGAAAGCATCATGGGCAACAGCTAAAATGACAGCATCATATTTTCTATTTGGAATTTTATTAAATACATTTAAACTGTATTCATTATGAAAAGAGGTGCTATCTACCCAAGAGGATCAAAGATATCAACCTCCAAGAAATTATCTTTTAATTTACCCACCAAATCAACAACTTTTGTGTTCCTGCAGTCAGGGCAATTTTCTTAAATGTAACTCCTATTAAAAGTATATTTATTTTTATTTAAATTTATTTTAAATTTTTAATAAAACTTATAACTTCATCTAAAACAGTCCCATTGAATCATTTATCCTTCCTGAAAGAATGACTTTTGGTTTGTATCCCATTGATATTGATTTCCAGCTATATAAGGATCTACTCCAATACAATGGCCTCCAACTAGACCTGGTTTAAAATTTAAAAAATTCCATTTTGAAGATGCAGCATTTAAAACATCATTAGTATCGATATCCATTTTACTGAAAATTTTAGCAAGTTCATTCATAAATGCAATATTAATATCTCTTTGAGCATTTTCTATAACTTTTGCTGATTCAGCAACTTTAATTGACGCGGCCTTAAAAGTTCCTGCTTTAATAACAGATGAGTACAGTTCATCAATTTCATCTGCGATTTCTGGGAGTGATCCAGATGTAATTTTCACAATCTTTTCGATTGTATGGTTCTTATCACCTGGATTAATTCTTTCTGGTGAGTATCCACAATAAAAATCATAATTAAATTTTAAACCACTTATTTTCTAAAACTGGAAAACACATTTTTTTCTTCGGTACATCCTGGGTAAACAGTACTCTCATAAATAACTATATCTCCTTTGGAAATATATTTTGCAACGGTTGTGGTTTGTAGTTTATCAAATACGATAAATCTGGGGTATTATCTTTTAACATTGGAGTAGGAAATAGTTTACAATATAGATAATATTACAATCTTTTTATTGAATCTACATCATTAGATATTGTTAAATTATTATTTATTAGTTTTTTTAATACTTTAGGTTTGATTTCAAGTGTCTCATCTTTAAAATTATTTAATTCATTCACTCTTTTTGGGTTGATATCATACCCAATAACTCTATACTTGGAAGCAAATAAAACAGATACTGGAAGTCCAACATAACCCAAACCAATAACAGCAATTTTTTTGTTTTTCTTTGATTTTCCATTGAAAAATATTTGTTTGAAAGCTTCTTATTTTTAAATCAGATCATTTAATATTTCTTCCATCTAAATATAATTTCTTCCATGTTATTTGATTTTTTTCCAATCTAATTTTTGAAATCTATCCACTCTGTACATATTGAAATTAATATTACATTTCAAAAAATTCATATGGTGAATCTGAAAAATATTTTTAGATTTAAATTTTAATATTCATTGTTATTTCTCCTTTTTAAAACAATATTTTAAATGTCAGTATTATTCTAGCTTTTTATCACCCTTGGATCATAGATATTAATTTATTTATTATTTAATAACTCATTTAGCTGTATGTATATTGATGCTGATTCTCTTGAGTCATTAGTGTCTTTTTAAATGACCAACCAAGAATAGCCAATTTTTTTTTTACAGAATCCAGAGCTTTAATTATCTTGTCAAAATTCTTTTAGTCTGATAGTTATTAATTTTTACTACTGATTCTTCCAATAATCTGCAACCTCATTTAAACCATAATATCTGGAGATAAACTAAGGTTAAGTATATCTTTTTAAAACAACTCCTCCAAAGCCAATTGATGACTTTAAAAATTTATTTCCAATTCTTTTATCCATACCAACAGCTTTTTGCAACTTCTTCTATATCAGCTCCTGTTTTTCACAAAGAGCAGACATACTGTTTATTGACGAAATTCTTTGTGCCAACATGGCATTAGAAACTAACTTTGGATAACTCTGATGACCAAACATTAGTTTTTAAGAATTTTTCTTTTGGTATCCATTGATTATATATATTAAACAAAAAAGTTTAGTGGCGCGCTTCCTGATTTTGTTTTATCTCCACCAATAAAACTCTGTCTGATTTAAAAAATCATTTATTGCAGTCCCTTCTGCAAAAATTCTGGATTTGAAAGAACTTCAAAATTGATATCTTCTGTTTTGTTGGCCTCCAAAATCTCCTTAATTTTTTCAGCAGTTCTTACGGGTAATGTAGACTTTTCAACAATAATCTTATCTGACTTTGAGGCTTTTGCAATTTGTTTTGCTGAATTTATAACATAAGTCAAATCTGCAGCATAACCTTTTCCTTCACCAGAAGATTTCGTTGGGGTATTAACTGCCATGAAGATTATTTCAGAATCATTGATTGCATTATCAATATCAGTTGAAAAAAATAAGTTAACATCTCTTACTTTTTCAATTATCTCTGAAAGACCTGGTTCATAAACAGGTAATTGATTTATATTCCCATTCCATGAATCAATTTTATCCTTATTTGTATCTACTACAGTTTTTTTATTTCAGGACATTTTAATGCAATAACAGCCATTGTTGGGCCTCCAACAAAACCTGCTCCAATACAACATATTTTTAATTTTTTTTTCATCAACTTTTATTTAGCAGCCATGAGGATGACTGAATTTTTTTTCCAAGACCATCTATAAGAGATATTCCATATTTTTACAAATTGAATTGGGAATTAAGTTGTTTTTTGATCTCCTCCATTTGCAAAATATATTTTATACTGATTAGAGTATTCTTGGTTTATTTTTTCTAATGTTTTTTACTGTTCTTATCTTTATCAATTGAAAGAAACACTTTGTTTACTAGTTTAAGCTCACTAATAATTATTATTCTTTCATCTTCTTTCATGAATTCCTTTGAACCTTTTAGCCTACGCTGTTTATCATTATTTATGATGACAAACAATTCATCTCCTTTAGATTTAGCTTTTCGGAAATATTCAATATGACCCTTGTGAAGGGGATTAAAATATCCTGATACTATAATTGCTTTTTTCTTCATCTATACTCTTTTATAGTCATCCTCTATTCTAATTATATCATCTTCTCCAAAATATGAACCCGTTTGAACTTCAATAAAAATTAAATCAGAGTTTGTATTGTTATAAATTCTGTGCTTTACTTTTTTTGATATAATTATTGTATCTCCATATTTTACATTTTTTTCAATTCCATCGAGGTTTATAACTCCTGAGCCTTTTACGATTGTCCATGTCTCTGATCTCTTTTTATGGAATTGATAACTTATTCGATGGCCTGGTTTAACTTCTATCCTTTTTAATTTATATGATTTTTCATCATGAACTACAAAATATTGACCCCAAGGTCTTGAGTCTTTTTGGAGAAATTTCATATTACTGATTTTTAGAATAGAGTTTAATGTGGTATTGGTTTGAAGACAATTTAGAAGTCAAGTAAAAAGTAACTTTTCTTCCAATTAGATTCTCAATTTTTTTCTCTAGTTGTGATATGTAGTTGAAATTTAATTCCTTTCCAACTAGAAATACTTCAATGTTTCCAGAGTCGATGCCTTTTGCATAGTCACCTACTACAGCTATTATCTCAACATTTCCCATCCTATCTAGAACGGCTTCCACTAAATCTTCCAAACCTAAATGTTTTAGTACAACCTTTCTTAATGTTTCATACAGTGGATGTTTAATATTGACTTTATATTCCACTTTATTATCTTGTTTGACTTTTTTAAGGTAACCCGCATCATATAAATGGTTTAATTCTTTTCTAATCGAATTAGTAGATTCTCCCATTTCAGTGGCTAAACCATTAAGATATCCTTTATTTGCTTGAGAAATAAAGAATTTAATCATTAATCTTAATCTAGTCTTTGATGTAATTAATTGATTTAACATAATAATTTAAAATCAAGTTATAAAAGTACTTAAAAATAAACTAATAAACAACTTAAATTTATTTTCATTTTATATGTCATTAATAACTTATATATTTACTTTAAATGAATTTAACTTTGATCTCAACGTCCTTTGTTTTAGCTTATATATCAATATTTATTTTTAATCAACAGTTTTTAAAAAGAAATCTTGTAGATAAAATAACTTCAAGATCATCCCACAAGACAACTGCAACTAGATCAGGCGGAATCTCTATCTTCATTACATTACTTATTATTTCTTTATTCTTCTATCTTTCTGGTAAAGAAATATTTGACTACTCAATATTTATCCCTCTTAGTATTTTACTTTTGTAGGATTTATGATGATCTATATGATGTTGATTTCAAATTAAAATTTATTTTTCAAATTATCGCTGCAAAGATTATTATTGATTCTGGATTTTTTATTGATAATTTACATGGAGTAATGGGAGTTTTTGAACTTAATAGGATAATTTCTCAACTTTTTTCAATTTTTATAATTGTTGCAATAATAAACTCTATTAATTTTATAGATGGAATAGACGGACTAGCAGCCAGTGTTGTAGCTATATTTATTGTATGTTTTGAGTTACTATCTAGAGAATTTACCCCTTTTTACAATCTATCGATTTTAATATTAGCTTTATTAATTCCTTTACTTTATTTCAATTTTCGTAAAGAAAAAAAAAAAGTTTTTTTAGGTGATTCTGGATCTCTTTTTCTGGGTGGCTTAGTTAGCATTTATGTCATGCATATTCTATCAAATGATTATTTAATAAAAGAGGCATTTGATATAAATAAAATTTTTTATGTATTATCAATACTTATATATCCAATAATTGATATAACTAGGATTGTTTTGATAAGAATAAAAAAAGGAGTATCTCCATTCAAAGCTGATAAGAATCACATACATCATTTATTGTTAAATAGATATAAAGAACAGCATATTGTTGTTTTAGTAATTATCTTTTTTGTTTTATAGATTTTCCTTTAATTCATGGTTTGTAATGATTTAAAAATAATTTACAAATTCATTTTTATCATATAAAAACCTGGTTATCTAGTTCTGATTATATTACAAGAATTCAGAAAATCCTTTTCAGAGTAGAAAGAGAAAGCAAAATAATATAAAAACCTGTCTTCAGTATCTGGAAAATAATCTATATAAGCATTATAGATGTCTGTTATTTTTTTATAATTTTTCAGATTATAATTTGCAACAATATAATTATCATTATAAACTTTTATATTGGGGTGTAACTCCAAAATTTCTTTCAATTCTAAATCAATTTTTCAGTTTCCCATTTTAATTTTTTTCAACTACATCTTTATACTTTTCTGCAGCCAAATCAACATTATCCTGTGTAAAAAAAACATAATCTGTCATTTTTCTTACACTCATTTCATTTTTATGAAAACTTAATGCCTCATTAGCAATATCTATCAATTTATATTTTTTAATATTTTCTTGATTTTGATATAACGAGGCAAGAACTATATTATAAACTTGATAATCCTTACTTCCAATTACATCTTTTACTTTATTGAAATAATAATAAATACTGTCCTCTTTGTTTTGTCTTTTAAGTAATTGGACCATCAGAACAAAATGTACTGGGTTATTAGGTATATTTTTAAAAGCCTTTCGAGTATAATAATCAGCTTTTTCTATATCCCCAAGGCTTAAGTATACTTCAGCAAGTCTGCTTTCACTAAACATTAAATAAGGGTTTTTTTAGCTCCTTTCCTTCAAGATATTTTATAGCTAAATCAAAAGAGTCAATAAGCACAGGGTACTCAGCTTTCATGGCATTCAATGGCATTGCAAAAATATTAAGAGAAGGATATTTATCATCAATTGAATTAATAAAGTCCATCCCCTTATATCACGTCTATTGTTGAAGATAATATCTGAATTTAAAATTTTTTGAATTTCAAAAGATCTGTATCTTTTATATTCAGATTTACTACAAAACTGAAGAGATAATTAAAACTAATCCTATATACAATCTATATTTTTTCATAGTTATTTGAGTGGCTGTAGAATATATAAAAATGAAATAAATAATAAATATGTAATAATAGATGATGGTCTATCCAATGGAAAATTTAGATTAAAATCTCCCATAATAATCATAAATCCTAATAAAAGATATACTGATCCAAAAATATTTATTTTCAATAAAATATTTTTTCAACATTTCTAATATTTTAATAAACAAAAAAGAAGAAAAGTGTAATGGAATAAATCCAATAATTCCATTTTCAGCAAAAATCCTAGAAAATCATTATGTACTGAATAGGGAACTACATAACTAAACATACTTTCTTTATCATATTCATTTTTTTATTCTCCAATTTCCAGTTCCTATTCCAAAAATTGGGGTTAATTTGATCTGAGAAAAAGCGTGTGAATAAAATCTAACTCGATTATTGACAGACTCTCATTTGAACTAAAAACAGAATTAACTCTATCATCAACTTTTATATCAGTCTTGTTATTTAAAGTCACATTAAATAAAGCAAACGAAAGAATTAAAGGAATTATAAAGTATTTAAAAATCTATAATAGAATTAATGAATGAGAGCTTATAAACAAACTTAATTAGTAGATAGTAATAAGCAAAAATAAGAGATAGTGATATTAAAATAAGCATTGCTCTAGTACTTAATAAAAATATTATAAATAAAGTCAGAAAAATTATTATAGCTGAGAATATTTTTAAAAACCTATTTGAAGAATAAATTGATGTTAGATTTGAGACGATTAATACTTTAGTCATAAATATAAAGCTTGCAATATTTTATCTGCAAAAGCTTTGATTAACCCACCACTTTCAATTACAAAATAATCATAGATCTGATACACTTGATAAAGTTGAAAATACGATCCAAGCATATCTAAAAACAGAGTAAAAAGAACAATATTTATAATATTTAATGGTTTAATTAATTTGTTTTTAACAAAAAATAAAATAATAAAAAGAGAAGATATAATACAGAAGTAGTCTGTTATTCTCATTAAGGACTCTCCTCTATTAATAGCAAAAAAAACAGAAACAAAACAAGAAATAAAAAAAAGGAAAAAAGATAGAAAGCTCTTTTCTTTGAAGATTTTAAATGTAAAATCCTGTCTAATAAAAAGTATGTAAGCTAAAAAAGTGTATTTAATATACTATATATAACCAAAGCATACCCTTGATATCAATTACAGTCCAATTTGGTACCATAATAGTTAACGGTAATAATAAAAAATATGCTTTAGGTAAAATACTATCAATGAATCTCATATTGTAAAAATAAAAAAAAAGCCTCTCAAAAATGAGAGGCTTAATTTTTTACTTTAGAATTGTTGGAATTACCATCCAGTTCTATCAGTTGTATAACCAGTTACAGCAGCTGTAACAGTAGTAGAAGTTCCACTTGAAATATCAGAGAATGCAGAAACATAGTTAAATGTTGTTATTCCAGTAGTTATCACCTGTTGTACCAGTTCTAGCTTCGTATGATGCAATATTAGTACCTGCAACAATTAAGTTATTAGTAATACTTGAGTCTACACCAGTAGCAGCAACAATAACAGTGTTAGAAACTGCACCTGATAGAACTACAGTAGTTGTAGCATATAACACCTGTGTTATTAGTTAATGTTACCTAAGACTGATAAAAGAGCCTTACATTTGATAAAACCATTTTTCACAACTTTCACCTGAACCGTTAATGTGAGATGCAGTTGCAGTATCATAGTTACCAGCAACATTACTTCTACAAAGAAACTGAGATGGCGTCTACCTTCTTTAACAAGAGAAGCAGTTGTAGAAATCAGAGTCCGTAACGAAACTAAAGTTGGGAATGATGAAAGTGTAATATCTGGAGATGTATCTAAACCAGTTCCAGACACGTGCTTAGTAACTTAGAATACATTGTTTGTAGCAGTAGTAAGCTGTATACTCACTCGTTGCATTAATAGCAGCAATAACACCAGTAGCAATACCATCAGCACCGTTACCATCTGTTATCACTGCAGCTCTTGGTCCATACTTGCACCTGTTGCTTCTGTAGTACCAAATGGAAAGTTTAATAAACCATATTTGATACAAGACCAGCAGCAGCATTAGCACCAGTTGAATACGTATAACTTATATCATAAACAGCTTTGTTAAATCCATCTTTAGCAGCAGCTATATCAATGTTTAAGAGTATCTAATGAAGTATCAGCATTAATGTATTAATTAAATCAGTTAATGTTTGAACAGTTGTTCCATTAGCGGCACCTGAATAAGCGTCACCATCTTGGAAACTGAGCAAGTTTTAACATCGTTTTTATATACTTCAACACCTTCATTGCCTGCAAGTTGTAGTAGGTCTCAACTAATCTAGTAAAGCGTTTCTTACAATACCAACATATGCATAAGACTTTCTTTCTTTAATCTTGCACCATTTGTTCTAGTAACAGCAGCAGATTCATCAGCACAAAGCATATGCATAAATATCCAGAATATGTTGATGTAAAGTCTGTAGCTTTGGCACCAGTTCTAGCTGGAGCAGAAGTTGGAAGACTTGACGTAGTATCTGTGTATGCACCTCCGTATGTTGATTGAATTTCTAACTTAGTTACAGTATCAAACCATACACTTTGGTTAGAACTAGTAGCAGCAACATCAGCTAAATAATCATCAAGTGTTGGAAGACCAGAAGATGTAGTAATTGAACCACCATCTAATGAACCACCTACCTCATAAGTAGTTAAAGCTGTAGTAGCAGCAGATTCAGCAGAATCTTTAACTAAATCAGCAACAAATGCATTATCATAAATGTTTACAGTAGTTGTAGTACTTGAACCGTTATCTTTCAACAAGAAGCAGCTAAAGTAGCTAAGTTTAGGGGTTAGTAGTAATAGTAAAATTATCAACATCATCAGACCCAATAGTTAATGAAGTTATTTTCAGCATTACCTCAACACTAATTGTTGCAGCTTTATCAGTAGAACCAGAACCAGTTGTCATAGTAGTTGTGAGCTGAAGTAACAGAAGTCATTAAATCATTGTTAATCAAAGTTCTATCAGTCATTTGCAGATGAAGCATCAGTCCATGAAGTTATAGATGCATTGTTATCTATTGTTAACGTCAAAAGCAGTAAGACCTGTTAAATCAACAGTAGCTAATGCAGGAACGCTTGTAATTTAACATCACCTGTTTTACCTGTAATAGTAGCAGTTTTAATTTTGCATGAGCTGAAGTAAATATAAATCTTGATCTGCATTTTGAGCACTTTCACCTAAATCTGCAACAGACCAGCTTTAAGATAACCTGGATCGTTATCTCTAATCATTGTAAATTTAACTGTCTCAAGATCAGTCAGCTAGTTAAATCAGTAGCACCAGAGTGAGTTACCTACTCTTACAATGTTGTTACCAGTAAAGCTTTTAACACCAGAATTAATAGTAATCCCTCCTCTAAAGTTGTGAACAGCAACAGTTGCAACATTAGTTAAAGTATAAGCACCATCAGCAGCACCTAAGTGTTACCTGGAAGACAGTTGAAGCAAATGTTCCAGCAGCAGTACCATTAGTAAATGAAGCTGGTCCGTTTAATGTTAACATCAGCATTTGGTATGTTCCAGCAGCAGTTTCAAGTGCAAGAACCTAAATCTAAAGTAGCACCTTTTTAGTAGTAACCGTAATAGTGTTACCAGGTGCAGTTACCATAGCTCCAAAATCTACGTTAGTAGCATATGTGAAGTTAATGTCAACGCATTGTCAACCTGATGCATCTGTTTCAATACTAGTTGCAGTTGTTAAATGCATCAAAAGAAATGTTTGTAACAGTAGTTTCAAAGTCATGTTTAATCAATAGTCCCAGCATTAATAAGCTTAGGAAAGAATATCCACCTGGTTGAGTCATTGTAATGTTCCAGCAGAAGTTAAGTTGTTAAATACAATCTCAGTACCTGTTGCGTTGTAACTTGCAGCATATACAATGTTACCAGTCAGTAGTATTTACTCTATCAACTAAAGTTCTGAATTTTTAGTATAATCCATACCAGAATAACCAGTAATAGTTAAGATGCATTTAAAACATTAATTTATTACCTAAGAGCTAATGCTGAATTTAATGTTGTTAGCATTAGTAACAGTTACATCAGTTGAGTAAATGTTAGAAGTTGTAAGTAAATCATCTAAATCAGCTTCAATAGCATCTAATTCAGCTTGAAGTGCAGTAACTGCAGAAGCAGAAGCAGCAGTAGCTAAAGATGCTTGAACAGCATCTACTTCAGCTTGCTAAAGTTGCTAAAGCCTCTGCAGAAAGACCTGAAAGATCAATCGCACTTGCAGCAGAGAGCAGCAGCAGCAGCAGCAGATTGAGCAGCGTTTACACCAGCCTGAAGACCACTAATAGTCCCAGAAAGTGAAGATACTTGACCTGATAAAGAAGCTAAACCGTCAACTTGAGATTTAAGAGCACTAATTTGTGCATTTAAATCATCAAATTGATCATCATAATTTTGACAACCCACAAATACAAGTGAGGCAGCCAAAAGGGTTAATAATCCTTTTTTCATTGTTTTAAAATTTAATTTATATTTAGTTTGTGTATTTTTCATATGAACGTTCATGTTACATAAATAAATGTATAACAAACACACAAAACAAAATTAACAAATACCGTGCCAAAAAGAAAAAATATTAATATAACTAACTGATATTCAATTATATAAAAAGTTAATAAAATCTTAAAAATGATAAAAAATACACTGATTACACTGATTATTTCAATTTCGCTTGTATCATGCACTAATAGTGAAAGTACAAGCATAATATTACAATTGATACACATGATGATATTAATGTTGCAAACTTTACAGATTCATTAAATTACACAATGGATACTGAAACACAAGTAAATCTTCCAAAAATGATTGCAGGAGGGCTTGATGTAGCTTGGTTTGTAGTGTATACTGCTCAAGGAGAACTTAATGAAGAGGGCTATGCAAAAGCAGAGGAAAATGCAATTGCAAAATTTGATGCAATAGATAGACTAGTTAATAAATATGCTCCTGATCAGATAGAGCTAGCATTAAATTCAGATGATGTAAGAAGAATTTATGCTAAAGGCAAAAAAGTAGCAATGATTGGTGTTGAAAATGCATATCCTATGGGACTTGATACAGCAAATGTTAGAAAATATTGGGAAAGAGGTGCAAGATATGTTTCTTTAGCTCATAATGGTCATAGTCAGTTTTCAGATTCAAATACTGGAGAGTTTGATAATACTGCCTTACACGGGTGGTTTAAGTGATTTAGGAAAACAAGTTGTTGAACTTCTCAACTATTATGGACTTATGATCGATATTTCACATCCTTCAAAAGAGGCAATAAGACAAATGATTGAGCTAAGTAAAGCTCCTGTTATAGCTTCACACTCATCTGCAAGAGCTTTAAGAGATCATCCTAGAAATCTAGATGATGAGCAGCTAAATTGGGTAAAAGAAAATGGTGGTGTTATTCAAACAACAGCTCTTGGAGCCTTTTTAACTGATCGTAAAGATCCTCCACCTAATATGGATGATTTTATGGATCATATAGACTACATGGTAGATAAAATTGGTATTGACCATGTTGGAATTAGCTCAGATTTTGATGGAGGTGGAGGAATAGTAGGATGGAAAGATGCATCAGAGACAATGAATGTAACAGCTGCGCTTAAAGAAAGAGGCTATAGTGACTCAGAAATTGAAAAATTATGGGGTGGTAATTTACTTAGAGTTCTTGACGAGGTTCAAGAAATAGCTGCAAAGATGCAAGCAGGAGAGCTATAACTCTAGTTTAAGACCAAGTCTAGCTATATTAAATCCTCTTGAAGTAACATACTCTGATAAATCACTTTTTGGATCTAACATCATATTTGTGTGATTCATATGTATGAAATAGACCTTGCTTTTATCTTCAGTAGTTAAATTATCTAGAAGACTTATAGTTTCGCTTACAAGTGGATGTGGAATTTCACTAATATCTCGATTTATCTCTTTAGAATCATAAAATGTTGCATCCAAAAGTAAATAATCAAATTCTTTAACAAGTTCTATTAAGTTTTTATCCCACTTTTCCCATTTATCAATATCAGGTATAAATAAAGCTTTTTTGTTTTTTCCTATAATCTACATATGCAGCAGTCTCAGAGTATTCATCTCTGTGTGGGACCTTTATTGGTGTTACTGATATATTACTTAAATGATTAGTTTTTTTACCAAAATTGATTTCTTGAATTTTTATATTATTTATATCTACTAGCTGACTCCAAGGACCATTTGTTTTTAAAAAATTAGCCATTTTAGGCAATACATTAACCTTTAAATCCTTAGATCCTAAAGCTTCTCTGCCAAAGTACATAAGGCCTGCATAATGGCCAATATGAGCATGAGTTATAAAGACTGACTCTGGGAGCAGAAATTTTTTAAATATTTTTTTATCTAGATAGTTTAGTTGATATGGTAAGTCTGGTGAGGCTTCAAATAGAATATATTTTTGATTAACTGGATCAACAACAGCAATAGATGTTGTAAAATATTCCTCAAATTCATTGAATTTTTCTTTACAAAATTCATGCTTACACCCTATATGAGGAAGTCCAGCATCTTGAACATTACCCAGTATATATATGTATTCTGATTGTCCATTTACAAAGTTTATAAAGCTAAAAAAAATGAAAAGTTTAAAAAATCGTATCAAAATGAAAGGTTTAATCCAAAATGGACATTTCTTTTTGGAGCTGGCTCATAATATCTTTTTCCAAAAGCATTAATTCTAATATTATCAAAATAATTTACATCTAACAAATTATTTACCCCAAGATAAATCTCACTATTATTGAAAATTTGTTTTGAATAAGTAATATTTAATAGATTATAAGAGCTAACCTGTGTCTCATTTAAATTGTCAGCAAAAAGCTCGCCAATTAATCTATTATTAATCAATAGGGTACTTCTTTTTGATAAATTAAAAATTAATTCAACATCTAATATTTGATTAGGGATACCCGGGAGTGATAACCCACTAAGATCATTACCGTCAAGTATAAAATCATTAAAAGTATTTTTAGCATTTGTATATGATAAATTTAATTTTCCGTTAGAAAATAATAACTGTGAGCTTAGTTCTATTCCATACCTTCTGGTTGAACCAACATTTCGATAGAAGTTTTTTCCAGGGAATTGTTCAAGTTCATAAGGTAAAATTTCATTATCAGTATTGATCAAGTATGCAATTGCCTCAAACATTAAATTTGAAGTAGTCTTACGCCACCCAATTTCATAATTAACAGAAGAGCTAGGATCTAGGTTTTTATTTAAACCATTACCATTTGGATTATTTGAAAGCTCGTTTAAAGTAGGAGTCTCAAAACTAGTTCCAGTAGAAAAGTAAATATTATCAGATTCACTAATTGAATATGAGACCCCTAGCGATGGATTAAACTTATTTAATGATATAAAGGCTTCAGAATCAGTGCCTATTCTATTCTCGTCATATCTAACTCCATAACGAAACAGTAATCCTGATGTATAATTGGTTTGATTAATAAAATATACACCCGTACTTTTAAATTTTTCAATTTGATCAAATGTTTTTTCGCCCTTTTCACCTAGATTGTTTTTAAATCTTTTTCGATCATCTTGCTGATTGCTGTAATCTATTCCTAAAGTAATAGTCCTAGATTTATTATCTGAAAAAACTGCTTGGAATATTTTGTTCCTATCCCATAATAGTCTCTTTCAAGAAATATAATTCCTCCATAATTAAAAGGAAGTTTTGAGTTAAAATCTCTTTTCTGATAGAAGAAATAACTGTCAATTGATGAATTATCATCATTTAAATGTTTCCATGAAAATCCAGTTTTTATATGCTTAACTTTTTCATAAGTATCGTAATCAAAATTATTTTTTCTTGATTGTCGTCTATCATCTTCTACTTCACTTAGTTTTAATCCCCCTGCATCTTTTGCATATGGACTATCAGTATAATTTATCTGCCATACTATTTTATTTTTTTCATCAAACTCTCTCAAATATTTAAGATTTAAAATACTAGACTTATAGCCACTAAAATCTCTATATCCATTTGATCTTCTCTTATCATAATGAACAACTAGACTAGAATTATTCCAATCAAACACTCTTGTTCTTTGTATGGATTGGTATTGATAAGCTCCAAAAATAGCCGAGGTTCTGAAGTATGGTACTGAATTATCTGATAGAGTATTTATATTAATTACACCACCTGATGAGTTACCATATAATAGTGAGCTTGGACCTCTAATAACCTCAATATTTGAAATAAGACCTAAAGGCAAATTATCGAGTTGGCTCTGTCCGTCAGGTGTTGTCTCTGGTATTCCATCAACTATTAATTTAATACCTCTAATACCAAATGCAGATCTAGCTCCAAAACCTCTTATTGATATTCTAAGATCTTGTGAAAAATTATTTGAAGAAGATGTGTAAACTCCAGGGATTGAATTAGTGAAGTCAGAAAAAGATGATTTAGAGGTGTAATTTTTATTGATAAGCAAGTTTTTTACAGATACTGATAGTGGAGCCTGTTTCTTATTTACATCAATTCTTGTTGACTTAACAATTACATTATCTAGATCTATTTTTTGAATACTATCCTGAAAATTGGAATAAACAAAAAATGGAAGTATAAGAAAAAGTCTACTGATATACCCTAACATAATCAATTTCATAGGTTGCCTCTGTAAATCCTGGAGCTACATACCCATCTGTCCAATGGCCTCCAACTGCAAGATTTAAAAGTAAGAAAAATGGTTTGTCGAATGGGGAATGTTGACTTTGCATAGGAAATTCGAAATGCATTTCATCATCAATAAAAAATTGAATTTTATCTGGCGCCCATTGCATTGAGTATGTATGATATTCTTCAAAAGGTTGTTCAATTATTTTTTCAGACCTTATAAATCTTTCTTGACCTGTATCAAAAAAGATTTTATTTGGAACATTTGTAGTTTGCCTAGAATAGTCTTGCGGACCATAGTGAACAGCTGAAGAAATCAAACCTGGATCATCACTAGTACTATCTTTAACGTAATCTCCGTGTTCTAATATATCTAGCTCTCCACAATTAGGCCAACCAATTTCATCAATATTTGCACCAAGCAACCAAAATGCTGGCCACATTCCTTCCCAGTTAGGAAGTTTTGCTCTCATATCCACTCTGCCGTAAGTAAATTCAAATTTATCTTGGGTATTTATTCTTGCAGACGTATAAAGTTTGCCTTGAAAGTCTTCTCTTTTTGCTGTAATTTTTAAAATCCCATCTTCAACTTTAATATTATCGTGTTTATCTGTATAATATTGCAGCTCTCCATTATACCAACTACCATTATCTGGTGCAACAGTTTCAATGTTCCATTTATCTGGAGAAACAGCTGGGGTACCTAATGATGAATCTTCATCAAATTCATCAGCCCAAACTAATTCATTATTAAATGTATATGATTGAGATGGAGTAGAAGGAGTAGTTGGGGTTGTAGGAGTTGTATTAGTATTATTACTGGTATTAGTATTCAAATTTGTGTTTGAATTGTTATAATTTCCAGAATTTGATAATGTAGGGTCATTGACATCTGATTTTGAGCCACCACAAGAAATAAGTAATAGCACTAAAAAAGAAATAAATTGCAAGTAGGAGTTCATAAAATTTTAATTTCTCCCAAAGCTAATAATATTTATTAATTTTAGTAAAAAGTATTTTACATGGAACTAATTCCAAATGAAGGAATTTCAATTACATCCATTTACAGAGGTCTTATTGGTGTCACATCTATAATTGCCATTGCATATATGCTTAGCAGTAATAGGAAGATGATTGATTGGAAAACTATTATGATTGGATTAGCTAGTCAGTTTATAATTGCTATTGGTGTAATAAAGGTTGATTTCGTAAGAAAGTTTTTTGAGATAATAGGCCAAGGATTCCTTGCAATTGTAACTTTTTCAAGCGAAGGATCTGCTTTTTTATTTGGAGAGCTTGCTAGTTCAGATTCATTTGGTGTAATATTTGTTTTTCAAGTACTACCAGTAATTATTTTCTTCTCTGCTCTTACATCAATACTATATTATTATAAAATAATTCAAAGAGTAGTTAGGGTCTTTGCCTGGATGTTGACAAAACTTTTAAATATTTCGGGACAAGAAAGCCTTGCAGTTACTGGGAACATTTTCTTAGGACAGACTGAAGCTCCTCTTCTTGTGAAGGGATATTTAGATAAAATGAATAGGTCTGAATATTTTGTTTTAATGACAGGAGGTATGGCTACTGTAGCAGGAAGTGTTTTAGCTGCTTTCATTGGATTTTTGGGAGGTGATGACCCAATTCAAAGAATTGAGGTGGCCAAAAACTTAATTGTTGCATCTGTAATGGCTGCTCCAGGGGCTATAGTTATTTCAAAAATTATGTTTCCTCAAACTGAAGAAATAAATAAAAGTGTTGATGTAAGTTCGAGTGTTATAGGTGAAAATCTATTGACTTCTATTACAAATGGTACAAGAGATGGAATTAAAATGGCTGTTAATGTTGCTGCAATGATTCTTGTTTTTGTTGCACTTATAGCTTTATTAAATGGTATTTTATTTCAAATTGCAGAGGTGTTTGGACTTAATGCTTGGGTGGATAATAACACTATATATAAGTCTTTTTCTATTGAATTAATTCTTGGATATCTATTTGCTCCCATTATGTGGCTTATTGGAGTAGCTGCAGATGACACAGCTTTAATGGGCCAGTTACTTGGAATTAAAATGGCAGCTAATGAATTTGTAGCATATATTGAATTAGCTTCTCTAAAAGAGGCAAGTAGTGTAATAAACTTAACCTATGAAAAGTCAGTTATTATGGCAACAATAATGTTGTGTGGTTTTGCAAATTTTTCATCTATAGGTATTCAAATTGGAGGTATTGGAATTCTTGCTCCAAATAAGACAAAACTTCTTACGGAGCTCGGATTCAAAGCTATGATTGCTGGAACTCTTGTTTCTCTATTATCAGCAACTTTTGTAGGTATGCTATTAGGTTAGCCTAAGAAGATAATCTTCTCCAAAACTTCATTAAGATAAAAACTGAAATTACTGAAATTAATATAAAGATTAGTCCAGTAGTTGTCTGTGAATATAGAATATACCCAATTCCAAAAAGAATACTATAAACGGAGATACTACCAAAAACCATACAAAGAATACCAGTTGGAACATCCCACTTCTCCTTTTTTCCAACAATTTTGATTCCATTAGATTCAGAAATATCAATTATTTTTTTCCATCCAGGACCTCCTGGTTGAATTTTTTTATAAAAGTTTTGAAGAGTTTCAATATTTGAAGGAGGTGTCATCAAAGTAATGGCCAACCAACAAACTGTTGTTATCGTTACACCGATAATTAGTTTTTCTTCTACTGAGAAGTTATTAGGAAATACAAACTCAAATCCTAGAGCAACTAAAAAAGATACTATCATTGCTGTAAGTTCACTATAGACATTAATTCTATACCAAAACCATCTAAGTATAAATATTAGTCCTGTTCCTGCCCCTATCTGAAGAATTATTCCAAATGCTTGAAGTGAATTGTTAAGGTAAAGTGCAAAAAAAGCTGATACTATCATTAGTAAAACAGTAAATACTCTACCCATAAAAACATAATGCTTCTCAGATTTATTCTTAACATAAAATCTTCTGTAGAAATCATGAACAAGGTAGGAAGATCCCCAATTTAAATGAGTTGAAATTGTTGACATAAATGCTGCAATCAAAGATGCTACCAAAAGGCCTAAAAGACCAGACGGTAGGAAAGAGATCATTGCTGGATAGGCAAGATCATTACCTACTATTGTGTTTGGAAATGCTTGTTGTAGGGATTCAATATTTGGATATACAACTATAGATGCTAGAGCAATAAGAATCCAAGGCCAGGGTCTTACGGCATAATGCATAAAATTAAAAAGAAGTGTTGCCCAAATAGCATTTTTTTCGTCTTTTGCAGACAACATCCTTTGTGCAATGTAACCACCTCCTCCAGGTTCAGCTCCAGGATACCAAACTGCCCACCATTGAACAGCAAGTGGAATGATAAATACTGCAATAAATAAATCTCGATCAGCTATATCTGGAATTAAACTTAATTTAGGAATAACATCCGGATGATTTAGAAGATTAGTCAAACCTTGGATTTGAGGAAGTGATACAATTTCATAAGCCGCCCAAAAAGTAGCAAGCATAGCTAAAATAAACTGAAAAAAGTCAGTAATGATTATACCTCTAAGACCTCCTATAGAACTGTAAATTACTGTAATTCCACATGATATTAATAGTGTTTCAACCGGGGAAAGACCTAGTAGTGCTCCTCCTATTTTAATTCCAGCAAGACAAACACTGGCCATTATTAGAACATTAAAAACTGCCCCTAAATAAAAAGCTCTAAAACCTCTTAAAAAAGCAGCCCCTTTTCCACTATATCTTAATTCATAAAATTCAAGATCCGTAAGCACTTTTGATCGTCTCCATAACTTTGCATAAATAAAAACTGTAAGCATTCCTGTTAATAAAAATGCCCACCAGACCCAATTTCCTGCAACTCCATTTGTTCTAACAATATCGGTTACAAGATTTGGAGTATCAGCAGAAAAAGTTGTTGCAACCATAGAAATCCCAAGAAGCCACCACGGCATTTTTCTACCTGAGAGAAAAAATTCAGTAATGTCCTTTCCAGACTTTTTTGAAACTATAACTCCAATTGAAAGAGATATTACAAAAAAGGCAGATATTATTAGCCAATCAATGTTTTCTAGTTGCATGTTAAAGGTTTATCTTAGTATAAAGTTTATGAGATTGATTCGTTCAAGTAAATATATAATTAATTTATTCTTTTCAATAATTTTTATTGGGTTTGGATATTCACAAGATAATTCGTCTGGGTCCTCAGGAAGTCCATTTATTCCATTAAAACCTGATTCTAAAAAATCTCTTTTAAATCTTAAAAAAAAGGAGAATCCTTATCTGAAAAAATTTGAAGATAAGAACAAGAAAAACTTTTTCCCTGATGCAGATGTAAAAGAAAAAAAACCTGAAAGATTTATTAACTCTAACGAATTTTATCTATCAAGACTTAATAAGAAGGAGTCTGAAGCTACGAAAAACATAAATAAATTTAAAGTAGATCAATTTCTAGGAGAAATCAGAAATGATGGTGAATATGTAAATATTATTTTACGTGATCACGAGTATCCAGATGGAGATTTAATTAAAGTTGAGGTAAACGAACAAATAGTTATGCCTGCCATTTTACTTACTGAAAAAGCAAAAGGATTCAAACTTGATTTGAAAAACGGGTTTAATGTAGTAGACTTTGTTGCTCTTAATCAGGGAACATCGGGTCCAAATACCGCAGAAATAATAGTATATGACGATCAAGGGAAGTTAGTCGGGACAAACAGATGGAATCTGGCTACTGGAGTAAAGGCAACTTATATTATTTACAAAAACTAACTATAAAGCTCTAACATTGAGTTTATAAATTTATCAACTTCCTCACTGGTTCCAGTACTAATTCTACACCAGTCATAAAAGGGAGGAAAAGGACGACCAACTATAACCCCTTTTTCTAACATTTTTTTTGAAAGTTCATCAATATGCATCTTGGATTCAAAGAAAACAAAGTTTGTACTAGACTCTACATATTTTAAGTTTAGGTAATCTAATAGTTTATATATTTTCGTCTTTTCTTCATTTGCTTTTTTTAATGAAAACTTATAAAAATCATCATCATTAAGAGCCTCAGATGCAGCGGCAACTGCAAGCACATTTGTTTGTGCCATAATTTTAGGTCTTCCGTAAGGAGAATATTCACCAAATAATTGATCTGCCAATTCTGGTTTTAAAACTAAATAACCTATTCTTAGTCCTGCTAGTCCATAAACCTTGGAAAAAGTTCTAGATATAATAACATTCTCACCCTGTCTAACTAAATAGTCCATTGATGGATAATCTGACTCATTTATATAGTCATAGTAAGCCTCATCACAAAAAACCAGGGTTTGTTTTGATACATCCTCACAAAATTTAGCTAAAGAGCTTCCATTCAATAATGTACCTGTAGGATTGTTTGGATTTGCAATAAAAACCATATTAGTTTCTTGATCTATACTCTCTTTTATTTTTTTTAAATCATAACCTTTATTTGAGTCTACTGGAACCCACTTTATCTCCCCTCCCCAAGCTTCTGCATAACTCATCAAAGCTAGATATGTTGGCTGACCTGCTACTATATTTCCACCTTTATCAGAAATTGCTAAACCCGTGACTCTTAGTGCCTCATTAGATCCTCCAGTAATTACAATACTTTCAATTGGAACGTTATGTTTTTTTGCTAGTGTCTCTTGAAGTTTCTGTATAAATTCATAAGGATATCTACAAGCATCATTGAAAGAGTTTTTTATCGCATTTAAAACCCTTTCTGATGGACCATAAGGATTTTCGTTTGAACTTAACTTCACTATAGAAGATTTTGGTCTTGGGTTGTATTTCTTAATTTCTTCAGCAGATAAAATTGATGGAGTTAACATCAAACCTCCAATACCTATTGAGGATTTAAACCATTCTCGTCTTGATTGCATATAAAAGTAATTTTTCAATAAATTAAAAAAGATAGTATTCTTTTCAAAATTTAATCGTTAATTTTCAATATGGTAGATCTTTTTAATTCTATTGAATCTATAATTAATCAAATTATATCTCCTCTTAACTGGGTAATGCTATTTTTAATAATAGGAGGAGGAATCTATCTAACAATTATTTCAAAAGCAAATCCATTGATGAGGATAGTTAGTGGATTTAAATTAATGCTAAGAAAAGATCCTTCAAGTATTGGAATTTCTAGATTTCAGGCATTATCAGCTGTTCTTGCTGCAACAGTTGGTCTTGGAAATATTTCAGGAGTTTCTATTGCTATCAATCAAGGAGGTCCAGGTGTTTTAGTATGGATGTGGGTTACTGCTTTGATTGGAGCATCAATAAAGTTTTTTTCAGCGTCACTTGCAGTTAACCTTAGAATAAAAGATGAAAATGGAGACTATCTGGGTGGTCCAATGTATTATATGAGTTTAGGTATAAAAAAATGGGGGCGTCCACTGGCAATATGGTTTTCAATAGCTGGACTAGTTGGTGTACTTCCAGCATTCACAGCTAATCAATTAACTCAGTCATATATTGATGTGTTAAATCCTAATGAGTTTTTAAACCTAGGTAATATTGGATGGAAGCTTATTATTGGAATAGTATTTACAATTTTAACATCATTTGTAATTTTTGGTGGTTTGAAATCGATAGTTAAAGTAACTTCAGGTTTAGTACCAATAATGGTAATACTATATTTCATACTTGGTATCTACATTTTAATTGCTAATATGGATGTTGTTCCATCTACTTTTTATTTAATATTTAGTGAGGCTTTCAATTTTAACACAATAGTACAAGGAGGATTTTGGGGGTTAGTATTAATTGGTATAAGAAGAGCTGTTTTCTCTAGTGAGAGTGGTGTTGGACTTGCGCCTATATATCATGGTCAGTCTACTACAAAAAAAGGTACAGATGAAGGTCTTGTTGGAATGTTAGGTCCTATTTTAGATACAATTTTAGTCTGTACTATTACAGGTTTAATTATAATTATTAGCGGAGCATATCTTGAAAGTGATCTTAATGGAATTGTATTATCTCTTGAAGCATTTAGAAGATTATTCTTTGGGTTCGGAGATTATTTGCTGATAGTTATGATATCAATTTTTGGAATTTCAACATTATTTACTTACTCATATTATGGTGTAAAATGTTATGGTTTTCTAACTACACCAAAAAAAGGAAAATATTATAATATAATCTATGTTGCAGCTATAATAATTTCATCAATATTAACTGTTGAAATTGTAATAGGACTTATTGATATAGCCTTTGCGCTAATGGCAATTCCAAATATGATTGCTATAATTTATTTATCTAAAATTGTAACTAAAGAGATGAAATCTAGATCTTGGATTTAGTCAACATAGTCAATAGGTGGGGGGCCTGGATTTAGATAAGGATCATAATCGTAATCTCCAATTCTTTCATCAAACTCTTTCTTAATCTCTTCTCTTAATTTTTTATCCTTGTAGATATCAATCATTGACATTCCAAGTGCTTTTGCGGCATGAAGCATTCCTTTGTGACCAATTGACATTCCAGAACTAGCAACTACTGACCATGAATGCCATGGGACTCCCTTAGGAGCTGTAGTTGCAGCCAGACTAACAACAGGCATGTTATAACTGACATCTCCAACATCTGTTGAACCTCCTCCTGGGCTCTCCAGTGTCTCTCTTAATGGTCTAATTTTACCATCAATTCCAATTTGTGGTTTTCCATTTGCTTTTTGCATGTCTAATGCAAAATCAATTTCATCTTGAGTGTATTGAATATCTCCTAGAATTTCGAGATTTTTCTGCATTATTGCACCTCCTGTTCTATTCGGGAGAAGATCATGAATCCCTGAAATTAGTGAGACTTTGTGCTCAACATTTGCCATTATTGCTGCACCTCCTGCCATCCTTCTAACCTGGTCATAAACAGGCTGTAATCCTTCTTTTGTTATATCTCTCACTCTAACCCAAATTCTTGAATAGTCTGGAACAACATTAACAACTTGTCCTGCATCTTGTATATGGTAATGCATCCTGACTGAAGGCTTAACATGTTCTCGATATGCATTTATTCCTGATGTATATAATTCTAATGCATCATTTGCACTCCTAGCATTCCATGGATCTGCAGATGCATGAGCAGATTGCCCAGTAAACTCAACCATAAAATCAACAAGAGCTAATGAGGGTTGAACATTTGCTTCAGTATGATCTGCAGGATGCCAATCCATAGTTATATCAACATCATCAAATACTCCCTCTCTTATCATCCAAAGTTTTCCAAAAAATTTCTCTTCAGCAGGTGTTCCAAAAAATTTGACAGTACCTGTTAAATCTCCTTTTTCAATTAATTCTTTAATTGCAACAGCTGCACCAAGGCTGGCTGTACCAAATAGATTATGACCACATCCATGGCCAGCTCCACCTTCAGTCAATTCATTCCTGAACGAGTCTGCGGTTTGAGATAATCCTGGTAATGCATCAAACTCTCCAATAATACCTATAACAGGTTTTCCTTCCCCATATGTAGCCGTAAAGGCAGTAGGCATTCCAGCTAATCCTTTTTCTACTTTCAAGCCATTTTCTTCGGCATATTTAATTAGGTACTCGGAAGATTTTTCCTCTCTAAAGGCTACTTCTGCAGCCGCCCATATTTTATCACTTAAAGCCGTCAATTCTGATGATTTTTGTTCTATTGAATTAAGTAATTCTTTCTTTAATTTGTTTGCACTTTGAGAGTTTACTAAAAAGGTAGAATCCTACAATAAATAAAATTGAGAGAAGTTTTTTCATTAGTTAATAATTTAGAGTTTTATTAAGATAGTAATTTACAAATAATATTTATTTTAGAATATGAGATTGTTTAAGGATGTCAAAGGCAATAATATTGATCCTGTAAATCATACTTTATCTATATTAAAGAATTATCCACATGCAAAAATTCATATTGGATCTGATTCTCAAAACATAGGTAAAAAAACAAATTATACCAGTGTAATTGCATACAGACTCGGAACAAGAGGTGTACATTACATACTCAGCAAGTCATCATGTGACGTTATAAACGATATTTGGAAAAGACTATGGCTTGAAGCTGAGTATAGTATTAAAGTAGCAGAATGGCTAACAAAGCAAGTGAGTGTTCAGGTTGAAATTGACATGGATTATAACTCAGATGAAAACCATCGATCTAATAAGTTAATCTCCGCAACAAAGGGTTGGGCAAACTCGCTGGGGTATAAGGTTAATGTAAAGCCAAATAATCAAATTGCTACAAGAGCAGCTGATCACCATTGTAAGTAGTGGTTATTTAAAGTAACTCATTAAAAATTTTATCTCCACCATACCTAATAACATCTGTTGAAGGAAGTCCAGTATTTTCTTCAACTTTTTTTATCATTTCAAGAGCTTCATTATTTTCCATTTGAATGGTATTCAGCGCAACACCTATTACTTTTGCTTTAGGATATGTGCCAATAACAGACGCAAGTTGCTCATTTAAATCTATAAACTTTTTTAGATCTGGAATTTTTATATTCTCTAAAGATCTAAGAGAATTATTTCTAGCAATATGACATAAAATCATATGAGTTGGACAAGTCCCTCTCATTAAAGGTAGTGTCGCAGAGCTTCCTGGATGAAGAATTGATCCCTGTCCCTCTACAATTACTATATCTTTATCTTTTTGATCAATAACAGCAGTTTCTACAGCACCACATGCATGATCTAACTTGTAAGCGTCTAATGGAATCCCACCTCCTGTAACTGTAATTCCAACTTGACCAGTGGCAACAAATCCAACATTTATATTTTTATTTCTTAGATATGAATAAAGCTCAAGACCAACAGTCATTTTACCTGCTGCCATATCAGTTCCTATCATAAGTACTCGTTTATTTGACAATTCAGATGCCTTAGATGAACCTATTTTAGGAATGAATTGTGGAACTCTTGTATCCCAAATCCATTGTTCATCTTTTATTATATATTTTGAAAATTCTGGATTGATTTGATCATGCAGTCCGTTAACTATAGACATTCCCATTTCTATTGATTCTTTGATAACTGAATCCCAAGATTTTGGTCTAATACCTCCTGATGTTAATACTCCTAAGAGCATGACATTAGCTCCCATATCCCTTGCGTCCTTCAGGGAACTAACAATTGGTATATCTTTCTTTATAATTGATACCTCAGATATTTTTTTTCCAGCAAATACTGAATCAATAACACATACAATTTCATTATTTAAATATCTAAGAGCACTAATCCCCATTTTTCCATAGTCGTCATCTATGCTTGCTTCCATCCAAATTGCAATCTTATCACTTGATTTAAGCATAATTTTCAGTTTTTAATTTTGATCCGTGTCCAGGTTTGTTATCATTCATAGTAATTCCATCAATCATTTTAGCCCCTTCACTAGGATCTGGATCTAAATTATAATGAGAATCTAGATCTATATAATCTATAATACCAGATATTGAAGCGCCAGCTGATATACTAATTGATGATTCACTCATACAACCTATCATTGTTTTTAAATTATGTGATTTGGCTACATTTAAAATTCTTAATGCTTCAGTTATTCCTCCACACTTCATTAGTTTTAGATTAACCCCATCTACATATTCATAGTGTCTCGCCACATCTTCAGAAAACCTACACGATTCATCAATAAATATCGGCAAGGGTCTACTCTCAAATAAATACTTTAATTTATCTTCTTCGCCTTCAACTAGTGGTTGCTCAATATATTCTGCTTTCCTATCAGCAAGCCATTTCATCATTAACTTGGCTTCATCTAAACTCCAGCCACCATTAGCATCAACTCTAATAGAGATATTAGATTTTTTTGTTGACTCCAGCACTTGAGAATATATGGATTTATCATATTCTATTCCATCTGGTGATCCAAGTTTTATTTTTAATGCTTTAATCTGGGGATTAGATATAAGCATTTCAACTCTCTCTTTTATTATTTCAGGAGGGTTTATTCCTATTGTTAAAGAGGTTGGAGTTGATGGAGAAGGGAGCCCTAAGAGACTACGTAATGGTAATCCTGCTTTTTTTGCTTTCCAGTCCCATAAAGCTATATCTATTGCAGCATATGCACATGGTGGGATGTTAAGCTCTTTACTTCTCTGATATATTTCATATATAGACAGTGAATCAATACCTGTATCAATAAGCTTTAATAGCCATTTTTCTACTTCATCTGCAGTAGATGCACCCTCAGTTTTACCTGGAGCTGATTCTCCCCATGCAGTAATACCATCCTTAATGATTTCAACGAATAAGTTTTGAGACTTATCATGGACACCTCTACTTATTTGAAGTGGATATTTTTTTTTGAGATTTACTTTATGAAAATTAACTATCATCTAAACAGAAAATGATAATCTAAGATAATAGTTTTCCTTTATTTTTTTCCTTAAAATTATCGAGTGTTTCTCTCTTGTAGATTGGAGTTCTATTTCTTCTTGTTATCCATTTAAGCTTACCCTTAACATGGTATCTAGTTAATGTGCTTTCACTAATGCCTAAATATTCAGCAGCTTGTTTTCTTGGAAGATAATTTATATGATCAGGAATATTAGAAATGTCATAGTTTGAAGAAGAAACCTCAAGGAAACTCCTCTCTATTTCAACATCTTCTTTTTTAACTCTTCTACCGTTAACATAAACGGATCTCACTCCCTTAGGAAAGTTATTAATTTGATCTATTTCTAACCAGTTTCTAGACACGAATTTATAAATTGGTTTATTAGTTAAATTTATAGCTAGTCTATAAAGTTATAAAAAATTATATATAATTTTGTATACATCTATAAATTAATTAATTAGGATGAAACAAATTCTTGTTTATGTGTTGATCCTAGGTAGCTTTAGCTTGGTTTTTAGTCAAAGCGGTGGGTATAATTCTTATAATTATGGCACCAGAAATTACGCGTCTGGAACAAATTCATTTAAGTATGGGATTATTGGTTCAAATCAAGATGCAACTGGATCTCCTGTTGGTATAGTCTCAGCGATAGTTAGAAGAGTCCCTAGTGCAAAAAAAATTACAGATAGATTTGGTAATACAAACATTTCACTTAGAGGTAGAAACTCTGTTTCAAGTGCTGGTGATGAAGTACTATGGGATATTGATGGGGTTACTTTTCAGACACCTCCTTTGATAGGAATTAACCAAGTTGATTATGTAGAAGTTATAAAAGGTCTAGCTGCCTCTAATCGTTATGGTTCAGATGGGGCAGGAGGAGTTATTATAATTAAAACTGCTGTCAGCGCTTCAAAGTCAGAACTTATTAACTCTCCAAAAAATCTTTGGAGAACTGTGACAGAAAAAAAAGTTAAAAAGTAAACTTTGTGAAAAACTTTTTTAGAATTTCTGTTTCTTAGCATTATGAAGTACTTCTATATAATTCCGGTTTTTCTTTTAATGACATCTGTATATTCTCAAGATGATCCTATATTAAAGTCACAACAAAATGCTATTTCGTCAATGTCATTAGTTGATGCATTAGCTTCTCGAATTCCTGGTGCAAAAAAAATTACAGATAGATCAGGAAATAAAAATATTGCTCTTAGAGGTAGACAATCTTTTAACTCAGCTGGTAATGAGGTATTGTGGGAGATTGATGGAGTAATATACACAAATCCCCCTGTGCTTAATGCAAGTCAAGTTAAATATGTTGAAGTTAAAACTGGGTTAGCTGCTACAAATAAATATGGAAGTCAAGGAGCTGGAGGGGTTATTTTAGTCAAAACAAATGTTAGCTCTGATGAGTTTAATAGTAGCAGAAATTTATGGAATAGATCTGCAAAAAAGTCACCTAAAGAGAAAAAGAAGAAGAAGAAGAAGAAGAAAAAGTCTTGATTTTTATAACTTTAATAAAAACAAAAAGGTGAGAAGGACTGCTATATTTACTTTATTTTCTTTTTTATTATTTGCTTGCAACTCAAACATCACAAATAATAATATATCTGACTTGGAATCTTTACAACTTAAAAGTTCATTTTTTGATTTAGAAGAAAATAATTTAGACCTCTCAGAATTTAATGACGGAAAAGTAGTAGTTAGCTACTGGGCCACATGGTGCGCACCATGTATAAAGGAGATGCCTAGTATCAAGAGAGCTGAAGAAATATTAGAGGACTACGGCTATACTTTTTTATTAGTTTCAGATGAAACAATTGACAAGATATCTAATTTTAAAAATGAAATGAATTTTGATTTAAAGTTTTTGAAATCAAACAAATCCTTTGAATCACTTGGAGTTTACGCTATGCCTACTTCATATATTTTTAACGAAGATGGAAAAATTGTTGAAACTTTTGTTGGAGTAATTGAGTGGGATTCTGAAGAAATAATAAGTAAATTAAAAATGCTGTAATATGAAAAAATGTCTTATAATTTTTTCTCTCTTGAGCTTATTATCCTGTACGTCAAAGGACATCCTAATAGAAGAAATTTCTTTTTTATATGATAACAGTAATGCACAGCCTAGTTTAGTTTCAAATAATGGCTCTTTATCATTGACTTGGATTTCTTCTGATGAAGACATGAATGCTGAGTTAAATTTCAGACAGTATAAAGACGAAGAATGGACTAGTCCACAAAAAATAGCAATTGGTTCTGATTGGTTTGTAAATTGGGCTGATTTTCCAACTCATGCAATTAGTGGAGACCAAGTTTTAACAAGCTACCTCAAAAAGTCTGCTTCTGGTATATACACTTATGATGTTTTTTTAAGCCTACAGAAGCTTTCAGGAGAAAAAGTAAGAGAAGATTTTATTTTAAACACCGATGGTTTCAAAGCAGAACATGGGTTTGTTAGTATAGTTTCAAAAGATGAGGAAGGGTTTTTAATTACCTGGTTAGATGGAAGGAATACAGTAGATAAAGATGCAGACGGAAATCATAAACCTATGACCATTCGATTTGCTGAAATCACAAATGCTGGCGATATTATTAATGAGGTTGAACTAGATGCATCTGTTTGTGATTGTTGTCAGACATCAATTACAAATACTGACAAAGGTCCCTTAGTTGTTTACAGAGACAGGAGTAAGGAAGAAGTTCGAGATATATATGCAACAAGAAACATAGATAATAAATGGGAGACTCCCGCTCCAGTTCATAATGATGGATGGGTAATATATGGATGTCCAGTAAATGGTCCTAAGGTTGTGTCTGATTCTAATAATATCGCTGTAAGCTGGTTTACTGTTTATGAGGGGAAACCGAGAGTTAATCTTTCTTTTTCAGAATCTTATGGTTCTTCTTTTGGTACTCCAATACAAATTAATGATCATAATGCTATTGGTAGAGTAGATGTTGTTTACCTTAACGACAAGGAAGTGCTTGTTAGTTATATGGAAGATGATGATTATGATACATATTTAAGATTAAAGAAAGTTTCTATAGATGGAAAAGTTTCAAATCCAATTACAATTTCTAAAATTGATAGTGGCCGAAATACGGGGGTGCCACAATTAGAAATACTTAATGATGAAATATTTATTGTTTGGACTGTTTTTGAAAATGAAAACAATCAATTGAAGACAGTAAAATTAAGTTCCAAAGACATTTAAAGTTTGAAAAATTATTTCTTTTTAATATTACTAATAATATCTGGTTGTTCAGAAATTCCAGAGGATCAAAATTTTGATTCTGCAGAAATTGTCGAGACAGTTGTTTTACCAAAAATTATAAATGAAACTTCTGGACTAGAAATTTTAAATGAAGTTTTTATAACTCATAATGATTCTGGCGGAGAGCCAAGTTTGTATTTTTTTAATCTTAATGGTGAGATCATAAATTCTAAAAAACTGGAAGAAGAATCTGTTTGGGAAATTTATAATAATGACTGGGAAGATATTACAGCTGATGAAGATTTTATATACATTGCCGACACAGGAAATAATTTTGGCACTAGAGACAACCTAAATATTATAAAAGTCAAAATAAGTGATTTCAGTGTTGATAGTAAAATTGATATTTTTTATTCTGATCAAAAGTCTTTTTTTCCTTCTTCAAAACATAAATATGATGCAGAAGCTCTATTGATAATAGAGGATAAAATTGCTCTTTTTTCAAAAGATAGAGATTCCCTAAATACAGATCTTTATTTAATCGACAATACGGTAAAAGAAAAACAAGAATTATCAAGTGTTGCAAATTTTAATGTCAATTCATTAATAACTGGTGGAGACTATGATAGTGATACTGGTATTCTAGCTTTGGTTAGCTACTCATCTAGAGGTGAACAATATTTAATTTTATTTGAAAATTTTAATATTGAAAACCCAAGTTATAACTCATTCAAAAAATATAGTATCCCTATTGAAAGAGCTCAAATAGAAGCTGTAAAAATTATTAGTAAAAAATTATTTTGGGTTACTTCAGAAGATGAAGGACTTGGAAATCCCTATATGTATAAGTTAGAAGTAAAATAGAAAAAAACGCTCCTAACAAAACCAATTAACAAAAATTCAAAATTAACCTAGCTAAAAAAGGACTAAAAATGACCTAGGAGCGTTTGTGAATCAACACTATAAAAATAGGTTTATTATTCCTGGTATTTTTTTAAAGAAAAGTTAAAATTATTTAAGATTATAGGTCAAACTAATTTTTAAGAAGGGGTGTCTTTTAGTTCTTTGATTGTTAGTGTCTTTTGACATTGAATTGTAAGAGGTAAGTATCTGTAAATCTTTAAAATTTTTTTTAAACCCGATTAAAAATAAATTTCTAAAATTATTTGACTCCATTACTAAGTTTGCCTTATCATTAAGTAAACTCCCCTCTAGTTTAAAATCATGTAGAAAGTACTCTTGCTTTGTGCCTATAAAAAAAGAAAACTTTGAATCACCATTAATGATAAAATTATCAGAGAATCCAAACCATGATAGGTCTCCGATAAATAATCCCACCTCTAACCCTGACATCATTTGGTATGTACCAAGTCTAGAGTATAATTCAGATGTAATGCTAATATTGTCTTTAATATTAAACCCTTTAAAATAACTTGCTGAGAAATTAAGCTGAAGCTCCTGAGGCATCTGTGATTCCCATTTAAGATGAGGTAGATTTAAAACTAAGTCATGATATAAATTTTGCATACCTCTTGCTAATGAAGCATCTCCTGTAATACCAAATTGACCTCCTAAGGAATAGCTTGAATAGTTGGTTAATTTTTTTTGTTTTTGATACTCAAGGTATAAATATCCACTATATGGATAGTCATATTTATTCGGATCAGACTCATACCTCATAGATGGCGTATAAATTAACTGTCCAATTTTTAATTTATTTAATGAGCTTTTATCATTTTTTGCATTTGGAGTCATAAGTGTTAGGAAGATTCCACTAGAATAATAAAAATCTCTATCAAAGTACAGATCATTGTCAACATCCAAATTTATCTGCTTTTGTGAAATAGCTTCATTGGGTAATAAGCAGAATAAAAGTGTTAAAAATGAAAGTATAAGTTTTTTCAATTGCGTTAATTTTACTCTAATTTAATATTTTAAAATCTTCTATGATTAAAATTGAATTGGCAACGCAGAATGAATTAGATAGAGTTAAGGAAATCGCTGAGGCTTGTGCTAAAAATATGATTGAGAATAATATTTTTCAATGGAATGATAAATACCCTAGTAGAGAAATATTTAAAGAAGATATTAAAAATAAATCTTTGTATGTATCAAAGATTAATCAAGAAGTAGTTGGGTGTATAATGTTTTCATCCTTCAAAGATGATGTTTACAAGACTGTTAATTGGATTACTCAAGATGAATATAATTTATACATTCATAGGTTAGCAGTTCACCCTATTTTTCAAAAGAGAGGTATAGCAAGAAAAATGATGGATTTTGCTGAAGATTTTGCAAAATCAAATAACTATATATCTATAAGATTAGATACATTTAGTCAAAATCCTAGAAATAATAAGTTTTATAAATCAAGAGGTTATAATAAATTAGATGATGTCTATTTTCCTAAGCAAAGTGAATTTCCTTTTCACTGCTACGAAAAACTTGTAGTTTAAAATCCTAACTCTTCAAGATCTTTTTTCTTTTTTGAGCTCTCAATATTTAAGTTTTCGCAATCTAATGGAATGTTTACAATTTCAGGGACTGGAAAGTCTTCTGCAGAAACTCCTAAATCAGGATTTAGATATGCGTTTTTCATATACTGAGCCCAAATTGGTAAAGCCATTGTGGCCCCTTGACCAAAAGCTATATCCTCAAAGTGAACAGATCTGTCTTCTCCACCAACCCAAACTCCAGTTACAAGATTAGGAACCATCCCCATAAACCATCCATCACTTTGATTTTGAGTTGTTCCTGTTTTTCCAGCAATTGAATTCTCAAACGCATAAGGATAACCTGTAATTAAGTTTTTATATATATAATTTGTTTCTTCCAGACCTGAATGTCTTAGTCTACCTCCAGATCCATATTTTGTTACACCCTCCATTAGATTAAGAGTAACATATGCTGCCTCTTCACTAAGAACATCAGTGGTTTGAGGAATGACCTCAAATAAGGGAACTCCATTTTTATCTTCAATTCTTGTTATAAAAATTGGCTCTATGTATATACCCTTATTTACAAATGTGCTATAGGCTCCTACCATTTCATATAAGCTTATATCTGGTGTTCCTAAAGCTATTGATGGAACTTCTGGTAAATAAGATTTGATACCCATTTTCTTCATTAAAGTCACAACTGGTTTAGGGCCAACTTGATCCATTAATCTTGCACTAATTGTATTAATTGAGTTTGCTAAAGCATTTTTTAAGTTTCTTGTCTGACCATATTTATCGCTTGAATTTTTGGGACACCAAGCATCCATATTTCCATGTTTCATAGGTTCTATACAGTAAAGTGCATCTGGAACAGTATAGCATGGAGAGAGTTTTAATTGGTCAATTGCAGTTGCGTATAAAAAAGGTTTAAAAGTAGAGCCAATCTGCCTTCTTCCTTGTTTTACCTGATCATATTGAAAATGTTTATAATTAAATCCTCCAACCCAAGCTTTTACATGGCCTGTCTGTGGCTCCATAGACATCATAGATGCTCTTAGATAATATTTATAATATCTTATAGAATCGATAGGTTTCATGATTGTGTCTATCTCACCATTCCATGAGAAGACTTTCATTGGGGTCTCCACTTGGAACGTTTCCCAAATTTCATCCTCATTTTTTCCGCTTAGTTTCATTTTTCTCCATCTCTCTGATCGCATTGCAGAAAGTTTTAATAATGTATCTACCTGACCTTCCCTGAGATCCCTAAATGGAGGTGTGGGGTTTTCTTCACTTTCTTTATTTTGATAAAAAAATTCAGATTGAAGATTTTTCATATGGTCATTTACAGACTGCTCAGCAATCGATTGAAGTCTAGAATCTATCGTAGTATAAATTCTTAGTCCATCTCTATACAAATTGTACCTTGATCCATCTTCTTTGGGGTTTTCTCTTAACCAGTTATTCATAAACTCTTGTAAGTAAGCTCTAAAATATGTGGCTAATCCTTCCCTATGAGACTCAGGGGTGTAATCAATATTAAGGGGTAGCATAGACAAAGAATCACGTTCTTTTTTTGTTATCATTTTATTCCTCTCCATCTGCTGGAATACAACATTTCTCCTTTCAATTACAAGTTCTGGTCTTCTAAGAGGGTTATACAATGATGAATTCTTCAACATTCCAATTAACATAGCAGCATCTTCAATAAGTAAGCTGTCTGGAGTTTTGTTAAAGTAGATTTTTGATGCAGACCTAACACCATCTGCTGTATTATTAAAATCATAGATATTCAAATACATTGCAATTATTTCATTTTTGGTATATCTTTTTTCTATTTGAATTGCTAATACCCATTCTTTTGCTTTTTGAAGAACTGCTTGGACAATGTTTCTTGATCTAACTCCAACAAAAAGTTGTCTAGCTAATTGCTGTGATATTGTGCTTGCCCCACCTCTGGTATTTAAAAAAGCTATCGCTCTTAATGTAGATCTTACATCAATTCCTGGATGATCATAAAACCTTTCATCTTCAGTTGCAATAAGAGCATCAACTAAGTTTTTAGGAAGCTCGTTATATGTAATTGGTGTTCTGTTATCATTAAAATAAAACTTTCCTAATATTTCTCCATCTGATGATATAATCTGAGTGGCTAAGTTTGTGTTTGGATTTTCGAGTTGTTCAAATTCTGGCATTTCTCCAAACACACCATTACCAGCTAGAATGAATAATCCAAAGAATGAAATCATTCCTGTTATTACAGCAAACCACATTAACCTAATTGTGAGTTTTTTTCTCATATTAACTTAGCTTATACTTTAATTTATCAGACCTACCCTTCTTAAAAATTTTATTACTATTATGTTTTCCTTTCCTTAACTTTTTTTGTTCTTCGTATGAAAGCTCAATTATATTCACACACTCATCTGAACAACAGTTATTCATTCTTTGTCTGCATTTTTCACACTGAATAAATAGTAAGTGACATGCCTCATTAGAACAGTTAACATGTGTGTCACATGGTTCTCCACATTGGTGACAGTTAGAAACAATATCGTCTGAAATTCTCTCACCTCTTCTTTCATCAAAAACAAAATTCTTACCAAGAAAATTATTCTTCAATTTTTTTTCTTTTACCTGTCTTGAATACTCAATAATACCACCCTCAAGTTGATAGACATTTTTTAAACCTTTATGTTTAAGATAAGCACTTGCCTTTTCGCATCTAATCCCACCAGTGCAATACATTAGATAATTTTTTTCAGAACCATTTTTTTCAAGCTCATTATCAATTATCTCAAGTGACTCACGAAATGTATCCACATTTGGCTTTATTGCTCCTTTGAAAAACCCTATTTCACTTTCATAATGATTTCTCATATCTATACACACCGTATTACTATCATTAAGCATTTTATTGAAGTTTTCTGCATCTAGATGTTTTCCAATATTAGTAACATCAAAAGTTTTGTCATCCAAACCATCCGCAACTATTTTTTTTCTGATTTTGATCGTAAGTTTTAGAAAAGATTTACTGTAATGTTCAAGTGCAAAATTTAATCTTATTTTATTAAGTGGAATAATATCCTGTAGTGTTTCTTTAAAGTCATTTATGTTCTCTTTAGGCACGGAAAGCTGGGCATTAATTCCTTCATTTGCAATATATATTCTACCTAAAATATCTAGCTTGGACCATGTCACAAAGAGATGATCTCTAAATATTTTTGGATTGCCAAGTTTAAAATATTTATAAAAAGATAAGGTAATTCTCTCTTGAGAATTTTCATCAATGATTCTGGCACGCTCTTCAGCGCTAAGTTTATTGTACAGTTGCATGCTATACTAATATAGACTGCAAAATTACAACTTTTTAATAACCTTACATGGATTCCCGTATGCTAACACATTATTTGGTATATCGTTTAAAACGAGACTGCCTGCTCCAATTGTACTATTACTCCCTATTGTTACTCCTTGACATATTGATGAATTACCTCCAATCCACACGTTATCTCCAACCTTTATAGGAAGAGCAGTTGTTACGTATTCTCCATTAGGTTTTATTCTTTCATTATGTTTAAGAGGGTGGGAAGGGGTGTAAAAATGGACTCCAGGGCCTATTAAAACATTTGAGCCTATTTCTATTTTATTATTATCAATAAAAACACAATTAAAATTAATAAAAGTGTTTTTACCAATAGAAATGTTAGTCCCATAGTCACAATAAAATGGAGATTCAATCCAAACTCCGTCATCAATTTTTCCTAAAAGATTTTCAAGAATACTAAATCTTCTGTTAACGTTATCTGATGTAATTAAGTTTAACTCCTTAAGTGATTTTCTACAATCTTTATGAAGTTTAATAAGCTCTGGGTCTCTTGCATAATAAGTTTGACCCGATAACATTTTTTCTTTTTCAGTCATTAAGTCCTGCTTGCTTAGGTCCAACTAATAACAACTCGGTTTGTCTACCTTTAATATATCTAAATCCATCTTCACCAAAAAATCCTGGAACTTCAAGCATAATTCTAATGTCCTTTTCCCATTCTTGAATATATACTGTGGTGTTTAACTCAATCGCATAAGCAGTATTATATTGAAGAGGATAGTCTCCAGTGAAAGGTACTCCACCTTGCGAATCCCACATACCTAGGGTTGTTCCTGCTGAATGCCCATAAGTTCCTAGTGGGTGAGTATATATAGAAGGTCTTAATCCTTCAGCTCTTCCCTGCTCTAACGATTTTTTTAAAATTTCGTTTCCAGTAGCCCCAAGCTTAAAATTACTTGTAAAAATATCTTGTACTCTGTTTCCTTCATTCATTGCTTCCACAAGAAAATCAGGAGGGGCTATCTCACCTGGTTTTAATACATATGCTAATTCTTGTGTGTCCGTATTTAATGTTAAATAAGAAATCCCAAAGTCACAATGAAGCAAATCCCCAGGTTGAATTATATCAAATTTTGATTTATTATCAAAAGCATACAAATCACTATTATCTTTTCTTTGAACATCCACAGTTGGATGAAACCATGTGTCTAGTCCCAGCTCTAAAACTTTTTCTCTCATCCACCAAACGACATCATCAGTTGATGTAATACCAGGTGTTATAACTTTAGTTGAAAATGCTTCTCTAATAATTGCACTGCTTATTTCTACTAATTGAGAAAACACAGTCATCTCTAATTCAGTTCTGGTCTCAATCCAAGCTATTGCAAGATCCTCAGCTGACACAACCCTTTTTTTGAGTTTTTGAGGTAAAACATTATATAATTGATCGAAATGATATTTGCTTAAACCATCTGCCAAAGATTCATAACTTGATGTATTGATCCCAATTTTTTTTGGATTCTTACTTACTATATAATCTTTAAGAGCCTCCCATTGATTTGGTTGCTCATCCTTATTCCATATTGACGGAATGTTATCCCCAAATGCGTATCTAGCTATTGCAACTGATTCAAATTCTTTAGTTTTTGAATCCAAAGAAAAAACAATGATAGTTGTCCTTCTTGCATTAAGCCATGTTGGAGGAAGCATAGTTTTAATTATTGGATCTTCATTGTATTCTCTTGCAATTAATACCCACATATCAATTCCGGTTTTTTCCATAAGTTTTGGAAGTAAATTGTTGAATCTATCTTTTTGTAGCTTATTAATAAACTCGGCTCTTTCTTTGAGTGGAAGGATATCTTGAGAGTTAAGATTTGTAATAAATAGTATCGATATAATTATTAATATTTTTCTCATAGTTTGGTAAAATATAAATATAAAAAATATTACTTTAGTGATAAATGTATCAATATGTCTGAACAGAAAGATTCTAAGCTAAAAGCACTTAAATTAACACTAGATAAACTAGATAAAACCTACGGAAAGGGCTCAGTAATGAGGCTAGGGGATCAAGAAGTTGAAAAGGTTGAATCTATTTCTTCAGGCTCAATAGGTATTGATGTTGCTCTTGGAATTGGAGGGTATCCAAAAGGTAGGGTTATTGAAATTTATGGTCCTGAATCATCTGGAAAAACGACACTTACACTACATGCAATTGCTGAGTGTCAAAAAGCTGGTGGAATTGCTGCATTTATTGATGCTGAACATGCCTTTGATCGATTTTATGCAGAAAAACTTGGAGTTGATTTAGGTGAGTTAGTTATATCTCAACCTGATAATGGAGAGCAGGCACTTGAAATTGCCGATAATTTAATTAGATCAGGTGCAGTTGATGCATTAGTTATAGATTCAGTTGCAGCCTTAACACCTAAGAGTGAAATTGAAGGAGAGATGGGAGATTCTAAAATGGGATTACATGCAAGATTGATGTCTCAAGCTTTGAGAAAACTTACATCGTCTATTAGTAAAACAAATTGTACTGTCTTCTTTATAAATCAATTAAGAGAAAAGATTGGTGTTATGTTTGGAAACCCTGAAACTACAACCGGAGGAAATGCTTTAAAGTTTTATGCTTCAGTAAGAATTGATATTAGAAGATCTACTCAATTAAAAGATACAGAAGGTGGTGTACTAGGAAACAAGACAAGAGTAAAAATTGTCAAAAATAAAGTTGCTCCGCCATTTAAAACTGCAGAGTTTGATATAATGTATGGTGAGGGAATTTCTAAAACAGGAGAAATTTTAGATATAGGCGTAGAACTTGATATTATTGAAAAAAGCGGATCTTGGTTCAGCTATGGTGGAAGTAAACTTGGCCAAGGTAGAGACTCTGTAAAATCTATTCTAAAAGACAACCCTGAATTAATGGAAGAGTTAGAGCAAAAAATTCTCGAACAACTTAAGTCAGATTAAGCTAATATTTTTTTCCACTTTTCAGTTGCTTTAATAGCAGCCTTTCTTGGATCATTTTCTAATTCGACCTTAATTGTATCGAAGGCCTTTTTGGTAAGCATTGGAATATCTTCTTCTTTAAGCCCATCAACATTAATCTTGTCTAAAACTTTAACTCTTAATTTTCCAAGTGATCCAAACTTAGGGTACCAAGGATGTTTTAATTTTAAATCATAAAATACAAGAGGAATAATTGGTAGATTATTATCAATCGCAATTTTGAAAGCACCTCTTTTAAAATCAGCCAGAAGGATAGTATCATCCAGATAATGAGATTCAGGAAAAATACAAACATTATATCCGCGTTTTAACATCTCATTAGCCTTTCCATAAACTTCAAACCTACTTTTAGGGTCTGATCTGTCTACCATTATTGCAGCCCTTTTGTATATATAACCAAAAAGTGGAATACTATATAGCTCCTTCTTGCCAACAAACATAAATGGTTTTTTATTTGCAATAAGCATTAAAAAAACATCCATATGGCTTGAGTGATTTGCAATTATAAGGCAATTTGTTTCTGATTTTAATTTGTCTTTATTTTCAACTTCAACATAATAGCCGCTGCCATGTAAAACAATTCTTGCCCATATGTTCCTAGCAATCCAGAACAATTTCGTATAAGCTTTAGGAAGTAGAAGAACTATTACTAAAAATGGGAAGTATAAAACAACTTGAATACCAGCTAGAAAATAGAACCAGGTCTGAAGCCATATTTTAAGTAATAGTCTTTTTATCATGTCCTAATCTTTGACATTATTAATCAAAGGTAAAAGGTATTTTGTTTCAACATAGAAAAAAAATATCTTTGTTTAGAAAAATTCATTCATGGCCAAAATACTAACTGGCATTCAATCAACTGGAACACCCCACCTTGGCAATATTCTTGGAGCTATTATTCCTGCAATAAAAATGGCAAATGAATCAAATGAAGAATCTTATCTCTTTATTGCCAATATGCACTCATTAACTCAGATTAAAGATAAAAAGACTTTAAATGACAATACATTTGCAACTGCAGCTACATGGCTAGCATTTGATTTAGATCCAAAAAAAAGTTGTTTCTACAGACAAAGTGATGTTCCAGAAGTAACAGAACTGGCCTGGTATTTAAGCTGTTTTTTTCCATACCAACGGTTAAAGCTTGCACATTCATTTAAGGATAAAGCAGAAAATTTAAAAGATATAAACTCTGGTCTTTTTTCATATCCTATGCTTATGTCTGCAGATATTTTAATCTATGACGCAAATATAGTTCCTGTAGGCAAAGACCAACTTCAACATCTTGAGATGACAAGAGATGTTGCGGCAAGATTTAACAACCTTATGGGTGAAACGTTTATAATACCTGAGGCTAAGATTCAAGATGATAGTAATTATGTAACTGGTACTGATGGTCAAAAAATGAGTAAGTCCAAGGGTAATACAATTGATATTTTTGTAGATGATAAAGCCTTAAAAAAACAAATAATGAAAATTCAAACTAAATCTTTATCTGTTGATGAGGCAAAAGATCCAAATGATTGTAATGTATTCAAATTGTATAAGATAATCGCATCAGAAGATGATGTCAAAAATCTTAGTTTAAGATATACTCAGGGAGGTTTAGGATATGGAGAGGCTAAAGAAATCTTATATTCTGAAATAATAAATAAATATGCTGAGAATCGAAAAAAATTTTTCGAATTGATGGATGATAAGCAGGTGGTTGAGGACTTGTTAATTGATGGTGCAAAAAAGGCTAGGGTTCAAGCTCAGAAAGTTCTTAAAAGAGTAAGAGCTAATGTTGGTTATTAAGTGTTTTTTTTTAAATTTACTTAATGACAATTTTCAAAGAAATTTATGATTTATTATACAATAATGATTGTGTAATTGTTCCTGAATTTGGTGCGTTTGTTCTGAAAAGTCATTCTGCATATATTAAAGATGACACGTTTTACCCCCCTAGAAAAGTCATATCTTTTAATGTGATGCTTGATGAAAATGATGGATTATTAGTAAAGCATTTAAGTAATTCTAGAAATATATCATATAAAAAAGCTTTAAAGACTATAAATGATGAGACTCAATCTTTGAAAAATGAATTGTCAGCAGACAAAAAAATTAAAATAGATCCTCTAGGTTATATAGAATTGTCTTCAGAAGGCAACTTAGTATTTTACCCTGAAGAGTCGATAAATTTTGAGTCTAACTCATTTGGGCTTAAATCATTCTCAAAACAGCCAATTTTAAAATCAGTTAAAAAAGATGCTTCTTTTAAAACTGCGTCTAACACAACTCCAGTTTTGAGATATGCTGCAATGTTTATAGCATTAATTGGTTTCAGTTATTTTGGATACTTTAATTATTCAAATTATTTGGACAACGAAAGGATAAAAAATATTGCTATTGCTCAGGATCAAATTCTTCAAAATGTTCAGGCTGCTACGTTTAATATAGGAGAGCTTCCAACAATTAGCCTTAAGGTTACTGCTCCTATCGAAAATACCAATAAGATCTATTTTAGTGTTATTGCTGGATCATTTAGATCTAAAATAAATGCTGAAAAGCATTTAAATCATCTTATCAGTAAGGGGTTTAAAGCTTCATATACTGCTATAAATCCAAGAGGCCTTTTTAGGGTAGCATATGCAAGATTAGACTCTAGAAAGAAAGCTTATTCGCTAATTGCTGAAATAAAAGAAAATGGTGAAGATGCATGGTTATTAATTGAAGATTAATAATTATCTAGCTAACCAAATCGTTGGGTTTTCAGGCTTTAATTCGTTAAAAATATTAAACTTCAAAACAGTTTTTCCTGTGGATTCATTTGTAAAGACTATCCCAATCTCATCATTGGCCATAACTTTATCCCCTTTCTTAACAAAAATGCTAGACAGGTTTTGATAGTTTGAAATATATTTTCCATGTCTTATTAATACTCCTGGATTACCACCAGAAAACCCATATACAGAAAGAACTTCACCTTCGAATACTGAGTAAGCAATTGAGTTAGCTGACGTAGCAATTGAAATCCCATTACTATTTATAGTCGTAGTTCTAACTACGGGGTGGGGCTGTGTACCAAATCTTCTTGTAATTACACCTTCTCTTACAGGCCAAGGAAGTCTGCCTTTATTTGATTGAAAATTACTTGAAATTAATCTACCTTCTGGTGTAAGTGCAAAATTTGAAGAATTGTTGTTATTATTCGACTCTGCGATCGCAAGTCTAATTAATTTTTGAATTTCATTATCAATAAGTCTTGCCTGCTTCTCTTTTTCTTGAATTTCGACAGCATAGTTTTTTTGATCTTTAAGTAAATTGTTATACAGGTTGTTCTGCTGTATTCTATCTTGATTTAGAGTTTGTCTAACTGATTGGTTTTCTTTAACAACATTTTGTTTTTCTATTTTCCTTTTATCTAGACTATCAATATTGTTGGATATTTCTTCTTGAAGTGAGACAATTTTATTTGCTTGTTCCTTTCTGTATTTTGAGTATTGTTTAAAGTATTGAAACCTTCTAAATGCTTGGTTAATATTATCGGAAGCAAACAAAAACATAAGCTTCATCTCTGAAGATCTTTTCTTGTATGAGCTAAAAACAATTTTTGAATATTCATCTTTAAGTTTTTTTAAATCAACCTCAAGATCAGCTATTCTCTCATTCTGATTTGAAATTATATTGTTTAGATTATTGACTTGAGAATTATTAATTCTAATAAGCCTATCTCTTACTGAGATTTTAAGTTGTATATCTTCTAGTTCATCAGCAAGACCTCTTGATTTTTTTCTTGAATCATTAATCAAATTATTGATTTGCTGGATTTCTTTTTTAATTGATATTTTTTGTGCCTCTAATTGTTTTTGTCTTTCTTGATAATTTTGGGCTTTTAGTCCAAGTGATAAGGAAATGAATAATAAAAGATATATTTTATTTAATAATCTCATCAAGAGTTTTAAGTTTATATCCCTCTGGTATATCCATTGGAAAAGTTAAATTATCTGGAAAGTCATATTGAGAGTATTCAAGATTTATTGAAATAACATCACTTCCTCTCATTGAAGTAATTCTTACAGATGTTGGTACTAAATTTTCATCAATGCGTTTAAAATTCCCATAGTCAATTGTTAAAAGAGATGAAATTAGTGGTAGATATACCCTTTGTTGTTGGAGCTGAAAAGATTCAGGATTAATGAAAACCGTATTTTGAATTCCTGATTTAGATTGAAGAACATAATAATTTGAGTTTTCTATTCTATCCCAATCTCCTTTATTAATATCTGATAACGGTCTGCCAAAAAGTAAATTTTGGAGTAACTCAACAGGTCTCTTTATGCCCGCAGCTCGCATTATTTTATCAATCTCTTGATTAATGTAAGTTTTTTGAAATTTTTCATAAAAAACTATCCTTTCATTAGTTATAAAAACTTTTGCAATAGGCACAATCATAGATGCGCTGATCCATAGATTTTCATCTTCACTGGCTCTTAAACTTAGGATTACTGTTTGAATAGATTTTCCATCATTATAATCAACCTTAACCCTGTTGCGTAGATTATCAAATTTAACTTCTGCCCTTTTTGTGTTTTTAATTATTTCACTAGTTTCAATAATATCTAGGGGGACGCTACTTGAAATCTGTTTGTTTGTTGAACAGGCTTGAATAAACAAAAAAACAAAAACTATAAATAGCTTGATTTCCTTACACTTCATTATTTATTGATTTTGAATTATCTCCCAAAAATATTTCTGAACCAGAACCTTCAAATTTAGAGTTTGAACCTATGATAGAATTCTCTAGATCAGAATTATTGAGTTCCACACTTTTAAAAATTATAGAATTATTGATTTTAGTATTTTCAATCTTACTATTATCTCCAATGCTTACATAGGGTCCAATAGTTGAAGTTTGAATTTTCACATTTTTACCAATAAATACAGGGGGTTTGATTATTACTTCTTTATCAAATACTCTATTCTCATCAACATTATCATGGTATGTATCCATAATTATCTTGGTTGAATTAAGCAATAGTTCAGGAGTTCCACAGTCCATCCATATATCAATCTCTTTAGGAACGAAACTATCCCCATTTTTTATCATTTTTTCAATTCCATAATTAAGAAGGTACTCTTTTCCTGGGCTTAACTTTTCTGATAAATGTTTCCTTAAATATCCTCTTAGATTTGCAGCTTCCTTAAAATAATAAATCCCTACTACTGCTAAATCTGAAATAAATTCAGATGGTTTTTCTATTAGCTCTGTAATTTTATTTTCATTGTCAAGATTAACAACGCCATATGCTGAAGGATTATCAACTTTCTTAACCCACATTATTCCATCAACCTGTGTATCAATTTCTATATTACCTTGAATCATAGTATCAGCATATGCAATTATTGATGGACCTGACAAAGATTCTTCTGCACACATTATTGCATGGCCTGTTCCTAGCTGTTCAAGTTGCCTATAAATTTTGGTTTTTGCGTTATATTTCTCTGAAATTATATTGAGGGAATTTACCACTTCAGCATTAAAATATGATTCATCGCCAAGTATATAAACTATCTCGTCAATATTACTTTTAACCTTAGAAGTAATCTGATCAATTAAGTGTTCAACAATAGGTTTATCTAAAACATTTATAAGAGGCTTTGGGCATGTTAGTGTAAAAGGTCTTAGCCTTGTCCCCTTTCCAGCCATCGGAATAAATATTTTCATTTACTTAATTTATTCTCAAAAATACAAAAGTTTATACTGTTGGATTAACTTAAGAGTTTAGCGCTTCTGCACCTCCTACAATTTCGAGGATTTCATTTGTAATTGCTGTCTGCCTTGCTTTATTGTAAGTTAGCTTAAGCTGATCTCTTAACTCAGATGCATTATCAGTAGCTTTGTGCATCGCAGTCATTCTTGCTCCATGCTCTCCTGCAATAGAATCTGAGATTGCCTTGAAAAGCTGGATAGATAATGATTTTGGAATTAATTCATTTAAGATTTTAGGCCTATTTGGTTCAAATATATAATCTCCCGATACAGAATTATTTTCATCAGCACTCTCTTCAATTGGAAGGTACTGTTCTTTGGTTACTATTTGAGTTGCTGCATTTTTAAAATGATTGTAAACAAGTGTAACCTCATCATATTCCTTATCAGAAAATTTCTGCATTACTGTTTCAGCAATTTCCTTGATGTTACTATAATTAAAATTATCATAAACATCATTATGTGAACTTATAACCTCAAACTTCTTTGAAAGAATGTCATCGCCTTTTTTTCCAATAGTTAATAAATCGACTCTTTTAGATGCACTGGTTGATTTAATATTATTTACTTCTTTTATAATATTAGAATTAAATCCTCCACACAAACCTTTATTGGATGTTATGGCAATTATTAGTAAATTCTTTGACTCTCTTTTCTCAAATAAGGGATTAGTGTCATCGGAGTCTGTAGAGGCAGAAATATTTTTTATAAGCTCGGAGAGCTTATTAGAATATGGAAGAGTAGCAGAAATTGAGTCTTGAGCCTTCTTCAATTTAGCTGCAGAAACCATCTTCATAGCATTGGTAATCTGCATCGTTGAGGATACAGAACTAATTCTATTTCTTATCTCTTTTAATCCAGACATTATTTAAAAAGATTTTGCAATTTTTTCAGCAACTTTTTTAATCTCATCAGTTTCTTTATCAGAGATTTTTCCAGCTTTTAATTCACTTAAAAGTTTCTTGTGATTTTTTCTAAGTTCTTGTAGGAATGTCTCTTCAAATGCCTTGACTTTTTCAACAGGCACATCTTTAAGAAGGTTTTGAGATCCTGCATAGATTATTGCTACTTGGTCTTCCACTTGGAATGGATCATTCTGATTTTGTTTAAGGATTTCAACATTTCTTCTACCTTTTTCAATAACGTTTAAAGTTGCTGCATCTAGATCTGAACCAAACTTAGAAAATGCTTCAAGTTCTCTATATTGTGCTTGGTCTAATTTTAATGTACCTGCAACCTTTTTCATTGATTTAATTTGAGCAGAACCTCCAACTCTTGATACAGATATTCCAACATTAATTGCAGGTCTTACACCTGAGTTAAATAAGTCTGACTCCAAAAATATTTGACCATCAGTAATTGAAATTACATTTGTTGGAATATAGGCTGATACATCTCCGGCTTGTGTTTCAATTATTGGTAATGCCGTTAATGAACCTCCTCCTTTTACTTTTGATTTTAATGAATCTGGTAAATCATTCATTCCACTTGCTACCTTATCATCGTTCACCACTTTGGCTGACCTCTCTAATAATCTTGAGTGGAGATAAAAAACGTCTCCAGGATAAGCCTCTCTTCCAGGAGGTCTTCTAAGAAGTAATGAAACCTCTCTGTATGCTACTGCCTGTTTAGATAAATCGTCGTATATAATTAGTGCAGGCCTTCCTGTGTCTCTAAAATATTCCCCTATACAAGCTCCTGAAAATGGGGCAAAAACTTGCATTGGAGCGGGGTCTGATGCGTTAGCTGCAACAATTACTGTATAAGCAAGTGCTCCTTTATCTTCTAGTGTTTTAGCGATTGCTGCTACAGTTGATGCTTTTTGCCCAATCGCAACATAAATACAAAAAACAGGCTCTCCTGCATCATAAAACTCTTTTTGATTTAAAATTGTATCAATACAAACAGTTGTTTTTCCTGTCTGTCTATCACCTATAACTAATTCTCTTTGACCTCTCCCAATTGGGATCATAGCATCAATTGATTTTATTCCCGTTTGTAAAGGCTCGTTTACTGGCTGACGATATATAACACCTGGAGCTTTTCTTTCAATAGGCATATCAAACAACTCACCTTCAATAGGGCCTTTACCATCTATAGGATTTCCAAGTGTATCAACAACTCTTCCTAATATTCCTTCTCCAACCTTAATTGATGCAATTTGATTCGTACGCTTAACATTATCTCCTTCTTTGATTTCTTTTGAAGGTCCAAATAATACAACCCCAACATGATCTTCTTCAAGATTTAATACCATACCTTGTAGACCATTTTCAAAAGCGACAAGCTCTCCATATTGGGCGTTTGTAAGACCATAAACCCTAGCTATTCCATCACCTACTTCAAGTACAGTTCCAATTTCATCAAAAGAAGATTGAATGTCTGCTGACTCTAATTGTTTTTTTAATAATGCTGATACCTCAGCTGGTTTAATTTTTTGCATTTTTTATTATTTAATTTGTTTTAAGTTGCTTTTTCATCATGTTCAATCTTTTTCTAATACTTGCGTCTAATCTAGTATTGTCAAAGTCAAGAGTAAAACCTGCGATCAAGCTTTCATCTTTCTTTTTTGTCAATTTAATTTCACCGTTTTTGATTGATGAGACATACTTCTTAATTGTTGATTCAACTTCATCTGAAATTTCGATTGGAGTTGTTACTTTGACCTCGATTATGTTTTTGTGGTCATAGTAAAGCTTGACAAAAGCAGAACATACACTAAGAATTATATCTATTCTATTATTTGTTGATAGTAGATTAAATAAAATTGAAATATTGGGCAAAGAATTGCCAGTTATATCGTCAAGTAAAGATTTTTTAAGATCCTTTGAAATTGTAGGATTTGATATAAAATCTCTTAATTCCTCGGACTCTTCTAAAATGTTTGATAAGGATAATATTTCTTCGAACAACATATCGAGTTTACCTTGATCAATTGCATGAAGGATCAAAGCTTTAGCATATCTTTTAGATGTTGTTCCGATAGTCATATTATTTAATTAAACTTTTTTTCATTTAAGAGCTTATCTATGTATTCTTGATGATTTTTATCTTTATCAAGCTCTTGCTCCAGAACTTTAGAGGCAATGTCAATTGAAAGATCGGCAACTTGATTTTTAATTTCATTCATCGCTGCTCTTTTCTCATTTTCAATCGAAGATCTAGCCTGTGCTAAAATGTTTTCTGCCTCAGACCTAGCATCAGATTTTGCCTTTTCAACAAGTTCTTTACCTGACTGTTTTGCCTGATTTATCATCGCATCACTTTCAGCCCTTGCTTCTTGAAGAATCTTTTTGTTCTCTGCTTGAAGATTCTCCATTTCTTTTTTAGCCTCCTTAGCAGAGTTTAGAGAGTCTCTTATAGATTTTTCTCTCTCGTTAACAGTATCCAATATAGGTTTCCACGCATATTTTCTTAATAAGAAAATTAGTGTAACAAATATTATAGTCTGCCAGAAAAAAAGACCAGAAGAAAATTCGCTTATTAACTTTTCCATAAGTTGGTTTTATTAGTTAACAGCAAACAATGCAGCAAAAGCAATTCCCTCAACAAGAGCCGCAATTACAATAGCAGCTACAAGAATTTTATTTGATGCATCAGGCTGTCTACCGATTGCATCCATTGCACCACGACCGATAAGACCGATCCCGATTCCTGTTCCGATAATTACTAGTCCTGCTCCGACTATTTTTGGTATTTCCATTTTTATAAATTTAAGTTATACATTTAGTTTAATTAATGATCGTCCTCTTGTACTGCAAAACCAAAATACAAGGCAGACAGAAGCGTAAAAATATACGCTTGCAATAATGCAACCAGTACTTCGATAATTGAAATGAAGAACACTAGGACAAGTGATAGACTTGATCCAACCCAATTTTTAAAAATAAATATTAGTCCGATTAAGCTATATAATACAATATGACCTGCAAGTATATTTGCATATAACCTTATCATTAGAGAAAAAGGCTTTATAAATACACCCAGAAGTTCAATAGGAGCCAAAAGTGGTTTTAACCATACTGGCACACCTGGCATCCAAAAAATATGTTTCCAATAAGTTTTATTTGCAGTAAGATTTGTAATTAGAAACGTAACAAGTGCTAATCCAAATGTTACTGCTATGTTTCCAGTAGCATTAACTCCAAGAGGACTTAATCCTAAAAGATTTAAAAACCAGATAAAAAAGAAGAGGGTAAGCAAAAAAGACATATACTTTTTATGCTTCTCTTCTCCTATACTGGGTATTGCAATTTCATCTCTAATATAAATAACAATTGGCTCAAAAAATCTTCCAACACCTTTAGCAATTTGATTGTTATCATTATATGACCTTGCAAGTGATCTAAATAAATAGAACATAAGTATTGACACTAATAGTATAGAAAAAACACTTTTAGTAATTGAAAGGTCTAGAGGTCTTGCATTCGTTACCTTCCCATTTTCATCATAAGAAATATATCCCTCTGAATCAGTTTCATATATCTTGCTATGGTAAAGCTTATAATATTTTCCTGAAGACTCAACAACTTTTTTCCCATGGTCTAGTTTTGATGACATAAAAAATTTTATCCCATCATCTATAAGGATTACTGGTAAAGGAAACCCATAGTATTTCTTTTCTCCAGTTTTTTTATCCTTCGTAGAAAAAAGAGAAAAGTCATGTGAGTCTTGAACATGATGGTAGATATACTCCGTAATTTCTTCTTGCAGAGTTTGTTCTTTTTCTTCTTCTAAAGCGTAACTAAAAGACGCACAAACTAGCATTAATGATAGAAAAAAAGATCTGCTTATTTTGTATACCATGCTTAAACTAAGTAGATTAAGTTTTGCGCGACAAATGTAAGATATAAATACATATTTATAAAATCATTTGAGGTCAAAATTTAAAAAGTTATTTTAAATTTTTTGTCTGTGAAAGAATTAAAAAAATTATAAGAATTACACCTAGGATTGATAGCCCCAAAGTGTAATGATTAGATTGATTTTGAAAATATGAATCAGCCCATGTTCCGGCTCTAATTAAAAGGTACATTACGGCTGCAATTTGAAAAACTAAACCTGAAAGAATTATCCAGGGTTTAGGCTGTTTTTTCACGAGTTTCGTTGAAGTTTGATATGTTCTTTATAGACGAATCTTCTGCATTTTCATCTTTCATTGAAGATTTAGCGTTGAAAATAGCTCCAGACTCTACAACTAGTTTAGACATAACAACATCTCCTTTAACTTCTCCTGTTGATCGTATTGATAATAAGTCTTTTACATGAATAGTTCCATTTATAGCACCTTCAATATCAGCAGAAGAGCATACTACAGTCCCCTCAATACGTCCGTTTTTACCTATTACAACTTTTCCATTTGTTTCAATTGACCCTTCAAAGTTACCGTCTACCCTAAAGTCACATTCAGACTTGAACTCTCCTTTAAAAGAACTGTCTTTTTCTAGAATACAGCAGCTTGCCGAATTGTTATAATTTTTCATTTTTTAAAAATTGGGTGGGTAAATTACAATATTTATTTGAAATAAATATCGAATTTATTATTATTATTGCCCTAACAAAAATATGGATATGTCAAAGAAAGTTAAAATTATCTGTGATGATATTGAGTATAAGCTTGAGATGCAAGATGACAAAACAATATTAGAACTTGCTCTTGAAAATGATATTGATGCTCCATACTCATGTCAAGGGGGTATATGTAGTACTTGTCTTGCAAAGCTTAATAAAGGTTCTGTAAAAATGGACAATAACCAGATTTTGACTGATGATGAAGTTGAAGATGGATATATCCTTTCTTGTCAAGCTCGACCTACATCAGATGAAGTTGAGGTTAACTATGACGAGGTGTAGTTGTAGATAAAATGTCTAACGCCTTTTCAATAACTATTTTTGGATCAATTGTCCTAAAGGCATTTTCATAACCTTTTGGTATTTTATTACCAAAAATTGAAGTTGGAATATAAGGAAAGTGATTCCTGTCTATAGTAATTGAATTTTCTTGCGATTGATCAAATGGCTTAAATCCACAAAATGGATGAGTCATTCCCCACAATGTTAAAACTGGAATATTATAATTTGCTGCAAGATGTCCATTAGCAGAGTCCATGGATATCATTAGGTCTATGTAATTAATGATATTAATTTGTTGCTCGAGGTTAAGTTTATTCGATAGGTCAATTACATTTTCATATACATTTTCCCATATGTTAAGCTGTTTTAAGTTATCATTTCCGCCGCCAAATAAATAAATTATATAATCTTTCTGAAGATATGCGATTACCTTTTGCATCAAGTCCAAGGGATAATTTTTTCCTTGATGAGCTGCAAAAGGAGCAATCCCAATTATTTTTTTATTAGGATTTTTTGATAATATTTCTTGTTCTATACTCTCTTGATTTAAAAAGGGTTTTATTGGATACTCGTGATTGCTCAAATCAACTGGGAAGCCAATTCCACGAAAAACATCAGAGTATTTATAGTGAACCTGAGTCAAGGGTTTAAAAATTTTATTTTTTTTTCTGATCAATTTTTTTCTCTCAGCCCTACCCTTGTCTATTGACTTAACTTTTGTAAATGTTAATCTAAAAAGTAGATTTAAGATTTTTGTCCTTAAAACACCATGAAGGTCAACCACTGCTCTTACTCTTTTTCCATATAGTTTGTTAAAAAGACTAAATAGGCCTCCAAGTCCTTTATAATTATTATTTAAATCAATAGGTATAAATTCTAAGTTGTCAAATTCTTCAAACAACGGTGAAGCGTATGGTCTTGAGACAAAAATAATTTTTTGATTAGGATATGAATTGAAAAATGATCTTAACACCGGTACTGTCATTGCTATATCACCTAGTGAAGAAAATCTATAAACCAAAATTGGTCTATCACTTTTTTTATTCATCTTTTTTATACAGAACTGGGTTTAAAGTTTCGTCATTATACATTTTCATTTGCTTATAAACCTTCATTTTCTTTTCACCTTTTGACAAATCTTCAAGCAATTGATCTATAGATTCTGACAAATCTTTTTGTTGTTCAAGAAGAACTTGTAGTTTTTCATTACATGTATTTCTATGCTGCTCACTTACATCTTTTCTTAAGGATTCTTCTTTCATATGATATATTTTTAAAATTAATATCGAAAGTCTATCAAGGGCCCATGCAGGACTTTCTGTATTTACCTTAGCATCAGGTTTTGGACTAACATTAGAATATAATTTTAAAAAATAAGAATCGATATATTCTACCATCTCTGTTCTATTTTGGTTGGAACTATCGATAAGTCTTTTAAGGTTCATGCCTTCGTTTGGGTCTATATCAGGATCTCTTATAATATCTTCATAATGCCACTGGACAGCATCAATCCAATTCTTTTCATATAGCAAGTGTTCAAAATCTTTTTTGTCATATGGATTAGAAGCTAACCTGTTTATGTCATCGTAAACGTGATAATCATCTACAGATTTTTCAAATACTTTTATAGCAAGAGAGCTTATCGCGGTTTTTGTCATATTAAAAAGTTAAAAGTTACTATCGATGCAATTAAGACTATAAAGATAAAGTTTACATATGAACTCTTTATTTTTTTTACAAAAATTTGAGATATAAAGTAAACTAGTATAAGAGATAAATAATGAAACTCTGATCCGCTGAGTTCCTGATTCATAGAAAAAAAGTAAGATGTTAATATAAAAAAAACAACACCTACAAAATCTAGAATTCTCCTTTGTAAGCCTGTAGTTCTATAGAATTTAAGTATAATTGAAATGATATATAATACAAAGACAATTGATACTGGGATGTAAGAAGTCGGCAGAGTAAATTTAAACTCATCTAGCATTTGAAGTTGATCTCCAAAGAAGTATGAACTGAATAAGTAGCTGTCTAAAGATAAAAAAGATAAAAGCACATATGCTGATGGTAAAATAATAATTGGGGTCATAAAAATTATTATATAATGTTTAAAATCTCTCTTAATGTTTGAAGTAATTAAAGCAAGTAATGGGTATGCAAAAATGATTAGGTTTTCAACAATTATCAATGAAGAGAAACTAAGAAGTACAGAGGCGTCAAACAATCTTTTAATTTTTTTTGTATTATCTGTGAGTTCAAAAAATATTCTCACATTTCTCCACGCTGCCCATATAGCTGCTGATGACAATATAAATCTCATGTCAATTGACTCAACTGGATAACTTATAACAATTAATGGATATAATAATAAATGGTATGCATTCCTGTTTGACCGTTCTATTGTAAGTTGTCTAGTAACTGTATCTATAGCATAATTGGATAGCATTAAAGCTCCGAAAATTAATATTCCGTTAATAATTTTTGATTCAAATAATGACCAATTTATATCCAGAGTTGTATAGTAATATGAAATTCCTAAAAGAAGAAATGTAGATATACCGGCTGAAGTGTAAGAAAATTTTTCAAATGTCTTTGCAAACATATTTCAATGTATTAATTTTGAGTAATAATTTAATTATGGTAAAAGACTTTTTTTATTCCGTAGCTTGGCTTTTTGAAGAAATTCTTTTCTTCCCTTTTGATTTATTGAGAACTATTCAATATGATAATTGGTATATAGCAAATATTGTGACTTGGACATTTATATTAATTGGTATAATTGGAGCTGCATACTGGATTAAAAAGTTAAAAGAGTTCGATGACAATGGAGAAGAAGATAAGGATGTTACTTCTCATTCTTTTCTATAAATCAAAACCTATGTCTTGTCTGAAGTAAGCTTGGTCAAAGCTTATTTTTTTTATCTGATCATAAGATGATTTTACTGCATCCTTATAGTTTTCCGAAAGAGATGTTACAGCGATAACCCTTCCTCCATTAGTTAAAAAATTATCATCAACTTTTTTTGTTCCAGCGTGAAAAATTATGGAGTCTGTTTCTTCGGTTAAACCTGAAATTATTTTATTTTTTTCATAATCCAGAGGGTATCCGCCTGATACCATAATTATTGTAGCAGCATGTCTGTCATCAATTTGTAATTTTATATCTTCAAACTCAGTTGAACCCATTGAATTAAAAAGATCCAAAAGATCATTTTTTATTCTTGGAAAAACAACTTCAGTTTCAGGGTCACCCATTCTGACATTATATTCTATTACATAAGGATCTTGGCCAACTTTAATTAACCCAATAAAAACAACTCCCATATATTCCATGTTTTCTTTTTTTATTCCATGGATTGTAGGTTTTATAATTCTTTCTTCAATTTTTTCTAAAAACTTATTATCTAAAAAAGGAACAGGGGATATTGCACCCATTCCACCAGTGTTTAAACCAGTGTCTCCCTCTCCAATTTTTTTATAATCTTTAGCAAATGGAAGTGTTTTATAGTTCTTGCCGTCAGTAAGAACAAAACATGACAACTCTATTCCGTCTAAAAACTCCTCTATAACAACTTTTGATGATGAATCACCAAATTTTTTGTCTAAAATCATACTTCTTAGTTCGTCTTTTGCATTCTGAAGATTATCAATAATTAAAACTCCTTTACCAGCTGCAAGACCATCAGCTTTTAGAACATATGGCGGGTTCATGCTTTCCAAAAAAGCATCAGATTGATCAATATTATCTTTCGTAAAAGTTCCATGTTTAGCGGTGGGTATATTGTACCTCTCCATAAATTTTTTTGCAAATTCTTTACTCCCCTCAAGTTGTCCTGCAAGTTTGCTTGGTGCAATAATTTTAATATTTTTTAAAGAATTGTCTGATTTAAAAAAATCATATATACCGTTTACAATCGGGTCCTCTGGTCCGACAAAGACCAAAGAGATATTGTTATTAATTACTTCTTCTTTAATTTTTTTAAAGTCATTTACGTCACCTTGAATATTTGTAGCAATTGTACTGGTTCCCCCATTACCTGGAAGAGCATAAATTTTATTTACTAATTTACTATTTGTAAAACTTGTGATTATCGCGTGCTCTCTACCTCCTGAGCCTAAAACCAAAACATTCATTCATTCATAAATTTAGTTATTGTTTCCTTGATTTTCTTGAAGTATACTTTATGGTCAGTCCTTTTTTGTATGGTCTCTAAATTAGTCATAAAAAATTCTTCTAAACTTACAGTCATAAAAAATTTATTTACATCTGCTGTTCTTGTTTTATGATTCTTGTGACTTAATCCTTCATTAATAAAGATTACCTTAAGACCCATAGCTAAAGCAGGTAAGGCAGCATGGATTCTGGAAGTAATTATAATTTCACTTTTAGCTATTTCTTTCAACATGTCGTTAGCAAGCTTAAGTCCTTGGTTATGAGATGAAATTTTTCTTTTTGTTATTTGTTGGTATCTCTTAACTACTATATTTTGATTACGTAAGTGATTTTCAAAAGATTGTTTCTTTAAGAGATATTTAAGTTTATGTATTGGATATTTAATCAGTGATAATAGCAACCTATATATTGAGCTAAAGTCAATTGACGGATTTAGTCTGTCGAATGCCCCTATTACAATAACCCCTTCAGGTTGAGTTTTATTAGTAATGTATTTATCTCTGTTAAAAGTTGTTGTTATACAAGATGAATGATATGATTTAATCCCATTTTTTTGAAGTAGGTTTTGAGTATAAGTGTCTCTACATCCAATAGGTTCATGTTGTTTTAGATAGTTTAATGATTCTGGTTTTAGTAGGTCTCTCTCTGCTGAAGGATTAATATGAAAAGAAATAAATAATGGAGATATATTATTATTTGGTGGCCAATTTTTAGGATTTTCCATAAACCAGCCATTGATGATTGTCTTTAGCTTAGACCCCTTAAATTTATTAAGCCCCTCTCTATCAAGAACCTTGTGATTAATTGGGTGAATCATGTCAATTACTGCCTTGGTTTGAATATAATCCCCAATATTTCTTGAACCAATATATCCTAGTACACCTATCTCCAAATCAAATATTTTCTTTTATTTTTTCAATTCTTGAAGCAAGATTGAATTTTTTCTTTATTCTTTTTCTAGCATTTTTGAATTCCTTTGTTCCAATATTAGAATTAATGAAATCTGCTACTTGCTCAAGGTCTGTTTCGAGATCAAATAAAATTCCTGTTGAACCAATAGCATCAGGTATCCCAAAGACTTGAGATCCTATTGGCACACACCCACACAACATTGCTTCACATAATGAGTTAGGCAGACCCTCTAATCTTGAGCCCTGAAAATAAAACTTTGACTTTTGATATAAGCTCTTGATTTGAAATTTATTTTGAACCCCTATGACCTTAACGTTTGGTTCTAGATTAATGTAGTCTGATATATTTATTCCAGATTCTCCTACAATCAAAAATTCTTTATTAGGAAGCAAAGAGGCCAATTTATTAAAGTTATTTAAGCCTTTAATATTGATGACTCTTTTATCAGAAAAAAATGCAACAGTTAAAATACCTGATTTATTTATTGTTTCGTCATAATTCCAAAATCTTGAATCATACCCTGTGTTTATTTCTTTTATTTTGAGTGGTTTATTTTGAATGAAATTTTCGACCCCTGAAATAACATTAAATTTACTAGCTGCTTTATCACAACCTTTGATAAGTGATTTGTGAACTACCCATATTTCAGAAGCCAAGTTATAATTAAGTCTTGCTATTTTAGATCGTATGTTATGTTTGTAAAATACTCCGTGTTTGTTTTCATCATCAACAATCGCATCATAACCTCCTACAATAATAACAGATTTTTTAAAAAAAATTTTGGATATAATAATTGGTATTAGGGCATGATAATCATTAAACCATGAAACAACAATTTTTGAACTAGGTATATACAATAAAGATTTTAGCAGTTCTTTAGTTCTATTCCATATAAAATATATGGTGCTTTTATGTGGCCTTGACAAGATTCTTTTAACATTATATCCTAGTGCCTCAAAAATATAGATGTCTGATTTAACAAAACTTCTATTTATTGAGTAACTAAGTGTAATGTTTTGTTTCAAGCGTTTATTGTTTTTAATTTATCAGCAATTTTTCTGTCATTAGATAGCCTAGGTACTTTGTTTTGTCCTCCAAGTCTTCCAACAGATTTCATGTAGTTATTAAATCCTCCTCTTTCTACAGAAATCACCTCTAGGCTTTTTAGTATTTTTCCATCAATTAGATCTTTGTAGTATATGTTTTGATTTATCATTTCATTATCCAGCGATTTGGTAAATGCCGACATGTCCTCTGGAAAATTCTCAAATTCTACATACCATTCATGATGCGGAAGCATGTCTATAGGATTAATGTTTGGCGCAACTGTAAACTCTCTAATTGCAACATTATGAAGTTTTGTAGCTGCCTCCATTGCTTTCTCAACCTCCTCAGAAATTACATGTTCCCCAAAAGCTGATAAAAAATGTTTTATTCTTCCTGAAACTATAATTCTGTATGGGTCTATTGATGTAAACTTGATTGTATCTCCAATATTGTAAGACCATAATCCTGCTGATGTTGATATTATCAATAGATAATTTACATCCAGTTCTACATCTTTAATAGATATTCTGTCATACTTACCACTAAGAAAATCTTCTGCTTTTATAAACTCATAGAAAATATCATTGTTTAGAAGTAGGAGAAGATCTGTGTGATCTTTATTGAACTGGTCCTGATAACCAAAAAACCCTTCAGAGGCAGGAAAAGTAGCCAAGGTGTCTATACTCTTTCCAAATAGTTTATCAAAAATTTGTCGATACGGCTCATAGCTCACCCCACCATATACATACAGTGAAAGATCAGGAAAAACTTGAGAAATTGTTTTGCCTTCTTTTAAAACAATTTTTTCAAAATACATTTGCACCCAAGATGGGATTCCCGCAATTATTGTCATTTTCTCTCCAACTGTCTCTTGGATTACAGCTTCTACTTTTTCTTCCCAATCTTCAATACAGTTGGTAGTCCATGATGGTTTTCTGTTACGAAGAAAAAGCTTCGGTACATAATGAGCACTAATTCCGGAAAGCCTTCCGTGATATATTCCTTGTTTCTTATCTAGTTCCGGGCTCCCTTGGAGAAACATATGTTTACCATTTAGGGGTTTGAAATTTTTTGTTTTAAGGAAATAATTTAACAAGGCATCTCGCGCAGATCTAATATGTGTTTTTATAGACTCTTTGGTAATAGGAATATATTTTGCTCCTGAAGTAGTTCCGCTTGTTTTTGCAAAATATAATGGCTTACCCGGCCATAAAATATCTTTTTCACCATTAACTACTTTCTCAATATAAGGCCTTAGCTCTTCATAGTCTCTTACAGGAACCTTTTCTTTATACTGTTCATAAGACTTAATATTTTCAAAGTCATGGTTTTTTCCAAACTCAGTTTTTATACCATTTTTTATAAGTTTTTTAAATGTGTTTGTTTGCCATTTTATTGGATTATCAATCCATTTTTTGTTTTGTCTTTTTACAAGATGGGCATATAAAATTGCAATTATTGTTTTCATCTAGAATTCAATATAACTCTGTGGATCAACTGGTTCCCCTTGATACCAAAGCTCAAAATGTAAGTGTGGTCCTGTAGTTAGCTCTCCAGTATTTCCTGTAAATGCAATGATTTCTCCAGTTTCTACTCTTTCCCCTTGAGACTTGACCAATGATGAGTTATGTTTATATATTGAGGTAAGACCGTTTAAGTGTTCAATGATAATTACATATCCTGTTTCAGATGTCCATTCAGAAAAAACTACAATTCCTTCACTAATTGAATGAACAGGTGAGTTCTGAGGCATAACAATATCGACACCGTAGTGTTTGTTTTCTAGGTCAAAGCCTGAAGAAAGCCCTCCACTTACAGGTGGAAATAAAACTGTAGTAAATCTTTCTCCTAAAATATCAAAAGCATTGTATTTGTCTTCTTCTTCAACTATTGCCCTTAGCAAAGAATCTTCTTCATTTGGTTTAATAAGCTCAAGCTCAACTGCATTATTTTGAATTCTGATACTATCTTGATTAAGATCTTCAAAGGAAATATTTCCTGCAAGCATATCCTTCAATGCATTTATATATCTAGACTGCATTATATAAAGGGTTTCAAGGGAATCCAATTTTAAAGCATTTTCTATTGAATTTTCTCTTAATTCAACACTCGTATAACCTCTAAAGTATTCTTTAAGGGGTGTAAAATATATTACCAAAAAAGATGTTGAAAGCAAAAGAATAAACGCAAATAATAATGAAACAAGTAAACTTGAGGTTGAGGAAGAAAAAAGTTTTTTCTTTTCCAGAGTTTTTTCATTAACTAAAAGGATATGAAACCTTGTAGAAAGCTTTTCAAATAAGGTGTTTTTTTTCTTTTTTGGCATTAATGCAAATATATGTATAGTTAGTTAGAAGTTATTATCTGTTTAATAAATTCATATTACAAAAAATAATTCTTTAAATTTGTTTTTGGAACATAGTTCCATAAATATTCAAATATGATAGGTGGACCTCAAATTATTCTAATTATTATTGTCGTTCTTCTACTTTTTGGTGGTAGAAAAATTCCTGAACTTATGAGGGGACTTGGAAGTGGAATTAAGGAGTTTAAAAAAGCTACGAAAGAGGAAGAAGAAGAAACAAAAGAATAGTATTCTAATTTACTTGCTTCATAGTCGTTATTATAGTGTTTAATTCAAACATATAATCTCTTTTGCTCTCTGAGGGTGCAAAGGAAAACCCTTCAATCACAATGTTTCTTTTATTTAAAGTGTCTTTAATGATATAGTTTACATAAGGGCCTGCCATAAAGTCGTTTTGAACCTCCCATGTTCCTTTAGTTAGTATAGCTTCAAGATTATTGACTGTAGTTTTATAATAATATGGCAAATAGGCTCTCTCTGTTATCATATAAGAACCTGGAACTCTTCCAGGAACATAAATTTTTCCAATTGAATCTCTTATTGCAGGTATTCTTTCCTCAATTTTCTTAAGATCTATATCTAAGGGCAACGTGTAAGCTATGATGTTTAGATGTCCTTTGTAAACTTCCTTTTCAATCCACACAAAATTAGTTGTGTCTTTTACAGTTTTATAAGCATCTGGAAAGGTCATAGATATACCAAACCTATCTGCTAGCTCTTTATCTTTATTTAAAGCTTTTGACATTCTTCTGATCTTTTCTAATCTTTCATTCTCGTTTATTGATCTTAAAAGAAGGTCTTTATTCTCATCAAAATAAAACTTCATAACTTCTTCATCTTCTCCTGTAATAAGTCCTGCTATCTGAGGTCTTGCCCACAAATTTTTAATCAATCTAAAACCTTGATTGGATGTGTCTTTTTTGAAAAAAACTATATTTCTTCCACTTCTAGCAAATCCTGTAAAAATAGATGGGTCAAGATGATATAAATCATATTTTGGTTCATCAAAAGGGAGACCTTCATAGGGCTCCATTAATATGTTTCTTACATCCGTTCCTAATGATTTGCTCCATAAAGCTTGAGGCATAACCACGGTTAATGCATTAATATTTCCACTTGATTCTGGAACATAAGCATTTGAACCATTAGAATTACAGCCCCTAATAGGCCAAAAATCAAAAAAATCAATATGGTTTTATAAAAAGCTTTAATTCTCATTAAGCAATGCTTTAACTCCAGGAAGAGTTTTACCTTCTAGGCTTTCCAAAAGAGCGCCTCCTCCTGTTGAAATATAGCTAACCCAATCTTCTTTTCCAAGTTTTTTAAGTGCTGCGATTGAGTCGCCACCCCCAACAATAACGTTTACCCCATTGGTTTTGGCTTCTTTTAATGAATTACAAATTGATCGAGTCCCTTCTAAAAATGCCTCTTTTTCAAAGACACCTACAGGGCCATTCCAAAAAATTGTTTTACTTGATAAAATTGCTTGATTAAATTTCTCAATAGTTTTTGTCCCAATATCTAAGCCCATCCATCCGTTTTCTATTTTATTAGAATCAAAAGTTTTAATCAAGTCATTCTGGTCAAAGTCTGTTGACGCTTTTATATCATCCGGTAGAATAATTTCTTTGTTTAAACTGTTTGCAATCTCTAGAATTTCTTTAGCATTTTCTATTAAATCCTCTTCAATCAAAGACTCTCCTATTTTTCCTCCCTGTGCAGCTATAAACGTGTATGCCATTCCTCCACCAATAATTATTTTATCTACTTTTTTAATTAGATTATATAAAATATTTAGTTTGCTTGAGACCTTGGCACCTCCTAAAATTGCAAGAACTGGTTTTTCTCCATGTTCTGCAATTTGACTAATTGCTTCAAGTTCTTTTTGTAATAATTTCCCAACGTATTTATCATTAGGAAAGTACTTTGCAATTACAGCAGTAGAGGCGTGCTCTCTATGACAAGTTCCAAATGCATCATTTATATACAGATCTCCAAGTCTTGATAGTTTTTCTGCAAACAAATTATCTCCATCCGTCTCTTCTTTATAAAATCGTAAGTTTTCCATCAATATAATTTCTCCTGGTTGTAGTTTTTTTGTTGCTTGTTCAGCTTCTTCTCCAATACAGTCTTGAAAAAAAACAACAGGTTTATCTAAAGTCTTTGAAACAGGACCTAAAATATTTTTAAGTGACAAGTTCTCATCTTTTCCTTTAGGCCTTCCTAGATGAGATAGTAAAATACATGAACCTCCATTATCAATAACAAAATTGACCGTCTCCTTTATAGCCTCAATTCTGGTATAATCAGTAACCTCTTTTTTTTCATTTAAAGGAACATTTAAGTCGACTCTAATTATAGCTTTCTTATTGTTAAGTTTTTGATTTTGTAAGAGATTCATGTTAATATTATTTTGTCGACAAAGATATAATATGATATATATTTGAGTATGAATTTAGATAGAATTTTAGGACAACATGATATAAAAGAAAAAATCCATAATTCTATCACAAACAAATCTTTTCCACAGTCAAAAATTTTAGTTGACAGAGATGGTTATGGTGGTTTGAATTTAGCTATTGAAATTGCAAAATCTCTTCTAAAAAATGACTCTTCTTTTCAAGGTGATATTTATGATCATCCTGATCTTCATTTTTCTTTTCCTTCTTTTGCTTCGATAAAAGATGATGAAAATGTTTATTCCGAATGGTTATCGTTTTTAAAAGAAAACACTTTTGGTGATTATCAAAAATGGTCAAGTTATATTGGAAATACAGTGTCTCAAGGCTCAATAAAAGTCTCTGAAATTGAAAAGGTGCAAAAAAAATCTTCACTAAAATCATACTTAGGGGGGAACAAAGTTTTTATTTTTTGGGGAGCTGAAACTATGATGCCACAAACATCAAATAAGCTCTTAAAAATTCTAGAGGAACCCCCTGTTAATACATACTTTATTTTAATTACGTCAAGCATTCAGGCTATTCTCCCAACTATAATTTCTCGTTGTCAAATTTCAAACTTAAGTCCAATAAATAAAGTAGATCACACAAATTATATTAAAGAAAATTTTACTGGTGTTGACTACAATTTAATTGTAAATACATCAAGAGGAAGTGTTGCGAGATCAATAAGTTATTTGGATGAGGAGTCTGATTCTATATCTCACGAAAACAACTTTGTTGAATGCTTAAGGTTCGCCTTTTTAGCTAAAAAAAGTAAAGCTGCAATTCTTGATCTTACAAAATGGTCTGAAAAACTAGCCTCTATTTCTAGAGATCAGCAAAAAGATTTTTTAAGCTATTGCTCATATCTTATTAGAGAAGCCATGTTGATAAGCTATAGTTCCAAGAGTTTGGGATCATTTTCTTCAAATACAGATTTTAAAATTGATAAACTTTCCCCTTTTGTACACAGCTCTAATCTTATTGAAATAATATCATTAATAGAAGATTGTCATTATTCAATTTCAAGAAATGTAAATTCTAAAATAGTGTTCACCAATTTTGCTATTACCCTTACTAAACTTATTAATAAAGAAGAGGTTTAGTCTTTCGTAAAGACGTAGAAAGATGAGGAATAGTTAGTAGAAAAAAGTGCGAAAAAGTTTGATATTAACCCTATAGTCAATCCAATCAATATACCAAATGGATTATTCCTGTTTTTCTCTGATAAAATAGAAACATAAAAAGAATCAAAAATTAATGGTTTCCTATAATTATAAATAAAACCTTGCTTTTCTATAAAGTTAATTAAGCTTTCATGATTAAAATGATAGAGATGACGAGGGACATCGAAGCCTGCCCAGCACTCTTTGTAGTGCTTTGAGTCAAAGCTGTCGATGTTTGGTACAGCAATTACCAAAGATCCTTTGTTTTTTATAGAATTATATATTGCTTTAATCGATGAATCTAGATCTGGTATATGCTCAAGTACGTGCCACATCATTAACGTATCTACCTGATTTTCAGGTGTTTGATAACTATGCGGATCTGATTCATCTAATTTGTTTACAAGGGGGTCGTAGGTCATTGTTTTAATGTTTAGTTGGTTTAAATATTTTGCAAACCTACCATCTCCTGAACCATAATCTAAAACTGTTTTGTTTTTGTTAATGTGATTTTTTAGATTCTTTAATTTGTATCTAAACATGATCTTTTGAACAAATAAATATAAAAAGCCAAAAAAACCCTTTTTTTCTTTATGCGGAATATATTTTTCAGACAAGTAATAATACTCATGGTTATGATTCTTATCTAAAGAGGTCCAAACTATTCCAGAATTATTGTCTTTATATAGTTGAAAAAAATCACCTGACTTTATATAGTCTTTTACTTTAAAGTGTTTATGGTCTTTTTTAAAGATCTGTTTCACGTGGAACAATTATCTACCCATCTTAACCAAAAGAACGCTAATATCACTTGGATTAATACCGCTAATTCTCGAGGCTTGGGATAAGGTGCTTGGTTTAATAGAGTTTAATTTTTCTTTTGCCTCAAAAGATAATGAAGCAAGAGAGTCATAATCAAAGTGTTTTGGGATTTTAATGTCTTCTAACCTCTGAAGCTTGTCAGCATTATTTTTTTCTTTTTCAATGTACCCCCTGTATTTTATCTGAATTTCTGCCTGCTCGATAATTTCAACATCTAGAGAATTCTTTTCAATGTAATCTTTAACAGAAGCTAAAGAGATCATATGATCTTTTTTAATATTAGGCCTAGCATACATTTTAGCCAGTTTGGCTTTTTGAGGAACAGCCTCATAGCCTACAGATTCTAATATCGGGTTAACTTCATCTAATTCATAGCTTGTTTTTTCAAAGAATTCTAAATAGTCTTTGACTTTGTCTTGTTTATTCTGTATTCTATCAAATCTTTTTTTAGATGCAAGGCCAATATTAAAAGACTTTTCTGTTAGTCTTATATCAGCATTATCTTGTCTTAAAAGAGTTCTATACTCAGCTCGAGAGGTAAACATCCTATATGGTTCTTCTGTTCCTTTCGTAATTAGATCATCAATTAATACTCCTATATAAGCTTCGCTCCTTGTAAGAACCAATGAATCTTTTGAAAAAACTTTTGCTGCGGCATTAATCCCTGCCATCAATCCTTGTGCTGCTGCCTCTTCATAACCTGTTGTTCCGTTAATTTGTCCAGCAAAAAACAAATTCTCTATGATTTTTGTTTCAAGTGTTAAGGTTAACTGAGTTGGGGGGAAGTAATCATACTCAATTGCATAACCTGGTCTGAAAAATTTTACATTTTCAAAACCTGGTATTTTTTTTATTGCTGAATATTGAACGTCCTCAGGCATTGATGTAGAAAAACCGTTTACATATACCTCAACAGTATTAAGACCCTCAGGCTCAACAAAAATTTGATGACGATCTTTATCTGAAAACCTATGAATCTTATCTTCAATTGATGGACAGTATCTTGGGCCTGTGCTGTTAATTTTTCCATTAAACATTGGCGATCTATCAAAAGAATCTGCCATAATATCGTGGACATGTGAATTTGTATAGGTTATATAACAACTCGTTTGATCTTTAAGAGGTTTAATCTCCTCAAGAAAACTAAATTTTGCCGGCATTTCATCCCCTGGCTGTTCTTCCATAACGGAATAATCTAGAGATCGTCCATCTACTCTGGGCGGGGTACCTGTTTTCATCCTTCCTGAAACAAAACCATATGACTCAAGGTCAGACGTTATTCCTGTAGAAGACTTCTCTCCAACCCTTCCGCCTCCAAAGTTTTTTTCTCCTACATGGATTAATCCATTTAAAAAAGTACCGTTGGTTAAAATAACCGTTTTAGAAAAAATATTATTACCAAGACCTGTTTTAACCCCCTTAATTTTATTGTTTTTAACTATCAACCCAACAACCATGTCCTGATAAAAATCTAAATTAGGAGTCTTCTCTAGCATCTCCCTCCATTTTAAGGCAAATTGAGCTCTATCCGACTGAACTCTTGGGCTCCACATAGCTGGACCTTTAGATTTATTAAGCATCTTGAATTGAATCGCAGTTAAATCAGAAACAACTCCACTGTATCCTCCAAGCGCATCAATTTCTCTCACAATCTGACCTTTGGCAATACCCCCCATAGCAGGATTACAGGACATTTGGCCAATGGTTTGAAGGTTCATTGTTACAAGAAGTGTCTTTGCTCCAAGATTTGCTGATGCCGCAGCAGCCTCTGCTCCCGCATGGCCTCCCCCTACAACTATAACATCATATTTAGATTCAAACATAATTTATGTTTCACGTGAAACAGCAAAGATAAACTCTTCTTCTTTTTTTCTCATTATCGCCTTCTCCTCAACCGTATTATCTTTATAACCCATGCAATGTAACAAACCATGGGAAAGAAGTCTAAAAGACTCATTTTCAATGCTTTGCATGTTTTCAGATGCATTTTTTATCATCATTTCACTTGAAATGAAAATCTCTGCTATTATTGTTTTTGATTTAGAGTAATCAAAAGTAATTATATCAGTGTCGGTGTCATGATTTAAAAAATCTTTATTTAGAGAGTACATCCTCTCTGAATCGACAAAATTATACTCAAGTCTGTCAATTTTAAACCCCTCTTCTGTTGCAAAATCAATTAGCTTTTGTGATACACGCTTAGTATCAAAAAGCTTATTTTTTGCTCCATTTATTTTAATATCATGCATAATTTGACAAATATAAATCAATTATAGGGTATAATTTCTAAAACGTTGAATATGGTGTTATATTTGAACTATGAGAGAAAGAGCAAGGTTTGCACCAAGCCCAACCGGCCCCCTACATATTGGAGGAGTAAGGACGGCTCTTTTTAATTATTTGATAGCAAAAAAAAGCGGAGGCAAATTCATTTTAAGAATTGAAGATACTGACAGCAAGAGAACTGTCGATGGTGCTGAGAAACATATAATTGATTCTCTTGAATGGTTGGGCCTTCAAGTTGACGAAGGTCCTATTAGACAAAGCAACAGATCCAAGCTTTATAAAAAACAGGTAGACAAATTATTAAAGCAAGGAAATGCTTACTACGCATTTGACTCTCAAGAAGATCTTGATAGCGCTAGAGAAGCTGGGGGAATAGATTTTAAATACAATGTGAAAACAAGAATGAGGCTTAACAACTCTTTTACAGTGTCTGAAGAAGAAAGAAAAAAAAGAGTAGAAGAGGGTAGGTATGTGGTAAGGCTAGCTATTCCAGAAAACAAAAAAATATCTGCTTTCGATGAGATACGCGGAGAATTAACATTTGATTCCAATGAACTAGAAGACAAAGTTATTCTTAAGTCTGATGGAATGCCAACCTATCATTTAGCAAATGTTGTTGACGATAATGATATGAAAATAACATCAGTGGTTAGAGGTGAAGAATGGCTCTCATCGCTTCCTGTTCATTATCTACTTTATGAGTTTTTTGGATGGAAGCCTCCTAAATTTTATCACCTCCCTTTAATTTTAAAAACTAGTGGAGCGGGGAAGCTTTCAAAAAGAGATGCAGACGAACAGGGACACCCTATTTTTGCTGTTAAATGGGAAGACTCTAATGGATTTAAAGAACACGGTTTCATTCCTGAGGGTCTTAATAATTACCTAGCACTTCTGGGTTGGAGCAACAAAGAAGAAAAGGAGAAGTATACAATGGAAGAGCTGGTTGAGTCTTTTAGTTATGAGGAAATAAACAAATCAGGAGCTCGTTTTGATTTTAAAAAAGCGCTATGGATTAATCACCTGCACTTAAAAGATCTTGAATCTAAAAGAATATTAGACCTCTCGGAGCAAACAAAAAAATTGCTGCTTGAAAAATATAGCGAGCCGGAAGCTATAGAGATTATTGAGTTAGTTAAAGAGAGATTAAACACCACCAAAGACATTGATAAAGAGCTTTCAGTTTTTATTAAGCAGCCTAAGGAGATTGATGTGTCAGCAATTGAAAAAATTAACAGAGAGGTAATATTTAGTGTTTTAAATTTTTGTAAATTAAATAGTGAGCTTGTTAACAGTCCTTTTGAACTTAAAAATGAGCTTATGAAGTTTGGAGCAGAAAACGATATTTCTTTTGGAAATATTATGAAAACGCTAAGACTTTCGTTGGTTGGAAGTCTTTCTGGGCCTGATTTATTTAAGATTATAGATTTTATTGGACCAGAGGAAACACTTCAAAGAATTGAAAACTTAATTAATAAAATTTAACTATGAGCATATTTACAACACCCTTAATAATATTATTTCTTTTTTTCGTCCTTATCTCAACCATCTTTATTGTAAGACAACAATCAGCGGCAATCGTTGAGAGATTTGGTAAATTTCAATCTGTTAGAAAACCTGGAATTCAGGTTAAGATTCCTTTGGTTGATAGAATCGCTGGAAGACTAAGTTTGAAGGTTTTACAACTTGACGTGGTTGTAGAAACAAAAACTAGTGATGACGTGTTTGTTAAGCTTAAAGTTTCTGTTCAATACAGGGTGGTAGAATCAAAAGTTTTTGATGCCTTTTATAAATTAGATTTTCCACAAGATCAAATCACATCATATGTATTTGATTTAATTCGTTCACAGGTTCCAAAGATGAAGCTTGATGATGTTTTTTCAAAACAAGACGACATAGCTGTTGCTGTGAAACAATCATTAGGAGACGCTATGGAAGAATATGGATACTTTATTGTTAAAGCACTTGTTACAGATATTGAGCCGGACGCTGAGGTTAAAAGAGCAATGAACAGAATTAATGCAGCTGATAGAGAAAAAACAGCTGCTCAATATGAAGGAGATGCTGCAAGAATTTTAATTGTAGAAAAGGCAAAAGCTGAAGCTGAAAGTAAAAGACTTCAGGGACAAGGTATTGCAGACCAGAGAAGGGAAATAGCTAAAGGTATTGAAGACTCAGTTGGAACTTTAGGATCGGTTGGGATAAACTCGCAAGAAGCTTCAGCATTAATAGTTGTTACACAACACTATGACACACTACAGTCAATTGGTGGGGAAACTAACTCTAATTTAATCCTTCTTCCTAATTCACCGCAAGCTGGAAGCACAATGCTAAATGATATGGTTGCTGCTTTTACAGCTAGTAGCAAAATAGGGGAGGCTATGCAAAAAGAAAACATAAAGTCTGCTAAGAATGATGCGGGGGAAGCTAAGCAAGAACGTCCTCAGTTTGATGATCCTCCTTTAGACAATTTTGAAGGTGAGGATGAGGTAGTTTAACTATTTCTTCCAACCGTCTCTTAACCCTACTGTTTTGTTAAACTCTAGGGTTTTTTTATTGTTAGTTCTAACGAAATATCCTGATCTTTGAAACTGGAAATGGTCTCCGTCTTTTGCGCTAGCAAGATAAGGCTCTACTTTTGCAGTTTTTATTTCTAAGGAGTTTTCGTTAACCTCGCTTAAAAGATCTTGAGATTTTCCTGGCTCAGGAACTTTAAAAAGTCTATCGTAAATGTTTATAGTTGCTTCTACAGCTGTTTCTGCAGAAACCCAATGAATTGTTGCCTTTACCTTTCTATTGCTCTCTTCTGTATTTGATCCGCTTTTACTTTTTTCATCATACTCACACTCGACTTCTGTAATTTGACCTTTTTCGTTTTTAATGATGTTTTTTGCTTTAATTATATATGCGTTTTTAAGCCTTACTTCCTCTCCTGGTGAGAGCCTAAAAAACCCTTCTTCTGGATTTTCTTGAAAATCTTCTCTTTCGATGTAAATGTTCTTTGAAAACAAAATCTCTCTTTTTCCTTGACCGGGCTTTTGGGGGTTTATGTCGAAGTTTACACTCTCCTCTTTATTTTCGTTGTAGTTTATAATTGAGATTTTTAAAGGGTCTAAAACAGCCATAGCTCTTGGCGCCTCTTCATTCAGGTGTGTCCTTACACAAAACTCTAATAAAGAAACATCAATTACGTTTTCTCTTTTTGAAATTCCAACTGTTAAAGCAAATGATTTTAAAGATTCTGGGGTATAACCCCTGTTTCTTAAACCAGAAATTGTTGGCATTCTTGGGTCGTCCCAACCATCAACAACCCCTTCTTCTACTAGTTTTGCAAGGTTCCGTTTGCTTGTTATGGTATAAGAAAGGTTAAGCCTTGAAAACTCTCTTTGCTTTGGCCTAATTCCCTTTAAAGGACTAATGGAGTCTAGAAACCAATCGTAGAGCTCGCGGTGAGGCTCAAACTCAAGAGTACATAGTGAGTGAGACACTTGTTCTATGTAGTCAGACTCTCCGTGTGTCCAATCATACATGGGGTATATCTTCCAGGCGTCTCCTGTTCTATGGTGTTTTGCCTCCATTGCTCTGTAAACAACCGGGTCTCTCATTAACATGTTTGGTGAAGACATGTTAATTTTTGCTCTTAATACGTGTTCTCCTTGTTTGTGGTCTCCATTGTGCATTTCTTTAAAGATCTTAAGGCTTTCTTCTTTGTCCCTGTCTCTATAGGGGCTTGCTTTACCATCTTTTGTGGGAGTCCCTTTTTGGTTTGCTATTTCCTCTGATGACTGCGAGTCAATGTAGGCAAGATCTTTTTCTATAAGAACAATTGCCCAATTATAAAGCTGTTCAAAATAATCAGAAGCATAGCACTCTTTATTCCACTTATATCCTAGCCAAAGAATATCGTTTTTGATAGCGTCAACATACTCTTTCGCTTCTTTTTCTGGGTTTGTGTCATCAAACCTGAGGTTTACTGGGGCTCCATATTTTTCTCCAAGATTAAAATTTAAACAGATTGCTTTAAGGTGGCCGATGTGCAGATAGCCGTTTGGCTCTGGAGGAAACCTAAATCTTAGGTCGTCTTTTTTAAACCCCCTAGAAATATCTCCGTCTATAATTTGCTCTATAAAGTTTGGGCCCTTTTTCTTCACTTTGTCAAAGATATTGAAAAGGTTGATAGATTGTTTGCTTGGTTTTATATCTTTGGAAATATTTTGTCAAAAATATCTGTAAATAACGCTTGGTTTTATTCCTTCCACGGATGTCTTAGTGAAGAAACGATTATTGGTGGGGAATATTTGGTTAATGCGTCTGTAGAGTTTGACACCTCGATGGCAGAAACAAATGATAGTCTTAAAAACACGGTTGACTATGTTGACGTTTACAATGCCATAAAGAAAGAAATGGACACTCCTTCCAAATTATTAGAGGTTGTTATGGAAAGGATTATTTCTTCCATAAATCAGCTTGACAAAAACATTGTTTCTGTTGATGTGAGTATTAAAAAAATCAACCCTCCTATTGGTGGCTGTGTAGATTCTGTAGAATTAAGAAAAAAAGTTTAATCTTTTTTCTATTTTTGCACCCTAAAGGCATTGTGGCCGAGTGGCTAGGCGGAGCTCTGCAAAAGCTTTTACAGCGGTTCGAATCCGCTCGATGCCTCAACTTAGTATTTGGAAGTCTAGTCTTCTTTTTACTTGATCAGCTTTTATTAACATTACCCTTGTTTTGTCACCAAGCTGATATTTTTTTCCTGTCTTTTCTCCTACAAACTGGTGGTTTTTTTCATCATGAACATAAAAGTCGCCGGGTAAGTCTTTTGCTTTAACCAACCCCTCACATTTATTCTCTACAACCTCAACGAACACCCCCCTTGCTGTTACTCCAGAAATAACTGCTTCAAAAATTTTTCCTTCTTTATCTAGCATATATTTAATCTGCATTAGCTTTATAGAGTCCCTCTCTGCTTTGGTAGCAAGTATTTCCATGTGAGTTGAATGATTACAAAGAGTTTCCAGTTCCTCTGTTTTTATTTTCTCATTTTTCAATTCTGCCTCTATAAGCCTATGAACCAGAACATCGGGATATCTTCTAATTGGTGAAGTGAAGTGTGTATAGTTGTCAAACGCCAACCCATAATGACCTATGTTTTTTGTTGTGTACTCTGCCTTGCTCATGCTTCTTATCATTAATGTGTCTATTAGGTTTTGTTCGTTTTTTCCAAATGTGTTTTCAAGGAGTGTGTTTAGGGAATCATTAAGGTTGTTCTTTTTTAGATCAAGATTATATCCCAGCCTTTTCACAACCGTTTGCAGGTTTTTTAGCTTTTCTTCATCTGGTTGATCATGTACTCTAAAAACAAACCTTTCTTTTCCTTTTTTCATTTTTTCTGCCACCTTCCTGTTAGCAAGAAGCATAAACTCTTCTATTAATTTGTTTGCGCTTTTTGCTGTTTTAAAAACCACTTCTTTAGGGTTGTTTTTTTCGTCTAGTTTAAATTTTATTTCAGACTTATCAAAAATAATTGCTCCGTTGTTTATTCTTTTTTTTCTTATTGTTTTCGCAACCTGGTTTAGGGTTGTAACCGCCTCAACTAGGTTGTTTGTTACCTTTTTTTCTTTATTTAAAATTGTTTTTTCTTTAGGAATTATTTTCTCTTCTGTTTCTATGATGTGTTGAGCTTCTTCATAGGAAAGCCTGTGGTTTGATTCTGTTATTGTTTTACCAAACCACTCTTCCAAAACTTGTCCGTTTTTTTTCATTATAAAAACTGCTGAAAAAGTTAATTTTTCTTCATTAGGTCTTAGCGAACAGAGGTTGTTTGAAAGCGTTTCTGGCAACATAGGTATAACTCTATCAACCAAATAAACAGAGGTCGCTCTTTTTTGTGCTTCTTCGTCTATTACGCTGCCTGGTGTAACATAGTGTGAAACGTCTGCTATATGAACTCCTATTTCGAAACTTTCCTTGTCAATTTTTTTAAAAGAAATTGCATCATCAAAATCCTTTGCGTCTACAGGGTCTATAGTAAAAGTCATCTCTTTTCTCATGTCCCTTCTTTTCTTTTCCTCTTCTTTTGATATTTTTTTATCAATTCTTTTTGCCTCTTTTTCTATTTCTTCTTCAAACTCTGGCGACAAACCATACTCATATAAAATAGAATAAGCGTCCAGCGAATCACTTTCAAATCCAAATGTTTTTACTATTCTTCCCTCTGGTGAGTTGTTTGATTTTTCCCATTTTTTTATTTCTACCGCAACAGTTTCTCCTGTTTTATATCCTTTCATTTCCTCTTTTTCAATAAAGAAGTCTGTGTACATTCTTGCATTCCTTGTGTTTACAAAACCGTAGTCCTTGTTTTTTTCAAACACTCCCACAAACACTTTTTTGTTTCTTTTTAAAACATTTATAACCTTTCCTTCGTATCTGTTTTTATACTTTTTTTCTCCTACCAAAACCTCTACTATGTCTCCATGTAGCCCTTTGTTTAGGTGCTTGTTTTCTACCATTACATCTTCATCTAGATCCTCACAAACAACATATCCTCTTCCTGTTGTTGTTATCTCCAAAACTCCTTCTGCAATTTCTCCTTGAACTGCTGGGGCTACAAACTTTCCTCTTCCAACTTTAATTATTTTTTCTTTTTTTAGCAGGATGTTTAAAATTTTTATAATGTCATTTCTTCCTTTAGTGTCATTAACACCTAAAGCAAAAGCAATTTGTTTATAATTGAATTCTTTTAGCGTAGGAGACGAAATAAGTGTAGTAATTTTCCTTTCTAACCCTTTTTGTTCTTTCTTCTTTTTACTCATTATAAATTTTATTCAAATATAGTTTTATTAAAACCTCTATCTTTTTATTACCAATAAACATTTAAACATAATTATTATAGTTTTATCTAAAAATTTAATTAGTTATATATAGTGTGTTAATTTCTTAATAAATGATTGAAAGAAAAAAGCAATGAACACAAATAAAACAAAGTGAACAATTAATTAACAATCTAAACTATTGATAAACAAAAATTAAAGTGAAAAACAAACAGGTGTTAACAACCTAAACAAAAAACAATAAGTTGAAAAAAAATTTAAAAAGAAACAATGAAGACCAGTTAAAAAGTAAAGAAAAAAGTAAATAAATAAAAAAGAAAAATAGTTATCAAGAATAAGAAATCAACTATTAACAACATATGAAAAAATAATAAAGGAATTATTAATTTAATAAACATGAAAATTGCAATAGGGAACGATCACGCAGGAGTAGAGATTAAAGAAAAAATAAAAGAACATCTCACAAAAAAAGGACACACAGTTATCAACAAGGGGTATGATGGAAAAGAGAGCGTAGACTATCCAGACTATATTCACCCAGTATCAAAAGAAGTAAAAGAAGGAAAAGCAGACATAGGGGTTATAGTTTGCGGAAGCGGAAATGGTGCAGCAATGACAGCAAACAAACACAAAGGAATAAGAGCAGCTATTTGCTGGAGTGAAGAAATAGCATCTTTAGCCAAACAGCATAATAACGCAAACATAATAAGCATACCATCAAGATTTTTAAGTAGTGATAAAATATTAAACATAGTAGATGTTTTTATTAAAGAGCAGTTTGAGGGAGGAAGACACGAGAGGAGAATAAAAAAAATAGATGAAAATGATTGAGTGGAAAGAACAAAGGTTTTCTGACATAAACACAAAGGAGTTTTATGAAATATTTAAGTTCAGGTGTGAGGTTTTTGTGGTAGAGCAAGAAATATTATACAACGATTTTGACTATAAAGACTATAAAGCCATCCATCTATCAGGATTCATAAACAATAAGCTAATGGCATATGCAAGAATTTTCGATAAAGGAGATTATTACGAAAACAATCCAGGTTTTGGAAGAGTGGCAGTTGAAGAAAAAGAAAGAGGAAACAACTACGGGAAGGAACTGGTAAAAAAATGCATAGAGGTTTGTAAAAACAACTTCGAAACAAAAGAAATTAAAATTTCTGCGCAAGAGTATTTAGAAAAATTTTATATAGACCTCGGTTTTGAGTTTAGAGGAGAGCGATATATGGAGGACGGCATCCCTCACTGTGCGATGTATTATAATAAATAAATTAACCAGACGGTCTTAAGCCCCAGCGTTGTCTTTTAGCAATAGAGGGATTACAGGCACTCATAGATAAATCACGAACAATCATAATAGGTTTGAATCCGCCTCCATACCAACCATAATCTGCAGAAGCAGTCAAGCACAAACTAAGATCATTCACCTGCTTGATTTCACCATCATCCTCAAAAACAAATTGTTGTTTAGGGTTTTTATCACATTCACGAAGAATTAAACGAGAAGAAGACCCTACACTTTCCACCTCCATACAGAGATTATAAAAAGGAAGGTTAAATTCGCCTTTACTAATTTTGGAAACATCAAAACCTTGATCAGAGGAAATGCCTCCACTTTCAAAATCTCCGCCAAGCAAATTACGATTTTGTTCAGAACGACAAGTATGGCCATGTAAAGGCTTATCAAACCCCGTATCATTGTTCTGAGAAGCCTGAGTGTTAGGTGTACTTGCATTAGGATTACTAGGATCAACAATAGGAGGAGTAGCAGGTCTAGTAATGCTAACATCTATGTGTCTATTTATGTCTAGGCAAACACTACTCTTGACTTCTCGTGATGACATATATTGAAGATTTTCAGGATATTCAAAACCAGGATCTAAATTGTTTAACAAAAAAATCTCTGTAATTACAGGATTACTCGTTTCAACAACATCTAAATCGCCCCCTTTATCACAAGACAATAGAAAAAACAAAAAGAAACATAAAAACCTCACAAACCTAATATACCAAAAAAACATTATTAATTAAAAAGAGAGCAAACATCTTCGTTAAGGAGATCAAATTCAACAAAAGAAGAGCTGGTGTATATAATCATATACCAACCAAAACCATTGTTTTTAAAGACACCCTCATTTTTTCTTAATATTTCTCTAAGACGCCTTTTTATTTTGTTTCTATCAACTGCACGAGGAAAAGATTTTTTAGGCACAGACACAACATAAAACAATTCATCTGTTTCCTGCTTCAAAAAAACACAACGCACAAATTCAGAAGAAAAGCGGACACCTTTTTCAAAAAGAAAATCAATTTTTTTATTTCCTTTTAGGGGCTTCATTTTAAAAAAGAGCTTTAAGTGTAGAAGACTTGTCAAACCTAACACCTTTCTCAGTTTTCTTTAAAAACACAACCTCATTTACAGGGTCGTGCTGAAGAAAGATTAAAGAATCATTTTCTACTAAGTTGTTTAAAATTCTTGTTTTTTCCTCCATTGTAATAAGAGGCCTCACATCATACCCCATAAGATAAGGTATAGGAATGTGGCCAGCAGTGGGCACAAGATCTGAAGCAAACAGAATTGTTTTTCCTTTATATTGAACTTTCGGCAAAGCCATTTTTTCAGTATGACCATCTACCAACAAAAGATCAAAACCAAGCTCAGAACAAAAACCGTCTTCAGTGCTGTCAAAAAGATTTAACTGTCCTGATTCTTTTAACGGTAAAAGATTTTCCTCTAAAAAAGAAGCTTTTTCTCTGGGGTTGGGGCTAACACTTGCCCACTCCCAATGGCTTTTAGAGCACCAAAACTTTGCGTTTTTAAAAACAGGAATAATTTTATTACCCTCTCTTTTAGTTGCACCACCACAATGGTCAAAATGAAGGTGTGTGAGGAACACATCTGTAATATCTTCAACATCAAAACCACAGGAAGCCAAAGAGCTTTCAAGGGTCATGTCTCCAGACCTAGCGTAGTGAGAGAAAAACTTTTCACTTTGTTTATTTCCAAGACCAGCATCTATAAGTATAAGTTTTTCACCATCCTCAATTAACAGACAGCGAGCACTCATCTCTATTCTGTTTTGAGAATCAGCGGGGTTAGTTCTTTCCCAAAGCACTTTAGGAACAACGCCAAACATTGCTCCTCCATCAAGTTTAAAATTACCAGTTTCTATTGAGTGCAGTTTCATTAGTCGTTAATTTTTAAAACAGCCATAAATGCTTGTTGGGGAATTTCTACACTCCCAACCATTCTCATTTTTTTCTTTCCCTTTTTTTGTTTCTCAAGCAGCTTTCTTTTCCTTGTTACATCACCCCCGTATAGCTTTGCTGTTACATCTTTTCTATAGGCCTTTATTGTTTCTCTTGAAATAATTTTAGCACCTATAGCTGCCTGAACAGGAATATCAAACTGCTGTCTTGGTATTAACTCTCTTAGTTTTTCACACATTTTTCTTCCAACTCTTTGCGCATTATCTGCATGGATCAGAGAAGAAAGCGCATCAACAGACTTTCCGTTTAACAAGATGTCAAGACGAACAAGTTTTGAAGCAACAAAACCAGAAGGAGAGTAGTCAAAAGAGGCATATCCTTTGGAAACAGATTTTAAGCGATCATAAAAGTCAAAAACAATTTCTGCTAAAGGAAGCTTAAAGCTTAACTCAACTCTTTCAGGCGTTAGGTATCGCTGGTTTTTTATCTCCCCCCTTTTTTCAATACACAAGGTCAAAACATTACCAACAAACTCAGATTTTGTTATAATAGTTGCGTCAATATAAGGCTCTTCAACCCTATCAAGACGAGAAGGATCAGGAAGATCAGAAGGGTTGTTAACAAGTATAGCGTCGTTGGGATCTTTTTTAACATAGGCGTTATAAGAAACGTTCGGAACTGTCGTTATAACAGACATGTTAAACTCTCTCTGAAGCCTCTCTTGAATAATTTCTAAATGAAGCATGCCCAGAAAACCACACCTAAAACCAAAACCAAGGGCAGCAGAACTTTCGGGCATAAAAACTAAAGAAGCATCATTAAGCTGCAGTTTTTCCATACTAGACCTTAAATCTTCATAATCATCAGTATCAACAGGATAAATTCCTGCAAAAACCATAGGTTTTACCTCTTCAAACCCTTCAATAGCTGAAACACCACTTTCCTCAGTCAGCGTTATTGTGTCGCCAACCTTAACATCCTTTGCTTCTTTTATTCCTGTGATAAGATAGCCAACATCACCGGTTAAAATTTCTTGCTTTGGTACTTGGCTTAATTTAAGAGTACCAACCTCTTCGGCACCATAGCTTTTTCCTGTTGACATAAATTTTACTTTGTTTCCTTTTGAAATTTTTCCGTTTACAACCTTAAAATAAGTTTCAATTCCTCTGTATGGATTAAAGACAGAGTCAAAAATAAGCGCCTGTAGTGGAGCGTCAGGATTACCACCAGGGGAAGGAACTCTTTCTACAATTGCATTAAGTATTCCCTCAATACCCTCGCCTGTTTTTGCAGAAGCAAGGACAACCTCATCGGGCTTACAACCAATAAGCGAAACAATTTCGTCAACAACAACCTCTGTGTTTGCTGACGGAAGGTCAATCTTGTTTACAACAGGAATTATTTCCAAATCATTATCAACAGCGAGATAAAGGTTTGAAATAGTTTGTGCTTGAATACTTTGGGCAGCATCCACTACCAATAAAGCACCCTCACAAGCAGCAATTGCCCTTGAAACCTCATATGAAAAATCAACATGACCAGGAGTGTCAATAAGGTTTAAAATAAAACTTTCATCACCCCTTTTATAGTCCATTTGAACAGCATGAGACTTTATGGTTATCCCTCTTTCTCTTTCAAGGTCCATGTCATCAAGAAGCTGATCCTGTTTTTCTCTATCAGTAACAGAGCCAGTAAAATCCAAAAGACGGTCAGCGAGAGTACTTTTCCCGTGATCAATATGAGCTATAATACAGAAGTTTCTTATGTTTTGTGACAAAGCCTGTGTTTTCGACAAAGATACTTACTTTGTATAATCTTTAATTGCTAGAGCTAAATAAATTCAAGAATTGTTAATTTTGCCACATGATTAAAATAGGAAACATTGAACTTCCTAAATTCCCTCTTCTTCTTGCACCGATGGAAGATGTGAGCGACCCCCCTTTTAGGGCGCTTTGTAAAGAGCAAGGGGCAGATGTTGTATACACTGAGTTTATATCAAGCGAGGGGCTTATTAGAAACGCAGCAAAGAGTACAAAAAAACTAGACATATATACAAAAGAAAGACCTGTAGGAATTCAAATATTTGGATCAAACCTTGATTCAATGCTTGGGGCGGTAGACATAGTTGAAAAAACGAACCCAGATATTATTGACATTAATTATGGGTGTCCTGTTAAAAAAGTAGTATGTAAAGGAGCAGGTGCAGGAATTTTGAAAGACATTCCATTAATGGTTAGTCTTACAAAAGAAATAGTAAAAAGAACAAGCCTGCCTGTTACTGTAAAAACCAGACTGGGATGGGATGAAAAATCCATAAAAATAGTAGAAGTAGCAGAAAGACTTCAGGATGTTGGTATAAAAGCAATTTCTATTCACGGAAGAACAAGAGCTCAAATGTATAAAGGTGATGCTGACTGGACCCAAATAGCTGCAATAAAAAATAATCCAAGAATGCATATACCGGTTTTTGGGAATGGTGATGTAAACACACCAGAGAAGGCTAAAGAAATGAGAGATGACTATGGACTTGATGGGGCTATGATAGGAAGAGCGTCCATAGGAAACCCATGGTTTTTTGACCAAGTAAAACACTATTTAAGCACAGGCAATAAAAAAGAAGAACCAGGAATATCAGATAAAGCAAGAATGGCAAAAAGACATTTAGAGATGGCGGTGAAGTGGAAAGGTGAGGTATTGGGAGTTCTAGAAACAAGAAGACACTACGGAAATTACTTTAAAGGGGTTGCAAACTTTAAAGAAACAAAAAGCAGGATACTTAATGAAAAAGATCCAATCAAAATCTTTCATGAGCTTGATGAAATAATACATACTTTCTCCCAAAAAGAATTGGTTTAGTCTTCTTTTAAACCAATTGTAGACCACAAAGAAGTAATCACACCCAAAGCAATAATTGTGGTTAAAACAATTAAAACGTTAGAAATAGTAAAAGAAATAGGATATGGTATGGATGTTCCAGGAACTAAAATTAAAGAATAAGAGTTTTGAAAAACTATAATCAACCAGGCTAAAAGAACACCGACAATCCCACCAAAAAAAGATGTTACTATACCCAACAAAAAGAACACTTGATTAATATCATTTTTTTCTCCTCCAAGAGATTTAAGAATTCTTAAATCACGCCTTTTTTCAACAATCATAATTGTTAGAGAGCCAACAAGGTTAAACATAGCGACCAATGCGACTAGAGAAAAAATAAGATATACGGCAAAATTTTCAGTATTCAGCATCTTGTACAACGCAGGGTTTAAATCTTGTTTTGTCAATACTTCAGCGTTTTCTCCAAGCTCATCAATGATAAAAGTTTTAACATCGTTATCAGTAAGAGATTTATTTGAAAAAATCTCAACAGATGTAAAAGCATTTTCTTGAGCTCCAGTTAAACTAGCCATAGAAGCCAGCGAGGTAAACGCATATTTTTTCTCTATATCACTGCTTATTTGATAGATACCTTCAATATCAAACTGCTTAGATGAAAAAGGAGAAAAACCAAAAAGGCTATTGGTGTTACTTTTAGGAGCGGTAGCAAGAAGAGAAAACTCTTTACTAAGAACAACCTCTAGAGAAGAGGCCAAATCTGCACCAATATAAATTGTGTTTTTCTTTTCTGGAGAAAAAACACCAACAAGAGAAAGAGAATCTAGGGCAGGTGTAAGATGATAGTCAGCAAACACACCTTTTAGTATAGTAGCACCAGAATTTAGCTCATTTGAAAAGACCACCTTTTCTTCTATTACTTCAGAAGCACCCAGAACACCATCGAGTCCTCGAATTTTGTTAAGAGTCTCTTGATCTACAACAAGATATTTACCTTTTTTAGGTACCACTTTATAATCCGGATCAAAAGAACTGGTGTAAAAAAGACCAAAATCTTTAAGACCTTCAAAAGCGCTCAGGACAACTAACAAAACACATGCAGCAGCAACAATCATTAAAAAAGCAAAACCATTAATTCTATTTACAATTGTTTTAGAATCCCTTGAAAAAAAATAACGAAAAGCAATTTTATATATGTAAGACTTGAACATTTTATTTTATAGGGTTGTCTGGGTTGTTAATAGAGTCTTCAACTGAATCGATATAATCAAGAGAGTCGTCAAGGAAAAAAGCAAGTTCAGGAACTTTTCGTAAGTGCTTCTTTAATAAAACAGAAAGATCATATTTTATTTTGGTAGAATTTTTTTGCAACAAAGCAATTTGAGCAACAGAATTATCACTTGGAAAAATACTCAAATAAACTTTACATAAAGAAAGATCAGGAGAAACGCGAGTTTTGGTTACAGAGATGATAAGGTTTTTGATACCACCTCTTCTAAGGTCCTCGTTAATTAGCCCAGCAAGCTCTTTTTGTATTAAAGAAGAAATCTTTTTCTGTCTCTGACTTTCCATTTGTCAAAAGTAGTTTAAATAAAAAACAAAAATTTAATTTATGTTTTATAAAAAGATAGTGAAATTGTATATTTGCGCCAACACTGGTCCTATAGCTCAGTTGGTTAGAGTAGATGACTCATAATCATTTGGTCCCTGGTTCGAGTCCAGGTGGGACCACCCATAAACCCTCAAAGTCCTTGACTATGAGGGTTTTTGTTTTTAACGAATTTGAGTGTCAACAAATTTGTAAACCAAAATAATTAATTTTGAAAGAAGATGAACAGAAAATATTTCTATTACATAGTTTTTGGAGTTTCATTTTTAACATTCGGATTAGTTCAAGATTACATCAGACCAAATTATGAAGGAGAAAATGCTCTTATAATATATTTTCTTGGAGTAATTCCTAACTTCCTTCCAGGTATTGGTCTACCAAGTATGTTTTATGTAACCATTCCAGAGATTTTTAAACCTAATACATCTATTTACAGAAATAGATTAAAGTGGTCAATAATCATTTCTATGATTGGTCTAATTGGAAATGAGTTCATAACAATTTACACTCCAGGAAGAGGAGTTTTTGATTGGAATGATATTGTGTGGACAATTATTGGGGGAATAGTTTTTTATTTTCTACATATAACAATTCAAAGCAATGGTCCCAAAAAAATCTGAAAAGCCTTCTAACTAGAAAATCTTGATTATTTTTATATAAATTAAAATTAACAACATGAAAACAAAACTAACATTAATAACAATTTTATTAATTTTTGCTTCTTGTGAACAACCCACAAACAACCAAGCTGGAGAGTGGGTTTCTTCAGGCGAAGCATATGAAATAGGACCAGATGAAAATGTTCAAGTTATAAAAGACATGATGTCTGCGTACAACAAAATGGACACTGACGCTATGCAAGAGGTAATGGCTGATACATTAACTATTTATTCTGCAAGCCAAAAAGAACCTATTTCATTGCCAAAAGAAATGACCCCACAATGGATGGCACAATATGATTCAGTAAGTGTAAGAGCTATTTACTTTTTGCCATACAAAAGAATTGGAGCAGACGGAAATGATATTTCAGTTGTTCAAACAGGACAGCTAGAAAATCTTTATTGGGCAGATGGAAGAGTTGATAGTCTTAGAGTATTAAATAAATTCTTTATTAACTCAGAAGGAAAAATAAGAGCTATTAGGCAGTGGGATGCTGATTGGTAAAATTCTTTAAACCCCTCAGACGAGGGGTTTTTTATTTATTGATCAATATTTATAATATTATTAACAGCGAGATTTATTTAATCAAAATATAATTTGCTTATTTAGCTGCGTGAAAAAAATATTATTTCTATCAGCGATATTAATTTTTTCTTGTAGCAAAGGTGAAGACTCTACAACAGTTGCCTCAAACAACCAGGTTTCTGATATAAATTCATTTGTTAATTCAGGTAATATTTATTTTGAAAATAATACATGTAAATGCCCAGACGCACTAAACGGTGATAGGGATATTATTAACGGAGTAACTTACACTGCGGTAAATAATGTATCGATAAAAGATGAAATTTCAGCGGGGAACTTAAACCTTTGCACGACCCTTGTAACAGATATGTCTGGTACATCAATCTCGAATGTTTTTCAGAATTTTTTTAACAATAACTCTTTTAATTCAAATATTAGTTTTTGGGATGTTTCAAATGTTACCAATATGGATGGAATGTTTTTTGATGCAGACTTATTTAATCAAAATATATCAAACTGGGACACATCAAAAGTTGATAACATGGGTAGCATGTTTAAAAATGCGTCTTCATTTAATCAAGATATATCTGGCTGGGACACATCAAAAGTTACTAAAATGCTTGATATGTTTAGAGGTGCCAGAGCATTTAATCAGGATATTTCAACCTGGAACACTTCGAGTGTAACTAGCATGTCAAAAATGTTTGAAAACGCAACATCGTTTAATCAAGATATATCAGGCTGGTGTGTTTCCTCTATAAGTGAAGAGCCTGAAAATTTCTCTACTAACTCACCCCTTCTTAGTTCCTTCATGCCAATATGGGGTACTTGTCCTGAATAATAACAGTGGTTTAAATCTTTAGTAACAGCGATACTTTGTCGTTTCAAATTAACTCGAAGAAATCATTAACTTGTATTAATGAATCCTAAAAACCCAAAAGATATTGACGGGGCGGAGATCTCTTGGTTTGCACCACTTTGTGACGGTGATGATGACTTTCTCGGAAACAGAAATCCTAATTATAAAAGCACTTGGGAAAACACTTCTAAAATTGTAAAAACTGCTGATGAACTGGGGTTTAGAAACGTTTTATGTCCATCTTCATACCAAGTTGGTCAAGACACATTGTCTTTTGTTGCAGGAATGGCTCCAATTACAAAACAGATTAATTTTTTAGCTGCTATTCGTTGTGGGGAGGTTCACCCACCAATGCTTGCAAGAAGTATAGCAACACTAGACCACATGCTCAAGGGTAGACTAACTATTAATATAATATCATCGGACCTTCCAGGTAACGAGCTAGATTCTTCTGAAAGATATGCTCGCTCTCGAGAGGTCATTGAAATTTTAAAACAATCATGGAATCAAGACAGAATAGAGTTTAATGGAAAATATTATAAACTAAGTCTGCCTACAGATCCTGTTAAGCCCTATCAACAAAATGGAGGTCCTCTTCTCTATTTTGGAGGATATTCACCTGCAGGTGTTGACTTATGCGCAGAACATTGCGATGTTTATTTGATGTGGCCAGAAACAGAAGATAAATTACAAGGGCTTATGAATACAATGACACTTAAAGCTTCAGATTATGGACGCACCGTTCAGTTTGGATTAAGAGTTCATGTAATTGTTAGAGAGACGGAGAAAGAAGCAAGAGATTACGCCAATAACCTTTTGTCAAAATTAGACTTAGATCACGGGCTAAATATTAAAAACCGAGCACAGGACTCGAATTCATTAGGAGTAGCTCGTCAATCACAGATGCGAAATGAAGCAGACAATGAATATTATGTTGAGCCACACCTGTGGACGGGAATAGGACTAGCTAGGTCCGGTTGTGGAGCAGCTCTTGTTGGAACCCCGGATCAAATTTTAAACAAACTGAAACGTTATATGCAAATGGGCATAAGGTCCTTTATATTATCAGGATACCCTCATCAACAAGAATGTGAGCTTTTTGCTCAACATGTGTTGCCTCAGTTAAAAACAATTTCACTACCTGAAGTTTTTAACAGACGAATTAATGAAACCCCAAACTCTCCGCTAGGCAAGGGAGAAAGAAAGTAGATTATGGTCGATTTTATAATTGTCTTGTTTTATTTTTCTTTAATTATGATCGTAGCCCTTAGAGGTAAAGTAAAAGCAGACAGCTCAGCAGACGAATATTTTTTAAGTTCAAGAAACCTTCCATGGTACTCAATTGCTCTATCAACTATTGCAACAAACATTCAGGGATATCAGTTTCTTGGAATGATGGGGTCAGCATATTTATTTGGACTCGCACAAGCAAATCTTGAAATTAATGCAGTTCAAGGTATTTTAATTGGCGCCTTTGTCTTTGTGCCACTTTTTCTAAGAGAAAAGATTACAACAATTACACAGTTTATATCAAAGAGACTAGGTGAGCGAGTTGCCCTTTTTTACTCATTAGCAAATATTGCACTTTTTGCAACTGTAACAATAGGTGCTGCGCTTTTCTGGGGAGCTTATGCTGCAGACTTAGTTTTTGGAGAGCAGCTATCATTTCTACATTCAAACAGAATTATTAGAATAGCAATACTCATTGTAATACTTGGAGTTTTCTCTGCTATATATACTTATCTGGGTGGTTTAAGTGCTGTTGTTAAAACAGATATAATTCAATTTTCTGTATTAATTATTGGAGGAGCTGTTGTTTGTTTTACAGCCGTACATCAACTGGGTGGTTGGGATCAACTGTATATCCAAACCCCCGAAAAAATGCACTTGCACTTACCTGCAGATCATCCAACTCTTCCATGGACCCATCTTTTTGGATTGTTTTTGCTTAACATAAATTATTGGTGCGCAAATCAAACTGTAATGCAACGGGCATTAGCTGCAAAGAGCGTTAGGCATGCACAAACAGGTTTAATAGCAGGCGGTTTAATTAAATATATAATGGCGGTGATAATTATTATTCCAGGGATAGCTCTTTATGGAATTCTTGGTGACACCCTGGGTGAGCCTGATATGGCTTTCCCATATATTGTCAACACCTATTTGCCGGTTGGTATAAAAGGCATAATATTATGTGGATTGTTTGCGTCGCTTATGAGTACAGTAGACTCCACTTTTAACTCTCTGGCGACCTTGTGGTCAACTGATATCTATTCAAAATATATAAACAAACAAGCTAAGGATAAAGAAAAAATAAAAGCAGGTCAAAAAGCTATCTTATTTAGCTTAGGCACAGCACTTATTATGGGATTTGTTTTATTATATCTAAAGTTTGACGATCCTAATTCAGCCTTTACTCACACCCTAAATAACTTACGTTATTATATAAACTGTGGAATAGTAGTTTTGATATGTAGTGCTGTTGTTTTATTAAAACCAAACCGAAATGTTGTTCTTTTCGCATTCATCGCCACACTCCCTTTAAATATTGCTCTACAGCTTTTTATGCCAGAAATGAATTATTTTGTAAGAGCCTTTTGGGTAATAATAATCGGATTATTTATAACTATAATTGGCAGTATGAGTAAACTACACTCATTAATAAAACTGTTTCAGCCTGCAGATAAACATAGTAGAAACTGGGGGTGGGTGCTAGCAATTACTTTAGTCCTATTACACATAGTATTTCATTAAACTTACTAATATACAATACAAAGTCATAATGATAAAGCGCTGTATACTGCTCTATTTAATTCGATGATGTACTCGTCAGTATTTGGTATTTTTTGAGTCATTATTATTCCTATGAGATCTTCTTTGGGATCAATAAAAAAATGCGTTTTAAAGTAACCGCCCCAGTAAACCTGACCTGTACTTGCTGGACTTGGGTCTTTGTCGGTATCGTACAATACACCAAAACCAAGCCCAAAACCACGTCCGGGTCCTATTAGCTCTCCAACATGATTTCTTATCATTAGCTCAACAGTTTCTTTTTTTAATATACGGTGACCATCAACACTTCCTTTATTTAGAATCATTTGACAGAACTTTAAAAAATCTTCTGTAGACGAAAAGAGGCCGTGAGTTCCACCATATACAGTGTTACCTGTTGGAGGAACTTGAACATGACTGTTGACTAAAGTTCCATCCTCTAAATTGAAGTGTACCTGCATTATCCTTTCTTGTTGCGCTGGACCAACGTTATAACCCGTCTCTTTCATTGACAACGGATCAAAGATGTTTTCTTTAAGATACTTATCTATGGGCTGGCCAGTTATTTTTTCCAAAATTAAGGCCAAAATATCGGGCGCGGCACTATAATACCATTGCTCACCAGGCTGACCAATTAAAGGAACAAGCATTAATTTGTCTACTCGTTCATTAAGATTATCATACTCTGCAGGATCAAATAATTCGTTATACATCAACTTAAAAAGTTGCTGATCAAACAAGGTTTCTTCTAGTCCGTGTGAAAGACCACTTGTATGGGTTAGTAATTGTAGAATGGTTATAGGCTGCTTTGCAGAAACAGTTGGCCCATGAATACCAGTAGCCATATCTTTGATTACCCTGAGTTTTCTCAAAGGAGGATAGTAATCAGCAGCATCATCTGCTAAGTTTAGCTTTCCTTGTTCTACTAGCTGCATAATAGCTACACTCATTATGGGCTTGGTCATGGATTGAATGTAGTAGATACTATTCTTCTCAAGGAGACGATTGTCTTGCAAGCTACTAAATCCTAGTGCTTTGTGCCATACAGTTTCTCCTTTGTGGTGAATTAAAACCTCAACTCCTGCAGCTTTACTATTATGAACTTCTTCCATTAGATAGGTCTCAAAAGATTTAAGTTTAGAAGTATCGAATTCTGTCTGTGCTAAACAAAATGTGTTAAAGGCACACACTATATACACCAATGAATTAATATACCAGAGTTTTAAGTTTTGATTATAGATAACCATCTATTCAGCCTATAATTTTAATTGTTTGGACTCTTTCTTCTGGGGCTTCTCTTTCTTGGCCAGCTTGCCTCTCTTCCTGTGCGTGGATTTATAGGCATTATTCTTTTTTCTCTTGAAGCTTTTGAATCATCTTCACTAGCCATGTATGTCAAAATAGCCGTAAGAATAACATTATCTCTAACATCATCGAAAACAATCTTATCATAAGTATCACGATTTGTGTGCCATGTATAGTTGCCATATTCCCAGCTTAAAGATGAAAGGCTAAAAGCAGGAACACCCACGGCAACAAAAGAAGCATAATCACTTCCACCACCACCAGGCATTCCAGGAAAATCAGTTTTAATATTACTCTTTATCTTTGCTGGAACAGGTGCCAACCATCTTGATATATAATCATATGAGTTTAAAAAACCTTGCCCTCCAATATTAACAACTCTTCCGGTCCCATTGTCTTGATTAAAAACAGCTTGAATATTATCAATTATTTCGGGAAAATCTTCTACAAAAGCTCTTGAACCATTTAAACCCCCTTCTTCAAATCCCCAATGACCAACAAGAATTGTTCTTTTTGGATTAGGATATACAGATTTAAGAATTCTCATTGCTTCCATCATCACAATAGTTCCTGTACCGTTATCAGTCGCACCAGTAGATCCATCCCATGAATCAAAGTGAGCAGAAAGAACAACATATTCTTCTGGTTTCTCAACACCAGGAATTATCCCGATTGTATTGAAAGTTGGAACAACTCCTAAATCTTTAGATGTGAGAGACAACTCTAATTACTTTTAACCATTCTATATTAGGTTTAAGGTCAAGATCGATGTTAGGTATTTTTTTTACCATTCTATTTGCTCCAATATAAGCCCAATTATTGTATAAGCCTTCAAGATCCAAGATCAATAGTTTGATTTATCTATTAATACCCATCTTTCAGTCACCTCGTCCTTTTTTTCTTTCATCTTTTGGCATCTGTTTTTTGTTTACCTTCTAGTCCACTATTAGTTGTTGTAGGGCTATATGCTAGTTGACGCCCTGCAAGAGTTCTTAATCTAGGGTAAATCATGTCAACATGGGTGATTCCTCTTTCCCATCCCTGCCATTCTCCAAATTCATGAAGATTAGCATCAACCCCCCAAGAAATATATTTTTCTACAGCCCAGTCATGTGCATTTTTCATCTGAGGTGTTCCAACAAGCCTAGGCCCTATGATATCAAGTAATTCATGAGCCAAAAACTCAAGTTGTGAGTTATTTTCAGCTTCATTAACAATGTTGTCAACTATGTCACTTTGAGGAAATACAGAATAAATTGAAGTTAAATAAATAACTATAAAAAAAGGTTTAAAAAATCTCATACTATGGTTTTTGCAATTAATATGTCAATTTAATGTTTTTTTATCATTGTCAATGTTTAGCACTACTTTATATTGTTTATAATCAAAAGCATTAACTTTATGATATCATTTATTTTCTTTAAAAATCATGAAGATCACATCACCAATTACAAAAGCTATTACAATCACTATTACGTTATGTTTATTTCAAAGCTATTCGTATAGTCAAGACCTGAAATAAAAGCAAATTATATAAAAGATGAACCTGTAATTGAAATTTTGCCTATTAACTTGATTCAAATAACACCTAAAAGAGTTATCCATTGATTTCCAGTTGCATCAAAACCTCAAGAGTTTGATTTAACATTCTTCTGTTAATACCCATTTTGCGAAAAGGTTTTTAACTGCATAAAACCAGTTTTTCAGTCATCCTGTCCCTTTCCTCTTTCATTCTTTCATGGAAAGACAAAATTTCAGAATACATCAGTGCAGCTGAGCATACTCAGTTTCCCTGGTTTATAGTCTGAGCAGCAAGTTAATCTAGATCTTCCTGTGAAAATCTGGTACATGCTTGTTAGCACAAACTTTCCATTAATTGTTTCAAGCCATTTGTTAAACTCCTCTTTGTTTTCAACCTCAGTGATAGGTATGAATGTTGGGGAAGGGTTTACCTCGCCCTCTAGTCCTCTATTAGTAGTTGTTGGGCTATATGCAAGCTGACGCCCTGTTAGAGTTCTTAATCTTGGGTGAATCATATCAACATGGGTGACTCCTCTTTCCCAGCCCTGCCATTCTCCGAATTCATGTAGACTTGAATTAACACCCCAAGAGCTATATTTTTCTACAGCCCAATCGTGTGCATTTTTCATTTGAGGCGTTCCAACCAATCTTGGTACTTAAATCCAATTACATCGAGTAGTTCATGAGCTAAAAGTTCAAGTTGAGAATTATTTTCGGCTTCATTAATAATATTTTTAACTATGTTATCTTGTGAATAAACGGAAAAAGTCGATATCCAAAACACAACCAAAAACAGTGGGTTTGAGTATTTCATTAGGTTTTTATTAAAAGTTATTTTATTAAGATATTATTTTTTTATCAGTTTTTATAGTAACTGAAGATGGGTGAAGCATTACCTCTGCAAGACCAGTTGTTTTTGGAAGTTCATATGCATAAAAATATTCTAAAGCATCCAGTTTACTTTCAAAAAAACTTGTGTCAAAAGACTTGTCTCCTGTAATTATTGCGCGCTTACTTACCACACCAATTTCTAACCAGGACCATCCAACTAATACAAGGCTGAAAAACTCCATAAAGATTGAAGCATCAGCTAAAAACTTTTCATAGTCTCCTTTTGAAGCAAAAGGAATAAGATGAAATAATATTTTTTGAGTTTCTTCCAGTTTTTTATCTAAACTAGCAGCCCACTCCTTTAGGTCATTATCCTGTGAAGCTTCATCAATGGTCTTTTTTATTTCTTCCATTAAAAGCTTCGCACCCTCACCATTGTTAAGCATCATTTTTCTTCCAAGAAGGTCTTGAGACTGAATACCTGTTGTCCCCTCATAGATTGTACAAATTCTTATATCTCTATAATATTGCTGAAGAATAAAGTCCGAACAAAACCCATAACCTCCAAGTACTTGAAGCCCATTGTTTATTGAATAAATACCTGCCTCTGAAGGATAAGTCTTAACCACTGGAATAATCATCTCTAGTAGTGTATGATATTTATTCTTTTCCTCTTCATCCTCACTGTTGTGTTGAAGGTCAAAATATTTTGAAGCTTTAAATATCAAATTCATAGACCCCTCAACCATGGCTTTTTGAAGCATCAGCATCCTTCTTACATCAGGATGTTCAATTATTAAGCTTTGTTTTTCTTTTAAATCTTTTTTTCCATCTGAAGAAAGTTTTCTTCCCTGTGGACGTTCATTTGCATACTCCAAAGAGGCATAATAAGCGCCTGAAGCTATTGCAGAACCAGCTCTTCCAACAGCTATTCTTGCACCATTCATCATTAAAAACATATAATGAAGACCTTTGTTTTCTTCTCCAACAAGATATCCGTGACAGTTATCTTCATCTCCAAAACCAAGGTGAGTAGTACAATATCCTTTCTGTCCCATTTTCTCAAAATCAGCAACTGTTGTTACATCATTTGGTTCAAGATTTCCATTTTCATCTAGTCTCATTTTTGGTACAACAAATAATGAAATTCCTTTTGTTCCAGCAGGAGCCCCTTCAATTCGGGCTAACAATAAGTGGACTATATTTTCAGCATATTGATGATCTCCTCCTGAGATAAAAATCTTTTGACCACTAATTTTATAATGTCCACCATCACAAGGAGTGGCCTTTGTAACAATGTCTGATAATGAGCTACCGGCTTGCGGCTCAGTTAAACACATTGTTCCGCCCCACTCTCCTGTAAGCATTTTAGGAGTATATTTTTCTTTTAACTCTTTACTAGCAAACTCAATAATTAATTCTGCAGCACCTGTGGTAAGACCAGAATAACCAGGCAAATGATTATTAGCAGCATCTAAAATATAATTTGCAGCAGTGTGAACAAGTAGTGGTAATTGAAGCCCTCCGTCTTCATAATCAAAAGGCGCAGCAATGAGACCCATTTCTCCACCTTCCTTCATCATTTTTCCAACTTGTTGGTGCACATGAATTTTACCGTCTTTATAATGAGCTGGATTTTCATCCATTTCTTTAAAATATGGAAACAGCTCTCTATCTGCAAACTGTTTAACCGAGTCAATAAACATATCAACTGACTCAAGATTATGATCAGCAAACCTTTTTTTACTTAAGATAGATTCAAGCTCCTGAACATTGTTCATGAAAAATTTTACAGTATTAAGATCTACATACTTGTTTGCCATAGTTAATCAATAAAGTACAAATATATTCTTATTAAATTTCTCCTTTTTTCCATGCATATCCTAAAGCCAATGCAGCAACAGAGCTTAATAGTAAAACAGCTAGTGGAGGCCCACCTTTACCTACTAGAAAGTTTATCCAGTCCATGAAAATCCATCCAACATGAAAAATAAACAATATAAGTGCAGCCATTTTAGCAGTTGCTTTTTCTTTGATTGTTGTTGCTACCGCTACAGCAATTATCATCGACGCAGAGATCACACCAAATACATCGAATATTGTCATCAAAGCCTCTTTCCCTGGATCGTTTATGCCAGGAAATTGACTAAATACCATTTCATCAGCCATCTCCGGCATTAGTTTAATCAATACAATAGGTAAAGATGCTATAAGGTCTATTATTAGAGCAATAATAAAAAGTGTTTTGAATTTTTTCATAAGTGTGTTTTTATCTAAATTAAGCCTTTTGACTATAAGATATTACTATATAGTCTAAGAATTTATTATTAAAGAACAAAAGGAAGTAGAATAAGTAATAAAAATTAATAAATTAGAATCAAAAATTTAATGACTATGGAAAATTTAGGTAATAATGGACAATCAAACGGAAAATGTCCATTCATGCATGGAGCATCAACTACACCAGACACATCACCATTAAAATGGTGGCCAAAAAGATTAAACCTAGACATTCTTCATCAACATGATGAAAAGTCAAACCCTTATAACAGTGATTTTAATTACAGAGAAGAAGTAAAATCATTAGACTTTAAAGCTCTTGAAAAAGATATGCACGATCTTATGACCACACCACAGTCTTGGTGGCCAGCAGACTGGGGACATTATGGTGGATTAATGATTAGAATGGCATGGCATGCTGCTGGGACATATAGAGTTGCTGATGGTCGTGGTGGTGCAGGAACAGGAAACCTAAGATTTGCTCCTTTAAATTCATGGCCTGATAATGGAAACCTAGATAAAGCAAGAAGGTTAATGTGGCCAATAAAAAAGAAATATGGTAATAAAATAAGCTGGGCAGATTTATTTATTCTAGCAGGAAATATTGCCTATGAAAGCATGGGACTAAAAACATTTGGATTTTCTTATGGAAGACCAGATATCTGGCAGCCTGAGATTGATATTTATTGGGGCCCTGAAGATGAAATTATGGCGCCTAGTGAGAATAGATATGTAGATTTAGAAGACACATCAACACTTGAAACCCCACTGGGAGCTACTCACATGGGTCTAATTTATGTAAATCCAGAGGGAGTAAATGGAAAACCTGACCCAATGAAGACAGCACTCCATGTAAGAGAAACTTTTGCAAGAATGGCTATGAATGATGAAGAGACAGCTGCTTTAACTGCAGGAGGACACACTGTAGGGAAAGCTCATGGTAATGGAGATGCTTCCAAGCTTGGAAGAGAACCAGAAGGTGCAAATATTGAGGATCAAGGATTTGGATGGATTAATCCAACTCTTGATGAAAAAGGCCCAGTAACAAGTGGTCTTGAAGGAGCATGGACTACAAACCCTACAAAATGGGACAATGGTTACTTTGAAATGCTGTTTAATCATGAATGGGAATTACAAAAAAGTCCAGCTGGTGCTTGGCAATGGGAGCCTGTAGACATCTTGGAAGAGAATAAACCAATCGATGCTGCTAACCCATCTGTAAGAAAAAACCCAATAATGACTGACGCAGATATGGCAATGAAAATGGACCCTATTTACAGGGAGATTTGTCTAAAGTTTAAAGATGATCAAGAATATTTTTCAGACACATTTGCAAGAGCATGGTTTAAACTTACTCACAGAGATATGGGGCCAAAAACAAGATATATTGGACCAAATTTTCCAGGGGAAGATTTAATATGGCAAGATCCAGTTCCATCTGGAAACAAAAACTATGATGAGAATGATGTCAAGGCCAAAATTTCTAGCTCAGGATTATCAATTTCTGATAGAGTAGCAGTAGCATGGGACAGTGCTAAAACTTTTAGAACCTCAGATTTAAGAGGGGGAGCGAATGGCGCAAGAATATCACTTTCTCCACAAAAAGATTGGGATGCTAATGAACCTGAAAGACTTTCAAAGACCTTATCAGCGTTAAAAACAATAGCATTAGACACAGGTGCAAGTTTAGCTGATACTATTGTTATAGCTGGTAATCTCGCAGTAGAAGAAGCTGCAAAGGCAGCAGGATATAGTATAACAATACCTCTAGTGAAAGGAAGAGGAGATGCGTCACAAGAAATGACAGATGTAAATTCATTCTCAAATCTTGAGCCAGCAGCTGATGCATTTAGAAACTGGTCGAGTGGAAAATCTAATTCAAGTCCAGAGGAGCTTATGGTAGATCAAGCGCAGCTTTTAGGATTAACAGCTCCTGAGATGACTGTTCTGCTTGGAGGTATGAGAGTTCTTGGTGCTAATCATATTGATAATAAAGCAGGTATTTTCACAGACAAAGAAGGCACTTTGACTAATGATTTTTTTGTAAACCTTACTGACATGAATAACACATGGAATATTGTTGGTGAGAACAAGTATGAGTTGAAGGACAGACAATCTGGAGAGCTTAAATGGACAGCTTCATCTGTTGATTTAGTATTTGGATCAAACTCAATATTAAGGTCTTATGCTGAACTTTATGCTCAGGATGATAATAAAGAAAAATTTGTAAATGACTTTTCAAAAGTATGGACAAAAGTCATGAATGCAGATATTTTTTAAACTATCAATAAAAAAACAGGTCTAAACGGTACTATGAAACAATTTTCATTAGTTAATTGATTGTTTTGTGTACCGGCCTAGACTTTTTTGATCTAGGCCTCTTTACTTCTATTAAATTTTTATATTTAACGTTCCTAAAATTAATATTATGAAAAAAATACTATTTGTTCTATTTGCACTAGCATCTTTTAATCTTAACTCACAAGAGCTAGTTGTAATGTCAAATCTTGAAGGATTAAACATGAAAGTGGGAGAAACTTTTGCTCCAACATCTTATGCTGAAACTTTAAATGGAGAAAAAACCTTATGTCAAGCGGTCATCTATTACAATAAAAAAGGTGTTTTTAGCACAGCTAAAGCAATCACGGTTAATAGGTCTGAAGGTACAATCAGGGCAAATGAACCTGGAACTCACGAAATAGTTGCGCTTTGTATAGGACAAGAAGGTCAGAGACTTAGTAGAACTTTTCCAGTTCAAGTTGATTATCCAAAAGCTAAAGAAATTAACATAAAACTATCTTCTCTTGCTGTTTATGAAGGTTCTTTTATTCCTCTTGAGTTTGAAATTGTTGATGAGATGGGTTTTTCAAGAAAAAATGAATTTTTTCAGTTAAGTAGTAATTCAAATAATATTGAGATAGACGCGTTTAACAATGTTAAGGCTGTTTCACCAGGTAAAGCAGTTTTAGAGGCATCTTTCGATGGTATATCTTCATCTGTTGAAATAGACGTTTTATCTAATCCGATTGAAAAGCTTGAGCTTAAGGCCAGTCTAGATGTAGCTAGAACAGGTGATGTAGTAAAATATGATGCTTTAGCTTATGACAATCAAGGTAATGAGCTAGATGGACTTCCATTTACATACACTTTTTATGGTAAGGCAATTGATAAATCAAATAATGCCTCAGGATTAATTATGAATGATGGAAGGTTTGTAGCAGAAGTAATAGGTGACTATATGGTTACTGTAAGTCTTGGGACAAAGTCAACTTCTCGCCCGTTGAAAGTTGTAGGAAGGGGAGTCGAGAGAGAGGTAGTAAAAGTGGGTCAAGGAATAGTGTCTGATAAGCATACTTCTGACTTTTGGGTTTTTGAAGGTGTGGATGGAAGAGATTATGCAGTAACAGGAACATGGGGAGCAGATGGAACTTCATTTTTTTGGGATGTTACTGACCCAGGAAATATTAAAAAAATAGATAGTGTAAAAGTGGATGCCAGAACTGTAAATGATGTAAAAGTTTCTAAGGATGGAAGAATTTCTGTAATTAGTAGGGAAGGAGCGTCTAATAGAAAAAACGGAATTATAATTTTAGATGTAACTAATCCATTTGACGTAAAAATTTTATCAGAGTATACAAAAAATTTGACTGGTGGTGTACATAATGTGTTTATTGATAATAATCATGTTTATGCATTAAGTGGAAGCCAACGATACTACGTTATCAATATAGAGGATCCTAAAAATCCGGTTGAGGTTGGAATGTTTGAAGTAGGTAAAGAAGGACAGTCAATACATGATGTTTGGATTGAAGATGGGATTGCATACTCTTCAAATTGGAGGGATGGAGTCTATCTTGTAGATGTAGGAAATGGAATTGCCGGAGGGTCGCCATCTAATCCTGTTGCTTTTGCAAATTATGATTATGCAACTGGAGCTCATCATGCAACATTTCCATTCAAAAGCAAATCAACAGGTAAGTTCTACACTGTATTAGGAGATGAAATTTTTCCTGACGGAGTAGACGAGAATAATCCAAACATTACTGCAGGGTTTCTTCATTTTGTTGACTTCTCAGATTTAGATAATCCAGTTGAAGTTGCAAAATATGAACTGCCTGGACAGGGTTCTCATAATTATTGGATTGAAGATGATATTCTATATGTTGCAATGTACGGAGGAGGAGTAAGAATAGTAGATATTAGTGGAGAGCTTTTAGGAGATCTCTACAGACAAGGAAGAGAGATTGGTTATATAATGACTGGATCTCCAAATGGTTACATTCCAAATGCTACCATGTCATGGGGCGCACAATTGTACAAAGGCTATGTTTTCTATTCAGACTGGAACACAGGTTTAGGATCGTCAAAAGTTTCTGAGCTTAAACCAGATAATTCTAAAGCGAACCAATATATTAACAGAACCCCTATAATTGATTAATGAAAAAAGTACTTTTATTTACAATATTGTCTTTTTCATTATGCTCCGCACAGAACTATTACTTTTATGTTGCAGCTGAGTCAGATGATACAGTCTCTTTAATTAAGTTTGATGGTAAGCAGGCAGAAGAGTTAGAAAGAATTCCAGTCGGTATGATGAAAACAGAAATTGAAGGACCTCATGGTCTAACAGTTGACCCAACAGGAGAATATTGGTACCTTTCTCTAGCTCACGGGAACCCTTATGGTTCACTTGTCAAATACTCAACTAAAACCAACAAACTTGTAGACAAAACTTTGTTAGGATTATTTCCTGCTTCAATGCAAATTTCGGAACTAACAGGACTCCTTTATTGTGTAAATTTTAATTTGCATGGAGAGATGAAGCCTAGTTCAGTTTCAGTTGTTGATCCTGAAAGTATGACTGAAATCAAAAAAATTCAGACAGGTGTTATGCCTCATGGCTCTAGATTATCTCCTAGTGGAAGACATCAGTATTCTGTAGCCATGATGTCTGGCGAATTATTTGAAATTGATGCACTTACTCTTGAGGTTAATAGAGTTTTGAGCTTGGACAAGAAAAAAATGAATCATCAAGGCATGATGCATCATTCTATGGTTCAACCAACATGGGTTATGCCGGATCCAAATGGACAAAAACTTTACATTGCAGGCAACGGCTCCGACGAAATTATTGAGGTTGACATTAATGATTGGAGCATCACTAACAGAATAGAAACTGGGAAGGGGCCATATAATGTTGACGTTTCTCCAAATGGAAAATATTTGATTGCAACATTAAAGGGTGAAGGAAAAACTGCAATTTGGGAGCTTGGCAAGAAAAGAAAATCTTTAATTTCAAATACTTCCAGCGTCTCACATGGAGTCGTTATATCTCCAGACAGTAAATATGCTTTTGTATCGGTTGAGGGAAAAGGAGGAGAGCCAGGTCTTGTAGATGTAATAGATATTAAAAAGTCAAAAATTGTTAGTTCTGTTAATATAGGAAAACAGGCTGGCGGTATTGCCTTCTGGAAGCTTGAGCAATAACAATATACATAGATGATTAATTCCTCACAAATAAGAGACTTTTTTCCTTCTATAGGGAGAGTTGATCATAATAATAATCAAATAGTTTACTTAGATGGTCCAGGGGGAACACAAGTTCCAATCCAAGTAATTGAAGCCATTTCACAATATTATATTAGATCAAATGCTAACACTCATGGTGAGTTTATAACTAGCCAAGAGACTGATAAAGTGATGGATGATTTAAGGCTAAAAATGTCTGAATTTCTTGGATCAGACAGCCCAGATACAATTTCTATTGGTCAAAACATGACGTCTTTAAACTACAGTCTTGCTAGAGCTTTAGCTAAAAAATTTAATTCAGGAGATGAGGTTATTATAACTGAATTAGATCATGAGGCTAATAGGGGGCCGTGGAGAGTTCTTGAGGAGGTAGGAATTAAATTAATTGAGGTAAGCCTTCTTCAAAATGGGGCACTTGATTATGAAGATTTTAGAAATAAGATTAATGATAAAACAGTAATGGTTTGTATGGGGATGTCTTCAAATGCCCTTGGAACGCTTAATGACTTTGTAGCTGTTAAATCTTTTCTTCCACAAAACTGTTTGTTCCTGCTTGATGCTGTTCACTATGCTCCTCATTTCTCAATCAATGTAAAAGAGCTTGGATGTGACTTTCTACTATGTTCTGCATATAAATTTTATGGCCCACATGTAGGCTTTTTATATTCCAAACCAGGGTTATTAGAACAACTAGAAACAGATCGCTTGGTGGTTCAAGATCAGAAGGCGCCCTATATAATTGAGACAGGCACTCTCAATCACGCCGCTTGTGCAGGAGTCTCAGCTGCAATTGACTTTATTGCTAATATTGGAGAAGGAAATTCTTTTAGAGATAAATTAATAGATGCATTTTCTAAAATAAGTAGCCATGAATTTGCACTTGCCAAACATCTATATGAATCTATAAATAGTTTAAATAAGGTTAATGTCGTTGGTAAAGATTTTTCAGATACCAAAAGAACACCAACTGTATCATTTGTTCACTCTGATTATACGCCTCAAGAAATATGTAAGGCTCTTGCCTCTGAAAATATATGTGCTTGGGACGGACACTTCTATGCTTTGAAAGCTATCCAGCAACTTGGGCTTGAAGAAAGGGGTGGGGTAACTAGGCTCGGAATTTCTATATATAACACAAAGGAAGAAGTTGAAAGAGTGGTCTCGGTTATTTCAAAATTATAGACTCTAAACTTGTAGTTTTTTTCTCATCCATTTGTCGAAAATCATAAACACATCTTTGCTTGCGTAATTTAAATCCTGAATATTTAAATATTTGACTTCTTTTGTATCATCCAGTTTTTCTAGAATTGAAACAATCTGATTGCTGTTAAGGTTCTGTGTTTGCTTAACTTCTTTTAATTCTTTGACCCCTTTTATTACTGCCCTGTTTTCTTTAATTAATAAATGCCAACAAAGACTATATGGCATAAACTGTTCAGAATTTCGAAACTTATATTTAATCTGATCTATTAGAGCTTCAGGATTTGTATTGTAAAACTCTTTAATTAATGACTTAATTTGAGGCCTTGGAGTATGATATGACTTAAAATATTCTTTTTTAAACCCACTTATTTTTCCTGCCTTTGATTGTGAGGCATTAAAGCTTGGTCTTGCTCCGATAATTTTTTTAAATTTTTCTGATACAATCTTAATCGGATTTACGCTATAGCTTTTAGCCCAATTACCCATTAACACCACCTTGTCTTTTACAAACCAATCTTCCTCATGAATTTTGTTTATTAAAAAAACATCGTCATTAAAATAAACGAACATTTCTGAAAGACCTTCTATTCTGTGAAGCACAGCATCAATTGATCTAATATTAAATGTTGGTAAATACTTTTCATAACCTTTAAAAATTTCTTTGTGGTCAACTAGTTTAACTTTCTTGCTCAATATAAGATCTTCCAGACCGCTAAAACTTGGTTTTTGATTGTCTGTAATTATAAATATTCTTCTTACAAATGGTGCAAATTTTAAAATAGATTTTACACAGTATTCAATTTCATTAGCCTGTAAATACTGCTTTTTATAGTTAGTTGGCGTGGTTAAATGTTTTTCTAATCTCTTTTTATACTCTTTATCAGATCCGTCAACCCAAGTAATAACTGCGTCTATGCTTCTCATTTAAACAAAATAAAAGAGTTTGTCAATGCTAACTTCAAGTGAAGAAGAAATCTTCAATGCAACATCAAGTCCTGGAATGAATTTGTTTTTTTCAATTGAAATAATAGTCTGTCTGCTAACACCTGTCTTTGAAGCTAAATCTTCTTGTGTTAAGCCTCTACCTTTTCTATAATCTTTTACCCTATTAACTAGCATTTGTAAAATAAACTTTACAAATATAATAAATTTTTGTAAAACAAACTTTACATATTGTGTTAATTAATTAATATGTAAAATAACTTTACTTTACCCATTCATTATTATTGTTAAGTATACTTTACATTTATCTGTTTTTTCAATACTGTTAAATAATAATTAAAACTAAGCTGTTTATTCTTCACGAATTTTCATTTTTCTCTTTTTTAGTTACAAAATTTTAATCAAATGAAGTTACTTTTTATTAACAAGTTACAATTTGTTTTTAATGTTAATCAAAACTACTTCTTTATTAGTTTTCATGTAATATTAATCCAAACCAATCTAGTAGTTTCATTCACTTTTTTAATGTTAATCGTATTAGCCTCATGTAATACAAATCCAAACCAATCTAGTAATCAGCAAGCACAGGGTGTTGCAACAGCTGACAATATTTATAATATAGATAATACACAGAGCCAAATTACTTGGACAGGTAGAGAAGTATCGACAAGTTCTCACTATGGAACATTAGATTTTGTTTCTGGTACTTTTGAGATTTCTAATGGTTCAATTGTAAATGGCCAGTTTATTGTTGATATGACTTCAATAAATAATCAAGACATGGAAGGAGATAGCAAAGCAAGATTAGAAGGTCATTTAAAATCAGATGACTTTTTTTCTGTAGAATCTTATCCTACAGCAGCTATATCAATTAACAGTTCTGAATTAATATCAGATGGTAAATGGAATGTCTTAGCAGATTTATCTATCAAAGGGTTTACACACCCAGTTAATTTTGAGATGATAAGCTCAGAAGATGGTTGGTCTGCAAATCTTGTATTTGATAGGTCAAAATATGATGTAAGGTTTAGATCAGGATCGTTTTTTGAAAATCTTGGTGATAAACTTATATATGATGATATCGAATTATCTATTAACTTAACAACTTTATAATATGAATTCAGAAAGATCAAAATGTGGATGTGGAAACACTAAGGACCCAGATGGGTTTTGTGATGGTTCACATAGAAACAAATAATGAGTAAAATTTTAGCTTTTGGTGCGTCGTCATCAAACAACTCAATAAACAAGAAACTTGCCTCTTTTGTAGCAAATAAAATAGCTCCTCAAGAGGCAATTCTTATTGATTTAAATGACTATGAGATGCCAATTTATAGTGATGATAGAAAAAAAGTGGATGGTATTCCTGATAAAGCATATGAATTTAAAAACCTTATTAAAGATTCAGATGGAATAGTTATATCACTTGCAGAACATAATGGATCATACACTGCTGCATTTAAAAATATTTATGATTGGATATCTGTAATCGAAGAAATTGTTTGGAATTACAAACCTATTTTCCTTCTTTCAGCATCCAATGGATCAAGAGGAGGTAAATCAGTTATGAGTGCTGCTTTGTCAAGATTTTCTTTACAGAGTAAATTTGACATACCAAACTTCAGCTTGCCCAAATTTGAAGAAAACTTTTCTGATAAAGAAGGGATAACAAATAAAAAACTATTGGGTTTATTAGAAGAGCAAATTAAAATCTTCTTACAACAAATTAATTAGTACCAGTAACAATTAAGGTCCCTCCCCATTCTTTATCTTGTCCATTTCGCCAGGATTTAACGTTTTTTAAACCTGCCTTTTCAAAAAAACCTTTCCATTCTTTTTCAGAATGAAGCTTCATAATAGTAATGCAACACTCTTGAGGCCATGAATGAGAAGCTTTATTTTCATAATAAAAATCAATCCCCATAATAAGTCTACCCTCTTTTTTTATCCAGTTTTTCGTTATATGATTGATAAGAAGTGCAGGATCTTCAAAATAATAGAATACCTCCATGGAATGAACAATATCAACTTTTTTTGAAGGAATCCAATTAAGTAAATCTTCACAATAATATTGATTTTTATTATCAAGCTCTCTTTGCTTTGGTTATCATATTTGAAGAGCCATCAACACCAATAGCAAAAGAACACTTATCATCATTAGACGTGTGTCGAATTACCCACCCATTTCCACATCCAGCATCAATTAAAGAATATTCTGATAATCCATTACATGCAAAATCAAGCATATTCATTACTGAGTCATAATGATGCTTTTCCATACCCTCATCTTTTCCATTTTGAGCCCACTCACTAAAAACATTTATTGGTGTATCCATTAATTTACTTCAATTAAACTGTGTGATATACTAGAGTCACATAGGTTAACAATATACAAATTAGAGTTATTCAAATCGTCTATCTGAGTCGTAGACCTGATCATTAATTAATTCGTTAACAAAGTTTGGAATTGTATTACTATGCCCAACAACAAGAACTACCTCACCTTCATTTGATGAAATAAAATCCTTATAATCAATATTGGAAGGAGAATATAAAATTGCAGTTAAACCAATTTCCTCTTCAATTGGTTTAACGGTCTCAAGAGTTCTCTTATAATTTGTTGAATATATTTTTGAAATGTCTTTATCGATAAAATATTCTTTCCAATTTAAGGCTCTAATAATTCCCTTTTCATTTAAAGCAGGATCTCTATCAGATTTATTTGTTCTTACTTTTTCTGCATGTCTAATTAAATAGAAAGTTGAGCAATCATTTTCAGGAATTGAAAAAGCAAGAAAAATTGTTAAAAGTAGTCTCACAGAACTAGTTTCCTCCTACTTATTGAGTATACCATATAAGCTATTATAAGAATAAAAATTTCCCATAAAAGAATGTAATATGGCCAGTCACCTATTACCAAAGGATTATCTACCTCTGGAGGTGCATTAACATACATATAGTTAGAATCAAGTAAGAAGTTTATTGGCATAATTATAGCCATTAAGATATTCAGATTAATCCACAGCTTAAACCATGATAGTCTTGGTAGTTTCATGTCTAGATGAAGAAACATAAAAATTGGTAATGCTATAATTAGACTATGAGAAACATAAAAGTTAAGATAATATCTAATAGTTCCATCAAAGTAATTCATCTGAGGTGTAAGAATGGCCATAACCCCACCTATAATTCCTGTATAGTAAACAAATTCAAAAAGTTTATCCTTCTTTTTAATAAAAGGTAAAACACAACAAATCAAAGATGAAATTCCACATAATTGAATAGGCAAATTATATTGTATATCCCATGTACCTGAAGCAATATAGCCGATATTTTCAGCAAAAAAGTCAATGATTAAAAGACCACCCATGATATAGGAAATCATCCTCTTTTGACTTTTATTTAAAAATCTGGCTAGAATTAATGGTATAGATATAAAAGCTAAGGAAAACAAAGACCAAGTAATCCATTCCTGACTCATAAACTCAACAACATAAATAGGGATCGGACTTTCTTGCACTACAATGGTTTTATTCAAATGTAAAAAAAATTAAGTAAGGTTAAAATAAAATGAGTCTCTCAATAATTTTAAACTTTTAGGCACTGCAGTGTTAGCATCTTCATTTCCTTCAAACTCAAGTGAAATATATCCTCTGTAATTATTTTCTCTCATTAGTTTACCTATTGCAGGATAATCAATATTTATCTCATTAAATGCAGGCCATTTAGCACCTCCAAAATATGTTTTTGCTTGAATCAAACAAGTATGAGGCGCAAGATCCTTTAACTGTTCTTCCCTATTTTCAAAAAAATTACCAGTATCTAGAGTTACACTAAGCCAAGGTGAGTTTATTGCATTTACAATTTTCATAACACCTTTCGATGTAAGGCCCTAGCCCCCAATGATTTTCAAGACCTAGAACAACTCCATTTTTCTCTGCTGTTGGAATACACTCAGCAATCGAGTCAATTACCCATTTAAATCCTTCTTCTTCAGTATAACCCTCTATAACAGGTTCAACACCTTTATTGTCCATCAAAACATCAAATTCAGACTTTCCTTCTGTTGGCTTAGTAGTTCCCCATCTACCTGTATTTATTCTAATGGTTGGAATGCCAAGTGAATTAGCTATTTCAATTTGGTGTTTAGTTAGTTCAATGTTTTCTTGTCTTTTATTTGGATCTGGACTAACAAAACTTTGATGAGTTGAAAGTCCCATCAAATCAAGCCCTGAATCAAATGCTCTTTTTTTTATTTTCTGTAAGTAACTATTTTCTTCTGACTCCATTTGAATCAATAAGAGCTCTACTCCATCGAACCCAAACTCTGCAGCTTTTTCTATACAATACTCTATAGGTGTTTCTCTTCCATTGAACTGCCAAAATGAATAGGTTGATACACCAATTGGATTATGTTTTATGTTTTTAAGTTTTTCATTATCTGAATTACTATAGTTTACACAACCTGCCAGGGGCGCTGCCAAACCTGCTGTAAATACTGACTTAATTAAAGATCTTCTTTTCATGATTTTACAATTTAGTGATGGGGCCTATCGGTTTTTTCCTTAAATTTAGTTAATTCAAATACAATTTAATCATGAAAATTTTAAAATTAACTTTTGCATTGATGTTTAGCTTAATCATTAATGCTCAGTCTGTTATGGATATAACCTACATGGATATTCCTGCGACTGAAATTGGAGAATTCATTGAAGTTCATAAACAATTTACTGATATCACAATCGAAGAAGGTAGAGAAATGAACGGTCAATGGGTATACAGACACTGGTATGGATCTGGTGCATCTGTAGTTGTAATGACATATTTTGACTCTGCGGAATCTGCTGCTAAAGATGATCCTTGGGAGTATATTCGTAAAAGATGGGAAAACTCTTCAGATGAAGAAAAAAAATCCCTTGAAGCTATGGGATCAAAATATGCATCTTTCTTAGATAGACATTCTGATGAGGTTAGAACAATAGATTGGGAAAACTGGTTTATAGCTAATGGTGATGCTATACAAGAAAAAGCGCCTGCATGGGACACAAATTGGGTCCTTGTTGTAGGAAGTTATAACTCCTCTGGTAATTGGGGAACCATGGCAAATGCTTACATGGACTGGCAAGTTAAGCCTCAAGTAGAAGAAGGTGCTATGCTTGCAGGTGGTTATTCTTACCATTTTTCAGGTAGTGGTTCTGATGTTCAGTTTTTTACAGCTTATGCTTCTTTAGTTGAATTTGCTCAGGCAGCTTCTTCACAGGGAACAGATAATCCAGAAGCTAGAAGTACATTTTGGAGCTTAGTAGAAGGCGGTCATGATGATCAAATATATGTTCATATTGGTCATGTTGACGCAAATGGATTTAACCTCGCAGGACCAAATAGATAAGAAATATTATGAAAGCAATTAAAATATTTTTATTACTTATAACAACAATGACAGTTTCTGCTCAGTCTGAAACGGTCATGAATCTATCATACCTTGACGTACCAATTCAAAAAATAGGTAGGTTTATGGAATTACACGAGCAAGTAACAAATATGGCTCTTGGAGAAAAAAGAACTCTTCAAGGTCAATGGGTAGTAAGTCACTATTATGGATCAGGACCTTCTATAGTTGTTCAAGATAATTATGCTAATGCCAACGATGCAATTAATGATGATCCATGGGTACATGTAAGAGAGAAATGGCAAGCTGCTAGTCAAGAAGAAAGAGAAGAGATGGGAGCGATAGTAAGTGAATATCAATCTTTTTGGAATGGTCACACAGACGAAATGAGAAGAGTTGATTGGCAAAACGACCATGTGGTTGGAGAAGACATAGATGTTTCAGGATATTTTATTTTAGTAATAGGTAAATATAATACCTCTGGAAATCAAGGTGAAATGGGCCAAGCATACCATGATTGGGTTACAATACCAGCTGTTGAGTCGGGTGTAGCAATGTTTGGTAATCATAGCTACCACCTAACAGGCTCAGGTTCAGACGTAATGGTTGCAAACGGATATAAAAGTATGCACGAATTCGCTACCAGTCTAGAAAATGCAACTTCAGGACCAGCCGAAGCAAGACAAAAATTTTGGAGTCTTGTTGAAGGCGATCATGAAGACCAAATATATATCCATCAAGGACATATAGTGGACGGTAAATTTGTCAGAGCTAAATCTGATTAATTTAATTTTAATTATTAATCTAAAATCAATATATATGAGAAAACTATTTTTATTACTTACACTTTTTGCAGTAGGATTTCTATCTGCTCAAGGTAATGGAGACTATGTAAATATGACTTTTGTCAAAACAACTCCAGGAGAAGATTATGGAACTATTCTTAACGAAAAGTGGAAAGAATTAGCTCAAATGAGAGCTGATGAAGGTACAATCACCGGATGGGATGTTTGGTGGAGACCAGGTTCTACAGATAAATCTGATTGGAACATGCTTATTGTAACAATTGCACAAAGCCCTGATAGCTTAAATGCAAATGCAGGAGTCCTTAAAATGAGACCAGACTACAGTGAAATGGATGTTGAAATTTTTCAGGAAAAAAACATCAAAGCAAGAACAATTGTCTGGGATAATGTCCTTGTAAACAAAGGATTAAATTTTGCTGGAAATCAAGGTGAAACACCTACGGCACCTCAAGTAGCAGTTATCAATATGATGAAAGTTGGTTATGCAAATGCCTATGATTATGAAAAAGCTGAGAACAGTCTAAATTCAGCTGATCTAGGATCAAGAGTTGGCTGGGCACTTCTTAAAAGGCTTGACAATGCAGGTGAAGATGTTTACTATGATTATATGACAGTTGATTTCTACGAAGACTGGAAATCAATGATGCAGACAAGAGAAGCAACTGGAAAAATTCCTAGAGAACTTCAGGCAGTTTCAAACATGAGGACACATCAACAAAGTATTCCTCTTTGGTTAGCCATCCAAGTAAGACCAAAAGAATAGTTAATTCTTATTAAATATTAAAAACCCCTCTTTTATGAGGGGTTTTTTTATTTTTGATTTGTGAAACAATTAGCCTGTTTACTCTTATCTATAATTTTATTTGGTTGTTCTCTTGAAACTAACCCAATAAAATCCTCTTTTAGAAAAAATGATTTTTTAAAAGAAATAATTAAGGAAAAAGAGGACTATGAAATACAAATTCTTCTAACAAAAATAGATCAATATAATTCTAAGGTTGACTTTCAGGAATACAAATATCAGCTTGATGACAACAAATACTTCTACCCTGCAAGTACTATTAAGCTACCAATCGTTGTTTTAACTTTAAAAAAAATTAATGAATTGAGATCTAAAGGATCTGAGATTACATTGAAGTCTAAAATAACTCTAAACTATAAAGATGACTACTCTGAATTAGTAATTCGAGATAGCATTACCTCTTTTCAAAATCTTATTGCAGATGTCTTTCTTGTGAGCGATAATTCTGCATCTAATATATTGATTGATTTCATTGGATATAACTATTTCAATCATGAAATGGAAAATGCAGGTTTCGATAAAACTTACTTAAATCACAAGTTTAATCCTGACCCATATGTTAATTCCACATGGCAAATATCAGACCTTGATAATAATATAATTTCATCCATAAATGATAATCAAAAAATTATTAAAGCAGATGAAAAGACAAATGGCCTTGAAAAAGGAGAAAGAAGATACTTCAAAGGAGAAATTTTAGACGAATCACTGAATTTTTCTGAAAAAAACAGATCTTCAATAACTGACATGCACAATCTAATTAAATACATCTTTTATCCTGAGATTTTTGATAGCACCAACACCTTTAATTTAAATGTAGAGGATTATGACTTTTTGAGATATTGGATGAGTAGGTTTACTTATGAGGATATAGGTGAAAAGTTTATAGGAGATGAAAAATTTTTTGAGACTTATAATAAGTTTTTTATTCATGGAGATGAGCAAAGTGTATCAAATGAGCAAATTAGGGTTTATAATAAAATTGGTCAAGCCTATGGAACTTCAATAGACAATGGTTTAATAAAAAATTATCAGGATAATGTTGAATTCATTCTTACAGCTACTATTTATACAAATAAAAACAAGGTTATAAATGATAATTTATACGAGTACGATGATCTAGCTGTACCTTTTCTTGCAAAATTATCTAGAGCTATATATAATGAGCTTGTTGACTAACCCTTAATTAAACCTAAGTCAATAAGTCTTTCATGTAAGAATTCTCCAGCTGTAATATCTTCATATCCTTTTGGATTATCTGCGTCTATACATGAATCCAGGCAATTTAGAGACATCTCTTGTCTTGGATGTAAGAAGAAGGGTATTGAATACCTAGAACTGTTCCAAAGATCTCTTGGGGGATTAACCACCCTGTGAATTGTAGACTTTAATTTGTTGTTGGTATGCCTTGAAAGCATATCACCAATATTAACTATAACCTCATCTTCTTCTGCTACAGCGTCAATCCATTCTCCAGAATTATTTAACACCTGCAAACCTTTTCCTTGAGCACCCATAAGAAGTGTTATTAGATTTATATCTCCATGAGCTGCTGCTCTCTCAGCATTTTTGGGTTCTTCAGTAATAGGAGGATAATGAATTGCTCTTAGTATTGAATTTCCATTGAATATATGTTTGTCAAAATATGTCTCTTCTAGGTTAAGATAACAAGCAATAGCTCTTAGAATATGCTTTCCAGTCTCTTCTAAAAGCTCATAAGTTTTTTGCCCTACAGTATTAAAGTTTTTTAGCTCATTAACTATTACGTTATCAGGATATTCCTCTTTTAATTTTGGTTCGTCTTTGACATATTGTCCAAAGTGCCAAAACTCTTTAAGATCTCCTATATTTTTCCCCTTAGCACTTTCTTTTCCAAATGGTGTAAATCCTCTTTGACTAGCTAAACCCTTAATAATATACTTTGACTTGACTTCATCAGACAGGTTAAAGAAGCTTTTAACTTCAGTATATAATTCATCTTTAGTTCTATCATCTAAAAGATGACCCTTAATTGCAATAAAGCCTATTTCACTAAATCCCTTTCCAAGCTGTTCAATAAACTCATTCTTAGTCCTTGAATCACCAGATAAAAAATCATTTAAGTTTAAATGAGGAATATTTTTCATCAGCCTTTATTATTTATCATTTTAGATATATACTTACCTATTATGTCAAACTCAAGATTAACCTTAGTTCCAACATTGATTTGATTAAAGTTAGTATTATTATACGTATAAGGTATAATTGCAACAGAAAAAGAATTTTCGGCAGAATCAACAACTGTTAGGCTAACCCCATTTATAGTTATAGATCCCTTCTCAACAGTTATATTATTTTTTGAGTGTTTGAATACATATTTCCAGCTTCCATCAGTTTCTTTAACCTCAGTACAAACTGCAACTTCATCAACGTGTCCCTGAACTATATGCCCATCAAATCTTGAATTAACTGACATTGACCTCTCTATATTAACAGTATCTCCTGGAATAATCTCGCCAAAATTTGACCTTTCAATACTCTCAGAAATTACATTTACTGTATACACATCATTATCTATATCAACAACGGTTAAACAAACACCGTTGTGACATAAGCTTTGATCAATTTTAAGTTCATTTGTAATTCCTGACTTAAGTGAAATATCTAAATTTCCTTTATTTTTTTCTACCTTAACTACGGTAGCCATACATTCAATTATCCCAGTGAACATTATTATCTTTGTTTTGCATCGGTAAAATTAGCAATTAATTAAAGAGTGGTAAAATCAAGGAAAATAAATGTTGGAATAACTATTGGTGACCCAAATGGCATTGGGATTGAAATAATCTTAAAATCACTATCTAATTTTAGCCTATTTCATGAATGTAATTTTGTAATCTACGCATCAACTGGCTTAATTGAAAAACAAAAACAACATTTTCAAATTGATACTCCTCCATTAAAAAAGATAGATAGTGAAGAAGATTTATCGGATACTCAGATAAATGTAAAAGAGGTATTCTCTGATTCTCAGTTTAATTTTGGAGAATCTGAAAAAGAATTATCTGAACTTGGAATTCTTTCTTTGAAAGAAGCTACAAAAGCTATAAAAGACAAAAAGATAGATGTTTTGGTTACAGCTCCTATAAATAAGGATTTATCATTTTCCGAGTCATTTAAATATACAGGTCATACAGATTTTCTAAAGAATTATTTTAGAATAAGCCCCTTAATGTTAATGATATCGAAAGAACTTAAAATAGCCTTATTAACAGACCATATTCCGATAAAAGATGTATCAAATGCTATTAATCAAGATATTGTTGAGCAAAAAATCAAAGCACTAGAAACAAGTTTAATAAATGACTTTCAAATAAAAAAACCTAAAATTGCAGTATTGGCAGTTAATCCTCATGCTGGCGATAATGGTCTAATAGGAAATGAAGACCAATCAATAATTACACCAGCAATTAATAGTTTTAAGGGAACTACGAGTTCTATTAATGGTCCATTTTCAGCAGACACTTTTTTCGTTAATGAAAATTATAAAAAATATGATGGTATTATTGCTTCATACCATGATCAAGGGCTTATACCATTTAAAACTATTTCCTTTGGAAAAGGAGTAAATTTTACAGCAGGGTTACCAGTTGTAAGAACCTCACCAGATCATGGTACTGGCTTTGATATAGCTGGAAAAGGAATAGCAGATCACACCTCATTTACAAATGCAATAAAATTAGGTCTTCAAGTGTTTAAATTAAGAAACAACTTAGATTGACATTAAATAGATAAATTTTTATAAATTTGCCGCTCAATATTTAAGTGATGAAATCGCTTTCACCATATTTGGTTAAATTTTCAGGACTGAAAGAAGGTGTTCATCTCTTTGACTTTGAAATAGGAAATAAGTTCTTTAAAAATTTTGATTATTATGATTTTGCTGATGCAAACATTAAAACTATTCTTGAGCTAGAGAAAAAACCAACTTTACTAAACTTAAAATTTAGATTTAATGGAGAGGTTGAAGTTCAATGTGATCTTTCAATGGAAATGTTTTCATTACAACTTGAAACTGACTATACTGTTGTTGTTAAGTTTAAAGATGATACAATATCATCTGATGATAAAGTAGTTTTTTTACCAACTGGATCAAACAGTATTGATGTTTCACACATTATATATGAGAGTATTATTCTTGCTGTTCCTCAGAAAAAAGTTCACCCAGGGATAGAGAATGGATCATTAAAATCTGAAATAATTGAAAAGCTTGAAGAATTAAAACCTAAAAAAAATTTTATTGAAAAGACTGACCCTAGGTGGGACAAACTAAAAGATTTATTATAAATGGCACATCCAAAACGTAAAATATCTAAGACTAGAAGAGATAAACGTAGAACACATATTAAAGCTGAAAAACAGCAAATATCAATATGTAAAGCTACTGGTGAGTCACACTTATACCATAGAGCACATTGGCATGAGGGTAAGCTTTATTATAGAGGAAAAGTTTTAGTTGATTCTTTAGAATCAGAATAATAACGACCTTTATTTATCAATTTAATTGTCAATTGATGTTAGTATGAAACCTAACAAAAACACAAATATAAAAGCCGCCATTACTGCTGTTGGAGGCTATGTTCCAGAAGACTTTATTTCAAATAAAGATTTAGAAAAGATGGTTGATACCAACGATGATTGGATTACAGCCAGAACAGGAATAAAAAAAAGAAGAATTCTTAAGGATAAAGGTAAAGGCACTTCTTTCTTGGCTATCAATGCTGCAAAGGATCTAATAGCAAAGAAAAAAATAAACCCTGAATCAATTGACCTAGTAATTGTTTCAACTATAACACCTGATTTTCATGGTGCATCAACTGCTCCTACCGTAGCTTCAGCAATTAAAGCAAAAAATGCATATGCCTTTGACTTAAGTGCTGCATGTTCCGGATTTTTATTTGGTATGTCTACAGCTACTAGCTACATTGAATCAGGAAGATATAAAAAAGTTCTTCTAATTGGCGCAGACATGATGTCTTCAATTGTAGATTACACTGACAGGTCAACTAGTATTCTTTTTGGAGATGGAGCAGGCGCTGTATTGGTTGAGCCAAGTCTAAATGGATATGGCTGGGAAGATGAGTATCTCAGATCTGATGGAATAGGTGCAGAGTGGTTAAATATTAAATCTGGAGGGTCTCTTTATCCAATATCGAACGAGACAATTGCAAATAAATGGCATTATATAGCTCAAGATGGAAAAACTGTCTTTAAGTCAGCTGTATCAGAGATGGCAAACGCTACGGAGCAAATTATTATCAGAAATGAACTTAAATCTGAGGAGATTAAATACTTGCTGCCACATCAAGCAAATAAAAGAATTATTGATGCTACCGCAGAAAAGATTAATTTAGATAAAAATAAGGTTCTAATGAACATTGAAAATTATGGAAATACTACTGCTGCAACAATACCATTGTTAATGTATGATTATGAAAAAAACTTAAATGAAGGTGATAAACTAATTTTAGCAGCCTTTGGCGCTGGTTTAACATGGGGTGCAGCATATTTAACATGGGCATATAACTAAATTTAAATACATGGATATAAAAGAAATACAAAATTTAATCAAGTTCGTTCAGAAGTCTGGGGTGGAAGAGGTAAAGATTGAAAGAGATGACTTCAAGATTACTATAAAAACTAAGTCTGTTGCACCACAACATATAATTGTTGAGGATGTTCCAACGCCAGCTTCAATTCCTGCTAGTCAACCAATTACTCAAGCTGTTCAAGAGGTTAATACACAAGAAACAACTCAATCAATAAATCTGGAAAATGACAATCAAGTGATAGTAAAATCACCAATAATAGGAACTTTTTACAGGAAACCATCTCCTGACAAGCCATCATTTGTTGAAGTAGGACAAAGTATTGCAAAAGGTGACGTTTTATGTGTAATAGAAGCAATGAAATTGTTCAACGAAATTGAGTCAGACTTTACCGGTAAAATCGTTAAAATTTTAGTTGATGATCAAAGCCCTGTTGAATTTGATCAACCATTATTCATTATTGATCCTTCCTAGAGATGTTTAATAAAATTTTAATTGCTAATAGAGGAGAGATTGCTATGCGTGTCATTAGGACATGTAAAGAAATGGGTATTAAAACTGTTGCAGTTTACTCAAAAGCAGATGAAGAGAGTCTTCATGTTAGATTTGCAGATGAAGCAGTTTGTATCGGGCCAAGTGCAAGCTCAGACTCTTATTTAAAACCATCAAATATTATTGCTGCTGCTGAAATTACAAACGCCGATGCAATTCACCCTGGATATGGATTTTTATCAGAAAACAGCAAGTTTTCAAAAATTTGTGAAGAGCATAAAATTAAATTCATAGGAGCTTCTCCTGAAATGATTGATAAAATGGGAGATAAATCTTCAGCAAAAGAAACTATGAAGGCTGCAGGAGTCCCTACCATTCCTGGATCTGAAGGTCTTGTTCCTACTCTTGAAGATGCTCAAAATATTGCACTTGAAATAGGTTACCCTGTTATGTTAAAAGCTACTGCTGGAGGAGGAGGTAAGGGTATGAGAATAGCAAAAGATGCTAAAGAACTTTCTTCGGCATGGGAACTTGCTCGTCAGGAATCAAAATTGGCTTTTGATAATGATGACATGTATTTAGAAAAATTCATAGAAGATCCTAGGCATATTGAAATTCAAATCATTGGGGACTCTTATGGTAAAGCTTGTCATTTATCAGAGAGAGATTGTTCAATTCAAAGAAGACATCAAAAATTAATCGAAGAAACACCCTCACCTTTTATGACAAAGCCATTAAGAAAAGCAATGGGTGAAGCCGCGGTAAAAGCTGCTGAATCAATAAAATATGAAGGTGCAGGTACTATTGAGTTTCTGGTGGATAAGCATAAAAATTTTTATTTTATGGAAATGAATACTAGAATACAGGTTGAACACCCGATAACTGAACAAGTAATAGATTATGATTTAATAAGAGAACAGATCTTAGTTGCTGCTGGTGAACCCATATCTGGTAAAAATTATTTTCCAAAGCTTTGCTCAATTGAATGTAGAATAAATGCAGAAGATCCTAACAATGATTTTATGCCAAATCCAGGAAAAATCTTAACTCTACATTTTCCAGGCGGTCATGGTGTTAGAATTGACACTCATGTATATAGTGGTTACTTAATACCACCTTTTTATGATTCAATGATAGCAAAACTTATAACTACAGCTCAAACTAGAGAAGAGGCAATAAATAAAATGAAAAGAGCGTTAGATGAATTTGTAATTGAGGGTGTGAAAACAACAATACCTTTCCATCAAAAGATGATGGAACACCCAGATTTCATCTCAGGAAATTATACTACTAAATTTATGGAGTCTTTTGAAATGTAGATTATATGATCTTCATTTCAATTAATTTCTCAGCTATTTGAATTGTATTTGTTGCAGCCCCTTTTCTCAGGTTATCTGCAACAACCCAGATATTTAAGCCGCTTTCAATACTAAAGTCTCTTCTAATTCTACCAACAAAAACCTCGTCCTTATTTGCAGAATTTATTGGCATAGGATATATGTTGTTTGCAGGATCATCCTCTACAATAAGACCAGGAGACTTTTTTAAAATTTCAAAAACTTGATCCAATTTAAATTGATTTTCAAATTCAATATTTACAGATTCACCATGACAAATTTCAATAGGAACTCTAACGGCAGTTGAAGTAATTTGAATTGAGTCGTCACTTAAAATTTTTCTAGTCTCATTTATCAATTTGTTTTCTTCTTTTGTATAACCACCCTCCTCAAAAACATCACAATGCGGAAGAAGGTTTTGATCAATACTATAAGGATATATCATTTCTGGGTCTGAATTTATCCTCTCTCCATTAAGCTGATCAATTGCATTTTTTCCTGTTCCAGATACTGATTGATATGTTGATATAACTAACCTTTTTATTTTAAATACTTTATGTAAAGGAGCTAAAACTACCATTAACTGCATTGTTGAGCAATTTGGATTAGCAATAATGTAATCATCCTTTGTTAGAACTTCAGAATTTACCTCACTAACAACTAATTTTTTTGATGAATCCATCCTCCATGCAGAAGAATTATCAATAACTCTTGTTCCAACTTCGGCAAATTTTGGAGCCCATTCTAAAGATGTTGATCCACCTGCAGAAAATAATGCTATATCTGGTTTCATTTTTATAGCATCTTCAATGGAAACTATATTGTAGTGTTTTTCTTTAAAAAGAATTTTTTTACCTATCGATCTTTCAGAGGCAACAGGGATTAAATCACTTAATGGGAAATTTCTGCTTTCAAGAAGACTAAGCATGACATTTCCTACAACCCCAGTTGATCCTATTACAGCTACTTTCATTTTGATTTATTTTTTTTCATTTTTTTAAAAAAAACTGACCTACTTAAAGGCTCATATTTATCTTTCTCACCTATTACAACAATATCCTTTTTTTTATTTTTTCTATAGCTATAGTTAGCAACATTTCCAGATTTTTTACACACTGCATGAACTTTAGTTACATATTCAGAGATCGCCATAAGGTTGGGCATTGGTCCAAAAGGGTTGCCAAGATAATCCATATCCAATCCGGCAATAATTACTCTAATTCCACTATTAGCTATTTTATTACACACATCCACTATTTCATCATCAAAAAACTGAGCTTCATCAATAGCTACTACATCACAGTTTTTCAGCTTATTAAAAATCTCTGATGATGACTTTATTTCAATTGACTCAAGCTTGTTGTCATCATGTGATTCAATATAGTTTTTACTTCTTGAGTCAATAATTGGTTTAAAAATTTTAACTTTTTGATTAGCTATTTTAGCTCTTTTAACCCTTCTTATTAACTCTTCAGTTTTACCAGAAAACATTGACCCACAAATTACCTCAATCCAACCAAATTGTTCATTGTTGTATGCAGGATTTTCTAAAAACATTTTGTAATTTAAATTGAAAAATAAGGCAAATTTATCAAAAAGTAATTCATTATTATAATTTATAGAAGTGTTTGAAAAAATAGAAAATAAAATAAAAGAGATTGCAGAGAAAATTTACAAATCCAATCAATCAGATCAGGATGAGATTTATAAGAATGCAAAAAAAATATATGAACTTGCCATCATATATAAATTTCTGTCAAAAAGTAAACAAAATGCTGATTGGGTATTGCACTCTGAGAAATTGAAGGAGACATTAAGACAGCTTGATTTATCATCAGAAAAAAATCAACAATTACCATATAATGAAAGTGAAATAATTCCACTAATTGATTCTATCAAAGACTTAGTTACTGAGATACCAGAAACTGACGATGACAAATGATCCTCAACTATATATTGTGCCAACTCCTATTGGCAATATGGAAGATATTACCTTGAGGGCTATAGAAACACTTAAAAATTCAGATATTATTTTGGCTGAGGATACAAGGCATGCAAAAAAATTACTTAAGCACTATAATATTTTAACAAAAGTAAATAGTTACCATCTTAATAATGAACATAAAAGAGTTGATGAATACGTTCAAATGATAATTAATGGAAACAAAGTCTCCCTAATAACAGATGCTGGTACTCCTTGTATATCTGATCCAGGATTTTTACTAATTCGTGAAGCAATTAAAAATAATATATTAATTACTTGCTTGCCTGGTCCTACAGCTTTTGTTCCAGCACTAGTTATGAGTGGACTACCCAGTGATAGTTTTATTTTTGAAGGGTTTTTACCAAGAAAAAAGGGGAGAAAGTCTAAACTATATGAAATCTCTCAAAATACTAAAACTACAATCTTATATGAATCACCCTTCAGAATAATTAAAACCCTTTCTGACATGAAAGAGACAATTGGTTCGGACAGAAAAATTGCTATAGTTAGAGAGATATCCAAAATCTATGAAGAAGTATTCAGAGGAACAATAGAAGAAGCGATTCTAGAATATAATGAAAGAACAATTAAGGGTGAATTTGTAATCTGTATTGATAAAGCTTAATGAAAAACTGGATTAAAATTGATCAACCCATTATTGATGAGGTAAATTCCCTTCAAATGGATTTAAAAATTCCTCATTTTATTTGTTCACTTTTACTTCAACGTGGAGTTAATTCTTTAGATAAAGCAAAATTTTTTTTTAGACCTGAATTAGATTCTCTTCATGACCCATTTCTGATGAAGGATATGGACAAAGCTATAGATAGGATTAATAATGCTTCAAGTGAAAAAATTATGATTTTAGGAGATTATGATGTTGATGGAACTACTTCAACATCTATGCTGTATACTTATTTTAATCATAGGAATTATGACCTAGTATATTACATACCAGATAGATATAAAGAAGGGTATGGGGTATCATTAGAATCAATTGATTATGCTAAAGACAATAATATTTCGTTAATAATCACTGTAGATTGTGGAATAAAAGCAGTAAATCAAGTTGAATATGCAAATTCAAAAGGAATTGATATTATTATTTGTGATCATCATTTACCCGACATTAAAGTTCCTAAAGCTTACGCGGTTTTGAACCCTAAACAATCAGACTGCGCCTATCCTTTTAAAGATCTTTGTGGTTGTGGAATAGCTTATAAATTAATAACTGCTCACAATTTAAAATCAGAAAATAAATTAAATATTCGAAGTCTTCTAGACTTTGTTGCATTAGCAACTGTTTCTGACATGATGCCCTTAATTGATGAAAACAGGGTCATGGTATTCCATGGATTAAAAGAAATTAATAATAATCCTAGACTAGGACTTAGAAACTTTTTAAAATCAAATAATAATAAAGTAGATGAATCAAAGATATCGTTTAACATTGGGCCAAGAATAAATGCTGCAGGAAGAATGAAAAATGGAAAAATTATTGTGGACCTATTAGTTGAGGAAGACCCTAACAAGGCTATGTCTTTATCAAACGAAGTAGAATTCCTGAATTTAAAACGCAGGGCTACAGAAAAAGATGTATTTGAAAATGTAGTTGAAAACATTGACCATAGTAAGTATTCTAATATTATATATGGTCAAAACTGGAGCACAGGAGTATTAGGAATTGTTGCCTCAAGAATAATTGAAAAATCTTATAAACCAACTATAATAATTACTGATTTTGATAAAGAGTTACTTACTGGATCTGTGAGATCTGTGTCTGGATTTGATGTTTATGATGCATTGGTTAAATGTGAAAAATATTTACATCAATTTGGGGGTCATAAATTTGCAGCGGGTTTAAAAATCGAAAAATCTAAACTAAATCTATTTAGTGAACTTTTTGAAAAAACTGTTAAAGAAACCGTTGATGGAAATATGTTTGAAAGACAGCATAAGTATGACCTTGAAGTTTCTTTCTCAGACCTTACTATTGAAAATGTAAAGATAATTTCAAGAATGTCACCCTTCGGCCTTGAAAACAAAAGACCAGTCTTTAGGTCAGATGATTGCAAAATAATTGATGACTTAAAGTTCGTTGGTAAAGAGTCACAAATTGTAAAATCCTATGTAATGGATTCATCAAATACTAAGCTTCCATTTATTTCATTCAGTAAAAAGGATGAGCTTATGAGTATAAAATCCTCTTTTAGTATTCTCTTTACTATAAGCATCAATTCGTATTCAGGCAAAGAACAAGTAGAAATAATTATTAAAGAAATTAGCTCAAATTAAAAACCCTGCCGAAGCAGGGTTTTTTTAAGAACTAATTTTAACTTTTAGAATCTAATATTTAATCCTAAGTTCCATGTTGTTCCTTTCCCAAAATAAACTTGATTTGCTACATTAACTCCATTCCAAGTTCTTCCGCCATCATTGTGGAAGTTTGTTTGTGATTGTGAAATATATTCTTCATCTAATAGGTTGTTAATATTCAGCCTAGCTGTTGTATCATATCCTAATAAGCTAAATCTATATGTTGCACCTAAATCTACTGTTCCCCAGGAAGGTAGTTTAATTGAGCCTCTGTTATCGGCATTTCTAAACTCACTATCAAGAGGTCCAAATCTACCATGAAGATTATCAAAGCTCATCATATCTAAATCCATAGAAAGCTTTGAAGTAAGTTTATAATCAAGACCTAAGTATAAAACTGTTTGTGCTGCATCACCAATTTTTACACCATCTAGGTATAAAGTTCCAGTCTCTCCAGCTGGTTGGTTATTATCTGTGAAGTAGGAATCTCCTTGGAAGTTTTTAGAATATTTCCAGTTTCCAAGCGAGGTCATACCTCTTACTCTCAATCTACTCGATGGATACCATGTCATTTCAGCTTCAATACCTTGGTGAGTTTGTTCTACACCTGAGTAAATAATTCTTATACCTTGATCTCCAATAGAACTAGATCTTCTAAGTGTTCTATCACCCCAAACTGTATGGTATGCATTAACATTAGCTTTAAAATTTGATGAAATAAATCCATATCCAAGTTCAAACGATGTAAATGACTCATTTGTTATATCATCAGCTTCTTCGAAGTCATAGTCTGCATTTGGAAAAACTCCGTCAAATGATGGAGGTCTCATTATTTGCCCTACATTAAAGAAAATATTTGAGTTTTCATTCATTCTATAATTAGCACCCCCTTTTATATATCCACCATCAACAGTAATTTTTCTACTCTTAGTTGAAGGAGCAGCAGTATAGAACCCTTCCCACTGATATGTTTGACTTGATGTACCAAATTGAAGTACTGCAGAAAATTTATCACTTCCAGTATATTCAACAAGTCCATTAACACCAGTCCAATCTACATGTCCAATATAATACCTCTGAGAACCATTAGGGTTGTCCATTCCAAGATTTTTAAATGGACTTGCCTCGTAAGTATCGACAATTACTGTTCCAATTCTATCTCCATTTCCTGAGAAGTTAAACCCGTTAATTGTTGAAATATATCCGTCTAATCCAAACATTGTCTCAGGACCTCTCCTGTGATATGCCTTATATGATCTTAAGTCAAGACCAAGTTCATATCTGAAATTATCTGAGTCAATCTTAATCTTCGAAATACCTCCGTACCAGTTGTGTGAGTTTGTTGAAAATCTTCTTATTGTAGTGTCAGCAGCCCACTTACTTGGAAGACCATCTATATCATTATAGTAACCAAGCTTCATTCCCTTAAACTTACCGCTTGTAGGGACATATGCTCCTGCTGTATTTTTTTGTACGGCTACGTTCCAATTAATTGTATAGTCAGGATTTCTCCATTCACCATGATCTTCAAGGTAGTCCGCAAAAGACTCATTGAAAGATGTTGTTCCAAAAGAACCTCTTCCTCTAAGTCCTGTTCCTCCTCCTCTTCCAGCAGATCCATAAAGTGAAGTAGCTAAGGTAACATTACTTGAAATTTGCCAATCCCAGTTAAATGTTGCTAAAGGTTTGTTATAGTAGTTTCTAAGAACGGAAAATTCCTCTCCTTGATACTCTCCATACAGCTCGTTAAACTTTCTATAGTCGTCTCCTTGAGCATCTCCATAATCAAGGTATGTTCTTAATTCTGTTCCATAATACGCTTGGTGATGCCACTGTCCAGCACCAATAAGTGAAAAGTTAAATTCATGATCTCCACCTCTAGGAGTATATCCTACAGAAAAAGCATAAGTTGTTCCTTCTCCCTGCATTCCATTTCTCCATCCGTCTCCTTGCCAAAAACCAAGAAGAAAACTAGAAGACCATCCAAGTTCATTTACACCAGTGTTATGGAAAGCTGTGAATTTTTGATACCCATTATCACCAAGTCCTAGTTTGATTCCAGAACCGGGATCAACTTCAGCAGCACGTGTGTTAACAGAAACAGTTCCACCTGCAGATGGAACAGCAAGAGATGTAGAACCTAATCCTCTTTGTATTTGCACACTTGAAGTTAGGTCAATTAATCCCATCCAGTTAGACCAGTATATCCGACCATTTTCCATGTCGTTAACTGGCTGGCCATTGATCACATATGCTGTATTTGTAAACCCAAATCCTCTAACATACATTTGACCATCACCATACCCTCCATTATCTTGATTTGTATAAACACCAGGAGTTCTCTTAAGTGTTTCAACAAATTCTAGATTACCAGCTTTTAAATCAATTTCAGCACCTGAAACTGAACTAAATGCTACTGGAGTAATTCTCTCTCTAGCTACATCTACAACTTTTGATGTTACCGTAACCTCCGAAAGCGCTATGGAGTCTAAAGCAGCATCTTGAGCAAAAGCTGTAGCAGTAAATAGTGAAAATAATATTAAGCTTAATTTTTTCATTATTATTAGTAATTAGTATTAGTATTTGATTGATTCAAAAATAGGATTTAAAATCTTTTTTTGTAATAAGTAAATATTAACAGAGAATTAACTAACAATTATGTTTTAATAAGCTAAACTTATTTAAGCTTGTCATAAATTTGAGAAGATGACTTGTCAAGATTAGATTTTCCATTATTCATAATCTCTTTAGCTATTGATTTTCCTAACTCAACGCCCCATTGATCAAAACTATAAATATTTAAGATGGATCCAATAACAAAAATTTTACTTTCATACATAGCTATTAAAGAGCCAAGATTATGAGGAGTTAGCTTGTTGATAAGTATTGAATTAGAAGGTTTATTACCATCAATATTCTTTTGAATTTCATTACCCGATTTTATATTACCAACTAATAAAGCATTTGTCTGAGCTAAGAAATTTGAAGTTAAAATTTTATGTTGTTCTTTATCATTGTATAAGGGCTCTTTAAAGGCAATAAAATCTGCTGGAATTAGTTTTGTGCCTTGGTGCATAAGTTGAAAAAATGCATGCTGTGCATTTGTTCCTGTTGACCCCCAGATTATTGTTCCTGTTTCATAGTCAACCCTTTTTCCTTCCCTATCTATATTCTTACCGTTACTCTCCATGCTTGCTTGTTGAAGATAATCTGGAAGTTTACCAAGAAACTGATTGTAAGGAAGAATTGCTTCAGTTTCACACTTAAAAAAGTTATTGTACCAGATACTTAGTAAAGCAAGTACAACTGGTATGTTTTTTTCGAAAGACGTTTCTTTGAAATGTAGATCCATTTCTCTTGCACCATTTAAAAAATCATCAAAATTTTTAGACCCAATACAAATTGAAATAATTAAACCTACGGAGCCCCATAAAGAGAATCTTCCACCCACCCATTCAGGTATAGAAAGAATATTTTCAGATTCAATACCGAATTCTTTTGGATCTTCAGTATTATTTGAAACTGCAATGAAATGATTTTTAATTGATTCTTCATTTACATTCTTAACAAACCATTTTCTAACTTTTTTGGCATTTTCAAGAGTTTCAATGGTTGTAAATGTTTTAGAAACAATGATAAAAATTGTTGTATCTGGATTGAGAGATTTGAGTATATTTTCTGTATAATCTGGGTCTATATTTGAAATGAAATAAGGTTTAATACCTTGTGAGTAAAAACTTAAAGCTTCAGTCACCATTTCTGGCCCAAGGTGTGAGCCGCCTATACCAATATTTACAACATTTTCAATTTTTTTGCCAGAATGTCCAAGCCTAACTCCGCTGTTAATCTCATCAGAAATAGTTCTAATTTTTGATAAAGTATTTTCTACTTCTTCAGATATTTTGGTTGAGTCATTATTCTGAGATCTCAATGCTGTATGCAGAACTGACCTGTTTTCAGTTTCATTTATGGCAGATCCATTAAAGTACTTATCTATATTTTCTTTAAGATCTGTTTTCTCACAAAGTTCAATTAATAAATCAAAAGCTTTTTGACTGATTCTATTTTTAGAAAAATCAATATGTAAATCATTTAAACTAGCTGTAAAATTTTCAAGTCTATTCTTTTCACTATTAAAATAATCGTTGATATGTAAATTCTTTTCTTGATTATAAAGATCCTTTAGGTTAGACCATGATTTCTGACTTGTTGGATTCTTTTTTGATAAAGCCATTATATAGAAGTTTTATTTCTTATCACAATTGAATCAAGCTGAGACTTAATTAAAACTATATCACTAAAATACTTCTTTTTTAATGATTCGTTGATTGGTTTAGCTTCTGGGAGTTTCTGTTTAAATGGATCAACTTCAACTCCGTTTTTCCTAAACCTATAACATACATGAGGTCCAGAGGTGTTTCCTGTCATTCCAACAAAACCAATAACATCTCCCTGTTCAACAAATTGTCCAACTTTGACATTTGCTTTTTGCATGTGTAAATATTGAGTAGTATATGTATTATTATGTTTGACTTTTACATACCTACCATTAGCCCTTGTATAGCTAACTTCAGTTATAGTTCCATTAGCAGTTGATAAAATAGGAGTTCCAACAGGAGCTGCAAAGTCAGTTCCTCTATGAGGTCTGACTCTATTACCATAATATGCAATTCTTCTTCTAAGATTATATCTTGATGAAATTCTGCCAAATTTTATAGGTGACTGAAGAAAAGCTCTTCTTAAATTTTTAGCATCTTGATCTAAGTACTCAACGATTCCTTTTATGGAGTCTGTCTCATATTCAAAGGCATACTGCTCTTTACCTCTGTGAAGGAAATATGCAGCCTTAACCTTAGTAATCGCTACAGGAATTGTATCATCAACAAATGCTTGAGTATATATTACTTTGAATTTATCCCCTTTATCAAGCCTAAAAAAGTCAATCGTCCATGCATAGATATCAGACAAATAATAAGTTAATAAAGGATCTTTACCCTGCTCTTCAAGAGTTAAATACAATGAATTATCAATAGTTCCAGATGCAGATAAATCTTTATAACTTCTAGGTTTTGAAAAAGTCTTACCGTATACACTATCTCTAAGTTGAATAAATGAATATCCTTCAATTGTTGGGTGATAAACGAATGCTTTAAGCCTCCTTATTGAATCATTTGTAAAAATTAATGTATATGGCTTACCTAATTGAAGTTTTCTAAAGCTAACATCATCTTTTGTTGTTTGAATTGCTTGGTATATTTCAGGATAGTCAATGCCCTCGTCTTCAAGTATGTCTCCAAATGTGTCACCTCTTTTTACTTTTCTTTCTTCAAATACATATTTACTTTGATCATAACCGTATTTATATGTTATCGGTTCCTGTTTAACCTCCTCCTTTTTCTCCGAGCTGCAAGAAAATAAAATGGCAATAGTTAGTAACGTAAATAATTTCTTCATTAATTTTTAATTACAATTTCTAAAGGGTTAGCAATACCAGAGAATTTTTCTAAGTCAGCTTTTATTGAACCTACTAAAAGGTCTGCTTGAACTCGAATAGGAATTCTGTTCTTGTCATTTGTTAGCCAAATAGTAATACTTCCCTCACCCTTAAAAATTCTACTCCTATTTGTTGTTGGCATAAACTTTAGGCACTCAATCTTACCAAATTTTGTATTAATTATATCCTTACCTAGGTATCTTAAAGGTAGTTCTCTATTTTTTGAATCGTAGAACATGTTAATTATAAATGACTCTCCAATACTTACTTTTTCCTCAGAAAAATTTTTCCTTAAATAATATAGCGAAGAAATTAAGTCTTGTACATTTTTCTCTGTATTAATTGTCTCGATGGTTTGATTTTTTATATTATTTACTGTTGCATTTTGAAGCTCTGGATTGAACTTTACTTCCAAGTTTTTTGTGTATCCACCCTCATAAATATTTCTTTTAAAAAAATATGGCGTAACAACTGTATCATCAAAATAGCTGCTATAATAGTCTTCAACCTTAAAAAAAAGTCTTGCTAAACCTATGGTTTTTCCATATCCAGATGCTAATAAAAAGTCTTTACCATCTAATTTTTCATTAGTTAATTTAAGTGATGCATAGCTAGCATTGAAAATTCCATAGTGTACAATATACTCTAGATTTTCTCCTGCCTTAAAAGGCTTTGAATCAGAAAGAATATTTTGTCCATAAGTTACATATATGCTTAACAGGAAAATTTGAAGATATAGGGCAATAATTTTTATCATCTATTTTTCAAAATTAACTAAAATTAATTTTTTAATTGATTAAAAATGGACCTACCTCTAGAGTTTCCCAGTAATGCAATTAAATCTTTTTCACTTGCACTCTTCAATCTTTTGAATGATTTATATTTCTTTAATAGCTTATCTTTTAAAATTGGGCCAACTCCTTGAAGATCATCAATTCCTGATTTGAGGGCACTTTTACTTCTCCTATCTCTATGAAAGTTTATAGCAAACCTATGGGCCTCATTCCTTAATTGTTGAATTAATTTTAAAGTTTCTGATTTCTTGTCAATATAAAGTGGAAGCTTGTCACCTGGTTTAAAAATTTCCTCAAGCTTTTTTGCAATCCCAATTATAGATATTTCATTGTCTAAATTTAATTTTTTTAAAATGTTTAAACCTGATGATAATTGCCCTTTACCACCGTCAACTATTATTAAATTTGGCAAAGATTGTTTCTCATTCACTAGTCTTTTCAATCTTCTATAAATTACTTCTTCCATTGATGCAAAATCATCTGGACCTTCAACATTTTTTATTTTATATTGACGATAGTCCTTTTTGGCAGGCTTTCCATTTTTAAAAACCACACATGATGCAACTGGATTTGTTCCCATCAAATTGGAATTATCAAAACACTCAATATGAATAGGTTTTTCAGACAGTTTTAAATCCATTTTAGCCTGTTCCATAATTCTATTAACATGTGCTTCTGGATCTACAATTTTAATTTGTTTTAATTTGTCAATTCTATAAAACTTTGCATTACGCAATGATAGATCTATAAGACTTTTTTTCTCTCCCTTTTTAGGAACTTGAACTTTAATTTTCTCACCAAGATTTATTCTAAATGGTAGAAAAATTTCCTTTGAGCTTGATAGGAACCTTTCTCTTAGCTCAATAATACTTAGCTGAAGTATTTGTTTATCCGACTCATTAAGTTTTTTTCTAATTTCCAGAGTATGTGACCTTACAATTGAGCCATATGATACCTGTATGAAGTTCACATAAGCATAAGACTCATCTGATATTATAGTAAAGACATCTACATCACTAATTTTTGGACTAACTATAGTTGACCTAGATTGATAATTTTTTAGTGATTCAAGTTTTTCTTTAATTTTTTGAGCTTTTTCGAACTCAAGACTATTTGAGAAATCAATCATTCTGTCTTCTAGTCTTTTCAAAGATGCCTTAAAATCACCTTTAATAATATCCCTTATTCCCTTTAAGTTTTTTTCATAATCATTAACCTTTACTTTACCAACACATGGACCCTCACAGTTTTCTAGGTGGTACTCTAGACAAAGCTTAAACTTTTTATTATCTATGTTTTCTTTAGTTAATTTATAGTTACATGTTCTAAGAGGATAAATCTCCTTAATTATCTCAAGTAGAGTAATTACAGTCTTAACATTTCTATATGGACCATAGTACTCGGATCCGTCGCGGACAGCTTTTCTCGTATAAAAAACCCTAGGGAAAGGCTCTTTTTTTATGCATAACCAAGGATATGATTTATCATCTTTAAGAAGAACATTATACTTTGGTTTATATTTTTTGATTAAGTTGTTTTCAAGAAGAAGTGCATCCATTTCAGTATCAACAATTATCCTTTCAATTTTGTCAATACTTTTGACAAGAAGCTTTAACTTATTGGTGTCATGTGATTTGGTGAAATAAGATGAAACTCTTTTCTTGAGATTTTTAGCTTTACCTATATATATAATCTCATTGTCCTTATCAAAGAATTGATAAACTCCTGGTTCTTCCGGCAGAGACTTAGCTTTTATATATACCTTACTTTCTTTCACTGTAACAAAATTAAACCTATTTTTAGTTTAAATAATATTAAGTGATAACTGCAGACAAAACTTTTTTAAGATCTCATTATAAGAAGAAAAGATTCTCCTTAACAAAACAAGAAGTTGATGATTTAAGTCAGAGAGTTTTTAAACAATTAGATAAACTTAACATTTGGAAATTAAAGCACTATCATATTTTTATTTCAATTTCAAAATATAATGAACTAGACACATCTTCTATAATTAATAAATTAAAGTCAGAACAAAAAATTATAATAGTTCCAAAAATTTCAAATAATGAACTTGTTCATGTTGCAATAAATGATGAAACTGAATTTAGTTTAAATGAGTACGGGATAAAAGAACCTAATGATGGTAATCATTTTGTAATTGAGAATTTAGATATAATATTTATTCCACTTCTAGCTTTTGATATAGAAGGTCATAGAGTAGGGTATGGAAAGGGCTATTATGATAGGTTTCTTAAGCTAACCAATAATAGTACATTAAAAATAGGGCTTTCATTCTTTGATCCCATAAATAAAATCCTAGATATTGATGACAATGATGTTAAACTAGATTATTGTGTCACACCAAAACAAGTACATAAGTTTAATAACCTTTAGACCTTGTTATTAAATATTAATAATAGAAGTACTCCTGTACTTATATATGAGTCCGCAAAATTGAAGACATACTCAAAAAATGTATATTCTTGACCACCAATTATAGGAAGCCACTCTGGCCAAATCCAGGTTGCTAGAGGAAACTGAATCATATCAACTACACTTCCATAAAAGAGAGGAGCATATCCAACCTCAGGAAATAAAGTCGCTACTTGACCATAGCTTGAAGAAAAGATAACACCATAAAATACTGAGTCAATAAGATTACCAATTGCACCAGCTAATATTAAACACAGACAAAAAATTAATAATTGAGAAGCTCTCTTCTTAATCATACTCCTTAACCAAACACCTAGACCAATACAAGCGACAATTCTAAATAATGTTAAGATCAATTTTGCAGTATTATCATCGAGAAAAGGCAATAATGTATTCAATCTAGCACCCATGGCCATACCCTTATTCTCAATAAATAATAGTTTAAAAAATCCAATATCAATTATAGGAAGTTCACCAAAAATTGTGAGGGGATAGTTTAATTTAATATAAAATTTAACTACTTGATCTAAAAATATTAAAGCTAAAATCAGAACTAATGATTTTTTAGCATCAATATTTTTAATTAAAGGAATCAAGTTTTCAATTTTTAGTTTTGGATATTTTTAGCTTCTATACTAAGTGTTGCGTGAGGAACTATTTTAAGTCTTTTCTTATTGATTAGCTTACCAGTAACTCTACATATACCGTATGTCTTATTCTCAATTCTAACTAAGGCGTTTTTTAAATCCCTAATAAATTTTTCTTGCCTTAAGGCTAGTTGAGTGTTAGCTTCCTTTGACATTGTTTCAGATCCTTCCTCAAATGATTTAAAGGTAGGAGATGTATCGTCAGTTCCATTATTGCTGTCGTTCATGTATGCACTCTTAAGTAAATCTAAATCAACCTGTGCCTTTTCAATTTTTTCGTTAATTATTTTTCTAAAGCTTTCTAATTCTTTATCTGAATATCTATTTTTTGAACTTTTACTCATTTTAAATTTTGTTTATAGTTATCACAGTTTTAATATCGTCAAACTCTAATGTCTCGCCTTCATCATCAAAATTCTCGCTAAAATATAATTTATTTGCCAATGTTTCACCTTTGATATAGTCTAAATTTGACTTAATAGCATTTTCCAATTTTTCCGACTTTTTGATGTTAATCTCAATTTTGTCGGTTACTTCTAAACCTTTACTCTTTCTTATATTTTGAATCCTATTAACCAGCTCTCTAGCAATACCCTCATTTATAAGATTTTCATCTAGTTTAAGATCTAAAGCAATAGTTGTTCCATCACCACTTGCCACTGATAATCCCTCTATGTCTTTATAGTTTATTTCAACATCGCCCAAATCAATTGTAACATTAGTATCTTTAATCATAAAATTTGCCTTTCCATCTCTTTCTAAATCTTCAATTTGCTCTTGAGAGAAGCCTTTGATCATATTAGAAACATCATTAATTATTGAGCCATATCTTGGTCCTAAAATTTTGAAATTAGGCTTCAGCTCCTTAATAAGCAATGAATCTTTACTATCTAAAAATTCAATAGATTTTACATTAATTTCAGATAATATTTGAGCCTTAGCATTTTCAATGTCATTTCTTTCATTTTTATTCTTAACAGGGACAATGATCTTATTAAGTGGCTGTCTTACCTTTAACTTTTCTTTTTTTCTAATTGATAGAGCAAGTGAACAAATATTTCTTACTTGATTTATTTTCTTTTCTAATTCTACTTTAATTAAACCTTCTTCTGAAGCAGGAAATTCAGATAAATGAACTGATTCATGGTCCTCTTTTCTAGTAACAGTGTTAATACATTGATAAATATATTCTGAGTAAAAAGGAGCAATTGGTGAAATAAGTTTACTTATGGAGGATAAGCACTCATAAAGAGTCTGATATGCAGAAATTTTATCATTATTATATTCACCCTTCCAGAACCTTCTTCTTGATAATCTAACATACCAATTACTTAATTTTTCTTGAACAAAATCACTAATTTCTCTTGAGGCAGGGGTCAACTCATAATCATTGTAATAATTATCTACTCTTTTTATTAAAGAGTTCAATTCTGAGATTATCCATTGATCTAATTCTGATCTTTTTTCAAATGCTACTACATCTTCTTTATATGAAAAATTATCGATATTGGCATAAAGACTAAAAAAACTGTATACGTTATGTAATGTGCCAAAAAATTTTCTTTTAACCTCAGCCACACCATCCTGATCAAACTTTAAATTATCCCATGGATTTGAGTTTGAAATCATATACCACCTAACTGCATCGGCACCATATTCTTCTATCATTTTAAATGGATCTACTGCGTTACCCAGTCTCTTAGACATTTTCTGTCCATTTTTATCGAGAACTAAACCATTTGATACAACGTTTTTATATGAAATTGAGTCAAACACTAAAGTTGAAATAGCGTGAAGAGTATAAAACCATCCTCTTGTTTGATCAACACCCTCTGCAATGAAATCAGCCGGAAAATTAATTTTATTATCAATTAAATCTTTGTTCTCAAAAGGATAATGAAATTGGGCATAAGGCATTGATCCTGAATCAAACCAAACATCAATAATATCTTTTTCCCTCTTCATTGGCTTCCCTTTATTTGATGTAAGAGTTATTTCATCGACAATATCCTTATGAAGATCTATATTTAAATAATTCTCATCTGACATATTACCAATGTCAAAATCAGAATAAGGATTAGATAACATATGACCATTTTTTACTGAAGCTTCAATTTCATTAATAAGCTCTTCTGCTGAACCAATCACTTTGATTTCTTCATTTTCTTCATCAGTCCAAATTGGCAGAGGAATTCCCCAAAATCTTGATCTTGAAAGATTCCAATCATTAGCAGTTTTTAACCAGTTTCCAAATCTACCCTCACCAGTTGATTTAGGTTTCCAATTAATTTCCTGATTTAATTCAAACATTCTGTTTGATAAGCTATCCATTTTTATAAACCAAGATTCCATTGGATAGTAAAGAACTGGCTTATCAGTTCTCCAACAATGAGGATAAGAGTGTGAATATTTCTCTACTTTAAATGCTCGATTTAATTCTTTAAGTCTAATAGCTATCTCAACATCAACAGATTTTTCTGGGATAGAATCTGATTCATAATATTCATTTTTTACATATTTGCCACTTATTAAACCAATTCCGTCAATAAATTTTCCTTTAAGATCAACAAGTGGAACTTTAATGCCATTTTTATCTAAAACTTGTAATGGTGGAACTTCAGGTTTTGCTGATTTGGCAGCCTTATAGTCATCTGCTCCAAACGTTGGAGCTGTATGGACAATACCTGTTCCATCATCAGTAGTAACAAAATCTCCACTAATTACTCTAAATGCATTTTCTGGATTATCCAATGGAAGAGGAGATTCTTCCCAAATTCTTTCATATCTGATGTTTTCGAGATTTTTACCAGATACTTCATGGCATATTAAATAGGGTATATTGGGCTTTTCAGTATCATATGAATCTAATTCTTTCTCAGTTTTTACCTCATAAAAAATCTTAGAAAAAATCTTATCAATTAGTTTAGTAGCTATTACAACAGTTACTAACTGTTTAGTGTATTGATTATATGTTTTAACAAAAGAATATTTGATCTTCTTACCAATAGTTAATGCTGTGTTTGAAGGGAGTGTCCATGGTGTAGTAGTCCAAGCAAGAAAATAAAATGGATATAGATTAATTAACTCATTAGGGAGACCTTCTTTTATAGACTTAAACTGAGCCACAACAGATGTATCACTAATATCTCTATATGCACCAGGCTGATTAAGCTCATGTGAGCTTAAACCAGATCCAGCAGCAGGTGAATAGGGCTGAACGGTATAACCTTTGTATATCAAATTCTTTTTGTAAATGTCTTTTATAATCCACCATACTGATTCCATGTATTTAGATTCAAATGTTACATAAGGATCAGACACATCAATCCAATAACCCATTTCCTTTGTTAAAGATTCCCAGTCAGAAGTATATTTCATAACCGCTTCTTTACATGCTCTATTATACTCCGAGACACTAATCTTATTACCAATATCATCTTTTGAAATCCCCAGCTCCTTCTCTACACCTAATTCAACAGGAAGTCCATGGGTGTCCCATCCAGCTTTTCTCTTAACGTTAAATCCTTTGATAGTCTTATATCTACAAAAAGCATCCTTTATAGTTCTTGCCATTACATGGTGAATTCCAGGCTTGCCGTTTGCAGAAGGAGGACCTTCAAAAAACACAAAGTTTTCTCTGTTATTTCTGTTGGATGATTTGATAAAGACATCATTTTTAGCCCAGAAATCTTCAATTTCTTTTGCAATTGAATTAAGTGAAAAATTTTTTGATTCTTTAAATCCCATTATACCTAGAATTAAAGGCGAAATTAATGATTTTAGATCAAAATAAAGTTAATTAGGTACTTTATAATTTTAGATTTAAACCTACTTGGAAAGATCTCCCAGGCGCAGAAATTCCAGATGCAAATGTTCTATAATGAATATCAAAAATATTTGTAATACCAAGTCTTAATGTGGAATTTGGAGATATATTTAAACTTGCATAAATTGAAAAATCTGACCAATTTGGTGTTCCTAGAAAGTCTTTTAAACCATCTTGACCAATTATATAAGGGGTTTCATCAAGACCATCTTCTCCTCCTATACTATATTCTGAAGGATCTTTTGAATCACTAAATTTATATACAGCCTTAATTGTTAAATCATTTTTAACATAGTCCAATGAAAGTGACCCAAATAGAGGTGATATTGAAGGAAGTGGTCCATACGTTTCATTATTATCCCCTTTAGTATATGTTAAGCTATAATCAATTTTTAAATTTCTGCTTAGATTATTAAAGCCATCAATTGAGAATCCATGAATGAACCTATTACCCAAATTCTTATTAGCGATTGTAGTTACTTCTTCATTATTATAGATAATTGTAGATGTATCAGGAGTAGTAATGTCAGAGTAAACTATATATTCTGCTCTTCCAATATGTCTAGAAATTATTGTACTAAAACCTCTAATTGACAAATAATTTTTGCTGTCAAGAGATTTATAATCAACTCCTAAATCTAAATTATATGCATATTCGGGCTTTAAAAATGTATTAGGAACAACTAGTAATCCATTATTCTCTCTAATCTTTCCAATATCATCAATATTAGGATTTCTAAAACCACTAGACAAAACTGTATTTATTTGAATTTTATTGCTTGGCCTTAACTTCATTGATACTGTTGTTGTTAATGCCTCAGAATTTAAATTAACTCTTGATAATTGAGGATTTACTGATATTACATCATTCCAGCTTGCTTTTAGTTTTGTAAATGTTAGTCTTGTCCCAATATTAAAAGTAAAAAACTCACTCATATTCCAAGACCAGTTTACATAAGATGCAAAGCTTGCATATGAACTTCCATCGCTAGGATATCTGGTAGGTATTGCAAACTTTTTGCTTACACCCACAACATTATTACCATCAACATCTAAAACTCTGTCATATGCTTTAGAATAATTATGATTATATGTTGTCTCTATTCCATATGAGACAGTATGTCCATTATTAAAAGATGTATCAAAGTCACCATTTAAGCTTAGCACCTTTAAATCCTCTATCTGATGAGATCTATTTAATGAGTTAAACTTTCTTTTAATTCTACTCTCATTAATTTTCTGGAATCCAAAAGTTATAACACCTTTATCCATGAATTTCTTTTTTGGAAAAATTCTCAGACTTGGAGAAATCAATAATCTTTTTTGAGGCCCATAATACCATTCGCTAAACTTTAATGAATTATCCCTAGGAATGCTTAGTTGATCATATCTATCTATATCACTTGATTCAGAGAATTGAATATTTAGGTTAAGTAGATTATCATCTCCAATTCTAAATAAAAATTTTTGAAATAAATCAACTTGACTATAACCGGTGTTCTTTTGAATACTTTCATCTAAGTTAATTGATGGTTCAGCATAAAACTTATATCTTGAATTTTGAGAAAAAATTGGAGTTAAGCCCCAGAATGAATAACCATGATTTCTTTTTTTCCCATTTTAATATCACCATATTTAGAAATAGAAATTGAAGTTATGCTACCCCAATTATCAGAACTATAATTGGTGTTAAAATTATTTGACACACTATTATTGGCTGAATTAAAGTTAGTAGTAAAACTTGATGATATTTTTTCAGAATTTTTTAGTATTGGATTCTTTGTGTAGTAATGAATTACACCACCCATTGCATCTGAACCATAACCAACAGATGAAGATCCAAATATTACCTCTGCTCTTTCAATATTGCTAGGATCTATAGTAATGGAATTCTGTAAATGACCAGATCTATAAATAGCATTATTCATTCTTACACCATCAACAACAATCAGGACTCTATTTGCCTCAAACCCTCTTATAATAGGGCTACCACCACCCCCTTGGCTTTTTTGAATTCTAACTCCAGGGCTTAATTCTAGCATTTCTGCACCTGAGCTGGGCGATGAAATGAATAAATCTTCGGATTTAATAACTGAAACTTTTTCTGCAATTTGATTTACATTAGATGCAGACCTTGCAACTGATAAAATTACTTCATCTAGATTTTGACTTTCCTGATATAATAAAACTATACTTTCATCTTCAATATCATCTAGATATAATTCTAATAAAGAATATCCAAGTAACTGGAAATATATTTTATTCTCGTTAGAAAATAACCCAAGATCAACATTTCCATTTAAATCACTTATTGTTGATTTGTCTCTACTTTCATTAAATACTGCAACATCTGATAAAACTTCATTTGTCTCACTGTCCCTTACAGTGATTTGTTGTCCAAAAGAAACACTAGTAAACAAAAAAAACAGAAGTATCTTCTTACAAATTTGTATGGAGTTATTTGAAAATTTCACTTAAAATATCAATTGATTTAGGGGATTTGAACATTTGTAAATGTAAAGAATAATAGTCAATTATATGATTAAGTAATCTTAGTCTAGAATCTTTATTTATAGCCATATAATTTAAATCCTCAAATTTCATGCCTAATAACTGCTTGAATAATTCATAATCATCAAAGTCAATAAATTTTGATATGGGTTTTATAGTTGAGCTAGATCCAGATTCAAGATTAAAGAAATTGTCTTCTTGACTCATAATATTTGGATAAAATCCTATGTGTCTAGTTAGCTCAATTAAGAATTTTATGTGAAAATTATTACAATTCTCTTGGACATCATACCAGCGTATGGATTTATCTAAAAAATTAAATAAATTTTGATTCTTATCACCCTCCTCTTTAAATACACTATTTAAGATCTCTGATAAAAAAATTATAACAGTACTTTTTTCAATACTGGAATGTAAGGTGTTGAAAATAATTACAGGCTTTACTTCTTTTATGTAGCTTAATCTATCGGGCTTACTTAAACTATAGTTTATGCTGATCAAATTAAGTGGAAAAAAATGTGCTTTGCTAAACTTAGGCTTTTTTGTTCCATAGATTCCTTTTACTATGAAGCTTTTTAAACCAATATCTTCAAGATAACATGAGACAATCATGCTAGTCTCTCCATTCTTAATTGATTTTACAACAAAACCTTTTGAATTGGGCATTCTAGACTACTCCCTGTGCAAGCATTGCATCAGCTACCTTAACAAACCCTGCAATATTAGCCCCCTTTAAATAATTTATCTCATCTTTTGTCGAACCATACTTAACACACGAAGCATGTATATCAGACATTATTTCTTTTAGCTTACCGTCAACAACATCTCTAGTCCAAGTGTACCTTAAGGAATTTTGAGCCATTTCTAATCCAGATACTGCAACTCCTCCAGCATTTGAAGCTTTACCAGGCGCATAGAGTACTTTATTCTTAATGAATTGCTCAACGGCATCTGGAGTACAGGGCATATTTGCTCCCTCACCAACTGCATTACATCCGTTTTTTATAAGAGACATTGCATCTTCTTTACCTAATTCATTTTGAGTAGCACATGGTATTGCAATATCACATTTAATATTCCATGGAGATTTTTTTGAGTAAAATTCTGCTTTAGAATATTTCTTAATATACTCAGAGATTCTAACTCTTTTTTCATTTTTAAGCTCCATAATATATTTGAGTTTTTCAGAATCTATACCATCTTTATCATATATAAATCCAGAAGAATCAGAAAGAGTTAAAACCTTTGCCCCCATATCAATACATTTTTCTGTTGCATATTGTGCTACATTACCAGATCCAGATATAGTAACTTTTTTTCCTTTCATGCTATCTCCTTTATTTTTTAGCATCTCATCAATGAAATAAACAACACCATACCCAGTTGCTTCAGGTCTAATCAAGGAACCGCCCCATGATATTCCTTTACCTGTTAGAACACCTGAAAATTCATTTTTTAATCTTTTGTATTGACCAAAAAGATATCCAATCTCTCTTCCTCCAACCCCAATATCTCCAGCAGGAATATCCTTATTAGGGCCTATGTGTCTGAATAATTCAGTCATAAAACTCTGACAGAACCTCATCACTTCAGTGTCAGATTTGCCTTTTGGATCAAAATCTGAACCTCCCTTACCACCTCCCATTGGAAGTGTTGTTAGAGCGTTTTTAAATACCTGTTCAAAAGCTAAAAACTTTAGAATGCTCAAGTTAACTGATGGGTGAAACCTTAAACCTCCTTTGTATGGTCCTATAGCAGAGTTCATCTCAATTCTATACCCTCTATTAACTTGAATTTCTTCATTATCATCTATCCATGCAACTCTGAAAGACACTACTCTTTCAGGTTCAACCATTCTAAGTAAAATGTTTTGACCATAATAAATATCTTGGGTAACTATATAAGGGATAACAGTCTCTGCAACCTCAGTGACAGCCTGCATAAATTCAGGCTCATTTTGGTTTTTTTGACTTACTTGTGATAAAAATTGTTTGATTATTTTGTCCATTTCAATCACTTGCGTTTAACAAAGGTAGCACAAAAAAAGATAGAGCTCCAAAAATCAAAGTTATAATTGCTTGACATGACCAAGCTAACCAACCATAAGTTAACCCCAGCTCAGTATTAATACCAAAATTAACTAAGAACAACGATATTGCTAATGGGTAAACACCTAATCCATGATTTGAAAGAGAAATGCTGTACACACCAACAACAAATGCTGGAAAAATTAAATTTGAATCTATAACACTTAACTCTGAAACTGAAAACTTGATCACTGAAAAAGCTAGTATATAGCATGTCCAGATCAATAATGAAAACATAACAAACAAAATTATTTTTGATTTAAGCTTAGTTACTGACAATAGTCCTTCTAAAATGGTATTAAAAAACTTTCTTAGTCTTTCTATTTTTTTGATTAAAATAATTGCGACAATTATAAAAGCTAGAATTACAAACACAATAACTGCAATGTTCTCATTTATATAGAGCAATATCTCATCATCAAATAGTGACTCAATTATTAATTCATATTGAAGAACCCAAATAGATATTAATATTAAAAGGGATATACAAATATCAACAACTCTTTCTGCAGCAATAGTTCCTAGTGTTTTACCTATAGGAATATTATTGTAGCTACTAAGAACAGAGGCTCTAACAAACTCGCCTGATCTAGCTATAGCCATATTTGATGTATAACACATAAATACGCTTGCAATGCTTATTAGTTTATTTGACTTATAACCCAAGGATTTTGATAGTAGCTGCCACCTAAGTCCTCTTATCACATCGGCAGATGCTCCTAGTAACATTGCTGCCAAAACAAACTCAATTTTTGCAGAACCTATGTAGCTAATTATTAAAGCTCTTTCTTCAGGACTAGTCAATTCAAAAGTCAAATAAATAAAGAAAAATCCAACTATTATTGGAATTAATATTTTAAGTCTTTTTTTCAAATTATCTCAATGCTAAATTGTCTATTATTCTTGTTTTACCTATCCAGCATGCAATAAAAATTCTATCACCTTCATCTGTTAAACTACTACTATGCTTTGATAGATTATCAATCTCAAAATATTCGAGTTTGCAGTTTTTCAAACTGTTTAACTCATCTATGATGCTAATTGGAACCTTATCTATTTTTTTGTTCTTATATATCTCTTTTACCTTTATCATAAACTTATTAATTTCTCCTGCAATTAGCCTTTCTTCTGTAGTCATATTTTTATTCCTTGAGCTCATTGCTAATCCATCAGCTTCTCTTATTGTTTCACATGAGATAATATTAACACTAATATTAAGTTTTTTGACCATTGTTTTAATAATACTTAGTTGTTGGAAATCTTTTTCCCCGAAGTAGGCATTATTAGGATTGAATATAGTAAACAGCTTTTCAACTATAGTAGCAACTCCATTAAAATGCCCTGGCCTATATTTACCCTCTAAAATTTTATCTAAATTGTCTAAATCATAATTTTTAGAAACAACCTCTTGATAGAGATCTTTGTCTGTCGGCGAATAGATAAATATATTTTTATAATCTCTTAATTTATCTATGTCGCTCTCTAAATTTCTTGGGTATTTCTTTAGGTCACTTATATCATTAAATTGGGTTGGGTTTACGTAAATTGTAACAATGACTAGTTCATTTTCACTTAGAGCTCTTTCTACAAGGGAAATATGACCTATATGAAGGGATCCCATTGTTGGGACTAGCCCAACTATTTTATTTGAATCTACTGACTTTAAAAGCTCTTTATGGGATGAGAACACTCTCAACTATGAGAAATTAAATTTAAAGATAGGCTTTTTATATAGTTACTCTTATAATTTTCGTAATTTTGCCTTTCTATAGCCAATATTTAGATTTTGAAGTTACTGAAAGACAAAAAAATACTAGTCATTTCATCAGAGGTTGTTCCCTATCTGCCTCAAACAGAAAAGGCAATTAATTCATTTACTGTATCAAGGAAAATTAATGACAATGGAGGTATGACAAGAATTTTTATGCCTAAATATGGAATTATTAATGAGAGAAGACATCAATTGCATGAAGTTATAAGGTTATCAGGTATGAATATGATTATCAATGATTTATATATGCCGTTAATTATTAAAGTAGCATCAATACCGAAAGAAAGAATGCAAGTCTATTTTATAGATAATGAAGAATACTTTAAAAGAAAGGATCTTTTACTTGATAAAAATGAAAAATTATTAAAGGATAATGATGAAAGAATGATCTTTTTCACAAAAGGAGTAATTGAAACTGTTAAAAAGTTAAATTGGATTCCAGATATTATTCATCTTCACGGTTGGTTTACTTCATTGTTTCCTTTATATCTTAAAAAATTATACTCAGATGATCCAATTTTTGAAAAAAGTAAAATAGTTTCATCATTGTATTCAAAAGCTTTTGATGGTAATCTGTCTAAAACTTTAACAAAAAAAATCCAATTTGATGGAATTGATGAAAACCTTGATTCAATTTCAACACCAGATTTTAGTTCATTGTCTGATTTAATGATTAGATTCTCAGATTCAGTAATTTTTTCATCAGATAATATTGAAAAAGATTTAAAGTCTTCTGTTAAAAAACATTCAAAGGATTCACTTTCTTTTAAGGATTCATCATCAGAGGAAAAGTTAATGGATTTTTTATTAAAAAATATTAATTAATGTTTACAAAGAGAGTTAAGACACTTCTTTTAAGCCTTCCAATTATATTTGTATCTTCTTGCAATAAGGATTATTACTCTGTAGGTATAGAGCTTTATGACAATCAGTTTGAAGACTTAAAGTCAAAAATATTTCCAGTGTTTTCATACCAAGAGTATTTTGATAAAGTTCAAACTAACAATACTACAAATGTACATTTAGGAGTATATAATGATAATTTTTTTGGACAAATTAATTCTAGTTTTATATCTCAGCTTGATGTTTCCTTACTTCAATCCTTTGGAGATTTCTCTCAAGAAGAAGAGAATGAAGGAAGCTTGGAAGATATAAGGGTAATTAATGAAGAAGAACAAGTAACAGCCGTATACTTAGATTTGCCATTTTTTAATAATACTAACGATTTGGATAATGATGGAGTTATTGACCTTTATGATGTTGACCCAAACGATAGCAATAGTGATTCAGATAATGATGGTCTATCGGATATTGTTGAGCTTCAAGCGGGTACCAACCCCCTTAGCCAAGACACAGATAATGATGGTATTTTAGATCCTCAGGATACTGAAATCACCGGTTATAATCCTGATAGTCAAGTTTATGAAATTGACTCAATATTTGGAAATAGAAATGCAGAGTTTAGACTCAAAGTTTATGAATTAACCTATTATCTGAGCTCCCTAGACCCTTCTAACAATTTTGAATCTATCAAAGAATATTTTTCTAACGATGATTTTTATGAAGAAGGCTTTTACGGTAGAGAATTTCACAATGATATAGTAAGTCTTAATTTTGATGAAATTCCTGTTCTCTATTTAGAGGACGACCCTTTAACTGATGATGTAAATGAGATAAATGAGGTAAATTATTTTGAGACCCCAAGGATAAGAGTGCCTCTTGAAACAGAATTCTTCCAACGTGCCATAGTAAATAAAGAAGGCACTGATGATCTCATAAACCAGTTAAACTTCAATAATTATTTTAAAGGATTAATTATAAAAGCAGATAGTTTTACAGATGATTTATACATGTTGTTAGACATTTTAAATGCAAGGATAGTTATTGAATATAACTACAACTATTATAATACCAATGGTACAGATGATGTATTAGATGATATTATTGAGAGGAAGAAAAAGTCTAATGTAATACCTCTTGGAGGTGTTACCATAAATCTTTTTAATCAAAGTGGATATAATCAGGAAATAGTTAATGAAATAAATTCCTCTGCTGAAAGTACACCATCTAAAATGATATACTTGAATGGGTCTAAGTTTTTCTCAAAACTGAAACTATTTTCTGAAGATAACTCTATCTCATCTGATTTAAACAATTTTAAATCAAAGAATATTTTAGTTAACGAGGCTAATCTCATGTTATACATTGATGATAATATTCATAGATCTAAATATGAATATCTCCCTAAAAGACTCTATTTATATTCATATAATGACGGAGAGCCAATAGAAGACTATAATAAAGATTTTACGGTTGATTTCAATGAAGCTTCTATAAATGCAAATAAATATTTGTTTGGTGGACTTCTTCAATATGACTCAAATGATAAACCAATTGGTTATAAATTTAATGTAACAAACCATGTATCTAATATTATTAGATATGATTCTCTTAATATAGATTTAGGATTAACGCTTACATCTGACATTGAAAATGGTTTTTTAAGAAACGGTTATCTTCCTGGTCCAAAAAGGCTTAGCATTCCTGACGCATCAGTTTCTCTGCCTTTTCCTGTTGCCTTATTTGGATCAAATCCAAATCAACAAGATCTTTCAAAGAAGCTTAAACTAGAGGTTTTATATACTGAGTATTAGTATATATTATAATATTCTTTTTTTAATAATTAAAACTTATACAATAATTATAATTACAATAAATTTGAATTCATTTTTAAAAGATATATTTATAATTATAAGAAAAAATTATTAAAAAAAATATTTAATCAGAATAAACTATTGTCTGGCTTTAAGTTTATTGATTAACTCAGGAATAACTTCAAAAGCATCACCAACAATACCATAATCAGCAGCCTTAAAAAATGGAGCTTCAGGATCACTATTAATTACCACTTTTACTTTTGAAGAGTTTATACCAGCAAGATGTTGAATTGCACCAGATATTCCAATTGCTATATATAGGTTAGATGCGACAGGCTTACCGGTTTGTCCTACGTGTTCACTATGTGGTCTCCATCCCATATCAGAAACAGGTTTTGAACATGCTGTTGCAGCTCCGAGAACATCCGCTAATTCCTCAATCATATGCCAGTTTTCAGGTCCTTTAAGACCTCTTCCAGCTGATACTACAATATCAGCATCAGCTATTGTTACTTTACCGCTTTGCTTCTCTACATTTGATACCTTAAATGTTGTACTCACTTCATTTAAATCTAAATTCTCTATAATTCCATCACCATTGTTTTCCTCTATCCCATATGAATTTGATGAAATACTTATAATTTTTAAACCACCATTAATCTCTGTAGAAGAAAATGCCTTATTTGTGAAACAACTTCTTTTAACAATAAATGGGTTTAAACTTTCTGGAAGCTCAACAACATTTGATACATATGAAGAGTCTGTAATTCCAGCCAGGTAAGCACCAAGATACTTTGCGTCCGCGGATGAAGAAAGTATGACTACTGAAACATCTTCATTTTCAATAACTTGCGATAATGCATGAGAGTATGTCTTGGCAGTAAATTCCTTTAGGCTACTACTCTCAACATGAATTATTTTATCTGCTCCATATTTATTTAATAATTCTGAATCAGAACAATTAAAACTTACACATATGAGCTTAGATCCTAATTTTTCCGCTAGAGCCTTTCCATATGATGCAGTCTCAAATGATGATTTTTTTAATTTACCGTTTTCAGATTCTGAGTATACTAATACTGACATATTTCTAAATTACTTTTGCTTCATTCTCTAGTAAATCAATTAACTTATCAAGTTCATCTGATTTTACCAATTTAACTTCACTTTTTTCTTCAGGTTTAAAGAACTTCTTATCAATAGCTCTACTATTTATGTTTTGAGCTTTATTTACATCTAATGGTTTTTGACGAGCCATCATGATACCTCTCATGTTAGGAATTATTAAATCACTTTCCTCAACCAATCCTTTTTGAGCACCGATAACTAAAGGAAGATCACATTCACTATATTCTGTTCCACCAGAAATCTCTCTAGCACATTTTGCTTTTTCAGATTCAACTTCTAGACTCACACAATTAGTAATAAAATTATAATTTAAATATCCAGCTAGTAAACCTGGCACAAGACCACCATTATAATCAATAGACTCACGACCACATATTATTAAATCGTATTTAACACTCTCACAATGAGAAACAATTTCTTTAGCAACAGAATAAGCGTCTTTTGCTTCACAGTCTATTCTTATTGCTTTGTCAGCTCCAATTGCAAGACATTTTCTTAAGATAGCTTCAGCAGAGGAATCACCTACAGTAAGCACAGTAACTGATGCATTGTTTGAGTCTTTCATCCATACAGCTTTTGTTAAACCGAACTCATCATTAGGATTGATTATAAATTGGACTCCATTTTTATCAAATTTAGAGTCACTGTCAGTAAAATTAATCTTTGAGGTAGTGTCAGGGACATTACTAATACAAACTAATATATTCATGTCTCAATCAATATTTAAAATAGTTTCTAAGACCCTCAGTAAACTCACCCTTGTCAATATTTTTCAACTTGATAATTCCTTGGTTGTTATTAATATTTGATGAAACCTTTCTTTTGTGAAGTTGCTCATAGATATCTATGCTAATCTTTTTTCTAGAATCTAGATTTTGAAATAATTTAATTCTTTCAATTTTATCCTTCCAATTAGTTTGTACGGTGCCTTCAAAAATCTTTGCTTTAGAACCACTACCATAACTAATAAACCCAATCTTCTTATTAGCAAATTCATTATCATTTGACGCTGCTTCAACCAGGGAACTAATTAATGACATAAAAATTGAGGCGGTATACATATTTCCAATCTCAGAGGATGCCTTTTCGCCAGGAGCAATTTTTTGCTCAACAAAATTTTTATAAACACTAGATTTTGAAACTTTTTTTATCCAATCTTTATCTATCTCAGACTTAGGATTACCTACTTCAGAGTATATAAGCTCAGAATCTCCATTTTTTTCCATCCACTCTATCCATTTATCAGTTATCATTCTTCTACCATGGTATGCATATGGAAGATGAAAAATTATATTTTCCCATTCTTTTAAAATATTTCTTTCATTTTGATTATTGAAATCTTCAATTGCTTCATAAACTCTCGCCTTATAACTCTCATTAGAAAACTGACCTTCAAAAATAGGCTCTTCCTTATATACTTCAATAATATCATTTGTATCAGACCAGAATTTTGATTGAGAACTTTCTAATAATACTTCCGCTTCTTCTTGGGATACTTCTTTATTTAGAATTTTTGCTGCCTCTATTAAAATATTAGTCTTTTTATATTGTCTCCTTGGTTTAAAAAAATCACCAATACCTTTTGTTGATACTCCCCAAGAGCCATTAAATGAAATGATGGATGGCTCTTCACAGATAAGCATAGATACTGAACCAGCACCCTGTGTATATTCTCCGGTTGAGTTAAGCTCGTATTTCGCTATATCTGATGCTATAACAACTGCTTTTCTATTATCACCATTTCTAACCCAATCACAGCAGTTTTGAAGAGCATCTACAGCGCCTGCACAAGCAAATGTTAGATCAACAATATCACAGTTCATAAAACATCTTTCCCCATATTTATCCTTAAATACTTCTTCAAGAATTTCAACAACATAAGATGATGTTGGTTTTGAGGAGTCAACACCACTCTCTGTTCCTAGATAAACTCTTCCAATTTCTTTAGGATTAATATTGTTTTCCGAAATCAGTCTAAAAAGTGAATTTGCAGCAATGGATGCAGCGTCCTCATCATAATCAGGAGTAGCCATCTTTTTTAGCCCTAATCCATTGACTAGCTTTTCGGCTGGAATATCTCTTTTCTCAGCCAATTCCTCAATATCTACATAAAGAGATGGAACATAATATGATATAGAGTCAATACCTACTTTTTTCATTGCAGCTGCTATGCTTCAAATATAGTTACATAAAAGTTTATCCAAAAAAAAAGAGCAACCAAAGTTGCTCTTTTTATGATAAAATTGTGATTAATTAGAAGTTGAAAGTTACTTTACCAAGTACTCTTCTTCTAATTGTTGGTAGATTAGGGAATGTCTTATATGGATTATCTGTAAGGTTAGTCGCAGAGACATCAAGTCTAAAGCTTGGACTAAACCTATAACCAATACTTGCATCAACTAAATTTTTAGTTTCTACCATACCGTTCCAGAATCCTTGAACTGATCTGAATTTATCATCATGCTGGAATGAAACTGAGAAGTTAAAACCAGTTAGAGGAGTATAATCAGCACCTATTCTGTATTTCCATAATGGAGCATTCAGGTATGATGTATTAAGTAAATCATCATCATTATCTTCTCCTGGAATCCACTCATTTTGACTTAACCATGAAGCATTTGCCCATAGTCTTAAATCAGAATTTGCAAAGTAATCTATACTTATATCACCTCCAAAGTGAGATCTTTTAGCATCTCCCTGAGTAATATATCCAGTTGTAATGTGAGTAATTCCATCTCCTTGAGGAACTCTATCAGATTCAACAGCACCTATAGCTCCAAATAATGGACCTAATTGACCAACAAAACCTTGACCACCTGCTTGGAAAGCAGAGTTAATTCCACCTAAAGTTTGAGCTACCCCACCTGCAATAGAAGCTTGAAGAGAAGGTATACCAGCCCCAGCAAGTGCTCCTGAAGCAACAACACTGTAAGGTAACCCTAATTGTGCAGCAAGACCTTGATAAGTCTGAGTTGTAACAGCAGTTAACGTGCTAGTAACATATGCAGTAGCATCTGCAGCAACAGCTGCTCCTAGATCTCCTGGAATATTTGAACCAACTAAAGCATATACATCACCAATTGCATTAAAGTTTGTGAAACCAGTGTTAACATATGAGTATAAATCAGCGCTTACTCTTAGTTTTTTACTAAGAAAACTTGTAACTCCTACTTCAAAGTTTTCTACAGAACTAAATCTTCCAGTTCTTGTATTTCTATTACCAGTAGTTTGTGAAGGATCAAATGGGTCATATGGACTTAAAATTCCTGAACCACCTTGTGGACCTGCATAACTAGCAAAAAACGGAGTTAATAATGGTTGTAAAGATGGAGCCTGCGCATATAAACCTGCAAGAGAGGCAGATGCAACAGCACCATAAGGAATTGCCAATGGTAATCCACCACCTGCAGCAGATACTGGAATATCAATTGGTAAACCAGCTAAATCAATTACTTGACTTGATGGATCAGCAAAACGCTGTGGAGTGCTTTGACCACTTAACCATGAATCTAAAATTCCAGGAGCTTGTATAGCTACCGGGAAGTCTATATACATTTGAAGAGCAGAAGGACCAGATAAGGCTTTGTTATAAGATAGTCTCCAAGTAGTTGTTTCTGAAGGCTTATATACAAGAGCAGCTCTCGGAGCAAACTCTCCAGCACTTATAAAACTTGCCTGGTCATATCTACCAGCTACCACTAAGTCTACTTTCTCTGATAGATTAAGTGTACCCTGACCATATAAACCATTAGTTATATAGTCATCAGTATCTTCATTTCTACCCCATAAAGTATATTCAGAATCAGAATCAGTATCTCTATAATCATATCCTACTGTCCATTCTGAGTCAAAAAACCATGGCATATCAAAGTTATACTGTATTTGTGCTTCTATAGTCGTTCTTTTTGCAACCTGACGAAAACCTGAACCATATAAGAATGTTGGGTTATCATCTCCACCACCATCATTATGGTCAATGAATGCTTGTGCATACCAATTACCCATTGTTGCTTGAACTTGTCCCCAATATGTGTTACCGTCAGCATATCCAATACCTAGATCTTGAAAGAATAAACCACTACCATTACTCATACCTGCACTAACTTGATAGTTAGTATCATCACTTGGTCTCCATTCTAGATTTGTATCAAAAGCAACATTACTATAGTTGTCTATAATTGCATTTCCTCCAGTAAAGTCATAAAGTACAGTACCATTTTGAGAAAGAACAGGATCAACATATTTATTTGTAATAACAGGCTGTCTAATTATGTTATTCATTGGAATACCATTAGCAGCTAACTCTGATTCATCATCATAAACGAAATCATCACCAGAATTAACTCTAGCATTAATTTTCCATCCGAAAGTCTTATCGTCATTTGCTCTAGCAATTCTAAATTCAGATCCAACAGTGTTTAGTTCTCCAGCCCATAAAGATGCTGAGGTACCTGTATAGTCTATAGGACTTTTACTTCTGAAGTGAACTACACCAGAAGTAACACCAGGTCCATATAAAACACCTGCTGCACCTCTTACAACCTCAACGGAAGCAAGATCTAAATTAGATAGTCCCTGTTGGAAACTAAAGAAAGTTCCAGCAGCTGGAGTTATTAAACCTCTGTTATCTCTCATTACGTATGTAGATGTACCAAAAGTTCCTGATCCAGCTCTCATTTCTAGATTCAGAGAGTTAGCAGTTTGTTGTTGTATTTGAACACCAGGAACAGACACAAGAACTCTAGTTGGCTCTGCTACTTGTGGAGAGTTTTCAATTTGTCTTGAAGAAATCACACTAACAGAGGCAGGTGCATCAGTTACTTTTTGAGCACGCCTAGAAGCTGAAATAACAACTTCTTCAAGGTTTTGCCCTGCTGATAACATTACGCTAATATCTTGATTAGCTGAAGTTACTTCAACACGTTCTGCGCTATATCCTACATAGCTAATAACAATTGTCAATGGGAGATCTTGACTTGTATTCAATGAGAAGTTCCCATCAAAATCAGTCACAGTCCCAATATTTGTTCCATCAATGACAACATTTACTCCTGGTATACCACTCATAGTCTCTGAGTCACCTACTGAACCAGATATTTGAGTTTGAGAATAAACGCTACCAAACAGAATTACAGCCATAAAGGCTAAATAATACTTATTTAAAATATTTTTCATATTAATTAGGTTTTGTTATACGAAAGTTAATTCTTAAGTCTAACTAGTTTATTTGTTTTTAAGACAAGAAAAGTGTTGGGAATTGTTGATTTTTTGAATGTCCCGCTACTAAACTTAATCTGATTTAAAGTTGAAGTTAATATAAATTTTTCCATCTGACAAATAGAAAATTAAGCCAGCAGTTATTTTGAAAAGTTTTATTTACTGAAAAATGGGGTTATTCAAAGATGATTTTTTCATCAGATTCATGCCATTTTAGATAGTTATTTGAATATTTATCCTGAATTTTTCCCCTTTTTAGTTTTTGAGTTGGACCAACTATACCGTTTTCTTGAGTCCATTCATCTTTTACTATAATTAATGTAGAGATCTTCTTATAATTGACAAGTTCACTGTTTACCTCATCTAACCTACTTGATAACATCTCTGAAATTTCTTCATTTGAGCACTTTTTACCTATATCAGATAATTGAATAAGACAAATTGGTTGAGCAATACCTAGTCCAACAACACAAACTTCTTCTATCTCATTAATATTAACAAAATATTGTTCTAGAGTTAATGGTTCAATGTATTCCCCTTTTGATGTTTTGAAGCTATCTGCAACCCTTCCAGTAATATGAAGATAGTTGTCCTCATCTAAAAATCCTTTATCACCAGTATGAAGCCAACCACCCCTTAGTGTTTGCTCAGTTAGTTCTTGATTTTTATAATAACCAGTCATTACAAAAGGCCCCCTCATTAAAATTTCACCAGTTTCCTCATCAATTTTTAGATCAACTCCTTTTTGTGGCTTACCAACAGTATGTAATTTTTCAAAGTCCTTACCATCTACAGAGCTACAAATTGCACAATTCTCTGTCATTCCATACCCATTAGTTATATAAATACCAACTTTTCTAAACCACTCAATTAACTCAACTGGCATAGGAGCAGATCCTGAAACAGCAATCCTAATTCTCGTAAATCCAAGACCTTTTTTAATCAGCTTTTTAAATACTCCTGACAATAATGGAATACTAAGTAAAAGATCTAACTTTTTTTGAGAAAACTTAGATAGAATTCCTACTTGCAGCTTAGTCCATACTCTAGGTGCAGCGGCGAAAACATGAGGCTGAACAGCTTTTAAATTTGTACCAAAAGTATCAATTGATTCTACGAATGAAATAATACCTCCATACCTGAAAGAACACCATTCAATTACAACTCTCTCAAAAATATGATTCAATGGTAAATAAGATATAAAATCGTTATTTCCATCATGTTTTATTCCTAAAGGATTATTCGGGTCATCTAATACAACCTTAATACCATCGATTGCTTGATAAGTGAGCATTACACCTTTAGCATTACCAGTAGTACCTGATGTAAAGATTATTGTCCACAGATCTGATAATTTAGGTTTGTTTGGATTTTGAATTGGGTCATGACTATTTATAAAATCATGCCACTTAAAGCCTCTTGTTACCTCAGAACACCCCTTATAATGTGGGAATGTTATCATTGGCATATCGTCTGGCAAATCATTTTTAATTTCATCCCATGTTTCAATTTTTCCTAAAAAAAGTGCGTCAACATCACCATACTCCATTATATATGATAGCTCCTTTCCATTTAAAGAAGGAAAAAAAGGAACTGACACGTAGCCTGCCATAACAATTGCTAAGTCTGAAATTATCCATTCTCTGCAGTTTTTTGAGTAAATTCCAATATGAGCACCATCTCTGAGACCTAAAGATCTAAGTCCTGTAGCAAGTCTTCTGGCCATATCACCAACCTCTCCCCAAGTATATTCCTCCCATTCATCACCAAAAGGTTGTTTTAGGTAAGGTTTATCTTTAAACTTTTCTTCCCATTCGTAAAATTTGAATTCAAATAGTTCTTGATTTGCGCTCATAATCAGTTGGTTTTTTAATTATTAATCTGTATAAAATTAACAATCAGTTTAAATAAATATATGAGAATATTTTCATCTTTAAAAAAATACTAACTCAATTAAAATATTAGGAAAACATCTTTTTCTTTCTTTTACTTACTATTTAGTTTAGAAAATTAAATCAATTAGTATATTACAGAGTTATAAAAATATTAGAGATGAGTAATAAGTATAAAAACCTTTTTGATTTGACTGATAAAGTTGCTATTGTAACTGGATCGAGTAGAGGTATAGGTGCATCAATAGCTGAGGCTTTTGCTGAATTTGGAGCAAGTGTAGTTTTGAGCAGTAGGACAAAAGAAAGTGTAGATGAAATTGCTACAAATATTAAAAAAAATGGCTTTAAGGCAGAGGCTGTTGAATGTCATGTTGGTGAAGAGGAGCAACTAAAAAATCTAGTTGAAACAACAATAAAAACATATGGTAAAATCGATATATTAGTTAATAATGCTGGAATTAATCCAGTTTTTGATAGACTTGAAAATGCAGATGATAAATTATTTAATAAAATTATTGACATTAATGTCAAAGCTGCGTTTAAGCTTTCAAATATGGTTATGAAATATATGAAAGAAAATAATGCAGGATCCATCATTAATATCTCATCAGTTGAAGGACATAAACCAGACAAAGGCCTAGGGGTATATTCAATTAGTAAGGCAGCTATTAGTATGCTAACAAAATCCCAAGCAAAGGAGTGGGGTAAATATGGAATTCGATCAAATGCAATTTGTCCTGGATTAATTAAAACAAAACTTAGCTCAGCTTTATGGCAAAATGAGGAGATGTTAGAAACATGGCTAAAAGATCTGCCAATTAGAAAAGCTGCAGAACCTGAAGAAATATCAGGAATGGCAGTTTACTTGGCATCAAATGCATCTAGCTATACTACTGGAGAGACCTTTAATATAGATGGTGGATATATGATAAATTAAAACTTTAATATGGAAAAATCTTATTCAACGGAAATAGAAAATTTAGAAGATCTTAATAGATATCTTAATAAAGAAATAGGTATTTCAGATTGGTTTGAGATGACTCAAGACAAAGTAAATTCATTTGCAGAGTTAACTCAAGACAAACAGTGGATACACATTGATCAGGAGAAAGCAAAACTTTATTCTCCTTATAAGAAAACTATAGCTCATGGATTCCATGTTCTGTCTTTTGCATCTCAGGTTGTTTTCCAAACACTAAAGTTAAATAATGTTGCTCTTGCTGTAAATTATGGTTTAGAAAAAGTGAGATTTCCTAATGCTACACCAGCTGAATCAAAGTTTAGAGGTAAGGTTTCGTTAATAAATATAGAGGCTGTTGAGGGTGGAGCAAAATATACTTTTAAAATTATTTTTGAAGTAGAGGGAGAAACAAAACCTGTATGTGTTGCTGAAACAATTTCGTTAATATATTCAATGCCAAACTAAAGCAATTATAGATACTAGTAATATGGAATTTGAAGAATTAAAAGATAAAATAGTAAAATTTGTAAAAGAAGAGCTTTATTCATTAGAGCCATGGATATACAGCTGTGAATGGGATGAAAAACTTCCTAAACTCAATGAACTTCGAGAAAAAGTAAAAAAAATGGGACTTTGGTTACCTCAAATCTCAACTGATTATGGAGGAATAGGTCTTTCGCTTGAAGAACATGGTGAAATTAGTGAAATCCTTGGTGGAAGTCCATACGGTTTTTATGTATTTAATTGTCAAGCACCTGATGCTGGTAATATGGAAATTTTAATTGAAGTAGGGACTTCTCAACAAAAAAAAGATTACTTAACACCTCTTTTAGAGGGAAAAACAAGAAGTTGCTTTGCCATGACTGAACCTGGTTATGCAGGATCAAATCCTACAAGAATGGGTACAGTCGCAAAAAAAGAAAATGGAAACTATATTATTAATGGGCACAAGTGGTTTACTTCAAGCTTTGATGGAGCAGACTTTGCAATAGTAATGGTAGTAACCGATCCTGATGAGGACAAACCCCTATAAAAGAGCAAGTCAAATTATAGTTCCTACTAAAACTGAAGGAGTTGAGTTTGTTAGAAATGTATCTATAATGGGACATCCTGGTGGTGGTTGGGAGAGTCATGCAGAAATTAAATTTAACAATGTTATTGTACCCGAATCAAATTTACTTGGTTCTGAGGGAGATGGTTTCGCTATTGCTCAAAAAAGACTTGGACCTGGAAGGATCCATCATTGTATGAGATGGATCGGTATGTGTGAAAGAGCATTTACCCTAATGTGCGAAAGAGCAATTTCAAGAGAATTAGAAGATGGAGTTTACCTTTCAGATAAGCAAACAATTCAAAACTGGATTGCAGAGTCTAGGGCTGAAATTAATGCAGCTCGATTATTGGTTAAAGAAACTGCAATGAAAATAGATTCATTAGGAGCTTCCAATGCAAGAGCTGAGATTTCAATTATCAAATTTTATTGTGCTAACGTGCTTCAAAAAGTTGTTGATTATGCTATTCAAGTCCACGGTGCATTAGGAGTGACAGATGATATTATACTATCATCATTTTATAGACATGAAAGAGCAGCCAGAATTTATGATGGAGCAGATGAAGTTCATAAAACTAGGTTAGCTAGACTAATTCTTAAGTCATTTAAAAAATCCTAAAGTTCAATTAAATAATGTCTAAAAAATTAATTGATAGGCCTACAGAAATTAGAGATGATGAAAAACTTAATAATTCAAAGTTATTCGAATATCTTTCAGAGATTATAGATCTTGATATTGAAAGTTTTGATATTCTTCAGTTCCCCTCAGGCTACTCTAATCTTACTTATCTAATTAAGTCAAATGAAAAGGAATACGTTTTAAGAAAACCACCTCACGGTGCAAAAATAAAATCTGGACATGATATGTCAAGAGAATTTAAAGTTCTTTCCTCTCTTAAAGATCACTATCATAAAACCCCTGACCCAATTCACTATTGTTCTAATACGGATATTATTGGCTCAGATTTTTATTTAATGGAGAGAGTTAAAGGTGTTATCTTAAGGAGTAACAATTATAGTCAAATCGTTAAAGATAAGTCTCAATTTAATTTTCTTGCAGAACAGTTTGTAGACTCCTTTGTTGAACTTCATAAACTTGATATAAATAAAATTGGATTAAGTGATTTTGGAAATCCTGAAGGGTATAATTCTAGACAAGTTTATGGCTGGTGTAAAAGATATAATAATTCAAAAACAGAAGAATTAAAGGAAATGGAAATAGTCATGGACTGGCTAAAGTCTAATATATCTCAATCAAAATATGTCTCACTGATTCATAATGATTTTAAATATGACAATTTAGTCTTAGATGAGAATGATTTATCGATTAAAGCTATACTTGATTGGGAAATGTGTACTATAGGTGATCCTTTTATGGACTTAGGGACATCTCTTGCTTATTGGATTCAACATAATGATCCAGATTTTATCAAAGGAGTTGGTCTTAATATAACTTTAGACAGCAATAATCCGACAAGAAATAAAATTCTTAATCTATACTCTGAAAAATTTGGAAATAAAATTGAAAATATTGTCTTTTATTTTGTGTTTGGACTATTCAAAATAGCTGTAATAGTTCAACAAATATTCTTAAGATATAAGAATGGTTTTACTAAGGATGCCCGTTTTAAACATCTCAACCTTGTTGTAAAGGCTTACTCATTTTTAGCAATAAAATCAATTGAAAAACAAAAAATTGAGCTTTGATTAAACATCCAATTTATTGTTGTGTTTTTTCTTGATAAATTATCAAAATTGAAGGCATTTTAGCTTTTAAAATATAATCAT
>JAYQTK010000003.1:0-246430 GCA_038147335.1 Bacteroidota bacterium
CAAGTGACTCCTTAATATCGTTTAGAGGAAATTTAGATGAAAATGGCATAATATTATTCCTAGTTTCTTCAATTGCTGAGTGAAGAGACAGTGCAAGGTTTACCTTAAGGTTTTCATCAGCTAGTTTTTTAATCATCTTAGGTATACCAGATGTTGAAACAACAATTCTTTTTTGAGAGATATTTAATCCTTTATCAGAGGAAATCTTTTCAATAGATTTAACTAGATTATTATAGTTCATTAATGGTTCGCCCATTCCCATAAATACAATATTTGATAGCGGGCGGTTAAAATATTGCAGACTTTGATTATTAATAGTGACAACTTGATCATAAATCTCATCAGGATTTAGATTTCTCATTCTCTTAAGTTTTGATGTTGCACAGAACTTACAGTCAAGACTACATCCAACTTGAGAAGATACACAGGCAGTAGTTCTATCATCAGTTGGAATTAAAACTGATTCAACCGTATAATCATCAAATAATTTAACTGCGTTTTTAATTGTTCCATCTGAGCTTTTTTGAATCTTATCAACTTCAATATGGTTGATTACAAAATTTTCATCAAGCATAAGCCTTAAGTCTTTTGAAATATTTGTCATATTATCAAATGTATGTGAGGACTTTTTCCATATCCATTCATAAACTTGTTTACCTCTATAACTATCAAAACCTTTTTTTACAAAGAACTCACAAAGCTCATCCTCACTAAGACTTCTAATATCAATTTTCATTTCGAGGGTAAAATTAAACTAATTAGTTAGATTTGCAGATATGAAAAATTCTTATGCCCTTATAACAGGTGCAACATCAGGAATAGGACTCGAGATTTCAAAAGATCTTGCAAGAAGAGGTTTTAATTTAATATTAGTTGCAAGAACAATAGAAAAACTAGTTCAAACATCAAATGATTTGAGTCAAGAATTTAATATAAAGTGTGATTATTTCTCCTCTGATTTAACATTGATTGATTCACCTGATGAAATTTATCAGTTTACTAATAAAAAAAAATATAAAATAGATATACTGGTCAACAATGCTGGATATGCATTACCAAATGCTTTTCATAAAAATACAATGGAGGATGAAGAAAAATGTCTTAGAGTTTTAGGCACTTCTGTTATTGCACTTACAAAAAAATACATAAATGATATGATCTCAAATGGGGGAGGCAAAATTATGATTGTCTCATCAGTAGCTGCATTTGCACCTGCTTCGTCTCTTCAATCTCTATATGGTCCTGTTAAAACCTTCATGAATAGATTTAGTGAATCATTAAGTTTTTACAATAAATATGGAATTACCTCAACTGCAGTTTGCCCAGGATATACTGTAACAAATTTTCATACAGCAAGTGGTGTTCAAGCAGAGATGGACAGCGTTCCTGGTTTTCTTAAAAAAAGTGCAAAAAGGATTGCAGAAGAGGGAGTAGCTGCAATGATGAGGGGTAAGAAAGTATCTGTTCCAACAAAAACGTGGAAAATAATTGTATTCTTATTAAAAATTATACCACATTCTGTTTTTAGATTGGTAAGTGGGTTATTAGCTCCTGGAAGATATAATGAGGTTTAATAAGATTTTAAAAGCCCACCGTCAATTGGGATTGAAGCCCCATTAATATATGCGGCTTTATCTGAGCTAAGAAAAGAAACAAGATATCCGTATTCATCAGTCTTTCCTAATCTGTTAGCTGGGACTAAAGATTTCATTTTTTCTAAAACCTCATCCTCAGATATATTCAAAGATTTTGATTTTTCTTTGTTTAACTCTTTAATCCTTTGAGTATCAAAGTAACCTGTTAAAATAGAATTTATAGTAATTCCATCTTTACCAATATCAACTGATAGACTTTTTGCCCAAGCCACTACTGCAGATCTAATACTATTTGATAAAACAAGATAATTAAGAGGTTCCTTTACGGAAACTGATGTAACATTTATAACTCTACCCCATTTATTTTTTTGCATTTGAGGAACAACTAATGATGTTGTATAAACAACACATTTAAATAATAAATCAAAAGCCTCTTGATATGATTCAATATCTTTAGATAATGAATTACCCGCAGGAGGTCCTTGAGTATTATTTACTAGAATATCTATACTATTAGTTGATAGATAGTTTGTTATTGTAGATTTAAATTTTTCAAAATTTGAAAAATCAACTAATAAATATTCATGATCTTGATAATTATTTTTTGGAAGTTCATTAATAATTTCTTCAAGCTTATTTTTATCTCTTGCCATTAAACAAACACTTGCACCAGATTCTGCAAGCTGTCTTGCAATTCCAAGACCAATTCCCTTGCTGCTTCCTCCTACCAGTGCTTTTTTTCCACTTAAATCTATTTTCATCCTAAATCATCTCTTTTTGGACTAAAAACGTCCATCAATATACAATCAGTTATTGCTTTACCTGAATGAGGGACGTTTGATGGAATCAAAAATGTTGAACCTTTCTTACAAATATTTTTTTCTCCTTGAATTGTGAATTCGAACTCACCTTCAATAACATGCATTAATTGTTCATTTACATGATTATGTTCTTGTAGACTTGCTCCTTTTTCTATCTCCCAATAAACCCATGTAAAATCTGAGCCATGGATAATTCTACCTTTAAATCCAGGCATTACCTCAACTGATTTAATTTCTTTTATATCCATTTTTAAATTATTGTTTCAATTTACAAAGTTTATTACTAAATAATACCCAGCATAAAAAACATTAGCATCATAACCAAAATTATAATTATAAAGCTTAACAATATTCTTTTAGCAATCTTAACAGCTATACTATTTTTACCTCTTTCCTTAATAATCTTTTATCGTATTATTTTTTAAATTAAACAAAAATTCTAATTTTATAAACATCTAAAAAGAATCAACATCTCTTTTTAATAAACATTACTTAAAAATTTATTTATGAGCGGAAGTTTTGAATTGATAGACTATTTAATTTTTGGTCTATATGCTGTTACAATCTTATCTATAGGATTGTGGGTTTCAAGAGACAAAAAGGGTAAACAGAAAAATGCTGAAGATTATTTTTTAGCTAGTAAGTCTCTGCCATGGTGGGCAGTAGGTGCATCTTTAATTGCAGCAAACATTTCTGCCGAGCAATTTATTGGAATGTCTGGATCAGGTTTTGCTCTAGGGTTAGCGATAGCATCTTATGAATGGATGGCTGCAATAACATTATTAGTTGTTGGAAAATATTTTCTTCCAATTTTTATTGAAAAGGGGCTTTATACTATACCTGAGTTTATTGAAAAAAGATTCAGCACTAATTTAAAAACTATACTTGCTGTGTTTTGGATAGCACTTTTTGTGTTTGTTAACCTTACGACAGTTTTATTTCTAGGAGGTAAAGCATTAGACACTATTGTAGGTGTTGGTGATGGGTCAATTATATTAAATAGTATAATTGGATTAAGTTTATTTGCACTTGCATATTCTCTATGGGGAGGACTTGCTTCAGTAGCTTGGACAGATGTAATTCAAGTGGTAATCCTAATTTTTGGTGGACTTTTAATGACCTATTTTGCACTTACCAATGTAACAGATTCAGGAGGAGTTATTGATGGATTAAAGTATGTATTTGAAAAAGCACCTGAAAGATTTTCAATGATATTATCAAAAGGTGAAATAATCACCCCTAACGGAAGAGACGCATGGTTTGATCTTCCAGGTATTGCAGTTTTAATTGGTGGAATGTGGGTTGCAAACCTATATTATTGGGGTTTTAACCAATATATTATTCAAAGAACTTTGGCTGCGAAGAGTTTAGCAGAAGGTCAAAAAGGTATTGCTTTTGCTGCATTTTTAAAATTGATTATTCCTGTAATCGTTGTTTTACCTGGCATTATTGCTTATGTAATGAATTTAGATGATACAGGAATGCTTACTGCAGCTTCAGTTGATCCAGGTTTTATATATTCAGACGGCAGCTTTGCAAATGACAATGCCGCTCCATGGTTAATTAAGAATTTCATTCCTGCTGGAGTTAAAGGTTTGATTCTTGCAGCTTTAGCTGCAGCTATTGTATCATCTTTAGCTTCAATGCTTAATTCAACTTCAACTATTTTCACAATGGATATATATAAATCTCATTTCAATAAAAACGCATCTGATGCTAAAATGGTAACTGTTGGAAGAATAACTGTTGTTGTTGCTCTAATTATTGCAATATTAATTGCACCACAACTTGAAGGTCTTGGTCAGGTATTTATTTTTATTCAAGAATATACAGGAGTTGTTAGCCCAGGAATTTTAGCAGTATTTTTAATGGGATTATTCTACAAAAAAGCGACAAATAACGCTGCAATTTGGGGAGCAATGTTATCGATTCCTATTGCAATGTATTTTAAAGTTGCTCCAAAAGGCTGGAGTGATGCATCTATTTTTATAGATCTTCCATTTATGCACCAAATGGGGTATACCTGTATTGCTACTATTGCAGTTATTGCAATAATCAGTTATTTGGAGGGTAATAATGACGATCCAAAAGGAATAAATCTTACGAAAAAATTATTCTCAACAGATAGCACTTTCAACATTGCAGCATTTGGAGTTTTACTTATAACAGCCTTCTTATACGCAATGTTTTGGTAAAATAAGATTTAGTTTTTAATTAATTTCTTACTAAGATCTTCTAATGATACACCCTTAGTTTCTGGCATTATAAAATGTGTAAACATTAGTTGTAATACCATCATAAATGCAAAAAATCCAAATACAATTCCAGGCCCTATGGACCCAAAAAGGAATGGAATTAATGATGGAATAATTGCTGCTAAAACCCAGTGAGTAGAAATTCCAAAAGACTGTCCATAACTTCTAATATGGTTAGGGAATATCTCTGATATATATACCCAGATTATAGCTCCCTGTCCAATTGCATGCGATGCAATAAATAAAAAAAGAAAAATTGGAAGTACGACACCACCCCATTCTAAAATGAATGAAAGACTTATTAGTGTAAGTGAAATTATGTATCCAATTGACCCAATATACATAAGGCTTCTTCTCCCTAACTTATCAATTAATGAGATTCCTACATAAGTAAAAATAACATTTGTAAGACCTATACCAACACTATTTAACAAGGCTGCACTTTGTCCTAAACCACCAGCTTCAAATATTCTAGGCGCATAATATAAAAATGCATTTATACCTGAGAACTGGTTAAATGCAGCTACTAAAAAAGCAAGCATTAAAATAAAACTGTACTTTTTTTGAAATATTGATTCTGACTTTAAACTTGTCTCATTATCTTTTTTAATTTCAATAATTAACTCATCAGCATCACTTTGTGAGTAAGCAGCTCTTATGATGTCTTCTGCTTCTTTTTGTTGACCATTTAGATAAAGCCATCTTGGACTTTTAGGTATTGATAGCACAAGTATAGTATATAGTAATGCAGGAATTGCTTCAACACCCATCATATATCTCCAGTCATTATCTCCAATTCCAGTTAATAGGTAGTTTGATAGAAATGCAATTAATATTCCACTTACTAGATTAAACTGATATAGACCAACTAGCCTACCTCTGTTTTTTGCTGGAGCAATTTCTGATATATAAGCTGGTGCTGCTATTCCAGAAATCCCTACACCTACCCCTCCTAGAAATCTAAATAAAGCAAAAGTAATTGGGTCATTAGCTAATGCTGAACCTATTGCAGAAAGTGTATAGAAGATTCCAATCCAAAGTAAAGTTTTCTTTCTACCTATTTTTCTAGTTGGTATACCACCAAAAATAGCACCTACAACAGTTCCCCATAGTGCCATTGCCATTACAACACTCCCATGAAAAATATCAGTTGAGTTCCAAAGCTCCTGAAGTTTTTGATCAGCACCTGATATTACAACTGTATCAAACCCAAAAAGAAAACCTGCTAAAGCAGCAGTTAAAGACCACTTTGTTAATTTGTTCACACTCAAATATAAAAAAATGAAATATTAATTGGTAAGACAGGTTTAAAAGATGAGCCAATACCGAGATTTGAACTCGGGACCTTTTCCTTACCAAGGAAACGCTCTACCCCTGAGCTATATCGGCAAAAAGTAGAGCGGGAGACGAGGGTCGAACTCGCGACATTCAGCTTGGAAGGCTGACGCTCTACCAACTGAGCTACTCCCGCTTAATATGTGGGGAGAGCAGGATTCGAACCTACGAAGGCGAAGCCAACAGTTTTACAGACTGCTCTCGTTGACCGCTTGAGTATCTCCCCAATTTCAAAATTTCAAAGAGCCGATAGAGGGACTCGAACCCACGACCTGCTGATTACAAATCAGCTGCTCTAGCCAGCTGAGCTATATCGGCTTGATATAAAACAGTTGCAAAATAAATGCTTTTTTTGCCTACAACAAAGTAAAAAGAAATAATTTTTAAATATTATTTAGCCCTAGGATGTGAGTTCTGGAAGACCTCTTTTATGCGTTCCATGCTAGTATGACTATAGACTTGTGTAGCAGATAAACTTGCATGACCTAGTAGCTCTTTTACAGAATTAATATCTGCTCCTTCGTTGATTAAATGAGTTGCAAAACTATGCCTTAAAACATGTGGAGCTTTTTTAACTTTAGGTGAAACAAGATTGAAATATTCGTTTACAGTTCTATAAACAAATTTCTCAGATAACTGCTTTCCATGCTTTGATAAGAATAGAAGATCTAAGTCTAAATTTTTAAAACTCTTAGATTTTAATTCTTGATAATAGATAATTGATTTCTTTAGCTTAGGAAGAATGGGAATTATCCTTTCTTTATTTCTTTTTCCTATAACTTTTAGGGTAGATGATTCAAGATTAACATTTGATGATTTTAGGGAAATAAGCTCAATTCTTCTTACACCAGTAAAATAAAAGAATAAAATTATTGTCTTCTTTAGAGTTCCATTGTAGTCATTATCAAAATAATCATTATCAAGTAAAGTATTAATCTCTTCTTTTGAGAATGGTACCTGAATCTTTTTTGATTGCTTTAGAGGGGAATGGGCAATCAAAGGTGAAGACTTAATAGTATCTGTTTTTATTAGAAATTTATAGAATGATTTTAAACTAGATACCTTTCTATTTATTGTGCGATTAGATATGTTATCATTTACCATTTTAACAATCCAAGATCTAATAACTTTGTAATCGATATTTTCCATTTTGGTTTTAATATCAGATTGGATTAAGAAATCATTGAAATTATTCAAGTCAGTCTTATAAGCGGTAATTGTGTGGTTTGAGTAATTTTTTTCTACTCTAAGGTATTCAATAAACTTTTCAATAAGCATTACACATCTAAATTACGATGTATAAAGAAATTATTGAATTATTTAAAGGTTTTCTTGATCTTTAAGTCTTTGAATATGACGAGCTTTAAGAATTTTACTTCTGTGCTCAACTGATGGCTTAACAAATTGCTTTCTTTCTCTAAGAGATCTCATAACACCCGTTTTATCAAACTTACGTTTGAATCTCTTTAGAGCTTTGTCAATGTTTTCGCCGTCTTTGATAGGTATAATTAACATATAAAATTAATTTCGCAGGCAAATATAACTAATTGTATTAAATAAGCTTATTAATTTTTACCATTTATTGCAGCAACATACTTAGCAAGTTCTTCTTTAACTTTTGGAAATAGTATAAATAACCCAATCATGTTTGGAAATACTAGAGCAAGAATCATAGCATCAGAAAAAGCCCAAACAGATGACATATCTCCTGCTGCACCAATTACAATAAATACAAGGAATAATATTTTATATGTAAGATCAGAGATTTTTCCTTTACCAAAAACATACATCCAAGACTGCAGACCATAGTATGACCAAGATATCATAGTTGATAAGGCAAAAAGAACTACTGCAATTGCAAGAAAGGGTCCAGAGAAAGAAATATATTCAGCAAATGCAGCTGAGGTTAAACCAGCACCTTCAAGTTCTTGTCCTCTCACCATAACAGCTGACGAACCTTCTACAAGATTTCCATATGTAAATAAGCTATTGTCACCATTAAAGATAATTATTACTAAAGCAGTCATAGTACAAATAACAACAGTGTCTATAAATGGTTCAAGAAGTGCAACTAATCCTTCAGAAGCAGGGTAACTAGTAATTACAGCTGAGTGAGCAATTGATGCAGATCCAGCACCAGCCTCATTTGAAAAAGCACCTCTTCTAAAACCTTGTACCAGTACTCCAATAAAACCTCCAACAGCTGCCGTAGGTGCAAAAGCTTGATTAACTATCATAGCAAAGGCATCATCAACAAATGATAAGTTTGTAAAAATAATATATAAACATGCTATTACATACATACCTGCCATAAAAGGAACTATTTTTTCAGTAACTGAAGCAATTCTTTTAATACCTCCGATTATTATAATTCCAACAACAATCATCATTATAATTCCAACAATTGTTCTAGCAGATCCTCCACTTAGACCAAATAGACTAACCATTTGAAGTGCAGCTTGATTAGACTGAGCAGCATTTCCACCTCCAAATGATGCGCCAATACATAGTATAGCAAAAATTACTGCAAGTATTTTACCCAACTTAGCAAACCCACGCTCTTTTAAACCTTTTGAAAGATAGTACATTGGTCCACCATATACAGTACCATCTGAACCAACATCTCTATATTTTACACCAAGTGTACATTCAACAAACTTTGATGACATACCAAGTAGTCCACACAAAATCATCCAGAAGGTAGCACCAGGACCTCCAATAGCAATTGCCATTGCAACTCCTGCAATATTTCCATTTCCAACAGTTCCTGATACAGCTGTAGCTAATGCTTGGAAATGACTTACCTCTCCACTATCTTTTCTCTTCTTGTCAAGTCCATCATATTTACCCATTACAGTTCTCAATGACAAGCCAAAACCTCTAATATTAATGAACCCAAAATATAATGTAAAGAAGGCTGCACCTCCAACTAGTAAAAAAATGATTGTAGGAATACCTGTTCCAAAAAACTCATGAAGAATCAATCCTTCCCAAAAGTTTGAAATTGGTTGAAAAGCTTCATTTATTCTTTCATCAATTCCTAATTTTTCTTGTGTAACCATAATTTTTAATGTATTGTATTTCTGAATAATTTATGCCAATTAAACTTGGACGAGCTCCAAATATAAAATAAATAGTATGAGATGAGAAAAATTATTAAATAAATTCTGAGATAACTTATTTAAGAGTTATTTTTTTCACCAGTCCATTCAGATATTCCACCAAGTAAATTAAATAAATTTTCGTATCCAAATGTCTTCATTATTTGACATGCTTGAACACTTCTAACTCCAGAGTGACAATAAACATAATAGTTTAAAGACTTATCCATTCTTTCAAGACCATCCATAAATGATTGAGGATTTCGGATATTTAAAAGTTTGGCATTAGGAATATGTGATTCTTCAAATTCTTCTTCTGATCTAACATCTAGCAGACATCCTTTATCATCATTTTTTAGCTTTTCAATAAGTTCCTCTGAGCTTAAATCAATCATAAGTTTTTATTTTAAAAATAAGTAAATACAATAGTATATTAAAAAAACTTAATGATTAGTTTTTTTAATTCAATTCTATTTATGTATTTTGGAGGCAAATAAATTTTATATGAAATATTTTCAAAAATCTGATATATTCCTAATAGGTGCCGCATTTGTTTCTTTTGTTTTATCTGTATCATTATGGTTTTATGGATATAAAGACGAAGGTCTATTTGTTGGACTTTGGGTTCCATCAATTCTTTCTTTTGGATGTTATTTTAAACAAATGCTGAATAAATAAGATGGGCGATACTTTCATTTTTATTATGGGACTAGTATGTACTGGTGCAGTTATTGCAGCAACATTTTTATCTATTAACGAGCTTAAGGATGTTAATGAACCTTCGGTTAAAACAATGGATGTGGCGGAAGGTGCAAAGAGACATTTAAAACTTATCTCGACAGCTATATTTATTATTATTGGGTTTGTTTCTGTAGGATTATTTTGTTTTTATTTTATATTTGCCTAAATGATTAAAATTAACACATACTGGTGGTGGACACATGAATGTTAGTATTCGTGGATAAAACTATTATATTATAGCTTGTCTCACGACAGGCTTTTTTTTTGCTATGAAAATAAAGATTAACACATATCACAAAAAAATTTTTGCAGACACAATTACTCCTGTAGAAGTATACCTTAAAATTAGAGATATCTTTCCTAATAGCCTTCTTCTTGAAAACAGTGATTATATGCTAGCAAATAACAATTACTCATATATATGCTTTAACCAGATTGGTCATATTAAAATTAAAGACTATAACGTTGAATGTAAATTTCCAGGAGGAGATTATGAGTCTAAAGAACTAAAAAAAGGTGAAAAAGTTTCGAGTATAATTCATGATTATATAGAAAAATTTGAGATAGACAATTCAAAATTTAAATTCCTAAACAATGGAATGTTTGGCTTTATGAGTCATGAATCAATTAAATATTTTGATAGTATAGAAATAGAAACCAAAAAAGATTTTGATATACCTGATGTTTATTATGGATTATATCAAAATATTATAGCAATAAGTCAATTTAACCATGAAGCTCATCTTTTTTGTAATACAATTGAAAAATCATCAAATATCGATACTATTGAAAGTATACTAAATAACAAAAGTTTCTCGGTGTTTGATTTTAAAAAAATTGGCAATTCTGAGTCTGAAATTACCGATAAGGAATATATTGAGTATGTTAATAAGGCAAAAGACCATTGTAAAAGAGGTGATGTCTTCCAACTTGTTCTATCAAGAAGGTATACTCAAAAATTTAAGGGTGATGAATTCAATGTTTACAGAGCATTAAGGTCTATAAATCCTTCTCCATATTTATTCTTTTTTGATTATGGTGACTACAAGATTTTTGGAAGCTCTCCTGAGGCCCAAATAGTAATTAATAATAGAAAGGCAGAAATACATCCCATTGCAGGAACATTTAAAAGGACCGGAAATGATGAAAAAGATCAAATCACTGCAAAGGAGTTGGCAAAAGATCCAAAAGAAAATTCAGAACATATAATGCTTGTAGATCTTGCCAGAAATGATCTTAGCAGAAGTGGAAATAATGTTAAAGTTGAAAAAAATAGAGAGATTCAGTTTTATTCTCATGTAATCCATTTAGTGTCAAAGGTAACTGCAACATTAAAAGAAGGGATAAAGTCTTATCAGGTTGTAGAAGATACTTTCCCAGCTGGAACACTTTCTGGTGCACCAAAACATAAAGCATTAGAACTAATTGAAAAATATGAAAAAGTTAATAGAAACTTCTATGGTGGGGCTATTGGCTTTATTGATTTTAGCGGGAACTTTAATCATGCAATTATTATTAGATCATTCTTTAGTAAAAACAATATTTTAAATTATCAAGCTGGTGCAGGAATAGTTATTGATTCAGATCCAGAAAAAGAATTAGAAGAAGTTCAAAATAAATTAGGAGCGTTAGATAAAGCTTTAATTGAAGCTGAGTTGATAAAATGAAAAAAATATTTTTAATAGATAATTATGATTCATTCACATATAATCTTCTGTTTTATTTGGAGGAGTTAGGTTGTGATGTAACAGTGAAAAGAAATGATTTATTCGAGGTTGAGGATATAAAAAATTTTGATGCAATCTTAATTTCACCTGGACCTGGAATACCATCAGAATCTGGCAAAACTTTAGAAGTGTTAAAGTATTATTCTGAAAGCAAAAATATTTTAGGTGTTTGTCTTGGACAACAAGCAATTGCAGAGGCATTTGGAGGAAAACTTAGAAATTTAGAGAGAGTTTATCATGGAGTGGCAACTAAAATCAATGTAGTAGAAGATGATATAATTTTTGATGGAATTAAGGGTAAGATTAAAGTTGGAAGATATCACTCTTGGATTGTAGACAAACCAATTCCTGAAAATTTAATTGTAACATCTTTAGATAAAAATGGCGAAATAATGTCATTAAAACATAAAAAATATAATGTAAGAGGTGTTCAATTTCATCCTGAATCTGTTTTAACACCAAAGGGCAAAAAGATGATAAAAAATTGGGTAAAAAGTATATGAAAGAAATTTTAAATAGACTGACAAATTATGAAACCTTAACTGAAAAGGAAGCTAGTGATATTATTATTCAAATTTCAGAGGGTAAACTAAATACAAGTGAAATATCGTCATTTCTAACAATCTTTATGATTAGAAATATAACTATTGAAGAATTAAGTGGATTTAGAAAAGCTCTAATTGACTTATCATTAAAAATTGACCTTGATGAATTTGACACTATAGACCTATGTGGGACTGGAGGAGATGAAAAAGACACATTCAATATATCAACTTTAGCATCGTTTGTTACTGCTGGAAGTGGAGTAAAAGTAGCAAAACATGGAAATTATGGTGTTTCATCTAGTTGTGGATCCAGTAATGTACTGGAACATTTAGGTATAAATTTTACGAATGATTATGATAAAATTAAAAATGCTGTTGATAAAGCAAACATTTGTTTTCTTCATGCTCCATTATTTCACCCTGCAATGAAAAATGTAGCTCCAGTTAGAAAAGAACTTAGATTAAAAACATTTTTTAATATGCTAGGCCCAATGGTTAACCCATCTATGCCAAAAAAACAGATGGTTGGTGTATACAATTTAGAACTTGCAAGAATTTACAATTACCTCTACCAGAATACTAATATTGAATATAATATAATTCACGCTTTAGATGGATATGATGAGATTTCTTTAACAGGAAATACTAAAGTCTATTCTAGATCCAATGAATTTATATTAGAATCTAAGGATTTTAATCTAGACAATATAGATGCAGATTTAATTAAAGGAGGAAAGGATGTCGAATCATCATCAAAGATTTTTATGAATGTTCTTAATGGAAGTGGATCCAATGAACAAGAAAATGTTGTTTGCGCAAATGCTTCAATGGCTATTTCACTGTCAAAAAATGTTTCAATTATTGAGGCTTTTGAAATTGCTAAGGAATCAATTAAAAGTAAAAGTGCATTAAGATGCTTTGAGAAACTTATTGAATTAATGAAATGAAAATTTTAGATAAGATTGTTGCTGATAAAAAAAGCGAGATAGATAATTTATCTTCAAAAATACCAATATCTGTTTTGGAAGATAATATTCTTTTTTCTCGAAAATGTATTTCTCTAAAAGAGTCTATATTAAAAAGTTCTAGTGGAATAATATGTGAATTTAAAAGAAGATCTCCCTCCAATGCTAATATAAATTACAAATCAACTATTTCAGAAGTTGTTAAAGGATATCAAGAGGCTGGAGCTGCTGGATTATCAATCCTTACAAATAAGAAATATTTTGATGGAGATATTGAGGATATCATTGAAATAAGAAATTTTGCAGAGATTCCTATTTTACGAAAAGAATTTATAATTAGCGAATATCAAATATTTGAAGCTAAATCAATTGGGGCTGACGCAATATTATTAATTGCATCAATTCTTACTTCAGAAGATATTTTGAATTTTAGTTCCTTAGCCAAGAGCCTAGGTCTTGAAGTATTAGTTGAGGTACACACCTATGAAGAATTGAAAAAAATATCAGGAAATGATATTGATATAATTGGTGTTAATAATAGAAATCTTGACACTTTAGAGATCGATTTAAATAACAGTATTGAAATGTATAAAGAGATTCCTGATGAATTTATTAAGATATCTGAAAGTGGTATTAGTAAGGTTGAATCAATTTTAAGACTTAGAGAAGTTGGCTATCAAGGATTTTTAATTGGCGAGAATTTTATGAAAAGTATTGATCCAATGGAGGAGGCATATAATTTTATAAAAGAGGTTGAAAATGAAATTTAAAGTTTGTGGATTATTTAATGATAAAAATATTCAGCAAGTAGCTGAATTAAATCCTGATTACATCGGTCATATTTTTTGGGAAAAATCTGTAAGGTATGTAAAGACTAAAACTCCAAACCTTAAATCTGAAATAAAAAAAACTGGTGTTTTTTTTAACTCAAATTTTGATGTTGTAATTGACAAAGTATCAAAACATAATTTAGCTTGTGTTCAATTACATGGAGATGAGTCACCTGAATTTTGTAAAAAAATATTAGATAGTGGGATTCAAGTTATTAAGTCATTTAGAATTGATGATAAATTTGATTTTGGTGTTTTAAAAAATTATGAAGACTATTGTGACATGTTTTTATTTGATTCAAAATCAGAACTTCCTGGAGGAACTGGCAAGTCATTTAACTGGGAGAATTTAAAAAAATATAATTTAAAAAAGGATTTTTTTATCAGTGGTGGTATAGGGCTTCACTCTATTGATGCGCTATTTGATCTTTTAAAAATGGATCTTCCTGTCTATGGGATAGATGTAAATAGTAAATTTGAGGACGACAACTATTTGAAAAAAATTGATGAATTAAAAACTTTTATAGAAACAATTAAAAATGAAGTATACAGTTGACAAAAAAGGGTTTTATGGAAACTATGGAGGTGCTTTTGTACCTGAAATGCTATTTCCAAACCTTGACGAATTAGAAAAAAACTATAACAAGATTATAAATGATTCTGATTTTCAGAAAGATTATAATAATCTTTTAAAGGATTATGTAGGAAGACCAACTCCATTATATTTTGCAGAAAGAATGTCAGAGAAATATAAATGTAAAATATATTTTAAAAGAGAGGACTTGTGCCATACAGGAGCTCATAAAATAAATAATACTGTTGGTCAAATTTTACTAGCTAAAAGATTAGGAAAGAAAAGAATTATTGCTGAAACAGGTGCTGGTCAACATGGAGTTGCCACAGCAACTGTTTGTGCATTAGCAGGAATTGAATGTGTAATATATATGGGAGCTATTGATATAAAAAGACAAGCTCCTAATGTTGCTAGAATGAAAATGCTGGGAGCAAGTGTAGTTGCAGCTGAATCTGGAAGTAAAACTCTCAAGGATGCTACAAATGAGGCTATTAGAGATTGGATTAATAATCCTATTACAACTCACTACATTATTGGATCAGTTGTTGGTCCTCATCCATATCCTGATATGGTTGCCAAATTTCAATCAATCGTTTCTAAAGAGATAAAGTCTCAGTTAATTGAAAAAGAAGGAACTGATAGCCCGGATTATTTAATAGCTAATATTGGAGGAGGAAGTAATGCAGCTGGATTATATTATCATTATTTAGAAGACGAGAAAGTAAAAATTATTTCAGTTGAAGCAGCTGGTGAAGGTGTTGAGTCTGGTAAAAGTGCTGCTACATCAGTTCTTGGTAAAACTGGAATTATTCATGGAAGTAAAACTCTTTTAATGCAAACCAAGGATGGGCAAATAGTTGAGCCTTACTCCATATCAGCTGGCTTAGATTATCCTGGTGTTGGTCCACTTCATGCACATTTATTAGAAAGCAAAAGAGCAGAGTTCATGTCGATAACGGATAGTGATGCTATGCTAGCAGGATTAGAAGTCTCTAAACTAGAAGGAATTATTCCTGCAATAGAAACTGCTCATGCATTTGCTGCATTTAAGTATTTAGATTTTAAACCAAATGATATAATTGTTGTTAACTTCTCTGGAAGAGGAGATAAAGACTTAAATACTTACATTGATTATTTTAAATTATAATGAATAGAATTGACAAAAAATTAAAAGAAGAAGGTAAACTGTTGTCAATATATTTTACAGCAGGATATCCTAGTTTAGATGATACAGTTGATATTATTTTTAAGCTTCAGGAATCTGGTGTTGATATGATAGAGATAGGACTACCTTTTAGTGATCCACTTGCTGATGGGCCTACAATTCAAGATAGCTCTACAAAGGCAATTAAAAATGGAATGAACACTAATGTCCTATTTGATCAACTAAAAGGAATTAGAGATAAAGTTTCAATTCCTCTAATAATAATGGGATATTTTAACCCTATCCTTCAGTATGGTGTAGAAAACTTTTGCAAAAAATGTAATGAGATTGGAATTGATGGATTAATAATTCCTGACTTACCAATAGATTATTATGAAGCAAATTATAAATCAATATTTGAAGAAAATCATCTTTATAATATGTTTTTAATAGCTCCACAGACTTCAGATGAAAGAATAAGAAAGATTGACTCTATATCTAATGGTTTTATCTATATGGTAAGCTCTTCTAGTATAACTGGATCAAAAAATTCCTTTAGCCCTGAGCAAATAAATTATTTTGAAAGAATTGAAAAAATGAATCTAAAAACTCCTAGAATAATTGGTTTTGGAGTTGGAAATAATCACACATTTAATACTGTCGTAAAATATTCCAAGGGAGCAATAATTGGATCTGCATTTATAAAGAATCTACATGAGCATGGAATTGATTCAATTGCTTCATACATAGGTTCAATCAGATAAAATGAGAAATAACGAAAAATCCAATTTCTTATACATCAAAAATATCTTTGAATCAATTTCTAATGAATATGATTTTATGAATGATTTGATGACTTTTAAAAATCATTCTAAATGGAAAGAAGAAATAGTTGAAATTGCAATAGATTCATCTCCAAAAAAAATTCTTGATATTGCAACAGGTACAGGGGACATTGCAATAAAGCTTAGTAAAATAAAAGGGTCAATTATCGATGCAGTTGATGTATCAGATAATATGCTTAAAATTGCTCATAACAAAATTGACAAGCTAAATATTAATAATATTAATCTAAAAACATGCGAAGCCGAGAATCTAGTTTTTGATGATAACCAATTTGATATCATATCTATAGGATATGGAGTTAGAAACTTTACTAATCTTACTAAGGGGTTAAGTGAAAGTTACAGAGTTTTAAAAAATAATGGAAAACTTATTATCCTTGAAACTTCGATTCCAGAAAATCCAATAATTAAATTACTATATAAACTAATAACCACCATATATATTCCTATGATTGCTTTTATCTTTTCTAGAAAAACAAAAGCATATCTTTATTTATTAAATTCTACAAAAAAATTTCCTCCAAGAAAAAAGTTTCTTGATAAACTAAAAAAAACAGGTTTCAAAAAAATTGAAACAAGAAAAAAACTTTATGGTGCTTCTACAATTTATATAGCGTCAAAATAATAAGCTAATTATAAGAGTAAAAATTAAACCTGAAATAGACAAAATTAATGTCATAAGTGTCCAAGATAAAAATGTTTTTTTCATTGAAAGTCCTAGATATTGATTTACAAGCCAAAATCCACTATCATTAACATGTGAGAAAGTTGAAGCTCCTGATGCAATTGATATTACAATAAGACTAAGAGAAATTGGATCATTTATTTTATCTATTAATAATGGAGATACAAGACTAGCTGATGTTATCATTGCAACTGTTGAAGAACCTTGAAGAACTCTTATAAAAACTGCACATAAAAAAGATGCAACTAAAATTAATTCTGATGAACTAAAAATACTTTGAGCTAATAATTCACCAATATTTAATTCTATCAAGATTTGTTTTAATACCCCACCTGCACCAGTAATTAATATTATAGCTCCTGCTGGCGCAAATGATTTTGAAACAATTTTCTCTAATTTCTTTTTATCTATCCCAAGTCTGATTCCAAGAAAATACCATGCTATTATATTAGCAATTATTAGAGCTGAGAAAGGGTGACCTATAAACTTAATAAATTCATACACAGTCTCATTAGTTATACTTAGTATTCCAGTATCTAGTAGAGATCTAAAAATAATTAGAATAAGTGGCAGGAGTATTATTAATAAGACTGATCTTATACTTGGGGTAGTATTTACTTTTAGTTCTTCAGTATCAAAAACTACTTTAGAATTAAAATCAATTTTAGATGTTATGAAATTTGTAAAAATTACTCCAGATAAAATAGCTGATGGTATACCAACAATTAAACCAAATAACATTACATAGCCTAGATCAGCTCCAAGAATTTGAGAAACAGCAACAGGTCCAGGAGTAGGAGGTATAAAAGCATGAGTTACTGCTAAACCTGCAAGTAGTGGAAGAGCGTAATAAACCAAAGATTTATTTGACTTCTTTTGAATTGAATAAATTACTGGCAAAAGAAGTATAAATGCTACATCAAAGAATACGGGAATTGCAATAAAAAAACCACTAATTAATAACGCCCACTGAGATTTCTTTTCACCAAACTTATTTAAGAGGTATCTAGTGATTTCTTTTGCACCACCAGTTGATTCAAGTATGGCACCAAACATAGCTCCAAGACCAACTATTACTGCAATATATCCAAGTGTACTGCCCATTCCTTGTTGAATATTATTTATTATTATTTCACCATCAAGACCTGAAAGCAGACCAATTACAATTGATGATGTTAGTAATGAAATAAAAGGAGAAAATCTAAATTTTATTACTTGAACAAGTAAAAGACAAATACCGATAATCAATGAAAGATAAATACTCATTTAATTAATTTTTATTTCATGAGACCCAAAATAGTTTCTTTGAGCTTGAATTAGTTTAGTACTTAGAGAAGAACTTGAAATCTGATTAAAATAATTTAATGCTTCATTAAAACATGGAAGCGATACATCATTTATTAATGATGTATTTAAAATATCAATTAATCCAGGCTTAAGCTCATTAAGATTATTAAATATGTTTTTATCATCCAGAATATTATCAACTAAATAATCATTGAGTAATTTATTGATAAGTTTTGATTTAATAATACTTCCATTTGACCATACATTTAGTGCATTTGAAATACTGATATTCCATCCATAACTTTTATTTGCAGAATCCATTAATAAAAAAGCTTGAAAATAATTTATTAATCTACAAAACCTATATGCATTAGCTAAAGATTCAAAGTCTATATCATATTCTTTTTTATCTTCAATTATCAATTTATTAGCCTTTGATCTTGTGTTGTTATTATTAGATATAAACCTTGAGTCGATTGCTGAATTTAGCATACTAACTGAGCATCCAAGATCAATTGCATGTTTTAACATCCATCTTCCAGTACCATTATCATCAGCCTTATCATCAATTCTATCTAACAGATAACTATCATCTGTCTTTTCAGTAAGTTTTAATAAAGATATTTCTAACAGGTAACTGTTTAAATCTATATCATTCCATTTTTTAAAAATTTTTGCAACATCGTCATACATATATTTTTTAGAGTTTATCATTAGATAATAAATTGAAGATATAAGCTGCATCTCAACATATTCTATACCATTATGTATCATTTTAACAAAATGGCCTTGATTTGAATCTCCAAAGAATTCAAAACTTTTTGAACCATTAATTGTTTTAGATGTTATTTGAGAAAAGATATTTTTGACTTGATCAAAGGCATTAGTGTCTCCTCCAATCATTATTGAAGGCCCCTCAAGAACTCCTTTAACTCCTCCAGAAACTCCCATACCTAGATACAACAAGTTTTTTGATTTAATAGTTTGATGATTCTCAAAGCTAACATTTGGATTTGTATTACCTCCATCTATCAAAATATCATTAGAATCAAGATATTGTATTAAAAGAGAAATAACTTCATCTAGTGCAGGTCCTGAAGGAACCAGAACTAAAACTTTTCTTGGTTTGGAAATTGAGCTTATAAATTTATTAATATCATCAAAAACTAAAGATGACTCTAATTCTGGATAATCATTTTTTAAATTATCTAAGGAATTATGACTTTTATCATATAGTGAAACTATAATACCTTTTGATGACATATTTCTTGCCATACTAGTTCCTATTCTTCCTATTCCAATTATTCCAAAATCACTCATTTACAATGCAGATTTAATTCTTTCAACGATCTTTTCAGGGCTTTCAATGATATCTATAAATGTACAATAATCAGGATATTCAATTGTATCAAATTGAGATTTAAGCAATGTTGACTTAAAATAATGATCACCTCTATTATCAAGCCTTTTTTCTATAAGATCAAAAGTTCCTTTTAAACAAAACCAATCTATCTTAGCTACTATACCTTTAACTAGTCTTTTTCTGTATATCTCTTTTAGAGCAGAACATGCAATCACAACATTTTTATTTTTTAATTTATTTAGCTCATTATTAATTTGATCAAGCCATGCCTCTCTATCATCATCATTTAATGGAATATTATTTTTCATTTTTTTAATATTTTCATTAGAGTGGAAATCATCTCCTTCTATAAATTCGAATTGTAAATCTTTTGATAATTGATTTCCTATTAGAGACTTTCCACAACCACTAACACCAAATAAAATTATAACGTTATACATTTTATTAAATCTGATATAAATTAAAGTCAGAAAGACTGGAATCTATTTGGTTATTAAAATCAAATAACAAGAAGAAACCTCCACCCCCTGATCCACAAAGTTTCATATAATATGAATCACTTTTAAGTCCATTTTCCCAGATATTTATTAATTGATTTGGAATCATTTCCTTAAAATTATTAAGTGTGTTTTCTGATAATTGTTTTAAAGAGTCTTTGAACAAGTCTGAAGCATTAAGAAGGTATTCAATACACTCATTGGTATTAATAATGTATTTATTGTCAAAGAAATATCTAAATTCACTTTCATTCATTTTATTTTGAAATACCTCAATCATTTTCTTTGTTGAAGACTTTATTTTACTATCCATTATATAAATCGTAAAGTTTTTATAATGAATTTTATCTATCAATTTAATTTGCTTATTGGAATAAAATATTGGACTATTAAATAGTGAAACAGATGGGTCAAGACCAGAAGACTTTCCATGAAATTTTGATTCAATAATTGATAATAGATTTTTTATCTCTTCCACATTTAAATTAACATTATCTTTTTTTTGATATGAATCAAAAACTGATGCAATAAGAGCACCACTGCTTCCTAAACCTGAAGCAATAGGTATACTACTAACAAAGTGTAACCCTTTATCTATGTCATTTTTAAAGAAATTAAAATCAATTTTATCCTTAATATCTAAATCAGTCATAAATTCATATAACTGGAGAATATTAGAATTTGAAATCTTTTCTTCATTATTTAAAAAATCTGATTTATTTAAATAACCATAGAATTTTTCAAAAGGAATGGATAATGCATTAGAGTTTGATAAAACTCCATATTCGCCAAATAGTAGAACTTTTGAATAAAATTTTTTATTATCCATTATCTGATTTTTGTAGCACCATTTCCTAGATGATCATGAATACAAGATTTTGACTTGCATAACATAAGAAGTTCATTATCTATAAATTTTTTTATTATTTCAGTCTCAGATTTAGGGTATAATAAATGGACATTGGAACCTGCATCTAATGTAAAGCTTAGATGAAGTTTAGTCTCTCTCCTGAATTCTAATACTTTATAAATTGCCTCTAAAGTATTTGGCTTCATAAGTATATAGTATGGATCAGATGACAACATTAATGAGTGAATCATCAATGCTTCAGATTCAGTAATAGTAATGAAGTCATCTAACTCACCTGATTTTAAAATATCTTTTAGTCTTTCAGTATTATTTTTTGCAATTTCAAATCTTTTATTAGAAAATGGGTTCTTATTCATTAACTCATGTCCTAAGGAACTTGAAATCACTTTCTGACCAGGATCAATTATTAATATAGTATTATTATAATCAAGAAATATTTTATCAACTTCATGTGAAATATTCACAGCATATAAATCTGAACTTTCTTTAAAAGCATCTGTTTTCCCCCAAAGTGTTACTGGACCTTCAATACTTCTAGATGCACTTCCTGATCCAAGTCTAGATATAAATGATTTCTTTTTAAGATTAAAATTATTGTCATTATTTGTAATCTGAGATTCAATATCTACTAAACATGATGCCAAAGCTGACATAGAAGATGCAGAAGATGCAATTCCACTACTGTGTGGAAAATTATTTTTTGAGTTTATGTATAAATCATGATTTTTTAGAAATCCAAAATACTTGTCAATACTTTCAATAAAAGTATTTACTTTTTTTTCAAAATCTTGATTTTCCTTTCCATCAAATGTGAAATGTATTTCATTTTGAGTATTTTTTTTTGGCTTAAATTCAACTACAGTATTTGTATAGCACTTAGATAAAGTAAAACTGATAGATGGATTTTGAGGTATTTGATTTTGTTTTTTACCCCAATACTTAACAAGAGCAATATTACTTGGAGAATTCCACTCAACTATTCCACTAGACTCAAAACTGTCAGAACAAATAAAATCCTGCTCAATCATTTAAATATTGTTAAAAATCCTTTAAATATAAGAAAGATAAACTCCAGGATGAATATTATTTGTTTAATTTGGATTTCCTAAAAGTAAATTAATTTGAAAAAGTCAGCTTTTAAATTCAGTTCTTTTCAAGAACCTACACTATCACCATTTGAAAAGCTATTTAATATTTTTAAAGAGCTAATAATTCATACATCTGGTGATTTTGATGAAGCTATTGAATGGCTTAGAGAACTTGATAAAGAATATAAACTGACTGATGAAAATTATACAATTGATGATTTTGTTAATGATCTTCTAAAAAAAGGATATATAAGGAAAGAGATTTCAGCAAATGGAGATAGCATAAAGATTAGCTCTAAAACAGAGAGACTTCTAAGGAAGCATGTTCTTAAACACTTATTTGGAAACCTTAAAAAAACAAAAAAAGGTAATCATAAGACGAAATACTCATCTTCTGGAAGTGATGAAAATCTAAATATTAAAGATTTCGAATTTGGTGACCCGCTTGATAGAATTTTGTTAACTGAAAGTCTAAAAAATGCTATAATATCTTCAGGTGAAAATGATTTAAGTCTAAAGAAAGATGACTTAGTTGTATGGAATTCAAATCATAATTCACAGATGAGTACGGTACTTATGATTGATATAAGTCACAGCATGATCCTTTATGGTGAAGATAGGATCACACCAGCAAAAAAGGTTGCTATGGCATTGGTTGAATATATTAAAACCAAATTTCCAAAAGATACTATTGATATTTTATCATTTGGAGATGAGGCAAGACCAATAAGTATCAAAGATCTACCATACCTAAAGGTAGGTCCTTATCACACTAACACAGTTGCTGGTCTTGATCTAGCTTTTGATATTCTTAGAAAGAGAAAAAATAATAATAAACAGATATTTATGATAACCGACGGAAAACCAAGCTGTATGTTCACTAAAGATGGCTTTTACAAGAATAGTGCTGGACTTGACAACTTCATCTTAGATCAATGCTATAATAGGGCTAGACAAGCAAAAAAGAATAAAATTCCAATAACTACTTTTATGATCGCTAGTGATCCATATCTTCAGACATTTGTAAAAAAATTCTCTGAAGTAAATAACGGTAAAGCATTTTACACAGGTCTTGATGGATTAAGTGAAATGATTTTTGAAGATTATGATAAAAATAGAAGACAAAAATTGAGATAATGAAAAAACCTAAATACAAAACAATAGGAGAATTAAAAAAGAGTGGTTACCATTCAAAAACTTTGAACCAAGAAATAACTGATAATCTTAGGTCAAATTTGCTAAATGGAAAAAATGTTTTTTCCGAATTAATTGGGTATGAGGAAACAGTTATACCAAGTGTAGAAAGGGCATTTTTATCTAATCATAGTATCAATCTTCTTGGTCTAAGAGGTCAAGCAAAAACAAAACTTGCTAGAACTTGTATAGAACTATTAGACGAATGGATTCCTATTGTTAAAGATTCTGATACAAATGATGATCCTTTGAATCCAATCTTCAAAAGTTCCTTAGAAAAAATCAAATCAGATGGAGATAATACAGAGATTGACTGGATTCATAAGAGTGAAAGGTTTTACGAAAAACTTGCAACGCCTGACGTAACTGTTTCTGACCTAATAGGTGATATAGACCCTATCAAAGCTACTAATCTCAAGTTATCCTATTCTGATGAAGAGGTAATTCATTTTGGTTTAATACCTAGAGCTCACAGATGTATTTTTGTTTTAAATGAGCTGCCGGATCTTCAACCTAGAATTCAAGTTTCTTTATTCTCAATACTTGAAGAAAAAGAAATTCAAATAAGAGGATTCAAGGTTAGGCTTCCCCTTGATATTCAATTTATTTTTACCTCTAACCCAGAGGATTATACAAACAGAGGAAGTATTGTTACACCATTAAAAGATAGAATTGGTTCTCAGATTTTAACTCATTATCCTGAGTCTGTAGATATTGCAAAAACAATTACAAGTCAAGAGTCAAAATTGAATTCTGAAACTATTTCAAAAATTCATATACCAGAGATTGCAAGAGATATTATTGAACAAGTATCTTTTGAAGCAAGAGAAAGTGAGCTAGTGGACAAAAAAAGTGGAGTAAGTGCTAGAATGAGTATTACTAGTTTACAAAACCTAGTTAGCTCTGCAGAAAGAAGAATGTTAATAAATAAAGAAGAAATAACGTCAATTAGAATGTCTGATTTTAACTCAGTTATCTCCTCAATAAATGGTAAAGTTGAGCTTGTTTATGAAGGAGAGGAAGAAGGAGCTGAGCAGGTTTCCTATAATTTAATATCAGATGCCGTAAAGACATTATTTACAAAATATTTTCCAAAAATTGAGAAACTCACAAAACCAGATGAAATATCAGTTTATGATTCTATTCTAGAATGGTTTACAGTCAATCAAGTAATTCTTAGAGATGATTTAAGTAATAAGGATTACGAATCAATTCTTAATAAAGTTAAAGATGCAGATTCACTATTAAACAAATTTATTCCAGACATTGATAAAAAGGATAAACTTTTCTTTATTGAATTCTTATTATGGGGACTTGAAAGCTTTAAAAAGTTAACTATAATGAGGACTAACAACGGAGTTGAATTTAAGGACCCATTCAATAACTTCATTAATAAGATCTAATCAATCTTTTTAATTTGAGACTTTTTGGCTTCTTTTTTTGATCCATCAAATCCTTCCACACCACTTACAGTTGTGTATTTGAGAATGTTTTTCTTACCAGGATTTAATTTAGAATAAGCACTATGACACATTACTGCCGCTTCATGAAAACCAGAAAGTATTAATTTGAGTTTTCCTGGGTATGTATTAACGTCTCCAATAGCGTATATACCATCAATATTAGTCTGATAATCCAAACTATTATTCACTTTTATTGCATTGTTTTCAATATTTAGCCCCCAATCTTTAATTGGGCCAAGCCTAGGAATAAGTCCAAATAGAGGAATGAAATAGTCTACATTAAAAGTTTCTATCTTTCCATCCATATCAATAGAAACAGAGTTTAAAGATTTGTCTCCATGAAGTTGAGTAACTTGGCCAGGAGTTATCACATCAATTTTTCCAGAATTTTTTAATTCTTGAACCTTTGTTACAGATTCATCAGCTCCTCTAAATTCATTTCTTCTATGAACTAAAGTTACTTTCTTAGCAATTTCAGATAGGTGTATTGTCCAATCAAGAGCAGAGTCACCACCACCTGCAATTAAAACATTTTTATCACGAAAATCATCTGGATTCTTAATCATGTAGAGAACACCTTTCTCTTCATAATCAGATATATTAGAAATATTAGGTTTTCTAGGTGTAAAGGTTCCAAGGCCTCCAGCTATTGCTATGACACTTGCATTTATTCTAGTTTTCTTGTCGGTTGAAACAATAAATGATCCATCATCAATCTTTTCAATTCCTTCAGCAGTCTCACCTAAAGTGTATGAGGGAGAAAAAGGCTTAATCTGTTCTAGAAGATTTTCAATCAAGTCACCTGCGATTATTTCCGGATATCCTGGAATATCATAGATAGGTTTTTTTGGATATAATTCAGTAAGCTGACCACCTGGCTGTGTTAGAGAGTCAAGAATATGGCATTTCATCTTTAATAGACCAGCTTCAAATACTGCAAATAATCCCGTAGGACCAGCACCAATAATTAATATATCTGTTTTAATCATTTAGAGAGAGGTAAGACAGATTTAACTTCTTTAATCTCAGGAGCATATTTTTTAATTGTTGTTTCAACACCCAGCTTTAGGGTCATTTGGTTTACTTTACAATTAGCGCATGCACCATGTAATTTAATATTAACAGTTGATTTATTAATTGATTCTAATGAGATATCACCACCATCTTGAACTAGAAATGGTCTGATTTCTTCTAATGCTGCTAATATTTTTTCTTCAAGTTTTGTCATTATTTTTTAATTGCAGAACATCCAACTAAATTAGTTATTTCAACAATTTTTGTTGGTGGTAATTCTTTATTTCTTATTAATAATTGTTCAACTACATTTTTGGAGATATCATCAAATATTTTTGAAGCTTCAGTTGATTCTTGAAGTGATGCAGGCCTTCCAAAATCAGAAGCTTCTCTTAAGCTTTTAATTAAGGGTATCTCTCCTAAAAAATTAATATTTAAATCCTTAGAGAGGTATTTAACTCCTGCTTCTCCAAAAATATAATGCTTATCTTCAGAATCCTCTGTTTTAAAATATGCCATATTTTCTACCAAGCCAAGAATCGGAACTGATATACTATCCTGCTGGAACATTTTTATTCCTCTTCTAGCATCTGCAAGAGCTACATTCTGAGGAGTACTGACAATAATAGATCCAGTAATTGGAAGTGATTGAACCAGGCTTAGATGAATATCACCAGTGCCTGGAGGAAGATCTAAAAATAGAAAATCAAGATCACCCCAATTAGTATCAAAAATCATTTGGTTTAGAGCTTTGGAAGCCATAGGGCCACGCCAGACAACAGCCTGGTCAAGTTTAGTAAAAAAACCAATTGACATTATTTTTACACCATAACTTTCAATTGGTTCGATCTTGGACTCATCATTAACTTTTATCGACTTTGGGACATATCCTTCAACATCCATCATTGTTGGGACTGAAGGACCATAAATATCTGCATCTAATATTCCTACTTTACATCCTTTTTTTGCAAGAGAGGCAGCAAGATTAATTGTTAAAGTAGATTTCCCTACTCCACCCTTTGCTGATGAAACTGCAATAATTGAGTCAACACCAGAAATTTTTTTTGATTGTGATGAGATTTTAGCTGGTGCCTTTTCAATTTTAGTGTTGATATTTATCTTAGCTTTTTCATAAATCTCATTATGAATAATTTTCATTATATCTACCTCAAGCTTTTTTCTTGCCTGAAGAGTTGGATTACTTAATGAGAGATCAATATCAACTTGATCACCAAAAACTTGAATGTTTTTTAAAACTCCAGATGAAACTATGTTATCATCTGAACCTGATATATTAATTTTTTCAAGAGTCTTTGAAATATTTTTTTTTGATAGCTCCATAAAACTTAGTACAAATATACTAGTAAGTAATAACTTAAAAAACCTAAGAAAATACTAATTATTTAGGGGTCCAAATCTTTTGTTCAAAATCTAATACTTTATCATCTTCTATCATTATTCCTTCACTCTCTAATAATTGTCGCATTAATTCAAAACCTTTAAAATGATTTTTACCTGTTAAGAGTCCATTCCTATTTACAACTCTATGGGCAGGTATTGAAGAATCACTATGACTAGCGTTTAATGCCCAACCAACTGTTCGTGCACTTGAAGAAGATCCAAGGAACTTTGCAATTAAACCATAGGTTGTAACTCTACCGTAAGGTATTCTTCTCACAACATGATAGACCCTTTGAAAAAAATCATCTTTTTTCATTTCTATTGTTCTAATTGTTTAGAATCTGATTTTTGAATTGTAAAGGAAAATTCAGTACCTATTCCAAGCTTACTTTTAACAAATATTTGTTCTTGATGAGCTTCGATTATATGCTTAACAATTGAAAGACCTAAACCAGATCCACCTTTTTTTCTAGAACGATTTTTATCAATTCTATAGAATCTTTCAAATAGTCTAGGAAGGTGCTGTTCATCAATCCCTTCACCATTATCAGAGACTTTTACTAATATCTTATCATTATTATACTCTTCAACAGAAACTTTAGTAAAACCATTTTCTGTTCCATATTTCAATGAATTTACAACAAGATTAGTTAGAACTTGTAAAATTCTTTCTTGATCAGCATTAACAAAAATGGGTTCAGGGTAGTCTTTATCATATTTTAGAGAAATTGTATTCTTTTCAGATTCAAATTCCATCAATTCAAATACATTATCAATTAAATCAAAAACATTAAAATCTGTTTTATCAACAGTTTTAATACCTGATTCAAATTGTGTAATGAGGTCTAAATCTTTAACAATTGCGATTAATCTTTCAACTCCTTTTGCTGCTCTTTTAAGATATTTATCTCTAACCTTCTTATCTTTCATAGCTCCCTCAACAAGAGTAAGAATATACCCTTGAATGGTAAAAAGGGGTGTTTTTAATTCATGTGAAATATTTCCAAGGAATTCTCTTCTGTAGTTTTCTTGATCCTTTAAAACATTTATTTCAGAGGTCCTCTCTCTAGCTTTCTGAATCAAATTAAGAGTTAACTTTTCAAGATCTTTTTCATCATAATTATCTTTTAGAATTTCTTCATTTAACTCATCTAAAACTTTCTTAACTCCTCTTTCTAAGTAAAGCCTTATGTATATTTCAATTGAATACCGTATAATTAAAAAAAGAATTAAATAGTATAATATAGATAGTACTATAACATTAATCCCCTCAACGTTTGATGGTATAATTAATTGGAAGAATAAAAAGTCTAAGATAAATGCGAACAATGTTACTAATAGAGAAGTTCTAAAAGCTTGTGGATTATATGAAAGCTTAAAAATAGAAGGCATTATTCAATAACAAACTTATATCCTACACCCTTAACAGTTTTAAAATACTTATCCCCTACTTTTTCTCTTAATTTTCTTATATGTACATCAATTGTTCTATCTCCGACAACAACTTCACTTCCCCAGACTGTCTCCATTATTTTTTCTCTCTTATAAACTTTATCAGGTTTAGAAGCAAGAAGATAAAGTAATTCGAATTCCTTTCTTGGAAGATTTAATACCTTATCTGATATATAAACTTTATACTTTTCCCTATCTATTTTAATATCATCAAATACTATCTCATTAATATCCTTGGCAATGACTTTTTTTAATCTTCTTAGAAGACCTTTAACTTTAGATACAAGCACTTTAGGTTTCACAGGTTTAGTGACATAATCATCAGCTCCTGCATCATAGGCAGCAACATGGGAGTAGTCTTCTCCTCTTGCTGTAAGAAACATAATTATTGTATCATTAAATTTATCGTCAGATCTAAGTTTTTCACAGGCCTCAATTCCATCCATGTTAGGCATCATTACATCCATAATTATTAAGTTTGGACTAATATTGTAGGCCATTTCAATTGCAGACTTTCCATCAGCTGCAGTTGAAATATTATATCCTTCGTTTGACAAATTATATTTCAGAATTTCTAAAATATCTGGCTCATCATCAACACACAGTATTTTTATGTCAGACTTTTTCATAATTACCTCAATGTAGTGAATTAATTAATTTAAATGTAAGTTGAAAAAAAAATTAATTTTTATGAAATGATTACTTAACAATAACTAAATAATAATTTTTTCTTCCCCTTTGAAGAAGAAGGTATTTATTGTTAATTAAATCTTTATTTGAGACTACAGTATTTTCAGATACTTTGATTTTATTTACAGAAATAGAATTTTCTTTTATAGATCTTCTGGCCTCACCCATTGATTTTAAAAAATTGGTATCCTTTGCCAACAAAAAATCAATATTTATTCCTTTAGCAAGTTCTTTAGAACCAATTGATGAGCTAGGTACACCATCAAAAATCTCATTAAAAGTATTCTCATCTAATGATTCTAAATCTTCTTTACTTGATTTACCAAAAAGGACTTTAGATGCTTTAACCGCATTCTTCAAATCATCTTCACTATGAACCATTGATGTGATAGAGTCTGCAATCTTGTTCTGAAGAAGTCTTTTTGATTTGTCTTTTTTGTGCTCATCAATTAGATCTTCAACTTCTTGCTTATTAAGAAAAGTAAAAACTTTAATGTAATTAACTGCATCTTCATCAGATATATTTAACCAATACTGATAGAACTTATAAACAGATGTTTTTTCTTTATCTAGCCAGATATTACCCCCCTCTGACTTACCAAATTTTGATCCATCTGATTTTTTAATTAGAGGGCAAGTCATAGCAAAAACCTTCTTGTTTTCTTTTCTTCTAATCAACTCGGTTCCTGTAGTTATATTTCCCCATTGATCGCTTCCTCCCATTTGTAGCATACAGTTCATTTCTTTATATAAATGCAGAAAATCATAGCCTTGAATAAGTTGATACGTAAATTCAGTAAAGGACATTCCTTGAGTTGTATCTTTTGAAATTCTTTTTTTAACTGACTCTTTAGCCATCATGTAATTAACTGTTATATGCTTACCAATATCTCTGGAAAAATCTATTATAGAGAATTTTTTCATCCAGTTATAATTATTGACTAAAATGGCTTTGTTAGATTTTTTTGATTTAAAATCTAAAAATTTTTCAAATTGTTTAGTTAATTTTTTTTCATTGTAATCTAAGACCTTCTTATCAAGTAAATTTCTTTCATCAGATTTACCAGAGGGGTCTCCGATCATTCCAGTTGCACCTCCTAATAAAACTATTGGTGTATGACCAGAATTCTGGAAATGTTTTAGTATAAAAATTGGAACTAAACTTCCAATATGGAGAGAGTCAGAAGTTGGATCAAATCCAATATAACCAATTGTTTTATTTTTCTCTAAATGTTCTTCAGTTCCAGGAATTACATCGTGTAACATTCCCCTCCATTTCAATTCTTCTATAAAATCTTTCATTAATTAATATTTTTTAAACTATCAATAGATTTCAATATTCTAATTTTAACTTTTGCGTAAATTTCATAGTGATCTCTTGGATTTTTTGAATAATAAAGCTCACTTTCAAAAAACTGTAAACTATCAATATTATGTTTCTTATAGATCAACTCATCACTTAATAAGTTATTATCTATTTTTAAATCAAATCCACTAGCTGCATTCAAGATCATTATATCAAAAATAATGTTTTCCATTTTTTCTTTACTAATAAGATTATCCGGAACATTATCAGAACAACCTATAAATAAAAATATAATTAACAAATATTTTTTCATCTATCAAAAACTAGTTTTTTACCATGTGGAGTTTCGTAAACCTTTCCATTAGAATATACAACTCTTCCATTTAGAATTGTAGAATGAATGGATGAACTAAAAGTTACACCTTCAAAAGGTGACCATCCACATTTATAAAGTAGTGATTTTTTTGTGACTAGAGTTGGAGAATTAGGATCAATTAGCACTATGTCAGCGAAATAACCCTCCTTGATGAAACCTCTTCTGTTAATATTAAAGACTTTTGAAGGGTTATGAGAAATTTTTTCTACAATTTTTTCAATGCTTACTCCATGTTTTGGTGATTCATCTAGTAAAGATAAAATTGTATGCTGAACCATAGGTCCACCCGAAGGACAATTAAAGTAACTGTTTTCTTTTTCAATTTCTGTATGGGGTGCATGATCTGAAGCTATAATATCTATTTTATCTTCCTTTATTGCATTCCAAAGCGCATCTTTATCACTCTGAGATTTTATAGCCGGATTCCATTTAATTTTTGAGCCAAATTTTTTATAGTCTTTATCAGTAAACCATAAATGATGAGCACAAACTTCAGCTGTGATTTTCTTTTCTTCAACAGGAAGTTTATTGTTAAATAAATCAAGTTCTTTTTGAGTAGAAATGTGGAAGACATTAAGTCTTGCTCCAGTTTTTTTTGCTAGATCAGTAGCATATTTAGAACTTTTATAACATGCCTCTACACTTCTAATCTTTGGGTGACATTCCATTGGAACATTTTCACCATAGGTTTCTTTATATTTTTTTGAATTATTTTTAATTGTTTGTTCATCTTCACAATGGGCAGATATTGGCAGAGATGTTGATGAAAAAATTGTTTCTATAGAATTTAAATTATCTATTAACATTTTTCCTGTTGATGAGCCAAGAAATAGTTTTATACCAGCAACTTCAGTAGGATCTATTTTTTTAATTTCATCTAGGTTGTCATTAGTACCTCCAAACATAAAAGAGAAATTACAGTATGAATCAATTGATGCTATACTTATCTTTTTATTGAACTCCTCAATTGTTGTAGTATTAGGACTTGTGTTTGGCATTTCTATATATGAAGTCACACCTCCTGCAATTGCTGCTTTTGATTCAGATGAAATATTTCCTTTATGTGTAAGTCCAGGTTCTCTAAAATGTACTTGATCATCAATCATACCAGGAATAAGAATTAATCCGTCAGCATCTATTACTTCAGTATCTGAATCTATTTGTATGTTTTTTGATACCGAGGATATTACTTCACCTTCGATTAATACATCTTCTTCTAATCTTTTTCCTTCGGTAATTACAGTTGCATTTTTTATTAATAGTTTACCCATTCTACTTAAAAAAAGAATTAATTTTTAATTTAATAACTCCAAAAATTGCCTCAAGAATTATACTGTGATTCATTTTTGATTTACCTAATTTTCTATTGACAAAAATTATTTGATGCTCTTTTAATTTAAAATTTTTTTTCCAAAGTTTAAATTTCATTTCAATTTGAAATGCATATCCATTAAATTTTATTTCACTTAATTCAATTGAACTTAATGCATTTTTAGTATAACCGACAAAACCTGATGTTGCATCTTTTATTGGCATACCAGTAATTATCCTAACATATAAGTTTGCAGCATATGAAAGAAAGATTCTGGATAAAGGCCAATTAACAACACTAACACCCTCAATATATCGAGATCCTACAACAACATCATATTTATTTTGAATTAATTGAATTTTAAGGTTTTTAATCTCATTCGGATCATGTGACATATCAGCGTCCATCTCAAAGATATAGGAGTAGTTGTTTTCTAGTGCCCATTTAAATCCTGCCTTATATGCAGAACCTAATCCAGATTTTTTTTCTCTATTTATAAGAAATACTCTGTTATTATGAATATTTTTTTGATTTTCAACTATTTCAGAAGTTCCATCAGGAGAATTATCATCTATTACAAGAATATCATTTTTATCCTCTAGATCTATTACCTTCTTAATAACAGCTTCAATATTTTCTGCTTCATTGTATGTAGGTATAATAATTAAACTATTGTATTTCATTATTTATAGCAGTTATTCCATAGTTTTGTTTAAAATATGATTCAAAATCAAGATATCACCAGTTTTTTTGTTCTATTTGTATTATTGGTATTTTCTTTATTCCAAATATTTCAAAGAGTAAAATTAGTTTATTTATTTAGAAGTTTTGGTTATCATTTTCGTAATATTCTATTACCATATAATTCTGATGATCTTAGTATTTCAGGTTCAGGAACATCAGTAATTAACTATTTTCATTATTTCTATATATTCTTTTTTTTACTTATAAACGGTGTAATTATTTCTTATTTCGGAGCCTGGTATGAAGGAGGAGACTTTAAGTCAAATAAATTAAGTTATGAATCATTCCTGAGTTATTTTAAATTTAGTTCACTCATATTAATTACTATTTTAATAAGATTTCTAGTAATCAGATTTGTTTTAGATCTATTTATAAACTCCAAGCTTAAGTTTTTATTTTATAAAAACTTTATTATAAACATTATTATTGGATCATTACTGTTTCTTAATTTTGTAATATATAATTTAAATCCCTCCTACGAAGTCAAATATCTTTATATTACATTTTTAGTATTATTTCTTCTACATTTTATTTTTCAAACAAAGAACTATTTAAGCTATTTTGTTAAACTTGAGGTCAAGGAGGTAATGTATTTTATTTTGTATCTTTGTGCCTTCAAACTAGCCCCTTGGATATGGTTATATTCTATAGGTTTATGAAAACTAATTAAATATGAGTATTAAAACCGTTCTTATTTCTCAACCTGAACCTACTAATGGTAATTCACCCTATTCAAAACTAGTTAGAAAGCATAAGATCAAGGTTGATTATAGGCCATTTATTCATGTTGAAGGCTTAACAGCAAAGGAGGTTAGAGCTCAAAAAGTAGATTTTTCAAAATTTCAGAATATTGTTCTTACTAGCAGAAACGCTGTAGACCACTTTTTTAGAATAGCTGAAGAAATGAGATTTAAAGTTCCTGATCAAACAAAATATTTTTGTCAATCTGAAGCTGTAGCTTACTATTTGCAAAAATATGTAGTTTACAGAAAGCGTAAAATATATGTAGGTAATAATAGTTTTAAAGATCTTGAGGCAACCTTTCTAAAATTTCATAGAGAAAAATTTTTAGTTCCAAGTTCTGGTAGTCTTAACCCAGATATAGTAAATACACTTGATTCATTTGAAATTTCATGGGAAAGAGCACAGCTTTTTAAAACTGTAGTTTCAGATTTATCTGATTTAAGTGATGTTTACTATGATGTACTTGTTTTTTTTAGTCCACTAGGTATTGAATCTTTATTTGAAAATTTTCCTGATTTTAAACAGAATAAAACTCTTATTGCTGTCTATGGAAATACAACCGAAGAGGCAGCAATTGGAAAAAAACTTAGAATTGATATTAAGGCACCTACAGAAGTTGCACCTTCAATGGCAATGGCAATTGAAAGATATATAAAAGGTTAATTTCTTTTACCAAACCTCATCCATAGATACACTAGGTTAGCAATTGATGCTAAAGCAGCAACAACATATGTACCAGCTGCCCAGTTAAGGGCTTCTTTAGATTGTACTAGTTCTCTTTGATTTACGATTCTTTTTCTTTCGAGCCAATAAATAGCTCTCTTACTAGCATCAAATTCAACAGGAAGAGTTACTAAACTAAATAATGTTCCAGAAGCAAAACCAAGAATTCCAATACTAACCGCAGTTTGACCTAGTATAGGAGATGTTTGCATTAAAATAATCCCTATGAATAAGACCCACATAGCAAGATTTGATGTAACACCTACCATTGGGACTAGTATAGTTCTCATTCTTAACCACTCATATCCTTTTGCATGTTGAACAGCATGGCCACATTCATGAGCAGCAACAGCAGCAGCAGCAGCATTTCTTTCACTATAGACACTCTGACTGAGATTAACAGTCTTCTTTTGAGGGTTATAGTGATCTGTTAACTGGCCTTTTACTGAAATTACTTTGACATCATAAATACCATGATCACTTAGCATTTTTTCAGCAATTTCTTTACCTGACAGATTTGCTGATAATGTTTGCTGAGAGAATTTTTTAAATTTTGATTTTAACTTGTTTGATACGTAGAAACTTAGTAACAAAAATGGTATAAAAATTAGGTAATAATTTAAATCGCCATAGAAAAGAATATCCATAAATCTATTTTTTTATAAAATTAAATAAACAGTTTAATTGAAAAAAAAATTATCAATTTTTTAACTTAAAAATAATAACAAAGAGTTGTAAAATTGCAGTAACACTATTAGCTACTATAATTGCAATACTACCTATTAAAATCCCATATACTAACCATAATAAAACACCAACAAACATTATCAAGTACATCGTAAGAGAAACACCCTGAGCTTTCTTTTCTTTATAAATTTTATAAACTTGCGGGATGAATGCTGAAGTTGTAAGAATTGCAGCTATAATTCCAATTGATTCATGAAATGGATCTATCATACAACTATATTAATGATTTTACCGGGGACTACAATAACTTTCTTTGGTCTTGTATTGTTTAGGATTGATATTGTTTTCTCATTGGACAAGACAATTTTTTCAATTTCATTAGCATCTAATTCCAAAGATAAGTTTATGGTAAATTTTGTTTTACCGTTAAAAGAAACTGGATAATTCTTTTCAGATTCAATTAAGTATTTTTTGTCAAATTCAGGGTATTTTTCATCAATTATTGATTTTGTATTTCCAATTTGACTCCAAAGTTCCTCAGCAAAATGAGGAGCGAAAGGAGAAATTAAAACAAGTAATTGCTCAAGTATTAACCTGTTGTTACATTTTAATGCACTAAGTTCATTTATACAAATCATAAATGAACTTATACATGTATTTAGACTGAGTTTTTCAATGTCTTCATTAATCTTTTTGATTGTTTTATGTAGTGATTTTAAAGATTCTTCGGAAGGCATATCTTCAGTTAAAGTTAATTTGTCATCTTCAAAGAAAAGATTCCAAAACTTTTTCAAAAAAGAATAAACTCCAGAAATACCTCTTGTATCCCAGGGTTTGGACTGTTCAATTGGTCCTAAGAACATTTCATACATCCTTAATGTGTCTGCTCCATATTGATCACATATTTCATCAGGATTAACGACATTAAACTTGGATTTAGACATTTTTTCTTGCTCTCTAATACATTCAAATCTTCCATTATCAAAATTGAAAGAAGCATTATTAAAATCTTTATCTTCTTTTTTTAAACCATCTATGTCAACTTCGTCTTCTCCATTTACATATTTTATATCTATTCTAACTCTATCAACATCTATATTATTTATCAAATTCTTTGAGAAATATTCTGAAGTACCTGACTTGCGATAAATAAATGCAGAGTTTCCAAGAATCATTCCTTGGTTAACAAGTCTTTTAGCATATTCATCTTTTTGGAGAAAATCTAGATCAAATAAAAATTTTTGATAAAATCTTGAATAAAGTAAATGTCCAGTAGCATGTTCACTTCCTCCAAAGTAAACATCAACATCAGACCAATAAGATTGAGAAGCATCAGAAATGAATTCATTATTGTTTTTAGGATCCATATACCTATAGAAATACCATGAACTTCCTGCCCAGCCTGGCATAGTATTAAGTTCAATTGGAAAAACATTTACATTATCAATCTTACTATTAAGAGTCACTTTCTTATTTTTTTCATCCCATGCCCATTCATTAGAATTACCTAGTGGCGAATCACCATTTTTTGTTGGTAAAAAATTATCTACTTCAGGAAGGTTTAATGGAAGATAGGTTTCTTCAATATTTTTTGGTATATCATTCTTATAATAAATAGGAATGGGCTCACCCCAATATCTCTGCCTACTAAAAATAGCATCTCTTAGTTTGTATTGTATTTTTGATTTTCCAATTTTTTTATCTTCAATTTTACTAATTATAATCTCTAATGAAGTTTCATAATCATGACCATTAAGAAATTCAGAGTTAATTAATTTAAATCCTGTCTTTTCAGAAAAAGCAGATTTTGTAATATCAATCTGATCAAAAATATTTGGAATATCTATTTTAAACTTTTTTGCAAAGTCAAAATCTCTTTGATCACCAGCTGGAACCCCCATTACTGCTCCAGTTCCATAACTTGCCAGCACATAGTCCGAAATCCATATTGGAATTTTCTTACCAGAAAATGGATGGATTGCATAAGATCCAGTAAATACACCTGATACAGTTTTAACATCTGATAGTCTATCTCTTTCAGACTTTACTGATACCTCTTTTATATAATTTTCTATTTCATTTGTATTTTTTGAGGATGAGATATCGTGTAAGTCTTTATACTCAGGTGCGACAGTTAAAAATGAAACTCCAAAAATAGTGTCAGGTCTAGTTGTAAAAACTTCAATTTTTTTATCTGAGTTTTCAACTTCGAATTTTAATGAAACACCTTTTGATTTTCCAATCCAGTTTCTTTGCATCTCTTTTAATGGTTCTGGCCAGTCAATTTTATTTAAGTCTTCTAAAAGTCTATCTGAATATTTACTTATTCTTAGACACCAATGTTTAACTTTTCTTTTTGTTACAGGATATCCACCCCTTTCACTTACTCCATTTATAATCTCATCATTAGCCAGCACAGTTCCCAATTCCTCACACCAATTAACCTCTCCATCAGTAATATAGGCTAATCTAAAATTCATCAAAATATCTGATTTAATTTTATCATTAAAATTTTTCCATTCTTTATTTGAAAATGAATAGTCTAGTTTTTCTAACTCATTTTTATATAAATCATCACCATCTTTTTCAAAGGAACTAATCAATTCATTAATGTGCTTTGCCTTATTTTCAATCTTACAATAGAAGGAATTAAACATTAATGTAAAGATCCATTGTGTCCATTTATAGTAATTAGGCTCAGAAGTTCTTATTTCTCTTGACCAATCAAATGAAAAACCTATTCTATCCAGCTGCCTTCTATACATATCAATATTTTCTTGGGTTGTTTTTTTAGGATGCTGACCTGTTTTTATTGCATATTGCTCTGCTGGCAAACCAAATGAATCATAGCCTTGGGGATGGAGAACATTAAAACCTTTATGTCTCTTATATCTTGAAAAAATATCACTGGCAATATATCCAAGAGGATGTCCTACATGTAGACCAGCCCCTGAAGGATAAGGGAACATGTCTAAAATATAGTATTTTGGTTTTTCAGAAATACTTACTTGAAAAGTTTTATTATCTCTCCAGTATTTCTGCCATTTTTTTTCTATTTCTAGAAAATTGTATTTCACTGAAAATATTTTTTACAAAGGAAGAACTTATTTAAATAACATAAAAATTAATTTATTATTTGTTTAGTACTTTTATAATACTTAAAAAATGGACTTTAAAAATTCTTATCAAAGAAAAAAGGCAACAAATAACCTAATATCATTATTTGTTATTAATACTATAGTACTATTTTTTTTATCAATAGCTTTATTTACTTACTTAAAATCATCTTCAATAGAAAACTATTTTAAGGAAAATGTGACAGTTAATATTTATCTAAATAATTCATCTAGAGATAATGATATTAAGCAAATTAATAAGTTTTTAAATTTAAATGAGAATGTAAAATCCATTGAATTTATATCAAAAGAAGATGCAGCAGAATTGTTTACAAAGGAAATTGGTGAAGAATTTGTTGGTTTTTTAGGTTATAATCCACTACTAGATCTAATTTCAGTAAGGCTTTTTGGAGATAAAATTGATATATATAATATTGAAGAATTTATAGAGAGCCTTGATAATTTTGAATTTATTGAAGAAGTTGAATATGATAAACCATTAGTTGAATCTCTAGTGAATAATTTTGAAAGAATTGGAGTATTGATTATTATTATAAGTGTTTTATTTTTTATTACAAGCTTTATTTTAATTAATAATTCTATTAAGATTTCAATATATTCCAAGAGAGATACAATAAAAACAATGCAACTTGTTGGAGCTACTAAAAGTTTTATTAGAAGACCTTTTATTGCAAGTTATGTTAGGATAGGGTTTTACTCATCGATCGTCTCACTTATATTACTATTTACTTCATTGTTTCAGGCTAGTTTTGAATTAGATGAAATTGATTTTTTTTCAAACACTAAAGACATTATAATTTTAGTTTCATTCATAATTTTATTTGGAATATTTACGTCATATATTAGCTCTTACTTTATGACTCAGAAATATCTTAAATTAAAAATATCTAGATAGCATTGATGAAAAAGAAAGATTTTTTATTTAATAAGAATAGATATCGCATACTTATTGTATCACTATTAGTAGTTGGTATTGGTTTTATTCTTATGTCAGGAGGAGCATCAGATGATCCCGAAATATTTAGTGATGAAATTTATAATTTTAGAAGGATTAGACTTGCACCCCTAATTGTAATTATAGGTTTTACTCTTTGCATTTTTACAATTCTTAAAAAGTCTAAAAATTAATATACAATGTTAAATGACTTCCTAGAGTCTGTAACACAAGATGATATAATAAATGGTAAGATAATTTTAATTGACAAACCAATTGAATGGACCTCATTTGATGTTGTTAAATATATTCGCAAAAGCTTACAAGCAAGACTAAAAGTCAAAAAAATTAAAGTTGGACATGCAGGTACACTTGACCCCCTTGCTACTGGCCTCTTAATTATATGTATTGGAAAAGAGACAAAAAATATCTCTAAATATCAGGACCTATCAAAAAAATATACTGGTATAATTAAATTGGGTGAAACAACTCCTTCATATGACAGAGAAACAGAAATAAATGGAACATACGATTATAATCATGTTGATGAAAATAAAGTTTTAAAAATTTCAAAAACATTTATAGGCAAACAGAAACAATTACCTCCAATTTATTCTGCTCTAAAAAAAGATGGTAAAAGAATGTACAAATATGCTAGAGAAAAAATTGAAATTGAAATTGAACCAAGAGAAATTGAAATTTATGATTTTGAAATATTAAATTTCTCTGCACCCTATATTGAGTTCGTTATTAAATGTTCTAAGGGTACCTATATTAGATCTATTGCTAACGATTATGGACAAAAACTTAATTCAGGATCACATCTTTATGAATTAAAGAGAATTAGTATTGGGGATTTTTCTATTAGTGACGCTCTGAGATTTAAATAAATTTGAAACATTATAATTATATTTGCATAATCCCTAAGAGATGAAATACAATCGAATTTTGCTAAAATTAAGTGGTGAAGCACTATTAGGAAAAAATTCTTATGGAATAGATAATGACAGGCTTGTTGTTTATGCAGAAGAAATCAAAGAAATTCATAAGCAAGGAGTTGAGATTGCTATTGTAATTGGTGGTGGCAATATTTTTAGAGGATTAAGTGGTTCGAAAGATGGAATTGATAGAGTTCAGGCAGATTATATGGGAATGCTTGCAACAGTAATTAATGGATTAGCTCTTCAGAATGCTTTAGAGAATATAGATATTCCAACAAGACTTCAATCTGCGATAAAAATGGAATCAATAGCAGAACCTTTTATAAAAAGAAAAGCAACTAGACATCTAGAGAAAGGTAGAGTTGTAATTTTTGCATCTGGAACAGGTAATCCATATTTTACAACTGACTCTGCAGCAGTTCTTAGAGCAATTGAAATTAATGCTGATGTTATTTTAAAAGGAACTAGAGTTGATGGTATTTATAATGAAGATCCCGAAAAGAACAAAGAAGCTATTAAATTTGATGATATATCTTTTGAAGAAACTATTCGTAAAGGATTAAAAATTATGGATACTACTGCTTTTACATTAAGTAAAGAGAATAAACTTCCAATAATAGTTTTTGATATGAACACAAAAGGCAACTTGACTAAAGTTATTATGGGAGAAAAAATAGGAACAAAAGTTTCTAGTTAAATCAGGTATTATGGAAAACAACCAAGAAATAATAGAAAATGCAGAATTAAATATGATGGCTGCTATTGGTCATTTAGAAACCGAACTAGCAAAAATTAGAGCCGGTAAGGCAAATCCTGTAATGTTAAAAGGTATTTCAGTTGAATATTATGGTAATTTAACTCCTTTAAATCAGGTTGCTTCTGTTAGTACACCAAATGCTCAAACTATAAGTATTCAGCCATGGGAAAAGTCAATAATTGATGAAATTGAAAAAAGTATAATTGATTCAAATCTTGGATTTAACCCTGTTAATAATGGGGAGTCTATTTTAATTAATATTCCTCCTCTAACAGAAGAAAGAAGAATTGAACTAACAAAATTTGCAAAATCTGAATCTGAATCTGCAAAAGTGAGTATTCGAAATGCAAGAAAAGATGCAAATAATAAAATTAAAGCTCTAGAAATTTCTGATGACTTAAAATCCAATCTAGAAGTAGATTCTCAAGATCTTACTGATAAATATATAAAGAAGGTAGAGGAAATGTTCACATCAAAAGAGAAAGACATTCTAACTGTCTGAAAATGAATCTATCTAAAGTCCAAGAAATATATGATTCTCCATCAATTGACAGCGAAATTAACCTAGGTGGATGGGTAAGAGCTTTTAGAGCCAATAAATTTATCGAATTAAATGATGGATCTACAATTAAAAATATTCAATGTGTAATTAATGATGGTATAATAGATGAAGATATTATCAAAAGAATTAGTGTTGGATGTTCATTAATAATTACTGGTATATTAGTTAATAGCATTGGTAAAGGTCAAAGTTTTGAAATTAATGTTTCCAACATCAAGCTATTGGGTGAATCAGATCCCGAGAAATATCCAATTCAGCCCAAGAAACACAGTTTTGAGTTTTTAAGGGAACAAGCTCATCTTAGAATAAGAACTTCGACATTTAGCTCTGTAATGAGAATAAGATCAAAATTAGCTTTTAGTATTCATGATTATTTTAATAAAAATGGTTTCAATTATATACATACTCCAATTATAACATCAAGTGATGCTGAGGGAGCTGGAGAAATGTTTAAGGTAACCACATTAGGAAAAGAGGATCTGGCAAAAAAAGATACTGACTATTCAGATGATTTTTTTGGTAAAAAAACTAGCCTTACTGTCTCAGGCCAGCTAGAAGCAGAAACATATGCTCTTGGCCTAGGTAATGTTTATACATTTGGGCCAACTTTTAGAGCAGAAAATTCCAATACTTCCAGACATGCTTCAGAATTTTGGATGATAGAACCAGAGATGGCCTTTTATGACCTAAATGATAATATGGACCTAGCTGAATCATTTGTAAAGCATATTCTCGAATATATTTTAAAAGAGTGTGAGGAGGATTTAAAATTTCTTGAAGAGAGACTTTTAAAAGAGGAAAGTCAAAAGCCACAAATTGAGAGAAGTGATTTAAGCCTTATTGAGAAGATTAAGTTCACTGTAAATAACGAATTTACTCGTATTTCATACACTGAGGCATTTGAAATACTAAAAAACTCCAATTATAACAAAAAGAAAAAGTTTAAATTCCTACTAGATGAATGGGGTTCTGATCTTCAAAGTGAGCATGAGAGATTTCTAGTTGAAAAGCATTTTAAGTCTCCTGTAATTATTTATGATTATCCTTCAAAAATTAAAGCGTTTTATATGAGGTTAAATGATGATGATAAAACAGTTAGAGCAATGGATGTTTTGTTTCCTGGTATTGGTGAAATAATAGGAGGTTCTCAAAGAGAAGAAAGACTAGATGTACTCAAAAAAAGAATGACTGAAATGGGTATTGATGAGAAGGAATTATGGTGGTATCTAGATCTAAGAAAATATGGGACTGTTCCTCACAGTGGGTTTGGACTAGGATTTGAAAGAATGGTAATGTTTTGTACTGGTATGTCAAACATTAGAGATGTAATTCCTTATCCAAGAACACCAAAAAACGCATCTTTTTAATTGAAATTAATTCTTTTCTTAATTTTGTTTAAGTATTACTAAATATGCTTAATCAAAAACTACAATTAAAGCTTTCTCAAAAGCTATCACCACAACAGATTCAGTTAATGAAACTAATTCAGCTTACTACAGCAGAATTAGAACAAAAAATTAAAAATGAAATTGAGGAAAATCCTGCTTTGGAAATGGGTAATGAGAAAACAGAGATTGACAATGATGAGTTTGAAGTAGATATGAATGATGATGTAGACGTGGATGATTATCTAACTGATATGTCTGACGATTATGACAATAGTCAAAATTATTATTCAAGTGAGGAAGAAAATACAAATTTTCAAACAAAAGCTTCATTCAGCTTTCATCAGTATTTAGATAATCAATCTAAAAATTTAATCCTTGATGAAAAACATAAGCCTATTTGTGATTTTTTAATTGGAAGTATTGATGAAAGTGGATATCTAAGAAGAGAGGTAGAGGATATAATTGATGATTTAGCATTTACGCAGAACATAGTAACTTCAAAAGAAGAAATATTATCAGTTTTACAGAAAATTCAAGAATTAGATCCTCCGGGAGTTGGTGCAAGATCTTTGAAAGAATGTTTGTTAATTCAACTGAGAAGAAAAAAATTCAAAGAATCAATTGACAATTCTATTAAAATTATAGAAAATGATTTTGATTCCTTTTCAAAGAAAAAGTTCTCCAAACTATCAGAGAGACTAAACCTAACAGAGCAAAAATTAAAAGAAGCCATAGAAGAAATTTCAAAATTGAATCCCAAGCCAGGAGGTTCAATAACAAGTGATTTTGCCAATAATGCTATTACTCCAGATTTTATATTAACAATTGAGGATGGAGATTTAATTGTAGAATTAAATAAAAGAAACTCTCCAGAATTAAGACTTTCTAATTCTTATAAAAATATATTAGAGGGGTATAAAAAAGATCCAAATAAAACAAAATCACAAAATCAAGCAATTCAATTTTTAAAGCAAAAACTTGATTCAGCGAAATGGTTTATTGAAGCAATAGAGCAAAGGCATCAAACTCTTTTTCAAACAGTTAATGCAATTGTTAACTTTCAGAAAAATTATTTCTTAACTGGTGAAGAAAGCAATCTTAAACCTATGATTCTAAAAGATGTAGCTGAAATGATAGACATGGATATTTCTACAGTATCTCGAGTTGCAAATAGTAAATATATTGATACCCCTTACGGTATAAAACTTCTTAAAAGTTATTTTTCGGAGGGAATGAAAAATAGTGAGGGAGATGATATATCTACAATTGAGATAAAAAGAGTATTAAGAGAGATTATTGAATCTGAGGATAAAGTCAAGCCCTTATCAGATATAGAGTTATCAAGCAAATTATCTGATAATGGATTCAAGGTAGCAAGAAGAACTGTATCAAAATATAGAGAACAGTTAGATATTCCAGTTGCAAGATTAAGAAAAGAACTATAAAAAGTAGAAAATAAGTCCAAGTCTAAAAAAACTTATATTTAGATTATCTCCATCAACTGTGTTTTTATTTTTTATTATTGGATTCAGATCATATTCAAGGGAAATATTCCAAGTGTTATATCCAGCATTCAAATATATGGATGAAGTCCAGTCTTGAATTTCTTCAATAACTAATTCAGATCCATAAGAAGGATTAGAGTACAACGGAAAATTCTTTTTTATCTTAAAGCCCGAATAAATTCTCCAGAATTTATATTCGTTAATTGATGATTTTCTCCACCTATACTCAATTGGGAAAGAAATTGATGAAAATGAAATTTTATTTTTTGATTCAAGAAATCTACTTATAACTATTCTATAATTTATTTGTTCATCTTGCTCAATTGGCTGAATATTAGATGTGAAGTAATTTCTTTCGTATCCAAGTCCAAGACCTAATGCTCTTGTTGAATCTTTATTTAAAGGAAAGTCCCTAACAAATCCAAATTGAAAATTACCAGAGAAACCATTTTGTTTAAAATCTTTGATTGATTCAGTCTGAATAAAGTAGCTTGATGCAAAATAAAATTGATCCTCTCTATATGAGTTTGATTCAGTATTATTCTGAGAATATAAGCCTAAGCTTAAAAAACAAAATAAAGTGATTAATTTCTTATTAGTTGAAATTTTGAGTATAATCTCCAACTCTAGTTGTATAGTTTAGCTTCAGTGCATTTACTTTACGCAACTCTTGCTTAATATCACTTATGATCCCCATTTTAGTATCACTATCAACTTTCAATGCAGTTGTAAGAACATTTTGAAGCTCTTGTCGTTTTGCAGCTCTTTCTGCAAGAACAAAAGCACCAACCTCTTCTACAGTTCCAAACTTGTCATTAAGTTGAATCTTAGCTGAAGTACCATAAGTATCAATATATCTACTAGATGGTTTACCAGCATAAATATAAATTACTCTATCCTTTTTATCTAGCTTCTGAACTTGATCAGCAGCAGGTAAAGTGTTTTGTACCATAAGAGTACTATCCCTCATAACAGTAGCGACCATAAAAAAGAATAACAACATAAAAACTATATCTGGAAGAGATGCAGTAGATATTGCAGGGAGATCTCCACTTTTATTTTTTTTAAATTTTGCCATATTTAATTTACTTTACTTGGTTCAGCCTCAGATAACTTCTGAGGGTACAATGCTTTAATAACATCTAATTTCTCTTTTAGACTAGACTTATCATCAGCAGAAGTTCTAGGGTCACTATACCTAAGATCAGCCTCAACATAAGTTAATGCCTCATTAGGATATAATCTTGCAAATTCTCTATTTCTAAGAACATTGTATGCTGCAACTAACTCGTTTTGAACTGCTATATAAACTTTATACTCTGTCTCTCTATCATTTTTTAGAGATATAATAGCTTTATCTGGGTTATCTGACGACCTTGGGTCCCTATTACCTTGACAATAGTCACATGCTTCTTCTCCAGATCCACCACCGTTGTCAAGAAAATCTACAGCAAGGTTTCTTAGATCTTTAATATCAGTTAATTCTTCTTCAACTAATAACTGATTATTTTTATTTACTACAACTGTGAAAATATTTTTTTGTCTAATTATTGGTGGATCAATTTGTTCCTCCATAGGAGGTAACTTTCTATTAATACCACTATCAGTCTCAATTGTTGTAGTAACAAGAAAGAAAATCAAAAGCAGAAAGGCAATATCTGCCATCGAACCTGCATTAACTTCTGGTGACTTTCTTCTAGCCATAGTTTACTTTTTAATAAATTTTTTACCTCCTGAGAATATCATTAGTCCAACTGCAACAATAGCTAAAATGTAGAATACTCTAATCCCAGTTCCAACAAGTCTTGAACCAATAGCTGATAAAACTTTACCATCTCTCATAGGGGTTTCAACACCACTTGATAGAACAAATGCAATAACTACTACACCTAGAAATAATCCAGCAGAAGTTAACGCACTTTTCATTTTAGCCTTATCTTTTGCCAAACCTCTTAAAGAAAAAGTAAGAGTTACGATAACAGCAATAAAAAGTATTAATTGACTTAAAAGTATAATTGGGGTAATCACTCCAAAGTCTCCTGATGCAGCAGACATTTTAATAGTATCATCTCCAGTTCCAAATACTAGAAAAAGAAATATGATACCTAATACACCTAGGGTTGCACACCCTATTTTTGTAATTTTTTGAAGATTCATATCAAATTATTTTTTTTGAGCTGAAAGAATATCAATTAATGTAATTGATGCATCTTCCATATCATTTACAATTGAATCAATTTTTGCAACAATATAGTTATAGAATACTTGAAGTATAATAGCAACAATAAGACCAAATACAGTCGTTAGAAGTGCAACTTTAATACCACCTGCAACAAGTGATGGTTGCATATCCCCAGCAGCTTCAATTCTATCAAATGCAGTAATCATACCAATTACAGTACCCATGAATCCAAGCATAGGTGCAAGTGCAATGAATAATGATATCCATGAAACATTTTTTTCAAGCTGTCCCATTTGAACACCACCATAAGAAATTACAGCCTTTTCTGCAGAATCTACTCCATCTTTTGCTCTATCTAAACCTTGATAAAAGATTGATGCCACAGGTCCTTTTGTGTTTCTACAAACTTCCTTTGCAGCTTCAACACCTCCTGATTTTAGAGCATCTTCAACATCACCAGTCAACTTATCTGTATTAGTTGTTGATAGATTAAGGTATATAATTCTTTCAATTGAGATAGCAAGACCAAGTATAAGACATATAAGTACAATTCCCATAAAGCTTGGGCCACCTTCAATAAAACGCTTTTTTAATTCTTGAGTAAAACCAGCTGAAGCTTCATCTGATGTAGCCTCCATCATCGGTTCGTCTTGTGAATCCTGAATAGTAATTAAACTATTTACTGTTGTTGTTGCATAAACATTGTTTGTAAACGTAGTACCAACAAAAACAGATAGGATTAATGCAAATAATATTTTTTTCATTTTTCTAATATTTTCAATAATTGAGAACCGAAAGATATAAAAATTATTATACGATTCAAATTTTTTTTGAATCGATAATTTTCTTTTTTTCATCTATAAAATCACCTAATTTTTAACTTGATATTTTTCATATGGATATGTTTCAGGAAGAACATATGGTCCAGTTGAAATTGTTAATGGAAAATCAGAATCTGGATCAATTACAAACTCTACCATTATTGCCTTATAGCCTAAACTCTCTTTACCTAAATCAATAATGTATCTGTTATTATCTGATTTTTGGATTTTAGATTGGGACCATAGCTCGCCTTCTTCCCATAATCTAAAATCTCTTCCTTGTTCGTTAGTAGCAGTCCACAAAGAGACATCATACTCACCACTATAATTCAATACTGCCTCTATTAAATTGTTATTTGTATCTAGTCTCCATTTTAATGATGGAATCTCAATATTATTAACAATTCTATAAAAATAACCTACAAGATCATCATTAAGGTATCTTCCATTTAAAGAGTGATTAGCATTTGGTACATATCTTAAAATTTTATTACCAGGTAATTCATCGTAATAGAATCTCCATGAGTCAGTTGAGAAGAACTCATCTGAACCTGCATTAATAATATATTTAGGCATAGTAAACCTTTCTAAAAAAGAATAAGGTTCAACATAACTCATTAGTTTTTTATATTCATCAGTTTCCATCCAATCCTGAATATTGTATTTAGTATATGACGATACTGCAGGAGAAAATTCACCATAACTTCTGTAGTGATTTTCAAAAGAGGGAACAACATTTAGAAGGTCAATTACAAGAGGTGCAACTGCAATGATTCTTTCATCAACAGCAGCAGTTGTCCATGCTGTCCAACCTCTTTTAGAAGCTCCAGAAACAAGAAAATCTTTTACATTAATATCATTTTGTAAAGTAATTTCCTGAGCTAGATCCATAGACCTGACTACTGCTCTAGTCATTGGAAACCTCGGTAACCACTCAGTATATTTTTGCTTAGCTCCAGATTTTAAAAATTCGTTCCATGCATATGCTATAAGATCATCTTCATAAAAAGACTCTTGTTCTGAATCTAAAAAATTAATAGGCTGAAAAGGTATATTACTAACATTTACAATTACTGACTTGGTTTCTATTGCATATTCAGCTGATTTAGAATCTAATCTAAAAAAGTCTTCTTCTTTAACACCCCCATCTATAAACATAATACCTGTTGATGTTTGAGTATTTTTAGGAATTATAATATCTACATAATGCCACCATTCAACTTGATCAACTTTTTTTGAATCTAACCATTCACCAGATATCATTTTAATATGATATCCAGTCCATTCATCTTCATATATTATCTCCTCAATCTCATAGCTAAATTCATCTTTAGTTGATTCAATATAATCCTCCATAGACTCATAACCTTCATTAGATAAAAATGTATAATTAAGTATGAAGTATATTGCTGCTACTGAGAATACAATGAATATTTTTTTTAATGACATTGTTTATAATTTTAATTTTACTACCATTTAATAATTGTACTTCCCCATGTAAAACCACTTCCAAAAGCTGCAAGAACAATTATATCTCCTGATTTTATTTTTCCTTCCTGCCATGCCTCTGTTAATGCAATAGGAATTGATCCAGCAGTAGTATTACCATATTTTTGAATATTATTATAAACTTGATCATCTGATAGACCAAACTTTTTTTGAACAAATTGAGATATTCTGAGGTTTGCCTGATGAGGAATTAGCATATCTATTTGATCAGGTTTAAGATCATTATGATTTAATCCCTCCATTATGACCTCTGAAAATCTAACCACTGCATTTTTAAATACCAACTGACCATTCATATATGGGTAGTAAGATATATCATCAGGATCATTTGCCTCTAAAATTTCTGGAACCCATCTATTTGTACTAGGACCTATTAATGAGAGTTCCTCTGCATGCTTTCCTTCTGAATGTAGGTGAGATGAAAGGATTCCTTTTGAAAGATCTTCCTCTCTGGTAACAACGGCAGCACCTGCACCATCTCCAAATATTACACTTACACCTCTTCCTCTTGTTGTGAAGTCTAATCCTCCTGAATGATTTTCTGAACCAATTACAAGAATGTTTTTATACATTCCAGATTTAATAAATTGATCAGCAGTTGAAATAGCATAGATGAATCCTGAACATTGATTTCTTATATCCATTGCAGGACAAGTAGGAATATCAAGCTCTTCTTGAGCAAGAACTCCACTTCCAGGGAAATAATAGTCTGGACTTAAAGTAGCAAATAAAATTAAGTCAATATCATCTTTGTCAATGCCTGCTCTCTCTATTGCAACTTTAGCAGCCTTAACCCCCATAACGACAGTTGAATTACCATCACCTTTTTTAATATGTCTCCTTTCTTTAATTCCTGTTCTTTCAATTATCCATTCATTGGAGGTATCCATAATTTTAGAAAGATCATCATTTGTAACAATGTTTTCTGGAACGTACATTCCTAAACCTGAAATTCTTGAATTATACATAATTTGGTTTTTGTTAATATAGTTATTTTTTTGCAGAGAGGATGGGATTCGAACCCACGATTCCATTTCTAGAATACACGCTTTCCAAGCGTGCGCCTTAAACCGCTCGGCCACCTCTCTATTTCATAAATTTATTTAAATAATTAATTTCCAAAAATGTCTAGTGAGTTTTTTTGTGTAATCTTTGAAACCTCACTTAATTCAAGATTGTATAAATCTGCAATTTTCTCAGCAATTATTTTTAAGTAAGAGCTTTCATTTCTTTTACCTCTATATGGAGAGGGTGCTAAATATGGTGAGTCAGTCTCTAAAACAATTCTCTCAATAGGAATAGAATTTAAAAATTCGGAAATTTTTCCATTTTTAAAAGTTACTACACCGCCAATACCTAGGTGGAAATTAAGATCAATAATTTTTTTTGCTTGTTGTTTGTCTCCAGTAAAACAATGAAAAATTCCTCTTAAGTTATCAGATTTAAACTTTTTCAAAACCTCATATATTTCATCAAAAGAATCTCTTGAATGAATTACAATTGGAAGATTATTTTCTAGAGCTAGTTTAATTTGTTCTTCAAAAACATATACTTGCTGCTCTAAATATTTTTTTTCATGAAAAAGATCAATACCGATTTCACCTATAGCTTTATAATCATGTTCTAGAATATTATCTTTTACAAATTTTAATTCAGAATCATAATTTTCATTTACATAACATGGGTGCAATCCAATCATTGAGTAAAAAAAACCTGGAAATTTTTTTTCTAATTCAAGCATACTATTGTTATGTTTTGAACTAATTGAAGGAAGATAACATCTACTAACACCTGCCTGAAGAGCTCTATTAACTACATCAGTAATATCTTCACTGAATTGTTCTAAGTATAAATGAGTATGAGTATCAATCAAATTATGTAAGTCCTAATGATTTCTCTATTTTACCACCCATTAAGATATTTTCAGGGTCTTCAACACCTTCCTTGACAGCAATTAAAAAACCAACAGATTGATTACCGTCAATAATTCTATGATCATAGGATAAAGCTAAATACATCATTGGTCTGATTTCAACTTTACCATCTACAGCAACTGGTCTTTGTATAATATTATGCATACCAAGGATTCCTGATTGAGGAGGGTTTATAATAGGTGTTGAAAGCATTGAACCAAAAACACCTCCATTTGAAATTGTAAATGTCCCACCTGTTAAATCATCAACTGTTATGGTTTTATTTCTTACACTATCAGCTAATCTTTTTATTTCCTGTTCTACAGATGAAAATGATAATTTTTGTGCATTTCTAAGAACAGGAGTCATTAGTCCCTTTGGTCCTGAGACTGCAATACTTATATCACTATAGTTATATGATATTTTTTCATCACCATCTATCATTGAATTAACATCAGGATAAAGCTCCAATGCTCTTGTAACAGCAAGAGTGAAAAAGCTCATAAATCCCAGGCTGACTCCATGTCTTTGTGAGAAAGCTTCTTTATATTTTTTTCTGATTTCGAATATATTTGAAAGGTCTGCTTCATTAAATGTAGTTAACATTGCAGTTTCGTTTTTTACTGAAACCAGTCTCTCTGAAACCTTTCTTCTGAGCATAGAGAGTTTTTCTCTTGTTTCAGTTCTTGAATCATCACTAGATGCACCCATTGCAGGTACTGCCTTTAGAACATCATCTTTTGTAATTTTTTGACCCTCAGTTTTAATCTCATTAAGATCTATACCCTTCTCAGAGGCAATATTTCTAGCAAGTGGAGTAACACTTATATTTTCACTTTGAGTTATTTTAGTATTCTCTTCTTTAATAGGTTCTATATTTGATTCAGTTTCATCGGTTTCTATTTCTGTGACAGACTCTGATGTATCAATTAAACAAACCACATCACCTACAGACATTGAGTCTCCCTCTTTTGCTTTTAGGGTAATTTTTCCAGATGCTTCCGCTGGAAGATCAAGTGTAGCTTTATCAGAGTCCAACTCAGCAATAGTCTGGTCTTTTCTGACAACATCTCCATCTTTTACAAGCCATTGGGAAATCTCTACTTCAGTAATTGACTCACCTGGGGAAGGAATTTTCATTTCTAAGACCATCTCAAATATATAGCTAGTTTATCAATCAAAATTAATGATAAAAAATTACTATTTAAATATTATGCAAACTAAATGTTGGAGATAAATTAGAACTTTAAATCAACTAAATTTTCATTTATCCAATCCTCATTAATGTCGCTATCATCTATTACTGTATACCAAAGTTTATCTTTAGATTTAACATAGTTTTTTAATGCAAGTAGAGAGTCTTTTAAATCATCTCTTTTAATGTTCATAGAATTTGGATGATAAATTAGGCCTGATTCATCCATCATTTCAGTAATGAATTTAGAATCGTTTTCTTGAAGTCTACTCAACAAGTATATTCCAAGACCGATTATATTTCCGTGGATAAATGGACGTTTAAGCCTTTCTTCTAGTTCATAAAAAAGATAGTGTTCTGATCCTTCTTCAATTCTAAAATGGTCAATAGGAAGACAGATTGTGTTTAATGAGATATATGCCTCAACAATAGACCTTAAACCATTGTCATTATTTGCTTTAATATTACCTATGTTATTATAAATAAAATCAAGGATTTTTTTTCCATTATCAATGGCATCTTGACTAAATGGATACTCAGATTTTCCTTTTGAATGTGCATATTGCCAATCAAATGACGCAGTATGAATTGAGAATAAATCTCCAACACCGGCAATATTAAGTTCTTTGGGTGCAGATCTTAATAGATCATAATCAATTATTAGCGGATTTGGAGATGCAATTCCAAGATATTCCACATCATGATTTACTCTAACACCAGCAGCAGGAGTAGTGAAAGCATCTACACTAAGTATTGTTGGAATTGAGACTAAATTCTTATTTAATTTCCATGAAATGTATTTAGCTACATCAATAGCCATTCCTCCACCAATGCCAACAATTGTATCAAATTCAGGAAGATTTGTGATCTGATCTTCAATCCATTGTTTCTCTACAGAAGTTACATCAATAACTTTTTCAGGTGATTTGCCCATTTCATTTTTAATAATATTCCATGGAATCTCCATTGTAGCAACAACATATTTTCCAAGTTCTTTTCCTATTCCCTTGGAGACACCTCTCCCAATCCTTAATTGTTTGACATTTGTATTTAAACTAAAGTATTGCATTTTTATTCTTGTTTTTAATTATAAAGATTATTAGTCCTAAGATTATAAATATTCCAGTCGAAATAGCAGGAATATATTCAGTATCGAAGCCATCAATAGATTGTCCTGGTATAATTAAGCATAATACAACAAATACACACCAAAGTAGTGTAAAAAACTTAACATATTTGGGGGTTCTAATTCCATCTTTGTTATCATAATTAAGATAAAATGATGAAAAGATAATTCCACAATATCCAATATAGCCAGCAATAGCAGATACACTTGTTATTACCTCAATTTTATTAAAGATGATTATAAAAAGTGTTGCTAATACTCCGATAAGAATTAGTGAATTCCCAGGAGATTTATTTTTATCAATTGACTTGAGCCAAGTTGAATTTGGAAGAACAGAATCTCTAGACATTGAGAAAATTAGCCTTGAAGCAGTAGCCATACAAGCAACTCCACATGCAAAAATTGCAGCTATTACAAATAAAAGAATTACGGAGTATAGCAACACCCCAAATTCATTTCTTAGTAAATCTGTTAAAAAATTTTCAGAACCGGTCATGTAAATATCTTTTTGTAATAAAATGATAGAAAATATTATTATAACTATTCCGAAAAAACCAGATGTTAATAGAGAATTAATTATTGACTTAGGAACAATCTTTGTTGGGTTTTTAGTTTCTTCAGACATATCTGCAGCTGCCTCAAAACCAGTTAAACACCATGCTCCTAATAAAATTGACAAGGCAAAAGATTCAAATCCTATATCAGAAATTTTAAAATCATTGGTCATTTTTGAAATTGAAAAATCCTCAATCCCATTAGTTACAAAGAAACCAAGTGCCAATATCAAAAGAATTACTCCTATAATTTCTGTTACAACTCCTATGTTATTGATATATGAAACCATTTTAATTCCATTTTTATGGATAAGAGTAATTATCCAAATTATAATTATTGAAATGACAATATCATTTACCTCAAGAGAAAATACTTGAGATAAAAAATCACTTAAAACTATACCTAGAGTTTTACAAATTCCAGGAAATCCAGTAAGAAACTGCATTAATAATAACCAACCCGTTGCAAATCCTAATCTAGAATTTACAAGCCTTGATGACCATTGATATCCATACCCAGAAATTGGGAATCTAACTGATAGTTCAGCCATAATCAAGGCAACAAAAAATTGTCCCACAAAAACTATTAACCATGATAGCGATATCCACGGGCCTACTTCAGAATATCCAAAATGAAAGTTTGCAAAGATTCCTGTTAAAATAGATATTAAAGAAAATGATATTGCAAAAGATGAAAAGCCTTTCATCGACCTATTTAGATCTTGCTTATATCCAAATTTTGCGAGAAGTTTAGAATCCTTATCAACTTTAGACTGGGACATGACTTAATATTCCTTTATAAATTCCTGGGTCAGATCCCTCTATTATTTTTGCATCAAATGTTTTTTCATAGAATTCAGCAGGTCCAACACCACCTATTATTGCATAGGCATAACCCATTTCTTTCATGGAATTTAAAGCTAAAAAAAGTAATGCTTTTCCCAGTCCCTTTTTTCTATTACTTTTTTTGACTCCCATAGGACCAAGAAAATTTAAATAAGCTGCGTCATAGGTAGCAAAACCAAGTATCTGATCATTTTGAATTGCTATGAAAGTTGTTATAGGTTTTCTAGAGAATGAGACATCTACTTCACTTTCCCAACCATCACCAAATTCATTTTTAACCCAATTGTTAACTATAGACTTTTCAGCAGCAAGTGGACGTCTAAATGAGATCGTTTTTGAAAGCTCCTCGAGTTCTTTACAATTTTTTGGAAGATTATAAAGCTTGACTAACATATCTTTCATAGCTCAAATAAAAGATTGAATATAGAAATTATTTCTTAAAATTATTTTTAGTCTTATCAAAAACATATTCAATAACTTGATTATGTCTTCTCTCAAATCTAACATAACTTCCAGATGCAGTTGATCCATAAAATCTTCTTGTAGCTGGCCTCATATTCTTTGCAATTGGATGATATGTTTGGATATGGTTCCAAGCTCCCATATTTCTTGGTTCTTCTTGGGCCCAAACTATATCCTTTGCATTTGAGAATTTTTTAATTTCAGAAATAATCAATTTAACAGGCAGTGGAAAGAGCTGTTCTATCCTTACAATTGCAACATTTTTAATATTATTCTTTTCTCTATAATCAATTAAATCAAAATAGAATTTTCCAGAACAAAATACTAATGACTCCGCTTTATCTGGATCGATTTCATTATCAGAAATTACAGGCATAAACTTAGATGAAGTTAATTCTTCAATATCTGAGATAACCTTAGGATGTCTTAAGAGACTTTTAGGTGTAAATAATATTAATGGTTTCCTAAAGTTTGTAATCATTTGTCTTCTTAGAAGGTGAAAAAGATTTGCTGGGGTTGTACAATTTGCAGCATACATATTATCCTTTGCACACAATTGAAGATATCTTTCCATTCTAGCTGAAGAGTGCTCTGCTCCTTGTCCTTCATATCCATGAGGGAGGTATAATACAATACCGTTTTGTAGTTTCCATTTATCCTCAGCAGATGATATGTACTGGTCAATTATTATTTGAGCTCCATTGGAAAAATCACCAAATTGAGCTTCCCAAATTGTCAAACTGTTGGGGCTTGCTAATGCATACCCATAATCAAAACCTAGGACACCATATTCTGAAAGAAGAGAGTTGTAAATTTTTAATACTCCTTTTTTATTAGAATCAATACTGTTAAGAGGCAAGTATTCCTCTTCAAAATCTTCAGACTTTAAAACTGCATGACGGTGAGAGAATGTACCCCTTTCTACATCTTGACCAGATATTCTAACATTGAATCCTTCAAGCATTAATGTACCATAAGCAAGTTGCTCAGCTAGTGCCCAGTCAACTTTTTTTGATTCAAAAAGCATTTTTTCTCTTGCATCAAATAGCTTAATTACTTTTCTTAAAAATTGTTTATTAGGAAGTTTTGTGATAGATCTACCTACGTTTAAAATATCTTCTTCATTAGAATTAGTGTCATATTCTTTTAGCATTTTATTTTCATCAACACGCTTAAACCCTTCCCAGACTTCTTGCATAAAAGGAGTAATTTTTGTTTTATCCTTTTTCTTTGAGTCGTCTAGCTCCTCTTCCAAAGATTCAAAATAATCTGATTCAATTTTAGAGATATAGCCCTTATTAATTATTCCCTGTTCAATTAATTTACCTGCATATATATCTCTTGGATTTGGGTGTGAAGAAATAAACTTATAAAGCTTTGGTTGAGTAAATCTTGGCTCATCTCCTTCATTGTGACCATATTTTCTGTAACCAAGTAAGTCAATAAAAACATCTCTATTAAACTGATTCCTATATTCAAAAGCAAAAGTAACTGCATGTATAACAGCCTCAACATCATCAGAGTTTACATGTAAAACTGGTGAAAGGGTTACTTTACCAACATCTGAACAATAAGTACTGGATCTTGCATCTAAATAATTCGTAGTAAATCCAACTTGATTATTTACAATTAAATGAATAGTCCCACCTGTACTGTAACCTTTAAGTCTTGACATTTGAATTACTTCATAAACTACTCCCTGTCCAGCAATTGCTGCATCACCATGAACTAAAATGGGTAAAATTTTATTTGTCTTATTATTTAGGTCATTTTCCAATTTAGCTCTTGCTATTCCTTGAACAACAGGATCAACTGACTCAAGGTGAGATGGGTTTGGGGCTAAATTCATTGTAATTTTATTTCCTGACTTGGTAAACCTTTCTGATGTCCAACCTAAATGATATTTAACATCTCCATCAAAGATGTCCTCTTCGTAGTCTTTACCATCAAATTCACCAAAGATATCCTTACTAGATTTGCCAAAAATGTTCACCAATGTATTTAGTCTTCCTCTATGAGACATCCCCATGACAACATCCTCAACTCCTTTATCTGCAGCTATATTAATTAGAAAGTCTATAGCTGGAATTAAAGATTCTCCACCTTCAAGCGAAAACCTTTTTTGTCCAACATATTTTTTTTGAAGAAAATTTTCAAAAGTATAGGCTTTATTCAGACTATCTAATATTTTCAATTTTTCATCTTTAGAAAAATTAGGATGATTACCATTAACATTGATATGATTTTGAATCCATTTAACCTTATTAGGGTCTCTAATATACATATACTCAATACCTATTGAGTCACAATAAATTCTCTTTAAATGATCAATTATATTTTTTAATTTATCAGGTCCTATTCCGACAACCTCACCTGCACTAAAAACTAACTCAAGATCTGCAGCTTCTAGACCAAAATTTTCAATATCTAGAGTTGGTAAGTATTTTCTTCTCTCCCTAACAGGATTTGTAACTGTAAATAGATGTCCTCTTTTTCTGTAGGCATCTATTAGATTAATTACCTGAAATTCCTTTTTAATATTTTCTGGAACTTCAAATTTTCTCTCCTCAACTGTAATATTTGCACTCTCCATTCCAAAGTCAAAACCTTGAAAAAACGCTTTCCAACTTGGCTCCAGAGTATCTGGTGATTGCAAGTACTGATCATACATTTCTGCGAATAAACTTGTGTGAGCTGAGTTAAGAAATGAAAATTTATCCATCAAGTTTTATATAGTTAATAAAATTACAACTTGTTTTTTATGTTTCTTAATAATTTTTAGATTTTTGTATCATGTTTGCCCTAATAGATTGTAATAATTTTTATGCTTCATGTGAAAGAGTTTTTCAACCACACTTAAATGAAAAACCAATCGTCATTCTTTCAAATAATGATGGCTGTGTAATAGCAAGAAGTAATGAGGCTAAAGCTCTTGGGATTCCTATGGGAGCACCTGCATTTAAATTCAAAGAAGTCTTTCAAAAAAATAAAGTTGAGATATTCTCATCAAATTTTACACTGTATGGGGATATGAGCAATAGGGTTATGTCTATAATATCCCGTTTTGTTCCGGATGTAGAAATTTATAGTATTGATGAAGCATTTTTAAGATTCAATGGTTTTACTGAGGATGAAGCTGATAAGAAATGTAAAGAGATTATAAGTACTGTATGGAAGTGGACTGGTATTCCTGTCTCAATCGGATTAGCTCCGACTAAATCGCTTGCTAAAATTGCAAATAGAATTGCGAAAAAAAGCCCTGGTATTACCAAGGGGTTTTATTCAATTAATAATAATAAAAAACGTCTAGAAGCTTTGGAAAAAATATCTACTGGTGATATTTGGGGTATTGGATTACAAAATGAAAAAAAGCTATCAAACATAAATGTCAAGTCTGGAATTGACTTTATAAATCTTCCTGATCAATGGGTTAAAAAAAATATGAGTATAATCGGCCTAAAACTAAAAAAAGAGCTTGAAGGTTCTCCTACACTTGATATTGAAGAAACAAAAATTGAGAAAAAATCTATTGCAACAACTAGAAGTTTTGAGTCTGATATTTCATCACTTGAAGATTTAATTGAAAGAATCACAACATATTCAGTTGTTGCTTCTAAAAAACTAAGAAATCAAAAGAGTGAATGTAATATGATTTGTGTTTTTATTAGGAGTAATCCATTTAAAAATAATAATGAAAGATATCATTATAGTCTGACAGGATCATTACCATTTTCTACTAGTTCAAGTATCGAGATTAGTAAATTTGCAGTAAAACTTCTAAAAAATATTTACTCTAAAAACAAATCATATAAAAAAGCAGGTATAATATTAATGGGGTTATCTCCAGAATCAAATCATCAGTTTAGTTTATTTGATAGAGATATTGAAAAACAGAAAAAGCTCATGAAAAGCATCGATACAATTGATACCAAATATGGACTGTATAAGGTAAGACTTGCAAGTCAAGATCAAAAAAGAATTTGGAAAATGAAAAGGCAAAAGCTTTCTAGAAACTATACTACTGAAATTGACGAAATATTAATTGTAAAGTAGAATGAATAAAGAGAATAATATTAGAATATTTAAACCTACTGATAAAGAGTCTATTAAAAATATATTTATTGAAGATGGTATTTCAGCTGGTTTTCCGTCGCCTGCTAGTGATTTCGAGGAATCAAGAATTAGTATTGAAAAAGTTGTAGTAAAAAATAAAGAGTCAACTTTTTATGCTAAAGTTTCAGGTGAATCAATGAAAAATGCAGGGCTTGATGATGGAGATATTCTTGTAATTGATAGAAGCGAAGAGTTAAAAAATAATAAAATTGCTGTCTGTTATCTTAATGGAGAATTCACGGTAAAAAGAGTAAAGATTGAGAAGGATCATATATATTTAGTACCAGAAAATGATAAGTATGAACCGATAAAGGTTACAGACGAAAATGAATTTATAGTATGGGGAATAGTAACTTACGTTATTAAAAAAATTTAGAGTCTCTCGTAAATACCGGCAATTCCTTGACCTCCTCCAACACAAGCAGTAACCATTCCATACTTTTGATTTCTTCTTTTCATCTCATTAAGCAATTGTATTGAAAGTTTTGCACCAGTACAACCTAAAGGATGACCAAGAGCAATTGCTCCACCATTAACATTTACAGTATCAGGATTTAAACCACTCTCCTGGATTACAGCTAAAGCTTGACAAGCGAAAGCTTCATTTAATTCTGTCTGTTCTATATCAGATAATTTTAATCCTGCCTGACTTAAAGCTTTTGGAATTGCTTCAACAGGTCCTATTCCCATGTATAAAGGATCTACTCCTCCTGAAGTACAAGTTACCATCCTTGCAATTGGTTTAACTCCTAACTGTTTAACCATCTCCTCAGACATAACTAAAACAAAAGCAGCACCGTCAGACATTTGAGATGAGCTACCAGCAGTAACTATACCTCCAAGTTTGAAAGCAGGTCTTAATTTAGCTAAAGCTTCAACTGTTGTTTCCCTTCTAACTCCCTCATCCATATCAACCGTATGAGATTTAGATACTTTCTTTCCATCCTTAACAAATACTTCTTCAACAGTAACTGGAACAATCTCATCTTTAAACAATCCCTTTTCAATTGCATTTGCTGCCTTTTGGTGAGACTCATATGAAAATTGATCTGAAGCTTCTCTTGATATTTTATATTTTTCAGCAACAGCTTCAGCTGTATGCCCCATTCCAATATGATAATTCATATTCTCTTGATTTGCCTTATAACTAGGTGACAATTTGTATCCGGTCATTGGGATTAGACTCATACTTTCAATCCCTCCAGCAACAAAAATATGTCCAAATCCAGCTCTTACTTTACTAACAGCCATAGATATAGCTTCAAGACCTGAAGCACAGTACCTATTAATTGTTACACCTGGGACTTCTTTTCCAAGAGCTCTAGCAGATATTAGTCTTGCTACTTGAAGACCTTGTTCACCCTCAGGATTAGCACATCCTACTATAACATCATCAACTTTTGTTGTATCAAGTTCTGGGACTTGTGACGCAAGATGTTTTATAACATCAACAGCAAGATCATCGGTTCTATAATTTTTAAAGCCACCTCTTTTTGCTTTTCCAACTGCTGATCTATAACCAGCTACTATGTATGCTTCCATAATTAATTTCTTAATGGTTTTTTTGTCATCAGCATATGCTGAATTCTATCTAATGTTTTTTGATTTCCAAGTAGACTCATGAAGTTTTCTCTTTCAAGATCAAGAAGGTATTCTTCACTTACATTCTGAGAATACGTTAAATCTCCTCCACACATAACATAAGCTATTTTTCTGGATACTTCTACATCATAGTCAGACATGTAATTACCAAGTCTGAATTCATTTATTGCAGAGTATAATGTTGATAATCCTGATCTTCCTAAAACTTCAATGTCTTGTCTTGATGAAGGAGGTATATAACCTGTTTTTAGACTTAATACTTTTTCTTTCGCCATACTAATATTTCTCATACGATTCATACAAATAAAATCTCTCTCTGGAAGAAGATAATGAAGATCATAAGCCTCATGAGCTGACATGGATACTGATCCCATTGCGATTGATTTAAAATGATCAATTAATGATGGCATTTTTACATCTCCTGAATTAAATGAATCAGATGCCCTCATTGCCATTTCTTTTGTTCCACCTCCACCAGGTATAAGACCAACTCCAGCCTCAACAAGACCAATATATGACTCTGAAGCATGAATACCAGCATCACAATGTATTGAAACTTCAAGCCCTCCACCCATAACAAATCCATGAGTTGCAGAAACAACAGGCACATTACATGTCCTCATCCTCATCAGTATCTTTTGGAATCCTACTAGAAACTTTTCTATTTCATCAAAGTTCTTTTGCATAGCCATCATCCCCATATTCATAAGGTTAGCTCCAACAGAAAACTGTTTGTCATTATTACCTATTACTATTCCATTCCAGCCATCTCTTTCAGCAATATCAATTGCCTCATTTATTCCTTTAGCTATTCCTTCCCCTATAGAGTTTCCTTTTGTCTGAAATTCAATACACATAACGCCATCTCCTATGTCATGCACGGTACACTCTGGATTTCTTAAAATCTGTTTATTTTCTCTAAATGCATCGAGTATGTAATGATTCTCAGAACTAGGAACATTTATATATTTCTTAGAATTGACATCATAAAATTTCTTTTTCCCATCTTCAAATTTGTAGAATGATTCTGCTCCAGAGGCAGACATATCTGTAATCCAATTTGGAACTTCTTCACCACAGCTTTTTATCATTTCAATTCCAGTTTCAATTCCAAGATTATCCCATATTTCAAATGGACCATAGCTCCATGCGTACCCAGTTCTTATTGCGTCATCTATTTGATAATAATCATCTGCAATCTCTGGAATACTCATAGCAGAATATGACAGTATACATGAAAAATATTCTTTATAAAATTTATTAACGTTTGAATCTCCCTCAACTAAAAACTTTAATCTTCTATCAAAAAGCTCTATAGATTTTGCTTCTTTAATTTCAGGTAAATTAGGTTTAATTGATTTTCTATATTCATTTGTTTCAAGATCAAGAGCCTTGATAACAGACCTACCGTTTTCATCTTTTTCTTTAGTTTTTTCATAGTAGCCTTTACCAGATTTGTTTCCGAAAAACTTATTTTCAATTAAAAATTTGAAAGATTTATTTTCAGGTTGATCTTTTAGTTTGCTGTAAAATGTATCATCATTTACATTGTTTACTAAAAAGTTAGTTACGTTGTCACTTGTATCAAGTCCTACCAAATCTTGTAATCTGAATGTTCCAGAATTAGGAAGACCTATAACACTACCTGTCATCAAATCAACTTCTTCAATTTTAAAATTGTATTTTTCTGTTAACTGAGATGATTTGATACCACACATTACACCAATTCTGTTTCCAATGAATCCAGGAGTATCTTTACAAAGTACTGTTTGCTTTCCAAGTATTACATCTCCAAATTCCATCAAAAATGAAACTAACTTAGGATCAGTTTTAGTTTGAGGAATAACTTCGAATAGTCTTAAATATCTGGGAGGATTGAAAAAATGCGTTCCACAAAACAATGATTTAAAGCTATCTGATCTTCCCTCGCACAAAAGAGATATTGGAATACTAGAAGTATTAGAAGTTACAAAAGCGCCATCAGACTTATATTTTTCAACCTTTTCAAAAATTGTTTTTTTAATTTCTAAATTTTCAACAACAACTTCAATAATCCAATCTGCATCTTTTATTTTTTCAAAATCATCATCGAAATTACCTGTGGTTATTCTTGATGCATATTCTTTTTTATAAAGTGGATTAGGCTTGGACTTAATTGCATTATTTAATGCATCATCAGCAACTATATTCCTATTTTTTATTGATTTGTCTTTAGGCTGAATGTCGAGCATTAAAACATCTATCCCAACATTTGCAAGATGACAAGCAATTCCTGAACCCATTACACCAGAACCAAGAACAGCGGCTTTTTTAACTTTAAAATTCATTTTTTTATAATATCTGCTAATCTAAATAAATTATTTTAATTACTAACTTTACAGCATTAAGATATAACTATGGACAAAGAAAACATACTTTCAAATTTTCAATCAAAAGCAAAAAATGCAGCTCCAATAGGAGGTGTTATTAAGTTTGAGATTGATGGTAACTCTATCTGTATCGATGGGACTGGATCTGAAAATAAAATTTTATTAGAAGATATGGAGGCTGATTGTACTATCACTATGGCAGGTTCTTTAATGGAGGATCTCAAAAATGGTAAGGTGAATCCAATGATGGCAGTTATGAGTGGAAAACTTAAAATTAAGGGTGATCAGGGACTTGCAATGAAGCTTCAGGCTTTTATGTAACAACCTATCTTTTTTTAGGATTTTGTAAACTGATTTGATTTTTTTCATACATTTAGTTGACTATTAAACCAGTTATCGAAAAGATTAACCTAAAGATAAACCGATCCAAAGTTAACTATGCTGTTTCTTTGGCTAAGTCCTTAACTTCAAAGGACCCAACCTCTATAAACAAAATCTGGGCGTTATGTGGTTTTAAATCAAAACAAGAGTTTGATAATAATTTTAAGCGCATACATGGTGTTTCGTTTAAAGAGTATGTCGATAAGCTTTAATATTAATTATCTCAAATTATAATCTTTAAGTAAATTTGCAAACTAGTGAAACGTAATTTAGACATACTAGTTATCTCCGATTTACACCTTGGGACCTATGGCTCTGAAGCTGATGAAGTTTTGTCATATTTAAAAACAATTGATGCAAAAAAAATTGTAATCAATGGAGACTTTGTAGATATTTTATTATTCAATAAAAAGTATTGGCCAAACTCTCACATGAAAGTTGTAAAATACTTTCTAGATCTAATATCTCAGGGTAAAGAAATCCATTATGTAGTTGGTAATCATGACGAGCTATTAAGGAAGTTTTTAAATTATAAAATTCAAAACTTTCAAATTGTTAATCAAGTAGTATTAGATACTGATGAAGGAAAAGTCTGGATTTTTCATGGTGATGTTTTTGATTTTTCTATTCAGACACAATGGATAACTAAATTTGCAGGATTTGTTTATGACTATATGATAATGTTCAATAGTTGGCTTAATAAAAAAATAATGAAACCTCTTGGAGGTAAAAGATTAAATTTCTCTAAAGCTATTAAAGCTCATGTAAAAACTGCTGTCCAGTATTTTAGCAATTTTGAAAGAGTAGCTGCTGAAACAGCTCATAAAAATGGTTATAAATATGTGGTCTTGGGACATATTCATACTCCAAAAATTGAATCCTTTGATGTAGATGGTGATGAAATTATTTACATGAATTCAGGAGACTGGTTAGAGAGTTTATCATCTTTAGAATATGTAGATAATAAATGGTCTATATATAATCACACTCGAACTGAAGCTAATTTCAATAATGATGAAGGATCAAGAGTTGAGATGACAACTAAGGAGCTTTACAAAGACATGATAGAAGAGTTCAAAATCCTTAATGATAAATGAAAATTCTATATGCAATACAAACTACAGGTAATGGCCATTTAGCAAGAGCTCAAAATATTATTCCAAAAATAAAAGAAGTAGCTGAACTTGAAATAATTACAAGTGGCCCTAAAAATGATTTTTTACTAGAAGAAAAACCCATCAAACATTTTACAGGTGTTACTTTTTTCTACACCGATAATGGATCAGTTAATTGGCTGAAAACTGTTTTTCTAAATAATTATTTTAGATTATTAAAAGAGATTTTATCATGTCCTGTAAAAAAATATGATTTAATAATAAATGATTTTGAACCAGTTTCTGCATGGTCTGCAAAATTTAATAATGTGAAGTGTTTTGAATTAACGAATCAATATTCGATGAGTCTTAAGAATACTCCTAGACCAAAGAATTATAATAGACTTGTATTATGGGCAATTAATTATATAATACCTACTAAACTTGGATATGGATATCATTATAAAAAATATACAGATAGAATTTTTTTTCCAATAATTAGAAATAAAATTAGAGATTTGAAAGTAACAAATAGTGATGAAATAATTGTCTACTTACCCACCTACTCTCCTTCAAATTTAATTGAGATTATTAATCAATTACCTATTAAGAAAACTTGGACAATTTTTTCTCTTGATGCAGACAAAAAAGAAACAATATCTGGTGTAAATGTTGAACCTCTTTCCGAAGATTTATTTTTGAATAAATTTGCTTCTTGTTATGGAATTGTATGTGCTGGTGGATTTGCTACAACCTCAGAAGCAATATTTCTAGGTAAGCCTATGATTGTTGTTCCTGTTGAAGGTCAAATAGAGCAGCAGTTTAATGCTGCAGCACTAAAAAAAGAAGGAGTAACAGTAATTGATAGGTTCTCAAAAAAAAATATAGATATTATATCTGATTGGATTGAGTCCCCAAAAGTGTTAGAAATAAAATACAAAGATGAATCCAAAAAAATAATTGAAACAATTATAAACGACTACTCAAACTTAAACTAAACCTACCATGGAAAATGAACTAGATAATTTAAAGTTTCCTATTGGAAAATATAAAGCCATACTTGATTTTAATTTCTCAAGAACTGTTGAAGATATAAAAACACTAGAGTCATTTGCTGGTGATCTTAGAGAGTCAGTTAAAGGGCTTGACAAGACTGATTTTAAAAAGTCTTATAGAGATGGAGGAATGAATATTGCTCAAATTATACACCATTTTTGTGATACACACACATATGCGTTCTTAAGAACAAAACATACATTACTAGAGGAAAATCCTAGCGTTAAAATGTATGAAGTGTCTGAATTTTTAACAACCCCTGACTCAAATGTATTAGATGTAAAAGATAGCCTAAATGTGATTGAAGGAATTCATGCTAAATGGGTAAGCCTTCTAAAGACATTATCAGAAGAAGATTTCAAAAAAACTTACTATCACTCATCCAGAGATAAAAATATAATTCTTCATGAGCATGTTGGGATGTATGCATGGCATACTAAACATCATATTGAGCACATTAAAATGGCTAAAAAGAATATTAAACAAAAAGGAAAAAGAGCAAAATAAAATATGAGTTCTAAAACAGTAATTTTTACTAGATTATACAGAAAGCTACACAGAAATGTTGGGATTATTTTTATTGGTTTTTTTCTACTAATATCAATAAGCGGTTTTCTTCTTGGATTAAAAGACGAGCTAGGGTTAAAGCCTGAAACTAAATCGACTAATTCTATTAATCAGAGCAGCTGGATTTCAATACAAAGTTTAGACTCAATTGCTAGAACCTTTGCAAGTGGTGAACTTAAAATAGACTCTGAAATTGACAGAATAGATATAAGACCAGACAAAGGGATTGCTAAGATTTTGTTTAAAAACAATTTTCAAGAGCTTCAGTTAGATCTAGAAAGTGGTGAAATTTTATCTGTAGAAAAAAGAGCAGATAATTTTATTGAAAGATTACATGATGGCTCTATAATTGATTTTTATTTTACAGAAAACAATATTTCAACAATTACATATGTTAGTATTATATCATTAAGCCTAGTCTTTATGATATATAGTGGATATTTATTATGGGCTAATCCAAGAAAGATTAGACGAAATAAAAAAGCCCCCTAAAAGGAGGCTTTTCTGTACTCGAGGCGGGACTTGAACCCGCACGAACATTACTGCTCATTGGATTTTAAGTCCAACGTGTCTACCAATTCCACCACTCGAGCGTTGAGCGAAAGACGGGATTCGAACCCGCGACCCTCACCTTGGCAAGGTGATGCTCTACCAGCTGAGCTACTTTCGCAGAGAATGCAAATTTATAATAATTTAACTTATATGAGAAGTATAAATAAATTAATCTTTACCAATTTCTGTCTTTGAAAGTGCAAGAGCAGTTTGATACTCATTTTTTTGATCATTTAGGAATCTGGTATACATTCCAACATATATTCTTGACTGAGATAATGCTCCATATAACTCATTTGAAAGATAATACTGTCTATTGAATCTGTATCTAGTTAGTTCTTGCTGGCCATAAATTTCACCATCGTAAGAGTTATAATTAAATTGTATTCTAAAGTTACCCATAATTTGTCTTCTCCAAAGCAAATTGAAGTTATCTATCTCTGTTGAAGTTGCATAGTTTCTCTCCTTTTTATGAGTATACATATTTAAAAGAAGTGACTTTAACTCTTCATTTTCTATAAGATTAAATGTACCATTTGCAATTAACTGATTAAAAATACCATCTTGAGGAAAAAAAGAAGTTCCAATTTGAATTTGAAGAAGTATCTCTGCTACCTCGCGATCAGAAAGTAGTGTATGATTATTATTTATATCATCTAAAAGTTTAATCAAGTTCTTGTCTGATTTATCTAGACCTTCAAGGATTATTTCTATTTGGTTGATATCACCTTCTAATGTTTTAGTTAGATCAGTTAGTAAATAATTCTTTTCCTGTTTTGTAATATTAACCTGTCTTCTTTGTTCAAGATAAAATGATAGAAGTACACTTAAAATAATTACAATTGCCTGTACAATATTATTTCTAAGAAATGATTTAAATGTATTGGTTGTTTTGGTCATACTTAAAAGTATAAAAGTTTATTTATATATGGATAAATCTAAATTTAATGAATCAAAATATTTAAACCTATTTAAACAAATTGAAAGAATTGTATCTCTTAATGAACTTGTTATTCTTTCAGGGAAATATTTAACTGCAATATATGCTTGAAAGGTCTCTGCAATATCTTCTGAATCTGGATTATCTTTTGCATAAGTTGATAGATAATTTCCATCTAAATTAACAGCATCAGTCCAACCTTGCTGACCATAAACATATGGATCAATTGACAAATGTGCAGCTTCATGGATAAATAACTCTTCAGTTCTATCTCCATCTGGCCTTGTCTCTACAGTATTATTTAACCAATCAGTATGAAATGTAATATTTGCATAAGATAGATCATTTGACCTTTGTGCAGAAGCAACTTCCTCACCTTTTAAAAATTCAATTGACTTAATATTTTTTCTTAATTCTTTTCCAAGTTGTCCCATTAAGGGTGCATATTTTTGTTCTAAGTTTGATGCTTCTTCTTGAGTAAACTCAGAATATATTTCAAAATCAACAGAAAGATCGTCACCAAAGTTTACCTTATATACATGAGCGGGATAAGTTATAAAATCAGGAATAGATTTATCATAAAATAGTCTATCCAAAATTCCTTGGTATGTGGATGATGAATAAACAGTATAATCTGAAGATTTGATTAAGTCTGGAAGATCCCACATAGTCCCTGAAAAAGGAGGGTCAGAAATCTCAATTTGATTAAAAATATATACTCCATCTTCTGCTCCTTCAGCCTGAATTAAATAAAGTTGATCTTGAAGCTCAGTAAGCTGATTTGTTAGGTTGATATTTTCAGAATCAAGTAATAAGTTTTCATCATTTAACACTTCAATTTGATTTAGATAATTTTCAATTTCAGCCTGAAAGTCCATTTATTTGATTAGCTAAATTTCCATTTGAACTTCATTGATTATTTGTCATTATTTTGATTAGTTAAATCATTATTTTGATTGGTTAACAGGCTAATTTGACTGCTAAATTCATTAATCCTAGAATTTAGTTGAGAAATATTTGATTGAAGATCAAGTATAGTTTGATTAAGCTGATTTATTTCATCTTGTTTTGAACATGAATTAACAACTAGAAAGAAAATAAAAATTAAAAATTTATAATTTTTCATATTGTATTATCATTTCTCCTGGATTATGGGGAGGGATATAATAAGAGAACCCATGCTTATTACATATTTGATCAATTATTTTCTTTTGCATAACTGGTGAATTTCCTGTTATCACTGTAAGACTAACACTACCTTTAGTTGAATTTAAAAGCATGTACTCTTCAATTAATTCCAGTCCCTCTGGATGAGTTTTTCCATGTAAATCAATCTCCATCTTTTATTTCTTTTTTTATCTGGTTTAATTTCAATAGTGCCTCAACAGGACTAAGATTATCAATATCTAAGTCTTCAATAATTTTTCTTATCTCTTGCATTTTGGGATCTTCTATATCAAAAAAACTAAGCTGAAGTTTATCATCACTTTTATCTGCTTTTAAATTCTTAGGCCTGCTAGTCTCCATAAGTTTTAATTTATTCTCTGCTGAATTAAGTACAAGTTTTGGCATTCCAGCCATTTTAGCTACATGTATTCCAAAACTATGATTACTTCCTCCTTTAACAAGTTTTCTTAAAAAGATTACATCATCTTTTGTCTCTTTTACACTAACATTAAAATTTCTTATTCCGTTGTATAGAGACTCCATTTCATTTAGATCATGGTAATGAGTTGCAAAAAGAACATGAGGTTTTAATTTATTTTCATGTAAAAACTCAGCTATTGCCCAAGCTATAGAGATTCCATCATAGGTGCTTGTTCCCCTTCCAATTTCATCAAGTAGAATTAGACTGTTTTCTGTTAGATTATTTAAAATTGATGCTGTTTCATTCATTTCAACCATAAAGGTTGACTCACCCATAGAGATATTATCACTTGCACCAACTCTTGTAAAAATTCTATCAACTATGGAAAATGTCATCTCTTGTGCAGGGACAAAACTACCTATTTGAGCTAAGTATAGTAATTAAAGCTGTTTGTCTTAAAATTGCAGATTTACCAGACATATTTGGGCCGGTAATCATAATAATTTGCTGATCAGTATCAAGAAATATATCATTAGAAATATATCTTTCTCCACTAGGAAGATTTGCTTCAATTACAGGATGTCTTCCAGCAATAATTTCAATTTTTTTTGTACTTGTTATTTTTGGACAACAATATTCATATCTGACAGCTCTTTTTGAGAAAGAGTTTAAAATATCAATTACAGAAATTTTATCTGAAACTAATTTTAATGTTGAAAGGCTATCTTGAAGTTTATCTAGCAATTTTAAAAATAACTTAAGCTCAAGATCTTTAATTTTCTCATCTGCATTTATTATTTTTTCCTCATACTCTTTTAATTCCTGTGTAATATATCTTTCCGCATTAACAAGAGTTTGCTTTCTTATCCAGTCCTCTGGAACTTTATCTTTATGGGTATTTCTAACCTCAATGTAATATCCAAAGACATTATTGAACGAAATTTTTAATGACGGTATATTAGTTTTTTTAGTCTCCCTTTCCAGGATTTGATTAAGATATTCCTTACCTGAAGATCTTATCTCCCTTAAACCATCAAGCTCTTTTGAGAATCCATCTTTAATAAAATCTCCTTTCAATATAGAAACAGGAGAATCATCCTTTAGAGTCTTAGATATTGCTCCTATTATACTCTTAGAATTAGGTAATGATTTTCCGTAATTTTTTAAAACACCACTGTAAACTAATAGAGAGTCTTTAATTAAATCTACATTTTCTAATGAACTTTTTAAATTAACTAGCTCTCTTGGTGAAATTTTATATGTAGCAATTTTTGACATTAATCTTTCTATATCTGAAATATTATTTAGGTTAATATCAAGCAGTCTACTTATTTCATCATCACTCATTATTGATTGAACAATTTCTTGTCTTTTCTTTATCTCTTTTTTATCAATTAATGGAAAAGCAATCCAACTTTTAAGTTTTCTTGAACCCATACTAGTTATTGTCTCATCAATTGTATCAGAAAGATTAAAACCATTTATAGAGTTTGAATTAAACAACTCAAGATTTTTCATAGTAAATCTATCCATCCATACATAAGACTCTGGAAATATCCTTTGAAGGGTTGAGATATGAGTAAGATTATTATGCTCTGTATCATCTAAATAATGAATTATGGATCCCGCAGCTACAGCACCTAATTTAATATCCTCAACACCAAAACCTTTCAAACTTTTTGTATTAAAATGATCAAGCAACTTATTTTCTGAATATGAGTTGTCGTAAACCCAATCATCTAACGGATAGACGTTGTATGCGTTTCCTAATAACTCAAAAAATTTATTTTTTGATGGTTTTGAAACCAATATTTCATTAGGAGAAAAGTTTGAAATTAGTTGATCAATTAATTTTAAATCACCTTGTGATACATAAAAGTCACCGGTTGATACATCAAGAAATGAAATTCCAAATTCATTTTTTTCTATGTGGACCGAAGCTAAATAATTATTTTTCTTCTGATCAAGTACTCCATCATTAATTGCTATTCCTGGAGTAACTATTTCTGTCACTCCTCTTTTGACAATTTTTTTTGTAAGCTTTGGATCTTCCAATTGATCGCAAACTGCAACTCTATTCCCTGCCCTAACTAGTTTAGGAAGATAGTTTTCAATTGAGTGGTGAGGAAATCCAGCTAGCTCAACCTCACTACTTGAACCTGCTCCTCTTTTTGTTAAGACTATACCTAAAATCTTTGATGCTAATATTGCATCTTCGCCAAAAGTTTCATAAAAATCACCTACTCTAAACAAAAGTATAGTATCAGGATATTTAGATTTAATATCATTATACTGTTTCATCAAAGGTGTGATTTTACTCGTTTTAGTCACTGTTTTGTATTTATGCTAATGTAAATATTTTTATTTTTACTCTAATGCGAAAACTAAGAAATACTGAGTTAAATAGAAAGACAATAGAAGAGTTTAAAAAATCCAAGAAAACATCAGCAATTGTGATTTTAGATAATATCAGAAGTATTCATAATGTTGGTTCAATTTTTAGGACTTCTGATTCTTTTTTGATTGAAAAAATTATTATCTCAGGATATACTGCTACTCCTGAAAATTCTAAGATGGAAAAAACAGCACTCGGTTCATCTGATTCTGTTGATTGGGAATACACAGAGGATGTGATAGAAACAATCCAAAGTCTAAAGAATAAGGGCATTAAAGTTGTTTCAGTTGAACAAGCAGACAAATCATTAAAAATTGAAAAATTTACTCCTGAAAAAGGTATAAAATATGCTTTTATCTTTGGTAATGAGGTAGACGGTGTTTCAGATGAAATAATTTTAGAATCTGATCAAGTTCTTGAAATACCTCAAGTTGGGACTAAACATTCTTTAAATGTTTCAGTAGCAGCAGGAATTATTTTATGGGACTTTTATCAAAAAACCGAAATCTAAATTATTTTTAAAGGAATATCCTGATCACTACAGTCATTATACAGTTCCTTAATTGTTTTATTCAAAATTGGATGTACATAATCATCTGCTATTTCTAACATCGGGACCAAAACAAATTTTCTTATCTCAATTTTTGGATGAGGGATTTTTAAGTCTTCTGAATCTGTTATAATGTTATCATAAAAAAGAATATCAATATCTATTAGCCTGTCAGAATAACTACCATCAACGTCTTCTCTTCCCATTGATTTTTCAATCTTTTTTAAGTTAATTAATAAAGATTTTGGAATAATATCTGTATCAATAAGTAAACATAGATTATAAAAATCATTGGAATCAAAACCCCAAGATTTCGATTGATATATACTTGATCTAGAAATTATTATTCCAACCTTTTTCTCAATTTCATCTATCGCTTTATTTATTAATACAGAACGATTACCTTTGTTTGAACCTATTGATAAATAAACTTTACTCATAATTCTTATATGAATTCCAAAAAAATTACTCTAGCAAATAATATATATTTAATTCTTGCGGGATTATTTATTACTTCACTAGTTGCATCAAATTTAATATTTACAAAAATATTTTATTGGTATCCATTCGATATAAATTTATTAGGTGTAAAACTTTTTGAGTTATCAGTTGGTATTTTACCCTATCCTCTTACATTCCTAATTACAGACTTAATATCTGAAATTTATGGAAGGAAGAAAGCAGATCAGGTTGTAATAACTGGAATATTTGCATCAATTTTTTCAATTATTCTAATTTTCGTATCTAGCCAAGTACCAGCTATAGAAGCATCGCCAATTGATGATGAAACTTTTAACAGCGTTTTTCTTAATGCTCCACTAGCAGTATTGGCATCTATGTTAACATACTTATTCGCTCAATTTATAGATATAAGAATATACCATTTTTGGAAAAAGCTTACCAAAGGAAAACACCTTTGGTTAAGAAATAACTTTTCAACTTTTACATCACAATTTGTAGACACATTTACAATTGTATCGTTACTTATTCTTTTTGGAATTCTTCCAGAGGATAAATTTTTAGTTCTAGTTATCTCTGGATTTTTATTTAAGGTAATTGTTGCATTATTAGATACACCCCTTTTATATCTTTTCGTATGGATTTTTAGAAAGAAATTCAATTTAAAAGTCGGAGAAGAAATTAAACTAAGTTAGGTTGGAATCAAAAAGAATTAATAAGTACTTAAGTGAAGTTGGATTCTGTTCAAGAAGAAAAGCTGATGAGTATATTTCTCTTGGAAGAGTATATATCAACGGTAAAGTTGCTGAGTTAGGATCTAAGGTGAATATGGATGATGAGATTAAAGTTGATGGTGAAATAATTCAGAATACTAATAAAAAAAGAGTATACATAGCATTCAATAAGCCTATTGGAATTGAATGTACTGGAAACCCAAAAGTGAAGGATAATATTATTGATTTTATTAATCACAAAGAGCGGCTTTTTACAATTGGAAGAATAGACAAACAAAGTGAAGGTCTTATTCTGCTAACAAATAATGGTGACATTGTAAATAATGTTTTAAGAGCAGAAAACAAGAAGGAGAAAGAATATATGGTATGGGTAAATAAAAATATAACACAAGATTTTATTGAAAAGATGAGGAAGGGAGTCAGGATTATGGGTAAAATGACAAAAAGGTGTTATGTAAAGAGGATTAATGATAATAGATTTAAAATTGTTCTAACCCAGGGAATGAATAGGCAGATCAGAAGAATGTGTGAGGTTTTAGGTTACAGAGTAACTAAACTAAAAAGGACTAGAATTATGAATATTCATTTAGATATTAATATTGGAGAGTATAGAGATTTGAGTGAAGATGAGGTAAAACAATTATTTAATCAATAGTTAGATCAATTAAATACCCTTCATTAGATCTAACATTAAATACACTTGAATCTTCAAAAATTAAATACTGTCCCTTAATTCCAATTAATTTTCCATTTATTTCATCAGACTTTTTAAGACTTACAGATTTTACTGAGTCAACTGAATTATCTATTCTATAATTAAATTTAATTACTTCAGTATCTATCAAAAAGTAATCTTTAAAATCCTTACCTAGGAATTCAAGCGCTTCATCTTTATCATTTTTTAAATTTGAATCATTAATTTGACTTGTAAGCATTTTACGCCAATTTGTTTTATCAGAAAATTTCTGTTTTAATTTTACCTCAGCTATCCCTGCCAAATATCGATTAGGAACTTTAATTAATTCAATAGCTTCAATAGCTCCTTGATCAATCCACCTTGTAGTTTTATTATTTGATCTAGTAACACCAACTTTTGTTTCACTTGTTTTTGAGAGGTAAACTATATGATCTTGAATTTGAATTTGTTTTTCATATTCAAGGTCTCTATCTTCAATTTCCAAGTGAGCTTTACTTAACTCAGGTTTCATTACCCAATCACCAGACATTGGAGACTCAAAAAAGCATTTTTTACAAAAACCGTTTGCAAAAATTTCAATATTTTCAGAGCATGACAGACAACAATAACCTGTCTTTTTCAAGTTGATATTTTTACCTATGAACTGATTAAGAAATAAAAGATCATTTTCAAAATCTAGCATATATCGAATAGGATCATCATGTATTGAAATCATTTTTTTTATTACTCCTGAAAACATAATTTTTTGTTTACTATTTTTATGCTAAATATATGTAATCCATGCCAATTCCAATTTTTAATTCTGTTGCATCCTTTTTTTTAAAAAGAAGGATAAGTCAAATAGAATTATTTAAAGACTATCCTATAGAAGTTCAACAAGAAGTTCTTAGAAAACTTGTTGTTTATTCTATTGATACTGAAATTGGAAAAAAGAATGATTTTAAAACAATAGCATCTTATGATGATTTTAAAGAAAGAGTTCCAATTGTATCTTATGAAGATATATACGCTGATATTGAAAGGAATAGAAAAGGTGAGCAAAACATATTTTGGAGAACTTCTATAAAATGGTTTGCAAAATCAAGTGGAACTACTAACGCTAAAAGTAAATTTATCCCAATAAGTTTTGAGTCTTTGGAAGATTGTCATTACAAGGCTGGAAAAGATATGCTGTCGTTGTACTTTAATAATAATATAAATTCACAATTACTTGCAGGAAAGTGTTTAAGACTAGGAGGGTCAAAGGATATCTATGAAAATAATAGTAGCTATTATGGAGATTTATCTGCTATTATAATTGATAACTTACCTTTTTGGGCTGAGCTAAGCAGTACACCTAGTTCAAAAGTTTCGTTAATTCCGGAGTGGGAAGAAAAAGTTGAAGCAATAATAAATGAATCTTTAAGTCAAAAAGTGACAAGCTTTGCAGGTGTTCCTTCTTGGATGTTGTCGTTACTTCAAAAAGTAATTGAAAAAACTGGTAGAAACAACGTTATTGATATTTGGAATGATTGTGAAGTTTATTTCCATGGAGGAGTAAGTTTCGAGCCTTACAAAAACCTCTACAAAAAATTATTTCCATCAAAAGATTTCAAATATTTTGAAATTTATAATGCCTCTGAAGGATTTTTTGCTATTCAAGATCAAAATGAATCAAGTGAACTACTACTTATGTTAGACTACGGTATATTCTACGAATTTTATCCAGCTAACGGGTCAGAGCAAGAAATTGTTTCATTAGCTGATGTTAAACTGAATGTAAATTATGCAATGGTAATAACAACAAATTCTGGTCTGTGGAGATATAAAATAGGTGATACAGTTAAGTTCACTTGCTTGAATCCATTCAGAATTAAAATAACAGGGAGGACAAAACATTTTATAAATGTTTTTGGTGAAGAGCTGGTAATTGAGAATGCAGAAAAAGCGTTATCCTTAACTTCAGAGTTAACAAAGTCTTCAATATCTGACTACACGGTAGGCCCGGTTTTTATGGGCAGTAAGACTAAAGGCTCACATGAGTGGTTAATTGAGTTTGATAAACAGCCTGATGATCTTAGTAAATTTATGGAAATACTTGATCTAAATCTTCAAAGTCTGAATTCTGATTATGAAGCCAAGAGATATAAAAGTTCAACACTCGAGCTACCTAAACTAGTTGTTGCAAGAAAGAATCTTTTTTATGATTGGCTTTCATCTAAAAATAAACTTGGAGGACAGAATAAAGTTCCAAGGTTATCAAATTCAAGAGAGTTTATTGAGGAATTAATTTCTATGAATTAGGAAACTGCTTTTAAGTAGGATAGATCAATTTTTTGAAGCTTTTCATCTGCATAAAGCTTTGTGATTTTTAGTTCATTCTCTCCAGAACTTGGTAAATTAAACATAGCATCATTTAAAATTGCTTCACATAGCGTTCTTAATCCTCTTGCACCTAGCTTAAACTCATATGCCTTGTCCACGATGTAGTCAATTGCGCCTGGAGTAATTGAAAAGTTAATATCATCCATTTCAAAAAGCCTGGTGTATTGCTTTATCAAAGCATTTTTTGGAATTGTCATAATATCTCTCAATGCATCTTTAGTTAAAGGGTTTAAGTGACACATAACAGGTAATCTTCCAATGATTTCAGGTATTAGCCCATATGATCTTATATCATGGGGATTTATATATCTTAAAACATTCTCTTCATTTTCATTAACTACTTTTTCATTTGCAGGTTTAAATCCAATAGATTGAAGATTTAATCTAGTTTTAATTATTTTTTCAATTCCATCAAAAGCACCACCTGCAATAAAAAGAATATTAGATGTGTCAACCTCTATGAATTTTTGATCTGGATGTTTTCTTCCCCCTTTAGGTGGAACATTTACAGTAGTTCCTTCAAGTAACTTAAGTAAAGCCTGTTGAACTCCTTCACCTGAAACATCTCTAGTGATAGAAGGGTTATCGCTTTTTCTTGCAATTTTATCAATTTCGTCTATAAAAACAATTCCATTTTGAGCTTTATCTACATCAAAATCAGCAGCCTGCAGAAGTTTACTTAAAATGCTTTCAACATCTTCACCAACATAGCCTGCTTCAGTAAGAACTGTCGCATCAACAATCGCAATAGGTACATTTAAAAATTTTGATATAGTTTGAGCTAATAGAGTTTTACCTGTACCTGTAGGTCCAACAAGAATTAAATTACTTTTTTGTATTTCAATTTCTTCCTGTAAATGTTTCTGATTAATTCTCTTATAATGATTATAAACTGCTACTGATAAAGTTTTTTTTGCATCTTCTTGACCAATAACGTGAAGATCTAGGAATTTTTTAATTTCTTTTGGAGGTTTTAGCTCAACAGCAAAATCAGATGGATCTTTACTAGATTCATCATCTTTAAGAATCATATCTGCTTGAGATATACATATATCACATATATGGGCATCTAAACCAGCTATTAATAATTTTGTCTGAGATTTTGATCTACCACAAAAAGAACACAAGATTTCTTCTTCACTCATATTATTTGTTTAATACTTCGTCAACCATACCATATTTATGAGCTTCATCTGCTTTCATCCAATAGTCTCTATCACTATCAGCATTTACCTTTTTGAAAGTTTGGCCAGTATGTTTTGAAATAATCTTATATAATTCGTCTTTAAGCTTAAGAATTTCTCTTGCTGTAATTTCAATATCAGCTGCTTGACCAGAAACTCCACCTAAAGGCTGGTGTATCATAACTCTTGAGTGTTTTAGTGCAGATCTTTTTCCCTTCTTTCCTGCACACAGAAGAACTGCAGCCATAGATGCAGCACATCCAGTGCAAATTGTAGCAACATCTGGCTTTATATATTGCATTGTATCATATATTCCAAGGCCTGCATACACTCCACCACCAGGAGAATTGATATACATTTGGATATCTCTTGATGAATCTGTACTCTGCAAGAAAAGTAATTGAGCCTGAATGACGTTGGCAACACTATCTGTGATAGCAGTTCCTAAAAACATAATTCTATCCATCATTAATCTTGAAAAAACATCCATCTGTGCTACATTTAATTGTCTCTCTTCAATAATATAAGGAGTCATACTGCTTATAATCTTATCATAGTATGTAGAGCTTACACCATGATGTTTTGTAGCATATTTCTTAAATTCTTTTGAATAATCCATCTGATAAATTTTAAACTCAAAATTAATCAAATACATATCTAAATAAAAAAATATACCAATTATTTACCTTATTACTAATCGATAAATACTTATAGAACTTCATTAAAGATTATTAGGTATAATATATTTTGTTAAATTTGCTTTCAAAAATTAGTAACCTGGGTCGTGAACCCAAAATATTAAAATTATGGCAGTAAAAATTAGATTACAAAGACACGGAAAAAAGGGAAAACCTTTTTATTGGATAGTAGCAGCAGATGCTAGATCTAAAAGAGATGGTAAATACCTGGAAAAAATTGGTACTTATGACCCTAATACATCCCCAGCAACAATTGACTTGAATTTTGATTCTGCAATTTCTTGGTTAGGAAAAGGTGCACAACCTACAAATACTGCTAAGGCGATATTATCTTACTCTGGTGTTCTTCTTAAAAAACATCTCGATGGAGGTGTAAAGAAAGGTGCTTTCACAGAAGCTGAAGCAAAGAAAAGATTTGATAAGTGGATGAAAGAAAAGAGTGCAAAAATTCAAAAGAAAATTGAAGATGTTAATGCCTCGCTTGAATCAAATAAAAAAGAAGCAAGAGAAAGAGAAGAGGAATATAGAAAGAAAAAATTAGAAGAATCTAAGGCAAAAGAGGAAGCTAAAGCTGAAGAGGCTCCTGCTGATGAGGCTCCTGCTGATGAGGCTCCTGCTGATGAGGCTCCTGCTGATGAAGCTCCTGCTGATGAAGCTCCTGCTGATGAGGCTCCTGCTGATGAGGCTCCTGCTGATGAGGCTCCTGCTGATGAGGCTCCTGCTGATGAAGCTCCTGCTGATGAAGCTCCTGCTGATGAAGCTCCTGCTGATGAGCTCCTGCTGATGAGGCTCCTGCTGATGAGGCTCCTGCTGATGAGGCTCCTGCTGAAGAGGCTCCTGCTGATGAGGCTCCTGCTGAAGAGGCTCCTGCTGAAGAGGCTCCTGCTGATGAGGCTCCTGCTGATGAGGCTCCTGCTGATGAGGCTCCTGCTGATGAGGCTCCTGCTGATGAAGCTCCTGCTGATGAGGCTCCTGCTGATGAAGCTCCTGCTGATGAGGATAAATAATAAATTTTATGGATACAAATCATGTTAAAATTGGAACTGTAGTTTCAAAACATGGTTACAAGGGTTCAATCAAAATAAATCTATTATCATCAAATCTTAAAGCAAACCTAGATGTTGACTTTATTTTTATTGATATTGATAAATGTCTTGTACCTTTTAAAGTAGATGATATAACTTCTTCAACTGATAATTCAATTATTTTAAAATTACAAGAGTTAAATAGTGATGAAGAAGCTTCTGAAGTAATTTTAAAAAATGTTTATTTAGATAAAAAACACTCTAACTTTAATGATGAAGAAAGTTTTTTTTACAACGAACTATTGAATTTCATCGTATTTAAAGATTCCCAAAAGATTGGTAAGATTGTTAATATTAATGATAAACTTCCCCAACCTGTTTTTGAAATATTAATTAATGACAAAAAATTTATGGTACCAATCCATGATGATTTTATTGAAAAAATAGATAAAGAAAAAAAGTCAATTCACATAGTTATACCCGATGGACTTTTAGAAATTACATAATTGAATATTTAATTCATATTTTTGTTATATAAGTTCCAAATTATGAGTGAAAATTTTACCTCTCCAGATTTTTATAATATTGATGAGCTTCTATCTGAAGAACATAAGCTTATAAGAGAATCAACTAGGCAATGGGTTTCAAAATCAGTTAGCCCAATTATTGAAGAGTATGCTCAAAAAGCAGAGTTTCCAAGCCATCTTATCAAAGAGCTTGGAGAAATAGGTGCTTTTGGACCTTATATTCCTGAAAAATATGGTGGTGCTGGACTTGATCAAATAAGCTACGGGATTATGATGCAAGAAATTGAAAGAGGAGACAGTGGAATTAGATCTACTGCATCTGTTCAGTCCTCATTAGTAATGTATCCAATATGGAAATTCGGAAGTGATGAGCAAAAGGAAAAATATTTACCTAAGCTTGCAACTGGTGAAATCATGGGATGCTTTGGTTTAACAGAGCCAGATCATGGTTCAAACCCTAGCGGAATGATATCAAATTTTAAAAGTGATGGTGATGATGTAATACTGAATGGAGCAAAAATGTGGATTTCAAATTCTCCATTTGCAGATATTGCTGTAGTCTGGGCTAAAGATGAGAATAAGAGGATTCATGGTCTAATTGTTGAAAGAGGTATGGATGGGTTTACTACTCCTGAAACTCATAATAAATGGTCCCTTAGAGCATCCTCAACAGGAGAACTTATATTTGATAACGTAAGAGTTCCAAAGAAAAATATCTTACCTGGGAAATCAGGGCTTGGAGCTCCATTAATGTGTTTGGACTCTGCAAGATATGGTATTTCATGGGGGGCAATTGGTGTTGCTATGGATTGCTATAATACTGCCTTAAAATACTCATTAGAAAGAGTGCAATTTGGAAAACCTATTGCAGCAAAACAACTTCAACAAAAAAAACTTGCGGAAATGTTAACTGAGATTACAAAAGCTCAACTTTTATCATGGAAACTTGGTAAGCTAAAAAATGAAGATAAAGCAACTTCGGCACAAATTTCTCTAGCGAAAAGAAATAATGTTGATATGGCAATGAATATTGCGCGTGAGGCAAGGCAAGTATTAGGAGGTATGGGTATTACTGGAGATTTTAGTATTATGAGACATATGATGAATCTTGAGTCTGTTATAACTTATGAAGGTACTCATGATATTCATCTATTAATTCTTGGTAATGAAATTACAGGCCATAATGCCTTCTAAAAATCAAAAACAAAACCTATACTAGGAATTATAGAGTTTCTATTATCACTTTCAACCTCAATCAAATTCCTAGGAAATAATATATTCTGATTTTTATCTCTCTCAAGTCCATATTCAGGAGGAACTGGAATTTCATTTAGTAATAGGTTCTCAATATCAATATAAAAATTCATAGATGTGGTTTTAAAGTTCCATCTCTTATCAATTCTTACATCAAGTTTAAGGAATGGATCTAGATAATAATTACCAAGCTGAGAATAATCAAAAACTATTTCCGGATAAGACTGACTACTCAACAGAGTGTTAACAGGAGCATAAGGAGTTTTATCAGTAAATCTAAGTTTTGAGCTAAACTCCCAATTTTTTTTCAATTTATAACCACCAGTGAATGAAACTAAATTCCTATTATCCCATACAGAGGGTAGGAAAACTTTATCAAATCCTGAAAATTTACTGTAAAAAAATGTATAAGAAAGTATTCCATAAAAATTGTTTTTAAGCTTTTGTTGATATAAAAATTCAATTCCATATGATTTACCTCTTCCTGATGTAGATACATTCTCATTACCTAAAACTTCAAAGTCACCTCCTTTATTTGCAAGTGAAACCATATCGTTAACAGATACTGGATAGTTAAAGTATTTTTTATTGAAAGCTTCAATAGAGAATCTAGATGATTCTGAGTTGTTATACTCTATTCCAAAAACAAGATGATCACTTCTTGTGTATTTAGAGTCATTATTAATAAAATTATTATTTAGATCCTTGAACCCAAGTATTGTGTATGTTGGTATCTTGAAATATCTTCCTGCTGCAAAATTAAGTTTCCATCTATTATCCTGAGAAATGGACCATGATAATGCCATCCGAGGTGAAAAATTTTTGAGTAAATTATTATCTATCGTAAAATTATCTTGATCAACTCTTACTCCAAGTGAAACCCCTAATTTGTCATTAAAAAATCTTCTATTTGACTTTGCAAAAAAGCCATATTTAATTAAATCAAAAGAAGTATTATAATTTATTTCGTAGAAAGGATATAAAGTATTATTAGAGTAATTTGAATATTGAATATTACCACCTATTGAAAATTTATAATCATTAAAGTTCTGACTACTTATAAATCTCAATTTTGTCTCTTCTTCTAGGGAAATATTAGAATAAACTTTATCACTTTTATTTACGTTATCTTGGAATCTTTCAAAATCATTTTTAAGTCTATTGGTGCTTAGTGATAAGTTAAAGAAACCATTATTTTGTTTATAAATTCTTTTCCACGATACACCAAATGTCCTTGTATTTTGATTAATAATTGGTATTTGCTCAATAGTTGATTGGTTCTCAAAATCATATTCATCAGGTTCATTTACAGTTAATTTATCAATTGAACCAATTCCTACAAAATTTATGAAATTATAGTCATCTATTTTATGGCTTATTTTCATCTGATAATCCCAATAATCTGGAAGGAAAGAAAATCCAAAGGCTTTAAATAAAAATTGTAAATAGCTTCTTCTTACAGAAAATATAAATGAAGTTTTTTCATTCAAAGGTCCTTCAAATGTTATTCCAGCTTCACTTGATCCTATTCGAAAGTTTCCAGATAATCTATCTGGATTTGCATCCTTTTGAATAAACGACAATACTCCTGACAAAGCATTATCATATTCTGCTCCAAATGATGATGTTGAAAGAGTTACATCTTTAATAAATGAAATATTTACTAATCCAACAGGACCTCCAGAACTACCTTGAGTAGAAAAATGATTAATGTTTGGTATTTCAATTCCATCTATATAGTATACAGTTTCGTTTGGTCCTCCACCCCTTATTATAATATCGTTTCTAAAACCTCCTACAGATGGAGATATACCAGGAAGACTTTGGATTACTCTTGTAATATCGTTGTTACCTCCAGGATATGTCTCAATTTCAACTGCAGAGAAAGTTTGAGTTGATAATGGAGTCTCAATTGAAGTATTAAATGGAGATTCTGTTAGAATAACTTCATCAAGTATATCTGATAAAGGATTTAAGGTATATTCTAAACTTTGATTTCCAACTGATTTGACGATTATATTGAATTTTGTTTGAGATTTAAAACCAATAAAACTTGCTGTTATATTATAACTTGTTGTTGGCAGATCTAATATTTGAAAGAAACCGTTTTGATCTGAGACTGCAAAAAAATCTGAATCTTCAACTCTAATTGTTGCCCCTTCTAGTGGAAACCCAGTTTCATTATCAATGACCTTCCCTGTTAAACTTCCAAAATTTTGAGAAAATATACATGAAGTAAGCACTAAGAATGCACAGGTTAAAATGGACCTATACATCTAATTATGAAATAAGTGCTTGCTTACAGTAATCGTAGCATTTTATGACTTCTTTAATTCTATTAGAACCCTCTGGAATTCTATATTCTAACTCTATAGTTGAAGTAAATTTATAAGAATTATCTCTTACTAGTCTCAACACTTCAGTGATAGGAGTATCTCCTTCACCCCAAATTTGATTATCTGTTGCAATAACATTTAAAGTTTTTGCATACTGTCTATCCTTTAAGTGAAGACTACATATTCTAGCATGATTTTTTTCTATAAACTTTAACAATGTCTCTTTAGTATTTTTTTTACCTGCTGCAATGTAATGCCCAATATCAAGATTAATAAAATTATTTTTTGAATCATTTAGTGCAAAATCCCAAGCAGTGTCAGATGCCTGAAGATGAGCATGATAACCAACATTAACTTTATTTTTTTCAGCATAGTGAGATATTCTCTTAGTATTTTCTTCAGAAGTAAGCTCGGCAGTAACATAGTCTGCACCTAGTGCCTTTGTTGCTTTCATAGCGTACTCAATTTCTTCATCTTTATTATTTGGATTCATACAGTAAGGCTTATAAGCAAAAATATTTATTCCTTGATCTTGAAATTGTTTTTTCACATTCCTAAATTCTTTCATAGATATATTAGCTCTCCATTCAGCATGTGACCTACCTGATCTAGGCATACCCATTGATCTTTCAATATGATTACCCATTAGTTCAATATTATCAGAACCTGTATCAATACAATTTTGAATAATTACGTTCATGTCCTCAACACCTGGGTTAAATGAATATGTAATTACTGAAATATCTATACCATTAATATCTTTTATAATTGGAGAAAAATTATAGTTTAAAGCTCCTAATGTAATTAATGATGATTTTTTTATAAAGTTTCTTCTTGAGTTCATAGCGGTTTCATATTTTTAATTAAAATAATTTATAATTTTTTAAATACAAAATGATAAAAGGGGTAATATTTGATATGGATGGAACTATAGTTGACAGTCTACCCTACCATCATGATGCATGGCGAATATTTTTTGAAGAAAATAAAGTTGATGATTTTTCTGAAAAACTAAAAAGATATAAGGGAGGGGGAACACTTGATTTAATGAAAGCTGTATATGGAGATATTTATTCCATAGATGAGTTAAAAAAAATGAGTGATGATAAAGAAGTTATCTTCAGAAAGATATACAAAGGAAATATTAAGCCAATTGAAGGATTTCTAGAATTTATTTTTGACTTAAAATCAAAAAAAATTCTAGTAGGACTAGCAAGTAATGCCATTAGAAAAAATGTGACTCTTACTCTAAATGAATTAGGTGTTCATGATTTATTTGACAGTATTATATGTGGTGATGAAGTAAGTTTTGGAAAACCCAATCCTGAAATGTTCGATAAGACTGTAAGTAGGTTTAACATAAAGAAAGACAATTGCATAATTTTTGAAGATTCTATTGAAGGGGTTGGTGCTGCAGTAAATGCTGGTATTAGTGTAATTGGTGTGACATCAAGTAGTTCGAGTGATATTTTAAATAATGCCGGCTGTATTAAATCAATTAATGATTATACAGATTATGACCAATTAATAAAATAATTTTTTAGATTTTTTAAAAAAAGTACTTCGGGTGGGAATCGAACCCACACTCCCAGAGGAACTGGATTTTGAATCCAGCGCGTCTACCAGTTTCGCCACCGAAGCTAAAGGCCTCAAAATTAATAAATTCCAGGATATTAAATAATTTATGATAAAATTATACTGAACAATAATTATTTATAAATTTGCACTCCAATTAAATGATAGTGGAAACGCCTGTAAAGATATTTTCGTGTACCCAGAGTATGACTCTTTCAAAGCAAATTGCCAAAGAGTTTGGACAAGATCTTGGTATTGTTAGTTTTCAAAGATATAGCGATGGAGAATTTCAACCTTCTTTTGAAGAGTCAGTTAGAGGTTCAAGAGTGTTTATAATTGGATCTACAAACCCTTCCACAGATAACTTAATGGAAATGCTTCTTATGTTGGATGCTGCAAAAAGAGCTTCTGCAAGACATATTACTGCAGTAATTCCATATTTTGGATGGGCAAGACAGGATAGAAAAGATAAACCAAGAGTACCAATAGGTGCAAAATTAGTTGCTAAATTATTAGAGTCAGCAGGAGCTACAAGAATAATTACAATGGATCTTCATGCTGATCAAATTCAGGGATTCTTTGAAAAACCTGTTGATCATTTATATGCATCATCAATATTTGTTCCATATTTAAAGTCTTTAAATATAGATAACCTAACAATTGCATCACCTGATATGGGTGGTTCTAAAAGGGCTTATGCATACTCGAAATTTTTAGATTCAGACGTAGTTATATGTTATAAGCAAAGATCAAAAGGTAATATTATCACACATATGGAGTTAATAGGAGATGTTACTGGCAAAAATGTTGTTTTAATTGACGATATGGTTGATACTGCTGGAACATTAACAAAGGCTGCAGATTTGATGATTGAAAAAGGTGCAGAGTCTGTAATAGCAATATGTACACATGCATTGCTTTCCGGTGATGCGTATGAAAAAATTGAAAAATCTAAACTAAATAAATTAATAACAAGCGATTCAATTGAAATTAAAAAAGAATCTAATAAAGTTGAACACTTATCTTGCTCAAAAATGTTTGCTGAGGCAATGTATAATGTTCATCATAACAAATCAATTGATAAGCTATTTATAAATAAATAAAAATGAAATCAATAGAAATTAAAAGTAACAACAGGGAAAATACTGGTAAAACAAGCACAAATTCTTTAAGAAAAGAAGGTAATGTTCCATGTGTTTTGTACGGAGGTAATGAAGTAGTACATTTTTCTGCAAAAGAAATAGGATTTAAAGACCTAGTTTATACAGCTGCTGCTCACACTGTTGTATTAGATTTTGGGGATAAAAAAGTGAATGCTATTCTTCAAGATATTCAATTTCATCCAGTAACTGATAAAATATTACACGCTGATTTTTATGAACTTTTTGATGATAAGCCAGTTACAATGGAAATACCGGTAATTCTTAGTGGATCAGCCCCTGGAGTCATGAATAGTGGTGGTGTTTTAAGTAGAAATAAAAGAAAGCTTAAAATAAAAGCACTTCCAGGTAATCTTCCTGATTCTATTGATGTAGATATTTCTTCACTTGAATTAGGGGATAAATATTACACATCTCAAGTGGATGACGAGGACTTTGAAATACTTCACCCAGATAATACTGTAATCTGTCAAGTTAGAACATCAAGAGCATCAATGGCACTACCAGAAGAAGAGGAAGGTGTTGAAGGTGAAGAAGGTGTTGAAGGCGCAGAAGGTGCAGAAGGTGCAGAAGGTGCAGAAGCAAAAGGTTCTGATACTGAAGCTCCTAAGGATGAGTCTAAAGAGTCTTAATATTTGGCGTTATTTAATTAATCTTAACTTTATTAGGTTAATAAATAATGATGAATTTTCTTAAGAAGATCTTCTCAAGTTTAAATAATAAATCTGATATGAATAAATATCTTATTCTAGGTATTGGAAATATTGGTAACGAGTATGATGATACTAGGCATAATATAGGCTTTGAAATTGTTGATCAACTTTCTCAAAATCTAGATACCAAGTTTGAATCTGTAAAACTAGCTCAAAGGGCAGAAGGAAGTTTCAAAGGAAAAAAGATAATTATCATAAAGCCAAACAATTATGTCAATAATTCAGGAAGATCATTATTGTATTGGCAAAAAAAAGAAAAAGTTTCACTTGAAAACATTCTAGTTGTTTGTGATGATTTAAATTTATTTTTTGGAAATATTAAAATAAAACCAAATGGCACGTCTGGAGGTCATAATGGCTTAAAAGACATTGAAGATAATCTTGGAACTTCTAATTATGCTAGGTTAAGGGTTGGAATATCTAATAACAATAAGATTCCCAAATCAGATTATGTTTTAGGAAAGTGGAGTAGCTATGAGATGTCCAATATAAATACTCTTACAATTAGCTCAATTGAGATTATTTTCTCATTTATTCAAACTGGTATTGAAGAGACAATGAATCTCTACAACAAGAAAAATTTTATTAAATGAAAATTTTCAGGAGTATTGAAGATTATAATTTAAATCAAAGAACCATTCTAACAATTGGAACATTTGATGGAGTTCATGAAGGTCATAAGAAAATCTTGAATAAGTTAATTTCTTCATCAAAAAAAAAGAATTTATCATCTGTTGTCCTTACATTTTTTCCTCACCCTAGGATTATTTTAAATAAGTATAATGAAGTCAAAATGATAGATACATTAGATGAAAAAATTAAAGCTTTTGAAAAGTTAGGGATTGAAAATCTAATTATACATCCTTTTGATAAAAGTTTCTCATTATTATCTGCTGATCAATTTATTAAAGATTATTTAATTGAAAAATTAAAAATAAATCATATAATTATAGGGTATGATCATAGATTTGGCAAAGGGAGAGAAGCATCAGTAGATGATTTAAAAAAATATGGAGAAAGTTTTGATTTTATAGTTGAAGAAATTAAAGCACATGAGGTTGAATCTATAGCTGTAAGTTCAACTAAAATTAGAGATTCAATTAATAGTGGCGAACTTGATAAATCAGCAAAATTTTTAGGTAGATTTTTTAAATTAACTGGAAAAGTTGTTAAAGGTGATGGTTTGGGAAAACAAATTAATTATCCAACTGCAAATATATATGTTGAAGAAAATTATAAGATTATTCCTAAAGATGGTGTCTATTTTATAAAGACTTTAATTGATGATAATGAATTCCATGGAATGATGAATATTGGTCATAGACCTACAATAGGTGAAAATAAAAAATCAATAGAAGTTCATTTATTTGATTTTGATAATGACATTTATGATAAAACTATTTCTGTTGATGTATTATTAAAAATAAGAGATGAGATAAAGTTTTCATCAATTGAAGCCTTAAAAGAGCAATTAAAAAAAGATGAAACTTATTGTATTCAGTTAATCAACAAATAAATTTTATCTTTGATTTAAAATAATTATGCTTTCAATTGATTACATCACAAACTCAAAAGATGACGCAATTATAGGCCTTAAAAAAAGAGGTTTCAAGAATCTAGATGTATTAGATAGCATAATAGAGCTCAATAATAATCGAAAAAAAATACAACAAGAACTTGATAATATTCTTTTTAAGTCTAATACAATTTCTAAAGACATAGCTGAAGCATTTAAATCAGGGAATAATGATATTGACATTGATAGTCTCAAATCTGAGTCGTCAAATTTAAAATTAAAGTCAAAGAGTTTAGCAGAAGAATTAGATACAGTTAAAATTAAAATATCGGATCTAATAACTACAGTACCTAATATTCCTGATTCAAAAGTACCTGATGGACTTTCTGAGGAAAATAATATTGAAGTATTTAGAAGCTCTAATTTTAAAGAGTCTGGATATGATCTAAAAAATCACTGGGATTTATCAAAAGAATATGACATTATTGATTTTGAATTAGGAAGTAAGATAACAGGGTCAGGATTTCCAGTATATAAAGGTAAAGGTGCCAAACTTCAAAGAGCATTAATTAACTTCTTTTTAGATAGAAATAGCTCTGCAGGATACAATGAGTTTCAAGTTCCTCACTTGGTAAACTCAGACTCTGCTTATGCTACTGGCCAATTGCCTGATAAAGATGGTCAAATGTATCATGTTATCAATGATGACTTTTATTTAATTCCTACAGCAGAGGTTCCTTTAACAAACATATACAGAGATAAAATCTTAGCAGTTGACCAGGTCCCAGTTATGATGACTGGTTATACCCCATGTTTTAGAAGAGAAGCTGGAAGTTATGGGTCTGATGTAAGAGGACTAAATAGATTACATCAATTTGATAAAGTAGAGATAGTAAGAATTGAACATCCTGACAAGTCTGATGATGCATTAATTAAAATGAAAGAGCACATAAAAGAAATTCTAACCGAACTTAAACTTGATTTTAGAATTTTAAATTTATGTGCGGGTGACCTAGGTTTTACATCTTCAATAACCTATGATTTTGAAGTTTTTTCAAAGGGTCAAGAAAAATGGCTTGAGATAAGCTCAGTTTCAAACTTTAAAACATATCAATCAAATCGTCTTAATTTAAAATTTAAAGATAAAGACGGTAAAAACTACACATTACATACTCTAAATGGTAGTTCTTTGGCTCTTCCCAGAGTAATGGCTGGATTAATTGAGAATAATCAATCTGAAAATGGAATTATAATTCCTGATGTTTTAGTCCCATATACTGGATTTGATATAATAAACTAATTCTATGATTGAAAATGTTAGTCCAAAAAAATTCCTGGGTCAACATTTCCTTATTGATGAAAATATTTCAAAAAAGATTGTTAATTCTTTTAGTTTAAAAGAATTTGATAAAATAGTTGAAATCGGACCTGGAAAAGGTGCTTTAACAAAATACCTATTTGAGTTTAGTGATAAATTAATTCTTATTGAATATGATACTGAGTCTGTTGAATTTATAAAAAGTTCATTTAAAAAACACAACCCAAATATTATTAAACAAGATTTTTTAAAATATAATTTAGAAGGATGTTTTGTCTCAGACTAGTAAGAACTTAATAATAGGTAACTTTCCATATAATATTTCATCACAGATTATCTTTAAAATATTGGAAAACTATTTATTAGTAGATAATCTAATAGGAATGTTTCAGAAAGAAGTTGCAGAGAGGATTATTAGTAAACCTAACTCAAAGGAATATGGAATAATCTCAGTAAAAACTCAGTTATTTTATGATGTTAAAATTTTGTTTGATGTTTCACCTAACGTATTCTTTCCAAAACCAAGAGTTAATTCATCAGTTATTTCAATGACCAGAAAGAAGAATATTAATATTAATTTTGATCTAAAGCTATTTGATAGATTAGTAAAACTTAGTTTTCAGCAAAGAAGAAAGAAAATAAAAAACTCTTTAAAAAAACTTGATATAAAGGAAAATATTCTAGAAGATAGTATCTTTGGTTTAAGGCCTGAGCAACTATCTGTAAATGACTTTATTAGATTAACACAAAAAATCAGTAATGAAACAATTTAAAATTAATGATGAGTTAATCAGTAAGATTAAAAAGCTTATTGAAGACAACAACAGAGATAAGCTTTTATCTAGTCTAGCAGATATTCATTACGCAGATTTAGCAGAAATTTTTGAATTATTAGAAACAACAGAAGTAATTTTTCTAGTTAAAATTTTTGATAAGCAAAAAATTGCAGATGCATTAGCAGAAATTGATGAAGACTTAAGAGAAATAATTTTAGAGAAATTATCTGCTAAAGAAATTGCTGAAAAAATTGTTGAGCTTGATACTGATGATGCAACAGATGTTATTTCTGAATTAACTGAGGAGAGACAAGAAAGAGTATTCTCTCAAATTAAAGATGCTGAGTTAACAGATGATATTAAAGAGTTACTTAAATATGATGAGGATACAGCTGGTGGTTTGATGGCTAAAGAGTTAGTAAGTGTTAATGAGAATCTAAGTATCTCCAAATGTCTTGATGAAATAAGAAAACAAGCAAAGAATGTAACTAGAGTTCATTCCATTTATGTTGTTGATTCAAAAAACAGATTAAAAGGAAGACTTTCACTTAAAGATGTTGTTACTGCTAAGTCTAGATCTAAAGTTAGGGATATTTATATTCCAAATGTTGATTATGTTACTGTTGATCAAGAGGGAGAAGATGTTGCAAAAATTATGTCTAAATATGATTTGGAAGCGATTCCTGTTACAAATAAAAGAAAAACATTACTTGGTAGGATTACAATTGATGATATTGTTGATTTAATTAAAGATGAAGCTGAAAAAGACTACCAATTAGCTGCTGGTATATCATCTGAAGTTGAAGTAAATGATTCAATTTTTCAATTAACTAAAGCCAGATTACCATGGTTATTTTTAGGACTACTAGGTGGGCTTGGAAGTGTTTTTATTTTAAAAGATTTTGAACAAATAATGAATCAGCCTGACCTTAGAAATTTATTTTTCTATACTCCTTTAATTGCAGCTATGGCTGGTAATGTTGGTGTACAATCTTCTGCAATTATAGTTCAAGGTTTAGCAAATGATTTAGTAAAAGGCTCATTACTAAATAGACTTTTTAAGGAAGTTGGACTTAGTCTAATTAATGGTTTTGCTCTTTCAGTTGTTTTAATAATTTTTGGTCAAATAGTCAATCAAGATTTATCTATGAGTCTTACTATAGCTGGGTCAATGATGGGAGTTATAATAATTGCAGCGCTAGTTGGAACTTTTGTCCCTATAATTCTTGATAAACAAGGTATTGATCCAGCTATAGCTACAGGGCCTTTTATAACTACTGCTAATGATATTTTTGGAATTTTCTTATTCTTTTATATAGCAAAAATTTCTTTAGGATTTTAATGAAAAAAATTCTTGTACTTTGTACTGGTAATTCATGCAGGAGTCAAATAGCCCATGGATATTTGAATGATTTAACAAATAATTCTGTATCTGTATTCAGTGCAGGGGTTGAAAAACATGGATTAAATTTAAATGCAGTTCGCTGTATGCTTGAAGATAAAATTGATATATCTAATTATACTTCAAATTTAGTAGACGATTACCTAAAAATTAGATTTGATTTTATAATTACTGTGTGTGACAATGCCAATGAGACATGTCCAATTTTTCCAGGTGAATCTTTAGTTAAAATACATAAAAACTTTATAGACCCTACGAAAATTAAAAACGGTGAATATGGGGACCATTTTATAAAAACAAGAAATGAAATAAAGAAATTTATTCAGGACTTTATAGAGAATTATCTAGATAAATAATCATCAATTATTTGTTTGTTCATTCGAACAATTTTCCATTGATCTAGACCATCAATTATTGCTCCCGTATTTTTATAAAAATCAATAGCAGGCTTATTCCAGTCAAGAACAGACCACTCTACTCTATTTACATCTCTTCTTTTAGCTTCCATTAGAAATGATTTATAAAGAAGTGTGCCTATTCCTTTACCTCTCATTTTTTCTGTAACTACTAGATCCTCAAGATGAAGAGTGTCTCCTACCCATGTAGAATATCTTGGTGTATAGAATGCCAGTCCGACAATTGTATTATTAGTTTCAGCTAGAATACATTGATATTTTGGATTCTTTCCAAATCCATCTCTAATTAATTCTTGTTCAGTTACTTTTACAGCATCTGGTTCTTTTTCATATACAGCAAGTTCAATTAATAATCTAAGTATATCTTTTACATCACCTGAATTAGCCTTTCTAATTGTAGTATTAACCATAATTCAATTTAAAAAATTAATCGTTTTTTCAAGAAAAAATTTAGGATTATCTGCATGAACCCAGTGGGCTGCAGATGGGACTTTTATTATTTCAAGATTCTTAAAAAAAGAATTCATTAAATCATAATCTGATTCATTTACATAATCAGAATTTTCACCATGAATAAGTAAGGTTGGATTATTAAAAGAAAAGTCTTCTTTCAAAATTAATGAAAGCTTATTTTTAAAATCATATAATATGTCAAGATTAATTTTTAGACCCAAGGTATATTGGTCTTTCCAATAAAGATTTTTTAACAAGAATTGTCTAACTCTTTCATCAGAAATTAATTTTGAAAGTTGAGAGTCTGCATCATTTCTTGATTTTATTATTTTAAAGTCAAGAGATTTTAAGCTTTCAAGTATATAATCATGGTGAGGTTTATATGCTTTAGGGACTATATCTACAATTATAATTTTTTTAAGTAGCTCTGGATAATTCTTGGCGAAAAGCATTGTAACATTTCCTCCCATTGAATGACCTATCATGTAAAAATTTGAGATATTATGATAAGAGATATATTCATATATATCTTGTACCATTAAATCGAAGCTGAATTCATTACTCCAAAAACTTTTTCCATGATTTCTTAAATCAATAAGATGAACTTTAAATCCACTTTCAGCAATTTTATTTGCATGAGATTTCCAATTGTCTCCCATACCAAGAAAACCATGAACAATAATGATATTCTTATCAGAATCACCAACTATTTTAGAGTGAAGCAGATTCAATTTAAAATATTTAAATAGGATTTAATTGTAGATTCAAGTCCATAATAAAGTGACTCTGAGATTAGTGCATGGCCTATGGATACTTCTTTAAGATTTACAATATTGTTTTTAAAAAACTCAAGATTTTGTTGATTTAGATCATGACCTGCATTAAGTTCCATTCCAATTTTATTAGCAATCTCAGAGCAATCAATGTATCTATTTATAGCATTTGATTTATCATTTATATATTGTTTTGCATACGGTCCAGTAAATAATTCGACTCTATCTGCATTTATTTTTTTTGCTCCTTCAAGCATTTTAGAGTCAGGATCAATAAATATTGATACTCTTATTGAGTTTGATTTAAATTCCTCAACTACATCTTTCAAAAAATTAAAATTTTTAACTGTATCCCAACCTGAGTTAGAGGTAATTGCATCAGATTCATCAGGGACTAAAGTAACTTGATCAGGTTTTACTTCGCAAACCATATTTATAAATTTTTTAGATGGATTCCCTTCGATATTTAATTCAGTTGAAATATTTTGTTTTAAATCATATGCATCAGAGTATTTGATATGTCTTTCATCAGGTCTAGGGTGTATAGTTATCCCTTCAGCGCCAAATTTGATTATGTCTTTAGCAGTTTTTACTAAGTTAGGATAATCTTCTCCCCTAGCATTTCTAAGAGTTGCTATTTTATTAATGTTTACACTTAATTTAGTCATCTCAATTCATTAAACTTAAATGCAAATATAGTACTTAATAAAGTTTTAAAGTTTGTATTTTAGCTATATGAAAATTGCTCTATACATAGCATTTAATAATAGTTCCTCAGTTAATTGCTGTAAGGAAGTTATTGATATTGTATCAGCAGAAAATGATTTAATTATTGACTCAAAAATTAAGAATGAGCTTAGTAAGGAATTACAAAGTAAATTTTCATTTTTTGATTCATCAGACCCTATTGATAATAATATTGACTATGTTTTTGCAGTTGGTGGTGATGGAACAATATTGAGATCAATTACATACGTAAAAGATTCAGGAGTTCCAATATTAGGGATAAATGCAGGAAGGCTTGGCTTTTTAACTAGCATACAAAAAGAGAATATAGGTGAGGCTGTAAATAAAATAAAAGGAAACAAATTTAGCATTATAGATAGAACGCTACTGGAGGTAAAGTCATATTCATCCAGTAAGCTTTTTTCGTATGCACTAAATGAAGTTACAATTCAAAGAAAAGACACAACATCTCTTCTAAACATATCGTGTACAATTAATGGTAATTATTTAACAAATTATTGGTCAGATGGATTAATTATATCAACTCCTACAGGTTCAACAGGTTATTCTCTAAGTAATGGTGGTTCAGTTGTTTCTCCAGAGTCCAAGGTAATTATATTGAATCCAATTGCACCACATAACATTAATATGAGATCTCTAATAATACCTGACGATTCAGAAGTTAAAATTCAAGTTGAAGGAACTGATAATATTAATTTATCTTTGGACTCTAGAATGTATTCGTTTGAATCAAAAAATGAAATTCAGATATCAAAATCAAAATTTACTATTAAGACAATTAAACTTGATGAGGATAACTTTTATAAAAGGTTAAGAGAAAAACTTTTTTGGGGACAAGATATGAGAAATAATAAAATTAGCGACTGATGAATACACCCAATCATGTAGCGATAATTATGGATGGAAATGGAAGATGGGCCGAACAAAAAGGAATGCCCAGAGAATTTGGTCATCAAAATGGAGTTAGGTCTGTAAAAAAAATTGTTGAGGAAGCTAATAAGCATAAAGTAAAGTATTTAACATTATTTGCATTCTCTATTGAGAACTGGGAAAGACCTAGTTATGAGGTAGAAACATTAATGAGGCTTTTAGTAGAGACTCTTAGAGATGAATTTGAGGATTTATTTAAAAATAATATAAGATTGAATGCTATAGGTGATGTTAAATCACTTCCCAACGAAGTAAGATATGAATTAGACAATATTATCAATAACACTAAAGACAACACAGGAATGACATTAACCTTAGCTCTGAGTTATGGGGGAAAACAGGAGATTTTTAAGGCTGTCAAAGAGATTTCAGAAAAAGTTAAAAATGAGATAATTTGTCTAGATAATTTTGATGATTCCATCATTAATGACCATCTTTACACAAAAAATTTACCAGATGTAGATTTGCTAATTAGAACTAGTGGTGAACAACGAATTAGTAACTTCTTATTATGGCAAATAGCATATGCTGAATTATATTTCAGTGAAACATATTGGCCTGACTTTTCCGAAGAAGATTTTACAGATGCAATTATAGAATATCAAAAAAGAGAGAGAAGATTTGGAAAAACTAGTAAACAACTTTAGATCAAACACCTTTAATATTCTTGCTGTCCTGCTTCTAACTTCAGGACTTCTATATTCTCAAGATGTTTACAGAAAGGGTGGCACTTACACTATAGATACTATTACTGTCGTAGGGCTTAAAAACTTTAGTGATAGAACTGTTGTTACTTATAGTGGCTTAAGGCAAGGTCAGTCAATTCAAGTTCCTGGTGAGGAGATTAGCGCAATTTTAAAAAAACTTTGGAATTTAGAGCTATTTAGTAATGTTGATCTTTATGTAACTGACATAAATAATGGAGCCATCAAATTGGAGATCAATGTAGAAGAATTACCAACATTGTTAAAGTACAGAATTAATGGTATAAAAAAAGGTAAAGCAGAAACATATGAAAAGGAGACAGAATTATCTGAAGGAAAGAGATTATCTGAAAGCTTTCTTACAAATACAAAAAACTATATAAGGAATGAGTTAAAGAAAGATGGTTATTTAAATTCTGAAGTAAAACTAGTCACAGTTCCTGACTCTATAGGCTCTAATAGGATCAACTTAGATATTAACATTGACAAAGGTGAAAGAATTAAAATAAAAAATATAAATTTTACTGGTAATGAAATTTATGGAGACTTTAAGCTCAGATCCAAATTAAAAAAGACTAAGAAAAAATTTCCACTTAGATTCTGGAAAAAATCTAAACTTATTGATTCAGATTATATTGCAGATAAGGAGAATTTAATCTCATTTTATAAAGAGAAGGGATATAGAGATGCTCGTGTAGAATTTGATACAGTTGTTATAAACGACGAAAAAACAATTGATATTAACCTAAATATTGATGAAGGAAACAAGTATTATTTCGGAGACATTAACTACATAGGAAATAGTTCATTTACTAATTTTCAACTTGATCAAATTTTAGGAATAGAAAAAGGGGATTCTTATAATGGTGTTTTACTGAAAGAAAGAATTCAGGATGAGCAACCTGATGCAGCTGACATATCTAACTTATATCAAAATAATGGATATTTATTCTCATCTGTAAATGCTGTTGAAGTAAGTGCTGAAAATGATACTATAGATTTTGAAATCAGGATCAATGAAGGTAAGCTTGCAAGTTTTAATAAAATTTCAGTAGTTGGTAACACCAAAACTAATGATAATGTAATCTTTAGAGAGCTCAGGATTAAACCTGGAGAGCTCTACAGTAAGGATAAGGTTGTAAGAACGATTCGTGAAGTTGGACAGCTAGGTTTCTTTGATGCAGAGCAGATAAGTCCAGATTTTAAAAATGTTGACCCTAATCAAGGAACTGTAGATATAGAACTTGGAGTAATTGAAGCTGGAGCAAGTCAACTAGAATTACAAGGTGGATATGGTGGAGGTGGATTCATGGGTACATTTGGTGTAGCTTTCAATAATTTTTCTGTTAAAAATATTCGTAATAGAAAAGCTTGGCAACCATTCCCTAGTGGTGATGGACAAACCCTTGCTATAAGACTTCAAACTAGTTCATTCTACAATACAACTAGTTTTAGTTTTGTTGAGCCTTGGTTTGGAGGAAGAGAACCTGTTCAATTCTCTGCATCATTGTCCTCTACAACTCAGTATAGATATGATTATTTTACAAGAAGAGCTGATAAAAGTCAATCTTTTCAAATTAAAGGTTTTAACCTTGGTATAGCTAAGAGATTAAGAGTTCCTGACGATTATTTTGTGTTATCTCAATCCATTTCATATCAATATTATAACTTAAAAAACTATTATACAGGACTTTTTACGTTTGGTGACGGAGAGTCTCATAACATTGCATACAATATTGCATTATCAAGAAATAATACATTTACAAATCCTATTTTCCCTGTAGGTGGATCAAAATTTACTTTAAGTGCAAGGTTATCTCCACCATATTCTTTAATTACTGGAGATGATTTCTCTGATATAGATGAAAGACCTGAATATTTAGATAGAAATGGTAATCCAATTCAGGCTGAAATTGATCAGGCAAAGTTTAGATGGTTAGAGTTCTATAAAGTAAAATTTGATGGAAGCTGGTATACAAGATTGTTTGGGAAGTTTGTATTAAAAGCTCAAACTGACTTTGGATTTTTAGGTACTTACAATAAAAATAAAGGGAATATACCTTTTGAAAGATTTTTTCTAGGTGGAGATGGAATGATGCAGTATGCTTTAGATGGAAGAGAGACAATTGCTTTAAGAGGATACGAAAATCAATCTTTATCAAGTAGAGATGGTTCGATAATATATAATAAATTTTCTCTTGAGCTTCGTTACCCAATAAGTTTGAAACCAAGTGCGTCAGTATTTGCATTAAGTTTCTTAGAAGCTGGAAATGGATTTGATGATTTTAAAGATTATAGTCCATTTGACCTTAAGAGGTCTGCTGGAATTGGTGTAAGAGTTTTCATGCCTGCTTTTGGTCTTCTTGGTATTGACTTTGGTTATGGATTTGATAGCACAAATCTTTCAAATACTTTTGAACCTTCTGGATGGCAAACACACTTTGTAATAGGTCAACAATTTTAGGCAATATTTGAATAAAAATTACGATATTGCAATTCGAAATATTTAATAGATTATGAAATCAGTACTAAAATTAATCACTGCAGCTTTTTTGACTTTAGCACCACTTTCTGCTTCTGCTCAGTCTAATGTTGCACACATAAATGTTCAACAACTAATAAGTGAGATGCCTGAGGTAATTGCTGCTCAGAATGAGTTAGCAAAACTTGAGAAAGACTATACTACTCAAATAGATAATGCTTTCAAAGAATTTCAGACTAAAGCACAATCTTATTCTGCAGATGCTGCAAACCAAACTGATGTTACAAATCAGGCAAGACAAAAAGAGCTTGAAAGTATGCAGACAAACTTACAAGAGTTTAGAGACTCTGCAGCTCAAGAGTTACAAAAAAAGCAAATGGATCTAATGACTCCTCTTTTAGAGAAAGCTAGAGATGCTATTACTAAAGTAGGAAAAGAGCAAGGTTTTAATTACGTAATTGATTCAAGTCCAAATGGAGGAATCATACTTGCAGATGGAAAAGATCTTTTAGCAGATGTCAAGAAAGAGCTAGGATTCTAAGGAATTTAAGTTACGTAAGGCTTTTTTACATACAGAGGCTCAAAATAGGCTAAGTCTTCAAATTTTTGTTCTATAAACGATGCATATGATAAGTCAATCATATTTATAGATGATATTGGCTTATATTGTAGTTTAACCTTATCATTGATAATAGAATTGATATACTCAAATGATTCTTTATTATTAACTACAATTGTAGAGTTTTCTTTGATATTTCTATTAATAAAGTTGGAATCAACTTGATCTATTAATGGGGTACCCACTTCATTTAATCCATATTCAAAAGTTGATAAATAGTAAAAATTACCTTTATCATTTATCATTGGTATAATATCTCCACTGTCATTTTTTATAGAATTAGCCAAAATTTTTAATGATGAAATACCAATCAAATTTATTTTATGTGGATAGCATAGACCTTTTGCAACAGAAAAACCAATTCTAAGCCCTGTAAAGGATCCTGGACCAATACCAATGGCTACAGCGGATAGTTCTTTGGCACTTATATTATTTTGAGTTAAAATATCTTTGATTGTACTTGTTAAAAGTTCACTGTGACGATATTTATCATCTTCTAAGTCAAAATTTGATATAAGCTTACCTTCTGAAGATAGAGTAACTGAACAGTTTTTACTCGATGTCTCAAAATTTAAAATTAATGACATCTTAAAAGAGTTTAATTAGATAGAGGGATTGATAAAGGTAACCCAAAGTAAAACTCTAGAACTTTCAATTTAAATATATAATCAAACTTAGCTCTGATATTTTCAGATTGAGCAGACTCATATCTTTGTTTTGATTGAATAAAGTCAAAAGAATTTACTGCACCAAGTAAAAATCTATCAGAAGTATCTTCATAAGCACTTTTAAGAGAAGCTAATGTTTTATTAGAAGCTTCATATAGTTTAATAGCACCCGTAAGATCATTATATGCTTGATTAATTGAATTCTCAAGATTAAGTTTCTCTTGCTCATACTGATTTTTAAGTCTATCTAGATTCACTTTACTTCTTTCAACATTATTTCTTATTTGTTTACCCTGAAATATTGGAATATTTAAAGCTAACCCGTATCCTTGTCCTTTATTTAGATCAAATTGATCTTCAAAACTAGGTAGATTATCCTGATATGAAATTCTTGTATTCCATTGATAAAAGGAAGTAACTGATGGTTGAAGTTGTGATTTTGAAATTTGAATATCTTTTTCAGCTATAGAAATATTAGTTTCAGCTAACTTAATATCGTTTCTAAAAGTCATGGACTTATTAAGTATCTCTTTAGGACTCTTAGTTAGAATATCAGAAAATGGAATACTAAAGTCTTCGTTTGCTATCTCAAAACTATTAAAATCATCAATTAGGAGAAGTTGAGCTAAACTTAATTTTGCATTCCTATAATTGTTTTCTGCTTGAACTACGTTCTGTTCTTGAGATGCAAGACTTGCTTCAATTTCAAAGATTTGTCTTGGAGAAAATGTTCCTATTTCTATTAAATCTTTGGTCCTTTCATACTCAACTTTAGTAATCTCAAGTTGAGACTTTTGAACTTTTAATATTTCCTTGTTAAACATTATCTGCAAGTATGAATTAGCCACCAATAGTTTTATATCATCTTTCATATCATCTAACTGATATTGTGATGCAAGTATTTCTAGGTTTGCTCGATGAAGCTGATAAACATTTCTAAAACCATTATATACATCTAGTCCAACTCCTGCACTCATTGATGAGAATGATGTAGTAATATCTTCAATAACATTGGTAGTAATATTAATTCCTCGTCCAATATTCCATTGATGATTTGCAGATGCAGAAACCCTTGGTAAAAAGTTTCCAATAGCATCAGACTTCCCTAATTCTGAGTTTTGTAAGTTTAGTTCAGATTGTTTAATGCTAATATTCTTTTCAATAGCCATGTCAACAGCATCTTGAAGAGTTAATACATTATCATTTGTCTGAGCATAAATTAATGTAGACGAGAATAAACTTATTATTATATATTTTTTTATCATTTTCATTTGTTTTAATCCTCTCTAAATTGATCAAATGCAGATTCCTCTGGTTCAATTTTTATTGGCTCTGTTTTATTCCAAATTTTAATTTTATCATTCATCTCTATACCTGATATTATTTCAACCTTAATGCCATCTGATAAACCAATTTCTATATCTTTTCTCTCAAAATTTTGATTTGATATTTCAATTTCAACAAAAGGCTGTTGAGTTCTTCTATCAAATTGAAGAAGAGCCTCTGCAATTACCATTATATCCTGCCTGTTATCAACTACAAGAGATCCATTAGCACTATAACCTGCTCTAACAAATGAGTCTTCATCCAGTGATACGTCAGCTTCAATTTTAAATTGAACAGCGCCACCTTGTTCTGTTCCTTTTGGTGCAACAAACTTTAATTTAGCATCAAACTCTTTGTCAGGAATTGCAGCCATATTAATTTTTAACTCTTGTCCTATTTCTAGTTTACCAACTTCAGCCTCATCTACTTGACCTTCAAATATCATTTTATTTAAATCTGCAATAATTGCTACAGAAGTACCTGCATTAAAATTATTAGCAGCAATTACCTGATCCCCTAATTTAACAGGTATTTCTAATATTGTTCCAGAAACTGTTGCTCTAATATTGGTATTAGCTGTTGATGATCCTGATACAGAACCTTCCCTTATAATCTCTAAATCATTTTCGGCAGCTCTTAGATTTTCTACAGCTGTACTAAACCTTAGCTCAAAATCTTCATACTCTTGTTGTGAGATTATTTGTTTAGAAAATAATTCATTTGCTCTTTCCATTTGTTTTTCTGCATTTTGAACATTCAATTTTGCAGAATTTACCTGAGATTGACCTCCATATACAGATCTTTCATCCGGAACAACTTTAATGATTGCAATCAAATCACCATTTTGAACTACGTCTCCTTCTTCTACTAGAATTTGTTGAATAATTCCATTAAGTTGAGGCTTTATTTCTACCTCATCCTCTGGAATTACTTTTCCAGTGACAACAGATGTCTTTTGAATACTCGATGTAAATGGTGTAGTAGTTTCATATTCAATAGCAGATTTACTATTTGTTCTCACGAAATATGCAATAGCAAATAGAAAACCTAATATTAATAATATAATTCCGATATTTTTTAGTTTCATTTTGTTTAGTTTAAATTATTTATTCTTCTCTTAAGGCTTCAATTGGCTTAATACTTACTGCTCTTTCAGCAGGAATTAATCCAATTAGAGTACCAAGTGTAATCATTGTTATAAAAGCTCCAAATACTATAGCCAATGGAACCGTAGGGTTTGTAAAAGGGAAATCTTCCAAGCCTGAAGTACCTATATTTATTACAAATAATAAAAAAGCACCAACAGTTATACCAATAATACCAGCAACAATAGTTAAAAATACAGATTCTAAAACTATCTGAACCTTAACCTCTCCTGGTGTAGCACCTAAAGCTCTTCTAATACCTAATTCGTTTGTTCTTTCCTTTACAGCAATAAGCATTATATTTCCAATACCAATTACTCCAGCAAAAATTGTTGCAATTCCAACTACAAGAGAAAGGAAGACCATACCTCTCGTGAATTTTATTATACTTTCAAATAAAGAACCAATATTAAATGTTCCAAAAGCTCTATCATCTTCAGGGGATACTGTTTTCATTACTCTTAGTGTATTTAATACTGTTTCTTCTAGGTAGTTTGGATTAACATATTCATAACCTGAGATAAACATAAATCCAAATTGATCTCCTCTATTATACATTTTAGCAAAAGTTGTATATGGTATTGTTATGTCAGAGTCTGATCCAAACCCACTACCTTCTGTAAATTTTGTAACTCCAACAACCATAAAATTCACATCATTAATTCTTATGTATTTACCTATTGGATCTTCACCTACGTTAAATAATCTTTCTTGAGTACCTTCACCAATTACTGCAACTTTTCTTTCATATTTTATATCATCATCATTAATATATCTTCCACCATCAAAAATGTTAATTACAGAAATTTTTGCATATACAGGGAAGTTTCCAAATACATTAAAGTTATCTGATTTTAGTCCCCTTACAACTAAGGGAGGAGATCCTGTAAAAGCACCTGCTTGAAGACCTGGGGCTATATACTCAATTTCAGGAACTCTACTTTTCAAGTAGTCTACATCATTCAATTTAAAAACAGGATATCTACCTTCTTCAAAGCCTTTATATGGAATAGATGTTCTCTGAACCCAAACTCCCATTGAATTTTTACTAAGTCCGCTAAAAGCATCATCAAAACCATTTTCAAGACCAGTAGCAGAACCAGCTAGTGCTATATAAATAAATATTCCCCAAAAAACACCTATAGATGTAATTATTGTTCTAGTTCTGTTTTTTGAAATAGACTCAAAAATTTCATCCCAAGTATCTCTATCAAATATTTTCTTCAAACTATTCATCTCTTAAAGCTACTATTGGTTTAATCTTTGCTGCTCTTTTAGCAGGAATATATCCAGCTGCAACACCAAATACAATTAGAATCACTGTTGCACTTAAGGCAATACTAAAATCTACTCCAGCCCTAGTAATAAAATAATCTTGTAATGCACTTGAGTCTAATGAATTTAAAATTATTATACCTAAAATCATACCCAGAAAACCTGAAAGAGCTGTTATAAAAATAGATTCTGTCAAAATCATTTTAATAATTTCACTAGGCTGTGCACCTAAAGCTTTTCTAATTCCTAACTCTTTAGTTCTTTCTTTAACTATGAATACCATAATATTAGATATACCAATAATACCTGCAATTAAAGTACCTATACCTACAAAAGTGACAATAATTTGAAGAGCATTAGCAAATTGCATAGATCTTTCAAGTTCATCAGCTACATTCCTTACTCTTATTCCACTTGGATCTGAGGGATCAACAGATTTTCTTTTTTTTAGAAAAGATTTTACATCATTTGATAGTTTAACAGCACCTGATCCACCAATACTTTGATCAAAGGTTAAAGCTAAATTGCCAATTACATCAGTTCCTTTTAAAATCTGCTGTCTTGTAGTATAAGGTATTATTAGTTTATTTTCTTCAGTATCTCCACTTGTATCTTGAAAAACTCCAACAACTTTAAATGCTCTTGATCCAAGATTAATAAATTTACCTATTGGATCTTCTCCTTTAAATATATCTCTAGCAACAAGTCTTCCGATAGTTGTTACTTTATTTTTTTCTTCTACATCCTTTTCATTAATATATCTTCCTTTCATCAAAACATGTTTCTCAATTTGTTGATTTGCTGGTGCAACAGCTCTAATCTCAAATTGAAATGATTCTAACTTATATTTGATTGGTTCACTAACAAATAAACTTGGATTTAAATATTCTATAGACTTTGAAAATTCATTTTGTAGAGCAGCAACATCTTCATTTTTAAGTTCAATTCTCCTATTTGTTTTAAACCCTCCATAGGGTTTAGTTGTCTTTCCTGGATAGATATAGATTACGTTATTAGCTTCGTTTAAGAAAAGATCACTGTAAGAATTTTTTAGACCTTCTCCTAGTCCAAATAGTATTATGAAAATTAATATACCTAGAGACACAGTCATGCCTGACAATGCAGTTCTAAGTTTATTCTTCTGAATAGACTGAAAAATTTCTTTCCAACGTTCTATATTAAACATTTTTTATAATGTTTTGTTTAATTTTTTTATCCTCAACTATTACACCATCTTTTAAATGAACTATTCTTTTACACATTTTTGCAATATCATGTTCATGAGTTACAACAAGAATTGTTTTACCCTCATTGTTAATTTTTTGAATGAGTGCCATGACCTCAAGTGATGTTTTTGAGTCAAGTGCACCTGTAGGTTCATCTGCAAGAAGAACCTTAGGATTTGATGCCAGCGCTCTAGCTATGGCAACTCTTTGTTTTTGACCACCAGATAGTTCACTTGGAAGGTGATCTGCCCAGTCTTTTAAGCCAACTTTATCAAGAAAGTTTAAAGCTGTTTTTTGTCTCTCTTTTCTAGATATTCCCTGATAGTATAATGGCAAGGCAACATTTTCAAGAGCATTTTTATAATTAATTAAATTAAATGACTGAAAAACAAATCCAAGAAATTTATTTCTATAGTTAGCAGCTTTTTTCTCATTCATATCTGCAATTCTAATCTTATCTAAATCATATGTCCCAGCATCTGAAGTATCTAACATACCAAGAATATTTAGCAGTGTTGATTTACCGGAACCAGAAGATCCCATAATTGCAACTAAGTCTCCATCTTCAACAGAAAAGTCAATACCTTTAAGAACATGCAATGAGGATGCCCCTATTTCGTAGGATTTATGTAAATTTTTAATTTCAATCATATCATTTGCGAAATTACCTAAATTATAGTTATTAGAACGTTAAACTCACGTAAAGTTTATATAAATATCAGGTACTATGTAATACAAAGTACTGAAAAAACTTTTAAAAAAATTAGTTAGATGCTTTATTAGTCCTATATATCTTCCAAATAATTAACCCAACAAGTATGTAGGGTATTGACATTAAATAAACTATACCCCTATTTAGTCCTTTAGCAGCTTCATATTGTTGATCAGTCTCCATTATTGCGCTTAACATGGAACATTGAGCAAAAGACTCTGTTGAGGACAGAACAAAAATTAATAATATGAGTATAATTCTATTCATTAATAAACATAGTAAGGTGAAATCATTAAATAGACTATAACACCTGTTACAGCTATATAAAGCCAAATTGGAAAAGTGATTCTTGCAATTTTCTTATGCTTATCAAACATTTTAGATATAGCTCTTACATATGTGACTAAAACCATTGGTACAATAAATACAGAAAGTGCAATGTGTGAGATTAAAATAAAGAAATAAACAGTTCTTATTATACCCTCTCCCCCATATGGAGTTGGATCTGTAGTCATATGATACAGTATATACATAACTAGAAAAACAAGTGAAAGGAAGATTGAAGTCTTCATTAGCAATTCATGCTGCTTTATTTTTTTGTTTTTAATACTATAAAGAGCAGCTATTAAAAGTATAGCTGTAATTCCATTAATTGTAGCATATATAGGAGGCAAAAATGTTAATGGTGGCAAAGATGTTATTCTTATGTTAAATAATATCAAAACCACTAATGGAATAACAATTGAGACTACAATTATTAAAGATTTATATTTCAAAGTTTGACCTGAATTTTCAATTTTACTCATCAATCAATTTTTTTATATCATAGCTTAACATCTCTATTCCCTGCTGGTCTGCATTAATATCAGTTATCCCCAGATAGTACATAATTGGATTGCCAAAGCTATCTTTTCTGGACCTAATATACCCATCTTTGTCAATAAGTGCAAAATAACCCTGATGTTCAAAGCCTCCTGCAAAACTTGTATTTTCATTAGCAAAAATATTAAAGCCATTATTTGCTAAGTCATATATATAATCTTTTTCACCTGTTAAAAAATGCCAGTTTTGAGATTTAATCTCTAAAGCTTCAGAGTATTTTTTTAAGATTGATGGAGTGTCATTTTTAGGATCAATTGTAACTGAAATTATTCCAAATTCATCTGTCTCAGCAAACTTATCATCTAGTAACTTCATGTTTTGATTCATCTCAATACATATATCTGGACATCTCGTAAAAAAGAATTCTAGCACATAAACTTTTCCACTCATATCCTCATTTGATATCAAAATAGAATCTTGATTAGTTAGAATAAAATCAGGGGCTTTTCTTTTTTCATCTGAAATTGTCAAATAAGAAAGTCTCTCATTACTGTGAAGTCTATTTGAATCTGTAATGTCAGAGTTGATTACCCTTTCATATATTTTTGGAAGTGAGAATATCCCAAAAAGAATTATAATTAACAGTAATCCAATATATTTTAAATTATTATTCATTAAATAGTGAATCGTTTTTTTTGAGAGCTAATCTATACTCTGCAAGAATAATCTTAACATCATCAACCATTTTATTATTTATTTCAGCAACAGATTGAGAGTTAAAACCATATAACATTCCAGTATCTTCATCATCATCTCTTCCCCTTAAACTTAAATCTCTATCTACAATAAATACATATGGAGTACTAAAATTTTCATCTAATTCTATATTAGTTTTAAAACTATTAAATACATCTTTGATCCTCGGTTGTGATGTTGGAATAAAGTTCCATTTTTTTAGATCTGTACCTACACCACTAATTAATTCCAATTTTAAATCTTCAATTGCTTTAGATTCTTCGACATTATATAGAAATACAAATTGAAAATCTTGAAACTCATAAAAACGTTTATAAATTTTTTGATTCAAGTTAAGTGCTTCAGACTTTTTGTTCTCAATATCTCCACCCCAAAAACCAACTATTGAAATATTGTCTTTTAATGATACTTTGGATAGATTTCCTTCCAAGTCAACTATATCATTTACACCATAAGTTAAAACTGGTAACTTGGCAAAATTATTTATCCCAGTGGATAAAAAAACATATACAAAAATTGGGAAAAAAAAGAGAAAGCCAAGAATTAAATACTTTTTAAGATTCTTAGTCATTAATAAATATCAAAATCCCATTCTTTTAAGCCATCTAGCATTACATCAAAGATGTAAGAACCTTCCCATAGGAGAATAAAAAGTAAAAATGGTATTAGAATAAGCAAGGGAACTATAATCGTATTCTTCAGAAACGGCTTTTCATCTCTAACATGCATAAAGTCCCATGTTATATAGTAAGCCTTTATTATTGTCATAATAATAAACAACCAGTTTATTAATTTAAGACCAAGAAAGTAGTTCATTAAAATTGGAGGTTTCAAGATTCCAAGTGCAACTTCAATCGCAGTAACAATTGAAAGAAAAATTAAAACACCCCAAATTTTTTGGACATTGGATTTAAACTTTAAATAGCCTCTAAAAATTTCTAATTTATGTTCGTGCTTTGCCATGTTTATACTAAATAAAAGAATGTAAATACAAATACCCAGACTAAATCAACAAAGTGCCAATATAGTCCTACTTTCTCAACCATGTCGTAGTGACCTCGTCTTTCATAAGTTCCTAAAAGGACATTTATGAATATTATAATATTAATTATAACTCCTGAGAAAACATGAAAACCATGAAAACCAGTAATGAAGAAAAAGAAATCAGCAAAAAGTGGGTTTCCATACTCATTTCTAATTAAATTAGCCCCTTTTACAACTCTTGTTGCTGAAGAAAGTTTATCTTCTGCGTCTTCTCTTGAAAGAATTATTTTTTGACCTTTCTCATCTAACTTCTCAACTCTGACTGTGATAGCGGCATTAGTTTTAAAGCCCTCCATAACCTCAGATAGAGTAATTTCAGGAAGCTTAGTTTCACTTTGATACCATATACCAACATTATCATCATGGGTTATTCTCTCCTGAGATTGAAGAACAGCAAAATCATCAATAGGAATTCTTTTATCTTTTTTAATATCATAAAACTGGAGTATCTCTCCATTTTGAATTTCAACAGCCCCGTACTCTCCTTTAATAAAGTTTTTCCATTCCCATGCTTGTGAACCAACAAAAACCGCACCTCCAATTATAGTTAATAACATATAGAAAGCAACTCTATTTTTATCATTATTATGACCTGCATCAACAGCTAAAACCATTGTTACAGAAGAGAAAATTAGAATAAAAGTCATCAAAGCCACATAATACATTGGAGCGTCTACTCCGTGTAAAAATGGAAAATGATGAAAAACCTCATCAGCTATGGGCCAGGAATCTATGTTCTTAAATCTTGAAAATCCATAGGCAACTAAAAATCCTGAAAATGTTAGGGCATCCGATACTATAAAAAACCACATCATTAGTTTTCCATAAGCTGCATCAAGTGGTTTAATTCCACCTCCTCCCCAAGAATTATTTTTTGTTTTTGTTAATGAAGATGCTTGCATCTAGGGCAATTTTGAGTACAAATTTATTAATTTTTAGCTGAAGTATTTAATAAAAAAGAATAAATATATCCATAAAGCTCCAAGAAAATGCCAGAAAATTAAAGCCATCTCAAATCCTAGTTTATTCTTCTCATATTTTTGTTTATTAAATCTAGTTGTAACAACGCTTAAAACAATAATACCAGCAAATAAGTGAGCTAAATGTAAAAATGCTAAAATGTATATATATGAAGTAGTTACAGAACTTTCTGGGCCTGTAAAATAATAGCCCTGTGATATAATCTCACCAAAGCCTAAAAACTGAGAAACAACAAAAGTTACAGCCATTAAAATAGTAAGTCCAAGAAAAATATTTACATTATTTCTTTGAAGGTAAATGTTTATATTTTCCGGAAGTGAAACTCGAACATATTGATCTAGTTTAATTTTTGCTAACTGAAAAAATACACTACTAAGTATAATTGAAATAGTGCTTACTGTGAACCATGATGGCAAAACAAAAGAATCTAACCAATCAGGTCTTGAACTACTAATAATAAATGCACTGGTTAAACCAGCAAAGGTCATGGTGATACTTATCATACCAAACCATAACATCATCTTTTTAGCTTTTGCAGTCTTTGACTCTATTGTATGTGCTTCACTCATTGAAATAAAAATTTATCGATGACAAATATAATTTGAATAAAACTTAAATAAAAAATACTAGCATACATTAGTCTTATAGCATTTTGTTTATCCTTATACCTCATTAACTTCAAAGCTTGATACAACATTAAGCTTCCTGAAACTAAAATTAAAATTAAAGAGTAAATACCTATTGATAGTTTTCCTGTAAAACTAAAATAAGGAAGGGTTGAAACAATAATCATCCAGATTGTGTAAAATACAATTTGAAAGGCAGTAGCATTATCCCTTTTTCCACTTGGCAGCATTTTAAAACCAGCATTTTTATAGTCATCATGTGAAACCCATCCAATAGCCCAAAAATGAGGAAATTGCCAAAAGAATTGAATCATAAAGAGAATTCCTGTTTCAATTGAAAATCTATCAGTAACCGCAACCCATCCTAACATAAAAGGAATAGCTCCAGGAATAGCTCCGAAGAATACAGATAAAGGAGTTATAGGTTTTAAAGGTGTATACAGAGCTAAATAAATAATCATTGATATCAGCCCAAAGATTGCTGTTCTAAAATTGATAACATATAACATGGTTAGTCCTAATAGGCTAAGAAAAGAACATATAATAAGTGCTTGATTAACTGTCATTACTCCACTAGGAAGTGGCCTAGAAGATGTCCTCGTCATCAATGCATCTCTTCTTCTTTCAATTATTTGATTAAAACCGTTTGATGAACCAACTACAAAAAATCCACCTATGATAAGAAGTAAAAATGTAGTTAATGAAAATACATCAAAGGCAATTAAATATGAACAAACTGATGAAAAAACAACACTAAAAGACAGTCTGTGTTTTATTAAAATAAGAGTTTGAGAAAATAAAGACGATTGCTTTATATTTAAAGTGTCAGACATTAATTTATGTTTAGGAAATATCCTTTATTGAAGTCTGAATGTAATTGGTATACTGAATGGAACCCTTACAGCTCTTCCTCTTTGCTTTCCAGGTGTCATTTGAGGTAGTCTACTTATTATTCTCTGCGCTTCATTTTCAAGGTTCTTGTCCGGTCCTCTCATTCTAATATTAGTGATCGAACCATCTTTAGCAATAATAAAGTTGACGTAAACTCTACCTTGAATACCCATTTCCTGAGCAATTTCAGGGTATCTAAAATTTCTTCTAATATGTTTATTAATTTTATCTTGAAAGCAAGTTCTTCTTTGAGACTTAGCAACAGATTCACAACCAGGAAAAATCGGAACGTCCTCAATCACTGCAAAGGGAACATCAATATCTTCAAATTCTTCTTCAACTTCAATTTCTTCAATTATAATTTCATCTTGATCAGTTTCTGTTGATTCAATGACAGTTTCTTCAACTTCTTCTTCATCCTCAACAACTTCTATTACCTCTGGAGCAGGAGGAGGTGGAGGTGGAGGCGGAGGAGTTTTTAACTGCTCTGTGATAGGAATATCCTCGTCATCATCTTCAAGCATATCTAGTGCAGCAAGATCAAAAACTTTCTCATATGTTTTATACTCAATCGCACCCCAAGTTACACCTAGGACAAGTGTAAGACCTATTACAAAGTATAGATTCCTATCTTTATTTAAATCAGCTTTTGGATTCTTTTTTGGTTGCATTAATCAATTTTAAAGTGCTAATCTATAAAAAAATATAATTATTTCATATAGTTAGCTAATTCTTTATTTTTTTTTAACTACCTATTAAATTTTTATATTCTTCAGAACTCATAAGAGCATCAATATCAGATGGATTCGATACTTCAATTTTTATAATCCAGCCATCTCCATATGGATCATCATTTACTACTTCAGGATTATCTTCTAATGAAGAATTAACTTCTATAACCTTACCATTTACAGGCATAAATAAATCTGAAACTGTTTTAACTGCTTCAACTGTTCCAAATACATCATTTGAATTAATCTCAGCATCTAATGTATCGATTTCAAGATATACAATATCACCAAGTTCACTTTGAGCAAAATCTGTAATTCCTACAGTTGCAACATTACCATCTAATTTAACCCACTCATGTTCTTCTGTATATCTAAGTTCTTCTGGAATATTCATATTATAATTTATTTAGTGATTGTTTAATTAATTCTTGAAGCTCTATTTCTTTATTTTCAAAATAGATTTTACTTACTATTTTTTCTGATTTGGATTTATTAAAACCTAAGACTGATAAAGCAAGTAAAGCTTCTTTTTTTATGTCATAACTTTCGCCTGATAAATCTAAATCTTTTTTATCAAATAATTCTACTTTATCTTTCAATTCTATTATTAATCTCTGAGCAGTTTTTAATCCAATTCCTTTAATAGATTTTATTCTTTCAACATCTTCAGACCATACTGCATCTTGAATTTCTTTTGGAGAAATTGATGATAAAATTGTTCTTGCTGTACTAGGACCAATTCCAGAAATAGATATTAGTTGTTGAAATATAGCTCTCTCGGATTCATCACTAAATCCAAACAATATATCAGAATCCTCTTTTCTTTGAAGATATGTGAAAATTTTAATGTTCTCTTCATCTGGAATACTCTCAAAAGTATTCAGAGATATATTTATTTCATAACCTATTCCATTAGATTCAACTATAATCTTTGTAGGTGTTTTTTCAATCAGTCTTCCTTTGATGTATGTGATCATTATTTTTTAATTTTTCTTTCATTTGCATCAATAACTGATATAGCAGCCATATTTACAATCTCATCAACTGATGCTCCTAATTGTAAAATATGAATTGGTTGATTTAAGCCAATAAGAATAGGTCCAACCGAAACTGCTCTGTCCAATTCTTTAATTATTTTGTAGGTGACATTAGCAGAGTCTAGGTTTGGGAATATTAATGTATTAACTTTTCTGCCATTAAGAATTGAAAAAGGGAATCTATTTTTTAACATTTCTCTATTTAAGGCAAAATCTGATTGAATAGGACCATCAACAATCAACTCAGGGTGGTCTTTATGAAGAATTTCAACAGCCTTTGAAACTTTTTTTGCTTCATCAAAATCTGATGAACCAAAATTTGAATAAGATAAAATTGCAATTACAGGGTCTATCCCAAGTCTCTTTACAACTTTTGCAGTATCAACAGTAATTCTTGCAATCTCTTTATGTGTAGGATTAATATTTAAAGAAGTATCTGAACAGAATAAAGGACCTTTTCTAGTAATCATTAGGTTGGTAGCTGCAACTTTTTGAACATTTTTTGCTTTACCAATAGATCTTATAAGAGGGACAAATACAGAAGGATAACTTTTTGAATATCCTGAAAGCATACAATCAGCATCACCATTTTCTACCATCATTGCTCCAAAATAATCTCTTCCCCTTAAAAGCCTTTTTACATCATCTAATGTTTTACCTTTTCTCTTTAATTTCTTAAATAGAATTAGTGAGTATTCTTCAATTCTGTCCTTATTAATTTTATCTTTTGGATCAATTATTTCAATATCTTCATTAAACTCAAGGGATTCCATAAGTTCTTCAATAATTTTTTTTCCACCTAAGAGAATTGGTTCTGCAATCCCTTCCTCAAAACAAATCTGGGCAGCTTTTAATACGTCCATATGGTCAGCCTCAGCAAATACAAGTTTTTTATTTTTGGCTTTTCTAGCACGTCTATGAATTATTCTAATTAATTTTTGATTGTTACCTAACCGCTCCTCTAAAACTTGGGTATATTTATCCCAATCCGTAATTGGTTCTTGAGCAACACCAGATTCCATAGCTGCTTTTGCTACAGCAGGGGGGATTTCACTAATAAGTCTTGGATCAAATGGTTTAGGTATAATATAGTCTTTTCCAAAAAGAAGTTTAGTTTCGTCGTAAGCAATATTAACTTGCTCAGGGACAGGTTTTTTTGCAAGTTCAGCAAGTGCTATCACAGCAGCTTTTTTCATTTCTTCATTTATTTTAGTAGCCCTTACATCTAGAGCTCCTCTAAATATGAAAGGAAAGCCAAGAACATTATTTACTTGATTTGGAAGATCAGATCTACCAGTAGCAAATATTATATCATCTCTAACAGACATAGCAGTATTATAATCAATTTCAGGATCTGGGTTTGCCATTGCAAAAACAATAGGATCTTTTGACATCGAAGCGAGCATCTTTTCCGACAAAATGTTAGCCATAGACAAACCAATAAAAACATCTGAATTTTCCATTGCCTCTTCAAGAGAGTTAATTTTTCTTTTTGTAATAAAAAGCTTTTTCTCATCAGAAAGACCTGATCTGGATTGATTTATTACACCCTTACTATCAGTCATTACAATATTTTCAAGTTTGGCTCCAAAGGATATGTATAACTTAGTGCAAGCAATTGCAGCTGCACCTGCTCCAGATACAACTATTTTTACATCATCTATTTTTTTATTAACTAATTCAAGTGCATTTAATAAAGCTGCAGCAGATATAATTGCTGTCCCATGTTGGTCATCATGCATAACAGGAATATCAAGATCATTGATAAGTTCTCTTTCAATTTTAAAAGCTTCAGGCGCTTTAATATCTTCAAGGTTAATTCCTCCAAAAGTTGTAGAAATTGACTTAACAACACTTATAAACTTATCTGGATCTTTTTCATCAATCTCAATATCAAAAACATCAATATCAGCAAAAATTTTAAACAGAAGTGCTTTCCCTTCCATAACAGGCTTTGATGCATCAGGCCCAATATCACCAAGACCTAGTACAGCTGTTCCATTTGAAATAACGGCAACTAAATTTGATTTATTAGTATACTTGTATACGTTTGAAGGGTCTTGTTCAATCTCTTGACATGGAATTGCTACACCAGGTGAATATGCAATAGCTAAATCTCTTTGTGAATTGTATTTTTTTGTAGGTACAACCTCAATTTTTCCCGGTTTTGGCTTTGCGTGATAAACTAATGATTCTCTTCTATCTCTTCTCTTTGCCATAAAGATGAATTATAATCAAATATAAATTATTAATTAAATAAATTATTCTGATTGTTTTTATTTCTTCCAAGATGATTGTAGGCCTTTTCTGTTACCTGTCTTCCTCTAGGTGTTCTTATAATAAATCCCTGTTGAATTAGGAAGGGCTCATAGACTTCTTCAATAGTTTCAGAATTTTCAGATAGTGATGTAGATAATGTTGAAATCCCAACTGGACCTCCATTGTATTTTTCTATAATAGTTTCTAGAATCTTATTATCCATTTCATCAAGACCATTTTTATCGACATTTAAAGAACTTAGAGCATATTTTGTAATCTCAAGATTAATTTTTCCATCACTTTTAATTTGCGCGAAATCTCTAACTCTTCTAAGTAAAGAATTTGAAATTCTTGGAGTACCACGACTTCTTCTAGCAATTTCAAAACAAGATTCACTATCTGTGGATAAGTCTAGAATATTTGAACTCCTCTCAACAATTTTTGATAAAAGCTCATCCTCATAATGCTCAAGTCTATTTGAAATGGCAAACCTTTCTCTCATTGGATTAGTTAAAAAACCTGATCTAGTAGTTGCACCAACAAGTGTAAATGGATTTAAATTTAACTGAACTGTCCTTGCATTTGGTCCAGACTCAATCATGATATCAATTTTATAATCCTCCATTGCAGAATATAAATACTCTTCAATTACAGGACTTAATCTATGAATCTCATCAATAAATAATATATCTCTTTCTTCAAGACTTGTAAGTAATCCTGCCAAGTCTCCAGGCTTGTCAATAACTGGACCAGATGTAACTTTTAAACCAACATTAAGTTCATTTGCTAAAATATGAGCTAATGTAGTTTTCCCTAGACCTGGAGGTCCATGAAATAATGTATGATCTAATGCGTCGTTTCTTTGATTAGATGCCTCTACAAAAACTTTAAGATTTTTAATAATTGATTCTTGACCAATGAAATCAGAAAATTTTAAAGGCCTTAAAGCCTTATCAAATTCATTATCTTTTTCCTGATTAATATCCATTATATCAAATATACACTAATTGTGTAATTTGAGATCATGACGAAAACTAATGCTGAAGCTCTTTCTCACCTTTTTTTAATGGAACATTTTGTGGGATAAAATCCTCTTTGGAACCAGGTTTTGAATAGTCATAAGCCCATCTAAAAACATGAGGGATTTTACCTGGCCAGTTTCCATGGATATGTTTAATTGGAGCTGTCCATTCTAATGTTGTTGACTTCCATGGATTCTGTTCAGTTTTCTTTCCATAATACATACTGCTTATAAAATTATATAAGAAAATAATTTGTGCAGCACCTGCTAAAAGTGCAAACAGTGTAATTATGACATTAATGTTTGCAACATCATCAAAATACGGAAAGTTCGTGTTTGTATAATATCTTCTAGGAAGACCAGCCATACCAATGAAATGCATTGGGAAGAATACTCCATAGGCACTAATTGCAGTAATCCAAAAATGAACGTATCCAAGTGTCTTATTCATCATTCTACCAAACATCCTTGGATACCAATGGTATACACCAGCAAATAAACCATAAAGAGCAGAAATACCCATTACTAAATGAAAGTGTGCTACAACAAAATATGTATCATGTAAGTTGATGTCCAGTGCACTATCTCCAAGAATAATTCCAGTTAAACCACCTGTTATAAATGTAGAAACAAGTCCAATAGCAAATAACATTGCAGGATTGAATTGAATATTACCTTTCCATATTGTAGTTATGTAGTTAAATGCTTTAACAGCAGATGGGATAGCAATTAATAAAGTTGTAAATGTGAATACCGATCCTAGGAAAGGATTCATTCCAGTTACAAACATGTGATGACCCCAAACTATCGTTGATAAAAATGCAATAGCAAGTATTGATCCTACCATTGCTCTATATCCAAAAATTGGCTTACGAGCATTTGTTGCAATTACTTCAGATGCAATTCCAAGAGCAGGTAAAAGTACAATGTATACTTCAGGGTGTCCAAGGAACCAAAAAAGGTGCTCAAATAAAACTGGAGAACCACCTTGGTAATGGAGTACCTCACCTTGAATAAAGATATCTGATAGGAAAAAAGAAGTTCCAAAACTTCTATCCATTATTAATAATAATGCCGCAGATAAAAGTACTGGAAATGACACAACACCTATAATTGCTGTAACTAAAAATGCCCACACAGTTAAAGGAAGTCTTGTCATTGTCATTCCCTTTGTCCTTAAGTTTAAAACAGTAACAATGTAGTTTAATGCAGCAAGTAAAGATGATGCAATAAAAAATGCCATTGACACCAACCATAAAGTCATACCAGCTGCAGATCCAGGCTGAGCCTGAGGTAATGCACTAAGTGGTGGATATATTGTCCAACCAGCAGCAGCAGGTCCTGCCTCAACAAATAGTGATGCGATCATTAATGCAGAAGAAATAAAAAACAACCAATAAGAAATCATATTTAAAAATCCTGAAGCCATATCTCTAGCACCTATTTGTAAAGGAATGAGAAGATTACTAAATGTTCCACTTAATCCAGCAGTTAATACAAAGAATACCATTATTGTTCCATGTATAGTCACTAATGCTAGATAAACATTAGGATCCATTACACCGTCTGTAGCCCATTTACCAAGTAATACATCAAAAATTCCAAAAGATTCTTCTGGCCAAGCAAGCTGAAGTCTAAATAAAAGTGACATAGCTATACCAACAATACCCATTATCAATCCAGTTATTAGATATTGTTTCGATATCATTTTATGATCGATACTAAAGATATATTTAGTTATGAAAGTTTCCTTGTGATGATGGTCATCATGACCATGATCATCATCATGAGATTCAATAACAATATCCTTTTTTTCAGTAATATCAAGCTCGATATCTGTTCCAACTATTTTAGCTCTTCTGTTACCTTTGTTTGCCATTTCGTTTTATTTCTATTGAACAAATTCTTTAAATGTAGGTTGATCATCTAACCAACTGTTAAATTCTTCTTCAGTTTCAACAATTATTTTCATCTGCATATTGTAGTGAGAAGCTCCACAAATTTTATTACATAAAAGTAGAAAATCAAATTCATATGGGTCAAGTGGAAAGTCACCACTTGCAACTAAATCTTCACTTTTATCAAATCTTATCTTATTGATTTTTCTTACCTTTTCAACAATTTCAGGTCGTAATCTCATTTCCTCAGTTGTTACATTAGGAATAAATGCAAACTGATTAATCATTCCAGGTACTGCATTCATTTGCGCCCTAAAATGAGGCATATATGCTGAATGAAGTACATCTTGAGATCTAATTCTAAATACAACTTCTCGATTTACCGGAAGATGAAGTTCTTGAACCACAATATCATCATCTCCATTTCTGTCAGTTGGATCAATACCAACCAAGTTTTTTCCATCAAAATCTTGAAGGAAACGAACATTAGCATCACCTAACACACCATCTTCTCCTGCATATCTTGCTTTCCAATTAAACTGTTGAGCATATAATTCTACAACAAGAGCATCATCATTTTCCTCAATTGTCATAATATCCACCCAAGTAAATAATCCGTATAATATTAATCCTGCAAGAGCTATTGTTGGTATAATTGTCCAGACACCCTCCAGAAATGTACTATCTGCAAAAAATAAAGCTTTTCTTTTTTTATTACCTCTATATTTAAATGCAAAGTAATGGAGTAAAGCTTGAGTAATAGTTTGAACAAAAAAGATAACAGCAAATGAAAACCATAGTAAGTTATCATAATTTTCTCCATGAACAGATGCAGATTCAGGAAGCATAACGTCACCCCACTGATAAAAAGAGAAAATAGTTAATGCATAAATAAATATTAAGAAAAGGAACATTAATTTTCCTTGCATATCGTTATCCTTATCAGATGCAATCTCGCTATCATCATAATCGGCAGGTTTAGATAGCTCTAAAATTTTGGTAAGTTGCCAAACTGCAATCGAAATTAAAATTAATGATGTTAGAACTAGTAATATTGTCATTTTAATCTAAATTATAATATTGGAATGTTTTACTTTCTTCTATAAACGGATCACCTTTAGCCAAAATTGGTGCTTTTGAAATGGCTCTAAACACTACATACAAAAATACACCAAGGAAGAACATAAATCCACCAATTTCTGCAGGCCCAAATGACCACATATCTCCAACAGCTGACGGCATAATCATGTTATAAACATCTATATAATGACCTATTATAATTACAATACCTGTTAAAATTACAATAAAGTTAGTCTTCTTAAAATCACTATTCATAAGAACAATTAATGGGAATATAAGGTTTAACACTACCATTCCAAAAAACAAGAAATTATAGTCTTCAATTCTTGTTATAAAATATGTTACCTCCTCAGGAATATTTGAGTACCAAATAAGCATAAATTGAGAGAACCATAGATATGCCCAAAAAATACTTACACCAAACATGAATTTAGCCAAGTCATGTATATGACTATTATTTACAAACTCTAAATAATTTTTTGATTTTAAATAGATCGTAATTAGCGCGATAGTTGTTATACCTGAAACAAACATACCAGCAAAAACATACCAGCCAAAAAGGGTACTGAACCAATGAGGATCAATTGACATGATCCAATCCCATGACATCATTGACTCTGAAACCAAAAAGAACACTAGGAATCCAGCAGAAAACTTAAATAATTTTTTATGAACACTTATATCATTGTTCTCATCTTGCTGGAGTGAAAGTCTTCTTGTTATCTCTCTATAAATAACCCAACCTGCTACATATATAATTGCACGTATAAAAAAGAAAGGAATATTTAGATATCCTATTTTATTTCTGATAATCTCATCATGTGCAACCACTTCTGGATCCATCCATATAAAAAGATGATTAAATTTCAATGCTGAAAAACCTAGAATAATTAACACGAATACACATCCTAAAAATAGGTAGCCTGTAATTCCTTCCATTATTCTGTATAATACAATAGACCAACCAGCTTGAGAAGCTCTTTGAATAGCATAGAAAGCTAATACTCCAAGAGAAATCATCATGAAGAATAATGCGGGTACATAAATTGCTGCCCATGGCTTGTTATGTAACTGATTAAAGACATGTTTGTCATGATCATATTCATGACCACTCGATTCGTATCCATGATCAGAATCTCCGTGATCTGACTCTCCATAACCAGAATCTCCATGAAATCTCCATGATCTGAATCTCCATAACCAGAGCCTCCATGGTCAGTATCATGACTCATACTTGCAACAATTTCTTTTGCTTCTTCAACAGTCGAAGGGGCTGCATAAAAGCCATATAAAATTCCAAGAAGTCCAATTAGAATTAAGCTAATAGAAAGTACTTTAATTTGATTTGAAAATTTATAATCTTTATACATTAATTACTTTTTTGTTCTTCTCTTAGTTCCATTACATATTGTGCAATCTGCCATCTTTCTTCTTCATTGACCTGTCCTGCATGAGAACCCATTGCGTTTATACCATACATAAGTACATGATAAATACTACCTGGAGTAATTTCTCTATCTATATATGCAGGTATTCCTAAAAACTTTTCTCTTTGTGCTAAAATCCCCATTCCATCTCCTTTATCTCCATGACATACAGAACAATAAATCTCGTAGAGCTCTTTACCTTGGCTTCTATTATAGTCATTAACTTCTAGAGGAGATAATAGTTGAGCTTTTGCAAGTTCATAACCTTCGTTTGAATCCTCATAATCATACGGTTCCCATCCTCTTGCTATAGATCCCTCTGGTGGAAGCTGAGCTTCGATTCCATTAGAAAACGCTTCAGACTCAGCATATGTTTCATATGCTAAGGACTCATACATATCTGGAAAGTATTGAAAGTTAGGTTTTGTTGGATCAAAACATGATGTAAGTAGAATACTTATAGAAAAAATTAAAATTAAACTATTTCTCATCTTCATCGTTATTTATTACATCTATGGAAATTGCACCAAGTTTTTTTAACATAGTCTTTGTCTTTGCAACATTTGTTCCTGCCTCCATATCAATCAAAAATTTATCATCAGTAGTTGATGGGTGAGGATTCTCTGCCTTTTTAAATGGCCATAATTTACTTTTTAAATAAAAAGTTATTACCATTAAATGAGCAGCAAAAAATACTGTCATCTCAAAAATAATTGGCACAAAAGAAGGTATATTCTCAATTAAAGTAAAGCTTGGTTTTCCTCCTATATTTTGAGGCCAATCAACAATCATAATATAATTCATCATCAATATAGCGACAGTAAAACCAATACACCCATAAATAAATGTAGCAATAGACATATTAGTTGGCTTAAGTTTCATTGCTTTATCAAGTCCATGAACTGGAAATGGTGTATATATTTCATTAATATGAATTTTACTTTTTACTATTTGCTTTACAGCGTCTAGTAAAGTATCATCATCATCAAACAAAACATGTAAGCTTTTTGAACTCATTTTTTATCTCTTAATTTTTTATAATTCTCTCCTGACGATTTAAGAATTGTTTTTACTTCAGATTGAGCAACAACTGGAAAACTTCTAGCATAAAGCAAAAACAATACAAAGAAAAATCCTATGGTTCCAATAAAAATTCCAATATCAATAAAAGTTGGGGAGAACATTGTCCAAGACGATGGTAGATAATCTCTATGAAGAGATGTAACAATAATCACAAATCTTTCAAACCACATCCCAACATTTACAACTATTGAAATTACAAATGACCATATTATACTTGTCCTGATTTTCTTAAACCACATAACTTGTGGTGATACAACATTACATGACATCATTAAAAAATAAGCCCACCAATAAGGACCCGTTGCTCTATTTAAAAATGCATATTGCTCATATTCAACTCCAGAGTACCAAGCTATAAAAAGTTCAGTGATGTATGCACAACCCACAATTGAACCAGTAATCATAATTACAATATTCATCATCTCAATATGTTGAACAGTAATATAACTTTCTAGCCTAGATACCTTTCTCATTATAATCAATAATGTTTGAACCATAGCAAATCCTGAAAATATTGCACCTGCAACAAAGTATGGTGGAAAAATTGTTGTATGCCAACCTGGAATTACAGATGTAGCAAAATCAAACGATACAATTGTATGAACAGATAAAACAAGAGGAGTTGCAAGTCCTGCTAACACCAAAGAAACTTCTTCAAACCTTTGCCAATCTTTTGCTCTTCCAGACCACCCAAAACTTATTAAACTATAAATTTTCTTTTGAAAAGGTTTAACAGCTCTATCTCTAATCATTGCAAAATCAGGAAGTAGACCAGTCCACCAAAATACTAATGAAACTGTTAAATAAGTAGAAATCGCAAAAACGTCCCATAAAAGTGGAGAGTTAAAGTTTACCCACAGAGATCCAAACTGATTAGGTATTGGAAAAAACCAATAAATAAGCCAAGGTCGACCCATATGAATTACAGGAAATAGTCCTGCTTGAATAACTGAGAATATTGTCATTGCTTCTGCAGATCTATTAATACCCATTCTCCATTTCTGTCTAAATAGTAATAATACTGCAGAAATTAAGGTTCCAGCATGACCAATACCAACCCACCAAACAAAATTTGTAATATCCCATGCCCAACCAACTGTTTTATTAAGACCCCAAGTTCCTATTCCAGTTCCAATTGTATAAATTATACATCCAACACCCCACATAAATGCAGCCATAGATATTCCAAATGCAATCCACCAGTCCTTATTAGGCGGGGTCTCTATTGGCCTAGCAATATCTTCTGTTATATCATGATAACTCTTGTCTCCAAGGACTAAAGGTTTTCTTATAGGAGCTTCATAATGTGATGACATATACTATACTTTTTTACTATTAGTTACCTTAACTTGATATAAAACATTAGGTTTTGTTCCTATACTCTCAAGGAGTCTATATGCTCTATCTTTTTGATTTAATTCAGAAATTTTACTGTCTTTATCATTAATATCTCCAAAAACAATTGCACCATCACTACATGCGTTTGAACATGCTGTTTGGAATTCTCCATCCACAACTCTTCTACCATCTTTTTTTGCATCAAGTATAGTCTTCTGAGTCATTTGGATACAAAGAGAACATTTTTCCATTACACCTCTTCCCCTAACATTTACATCAGGATTTAGAACCATTCTTCCAAGATCGTTATTCATATTATAGTCAAATTCATCATTTTCTGCATATGCAAACCAATTGAATCTTCTAACTTTATATGGGCAGTTATTTGCACAATAACGAGTTCCCACACATCTATTATAGGCCATCTGATTTTGTCCTTGTCGACCATGAGATGTAGCAGCAACAGGACATACAGTTTCACATGGAGCATGGTTACAATGTTGACACATTACTGGTTGAAAAACTACCTTAGGATTTTCAGCAGCAGTTTCCAATTTAGTTTGGGTAGCCCTATATTCTCTATATCCAGATGTTCCTTCTTTGGCTTTTACATCTCCTTCAAAAGTATCCTCAGATGAAAAGTATCTGTCAATTCGAAGCCAATGCATATCTCTTGATTTTCTTACTTCTTCTTTACCAACAACTGGAACATTGTTTTCTGCATGACAAGCAATAACACATGCACCACATCCATTACAAGCATTTAAATCAATAGATAAGTTAAAGTGGTGACCTGTGGATCTATCAAATTCTCTCCAAATATCAACTTCTTTTGATGTAACTTTTGTCTCAATATGATTTTTAGATACCATAACAGTAGGATTCCAATAAGACTTTTCTTTTGAGTTATATGTATCAATATCAGTTTCTTTAATAATCTCATCTCTACCCATCATAGTATTATGTAGCTGAATACATGCAAACTCATGATCACCTTTTACCTTGGAAATACTAATCGTTTGAGTTTTAGAGAAGTTATTATAAAAGGTATATGCATTAACACCTACTTTCATAACATCTTTCATACCTTCAGTCTTTCCATATCCGTATGCTAGACCAACTGTACCATTTGCTTGACCAGGTTGAATCAAAACAGGGACTTTCAATTGATTCTCACCATCAGAAATATTAGCATAACTACCATTTAAAGCACCGTTCGATACATTATAATTCTTCAAGCCAAGTTTATTGGCGTCAGAAGCTGACATGGTCAAATAATTATCCCAAGTAACTCTAGTTATTGGATCAGGAAATTCCTGAAGCCATGGGTTAGAAGACTGAGAACCATCTCCAATTCCAGTTTTAGAATAAAGAACAAGAGAAAATTCTTCGGGTCTATCTTCACTTATTGAAGAAATGCTTGCAGACAACTTTCTTGGTCTTAAATTCAAACTTGTAAAATCATTATAATAACCATCTTGTAATGATTTACCCCATGTTTTACCTTTAAGTATAGTATTCTGCCAATTTGATTTAATCCTTTCATAAAAACTTACATTTGATCCTAAGAGTTTTAAGAAAAAGTCTTGAAATTGAATTGTATCAAAAAGAGGTCTAATTGTAGGCTGGGCAAGGAAAAAATTACCTTTCTTAAACTCATAGTCTCCCCAAGACTCAAGATAATTATTAGAAGCTGCAACATACATAGCAGACTTTGCTGTCTCATCTTCTTTTTCAGAAAAAACAAGCGAAAACTCAAGATTTTCAAAAGATTGTTTTACTGATTCTGAATTTGGAAGTGAATAGAGTGGATTCACACCTGATGTAATAACTCCAGAGATTTCACCTGAATTTAATTCAGATATAAATTCATTTAATTCGGTGTTATTGCCTTGTCTAATCAACCTTGGATTATTAATATCTATAGCTTCAGAATTAATCGATCTATTTATTTGAAGTATTAGTTCTTGAATTTCAACATCGTCAATTCCAGATACAACTACCGATTTATTTGGTGAGCTAAGAATTCTTTCAATTGATAAGTCAATGTATTTGTCAATTTCTGGTGTAAGTGAGCCTTTTATTTCACCATTACCTGTTAGTCTGGAATAAATTCTTGCAACAATTTTTTTCAGCTCACTAGGTTTAGCAGGCACTCTATCATCAGCATTTGAACCAGTTAATGTCATGTTTGATTCAAATTGAAGATGATATGACATTTTTTTATTGTTAGACTTATCTGGGACTCTTGTTTTGGTGTAGCCTGCAGAATATCCTCCACCCTGCCAATCAGATAAAAAGTCAGCATCAATAGAAATTATATTTTCAGCTTTTGAAAAGTCATAGTCAGCCATAGCTCTTATACCATAGATGTTTTCAAAGGCATCTAAAACAGATGAATCTGAAATAGTATCATAAATCACATGACTTACATTAGGGTACTCATCTAAAAGTTCTTTAATAATATTATTTGTAGTAGGGCTAGGGTATGTCTGAGTTAGTAATACAACTTTTTTGTTTTGATCTTTAAAATTCTGTAAGCTAACTTTAACGAGATTAATCATTGTATCCCAGTCAGTATATTCACCTGAAATTTTTGGACCTTGTATTCTATTGGCATCATAAAGAGATAATACAGAAGCATGAACTCTTGCATTAGCATCACCAAAGCTTGAAGCATCTTTATTACTTTCAATTTTGATTGGTCTTCCTTCTCTAGTTTTAACCAAAATACTGCTAAAGTCGTTACCATCAGCAATTGTGGTTGCATAGTAATTAGCAACACCTGGAATAATTTGCTCAGGCTGAACAACATATGGAACAGATTTAATCACAGGTCCTTCACAACCTGCTAATGCAGCTGCTGCTGAACTAAACCCAACATACTTTAAAAAGTCTCTTCTTGAAGCACCATCATTTTCTTCTTTTGAATTAACAGGAAGCTTTTCAACAAATTCATTATTCTCAAGCCCCTCTACTATAGTACTTTCACTATTTAGTTGCTCGATTCCCTTCCAATATAATTTTTTACTCTTCATTTTAATAGTGACATTTTGCACACTCTATTCCACCAAGTTGTGCTACAGTTAATTTTTCAACACCATATTTTTTTGAAAGCTCATCATGAACTTTTTGATAGTATTCATTATCCTTATCAACATTGCTTTCTCTGTGACAATCAATACACCATCCCATAGTTAATGGAGAGTACTGATACATAATTTCCATCTCCTCTACTGGCCCATGACATGTTTGACATTCTATTTTTGCAACCTGCGCATGTTGAGCATGATTGAAGTATACAAAATCAGGAAGATTATGAATTCTAACCCATTTAACTGGTTTTGTATTCCCTGTATAGACTTGATTCTCTTCATCCCATCCAACAGCAGAATAAAGTTTTTTGATTTCATTAGTATAAAAGTCTCTGGTATATCCATTTTCAAGGTCTTCCTCACCATTATATTCAGCAATATATTCATGACAATTCATACATACATTCAATGAAGGTATACCAGAATGTTTTGAAACTCTTGCAGAAGAGTGACAGTACTTACATTCGATTTGGTTTGCTCCAGCATGTATCTTATGTGAATAATGAATTGGTTGAATAGGTGCATAACCTTGATCTATCCCTACCTGCATAAGATATCCATAAGTAAAATATGCACTTGAGAGTAAGAAACCTACAACCATAATAAAAATCAAGAATTGATTTTTAACAATTGTTTGCCATAAAGGTGTAATATTTCTCTTTGTATCTGTTTCAATTTTAACTCCACTTGCATTGGCAATTTTTACTAGTGTCCTTTGAACTAAGAAAAGCATTACTATTAGAATAGTAAATATCAGTATGGTAACAGCTAAGATTATATTTAGAGAAATACTAGAGCCCTGACTAGATGACTCTGCAGTTACTGCAGTAGTGTTAGTTGGAGGAGGTGGAGTAAAATTTGTATAGGCTAAAATATTATCAATCTGTTCATCTGAGAATTGAGGATAATTTGTCATTACCGCACGATTATACTCCTCCCAAATTGCTACAGCTTGAGGGTCACCATCTTTAATCATTTGTGTACCGTTTCTGATCCAACTGTACAACCATTCCTTATCATATTTTTCTGTAACACCACTTAAGGCTGGACCAACTGCTTTCCTATTTAACTGATGACAAGCAGCACAATTAGCGTTAAATAAACTTTTTCCAGCCTGAATATCTGCCTCTTGAGAAATACTTAAGGAAGGTAGAAGGAGTGCTACTAAAAATATTCTTTTTATTAGTAACATTCGTTGGGGGCAATTAAATTTTTAATCATGATGTTAAAGTGTTTTTTAGCCACTTTTTTTAACAGCACAAATTTACATCATAAACACCATTTTAGGAACTCTAAAATGAACAATTATTTAATTTATAACGATTCTAAATAAGATTTTATCGCAATTTGTTAAATTTGATGAAATTAGTGATGAAAAACTTTAAATTTTCAATAGTTATTTGCATGTTTTTATTTTCATTCTGGGATATTTCTGCCCAAGATGAAGACGTGTATTACAATGATACACTAACTAAAAAATTCTTTCAAATTAAAAAAGATTTCAGCAAGAAAACTTTTGAATCAACCTACTATACAATTCAAATTTTTTATGGTAGTCTGAATGAGGCAGATTCGATTCATAATGATTTTAAAGAAAACTATGAAGATGTTAAGTCTGAACTAATATTTGAAACCCCAAATTATAAGGTAAGAATAGGAGAATACAAGGATATAAATGTTGCATCCCAAAGCCTAGAGAAAATTAGAAGAATTTATCCTGGATCTTTTATTATAAAACTCTCAGATTTATAATTTTTTCTTTACAGCAATTTCTTGATAACATTTAATTAGGTCACCTACTTCAAGGTCATTAAAATCATTTATTTGTATTCCACAATCATATCCTTTTGCGACTTCTTTAACGTCATCTTTAAATCTTTTTAGTGAGAGTAATTTGCCTTCAAATATTTGTTCATCACCTCTTACAACCCTAACACTAGAGTTTCTAAGAATCTTTCCTGAGGTAACCATACATCCAGCAATTGTACCAATCCTTGAAATCTTAAACGTATCTCTAACCTCAGCCTCACCAGTATTTTCTTCTTTCATTTCTGGAGAAAGCATTCCTTCCATTGCATCCTTTAGGTCATTAATTGCATCATATATAATCGAATAAGACCTAATATCAATTTGTTCTTTTTCAGATAATTTTCTTGCACTTTGAGTTGGTTTTACATTAAATCCAATTATTATTGCATCAGACGCAGAAGCAAGAAGCACATCTGACTCAGTAATTGCACCAACACCTTTAAAAATTATATTAACTTGAATTTCCTCAGTTGAAAGATTTTGAAAAGAATCAGTTAATGCCTCAACTGATCCATCAACATCACCTTTAATTATAACATTGAATTCTTGGAAGTCCCCAATTGCAATTCTTCTTCCAATCTCATCAAGCGTTAAGTGTTTTTGAGTTCTTACACTTTGTTCTCTGACTAGTTGAGTTCTTTTAGCTGCAATTTGTTTTGCTTCTTTTTCGTCTTCTAAAACCTTAAACTGATCTCCAGCTTGAGGAGCACCATCAAGACCTAGAACTGAAACAGGAGTTGATGGTTGAGCAACTTCCAGAGAATTACCACTCTCATCAAACATTGCTTTAACTTTTCCACTTGTCTTTCCTGCTAAAATATAATCTCCTATTTTAAGTGAACCATTTTGAACTAGAACTGTTGAAACATATCCCCTCCCTTTATCAAGGTAAGCCTCTAGAATAGTTCCAGTTGATAATTTATCTGGGTTAGCTTTTAAATCCATTATTTCTGCTTCAAGAAGAACTTTTTCAAGAAGTTCATCTATGCCTTTACCGCTTAATGCAGATATATCTTGTGATTGAATTTTACCACCCCAATCTTCTACAACTAAATTCATAGAAGCTAAAGATTCTTTAACCTTATCAGGATTAGCTCCTTCTTTGTCAATTTTATTGATTGCAAAAATTATAGGAACTCCTCCCGCCTGAGCATGACTAATGGCCTCTTTAGTTTGAGGCATAATATTATCATCTGCTGCAATTACAACAATTACTATATCTGTTATTTGAGCACCTCTTGCTCTCATAGCAGTAAAAGCTTCATGACCAGGTGTGTCAAGGAAAGTAATTTTTTTTGAATTTACAGATACAGAATATGCTCCAATATGTTGTGTAATTCCACCAGATTCATCTTCTGTTACTGAAGATTTTCTTATATAATCAAGTAGAGAAGTCTTACCATGATCTACATGCCCCATTACAGTTACAATTGGAGATCTCTCTTTAAGGTTTTCTGTATCATCTTCTTCTTCAACCTCTTCTTTCTCTTCTTCAATATCAGTTTTCACAAAGTCTAATTCAAATCCAAATTCATCTGCAACAACAGATAGAGTTTCTGCATCAAGTCTCTGGTTCATTGTTACCATAATTCCAAGACTCATACATGCAGATATTATATCATTTGAGCTAACTTCCATTAAAGTAGCAATCTCTCCAACGGTAATAAATTCTGTAATTTTTATTTTTTTACTTTCTTCAGCTTGTTGAGCCAACTCTTCTTCACTTTTAAGTTTGTGTTGATCTCTTTTGTCTTTTCTATATTTGGCTCCCTTAGACTTTGAAGATTTACCTTGAAGTTTTTCTAGAGTTTCCCTGATTTGTTTTTGAATTTCGTCATCAGTTGGCTCAACTTTTTGATTTAAATTTTTTGATTTATTATCCTTACTAAATTTATTTGCAAGGTCTTTGGGTTGAGAAACATCTTTACTAATTCTTTTCCTTCTTCTTTTTTTAGATTCTTCAACTTGATCTTCTTTTTTCTTGATTGAGTCCAAATCAATGACCTCACCTGTCTTTTTTAAACCAGTTAATTTTTGAAAATTTGTTTGAATTTTTGATGAATCTTCAGGATTTTTCTTTTCTTCTTCTTTTTCTAACTTTTCTTGGACTGGTTTAGAAATTTCAGTTTTAGATTCAATTTCTTTTGATGCTTCTTCCTCGACTTCTAATTTCTCATCAGATTTCTCTTGAAGTTTTTCTTCAATAATTTGTTTTTCTTCAAGCTCTTTTTTCTTTTGAGTATTAATTTCCTCCAGCTTGTCTTTATCTGACTTATCAGTTTGAAACTCTGCAAGAAGAAGGCCATAAGTCTCTTGATCTATCTTAGAGGTTGGCCTTGGTTCAATATCTATTTTTTTTGAACTAAGGAATTCAACAGCTCTATCAAGAGAGATATTTAATTCTTTTAAAACTTTATTTAACCTTACAGGTGTTGACATATAATTTAATCTTCAAATTCTTCTTTTAAGATTTTCAGAACATCTGCTACTGTTTCTTCTTCAAGATCAGTTCTCTTAACAAGATCCTCTGCTTCCAACTCAAGTACACTTTTTGCAGTATCTAATCCAACCTTTCTAAATTCTTCAATTACCCAGCCATCAATTTCATCCTTAAACTCAGTAAGTTCTACATCTTCTTCAGCACCTTCTCTGTAGACATCAATTTCATATCCAGTAAGCCTTCCAGCTAATCTGATATTATGACCTCCTTTTCCAATTGCTCTAGAAACTTCATCTGGGTTAAGATAAACCTGAACAGTCTTTTTTTCTTCATCAATATTTAATGAATTAATTTTTGCAGGGCTTAAAGCTCTGGTAATATATAACTGAGTATTGTTTGTATAATTTATTACATCAATATTTTCATTACCAAGCTCTCTTACTATTCCATGTATTCTAGATCCTTTCATACCAACACAAGCTCCAACTGGATCAATTCTATCATCATATGAGTCTACTGAAACTTTTGCTTTTTCACCAGGAATCCTAACTGCTTTTTTTATAGTAATTAGACCATCAAAAACTTCAGGTATTTCTTGTTCAAACAACTTTTCTAGAAATAACGGTGATGTTCTAGAAAATATAATTCTGGGTTTATTACCTCTTAACTCAACATTTTCAATAACCCCTCTTACGCTATCTCCTTTTCTAAAAAAATCTTTTGGTATCTGCTTATCCTTGGGCATAATCAATTCATTTCCATCATCATCTAAAAGAATCACCTCTCTAGCTCTCACATGATGTACTTCAGCAGTAAAGATTTCACCAACTCTGTCTTTAAATTGGTTATATATATTGTTGCTATCATGCTCAAAAACTTTTGCAACAAGGTTTTGTCTTAAAGCTTGAATAGATCTTCTACCTAGGTCAATTAATTTGAATTCTTCAGAAACCTCTTCACCAACCTCAAAGTCAGGCTCTATTTTTCTTGCTTGAGTTATTTCTATTTCAGCATTTGGGTCTTCAACCTCACCGTCTTTTACTACTATTCTGTTTCTCCATATCTCAAGGTCTCCTTTGTCAGGATTTATAATTATGTCAAAGTTTTCATCTGTTCCAAATTTTCTTGTAAGTGAATTTCTAAAAACTTCTTCAAGAATAACCATTAATGTTACTCTATCTATTAACTTTTCATCTTTGAATTCCGAAAAAGATTCTAATAATGATATATTTTCCATGTTCTTAACTTTATTTAAAAAAAAAGAGGGACATAATGTCGCCTCTGAAATTTTCAAAATGCTTGGCAAATTTATTATAAATTATTGATATAATAAAATTGTTGGCCTACTAGGGATCGAACCTAGACTCTTCTGGACCAAAACCAGACGTGTTGCCAGTTACACCATAGGCCAATTAGCTGCAAATTTAAATTATTTTTTTCTTTAAAAAATATATTTATGAAATTTCTTGAATATTACGCAGAGGTACTGATTTAATAAGCAATAAATTAAGGATTGCAGATACAGCAAAATATGATAATAAGAAAGTAGCAAGAGTTAAATTATATGTAAGATTAAGCTCTTGACTGTAAATAATAATTGCTATTCCGATAAATATTCTTAAGAATTCAAATGTAGTTGACCATTTAAATCCATCCATAACAGATGTAGAACTAAAAATAGTTGAAAAGATTAAGATTAAATATGCAGTTTTATCAGCTACAGATATATCTGCAAATGAAGTTAAAAACACAAATAGAATTATATTTTGCACAACAAAATGAAATCCGGCAAATATTTTATGAATCAACTTATACTCTGGTTTATATTTTTCCTGGTTATATACATTTTCAACTTTAGCTCTAGGTAATTTTTTTGTTACATCTTCTGGTCTCCAGCCCGTGGGCATAAACCATATTCTAAACTTATCCTTTAAACTATTTGTATACCAAGCATCTTGAATTAGGAACCATAAATGTTGAAAATTTATCCAAATTGGATTCCAGGTCTCGACAGGCTTTAATGTTCCATAGACACATGGCACATCATCAAGTTCTTCTTGAAAAGTCCCAAAGGCTCTATCCCAAACACAAAAAATTGCTGCAAGATTCTTATCAATATATTCTTTATTTATTGCATGATGAACTCTATGCTGTGAAGGAGTTACAAGAATATATTCTAACCAACCTAACTTTCCTATATGCTTTGTATGGTACCAAAATTGACCAAAGAGATGAAGTGGTCCTAAAATAGCAATTACCTGTGGAGGTACACCTAAAAATGCTGCAGGAATTAGGAACAATACTCCAATACCTAAATTATTAGTAATACTTTGCCTTAAGGCACAAGCAAGATTGAATTCTTCACTGCTATGATGAATTACATGCATATTCCAAAAAATATTTATTGAATGCTTAAGTCTATGATGACAATAACTTGCAAAATCAATACAGACAAAAGCAATAAAATAAAGAAGAATACTCTCTTCAAGATCAATAACCTTAAGTCTTTCGTAAAAGAATGGATATGAAAAAATTATTATACCTAATCCAAGAATATCTACAAGTAAATTAGTAAAACCTGAACTTAAACTTGATATGGTATCCATAAACGAGTGCTGTTGATCTTTCTTCCAAGCACCATATAATATTTCAATTGTAATTAATACTAAAAAAATAGGTATAGTAATCAGTAGTATGTTTGCGTATGTATCCATCCTTATTTAATACTCAATAATTCTATATGAAAATTGAATATTTTATTTTACTTTGCTTTTATAAATATATCAAATATGACGTTAAAAAAAATATTAAATCTTATAACGATTTTTTGTATTACTATTCTTTTATCTAATACAAACTTATACTCACAAAAAAAATCAAAAAATAGTATAACTTTTGATCAGGCTCTTCATGAGTCAGTTGAATACAGAGAAATTGGGCCATTTAGGGGTGGAAGATCTGCAGCAGTTGTTGGAGTCACTGGACAACCCGACTTATATTATTTTGGTGCTACTGGAGGTGGAGTATGGAAAACAGAGGATGGAGGTAAAACTTATGAAAATATTTCAGATGGTTTCTTTGGTGGAAGTATTGGATCAATTGCAGTTGCTAGTAATGATTCAAATGTAATATATGTTGGTGGTGGTGAGGTTACAATTAGAGGTAATGTTTCATCTGGATATGGGGTATTTAAGAGTGTTGATGCTGGTAAAACATGGAAGTTTTCTGGATTACCAAATTCTAGACACATTCCTAGAATAGTAATTGATCCTAACGATAATAACATAGTCTATGCTGCTGTTCTTGGTAACATTTATAAACCAACAAATGATAGAGGAGTTTATAAATCTGTAGATGGAGGATTAACATGGAAAAAAGTTCTTTTTGCAAATAACCTTTCTGGAGCATTTGAAATTGTAATGGACCCAAATAATCCAAGAATTTTATATGCATCTACATGGAGAGTTCAAAGAACATCTCATAGTTTAAGTAGTGGAGGTGAAGGCTCTGATTTATGGAAGAGTGTTGATAGTGGAGAGAGTTGGATTAAGATTAGTAAAAATAATGGTTTCCCAACTGGAACGATTGGTGTAATTGGAGTAACTGTATCACCAGTTAATTCAGAAAGAGTTTGGGCAATTGTTGAAAATCAAGAAAAGGGAGGTGTATATAGATCTGATGACGGAGGTGAAAACTGGCTTTATACAAATAGTAGCAGATCTCTAAGACAAAGAGCTTGGTATTATTCAAAGATATATGCTGATACGCAAGATATAGACGGTGTATATGTAATGAATGTTGCATATCACTTCTCAGATGATGGAGGTAAAACTTTTAAGTCAAGTTATGCTCCTCATGGAGACCATCATGATTTATGGATTGCTCCTGAAGATAACTCAAGGATGATAATTGCTGATGATGGAGGTGCTCAAGTAACTTATGATAAAGGAAAAACATGGAGTACTTATTATAATCAACCAACAGCTCAGTACTATAGAGTAACTACTGATAATTCATTTCCTTACAGAATCTATGTTGCTCAACAAGATAATTCTACCCAACGAGTAAGACATAGAAGTTTAGGTTATAGCATAAGTGATAATGATTGGGAAAGTACTGCTGGTGGAGAGTCAGGTCATATTGCTATTGATCCTAATAATAATGAAATTGTTTATGGAGGTAGCTACTTAGGGTTTTTAGAAAGAAGAAATCATGAAAAAAATACTTCTAGAGTAATTAATGTATGGCCAATTACAACTCTTGGTGAAGGTGCCGAAGCTATGAAATATAGATTTAATTGGAATTTCCCAATTGCTTTTAGTAAACATGATTCGTCAAAACTTTATACTTTTTCTAACCATGTTCATCTTTCTACTGATGAGGGGCAAAGCTGGGAGACAATCAGTCCTGATTTAACAAGAAATGATAAGACAAAACTTGTTTCATCTGGTGGTCCTATTACTCAAGATAATACCGGAGTAGAATATTATGCTACTTTATTTGCAGTTGATGAATCTCCAATTCAAGAAGGATTGATCTGGGTTGGTAGTGATGATGGATTAATCCATTTAACAAAAGATGGTGGGAACACATGGGAGAATGTAACTCCAAAGAAAATGCCAGATTGGATGATGATAAATAGTATTGACGCCTCTTCTTTTGATACAGGGACTGCATACATAGCAGGAACGAGATACAAGCTAGGTGACTTTACACCTTATTTATATGTAACTGAGGATTATGGAAAAAATTGGAAATTAATTACATCTGGAATAGAGAGCGAACACTTTACAAGAGTAGTTAGGTCAGATAAGGTGAATAAAAATATTCTTTATGCAGGTACCGAAACAGGAATGTATATTTCTTTTGATAAGGGTAACAGTTGGAATAAATTTCAAAAAAACCTACCTATTGTTCCAATTACTGATTTAACAATAAAAGATAACTCACTTATTGTTGCAACTCAAGGAAGAAGTATTTGGATTCTAGATGACCTAACAGTACTGCATCAATTAAGTCAATCTTCTGATGAGGCTAAACTATACAAGCCAAAAGATTCATATAGAATGAGAGGTGGTGGTGGAATGAAATCATTGACGGCAGGGACTAATCTTCCAAATGGAGTTATTGTTCATTATTATCTTCCAAGCTTCGATAAAGAGAATGATGAGGTAAAACTTTCAATTCACTCTAATGATGGTGAACTGATAAAGGAGTTTTCAAATAAAAGCAAAGAGAACTCAATGAAAGTTAAACAAGGAGGAAATTCTTTTGTTTGGAACATGAAATATCCGGGAGCAAAAAGACTTGATAAAATGGTTTTATGGGGAGCAGATTTTTCTGGTGCTAAAGCAGTTCCAGGAGATTATATTGTAAAATTATCTACTAATGGTGAAGAGCTTTCTAAAGATTTTACAATTTTAAAAGACCCAACTTCAGAAGGATCAATTGATGATATTAAAGCTCAATTCGATTTTGTTAATGAGATTAATGCTGTTGTGGATAAAGCTCACAAAGCAATAATTAACATTAGAAAAATTAAAAATGATCTTAAAAAGTTTCAGTCAGAATATTCTGACAATGAACTTACAAAGGATCTAATCGAAGAGTCCAAGTCAATTTCAAGTTCTTTAGACAAGGTTGAAAATGAATTATATCAAACAAAGAATCAAAGTAATCAGGATCCATTAAATTATGGAGTTAAACTAACAAATAACTTAGGTAATCTAAATTCTGCTTTTAGAAGTGGTGATTTTAGTCCTACAGACCAAGACATTAATGTAAAGAATGAATTAATTGAAAAGGTTAATAAGCAATTGGAAATATATGACACTATTATTTCTAACGATATACCAAGTTTTAATTCAAGCTTTAAGAAACTTGAGTTAGATTATTTAAATGTTTCTATGTAACTAAATTAACCTGAACTTAAATTAATTAATCAAATAATGTCCGAAACTAAGTTTCGAAAAATTAACAATATAGCAGGTTGGATTCTGTTTTCGGTTGCCCTATTTACATATGGATTAACTGTAGAGCCAACTGCTAGCTATTGGGATGCAGGTGAATATATTTCAACTTCTGCAAAGCTTCAGATTGGTCATCCACCTGGAGCTCCTTTTCATCAAATGATGGGTGCAATTTTTTCATTATTTGCCCCAAGCAATGAGTTAATAGCACTTGCAGTAAATTTTTTATCAGTAGTATCTAGTGCATTTGTAATATTATTCTTATTCTGGTCAACAACCTTGATTTTAAATAAAATTTTCAAGGAGAATGAATTCAAGAATTCATGGGCTATAATTTTAAGTGCATCAATTGGTGCATTAGCATTTACTTTTTCTGATAGCTTCTGGTTTAACGCAGTTGAAACTGAGGTATATGCATTAGCTATGCTTTTTCTCTCTTCAACTTTTTGGGCTGGATTAAGATGGGATAAAGACTTTGAAAATGAAAGAGGTGATAAATGGTTATTACTAATTTCATTTTTAATTGGTTTATCATTCGGCGTTCACTTTATGGCTATACTAACAATACCAGCTATTGGAATGATATACTATTTTAGAAAATATAAAGATGTTTCTTTAAAGGGTTTCTTGTTAGCTAACATAATATCTGTATCAGTACTACTGTTTATTTTTAAACTGCTATTACCCTCAACTTTATCGATTTTTGGTCAACTAGAAGTTTTCTTTGTAAACTCATTTGGGTTACCATTTAACTCCGGAACAATAATTGCCGGTCTATTAATGATTGTAATATTTTATAAGGGATTGTCATATACTCGATCGAAAGGAATGGTTCAATTCAATACTCTTTTTTTATGTGTACTATTTGTGTTTATCGGGTTTTCATCATGGTTAATGATACCGATAAGATCTAATGCCAAAACTGTAATCAACGAGAATTCACCATCCGATGCAAGAACACTTTTAGCATATTACAGGCTAGAGCAGTATCCAAAAACTTATCTTTTTTATGGACCAATGTTCTCTGATATATATGCGCCCCAAGACGACAAAGAACCATATGTTGATGGAAAACCAAAATACGAAAGAGATTATACTACAGGAAGGTATAAGGTTGTAAATTATTGGGAGGATTCTGAGATAAATTCAAATTCAAAACATAGAGGTTTGATTCCAAGGTTATGGAGCTCTAATCATGCAGCAAACTATATGAACTTTACTAATCCTTTAAAGTTTGAGATTCTAGATAGGTATAAAAATGAACAGGTAATTGTCGAAAGTGTAAATGAGTTTCTAAATAGAGAGTTACAAGGTGAAGTTGATGGTGATGATTACAATGAGTTCTTTAGATCTTTAGGCCCTTATCTTAATATTAGTAAACCTACCCTTTTTGATAACCTAAGTTTTCTTTTTTCCTATCAGATAAATTACATGTATTGGAGATATTTCATGTGGAATTTTGCAGGTAGACAAAATGATATTCAAGGTGATTATTCAATAATGAATGGAAATTGGATAAGTGGTATTAAGTTTATTGATGAGTTAAGAATTGGGAATCAAGATTCAATAGATCAGGATCAGAAAAATAATAAAGCAAGAAATACTTATTTTTTCCTACCACTAATACTTGGAATTATTGGACTTATGTTCTGCTATAAGTATGATATAAAATCCTTCTGGACATTATTACTACTATTCTTGTTTACTGGTCTTGCATTAAAGTTTTATTTAAATGAAAGACCTTTTGAGCCAAGAGAAAGAGATTACGCTCTAGTTGGATCTTTCTATGTTTTCTCCATTTGGATAGGTATGGGGTATGCAGCAATTTCATATTATTTGAAAAAATATAATAGTAAACTTTTACAAGGAGGTATTTACTCGTTGTGTTTATTGTCGGTTCCTTTATTAATGGCAAGTAATAATTGGGATGATCATGATAGATCAGATAGATATACTGCACAATCTCTAGCAAGAGCTTACCTGCAGTCAATTGATGAGGACAAGGATGCAATGATTTTTACAATTGGTGATAATGACACTTTTGCTCTATGGTATGCACAAGAAATTGAAGAATTTAGAACTGATATTAGGACAATTAATACATCTCTTTTAGCAACTGACTGGTATATTGATCAGATGAAAAGAAGAGCATATGAAAGTAGTCCTATACCATCACAAATGGAACATGAAAATTATGCATTTGGTATAAGAGATTATATAAGATATGAGAATCTGCTTGATTCTATAAGATGGGATATTGGAGACTTTGTTGACTGGGTTGCAAGCGATAATCCAAGAACTAAATATAGGAACTTAATAACTCAAGCAGGAGGTGATACAAGCGATTATCCTGAGAATGCACTTGAAACTGTTTTTTATCCAACAAATAAAATTAGACTTCCTGTTAATAAAGAGAATGTAATAGAAAGTGGAATTGTAAATAAAGAAGATGAAGATCTTATAGTTGATTATATTGATATTGACCTTCCTGAGTCTATTATAACAAAAAATCAAATTTTAATGCTAGATATTCTTGCGAATAACGATTGGAAAAGGCCAATATATTTTACCGGAGGTAGTTATGAGGATTCTGAATATATATGGATGAAAGATTATCTTCAACTAGATGGCCTAGTATATAAATTAGTTCCAATTAGAACACCTATTGATAGAAGCAACCCATATGAAATGGGGAGAGTTGATTCTGATCTAATGTATGATATTGTAAAAAAATGGTCATGGGGTAACTCTGAAAGCACTGAGATTTATCACGACCCAGAGACTAGAAAAAATAGTATTTCATTTAGAAGTAATTTATCAAGATTATCAGAGGCTCTAATTCTAGAAGAGCAATATGATAAAGCAGAAGAGATAATAGATCTTGCATTTGAAAAAATGCCAATTGATTTTTATGGATACTATAGTTTGTGGACTCCTTTCATAGAGGGATATTACAAAATTGATAGAGATTTAAAAGCACAGGATGTAGTAAAAAAGATCTCTTTAAAATATTCTGACAGATTAAATTATTATTCGTCTCTTGAAATTTTTAACCAATACAATGTTGGTGAGGAGATAATATCTGACATTGAGAGATATAGAAATCTTATAGAAACTATGTTAGTTTTTGATACAAGTGAAATAACTGTTGAAGAAATAAAAAGGTTTATTTCTAGTTCTGAGAAATTTAACTTTATATATGGTGAGTTTGATTATTATATGTCAGTATCCGATTTTATTGTTTCTCTTGTAAAGTCTAATGAGCTTGAATATTCAAAACAGATTATTGATAAAATAGAAGATCTTTTAATTAGAAGAGTTTCAGTTTTTTCAAATCTAGATGAGGATGAACAAATTTTTTACATCGAGGGAATTACTTCTGATATTAATAATTATAGTAAGATTATAAATAGCTTAGAACTCTTTAATAGTGAGTTTTATGAAAATTATAAAAAGAATCTTGATGAGCTTTTGAACAATATTGTAGAATAAGAAAATGTTATACAACCATGAATATAAATTACGAATTATCTGATAAGATGCATGATCTAATAAATAAAGCAATCCGTTCTAATGCCTCAAAAAAGGGCTTTGGTGTTTTTCCTACAGAAAAACAATTTTTAAATGGAGTAATCTATTACTGGATAAGAAAAAATGCTCCAGAATTGATAGATGTTAATGTTGAAATTCCTGAAATTATAGAACACAAACTATTAAAGGAAATTAAATAGGCTAATTAAGCTGATCTTTCATTAAGCTTATAAGTGTATTGGCATCTTGATCTCCACTTTGTCTCCAAACCATTTCACCATACTTATAGATCATTAAAGTAGGAATAACTTTGACTCTGAGGGCTTCTGAGAGCTTAATATTTTTTTCTGTATTAATCTTTATTACTTTGCCTTTGTCACCTAGTGCAGCAGCTACATCTTTAAGAACTGGATGCAATGAGGAAGAAAGCTCATCATACTCGCTAAAAAACACAAGTAATAGTGGTTTTTTTTCATCCAATAATTCACCAAACTTAGACATTTAAGTATATTTTAGGCGAAATTATAAATTTTTTCCATTTAAATCCTAGAATTACATTTATCATTTTTAAGGAGGTAAAAATATTAGTTTATATATAACTGATAATCAATATTTTATGGTTTAATGTTAACTTAATGTTATGTAAAAGTTTGTTTTTTGTTAATTTAGAGTTAACTTTATGTTATAAAAGCAAAAATTATGAGCCTAATAATTAAGATAAGATTGGTACTTGCATGTGTGTTATTTGTTTTTGCATGCATAGCACAAGTAGCTATTTAATCAATCAGATATTAAATATGGGGTAGAGTAATATTATAAATACTCCCTACTATCTATAGCTTTACCTTAGCTTTTTTCTTAAAGCTTTTATAATTTTTAACTAGTAAGTATCCTAGTATAATTAACGTAATTCCTATACCTATTAATTGAAGCTTGTAAATGATAAAAACTACTATCCCACAAATAGTGAATGCAGATAGAGCTGTAAGAAACCAGCCCCCTATTACATTAAGCACACCTGAAACTCTATAAACAGCACTATCACTTCCCCATGCTCGATCAGATAGAGACGTCCCCATTGCTACCATGAAAGTAACATAAGTTGTAGAAAGTGGAAGTTTATATGAGGTTGCAAAAGAGATTAATATACCTGCAACCATTAGATTTACTGATGCCCTTATTACATCAAATGAAGGTTTATCCTCTGATGAAATTTTATTTGTAAAAATCGCTGGAACTTCAAATCTTTTATCAATTGCTTGCCTAGTAGATTTGGGAAGAATTTTTGAAACTAAGCTTGAAATACTTGAACCAATACTAACAACAAGTTTTGATAAAACACTCGCATTAAATCTTTCCTTAACCTCACCTTGATTAGATAAGTCAAGTTCTGTTTTAACAACTGTCTTAGCTTTCTTTGAAAACCATAAAGTTAAAACCATAACCAATCCAGCAATTATAAGAAGGAAATCTGGCGTTGGAACTTTGGAAGCTAAAACTTGCATACTAAATTCACTAGCCGCAACCCCTGAAGCAACCCATGCCTCATAAGACTGCCAAGCAGCTATTGGCACACCAATAAAATTAACCAAGTCATTTCCTGCAAAAGCTAGAGCAAGTGCAAAAGTACCAACGGCAATTATAACTTTATATATATCTGTTTTAAATAGTTTTACTAACAAAAATGAAATTAATGTCCAAATTATTGAACTATATATTATTATTGATATAACATTTGATTCTAAAAAATTATTAATTGTCATTCCACCAATTAAATCAAAGCTTTCACCTGCAAATGAGGTTCCTTTTATACCTTTAATTAATATAAAATACGAAATAGCCGTAAGAGCTATACCTCCAAAAACTGAACCTACCCATGTTGATTTATTTTTATAATTATATGATAAAAGAACTCTTGAAACCCATTGGACAATTGCACCTACAGAAAAAGCTATAAATACAGAGAGGAGAATTCCCATAATAATCTGAGTAGCTTTTGAGGTGTTAATATAGATTGCAAGGTCTGAAAAAGATCCACTATCAATCCCAATTTTAATTAATGCCATTGCCACAGATGCTCCTAACAATTCAAAAACAATTGACACAGTAGTTGATGTAGGAAGACCCCAAGAGTTAAATAAGTCCAAAATGAATATATCCGTAATCATTACTGCCATAAAAATTATCATTATCTCATTGAACATAAACTCACCAGGATTAAAGATACCTTTCCTAGCAACTTCCATCATACCACTAGAGAACACACATCCAACAAAAACTCCAATACTTGCAACAATCATAAGTGTTTTAAATGATAAAACTTTTGAACCAATTGCCGAGTTTAGGAAATTTACAGCATCGTTACTTACACCTACAATTAGATCAGCAAATGCAAGTGTAATTAAACCGATTAATATGAATAAATAAATACTTTCCATTTTTATTAAAATTTTTTGACTAATCTAAATCTCACTGTATCTGAAGAGTCCCATCCAATCCTGTAAGTGAAATCATTTACAGGTATATCTATACCAAAAGCTGCATTCATGTTTTCTTCAAGATTAAATTCTTTTTGAGCCCATAAACTAAACTTATTTAAATGATACTTCAATCTTGGCTCAAGAGTTGCTTTTTCTTTTTCTACTTTATAATGTAGAGGTAGACTAAATGTAAACTTTTCAGAGTCCAACATTTTATATCTATATGTAAATCTGTTTTCCTCTTTATCAGTCCTATGTCTTACTTCAAAACCAGCATAAGAGGTAGATATATATGCTTTTCCGTTTGTACGAAATTCATAACCAATTTTCTGAGAATAAGTTGAAGTGGCAAAAAATAATGCAATAAATAATAGTATAAGATTTCTCATTTTTAAATTTTAAACAAATATCATACTCAAAACTTCTTTTTATATTAAGAATATGTAAAGTTTGAGTTATAAAATTTAAAACTATTAAATACTAATTTTATATATCTAGAAGGTCTTACGAACCACACATAAGACAGTCATCATCCTCATTCTCTTTAGATTGAGAGATAATTTGTTTTAGCTCTTCAGGAGTTAGTGGTTCAACAGCAACTGGTTTTTCCTTTGATTTAGTTTTAGCTGCTTTTTCTGTTCTAGTAATTTGAACTTCACCTACCTCTTCAGTCTCTGCTTCAAGTTTAATCTCTTCTGTTTTTTCGGGAACAGATTCTTTTTTCTTAAGTGTAAACTTAATTGCATCAACAGCAGATTTAGTCCTTAAATAGTACATACCTGTTTTAAGACCAGATTTCCATGCATAGAAGTGCATAGATGTAAGTTTTGACATAGTAGCACCTTCCATAAATAAATTAAGTGATTGTGATTGGTCAATGAAAAACCCTCTATGTCTAGCCATATCGATTATATCCTTCATACTCATCTCCCACACAGTTTTATATAGCTCTTTTAAATCATCTGGAATACCTTCAATGTCTTGAATTGATCCGTTTGCAGCCATTAGATCTTGTTTCATATCTTCACTCCAAAGTCCTAATTCAACTAGGTCATTTAGTAAGTGTTTATTAACAATAATAAACTCACCAGATAAAACTCTTCTAGTATAAATGTTTGAAGTATAAGGCTCAAAACATTCATTATTTCCAAGAATTTGAGATGTACTTGCAGTTGGCATTGGTGCCACTAAAAGAGAGTTTCTCACACCATGCTTTAAAACATCTTTTCTTAATTTTTTCCAATCCCATCTACCACTTAAATCATCATCTTCAACTCCCCACATATTATGTTGGAATTCACCTTTTGAAATTGGGGATCCTTTATATGATTCATAAACTCCATCTTTTTTAGCTTCCTCAACTGAAGCATTAAGTGCAGCATAATAGATAGTTTCAAAAATTTCTTGATTAAGCTCTTTTGCTTCATCAGAAGTAAATGGCATCCTTAATAGAATAAATGCATCAGCTAAACCTTGAACACCAAGACCAACTGGCCTGTGTCTAAAGTTTGAGTTTTCAGCTTCTTTAACAGGATAGTAATTTCTATCAATAACTTTATTTAAGTTTTTGGTAACTCTAACTGTTACATCATATAATTTTTGGTGATTAAACTTTCCATCTTCAACAAACATTGGAAGAGCAATTGATGCAAGATTACAAACCGCTATTTCATCTTTTGAGGTGTACTCAAGTATTTCTGTACATAAGTTAGAAGATCTAATAGTCCCAAGATTCTTTTGATTTGATTTTCTATTTGCAGAATCTTTATATAGCATATATGGAGTACCTGTCTCAATTTGAGATTCAAGAATCTTTTCCCAAAGCTCTCTTGCCTTGATTGACTTTCTTCCCTTTGATTGCTTTTCATATTTTAAATAAAGCTTATCAAACTCATCTCCGTGACAATCATATAATCCAGGACACTCGTTTGGACACATTAAAGTCCACTCTTCATTATTTTCAACTCTTTTCATGAATAGATCAGGAATCCACATAGCATAAAATAAGTCCCTTGCTCTCATTTCCTCTTTACCATGATTTTTCTTTAGATCTAGAAAATCATAAATATCAGAGTGCCATGGTTCAATATAAATTGCAAAAGAACCTTTTCTTTTACCACCACCCTGATCTACATATCTTGCAGTATCATTAAAAACTCTAAGCATTGGAACAATACCATTTGATGTACCATTTGTTCCAGATATGTATGATCCTGTAGATCTTATATTATGAATTGAAAGACCAATTCCTCCAGCAGATTGTGAAATTTTAGCTGTTTGTTTTAGTGTATCATAGATTCCATCAATACTATCATCTTGCATAGTTAGTAAGAAACATGAGGACATTTGTGGTTTGGGCGTACCTGCATTAAATAAAGTTGGAGTTGCATGAGTAAAATATTTTTTTGACATTAACTCGTAGGTATCAATTACAGCATCAATATCATCAAGGTGAATACCTACCGAGACTCTCATCAACATATGTTGTGGTCTCTCAACTATATTTCCATTAATTTTTAAAAGATATGATCTTTCAAGAGTTTTAAATCCAAAGTAATCATATCCGAAATCTCTATTGTAAATGATTTTTGAGTCAAGCAACTCTGCATTTTTCTTAATCACTTTATAGACTTCATCTGATAAAAGCGGAGCCTTTTTACCAGTTATTGGATTAACGTATGCGTGAAGATCCTTCATTGTATCAGAGAAGGACTTCGTGGTATTTTTATGTAAGTTTGAGACAGAAATTCTAGCTGCAAGAGATGCGTAATCTGGATGAGTAGTTGTCATAGTCGCAGCAATTTCTGCTGCTAGGTTATCTAATTCTGAAGTTGTCACACCATCATAAAGACCTTCAATTACCCTCATTGCAACTCTAACAGGATCAACTAACTCATTAAAACCATAACAAAGCTTCTTTATCCTTGCGGTTATTTTATCAAACATTATGGGCTCTTTTCTTCCGTCCCTTTTAATTACATACATAGACATATCCTTATTATACCATTTTTAAAATTAGATTTATTAAACGATTATTTTAGAAGTCATCGTCAAGATCAAAGTTTGACTCTTCTTTTTTATCATTATTTAGAACACCTGCTTTTTGATATTCTGAAACTCTTTTCTCAAAGAAATTAGTTTTACCTTGAAGGTTAATCATATCCATAAAATCGAATGGATTAGAAACATTGAATTCTTTTTCACATCCAAATTGATCTAGAAGTCTATCAGTAACAAATTCTAAATATTGCGTCATTAGTTTTGCATTCATTCCGATTAAACTAACTGGAAGTGATTCTGTTATAAATTCTCTTTCTATATTAAGAGCATCTATTAAAATTTCTTTAATTCTTTCCTTTGGAACTTTGTTAATGATGTGATGGTTATGAAGATGAACTGCAAAGTCACAATGTACACCTTCATCTCTAGAAATTAACTCATTAGAAAAAGTTAATCCTGGCATCAGTCCTCTCTTTTTTAACCAAAAGATTGAACAAAAGGACCCTGAGAAAAATATACCTTCTACGCCAGCAAACGCAATAAGTCTTTCAGCAAAGGAATCAGACTCAATCCACTTTAAGAGCCCAGTCAGCTTTTTTCTTTATTGCTGGGAAATTTTCTATAGCCTTAAATAAAGTATCTTTTTCCTTATCATCTTTTACATAAGTATCAATAAGTAGAGAGTATGTTTCTGAATGAATGTTTTCCATCATAATCTGGAAACCATAGAAAAATTTTGCTTCAGAATACTGAACTTCATTCACAAAGTTTTCAGCTAAGTTCTCATTAACAATTCCATCTGAGGCAGCAAAGAAAGCAAGAATGTGTTTAATAAAAAATCTCTCGTCGTCATTTAACTTTGTGCTCCAATCATTTAAATCTTGATGAAGATCAATTTCTTCGGCCGTCCAAAAACTGGCTTCACATTTTTTGTACCATTCCCATATGTCATGGTGCTCAATTGGAAAAATTACAAATCTGTCTTTATTTTCTTGTAAAAGTGGCTCTTGCTGCATGATAAAAAATTTTGATTGAACTAAATTTCGTTACTTCAAATATTTAAAATTATAATGAAAATTGAAAGTCGAAATTCAATACATTAACATAAAGTTTTTAACAATGAGAAAAATGTTTTTTTAAAGTTTTTTTTTAATTAAAAAATAGAAAATTTTGATGCGGTAATTTCTTAAGTTTTATAAAATATCTCCCCTGTTTTCTAGCTTTAAAATGAAACAAAAAAATATCTCAAAGAAAAATTTTTACCTTATGTTTGCAATCTGAAAATGAAAAATCTAGAAAAAATTTTATTGTTTTTAACAATTTTGTTAGTAGTATTTAATTTAACACAACTAAATATCTATAATTTATTGGAAGATGAAAACAAGATTGCACTTATTTGTTTCATACTTTCATTGTGTGCTTTGCTACTAATATTAATATTAATGATCTCAAAGAGAATTAAGGACAGAAATAACTAACTAGATCTCAATAAAATCAACCTCAACTCCAGACTTAGCAAGGAATTCAATACCAGATTGATCTTTATATTTTTTTGAATAAACAACCCTTTTAATTCCAGACTGAAAGATAAGCTTACTACATTCTCTACATGGAGATAATGTAATATAAAGAGTAGCACCCTCAGTTGATTGTGTAGAGCCAGATACTTTAGCTATAGCATTAGCTTCAGCATGAAGTACATACCATTTAGTATACCCCTCATCATCCTCACAAATATTTTCAAATCCAGAAGGAGTACCATTATACCCATCTGAAATAATCATTTTATCTTTTACGATTAGTGCTCCAACTTGTCTTCGTTTACAATATGAAAGTTTAGACCACTCTTCAGCCATTTTTAAATATGCAAGATCGTATTTTAATTGTTTATTTTTCAAGTAGTATAATTGAATCCTAAATATAAGTTAATCTAAAATTATTAATTGGTATTCTTTATATATTTGTAAAAAAAATATGTACCCAGAAGAAATCGTAAAACCATTTAAACTTGAATTAACAAACTCAGGTTTTTCAGAATTAACATCATCAGAAGATGTCAAAAATGCTCTATCTCAATCCGGAACTACTTTAATTGTAGTAAACTCAGTTTGTGGATGTGCTGCAAGAAATGCTAGACCTGGAGTAATTATGTCCTTATCAAATGAGTCTACTCCTGATAATCTTTGTACAGTTTTTGCTGGATTTGATATTGAAGCAACTGAGGCTGCAAGAGAAGAAATGTTACCATTTCCACCTTCATCTCCATCTATAGCTCTTTTTAAAGATGGAGAATTAGTTCATATGGTTGAAAGACATCATATTGAAGGAAGAGATGCTAATTTAATTTCTGAGAATTTAGTTCAGGCCTATAACGAATTTTGCTAACTACTTGGGCAGAGTAATAGTAAAGTCTGTTCCCTTTTTATTTTTTGATTTATAGGAAATTTTTCCTCTGTGGGAACTTATAATATTTCTTACAATACCAAGACCAAGACCCATACCATCAGATTTGGTTGTAAATTTTGGCTCAAAGATCTTTTCACGATTACTTTTTGAAACTCCAAGTCCATTGTCAGAGACTAAAACTTTTACGTTTTTTGAGTTTTCAGATATTTTTACTAAAATATCAGGTTCTCTATCATGAGGTATAGCCTGTATACTATTTTTAATCAAGTTTGTCATTACTCTTATCCACTGAGCTTTATCTAGTTTTATAAAAATACTATCACTTGAAGTCTCAAAAGTTATATTGTTTTGCTCAAATATTTCAACAGCTTTTTTTGTAGCTTCAACCACATCAGTTTTTTCTAGCTGAGTTTTTGGAAGAGTAGCAAAATCTGAAAATGATGTTGCAACATTACTCATTGTATCAATCTGTTCAATTAATGTATCACAAAAATCATTGATTTTATTTTTTTCATCATTAGACACTATTCCACTGTTTTTTTGAAAACTTTGTACTGTAAGTCTCATAGGTGTTAATGGGTTTTTAATTTCATGAGCTACCTGTTTAGCCATTTCTTGCCAAGCTTGCTCTCTCTCAGTTTTAGCTAATCTCTGGGCACTATCCTCTAGGTCATCAATCATTTTATTATAAGAATTAACAAGACTATCAATTTCTTTAGTTGGATTTTTTAGATATATTTTTTCATTCTTTTTTAATAATCCAGCTTGACCAATTTTTAACCTAATTGTTTCAATTGATCTAGTAACAAATCTTGAAATAAAATAAGCTAGTACAATTGCAACAACAAGCATTATAAAATAAATTTGGTAAAGGGTAGAAAGGAATACATTTAATTCACTCTCAGCAAATGATACATCTTGAAAATAGGGGAAGAAAAGAATAGCGTATTTATTTCCCAAGTCATCTTTAAGAACACTGTAAGAAGCTTGAAATTTTCCGACATCTGTAAAATTTTCTGAAGTAAATTTCCCCTCTTCGTTTGAAACCAACATTTTTGCAAAATCAGTGTCCAAAGAATAATTATTAGATATTACATCAAGTGGTAGATAGGAATAAAATAAAGGTGTACCATCAATTTTAAATATTGAATATTCAACACTATGAATTCTAGTTATTTCTTCAAAATCAGATTGGTAATCATCCCAGAGATCATAATTACTTGAAAGATTGTATTTATTAACTATATAGTTAATTTGCCTTTTTAATTGATTTTCTTTTCTGTCTTGTCTGTAGGAATTATATTGATCAGATTCAGTCCTGTACTGGTAGTATGTTGATCCAAGGACAAGAAGAGTTGCAGTAAATACAAGCAAAATCATTGAGATAAATATTCTCAGTCTCAATGACATTTTATTCTGGAACATAACTTATCAATTATTTACAGAGTAAATATATTAAAAGTTTTGCCACAAGGTAAGTGACTAACTATAAATAGATAGACATGTGACAAAAATTAAAAATCGTAAAATTAGATGCTTATGAAAGGTTAATCAATAACAACGTGGTCACCACATGTATTATTAACTTCAACCTTAACATTATGTTTTGCACAGACTAATGACTCTGTCATGTTTGTACAATTTACGCATGTATTAACTGTTTGAATCATTTTTATAATTTACCATAAAATTAATGCAAATAAACCTTAGAATGATTATAAATTACTCATTTACAGTAATTTATAATGATTATAAATAAGATATCAATGTTCTATGTGAAGTAGTTACTACACCTTTTATCAAATTCTAATAAATCATTTTTATTAAAATCAATAAATAAGTCGTTAGAACTTGAAATATTATTATTACTAAAGAAGTGAATTATATCACCATTTAAAGTAGCTTGAATTTTGTACTCTTTACCAACAAAAGAAATTTTTTCAACCTTCACTTTATACTTAGAATCTTTAACGATTTTTATTTTTTCAGGTCTAATGTAAAACTCTTTATTTTCAATTTGAATCTGATTGAGCTCTCCAAGCATTTTTGCGCAGTAACAATTTGCAGGGTTACAATACATCTCCTCAGGATTATCAAATTGTTGAGCTATTCCTGCCTTAAAAACTAGTAGCTTATCAGAAATGTCAAAAGTATCTTTAATATCATGAGTTACAAGAATAGTCGTTGTGTTGGTTTTTTTTAAAATCTTATAAATCTCATTCTGAATCTTGGATTTAATAGCAGAGTCTAGATTACTAAATGGTTCATCCATTAAAAGAAGATCAGGCTCTCTTACAAGGGCTCTTGCTATTGAAACTCTTTGTTGTTCTCCTCCAGATAATTCATGAGGAAATCTTTTCAAAAGATTGCTTAAACCCATTAAGTCGATAAAATAGTCAAGATTTGTATAATACGATTCCTTTAAATTTATTTTAATATTATCTAAAGTATTTAGATGAGGGAACAATGGATAATCTTGAAAAATAAAACCAATTTTTCTAAGATGAGGTTTTATAAATATATCTTTATCATTTAAAATCTTATTGTTTAAAGTTATTTTTCCTGAGTTTATTTTTTCAAGACCTGCTAAACATTTAAGAAATGTTGTTTTCCCTGAACCACTTTCTCCTATAAAAGAAACAAACTCACCTTTTTTAACAGAGAAATCCAATTCTTTAATGATCGGATTATCCTTATTATAATATTTAACTAGTTTTTGAATGTTAAGATACATTAATACTCTTATTGATTATTTTCCTCAAAAATATTAATAATACCGTACCAAATAAAATTATTACAAGAGAGTATATAGATGATTTTGCAATCATCTCTTCAATTGCATATTCATATGTTTTCACAGCTAGTGTATCAAAATTAAATGGCCTGAGTATAAGTGTAATTGGGAGCTCTTTTATTATGTCAACAAAACATAAAATAAATGCAATTAAGATAGAGGTCTTATTAATTGGTAAATGAATCTTACTAAAAATTTTGTAGTTGGTCATACCTAGGTTTCTACCTGTTTGATCAAATGATTCAGGATGTTTCTCAAAACTAGATTTTAGAGGTGATATACCAACTGCCATGTATCTCATTACATATGCATAGATTAGTACAATTAAAGAACCAAATACGATTGAAATTCCTGAAAAGTATGAAAAAGCTGAGATAATTAGTATTAATGATAATGCAATTACTGCTCCTGGAATTGCATATGTTAAGGACACAATCTCACTTAAAAAAAATATAGTTTTACTTCTTGATATTTTTTTAAAAAATTGAAACAGAATTGCAATTATTACAATTATCAAAGATGAAACAAAAGCTAAAAAAAATGAATTAAATGAAAGAATAGATAACTCATTTAAATCGATATTACTAAATGTATCAATAGCATTTTTTATTATATAAATAACAGGAATAAAAAATCCTAGTATAAAAGGAATTATACATGTAAAGTATATAAGACTCATTGATGATTTATTTAAAGTGTAATTTCCTGAGACATCATCGTTTGACTTATAGTTATAGTTGTATTTAGAGTTTGAATATCTTTCAAGAATAAAGAAAATTGAAACAAAAATTAAAAGGCATACGGCAAGGATTGATGCAGTATCAACATCTTCCATTGAATACCATGACCTAAAAATTCCACTTGTGAAGGTATTAACTCCAAAATATTTTACTGCGCCATATTCATTAAGAACTTCCATAATCACTAGAAAAAGACCTGAAAAAATTGATACTCTTGAAATTGGAATTATAATTTTAAAAAAAGTTTTTAATTGAGACATTCCAAGATTTCTTGCAACCTTTATGTAGTTAGATCCAATAAGCGAAAATGAAATTCTACAGGCTGTATATATGTATGGGTAAAGTACAAGTGCCATTAGTATAGATAAAATTTCAATTTGTAGATAGTCTTGATTAAAATAAGGGTAAAGATCAGGATAATAGTTTCTTAAAAAACTCTGCATAGGTCCAGTGTAACTCAATAAATCACTATATGTAAATGCAATAATATATGATGGTATGGCAAGAGGGAGAAATAGAACAACGTCAAAAAAGTTCTTTCCTTTAAAATTTGAAGTTGAAATAAACCACGCTGGAATTATTCCAAATATTAGAGAAAATACAGAGGTTAGAAAAACTAAGTATAGTGTATTAAATGAATAGCTAACAAGAAGATTATTCCATAAATAGATAAAATTCTCTAGGTTTAAACCCAAAACACTGTAGACTAAATATACCAATGGAAATATAAGTACTAGTGATATTATTAATGTTAATGATTTAACATTCATTATTTAAAGCTTTAGGTTATTATTTCCAACCAGCAGCGTCAAATATACGAACCGCATTTTTTCTCTCTTTACCTAACATGTTTAAATCAAGTGGGTCTTTTTTAAAACTTCCCCAATCTTTAACAATTTGATTAGGCTCAATATTTGATTTTACAGAATATTCAAATGTATTATTAACATATGTTTCTTGGGCATCATCACTTGTAAGATATTTTATCAACTTAAGAGCATTTGACTTATTTGGAGAATTCTTTGCCAACGCAATTCCTGAAACATTTATATGAGAGCCTCTATCACCTTCCGCTTGATTTGGAAAGAAGACTGATATTGCCTTTCCAGCATTAATCTCCTCTTCATTTTCTGAGGAGAGAAGCAAGCCAATATAATATGAGTTAACAATTGCTATATCACCTTGACCAGCAGCAATTGCTTTAACTTGGTCTCTATCATTACCCTTTGGATCCCTAGCAAAATTTGAGACTATAGCGTTAGCCCATGACTCAGTTTCTTCTTCACCAAGGTTAGCGACTAGAGATGATAACAATGCTTGATTGTATGAGTTTGATGAAGATCTGACTAAAATTCTTCCTTTCCATTTATCATCTGCAAGATCTTCATATGTACTTAACTCATTTTCCTTAACTCTTTCGTTGCTGTAAACGATTATCCTAGATCTGTATGTCACAGGAATCCAATATCCGTTTTTATCTAAAAGGGTTTCCGTAATCCCGTCTGTTATTGAACTGTCCTCATATTTTTGAAGTAAGCCCATATCTGTTGCTTGCCAGAGTTTACCTACATCAACTGTTATGAATAAATCTGCAGGGCTATTATCTCCCTCATTTTTAATCCTCTGTAATAGTTCATCAGCGTTAGCTTTAATCACGTTAACTTTTATCCCTGTTTCTTTTTCAAAATTATCATATTGTAGTTGATCAACATCATAATGCCTTTGACTATATATGTTAACAATCATTTCGTTCTGATTTTTAGAGCATCCAATAGTGATTAAAAATATAAGTGATAATATTTTCTTCATAATAATTGTTTGAGATAACAATATTAGAAAAAATATTATTATTTAGAACAATTCTAAATAAAATATTTATATTAGCAATTCCGTTAATTTGGAATGATTCTAAATTATATAAAAAACTATGAAAAAGTTTATTTTATTTCCTGAAAACTGTATTCTCCATATTAACGCATTAAACTCACAAAATCAACCAACAAATTCAAACAAAATTGATTCTAGTAACTGCATTAGATGAAGTAATAATTAAAGCCAATACAATACTTGGAAATAAATTTGTTGCAAAGAATAGAACTGGAGCTGCATATTTTTTATCAACTGCTGAACTAGCTGAATTTAACTACACAGATATTAATAGAGCATTAAGTAAGATTGCGGGAATAAATTTTTATGAAGAAGACGGATTTGGGCTTAGACCCAACATAAGCATTAGAGGTACTTCACCTGAGAGAAGTTCAAAAATTGCAATAATGGAAGATGGTATTTTAATCTCACCAGCACCCTACAGCTTCATCAGCTTATTATTTTCCATCAATAGCAAGAATGCAGGCTGTTGAAGTATTAAAAGGTAGTAGTCAGATTCAATATGGACCATATACAACTGGTGGAGCTATAAACTTTGTTTCAACTGAAATACCAGAATCTTTTAAGGGAAAAATTACAACCAATTATGGTAGCTTTAACACAGGTCAAACTCATTCAACATTTGGCAATAGTTTCGATAATTTTGGATATATGGTTGAGTATTTAAATTATAATTCAGATGGGTTTAAAGCATTAGGTAATGACTTTAATACTGGATTTGATATAAATGAAATAACTTCAAAGATCAGGCTAAACAGTTCAGATCAATCATTAATATCTCAGAGCTTAGAATTTAAGTTTCATTATTATGATGAAATATCAAATGAAACTTATTTAGGTCTAACAGATGATGATTTTGATATTAATCCTTCATTAAGATATCCGGGTTCAGAAAAAGATAAAATGGATGCAGAACATACACAATATTTAATTACACATCAACTAAATCTATCTGAAAGATTTAAAATTACATCTAATTTTTACCATAATGGTTTTAAAAGAAATTGGTACAAACTCGATGATATAGTTTATAATGGAGATTCACAAAAAATTTCGAAGGTATTATCAAATCCAGATAAATATTCTGGACATATGTCACTTGTCAGAGGAGAGTTGAATGAAACTGATAATTCTTTAAAAGTAAAAGCAAATAATAGAGAATATGTGTCAAAAGGAATTCAAACAAAAATTGATTACCATTGGTATGGGAAAAATGATTCATTTAATGACCTAGAAATTGGTTTTAGATTTCATTATGATGAAGAAGATAGATTTCAATGGGAAGATATATATAATATAAATAATGGGTTCATGTCACTCAGTAAATATGGAGATAAAGGATCGCAGGGCAATAGAATAAGTTCTGCTAATTCATTTGCTTCTTATATAATGTATAAATACAAATTAAAAAGATTTACAATTACACCGGGAATAAGATATGAATCTATTGACTTGGAGAGAAATGATTACGGAAAATTAAATCCTAAAAGAAATAAAAATGAGGTTTCATATAGACAAAATAAGGTTTCAGTATTTATACCTGGCTTTGGCCTAAATTACAGCTTTAACAACAATGTTTCTATGTTTGGTGGATTACATAAAGGTTATTCACCTCCAGGAAGTTCAGAGGGGCAGAAAGCTGAAGAAAGCATTAATATTGAAATTGGAACTAGACTTTCATATAAAAAATTCAATTCAGAATTAATTTTCTATCAAAACAACTACACTAACTTATTAGGTAATGATTTAGCAGCAACAGGTGGTTTTGGGGAGCTAGATCCATTTAATGCTGGTAAAGCTTTAGTAAATGGACTTGAATTTTTATTGAGAACAAATTTAATAGAAAACAATGAAGTTTCTGTTCCTTTTTCGCTTTCCTATACTCTTACAAATGCAAAATTTCTAAGCGATTTTGGAAGTACCCAAGATATCTGGGGAGAAGTTAGTAATGGTGATAGGATTCCATATATACCAAAACATCAATTAAATTCTTCAATCAGCTTTCAAGCTGATAAATATGAAATTAATTTAAGCGGAAATTACAATGGAAAATTTTCAACTATTGCAAATGGTTCAGTTGAGATACCTTCCTATTTAATTTTTGACATATCCTTTAGATATAACTTAAGTTCAGATATTACATTTAGATCAAAAATATTAAACCTTTTTGATAAAGATTATGCAGTTTCTAGAGCCCCTGCTGGATTAAGGCCAGGTCATCCCTTTGGAATTTTTGCTGGGTTTGAATATCGATTTTAGTTTTTTATGAATTAAAATTTCTTTTACTTTTGATTTAATATGAGTCAAGAAAATGAAATTATTATCTATGATGGAATTTGTGTTCTTTGTAATTTTTTTATGCGTTTTATACTAAAAAAAAAGACACGAGTTTAAATTTTAAAGCAACTACTTTGCAGAGCAATTATACAACAAAAAACTATCCTCAAGTTACTAAAGTAGACTCTGTAGCTTTAATTCTCAAAATGGTGATATTTTACAAAAAAGTAAAGCTGTTTATTACATTCTAAAAAAGTAAAAACATTTATTTTTAATCAGAGTTCTAATTTTCATACTACCCTCGTTTTTTTTCTGATTTAGTTTATGACCTAGTTGCTAAAACTAGATATATGATTTTGGCAGATATGATTCATGTCCTGTTTTAGAAGATAATTTAAATTCAAGGATAATTGAATAAAAATCTAAGGAACCTATATTGATATTTTATATTAACGATTTTTTAACAAATTCAATAAAATAAGGAACTTTCAGCTATATTTTTAAAACCTTAAATGTTATTATTATGAACTTTATGACATTACATTTGCATTTCAAAAAATTACCTGTTGAGAATTTTAAAACTATCACTTCTCGTTGTTTGTGTTTCCTTTTTTCAAATACTTAAAGCACAACAGACTTAATGATACTCTTAATACCAACATTCTAGATGAAGTAATTATCTCTGCTACGAAAACTTTAAGACAACTTTCGACCTTGCCACTTCCAGCCAAACTTATTTCAAAAGAAGAAATAATTAAGAGTAACTCAAGCAGTCTAACTGAGATTTTAGATGATCAAATTGGAATTTTTATCGTTCCTGATTTTGGAGGAAGTAATGGAGTTCAAATGCAAGGGCTAGATTTTCTGAATATACATTGTTATTGATTGATGGTTACCCATTAATTGGAAGACAATCAGGAACTCTTGATTTAGATAGGATATCTGTTGGAAATATTGAAAAAATTGAGATTATCAAAGGCAGCTCATCAAGCTTATATGGTACTGATGCAATTGGTGGAGTTATTAATTTAATTACATCTGAAGCACAAAAAGACCTATCATTTAATTCTAGCTATAAATATTCATCCTACAACACAAATGATCTATCGTTAAATCTTGGAACAATTGTTAATGATAATCATCGGTTTAATGTTTATTTAAATTCTCTTAGTAGTGATGGATACGACCTTATAAAAAATGATCTTATGAATACTGTTGAGCCATACAAAAGGTATACAGGATTCATAAGATATAATTACACTAATAATAAATGGACAGTTTTCTCATCTATTAGAGGATATATAGAGAATCAAGACTTTAAATTGAACGATAATGTTTATGGTGATAACATTACCAATGAATTTAGCTTAAATACCTCAATTAAATATTTGAGTAATGATAGGCTAATGATAATTATAGATAATTATTTTACTAATTATAAGAATGATGAAGAATTAAAGTCTAATAATTTTAACTATGAAGAGTCATTTTTTGATCAATCACTTTACAAAGCAGAGCTAAGATCAATTTTTGATATAAACGAAGAAAATAAACTAATATTTGGTATTGGCTATAGTAATGAATCATTAAGCAGAAATAATTTTTTTGATACTAATGTTTCTCAAAATTCAACAAATTACTTCATTCAGTATGAAGGCTTTGTCTTTGAAAATACTAATTATATTTTTGGAGCCAGATTCGATAAGCATAACCAGTATCAGTCTGTATTTAGCCCAAGAGCTGCATTAAGAACTAAATTAAATGATAATATTTCAATTAAATTATCTTTTGGGAAAGGTTTTAAAACACCTGACTTTAGACAATTATATTTTAACTTTTCCAATTTCAACATCTGATATTCAGTAATTGGATTTAATGCTGCTAAAGAAATAATATCTAATCTTCAAGATTTAAATCAAATCTCAAATTTGATAATTTCTGAAGAGGAATTTAATGGAAACCTAAAACCTGAAACATCATTAAGCTTCAATCTAGGTTTAAATTATAAACCAAATAATAGAATCAATGTTGATATAAATTTATTTAGAAATCAAATTAAAAATCTTATTGATTACAAAATAATTGCCACAAAAATCAATGGCCAAAATATTTTTAGCTATTACAATCTAAATAAAGTTTACACCCAAGGTCTAGAGGTAAATTCAACATTTAAGTTAAAAGATAATATCGATTTTGCCATAGGCTATCAGTATCTTGACGCAAAGGATAATGACGCAGTTAATAGAATTGAAAATGGTGAGGTTTATGCAAGAGTTAGTCCAAGAAGTTCTTCTTTTAGAATTGAATCAAATGATTATTTTGGATTATACAATCGTTCAAAACATAACATAAATTCAAAGATTACTATATCTTCAAAAAATAATTTTCAAATCTATTTTAAGTCAAAATATAGAAGTAGATATGGCTTAATGGATAATAATGGGAATGATATTTTAGATAATTATGATCAATTTGTCAATCCTTTCATAATATCTGATTTGTCAATCTCCAAAAAAATTAAAAACTACACTTTCACCCTGGGATCAGACCAACTTATTTGATTATTCAGATCCTCAAAATTTACCGAATAACCCAGGGAGAATAGTTTATTCAAAAATTATAATATCAATTTAAACAATCAAATCTTAAAATTATGAGAAAAACAATTACCTATATTACTTTATTATCATTAATAATTTCATCATGTAGTAAAGATGATGAAGTTCAGCTTTTAGATATTGTATCCGAAAGTTTTGAAAATCTTTATGCGCCTCAAAATGGAGGAGTAAATCCTAGAACTGGTCAGTTTACACCAATATCAGGCGAATTCACAAAATTTAATTTTTCAACCGGACAAATCACAACTAGTGAAACAGATTGGGATGTTGCATTTAGAGGAACTGATATAATTGTTAACGGAGGGGAATCTCTTGGAACCATAGATGAACCTTCTAGAACAGGAAACGCTGCAGTATATATTGCAAGTGGGACTATGTTGTCAGTTGTCGAAGTTGATTTACAATCATTAAGTCAAGACTCCACATCTGGATATGCAATTCCATCTGGAGGAGGTAATGGATGGTATACATATCAAGGACCTCCTGTTAATATAATCTCTCCAACACCAGGAAAAATATTAGTATTTAGAACTTTTGATGGTAAATATGCTAAAATGGAGATTTTAAGTTATTACAAAGATGCACCTGAAAGCCCTGATGCATTCACAGATGAGTCTAGATATTATACATTCAATTATGAATATCAGCCTAATGAGGGGATAACAAATTTCTAAACCAATTTGTTTAAAAAAGTATATCCACGGTTAAGGTGGATATACTTTTTTATTATTTAGTTTAGATATTTCTTTGGTGTGATGCCAAATCTTTTTTTGAATGCATTAATAAAGTGACTAGCTGAGGAATAGCCTAAGTGTTGTGAAACTTCATTTACATTATAATTTTTACTTGATAACATTTGACTAGCTTTTGTCATTTTATATTCAGATAGAAAACCATAGACAGTATTTCCATACACTTGCTTAAACCCTGTTTTTAAATTTTTCAAAGGAATTTCAACTTTGGTAGCCAATTCATTTAATCCAGGTGGGTTATCAATATTTTGAAGAATAATTTCTTTAGCCCTTTTGATCTTGGCAATATTCTTATCATCAGCAAGAAATGGGCATTGATCTAGATCAAATTCATTAGATGTATTATATAGAATACTTAAAAGCTCTAAAACCTTTCCATTAAAATATATTTTTTTGATATTCTTATTTAGATTTTCATTTAAAATTTGATTTAATACAGTCAATGTTTTATTTGGAATAGAATCCTCTTTATAATATTTTTTATTAAGGTTATCATCTGAAATGAAAGAGATAGAACTTGCTGAATCAGAAAAAAGACTATGAAATTTATTAATGGAAATTAATAAGCTCACTAGTTTAGTTTTTGGAGAAATATTACAATTAATTGGTATATTTTTTGAAGGATTATAAAGAGTCAAAAACTTATTACTGTCTAAATTTAATTTATATGAGTCATTGTTATAGCTAAATGAAGCATTACCATCTATGCAGAAATGAAATTGAATATATTTTAAATCTACATCTAAGAAAAAATTACCAGAATTATCATCAATTTTAGATGTATAACACAAAGTTATTTCTTTATCTATATTCTCAATAATCATAAGAACAAAGTTTCCATCCGTAATACTTCTAGTATTAACAGGTATTATTGCAAGATTTATATCTTCTTATTATGGATACGATAATTTCCAGTTCCTAGATAGCCTTGTTCCTGTTCTTGGGACCATAGGATTAATACTTATAGTTCTGGAAGCTGCGTTAGAATTAGAAATCAAAAAAGAGAAAACTGAAATTATTGTAAAAGGTTTTTTAGCTGCTTTTGTGATACTTGTTATTAATATAATTTTAGTAAGTCTATTCTTTGAAAATGTAATTGGCCTTTCATATCCTAACTCAGTTATATATGCAATTCCATTATCAATTATAAGTAGTGCTGTAGCTATTCCCTCGGCGACAGGACTTATTACAAAAAATAAAGAATTTGTAGTATATGAATCAACATTCTCAGATATTTTAGGTATTATGATTTTCTACTATTGTATAAGACAAGCAGAAAAGGCAGAACCTCTAATTGGTGTTGAGCCTATTGTTACTTTATTAGGGCAGATAATCTTAATAATAATTATTTCAATAGCAATAACATATCTACTTTTTCTTCTTATTCAAAGGATTGAACATCATGTTAAGTTTTTTCTAATTCTAGCCTTATTAATTTTAGCTTATGAGATTGGTAAAGATTTTTTAAAACTTCCGTCATTAGTACTAATATTTATTTTTGGAATTTTTCTTTCAAATTTTACAAACCTGATTCCAAAGAGTTTGAAAAAATATATCAAAACAGATGATGTTAAAAAATCTGACTTACATGAGTTTCATTTACTGACTGCTGAATCAACATTTTTAGTTAGAACCTTCTTCTTTTTATTCTTTGGTTTCTCAATACCTCTTGATAGTTTTGTTGAGTTTGAACCATATATAATTGGTGCAACTGTTTTGCTAATTATGTATGGAGTTAGATATTTTTATTTAGCTCTTGTATTAAATGATGAAGAGTCTAAACCTCTTCTTTACTTTTCACCCAGAGGATTAATAACTATACTTCTATTCCTAAGCATATCTGATTATGATATTCAAAAGAGTAATATTGTCGATGAAAAAGTACTACTAGTAATTATTATTGCTTCAATGTTAATAATGATTCAAGGGTCTATAAAGAGAACAAAGAAAGAAGATGAAGAATCTAATGAACCCCAACAATCTCTATCTGAAATAGTCGACTCACAAATTGATAAAAAATGAAAAAAATAAAAATTTTAGCGTTAACTATAGCAGTTTTATTTGCAGTTGTTTACACTCTAAATTTAGAATATTTTGTAAAAGGGATTAGAATTGTATACCTAAATGGAGAGTCTACAGTCTTTATAGATGATTTAAAATATTTTGATTATAAGACCATTAAATCACCCGAAGAAAAATCACCATGGAAAGAGAGTGAGAGTAAGACAACTAATTTTTCTTCAGAATTTGAGGATTATAATAAAAAAATGGGAACTGCTGCATATGTTGTTATTCATAATGACACAATTATAGGCGAGAAATATTATGAAGATTATTCAGTCAACTCATCAACTAACTCATTCTCAATGGCAAAGACATTTGTTTCATTAATGATGGCTAAAGCTTATGAACAAGGTTATATTAAAAGTCTTGAAGATAAAGTGGTTGATTATATTCCAGATCTAAAAGGAGAATTTGCTAACGATGTAAAAATAATTGATTTAGCAGCTATGACATCTGGTTTAGAATGGGATGAGGGTACATCTAATCCTTTTAGTCCTGTTGCTAAGCAATACTTTTATGAAGATGTAGTCAAATTAATGTTAGATCAGCCATTTATTGACGCACCTGGCACAAATTATCACTATTCTAGTGGTAATACTCAAATATTATCCATGGTTATTGAAAAAGCAACTGGCATAAAAACAAATGATTATTTTGAGAAAGAATTCTGGTCAAAAATTAATCCTGACAATGATGCATATTGGCAAATAGATAGTAAGGAATCAGGAAACGTAAAATCCTTCTGCTGCTTTCATTCAAATGCAAGAGATTTTTCTAGGCTTGGCAAACTATATCTTGACAATGGAAGTTGGAATGGCAGTCAGATTATTGATTCCACATTTATTAAAAAGTCTATAAAACCATATTTAGATAACTTTGATGCCTATGGAATTGGAGTGTGGTTGTCTAATTATAAAGATTTAAAAATATCTCTAATGAGTGGTCACCAAGGACAGTATGTAATTATGATACCTGAAAAAAAATTAATAATTACTAGGCTTGGTAAAAGAGATGTTGATCTTGGAAGACCAGGAGTTTCCCCTGATGTACTTGTATATATTGATGAAGCTTTAAAACTTATTGACTAAAGAGATAGCTCCAGCTTTATTGGACAATGATCAGAATGATGAACATCACTTAAAATAGATGCATTAACTATACTTTCCTCAATTGATTTTGAGACCATGTTATAATCAATTCTCCATCCCTTGTTATTAGCTCTTGAATTTGCTCTGTAACTCCACCAACTATATTGATGAGGTGACGAGTTTACAAAACGAAATGAATCGATAAATCTGTCTCCAATAAAGTTATCAAGCCATTCTCTTTCTTCTGGCAAAAATCCTGAGACATTTTTATTTCTTATGGGATCATGAATATCTATAGCTTTATGACAAATATTATAATCACCACAAATAACTAAATTTTTTATTTCATTATTTAATTGATAAATATAATCTTTAAAGTCATCCATAAATTTAAACTTAAAATCAAGTCTATCTAGATTTGTTCCTGATGGAAGATATAAACTTATTATTGATACCTTATCAAAATCAAGTCTAATAATTCTACCCTCAAAATCCATATAGTCTATTCCTGAGCCATACTCAACATGATTAGGTTTTTGTTTTGAAAATATCGCAACGCCACTATAACCCTTTTTTTGAGCTGAAAACCAGAATGTGTTATATCCTAGGTTTTCAATTTCGGAAATCTCAACTTGTTCTTTATTTGCTTTTATTTCTTGAAGACATATGACATCAGGGGATTCTCTTTTTAGCCAGTCAATAAATCCTTTATTCATTGCGGCTCTTATGCCATTTACATTATAACTAATAATATTCAACTAAAGCTTTTTTAATAAACTTTTAAGTGTTAATTCACTGTCAACAATAGATTTTAAATCTTCTATGTTTATTCTTTTTTGATCCATAGAGTCCCTATCTCTTATTGTAAATGAATCATCTTCTATTGTTTGGTGATCAATCGTAATACAATACGGCGTCCCAATTGCATCTTGTCTTCTATATCTTCTTCCTATTGCATCTTTCTCATCATAAACAAGATTGATCTCATGACTAAACTCATTCATAATTTTTCTAGCATATTCTGGAAGTCCATCTTTTTTGAGTAGCGGAAGAACTGCTAATTTGTTTGGAGCAATTTGCTTTGGTATACTCATAACATTTCTAGTAGATCCATCTTCCAAAGTTTCTACTTTAAATGAGTTAGATATAATTGCAAGAAACATTCTATCTAATCCAATAGATGTCTCAAGAACATATGGTGTATAGTTTTTATCTAATTCAGGATCAAAATATTGAATTTTCTTACCTGAAAGCTCCTCGTGGCTTTTAAGATCAAAATCAGTTCTTGAGTGAATACCCTCAAGTTCTTTAAACCCAAACGGGAAATTAAACTCAATATCACATGCAGCATCAGCATAATGAGCAAGTTTATCATGATCATGGAATCTAAATAAACTAGAATCAATACCTAAATTTAAATGCCAGTTAAGTCTTTTATCTTTCCAATGATTGAACCAATTTTCCTGAGTTCCAGGTTTAATGAAAAATTGCATTTCCATCTGCTCAAATTCCCTCATTCTGAAGATAAATTGTCTGGCAACAATTTCATTTCTAAATGCCTTACCAGTTTGAGCAATACCAAAAGGAATTTTCATTCTTGAGGTCTTTTGAACGTTTAAATAGTTTAAGAAAATTCCTTGAGCAGTTTCAGGTCTTAAATATAAATCCATACTTGACTCTTCAGAAGCTCCTAACTTAGTACTAAACATAAGGTTAAACTGTCTGACTTCTGTCCAATTACATGTTCCTGAAATAGGACATTTAATTTCCATATCGTCGATTATTTTTTTTACCTCTACCAAGTCATCTTTTTCAAATGCAGAGACCATTCTTGATTTTAATTCATTAATCTGATTTGTTATTTCTAAAACTTTTGGGCTAGTATTAAGAAATTGATCTTTATCAAATTTTTCTTTAAATCTTTTTTCAGCTTTTTGAACTTCTTTTTGGATTTTAGAATTTAGCTTTTCAATAAATTCTTCTATTAAAACATCAGCCCTATATCTTTTCTTAGAATCCTTGTTGTCAATAAGAGGATCATTAAAAGCATCTACATGGCCAGATGCAACCCAAGTCTTTGGATGCATAAATATTGCAGAGTCTATACCTACAATATTTTCATTTAGCTGAACCATGGATCTCCACCAATATTCTCTTATATTATTTTTTAGAAGTGCACCATTATGAGCATAATCATATATTGCATTTAATCCCTCATAAATCTCACTTGAAGGAAATATAAAGCCGTATTCTTTAGAATGTGAAATAATCTTTTTTAGAGAATCTTTATCCATGAGTATATTGCAAAAATAGTTCTTTTTACTATTTTAAATACTTTAATTTGTATTTGAATTTATTCAATGAAGAATTTAGTCTATATATTATTTTCACTAATTATACTTTTTGGTTGTGCTAAAAGAGGAAACCCAACAGGTGGACCCAAAGACAGCATTCCTCCAGTTTTAGTTAATGCTAGTCCAAAATTAAATTCAACCAATTTTGATTCAGAAGAAATTAGACTAACGTTTGATGAATGGGTAAAATTAGATAAAGTTCAGGATCAACTAATTATTTCTCCGCCATTAGAGAAGTCCTCTTACGAAATAAAACCTCTAAGTGGAGTAACAAAAAAAGTATTTTTAAAATTTTTAGACAGTCTAGCCCCTGAAACAACTTATACTATTAACTTTGGAAATAGCATCCAGGATAATAATGAAAATAATCCTCTAACATTTTTTAGCTATACGTTTTCTACAGGTGAGACAATCGACTCTCTTTATATTAGGGGGAATACTAAAGATGCATTTAGTCAAGAGTCAGATGAATTTATATCTCTTCAATTGTATCGCGTAGATTCATTATTTAAAGACTCCATAATTTTTAATGATAAACCTACATATATTTCCAATACACTTGATTCAACAAATTATAAATTTCAAAATTTAAAAGAAGGAAAATATTTATTAATTGCATTAAAAGATGTAGATAATAATTATTTTTTTGATCCTTTTTATGATAAAATCGGGTTTTTAGACTCACTGATAACTCTACCCAGAGATTCAGTTATTGATCTAAAACTTTTTAAAGAAGAAACTGAGATAATATGGGATAAGCCTCATTTTATTAATAGCGAAAAAATTGGATTTGGTTACTACGGAAAATTAGATTTAGATAAAATAAAAATTGAGTCTAATATTCCTGATTCAGTCAATTATGTATTTATAAAAGAAAAAGAAACTGATACTCTAAATCTTTGGCTATCTAGAAATAGCTTCGATTCATTGAATTTTAGTTTAATTGAGACTGATACAATCAAACTTACAACAGTAAAATTTGATAGGAAGAGAGATAGTTTGATTGACTCTTTGAACGTAAGTCCAAAGACAGTTAACGTAATCCATCTTAAAGAATCATTTAAGATTTCATCAAACATTCCGTTAAATAAGATTGAAGATTCACTTATTACTATTAGGGATATTGACTCACTTATTATACCATTTACAACTAGCATTAACGATAGGTTAGATGAAATAGATATTGATTTTGAAGTTTCACCATCGGATGATTATAGCATATTTATAAAACCAAGAGCAATTAAAGACATTCGAGGAACAGAGAATGACACTCTACAGTACAATGTTGTTAGTCAAACTTTAGAAGATTATGGAAATGTCTTTCTTGATGTTATAACAAATAATGATTCTAAATATATTCTTCACTTGATAGACTCGAGTTCAAATATTATCAGAGAATTTAATAATGTTAATTCAAATTCAACAATTATTTTTGATTATATAAGACCTGGAAAATACACTTTTAGATTAATTGAAGATATAAATTCAAATGATATTTGGGATACAGGAAATTATTTAAAACAAGTTCAACCTGAACCAGTATACTATTTTCCAAGTGAGCTTGATGTTAGGGCAAATTGGGATCTTAATGAAACATTTAATTTAAATCTTTTAAATTCTTTAAAGGATTCTATAAACTAAATTTTATGAAAAGAAATTTTTTACTACTTATTCTATTTTTTATATCAAACTCATACAGTCAGACAACCTATTTTCCATCAGAAAAATGGGAAACTAAATCTCCATCTGAATTTGGTTACAACGAAAAAAAAATAAACCAGGCAATAGATTTTGTTATTAAAAATCAAAACCCTGGCAATAAGGATTTAAGAGTTGAAATTTTAAAAGGATTTTCCTCTGAACCATATCATAGTATATTGGGTCCTACTAAAAAAAGAGGTGAGACTAATGGACTAATTATAAAAGATGGTTACATAATTGCATCTTGGGGTGATACTAAAAGAGTAGATATGACATTTAGTGTTACAAAAAGTTATTTATCTGCTGTAACTGGTATTGCTTATGATAATAAATTAATTAACTCCGAGAAAGATTATGTTTCAAAGTATTTATGGGATAAAACTTTTGATGGGAACAAGAATTCTAGAATTACATGGGAACATCTTCTTAATCAATCTTCTGACTGGAAAGGAAGCTTATGGGGAATAAACGATTGGGAAGATAGACCAGATACTTCAAAAGAGATTGATGATTGGAGATCAGAACCTCAAAAAGAGCCAGGCACATTTTATAAATACAATGATGTTAGAGTAAACGTTTTAGCTTATTCTCTTCTTCATGTTTTTAGAGAAGCACTTCCAAAAGTTTTAAAAAAATATATAATGGATCCAATTGGAGCTTCCAATTCATGGAGGTGGTATGGATATGAAAACTCGTGGATAAATTTGGATGGTGTAATGACACAATCAGTTTCTGGAGGAGGGCATAATGGAGGTGGAATATTTATAAACTCTGAAGATCATGCAAGATTTGGCTTATTATATTTAAATGATGGAGTCTGGAATAACAAAAGAATTATATCAAAAGAGTGGATTGATAAATCCTTGAATCCATCCAATACAAATTCTGAATATGGATTTATGTGGTGGTTAAATACAGAATGGAATAATCTTCCTGATAATCTATACTATGGTAGTGGTTTTGGTGGAAATTATATTGTAGTTATACCAGACGAAAATATGGTTGTTGTGGGAAGATGGTTAGGAAGAAATACCATTGCTAATTTTATAGAAATGATTTTAAAATCTAAATAGACTAAAGTTTAGCTTTTAGAAACTCTTTATTCATTCTAGCAATATTTTTAATGGATATTCCCTTTGGACATTCAACCTCACATGCTCCAGTATTAGTACAATTACCAAATCCTTCTTCATCCATTTGCTTTACCATATTAAGAACTCTGTCTTTAGCTTCGACTTGTCCTTGAGGTAAATATGAGAACTGGGATACTTTTGCTGAAACAAATAGCATTGCAGAGGCATTTTTACAGGTTGCAACACAGGCTCCACAACCTATACATGTCGCTGCATCAAAGGCATTATCTGCATCTTCTTTTCTAATTGGAATTGTATTTGCATCTTGTGTATTACCTGAAGTATTTATACTAATATACCCACCTGCATGTTGAATCCTATCAAAAGAGGTTCTGTCAACAACTAAATCTTTTATAACTGGGAACGAACTAGCTCTAAATGGTTCTATAACAATTGAATCACCATCTTGAAACTTTCTCATATGCAACTGGCAAGTAGTAATTCCAGTGTCAGGTCCATGTGCTCTTCCATTTATAAATAAAGAGCAACTTCCACATATACCTTCTCTACAATCATGATCAAATGCAACTGGGTCAACTCCTTCTAAAATTAATTTCTCATTTAAAACATCCATCATTTCAAGGAAAGACATATCGGGAGTTATTTCATCAATTTCATAATTTTGAAAAGACCCATTTGAGCCTGAGTCAGTTTGTCTCCATATTTTTAGATATAACTTCATATTAATACTTTGCCGGTTTATTATTTGTTATAGTTTTCAAGATGAAATCTCTGAGATCCTGATTTGATTTCTGTAAGTCTTCACGCCTTAAATACATCATGTGTCCACTCTCATAACCTTTAAAAGTAAACCTTTCTTTAAGTTTTCCTGAGGGATCAACCTGCTGAATAGTATATTTTGCAGCAGAAAAAGTTGTAGCACCATCATAGTATCCTGATTGAATTAAAACATTTAAAAATGGGTTTTCTGCAATTGCTTCTCTAAAGTTTCTTCTTACTCTTAAGTTATCTGAATTCCAAGGTCTTACTGAGAGATCACCTCTTGCCCAAGTATTGTACTTTACATCAGTTTTAAATTTTAATTTCTCATTTATATAAGAATTTACTGCTGGTGTAAATGCATGATCCCATGAACTAAGTTCTTGAGGATACTCAGGGTAAGTTCCAGAGTCTTTACTGTCAATACCTTTATATCTAGAATCAAGTCTTCCAATTGTAAATCCATCATCTCTAAGCAACTCTTTCCAAAAAAAGTTTGTTGAAATAATAAGATTATTGTCCATAACTTCATTAACATCTATTCCTGTCAAAGAAGAAATTCTAGTTGCTAAAAGAGTTTTCTCGTCATAATCTAATGATCCTCCTTTAGCTAATGCAGGCAGCAACTTATTATATGCAAATTCTTCTGAAGTTTTAATTACATCTTCCAAGCTTGAAGATTGCATATCACTATTTAATTTTTTATGATACCATGCCGTAGCTGTTAAATATGGGAAATCAACAACTGGAAGAATTATTCCACCAGATTCATATCTCAGTTCATAGTCAGCAGGAGAAACAAGCACAACACCATTGAGATACATCCATTGATCTTGCTGAAGCTCATGGGCTAATGCCATAACTCTAATACCACCATAACTCTCACCTACAAGATATTTTGGAGATTTCCATCTTTCTGACCTTGTTACGAATGTGCTAATCCATTCAGCTAAATACTCTGCATCTTGATTTACTCCAAAAAACTTGTCTGAAGCTTCTTTTTTTGTCATGTCTTTCAAAATCCTTGAATACCCAATATTGATTGGATTAACAAAAACTATATCTGCAACATCTAAAATGGAATATGGATTTGTTTTATAACCATATGGTTGAGTTGGATAACCTTCATCATCTATGATTAAACTATATGGTCCAGTATAACCCATGTGCATCCATATTGATGCAGACCCAGGCCCTCCATTAAATGAAAATACTAATGGACGATTTGAATTATCATCTATATCAGTTCTTTTATAATAAGTGTAATGAAGAGTTGCAATAACTTCTCCATTAGAATCCCATATTGGCTGAGTTCCAATTTGAGCTAAATAGTTTACTTTTTTACCAAGAATATTAGTTGAATGTTCTGTAATAACCTTAGTATCTGCAGGAATTTTTCTATCAAAAGTCTGAGAGTGTAAATTTATTGATATTGAAATTAATAATATTGTTAGTATATGTCTCATAATTATTTGTAAGATCTTGTTTTAATCTCTATATCTTCATATTCCAAGTCTTCTTTATGAAGTATTGGTTTTGAAGGATCATTATTGTATTCCCATGCTGAAACAAATTTAAATTTTTTATCATCTCTTATTGCCTCTCCGTCATCAGTTTGAAATTCTTCTCTAAAGTGTCCTCCACAGGACTCATTTCTTTCAAGAGCATCAATGGCAAATAGTTCACCTAACTCTAAGAAGTCAGAAACTCTTGTTGCTTTTGCAAGTTGCTCGTTAAATTCATTTAATCCACCAGGTATTTTTACATTATTGTGAAAGTCTTCTCTTAACTCTTTAATCTCTTTTATAGCAGATTTTAAATCTTTTTCATTTCTTGACATACCACATTTATTCCACATTATTTTACCTAACTTTTTGTGGTAATAATCTACTGATTTTTCACCCTTGTTTGATATTAGTTTTTTTAATTTTTCTAATATTTCTTTTTCACTTTTTTCAAATTCAGGAATATCTGTAGAAATTTCACCAGTACTTATTTCATTTGACAAATAGTCTCCAATAGTATAAGGTAATACAAAATAACCATCTGCCAATCCCTGCATTAATGCTGATGCTCCAAGCCTATTAGCTCCGTGGTCTGAGAAGTTTGCCTCACCAATTGCAAAACATCCAGGAATAGATGTCATTAAGTTATAGTCAACCCACACACCTCCCATAGTATAGTGAACAGCTGGGTATATTTTCATTGGTAATTCATAAGGGTTTTCATCAACTATTTTCTCATACATCTGAAATAGATTACCATATTTTTGTTTGACAATTTCCTTACCTAGTTTTGATACTAACTTTGAGTCAGATGAATCAAGCCCACTAACTTTAGCTTTCTCTTCACCATATCTTATAATTGCATGAGAGAAATCTAAATATACTGCTTCACCGGTTTTATTAACTCCGTAACCATTATCACACCTCTCTTTAGCAGCTCTTGAAGCGATATCTCTTGGGACGAGATTTCCAAAAGCAGGGTATCTTCTCTCTAAATAATAATCTCTTTTATTTTCTGGTATATCAATAGGTGATAATTTTCCCTCCCTAATTAATTTTGCATCAGCTTTTTCTTTTGGCACCCATATTCTTCCATCATTTCTTAGTGATTCTGACATTAAAGTCAACTTAGACTGATAATCACCCGAAACAGGAATACATGTTGGATGTATTTGTGTAAAACAAGGGTTAGCAAAAAAAGCACCTTTTTTATGAATTTTCCAAGCTGCAGACACATTACTTCCCATAGCATTAGTAGAGAGAAAGAAAATGTTTCCATATCCACCAGATGCAATTACTACAGCATGTGCAGAGTGTCTTTCGATTTCACCATTAACAAGGTTTCTAGCAATAATTCCTCGGGCTTTACCTTTAACAACAACAATATCCATCATTTCATGTCTACTATACATCTTAATTTTACCACGAGCAATTTGTCTATTCATTGCAGAGTAGGCTCCAAGTAGAAGCTGTTGACCTGTCTGACCCTTAGCATAAAAAGTTCTTGAAACTTGTACACCTCCAAAAGATCTATTATCTAAAAGTCCTCCATAGTCTCTTGCAAATGGTACACCTTGTGCAACACATTGGTCAATTATATTTCCTGAAACTTCAGCAAGTCTATAAACATTTGCTTCTCTTGACCTGTAGTCTCCACCCTTTATGGTATCATAAAAAAGTCTGTAAGTTGAGTCCCCATCACCTTGATAATTTTTTGCAGCATTTATTCCTCCCTGAGCAGCAATTGAATGAGCTCGTCTTGGTGAATCTTGGAAACAGAATGATTTTACATTGTAACCTAGTTCAGCTAAAGTAGCAGATGCAGATGCACCAGCAAGTCCAGTTCCAACAACAATAACATCAATATTTCTTTTGTTGGAAGGGCTAACTAGGTTGATCTTTCCTTTATGATTTGTCCATTTACCTGCCAAAGGACCTTTTGGTATTTTAGAATTTAATTTACTCATGCTGTAAGATTATGGAATATAGCTATAAATATGAACCCTGCAGGTATTATTACTGAAAACAGAAAAGTACCTTTTTGAATTAAATTATAATACTTGGAATCAACTCCAACTGTTTTAAAAGAAGAACTAAAGCCATGTAATAGGTGTAATGCTAAAAAAATGAAAGAGAACGAGTAAATAGCAGTTTTTAATGGACTTTCAAATTTGTGAACTAACTCTTCAAAATATCTATTAGGGTCCTCTGGAAGAACTTCAACATATTTATAATTCATCTCAGGTATCCAAAAATCAATGAAATGGATTACTAAAAAAACCAGGATGACTCCACCGCTAAAAATCATATTTCTTGAAATCCATGACGAATTTGAGCCACCAGAAAATTTTGAATAATTGTTTTTTCTTGACTTTGCATTTAATATTTCAAGATAAAATCCCATTACAAAATGGAAAATAACTCCAAATATCAATATTGGCTGAAGAACAAACTGAACTAAAGGATTTGTTCCCATAAAATGGGAGAGTTTATTAAATATATCCTCACTAAATACAGAAGTTACATTTATTAAAAAGTGTTGCGTTAAAAACACAACCAAGAAGAGACCCGAAAGGGCCATTAATATTTTTCGTCCAATTGAGGAACTAAATAATTTCATCTACATTAATTCTATAACAAAATTAATGCATAAACGTTTAAATAACTACTGAATTTGGAATTCCTTTTCTAAATTATCCTTATCCGTAATAATTAAAACCTTATATAAACCTTTATCTAAATATTCATTGTTATCCATTAAATTATAACTAATAAAGTTAAATCCCTTATCTAGTTTGCCTTCACTTTTATAAACGTTATTTCCATTAGAGTCATTAATTGAGATATTATAGTCAGTTGACAAAGATGAAAATAGTGTAATATCAAGCTTTGGAGTGTAAGCTTGGCTCCAAATACTTCTTTGAACACCCCAAGAGTTTGACTTTTTAACGTTTTTCAATGGATATATATATAATGAAGATTGAAGTATTTCGTCAGATAAATCTTGGATTTTTTTAATATCAGCTAGATAAATTGATCTTCCATGTGTTCCTACCAATAAATGTTTTTCTTTAGTCTGTATAACTAAATCGTGTACAGCTGCAGATGTAAGACCTTTACTAAATGGCTCCCATGTTTTTCCTTGGTCTAATGAGATGTATACTCCGTGGTCGTTTCCAACATATAAAATGTTTTTATTCAAATTATCCTCTATCACAACATTAATAGGAGAATCTGGAAGATTTGAACTTATGGACTCCCAAGTCTTTCCATAATTTTTACTTTTAAAAAGATAAGGTGAGAAGTTATCCCATCTATAACCTTCCAAAGAAGCGTAAATAACTTTCTCATCATGATTTGAAGCATACACATTACTAACCCATAGATCTTGTGGTAAGTCAGCAGAGATATTCTTCCATGTTTTTCCACCATTTTTTGTAACATGAATAATACCATCATCACTTCCAACATATATCACTCCCTCTGTAATAGGCGATTCTGAAATTGTAGTGATTGTCCCATATGGTACATTTCCTTTTTTGCCTCCTTTGGTTAAATCTTCAGATATATTCTCCCAATCATCTCCTTGATTAATTGACTTATGTAGAAAATTAGAACCAAGATAAAGCACATCTTGATTGTGAGGTGATAATAAAATAGGAGTCTGCCAGTTAAATCTGAAAGGGGACTGACCCAGTTCATGGCTAGGTTTAATAGACTTTCTTTTACCAGAGTCTAGATCTAATCTAGCATAAAAACCAAATTGAGATCCTGTAAAGACAATATTTGGATTTCTATTATCTATTTGAATTTCCATTCCGTCTCCACCTAGAATACCTTTCCATGGATATTGACCTGTCATATTCCATCTTTTGTTCTCAACTGAGTTATGAGGACCCATCCAGACCCCATTGTCTTGAAGTCCACCATAAACATTATATGGCTTTTGGTAGTCTACATTTATTGCATAAAATTGTCCAACTTCAGTAGAATTATTCTTTATCCAATTCTCTCCATCATCGTATGTAATATTTACTCCTCCATCATTACCGTTTATTAAATGACCTGGCTTTTCTGGATTTATCCACAGGTCATGATGATCAGCATGTACATTTTCCTTTCCTATTCTATAAAAGGTCTTTCCTCCATCATCAGAAGATAAAATTGGAACCCCATAAGTGTATATTTTTTCACTATTATTTGGATCAACATGAATTTTACCAAAGTAGTACCCATAGGTATTGTAAACTCCATCTAAATATGTATTATGAGTTTTAACCCATTTTTTCCCTCCATCATTACTTCTATATACTTCTGCTCCAATTATTGGAGTGTCAAATAACTCAGAATTTGCATTTACTAAATATCTGTACAAGTCTTCGGGCTGAAGTTTTCCGTCATTAACATCTTTTTTAATTGCCTCAGGTTTGTACTTAGATGGAAATCTATTAGATCTTAAAAAAGCTTTAAGATCATCAGCACTTATCTTGTTAAAGTTTTCTAGTGTCATGCCTATGAAGGATTCTTTAGTTAAACCTCGATCTTCTTCTTTTTCAGTTGATTCTCTAAAGTTCTGATTATCAACAACTGCGTAAACTATATTTTTGTCAAAAACTGCTAATCCAATCCTTCCTATTCCAGGACCAGTTGGAAAACCAGATTCATCATTAGATATTAAGTTCCAATTATCTCCTCCATCAATACTTTTATATATACCTGAACTATTCCCATCTTCATCAAAGCTCCAAGCCTTTCTATCTTTTTCCCAAGATGTTGCATACATAACATTAAAGTTTCCTGGAGTATCAGACATATCAATAATTCCACTTATATCATTAACATATAATGTTTTCTTCCAGTTTTCACCACCGTCTTTTGTTACATATACACCTCTATTAATATTTTTTGAATATAAGTGCCCAGTAACCCCAATTACTATATGATCAGAATTTTCTGGATTTATTAAAATTTTTCCAATATGATGACTATCATGCAAACCAACATTTTTCCAGTTTGAACCATCAGCATTTGTCTTTAAAATTCCTATCCCAGAATATGAGGATCTTGAAGAATTATTCTCTCCAGTTCCAACCCATAATATACCATTCCCCCAATCCATTGCAATTTCTCCAATATTTTGAGTTGGCCATTCATCAGAAATTGATTTAAATGAAGTTCCATTATTGTCTGTATACCAAACTCCCCCTGAAGCATAAGCAACATAGAATTTTGTTGGATCTTGAGGATTGACCTCCAGTGCAACAACTCTTCCACTCATAATTGTTGGTCCTATATTTTTAAATTCAATGTTTTTCACCCTAGATGATTGGACTAAAACCTCTTTATCCTTGTAGGCCTTAATTATACTTTCCGCATCCGTTGAGTTTGGTTGAGAAAATAGGACAACAGAACTAATTAAGCTTAGTGAAATTGACAAAAACTTTTTCATAATTTTTAATTTTACCTTTAATTTAAAAACATTATATTAAATAGGAGTTAATTGATAAGAATAATATGAGATATATTCCACTGAGTAATTCAATATATAAAAGGAACAGAAGGAATTTCATGAACGAAATGAAGGGTAATTCTATGGCTGTTTTCAACTCTAATGATATATATCCAGTAAGTGCTGATTCCGAACTACCTTTTGAACAACATAGAGATATTTTCCATCTTACAGGTATTGATCAAGAAGAAACTATTTTATTATTGTATCCCCCATCAAAAGATGATAAGACAAGAGAAATACTTTTTATAAGAAAATCAGACAATCATACTAAAGTTTGGGAAGGTGAGAAATTAAGTAAAAAACAGGCTAATGAACTATCTGGTATTAATAGCATATACTTTATTGATGATTTCAAGGATATCCTTAGTTCAATCGCAACTAAAGTTGATACTTTCTATATAAATAAAAATGAGCACTATAGGGCAAATTCTCCAGTTGAAACTAGAGAGGATAGATTTATTTCATGGCTCTTAAAAAATTACCCTGCTCACAATGTTGCAAAAAGTAATCCTATTCTTCAAAGACAAAGATCTATAAAGCATCCTGATGAAATTGATCAAATAAAAAAAGCATGTGATATTACAAGGAAAGGGTTTAACAGAGTCTTAAAATTTATTAAACCTGATGTTTGGGAATATGAAATTGAGGCAGAGTTTATTCATGAATTTATTAATAGCTCATCCAAAGGTTTTGCATATTCTCCAATAATTGCCAGTGGAAATGACAATAATGTACTTCACTATATAAAAAACAATAAGCAATGTAAAAGTGGGGAATTAATATTAATGGATGTTGGAGCAGAATATGGAAATTATTCTAGTGATATGACTAGAACTGTTCCTGTATCAGGAAAATTCACAAAAAGACAAAAGGAAATATACAATGCTGTTTTAAGAGTTAAGAATGAAGCTACTAAATTGTTAACTGTCGGGAACAATTGGAAAATATTTCATGAGCAAGTAGGAGAAATTATGACAAAAGAATTGTTAGAGGTTGGACTCATTGATAAAAATGATATTAAAAATCAGACTAAGAAGAACCCTGCTTATAAAAAATATTTTATGCATGGCACTTCACATCACCTTGGACTAGATACTCATGATTATGGACTTCTTGAGGACCCATTCCAAGAGAATATGGTTTTTACTGTAGAGCCTGGAATATATATTCCCGATGAAGGTTTTGGAGTAAGGCTTGAAGATGATGTAGTGATTCAATCAGAGGGAGAACCAAAAATCTTATGAGTGTAGGACATTTTATTCCTGCAAAGCTTTTTGGGACAAGAGTAGAAAAGTTTTACTTATTTTTTGATGTTAAATATTCTCTTTTTAAGAAAAAAATTGGTGAAACAATTTATGGTATAGGTTGGCTTCCTCTCGGAGGATATGTAAAAATATCAGGTATGATAGATGAGAGTTTTGATAAGGAACAAATGAGCAAACCTCCTCAGCCATGGGAATTCAGATCAAAGCCAGCTTGGCAAAGATTAATAATTATGCTTGGGGGTGTTACAGTAAATCTTATTCTTGGATTTGTTATTTATATGATGGTTTTATTTGTTTGGGGAAAAGAAACACTTCCACAAGAAAATATTCCCCTTGGGATGCAACCCTCTGAAATCATTCAAGATATTGGATTTGAAAAAGGAGATAAAATTATTAATGTAGATGGTAAAGAGCTAGATAATGTCCTTGAGATAAATAGGATGTTATTATTCAGACCAATTGATTATATAACTGTTAAGAAGAATAGTGGTTTGACCTCTGTGATTGATATCCCAAATGATATAGGAAACGAAATTTTCCAAAGTGGTCAAATAAATAGTTTTAGTCCAATTTTTGCTGCTGAGATTGATAGTGTAACTCCAGATTCACCAGCCCTGAAATCAGGATTAAAATCTGGTGATAGAATTTTAAGTGTTAATAATGAAATAGTTGAAGACTGGGTCTCCTTTTCAAACTGGATGGACACAAATGATGATGATATCATTGAATTAATAGTCGAAAGAAATAATTTAAATTATAATTTATCAATTGATAGAGATAGTGATGGTACAATTGGTGTTTATCCTGCTTTTAATATTAGTACAATTAATAAATCTGTAGGATTAGTAGATAGTGTCGTCCAAGGATTTAATTATGGATATTGGACCTTATATGAATATGTAGCAGGGTTTCAATTTATTTTTACAAAAAAAGGAGCACAACAGCTTGGTGGTTTTGGAACTATTGGAAGTATATTTCCAGCAAAGTGGGATTGGAAAGGCTTTTGGTTAAGTACTGCACTTCTTTCAATTATTCTTGCATTCATGAATGTACTTCCAATTCCTGCTTTGGATGGAGGACATGTAATGTTTTTATTTTATGAAATGATTACTGGAAAGAAACTCAGTGATAAGTTTATGGAAACCGCAACAATGATTGGATTCTTTCTTTTAATTGCACTTGTTTTATGTACAAATGGTAATGATGTATAGATTCTAAATGGATAAAAAAAGGCTGAGTTAACTCAGCCCTTAACAAATAACTTCAAATACAAAAAAACTTTAGAAGTTATATTTTAAACCAACAGATATGTTTCTACCCATTTCATGAATTCCTGCTGTTTTAAGTCTTGATAAATGATCGTAATATTCTTGATCAAATACATTATCAATACTCCAGAAAATATTTAAGTCATTTCCTAAAAATGATGTCATCCATGTTCCAGACAAATTTAAAAGGGAATATCCAGCAGTAATTTCCTCAGAGATGTTCTATTTTGTTGAGCCTTGGCTACAAAGTCTATTTCAAATGAATAATTGCTTGAAAAACTAATGTTGAAAACTTGATTGAAAGTTAATGGTGATATGTATGGTAATGCCATACCGTCTTGTGTTTCACCAAATATATATTCTAGGGAAGTATAATAGGATAGCCAATCAAAACTTGTATTTTTATTTAGGTGTATTTCCCCTCCATAAAGTGTTGCATCTTGCTGTAAATAATTATGAAGCATTAAACCATCAATAACAGTGTTTGTGGCTCCAAGTAAATATAATCTCTAATATCATTCAAAAATAAATCAAATGATAAGACTGAATTTTCACCATTTACTTGAAGTGATAAATCTGTTTGTAAGCTATTTTCAGCTAGTAGAATTAGAATCCCCTTTTTTGTACATAAATGTTGAATGATGAGATCCATCAGCATATAGCTCAACTAAGTTTGGTGATCTAAAACCAGTACTTAGGTTAAATCTTAAAGTTGAGTTAGAAAATTCTTTTTTCAAACCAAGTGATCCATTAAAATTTGAAAAATCGGAAGAAGATGATCCAGATGAAATGGATCTATTGTCATATCTAACTCCAATTAGTGCATCAGAAGAATTGCTTAGTGTAAACTGTCCAAGAGCATATAATCCAAAATCGTTCATTTCTGCATCTGGTATTAAAGTTTCATGACCAAAATTCTTATTTGTCTGACTTAATAGACTCGTACCAATAATTAGATTCAAATCTTCTGACTGAGGAAGTGTTAAACTAATATCTAATGTATTTGTTAATAGTTCCATGTCTAATTCAGCTTCACCTTCTTCATGTCCTTCATGATCATCGTGATCATCATGATCCATATGATCATCGTGGTCCTCTTCACCATGTTCTTCGTGATCATCATGATCATCATGGCCTTCTTCACCATGACCCCCAAATTCTTTTCTTTCGTTAAATTGTTGACCTAATGTGAAATTAAAGTACATGATTGTTTCCAAGATCAAATGTATTCTTCCATGTTAAGGTTGTATGCTTTAATTCTTGGTAATGATCATCACCGTGATCGTCATGATCGTCATGGTCATCATGACCTTCATGGTCGTCGTGATCATCATGACCTTCATGGTCGTCGTGATCATCATGACCTTCATCCATATGAGGAATTCCAAGATCACTATCAACTCTACTAAATCTCAGCTCAGAGGTAAATCTATCACTAGAGTATTGTAAATCTGCTTTAAGCTCATTTTGTTCAAACCATGTATTTTCAACTTCACCATCTGGAGTAGAAAAATTATCATTGTCAATCATATCTGCTCTAAGATTAAAGCTAAATTTTCCTGAAGAACCTTTAATTCCTAGATTGTTAGTAACCCCATTATAATTTGAATTGTAAACTCCTGTATAGTCAATTGCTAAACCATTACTTGTGTTAAATTTTTCAGGCTCTACATAAAGAACTCCTCCCATAGCGTCACTACCGTAGAGAACATATAATGGTCCCTTTATAACCTCTATAGACTCAACACCTGAAGATGAAATACCGATACCGTGCTCTTCACCCCATTGTTGATTTTCTAATCTCACGCCTTGATTATATACAACCACTCTATTGAAACTTAAACCTCTAACTGATGGCTTTGCAATATTAGGTCCTGTTGTTATTACAGATACTCCTGGTAACTTTGAGATTGATTTACTAATATATTGTTTTAATATTGGGTTAATATCACCCATATTAATTTTATCAACTTTGATTACAGATTTACCTAGTGTTTGACTAAAAGGTATTGATAATACTATTTCATCTAACTCAAATGGGTCCGTAGCTACTTGTGATAAAACTGGTTTTGTTAAAAATAGCATAACTGCTATGATACTGATAATATGTTTTATTTTCATTTTATTAATTATTTATTATTGTGAACTTCTTAATTATAGTTCTATAAACACCCCTTCTAAGTAGAAGGGGTATTTTTCTTTTATCTGTTTGTAACAAATGCAATGTGGTCATGATCGTCATCGTGGTCATGGCCATCATGATCATCTTTTTCACATGATGCTAATGCAAGTGAAATAACAGAAAACATTAGTATGTATATATACTTATTCATAGTTAAAAATTTAAAATTTTAGAAAAATGCTAGATCACATATTTGATCCAACAAAAAATTGAATTAATAGTTAAGCCAAATTAGGTGGGCCTCTTTTTTTAGTAGATTTGTAATCTGTTTTTACAAATAATCTATCATACTTATAAAAAGAATAACTAAAGATGTGAGGTGTAAATGATTCATAAATATCTTGTGAAAAAAAACCAGTCTCATCTTCTTGATTTGAAAACAAAGAAATCTGACATTTTAACTTGGAATCATTGATATTTACACCTTCTGAAATAAAAGTGTCATGGGAATCATACAAAACATGAAAAAGCTTCAACTACTGTTGGAAACAACAGAGAGGTGAACAAAACAAAACTGTATAGATTCCTCACGAAAACAAATATAACAATTAGATTGAATTTAAATACAAAAAATAATTTATATTTGCCGACTACAATCCTCCTTAGCTCAGTTGGTTAGAGCATCTGACTGTTAATCAGAGGGTCCTTGGTTCGAGTCCAAGAGGGGGAGCAAGCTAACCGCTACATTACACAAAATTTACAACCCTTCACCTACTGGAGGGTTTTTTCTTTACTCCGTGTTCGACTACATTAATTTGGAAAATTAAACCTATCTTCTTACATACCCTCCAATTGACTCTCTATACTCAATAACGAATCCATTTTCCGTAGCAAATTCTTTAAACTCATCAGATGCATTTCCAATTGTTATAAAAGACTCAATCTCAAACATTTCAAAAAACTTATCAAAGTTTGGACCATTAATAAAATCAATACCGTGCTGGATACCGTCCTCACTGTTATTATACCTTTCAATTAAAGTCACTTTTTTACCATCTTCGGATATGTAATATCCATAAACTGTTGAAGGCTCCCTTTGAACTATGAAGTCAGATAGATATTGTGTAAACTCTTCCACGTCAGTTTTTGAGTTTCCTTTCGTGTTAAGCTCTATGATAAATGTTATTTCTTCAGAAACTGAATTATCAACAACAGTCAATTCCCTAGTTTGTTGTTCACAACTTAAAATAGAAAAAACAACAAAGAGTGTAAATATTTTTTTCATATCTATAATTTAAAATTTAACCTATTTAAATCTCTTGTCTGGGTCAACATGTTGTCCTGAAATCTCTTCACCATACAATTGAGTGGCAAGGAGAATATCGCTTAACCATTCTTTTATGTTTGATACTTTACCCTCAGAGTTCACAGTATATTTAAATGCATAGTCATTTTCATATTTACCTCCAATACCCTCCATCTTTCCATTTAAAAAGACAACTGCAGCATTTTCACCAGAAATGATATCAGTAAATTCACCACCTACTTCTCCGATTAGCAATGATCCAAAGTATTTACTGAATTCCATATAACTATCCCAATCATAAGTACCGGATATGTCAAGCTTTCCAGTTAAAGTCATAGTAAAGTCATCACTAACTAAAGATTTAAGCGTTTCAACATCACCAGAAAGTTGAGCATTGTATGCGCACTTCTTACAATTTCTTCTGTGTACGTTAATCTTCTTTTCTCTTTCACTAATATTAGTACAAGAAAGAAATGAAGTACTTATTAATAAGAGTAATATTAATTTTTTCATTTTAATTGATTTAAGATTATTGTTCAATATATAAAATCCTAATAATTGGGAGTGCTGTGACAGTACTTTTTACGTTAAATGGATGTTGAGATGGTCGGACAATTTTGTGTATTAGAAAAATTCAAGCTGTTTCTGCTTCTTTTGAATTCGGCAACTGGTCTATTCCATAAGTAGGTTAGTGATTGCTTTGGATAATACAATTCTTTCCTAAATCTCAAGGCACTTTAAAATAAAATCATGTACGGAATGAACATGCGAAACACAAGCAGGTCTGTTCAATACCTGCCCAGCATCTAATTCTCTCAGGTCATAGTGAGGTAGCACCACACTTAACCCCTTTCATATGCAGCATGATATATATACTTAGAGCCCTAAAGTATATAGAAAACGAGCAGAATATTAGCACAATTTTATTCGAAAGGCTTGAATCATCTCAATAAATGATTTATATATATTCTGTTAGTACTATAAAATCAAACAACCTCAAAAACTTAAGAGTTTTGAAGCTTTCTCCTTGCTTTTCAAGCCTTTGTTTCGGTAATTGTAGAAAGGCGATGTTAAATTGTTTTGCTACGGTTTCCCGTAATCCGGCAGATTTTGAACAATAAAGTTGCAGTATCTCAACATTCCAATTCCAGCTTGAGGTATATCTTGCCAATATATCGTAGAGACAATGATTGTATTTAGATACAAAGACCACCATCTTTACTTTTTTAAGGAATGATTTATTTCATAACGAATATGGTGGGCTATTGCAATTTCCTGATCAAACTTTTGTTTAAAGGCAGTTTCTGAAAAATCTTCTTTTAGAACTACTTCAATACGCATAAAGAAGATATTATTTTCACGATCGACAAATTGATCCAAGTAAACAATGTTTCCCCCTTCCTTTTGTAAGAAGTTTGTAGTTTCACTAATGATTCCTTTCTTGTCAGGGCAATGGATTCGTATACTGAGTTTCATTGGATTGTTTTTGATAAAATTAATATTGGATCAACGAATTTAAAAATTTAATTCACTAAAAGATTGAGTTGTACAGCAACTTTGAATAATAGGGGAGCCACCGCTTTTATTACACAAACTATTTAATCCCTTCACCTACTGGAGGGTTTTTTATCTAGTCACAAGGTCCTTCTGTAAATGATTTAACTCCACTAAAAGTTGAGGCATAACAATAGTTAGGATATGTTTTACCATCACATCCACATACTGGATCATATATCTCATACAAACAGATGTAATATCGATTAATGATTCATCAATACAATTTTCATTATTATTTTCTTTATCCTTAGAGCAAGAAACTATTATTAGGATTAATAGAGATATCCATTTTTTCATAATTTTTTAAAAATTATTGTGGAGGTCCATCCCCATGAATATGCGAGCTGTCGTTTAAAATTAACTCCTGTTTTATTCTTAAAGTCTTTTAAACTTTTCGTTTCTTTTTTCTATCAAATAAGATTTTAATAAATCTTCTTATCATAAAATTAAAGCTATCCTCCTCTACCCACTTTTCTTACTCCTGAGGTTCCAGAGTTTTTAAAACCTTTATTTTGACTTTACTTTTGAATCTGAATTTGAAGAAACCTTATTCTTGATTTTGACTTTCCACCCTTAAATAATCTCTTATACATTTGTCTCGCGGTTATCATTTTTGTTTCCAAAAACTTACTACCCATATTTAACTATTTAATTGTTTTTCTAAATTATTTAATTTTTATTACCAATCATCATTAATTGAGGCTCTGGCAAAAATGAATTACATAATTATCATAAATAGGGTCATAATAATGACCTGACTCTTGTAATCATCGTTCCAAATTTTATTTCCACTTTCATCTACCTTATATAACAAGGTGAGAGATGTAACCTTCTAAGTGCCATCGGCCTTCCTTCCTGAGGGAATATCCTCTCCACTACCGTATAACATTAAAAACCCCTTCAGCAAACACTTCAAATCCAGGGTTTACATCATTGTATTCATGACTAACATTAATTAATTTATGACCTAGCTCGTGGGCGATTGTTTTTCTAAATCTTTCCTCCGTTGAAAGGTTTGAGCAGTGGTTATAACACCTCTAAGCTCTTCAGGAATTTGGTCAATATAGCCATATGAGGGAAATGATAGCCCTCCTTGTTCGAACAGTTTTCATCATCCAATTTCGACCTTCGGCCAAAGTCAAAATGGATAAAAACATCTTAAAAAGCTAAATTAAATATATCGTTCTTGAATTATTAATATCTTTTTCTACAATACTTCTAAAAGCATTAATTGCGTGAGTTGTGAGAATTGATGGATGCCTTTTTGAATTTTCATATAGATTAACATATTCAGTGTCAGGAATACCAGGAACCTCATTAGCCTGAATTGATAAATATTTTGAATTTATATTACCTGTTTTAGCAAATAACAAGTTTAACTGTACGTCAGTAGGCTTGAAAATCTCCTTTGCAAAAAGGAAGCTTTCTATCATCTTGTTAAATGTTACTTTAGTAAATGTTGAATCCAAATTTGAAGGAAAATATATTCCAATATCAACCGTAGGCTTCCCATTTACGAGATCACTATTTATTTGATTGATGTCAATTGAATCAATAAGGCTCCAATTAACATCAGTTGATGAATCATCATTATAATTTGAAGTAAGATTAGATGGATTTATACAGCCAGTAACCATTAAAAATATTAAGAAAACTGGCATAGTGTTTTTAGCTACTAAATTTGTGATACTGTTCATATGTCTAATTTATTCCTCCAACATAAGATTTAATAATTGGATTCATAGCTTTTATTTTTTCTTTGAATGCATCATTGATTTCTCCTAGAACAGTAAGTTTTTCTACTTTAAATAATCTCTAAATCTGAGATTTATTGGTGAACCAATAACTTTATTGCCAAGTTCTTCCCAAACGTTTGAATTTTCGAATTTTTCAATTAAAGTTGCTGTCTTATCTTCCTCATTTATAAACCACTCAAACCTAATGATACCTTCATCTTTTAGGTTAAAAAAAACAGGACATTGCTCATCTCTTATATATTGATTTACAACATCAGTACTTTCAGTAAATGAAACATCAATAATTACAGTGACATTATTGTTTGGTGTATGTAGTTTTCTTTTCATATCTGCAATTTAGAAAAATAAAAATAAATTTATATGTATCATTAATTGTAGTATTGAGACACTCTTGTTAAACTATTTTACCCTGACTTAGTCCAGCACCTAAAGCAATTCCAACTCCAATTCCAACACCCATATTATCACTCATAACCCAATTCTATACCAATCACAAGAAACTACAAAATAATTCAGATAATCCAAACCAATCACACAAACGAATTATTGTTCCTAAATTTCCAGGATCACTAATTCCATCAACAGCAATTGTTGTAGATTCTTCTAAAATTTTTTTTTTATCAGGTAATTCAAATACACCCTAAAACTGGACTTGGTGAATTAAAATGAGTAATTTTTTTCATTTCCTCATCCTTGATTACATCAGCATTTTTATTAAAGTTATCCTCAGTTGAAAAAAGCATTTTATAAGGCCAACCAGCATTAATTAGCTCATTAACAACCTTTTTTCCCTCGGCAACAAAAAGTTTATTTGCTAGACGAAACTTTTTTTTATTTAATTGAAGAATTAGTTTGCGCTGGTTGTTTGAGTACATACAATAGCTAATTTAATCATAAAAAAAACCCCTGAAAAATCAGGGGTATCTTAAATTAGAAAGTCTCCACCGCCTCTAATTCTCTTTTTTGAACTCGAGGTTGTTTTTGAATTTCTTTTTTTTAAGGCTAATGCGTGGCCTTGGTTTGGTTCCAAAGCTAACATAATCTTATCATTCATAATTCTAAACTTTTAAGTTAAACTTATGTAACGATTCATTCGGGTGCGTTCTCTCCACCCGCGACTATATTATTGAACCCAGTCCACACGGGTTGTCGATTAGAATAATCGATACCTAAATTTACGAAAAAAAGAGAAACTCTATCATTATCTTATTTATTGATACTTAATAAGAAAAAAGTAGGTAATGGCAGTTTATTAGTTTACATTTGCACAAATTAAATTAATGAGTCAAGGAATTATAAAGTTTTTTAACGAAACCAAAGGATTTGGTTTTGTTAAAGAGATTGATTCAGACACCGAACACTTCGTTCATGTTTCTGGTCTTATAGACAGAGTATCCGAAGGAGATAAAGTCGAGTTTGAATTAATAGAAGGTAAAAAAGGTTTAAATGCAGTTAATGTAAAAGTAATCAATGATGCCTAACAATATAACCCTTCTTAACTGAGGGGTTTTTTATTTTTCATTTTTCTTAATTCCGCTAAAAGAAAATTTGCTCTTTGACTAAATGATAAAGGAGTACCTGGTTCATTTATCTTATCATATAATCTCCAATATTCTTCTTGTAATTCAATGGATATTTTTTGGTCATGTATATATGCTTCAAATTCTTTTCTAGTCATTTACATTTGATTAGTTATTCATTTCTTGCAAAATTTAAGGCATCTCTATTCCAGTCATCTGTATTTTTTATTGTAGGTAGAACTTCGGTTGGATCCTCAACTATAGACCACATTTCAAGATGCCTGGTGTCCATAAAATTTTGACTAACACATCTTTCTAACATTTCTTGAAGAGGATTATAGAATCCATTTGTATTAATGATAACTACGGGCTTTGTAAATATTCCTAATCTCTTCCATGTAATTGCTTCAATAAGTTCATCAAGAGTTCCACATCCACCTGGCAGTGCGACAACAGCGTCTATATTTTCTAAAAATTTAGTTTTTCTCTCATGCATTGTGCTGACTATTTCTAGATCAGTAAGTCTTTTATGAGTCCACTCGATGTCTTGCATAAATTTTGGACTAATCCCCTTAATATTGCCTCCGTTGTCAATAATAGTATCTGCAAGGTGGCCCATAAGACCATTACCTCCTCCCCCATATACAACTTGAACATTCTCTTTAATAAATTCTTTTGCTAATTTTTCAGTTGCCTCAAAATAAATTTTATCAATTTTAGAACTCGAGGAACAATAAACACATACTTTCATCCAAACTAAATTATGAAATCTAAGTCAATAAATACTCTAATAATATTAAATGTGATAATTGTAGGTCTATATAACTAGTAGAAAAATATATTTCCAAACTAGATAAATAAGATGTCCAAGAATTAATCCCCAGGTTAATGCTTTTTGAACATTTTTATTTCCACCAAAAAGTTTAAACTTTCTAACTAGAATGAATGAAATAATAATACTTATAACAATCCAAAGTGCAAATGCTGTATAATCAATTATAGTAAAGTTCATAAATCATTTTAATACAAACTCATATAGTAAGATAGTAAACAGAACACCTTTTACAAATGCAATTCTAGCAGTAAGTATGGGATTTTTTTTCATCCAATTTTTTCGCATTTCTAAAAACCTTTTCATTCAAAACTAATTAAATTTTCAGCTTCTTTTTTAATTCTAGATTTATTGAGAATACTGTCTTTTATTTCTGATTTTCTGTCAAATTCCTTATCGGTTACATTTATTTTCATTCTTTCTCTGTTTACTGTGTATATTTCAAAATTATACATAGCTTGATTCAAGAACTCCAATGCTTTTATTTCGTTGTCTACACCACCTAGACTATTGTCCAAAGCTAACGATCTTGAATATGCTGATACTATTTCATTGGCTATGAATTCATATGCCTCAATTGAAGCTCCTTCTAATTCAGGTGATTCTAATTGTTTAGTTTCATAGGTTGAATCACCTAACTGATTGTAGTTATAGCTGTCTAAGTAATATATTTCACCACCACAGCCTGTTATAAGGATTGCTAAAAAAAGTATTTTTCTCATACTTAAATTTAGCAAAATCTAATAGAATTATCTAAAATTGAAGCTACTTGAGTTTTTGGTTTGCGAACTATTCCCAATAAAAACGTTGAATTCCCCTGGTTCTGTAGCCCATTGATTTGAAGCATTATAAAATTCTAGTAATTTTTCATTAATTGTAAATTCAACTGTTTTAGTTTCACCAGGCTCTAAATCAACTAATTCAAATCCTTTTTAATTCCCTAACAGGTCTTGTTGCACTAGCATACTTATCTTGAATATAAAGTTGAACTACTTCTCTACCTTTCACATCCCCAATATTAGAGACTGTAACTGATGCAGTAATTGATTCATCATTACTTAACTCATTCGAACTAAGAGAAATATTTGAAATTGTAAAATCTGTATAGCTTAAACCATATCCAAATGGATACAATGGTGAATTTAGTTCATCTTGATAGTGAGACCAGAAAACACTTCCAGCATCCTCCCCGTCAGCTCCAGGTCTTCCTGTACTTTTATAGTTATAATATAAGGGCAGCTGTCCAACACTTCTGGGAAAAGACATAGGTAATTTACCACTAGGGTTAAAATCCCCATAAAGAACCTCAGCAATTGCATTTCCACTTGAAGTACCTAGGTGCCATGCCTCAACAATTGCAGGAAGATTTTCGCTGTGCCAGTTTAAGACCAATGGTCTTCCATTCATTAAGACTAATACAATATTTTTATTGACCTTGTATACTTCCTCTAGTAGTTCTTGTTGAAATCCAGGTAAGTCAAGATTTGTCCTACTTCTTCCTTCTCCTGATTGAAACCCGTATTCTCCAAGAACCATAACAACAACATCTGCATCTCTTGCAACTCTTATAGCATTTGATATTCCTGTTTTATCAGTTTCATTAATTGAAACTTCTTCGTGGAATCCATCAGGAACTTTATTGACAAGTTTTACACCCATTGCATGAGATAATCTGTTGCCTTTATATTCTTTCATTGCCTCTAAAACTGAAACAGCAGAGTTATTTTCTGCAGCAATTCTCCAGTTACCAAGTGGACTGTTTTTATCATCTGCTAAAGGTCCAATTAATGCAATTTTTTGACCATTTTTCTTAAGAGGAAGAATATTTCCTTCATTTTTAAGCAGAACTATAGAATGCTTAGCTACTTCTAAGGTAGCATCCAAAATTTCCTTTGAACCTGTTACATTTTTTTCTCTCTCGTTATCTAAATACTTATAAGGATCATCAAATAAACCTAACTCATATTTAACTTTAAGTATCCTACTTACTGCATCGTCTATCTGAGACATATTTACTTTTCCTTCATCTATAAGTTGGTTAATGTACTCTAGATAAATGTATGATTCCATATCCATATCAGAGCCACCATTTAAGGCTAGTTCACCTGCATGTTTTCTGTCTTTTGCAAAACCATGATCAATCATTTCTCTTAACGATCCCCAGTCTGAAACTACAAATCCGTCAAAATTCCAATCACCTTTTAAAATGTCTCTTTGAAGGTATTTATCTGCAGTTGCTGGTATTCCATTTAAGTCATTAAATGAATTCATAAAAGTTTTAACTCCAGCGTCAACTGTTGCCTTAAAAGGAGGAAGAACAATATTATGTAAAGTATTAATTCCAATGTCAACTGTATTATAATCTTTACCAGATTCTGCAAATCCGTATGCTGCAAAATGTTTGGCAGTAGAAGCAATGGTTTCATAAGATGAAAGATCAGTACCTTGAAATCCTTTAACCCTAGATGCTGCAATCAAACTTCCTAAATAAGGATCTTCTCCAGCCCCTTCCATTACTCTACCCCATCTAGCATCTCTAGTAATATCTACCATTGGAGCAAATGTCCAATTTAAACCAGCAGCAGAAGCTTCTTTTGCACTCATTCTAGCAGATTTTTCAATTAAGTCCAAGTTCCAACTTGCAGATTCAGCTAGGGGAATAGGGAAAGTTGTTTTATATCCATGGATAACATCAAATCCAAAAATAATCGGAATACCTAGCCTGGATTCCTCAACAGCTAATTTTTGAAAAGCTCTTACCTCATCTACACCTCTTACATTTAACATAGAACCAACTAATCCATTTTTAACATTTTCATATTTTACTTTTTGATCACCTCCTTCAGGAGCAGGACCAGTTGCATTATAAAATCCATTATATTGATTCATTTGGCCAATTTTTTCTTCAAGTGTCATTTGTGATAGAAGATTTTTGACCTTAGTGTCAATCTCTGAATTTGAAGTTTGACATGATATAAATATCGATGAAATTAAAAGTGGTAATAATTTTCTCATAATTTTGTGAATTGGAAGCTTAAAGATATTAAATGTATTTAAAAAAAAATGGGCAAAACCATTGATTTTACCCATTTTATATACAGCAATCTTTTCGTTTAATGGTCCATGTGCATGCTATGATCCATTTTCTTACCAAGATTAAATATTGGCATCATTATACCAATAGATTTCATCATATCTGAGTGGTTATAATATATTTTCAACATTTTATTTTTGAAAGGTTTGTATTCTAGACCAAAATAGGGTTCAGTTCCATCCATTTCCATATTCATACCCATGTTCATTCCCATTGACATGTTAGAATTGTCACCCATTTTCATATCCATTAAACCACCTACTAGATAAAAATTACCAAGTTTATATTTTGCATTGTACATTAACATGTAATCACTACTTTCATCATCAAACGGCGTTAACATAGCCATAGCTCCAACTGAGACTTTAGGTAGCAACATGTAGTTTAATCCAACTCCAACTTGAGTTTTTTCAGATTCAAGGTTGTAACCTCCCATAGCACCAATGTGAGCTTGAGAGTAGATACTTGTTGAAAATAGTAAAAATAAAATAATAACTAAATTTTTCATATGTATTTATTTTGGAAGAGAACCGTGACGGTCGTAATAATCTTTTTCAAAGCTTACTTTTTCTTTATTAGATAAAAATAGTGATATCAAAACTAATATGGTTACTATTACTCCAAAAACAAATATGGATGCTGTTAAGTCACCTAAAAGTAAATCTTTAATTTGGCCGTACCTATTCATACAACAAACTTATTCATATAGACTTACATATTGACTTTAAGTCATATAATTAACAAAAATTTTGGATTTTAATATTAAACTAAAATCTACATTTGCATTGTGTTTAAGTATAAAAAAATCCCCAAAGAATACTATCCAGAAATACTTTTTGTGATATTCCTAATAGTTATGTTTGCAAAAGTTTATTTCATGGTTCAATTAGCAAACGCTTAAATCCTAATCATCAATTCCAGGTATTATATCATTAAGTATAGAAGAATCATTGTTGAGTTCCCAGTGAAATAATGTCATTGGTATATTACCTATATCAATTAGATTTTTAAAAAAATTTTTAAGATTAGAATTTGGATCTTTTTCATTTATTCTTGAATATTCTGCAAGAGCGTTTTCAAATAAATATTTACCTGTAATGTAACTGGTTCCATATCCTGGTTGTCTGAGATATAAATGTTGTTCAAATATTAGTAACTCTTTTTCAGTTTTCATCCATCCTCTAGGAGTATATTCTGAGTGTATCTTACCCGCTTCTTCCATTGACATTAGATTTGCATGTGCATACAAGGAGCCTAGACCTCTAGCAGCTCTTTGAGCAATTAAAATATATACAATTTCTTTTGACCTTGGATTAGACTCATATAATCCAGCTTGCATAAACATTTCCTCAACAGATGTAGCAACTCCTTCATTTCGACTATCAAAAATGTTATATAGTACTGCATCTTTTCTAATTATATTTTCATTAGGGTTTAAATCCATTTCAGCTAACTCAAACCAGTGAAAAAAATGAGAGTAAAGTGGTTTTGGATCTAAATGTGCAGTTATCCAGAAAAAGTTTCTTGTATCCTCTGGAACAAACTTACCCAATCTTTCATCAAGAGCATCTTTATAATAATCTTTAACATTTATAACTTGTTGTTTATCAAGAAATTCTATTAAATCTTTAGATCCATTTTGAGCTTTCTTCATATATTCTTCCTGATTTGATGCTGAGGTAAGTTTAGGTAAATTTCTGTTTTTATGTTCTTCTAACTTAAGAGAAGACCATGCCCTTGCAAGCTCTCTTTTTAATAACATAACCTCATCATCCCATGAAAGAGGGACAAGGTGAACATTCTTTTGATACCATGTATAATTATCCTTTCCTATACCTGAAGGGCCTGTCTTATTTTTTGATTCATCCTTTAGCCAATCAGCTAACTCTTTTGTTGATTCTATACTATTATCGATTATCTCAATCAGTTCTTTATGATTTATAACTCCAGGAAAAGTTTTTAGAGATTGAAGATTTGATACTTGAGTATCTATATCTCTTATTCCTGCAATCCACAGGTCCCTTGCATTTCCAGTTAAATTAGTTTTTGCTTGCTCATTAAATGCAGGTATTATACTAAGTTCATTTGTCAGCTTTTTTAAATTTTGTCTTGAAAGTGGAAAATCATATTGCCAAACTTCCACAACCATATGATGAGTTGGCCCCTCATGGGCTGGGACATCACTTCTGTTCATCCATAATGATTTATAGAAAGCTGGATCTCTTTCCCAGGGCTTAAGTATGTTATAGTTAAATTCAAAACCATTCATTTCAGCCCAAATCAATGTCCAATCTACTTGACTCTCTGTGTCAAGGTTAGCTTTATCAATTTCATTTAATCTTTTTCTTAGCTGCTCAAATTCAATCATTCTTGAATCAAAAGTTTTTCTCCTGTAATCGGGGGCACCATTATATTTTGGAGGTTTTTCAAATGAACGCCATTCAACAAAAAGATTCTCCAATGATTCTCTTATATCTTCTTGAGAGTGCAATGGAATCAATGAAAATAAATTGATAATTGTAAAAAATATTATCTTTTTTCTCATTTTCTTTGATTTACTTCAATCCAATTACCTTCTGGATCAGTTAAATAAATTTGGAGTGCGTTATCATGAGGCCTAATGTTGTATTGATTTTTTTTACCATCCCAACTTTCAAAGTAAATATCAATAGATTTTAAATATTCCATAAAATTTTCAAGATTATTTACTGCAACTGCAAAATGATTTGATTTAATCTTGATATCGTTTGCATCTTTATTTTCACTAAGATGAATTTCAAAACCATCTCCGACATCAAACCACCTTAGTGAAGGGTTATCAATTTCAATCTCCTTAAACTTAAAAATATTGACAAAAAAATCTCCAACTTTATTTAAATCTTTGACTTCGTATGCAATATGATCAGTCTTACTAATTATAAATTCTTGAGAAAAAAGATTACCTGTTTGAATAATAAATAATATAAAAGCTAACCTAACGATTTTATTCATATATACAATTTAATTAAAAGTTTAAAAAATAACTAAATTAGATTAATGTTACATTTAAAGATATTTAAACCACTTCTAGTTTTTCTAATATTTATATCCTGTGAATCTAATGATGACTCTAGTAAATGGATTAGTTTATTTGATGGTAAAAGTTTAGATGGTTGGGAAATGAAGATAGCTGGGTATGAATTAAATGATAATCATAAAAATACTTTTAGAGTTGGTGATGGTACTATCAAAGTGACATATGAAGATTATGATTTATTTGATGAAAATTTTGGGCATATTTTTTACACAGATAAAAAATTTAAAAATTACCATTTAAAGCTTGATTATAGATTTTATGGGGAACATGTTAATTCATTTACAAACGAGAATGACGCTTGGAATTATAAAAACAGTGGAGTGATGCTTCATTCTGAACATCCAAATCAAATGTTTTTAGATCAAGGATTTCCTGTAAGTATAGAAGGACAATTTCTTGGAGGCTCTGGTGTAAATGATAGACCAACACTTAATATGTGTTCTCCTGGAACTGAGGTTGACATAAATGGAACTCAAGCTATGCAGCACTGTGTTAACTCTACTTCAAAAACAATTCACAGTGAAGAATGGGTGAGTGTTGAGTTCCTTGTTTATTCTGATTCAATTGTTCACCACATAATTGATAAAGACACAGTAATGTCATACTCTAATATTCGTTACGGAGGAACATACTTGTCTGAAAACTTTACTGATAAAGTTGGTAACCCTTTAAAAGAAGGGTATATATCTCTTCAATCTGAAGGTCATCCTATTGAGTTTAAAAATATTAGAGTTAAAGAACTGGATTAATACTATAATATCTTACCCCAATCTCCTCCAGTATAGATTTCAATTATAGACCAAGCTGAGAACAAGCTAGTTATAATTATAAAAATTAGAGTGTAGAAAACCCAAAATAATCTTTTTTTAATTAAATAAAATAAAGATCCAACTATAAAAGAAGGTACATTAAGAATTAAAACAAGCATTAAAGGATCAATTAAAATAAATGACTCAAAGTCAAAGTTGTGGATTAAAAAGAAAATCAACCCCAAAATGTAGCTTACAATTATATATGACTTTAACTTACTCATAAGAATTTATAAATTTATTAAAACTAAATAAAAGACAAATGAATATTAGAGAAGCAGAAACATCAGACTTAGATCAACTATCAAAACTTTTTGATTCATATAGAATGTTCTATGGAAAAGAATCAAATATTGATATTTCTAAAAAATTTCTTGAAAGTCGATTAAGTAATAAAGATTCTAAAGTATTTGTATGTGAAGTCAATAATATACTAACAGGTTTTGTACAATTATATCCCCTATTTTCATCTACAAGAGTTAGTAAATACTGGCTTTTAAATGATTTATTTGTTGATAGTGAGTATAGAGGTAATGGATATTCAAAACTACTAATTGATAAAGCAAAAGAACTTGTTAAAGAGTCAAATGCATGCGGTATGATGCTTGAAACTGAAAAGTCAAATAAAATAGGTAATAATTTATATCCCGAAACAGGTTTTAAAAAAAATGATTTGTCTAATTTTTATGAGTGGGTTCCTGATTAAGGATTTAAATTTTTTCTTAAAACTTCACCGGCCTTAAGTCCCATAAAATTAAAATCATCTACTGCTAACTTTCCATTTACTATTACATACTTAATTCCATCTGGATATTGATGAGGTGATGTAAAAGTAGCATTATCTTTTACTGTGTTTTTATCGAAAATTGTTATATCTGCTTTCATACCTTTTTTTATCAATCCCCTATCGTTAATTCCAAAAGCAATTGCAGGGAGATGTGTCATTTTATAAATAGCTTCACTTAATTCTAGAACTTTATCTTCTCTTACGTACTTTCCTAAAACTCTGGGAAAGGTTCCATAAGCTCTAGGATGTGGATGTCCAACTCCCGGCTCAGATAGTCTTCCATCTGAAGCAATCATAGTATGAGGATACTTCATTATATTTTTAACATCTGATTCATCCATAGCATGAAAAATACATCCTGCCCCTCCATTTAATTCAGCTTCAATTACAAGTTTAGCTCCATTTTCTACAGTAGGTTCTAAACCTTTCATTAATGCCCAATCTTTAAGAGTCCTTCCTTCAAGATCTGGATTCCAACTTACTCTTGAGAATTGAACTCTATTTAAATCATTTCCTCCTCTATCATTTAAAATATTAAAGACTATTTCTTCCTCAATTTTTTTTCTTGTTTCTTCATCAGATACTCTATTTTTAAATTCATCACTACCACCAGCTCTGGCCCATGTAGGAATTAATACATTTATACCTGTGTGACTTGCACTATATGGATACTGATCTGTCATAATTTTAATTCCTTTTTGTCTTGCTGAATCAACTAAGGAAAGAGTCATTTCACTTTTGCCCCACATTGGCTTTCCAATAACCTTGTGATGTGTAAGGACTACATTTATATCAGCCTCTTTTGAAATTTGAATTGCTTCATTAACAGCATCAATTATTTTTAATCCTTCATCTCTAAGATGTGTAGTATATATACCTCCCATTTTTGATATTTCTTTAGAAATTTCAATCACTTCTTCAACTTTAGAAAAATTTCCAGGTAGATACTTTAACCCAGTAGAAATACCAAATGCGCCTTCCTCCATAGCCTTACTTGCAAGCATCCTCATTTCATTCAATTCATCTTCAGTTGGATCCCTATTTTCTAGGTTCATTACTACTCTTCTAATTTTATTATGACCAGTTAAAAATCCAACATTCATACCAACTCCAACTTTTTCAATAGAGTCTAGGAATTCTTTAAAACCATATTTCAATGGCACTCCTCTTCCATCTGGTCCTCCAAAACTTGTAGTTACACCTTGCCTTACGTGACTTTCACCATCTGAGAGATTTATAAAATTATCCATTGGATCAAGGTGAGCGTGTGTATCAATAAAACCAGGTGAGACTACCAGACCTGAAGCGTCAATTATTTTTAAGGCATTATTTGATTCAATATTTCCAATCCTAATTATCTCATCTCCTATAATTCCAATATCTTGAATTTTTGATTCACTTCCTGAACCATCAAATACTTCTCCATTAATAATTACAATATCATAATCTAAAGGTCCAATAACTCTTTTTGTTATGGATATTAAAGCAATAATTGCAATTATAAAGTATATATATGATAATATTCTCTGAGATGAAGCAGTCATTTTTTATATTTATTAAAATTTTGTTTACAGAAGGTAAATATTCTTTTAATTTTAACCAAGTTTCATTTAATCCCCAATAGATAAAAATATGTCACAAGATAAAAGAGAGTTTGATATTATAATATGGGGAGCTTCCGGATTTACAGGTAGGCTTGTAGCTGAATATTTATTTCAAAAATATAATTCTAAAGATCTAAAATGGGCAATAGCTGGAAGAGATAAAGCCAAATTAGCATCTGTGAGAGATAGTTATTTGGATACTAGTATACCAATTCTTATTGCAGATAGTTTTGATGAGGTATCACTTAATAAAGTTACAAAGAGAACAAAGGTTATTTGTTCGACTGTTGGGCCATATTCAAAATATGGATCTTTAATTGTAAAGTCTTGTATAGAATCAGGTACTGATTATTGTGATCTAGCAGGAGAGTCTCAATGGATTAGAAAAATGATAGATTTCTATCATAAGAAGGCAGAGTCAAATAAAGTAAAAATTGTAAATAGTTGCGGGTTTGATTCTATACCCTCAGATATGGGTGTATACTTTATTTATAAAGATATTTTAAAGAAAGACCTACAAATTAGTATGAGAGTTGCTGGAGCAAAAGGAGGTTATAGTGGTGGTACATATGCAAGTATAAATAATATAATTAGCGAAGCTTCAAAAAATAAAGAGATTAGGAAGGATTTAATTAACCCATATGGTTTAAATCCAGAAGGAGAAAAAAATGGGCCTGATAAAAGAGATTTGAGCTCTGTAATTTTTGATAAAAAAATAAAAAAATGGATTGCTCCTTTTTTAATGGCTGGGATTAATACAAAAATTGTGAGGAGATCTAATGCTCTATCAAATTACAAGTATGGAAAAAATTTTAGATATGATGAAGCTGTAATGACTGGAGATGGATTTATGGGTAGAATAAGAGGAATCTTGTTCTCTATACCATTAATTTTTCTAGCTGCAAAGCCTGGATCAATTATGAAGAGAATTTTTAATATTCTTTCACCTAATCCTGGCCAAGGTCCAAACAAAAAAGAAAGAGAATCTGGCTACTTTAATATAAGATTCTATGTATTTAATGAGTCTATTACTTCAATTTATAAAGTTACTGGAGACAGAGATCCTGGATACGGTTCAACTTCTAAAATGCTTGCTGAAAGCGCTGTTTGTCTTGCCAAAGATTCCTTAAACAATTCTTATGGATTATTAACACCCTCAACTGCAATGGGTGATGAAATTCTGCAAAGGCTTGAGTTGAATGCAGGGTTAAAATTTTCTAAAATTAAATAATGGTTAAGCTAAAATTTAAAAATTGTTATTTTTCTTAAAACATAGATAATTAGTTCTAAATATCGATGAAAATTTATGGGAAAATTCTTAATTTTGCACAAAATTTAAACCCATAAAAAAACCATGAAAAATTTCATTATTTCTTTAACTCTTTTTATAAGTTCTTTATCATATTCAGCTATTGAAAATCCTTCTAATATTTACGGATATTGGCTAAATAATGAAAGTGAAATATTATTAATTCAACTAGATAATTCTTTTACAAGAAGTGATAAGTTCTCAGTGCTTGCTGAGGGTAATTTAGAATTTATTAATGATAAAATATTAGTCTACAGAACTGATACAAATGAAGAATATGCTTTAGAATATTTTCTAGGAAAAGAGACACTTGTTGTAATGAAGCCAAATTCTCAAGAAGCTTGGCTATTTTCAAGAATTGGTAACTAACTTATTTATTTTTTAAGGGATACCAAGAAGATATTAAAGTAATAGGATGCCAACTTTTTGTATTGTTGCAAAAAATTAAATGTCTTGTAGACTTTGGTTCATATAGACTTCCTTTTTTGGAGTTTGATATAATTTCATTTTTTGAGAAGCTGTCTTTTTCATCTGTAATTATCTTATCAGAAAAATAATTAACTAATGTGACTGGAGCTTTTTTATATCCTAGCTCTTTTAATGCAGTATATCTATGATGACCATCAATAATCATGTTTGACTGACTGCAGATTAAAATTGTTGAGATTATAAGTTGATCATCTTTATACTTTAAATTCTCTTTTAAAACTTCTTTTTTATCTATTAGAACTTTCTCATGAGGTATAATATTTGTAATCTCAACCTCTTTAATTTCTTGAACTATATCATTATCTATTTTGATTGAAAACATATTACTCAATTATAGCTTCTGCTTCAATTTCCACAAGATAATCCTCCCCCACAAGATTAGCTTGAACTAATGTGTTAGCAGGATTAATTTCTTTAAATCTTTTACCATGAGTTTCTGCAATATCTTTCCAATCATCCATGTTTTTTACAAAAATTCTTGTTCTAACAATATCACTTAGACTTCCACCTAATGAGGAAACTGCTGCTTCTATCTTATCAATAATGAAGTTTGTTTGAGCAATAGGATCATTTTTACCAATAACTTTTTCGTTATGAGTAGCTGTTGTTCCAGAGACAATTATTCTATTACCATATTTAACTGCCCTTGAATAACTAGCCATTTCTTCCCAACTAGTATTACTTGAAATATTTTCTCTTTTTTTTGTCACTTTAGAAATTTCATAAACTTTTGGCATTGAACTTAAATGATGACTTAAATCACCAGATGCAGTAAGAAATGGAGGCTTTCTATATTCATCACCACAATCTCCTGGAACTACATCTAATAAATTTAATGATTTAGATAATAGTTTCTTATCCTCTTCACTAAAATTAACATCGTATATTTTTTTGTTATCGCTTATATGATCGCTTTCTCCTAATCTTGCTCCAATTATAACTGAAGCAACATTTGGATCTTCAAGAATGTATCTACTTGAAATATTTGAAATTGAAGTATTATTTCTTATTGATAGTTCATCTAAAGTTTCTAAGAGATTCTGAAATTTTGTCCATCCTCCTGTCACATCAATAAATCTTTTATATTTCATCTGAGACCAGTTTAGATCATCACTAATTTTAGGTTCTTTCTTACCTAACCATTTTTTGGACAGAAATCCTCCAGCAAGAGTCCCAAATGCAAATAATTTAATGCCAAATTCTTGACAAATTTTTGACATTTCTCCACTTGCTCTTCTATCAAGTAATGAATAACATATTTGATTTGAAACTAATTTAATTCCACTAGATAATGCAATTCTTAAATGTACCGAGTCAAAATTTGTTACCCCAATATTTTTAATTAGTCCTTCACGTCTTAATTCATCAAGATAAAAAAGCGCATCAATCCAGCTTGGGTCAGAATATTGCCAAGCATGAAATTGCATAAGGTCAATTTGAGATTGATTCATCCTACTTAAAGATTTTAATACAGCATCCTTTGTTAATTTTCTATCTATTTTCCCAGGGGTAGGTACCCATTTAGTGAAAAGATTTATATCAGAATTATTTTGGTAATTATTTTTAAAAACTCCTGCAATTATTTCACTAGATCCATAGTGATCTGCCATATCAAAAGAAGTAAATCCATTTTCAGCATATAAATTCATGTACTTTGAAGTAATATTGGGATCTAATGTTTTACCATCTTTTTCCATATCAGCTATCTGCCATAGACCTATTAAAACTCTTGGAACTGAAAGCTTATCTGATATTTTAATTCTTTCTTGCATTACTCAGATGGTAAAGATTTAAAAATATGTTTATTGTTTCTTTTAATCTTTATCCATCGTATAAGAAAATATAATGATGCTAAAGTCATAACAATCAGGTATATGAATGTTGAATGGAAATACCAAGCATCCACTTCTGATGTCAAATCTTTATAAGTATGAATTACTAAAAAAACAACTATTACAACTGAGCCTAAGTATCCAATAATTTTTTGAAGTGATCTATTTTTTAATATTGTGATTTCTTTATATAGTTTTGGGTTAACCTTAGCGATTGTAATTACAGTAATACACATTAGTAAAAAATTTATCATCATTGAAGTTACCATTATATCAATACCAAGAAAAAAATCACCTGCGAAGTGAGAACCTATTGAACCAACACTTGCTACAACCCCAACAACAAATATTGATATATGTGGAGTATTATACTTTTCATGAATACGTGAAACTTTCTTAGGAAAAATCTTGTCTTTAGACCAAGCAAACATTAATCTTGATACAGATAAAATCATTGCAGGCAAGTCATTTATTAGTGCAATTGTTGCTCCGAGAATTATTAATATTCCCCAAAATGGTGGTAAAACATAACTTAATAGTCCTGGTGCAGTAATATCCTTAATTAATGATTCATCAGCTACAAAGTTCCATGGCACAATATTATATACAGATATGGTAAAAAGTATATAATAAATTGAAACTATAAATATTGCCAGTAATATTGCTCTAGGAATATTTTTAGTTGGATTTTTTGCCTCATTTCCAGTTTGAGCAATTGCATCGAAACCAATAAAACTTGAGAAAAGTAAAGTAGATGCAGTTAGAAAAACCCTCCAATCAAACTGTTTATATTGAATTGAAGTTATTTCCCTTTTTTCAATTTCAAATACTGCTTCAATAAAATCATTTTGATTAAATAATAGTCCAGAGACAATAACTATACTCCCAAGAGCAAACATTATGAATAACATTGGAATTAGCGTATTTCTATAAAGCTTTCCACCAATTATATTTACATATACAAATACCCATATTAAAATCAATGATATTGATAATCTTACATATCCTACTTCTAGAAAATCTGAAATACTTATTAAGCCTAAATTATAAAAGATGTCTCTTATAAATGGTACAATAATATATGCAATAACTCCTATAACTATTGACAATCCAAACCACTGGGAAAAACTTGCTATAAATCCAAGATATGGGTTAAGTCCTCTACTTGCATATAGATAGCTTCCCCCTGCTCTAGGCATTGAAGAGGATAAAATTGCATATGAGTATGCAGCAAAGATTGCAGGTATTGCGGCAAATAAAAATGCTGGGACTACATATGGACCAATTCCTGGAACGTTCTTTTGAATCATAAATGGTATTACATTTATTGAGGCACCCATCATTGAACATATACCTGTAGCTGTAACAAGCATAAGTCCCATTTGTCTAAGAAGTTTTTTTTGGCTCACTTAAATATCTTTAAGTATCGCAAATTACATATATTTTATAACTAGTTTTTGTAAATTTAAATATGTCAACAAAATCTCATTGGGATAAAATTTACAAAGAAAAGAGTCCTAGTGAAGTGTCATGGACACAAGAAGTTCCAGTTACATCAATTAAGTTTCTTGAGAAATTTAATATTGATAAATCATCACCCATCATTGATGTTGGCGGGGGTGAGAGTAAATTTGTTGACTACCTGATTAACAACGGATACAAAAATATATCTGTACTTGATATTTCTAGAAATGCTATCAACAGGGTTAAAGATAGATTAGGAAAAGATTCTGATAATGTAAATTGGATTGTTAGTGATATAAATGATTTTAATCCAAAAATTCAATACTCTTTTTGGCATGATCGAGCTGTATTTCATTTTTTAACTGAAAAGACAGAAATCAAAAGATATGTCAAAATAGTTAATGAATTTGCCAAAAATTTTGTTGTTGGTACTTTCTCGAAATCAGGGCCATTAAAATGTAGTGGTTTAAATATTTCACAGTATGATAAAGACTCTCTTGAAAAATTATTTTGTGATGGAGATCTATCAATTAATGATTATGAATATATAAATCATACAACTCCTTTTGAAACCACTCAAAATTTTATATTTTGCGGCTTCTCGTCAAAATAAATTAATTAATATAAATAATGGAATACAATAAACTACCTGGGACAAATATTGAAGTAAGTAAAATTTGTCTTGGTACTATGACATGGGGTAGACAAAATTCTGAGTCTGAAGCTTTTGAACAAATGGATTATAGTTTAGATCACGGTGTAAACTTTTTTGATACTGCAGAGTTATATCCAGTTCCTGCTACTCCCGAGAGATATGCTGATACTGAAAGAATAATTGGCAATTGGTTATCATCAAGAAATAATAGAGAAAAAATCATATTAGCTTCAAAAATTGCTGGACCTGGAGACTACACAGCTCATATTAGAAAAACAGGATTTAAAGGAAACTCAATTGAAGATGCAATAAATGGAAGTTTAAAAAGACTTAAAACTGATTACTTGGACTTATATCAACTACACTGGCCAGAGAGAATGACAAACTTTTTTGGAAAAAGAGGCTTTACATATGCTAATGATGGATGGGAAGATAACTTTCAAGAGATTTTGGAAAAACTAAAAAAACTAGTTGATGAGGGTAAAGTAAGATATGTTGGTTTATCAAATGAAAATCCTTGGGGGTTCATGAAGTTTATTGAATACTCTAAAATTGGGTTACCTAAAATGATAACTATTCAAAATCCATATTCCCTTTTAAATAGACTTTTTGAAGTTGGTAATGCAGAAATATGTAAAAGAGAAAACGTTGGATTGTTAGCATATTCACCTCTTGGGTTTGGGGTGCTTTCTGGAAAATACAGAAATGGTGAAATGCCAGAAAATAGTAGGCTTAAGCTATTTCCAAATTTATCAAGATTTAGCAACGTTAATTGTGCTAAGGCGATTGATATGTATTATGAAATATCACAAAAGCATAATATGACTTTAGCAGAAATGTCCCTAGCATTTGTAAATGATAGACCATTTGTTACTAGTAATATAATTGGGGCTACATCAATGGATCAGTTGAAAGAAAATATAAATAGTATTAATATTAAACTATCCGATGAAGTTATTTCGGAGATCAATCTAGTAAATGAAAAAATACCAAATCCAGCTCCATAATTTTTAAAATTTAGAAATCCCTGTTTTCAAAGTTATCATTCTTTGGATTTGGTCCAAATTGATTTTCGCCTTGCTCTCCTTCTGTCACAAAAAGAACTATAAGCCATATAGCTCCAATTATTGGAATTAGTACAAGTAAGTAGTACCATCCAGATTTACCTACATCGTGGAGTCTTCTTATTGCTACAGCTAAACTTGGGATAAAAACTGCAAGACCATATCCTATATAAATAGGTCCATATCCGATAGCCCAGGTGGTTCCAAGCATATTGTCCAATAGCAGGCAGAAGATTGAAATAAGAGAATTGATAAAAACAAACATCCAATACTCCATTCTTCTGGATCTTCCGTTAAAATCAAAATAAGAATTGATTACTTTTAAATACCATTCCATTTGATTAATTTACAAAATAATTTTCTCTTACCTAATGAGCTTTGATAAATCTAAAATATCAATAAAAGAAGCTGCAAAAATTTTAAAATCTATATATAATTTAGATGGAGAAATCTCATTGCTTGATGGAGAGATTGACTTTAACTTCAAAGTAGTCTTAAATAATTCTAAAAAGTATTTATTGAAGATATCTAGATCAAGTTTTGAGCAAGAATACATTGACTATCAAGTCCTATTGCTAGAACATTTAAATAAAAATTCTAAGATTGAACTACCTAAATTAGTTTTGTCAACTGATAATAAAAAATCATCTATTATTCAAGATGGTCATGGATATGATAGGTCTGTAAGATTAATGAGTTGGATAGATGGAAGATTATGGAGCTCAGTTAATCCAATAACAAAATCATTACGATATGAATTAGGATTTTTATGTTCTGAATTATCAAAATCATTGCAAGATTTTAAACATCCTTATGCTGATAAAGAAATTGAGTGGGATGTTGCAAAATCACTATGGGTAGAAAGTTATTTAGATAAATTTGACCATGAAAAAATTAAGATTTTAAAAAAATTTATTAAAAATTTTAAAGATAATCTTCATCTCTACCAAAAGCTTGAAAAATCAATTATTCACAACGATATTAATGATAACAATATTATTGTTAGTAATGATTTTTTAAATCCAACTGTAAAGTCAGTAATTGATTTTGGTGATGCGGTATTTTCTCAAACTATTAATGATCTTGCAATTACTTGTTCATATGGAATAATGAATCTAAATGATCCTCTTTCTGGATGTATAGATATACTAGAAGGATATAATCAAAACAGAAAGGTTAAAGACAATGAATTAAAACTATTGTATAATCTAATCGCAATGAGGTTAGTTATTTCAGTAACTAAATCATCTATTAATAAATATAAAGAGCCTGATAACAAATATCTTTTAATAAGTGAAAAATCTGCATGGAATCTTCTTTATAAATGGAGTGAAATTGATTCAGAGTTTGCATATTATTCATTTAGAAAAGCATGCTCATTAGATGCTCATCCTGGTAAAAAGAAATTTGATAAGTGGGCAAAAAAAAATAGATTCTTTATTGGAGATCTATTACCTGAAATAAATAAAACAAAATTTTATAACCTAGATTTAAGTATAGGCAGTAACTGGTTAGGTACTAGAAATGAGATTGAGGATTTAGATTTTTTTCAATTTAAAATTGAAAAACTACAAAAAACTATACCTGATTATATTATCTCTGGTGGATATCTCGAACCAAGATCAATCTATTCTTCAAATACATATGAAAAAGTTGGGAATGAAGGTGAGGAGAATAGGACTATCCACTTAGGTTTAGACTTTTGGGTCCCAGTAGGGACAAAAGTTAGTAGTATTTATGATGGTGAAATAGTAGCTGCGGTGAATGATAAAGGGAATAAAGAATATGGAGGACTAGTAATTATAAAGCATTATGTTGAGGACTTTGAATTTTTTACATTATACGGACATAACTCAGTAGATAGCGTGTTGAAGAATAAAATAGGCTCAAAAGTTAAGAGGGGAGAAATAATTGCAGAGGTTGCAAATTATCCTGAGAATGGAAATTGGGCACCTCATCTTCATTTCCAAATTATGCTTTCCATGTTAAACTTTAAAGTTGATTATCCAGGTGTATGTTATTCAAAGCAAGAAGATGTTTGGAAAGATATATGTCCAGATCCAAATATTCTATTTAAGAAAAAAGGACTGAGCTCAATTACAAATCAGACTAATACTCAGATAATAGATTATCGAAAAAAACATATAGGAAAAAGTCTTAAACTTCATTACAATAAACCAATTAGGATAGTCCGTGGAGAAGGAGTTTATTTAATTGATCATAAAGGCAACAAATATTTAGATACAGTAAATAATGTCGCTCATGTAGGGCATGAAAATGAAGAAGTAGTAAGTGTTGGTAAAAGTCAAATGTCAGTTCTTAATACTAACTCTAGATATTTACATGAAAACATAAACCATCTTACAAAAGAAATACTTAGCACCTTGCCCAATGAACTAAATGTTGTTCATTATGTTAACTCAGGAAGTGAAGCTAATGAATTAGCAATAAGGATGATGAAAGCTCACACAGGAAACAATGACATAATAGTATCTCAACATGGTTATCATGGAAATACTAATATATGTGTTGACATTTCATCTTACAAATTTGATGGAAAGGGTGGTAGTGGAGCACCTGAAAATACTCACGTAATTCCTATTCCAAATAATTTTAATGGAAAATATAAAGGAGATACAAAAGAGGAAAAATATGTTGATGAAATAAGAAAACAAATAAAAAAAATTAAACGAAAGAAAAGAGGGCTTGGCGGATTTATTATAGAGCCAATTATAAGTTGTGGAGGTCAAGTAGAATTGCCCAAAGGATTTTTAAAAAAGGCTTATAAAGAAGTTAGAAAAAATGGAGGTGTTTGTATATCAGATGAGGTTCAAGTAGGATGTGGAAGAATGGGTAAAACTTTTTGGGGTTTTCAAGAACATAATGTTATTCCTGATATTATTACAGTTGGAAAACCTATTGGAAATGGCCATCCAGTTGGAGTAGTTGTTTGCACCAAAGAAATTGCAGAGAGTTTTGCAAATGGAATGGAGTTTTTTAACACATTTGGAGGAAATCCTGTTTCGTGTTCAATCGCACTAGAAGTTCTTAAAACTGTTAAGAAAAAAAATCTTCAGAAAAATGCTAGAGTGGTTGGAGATTACTTTAAAAAAGAACTAAAAAAACTGGCAAAAGAAAATAGGATTATTGCAGATGTAAGAGGTCAAGGACTTTTCTTAGGTATTGAATTTCTTGATTATGACAACAAACCGCAAAGTGAGGAAGCTCAATACATTATAAATAGGTTAAAGGATTTTGGAATCCTATCTAGTATTGATGGTCCATTTAATAATGTAATTAAGATTAAACCTCCTTTAATTTTTAGCAAATCAAACTGTGATTACATAGAAATGAACTCAAATCTATTCTTGAAAATAATGGACTTGAGATAATTATGACTTCTATGTACTTTCATATGATGCTCCAACAAAGTTCTACAACAGAAGAAATGAAATATTATTTGAAATTAGTTACAAAGATTAAATCTTAATCTTTATAAAATTCTAAAAAAAAGACTACTCAAATTTCATTTTTCTAAATATTTCTTATTGTAAAATATTATTTTAATAAAAATGGAATCTTTCCAAAGAAAATAAGTTTTTATAATAGTGCTATAATATAGATTTGATTTTTTAATCAAAAAATATAATTATGAAACTATTTAAATTATCCCTTTCTAAAACTATAAGAACTGGTGTTTTAACTACGATCGCAATATTATCTAGCAATATTTCATATTCTCAAGATTTTGGAGCAGATCTAGTAAGTTCTTACGTTTGGAGAGGTACTCAGTTTGGATCAGGAGCTCACATTCAACCATATATGACTCTTGGTTCTGGAAATTTAGAAGCTGGTGTTTGGGGAAGTTTCCCTACTACAGCTAACGGTGGTGGTAATGAATTAGATGCTTATTTAAGCTATGATTTTGGTCCATTTGCACTTACAGTTACTAACTACACTTTCCCAGGTGAAGGTGGTCTATATGACAGCGATGGTTATGGTTTTTTTGAAGGAGACTATACAGAGATTAGTGGATCAACATCCATTGGTGGTGTAGATTTACTCGCAGGTTATTTTACTGATGTAGAAGCTTTATATGTGGAGCTAGCTTTTGGAGCCGGTCCAGTTGATATTGCAATTGGTTATGGTGATGATCAAGGAGATGCATGGTATGCTAATGGAGGAAGTGGAATTGTAAATATGTCTTTTAGTGGATCTAAAGAAATACAAATCTCTGACTCATTTGCACTTCCAGTATTTGGATCATTTATCCTAAATCCTGATGCAGAAGCAGCGTTTTTAGTATTTGGAGTTAGTTTTTAAACTCAAACCGTTATGAAAAAAATAGAAGCAATTATTAGAAAGTCAAAATTTGACGAAGTAGTTAAAGCTTTGCATGATGCAGAGGTTTATTTTTTCAGCTATTGGGATGTAACCGGAGTTGGAAATGAGAAGATAGGAAAAGTATACAGAGGTATTACTTATAGCACTAAAGATATCCAAAGAAGATATTTATCAATTGTTGTCTCGGACACATTCGTTGATGCTACAGTTGATGCTATAATCAAATCTGGAGCTACAGGTAATGTTGGTGATGGTAAGATTTTCATACTTCCATGTGAAGAAGCTTACAGAATAAGAACGGGTGAAAAAGGAAATAAATCATTTAATTAAAAATTATGGAACTATTAACAACAAATAATGTCTGGATGATGCTGTGTGCAGCATTAGTATTTTTTATGCATCTTGGGTTCTCTTTTTTAGAAATTGGACTTACAAGACAAAAAAACACAATAAATATTTTATTCAAAAACTTCTTTATAATAACTATGGGGCTGATAACTTATTGTTTTATTGGCTTTAATTTAATGTATCCAGGAGATTTTAATATTATAGGAGCATTTGGAGGTGTACTTGGATTTGCTGGGGCTGGTTTAGATGCAGCTGCAGCTGCAGATCTTTCATATAGTGAAGGTTATACTTATTGGACTGATTTCTTATTCCAAGGAATGTTTGCAGCAACAGCCGGAACAATAATTTCTGGAGCAGTTGCGGAGAGAATAAAAATTAATTCGTTTATGCTAATTGTATTATTATATGTTTCCATTGTTTATCCAATTGTAGGATCATGGCAGTGGGGATCTGGGTTTCTTTCGTCTTTAACAGATGAAGTAGGATTTTATGATTTTGCTGGATCTACATTAGTTCATTCTGTTGGTGGATGGGGAGCATTAGTCATTATATATCTTTTAGGAGCGAGAAAAGGAAAATTTGATAGTGATGGAAAAGCCTTAGCTATTCCAGGTTCTAACATACCATTATCAGCGGCTGGAGTTCTTATACTTTGGTTGGGATGGTTTGGATTTAATGGAGGATCAGTATTATCTGCTGATCCAGCAAATACCTCTCTTGTTCTTGTAACGACGTGTCTCGCAGCAGCAGCTGGAGGGCTTGGTGCAGCATTGTTTTCTGGATTTTTATATAAAAATCTTGATTTGACAATGTTTATGAACGGTGTACTTGGAGGTTTAGTCGGAATAACAGCTGGTGCAGACCAGATGGGTCCTACAGAAGCAATAATAATTGGAGCAATTGGAGGTGTAATTGTAGTTCTAGGTGTTGCATTATTAGATAAATGTAAGCTTGATGACCCAGTAGGTGCAATACCTGTCCACTTATTCGCTGGAATCTGGGGAACTTTAGCAGTAGGTATATTTGGAGCATCTGCTAGTTTCGATCAATTTATGGTTCAACTTGCAAGTGTTGGAATTGTAGGAGCTTTTTGTGTAATCTGTACTATTATAATTGCTCTTGCAGTTAAAGCAATAATGGGACTTAGAGTGTCAGATGAAGAGGAGACACAAGGTTTAGATATAGCAGAACATGGGACTGGTGCCTATGCAGACTTTTCAATGAGATAATAACTTCTATTATTTTCATTTCTAAAAGGAGATCAAATGATCTCCTTTTTTGATTTATATAAATATTAAATAAACCATTTATAATATATTAGATTATAATTATGATGAAAGTAGTTGTTATTGGTAGTGGAATTAATGGACTAGTTGCTGCAAATTATCTTGCAAAAAATGGATACCAAGTTGAGATTATTGAAAAAAAATCATTTACTGGAGGGGCATGTATAAAAGATACAGTCTCAATAGATAATAAAAAAGTTGATTTTGCATACGGAGCAACTGTTTTAGGTATGATGCCTGATTTTATTTTTAATGAAACTGGTCTTAGCAAAAAAGTTCATGCTTACTACCCAAAAAATCCAAAGCTTGTATATTTTAACGGTGAGGAAACTTCTACAAGAATATATCAAGATAATGACAGACTTGAAAAAGAACTTAAACATAAATGGGGAGAGACCGGTAAGGTTGATGAATTTAGAAATGATGAAAATAAAGTAGTTGAGTTCATTCAAAAATTATATAAAAACGCAACAAGTCCCTCAATCGAGTTAGCAAATCAATTTTTAGGAAAAGAGCTTACTAGTCTTTGGGTTAGTGGTTCAGCTAAAGATCTTTTAGATCATTACTTTTCTTCTGAAAAAGCTAAACTTTATATGGGCATGACAGTAATTGAAAGTGGACCTGCTTCAATTTATGACCCAGGAACAGCATTTACAATTCCTTTGATGGATTCAGGATCAATATTTGATGGATACTGGGGATTTGTAAAGACAGGAATATGGAAGATAACTGAGAACTTAACTGAAATAAATAAAGAACTTGGGGTTAAATTTTATTTAGAATCAAACATTAAAGAAGTTGATAGTTCTGAACAATCTATTTTATTTACTAAAAACAATAAAGACACTAAATTAAATTACGATCATCTAATTTTTGCTACAGATCCTATAACCCCTTCAAAACTTATTAAAGACTTTGAAAATCAGAATAGTTTGGATTTAATTGGAACTAGTGGAAAAGTAACAGCTTTTTTTAAAAATCCTGTAAGATGGAAAGATGCAAATAAGTATTCTGATTCTTTTAGATTTATTTTTTCAGTTGACTCACTTGAAGATTTTGAAAATGCGAGTCAAAAAGCTTTAAAAAATAATGGTGATTACTTTCCTGGATTTATTCAAATTTATCCTGAGGGAAGTGCTCAAAGAAATATGGACAATCATGAAGATTATGATAAATTAATTTTCTTTACTAAAAATCTAAGTTTTGATAAAAAAGCAGATAATTTGTCTGATATAAAAGATAGAATTATTTCAAAAGTAATTCCTCATATAGAAAATCCTGAAGATATTGTTTTTTCAAAATTTTTGACTCCTATGGACCTGAATGAAACTTTTCTTTTTCCAAAAGGAAATATTGACCACACAACATTAACTGGGAATCAGAATTATGAAAAAAGAACTTTTAGTAACAATAAAGATAATTTTTACTCATATTATGAATATGATAATATTTTTTATTGTGGAGCTGGAAGTTTCCCATGTGGAAGTGTTGCAGGAACTCCTGGTTATATGTGCTCAAAACAGTTAATGAGGAGCATAACAAAAACATGAAGATAAAACCATATTTCGCCTTACTTTTTATTTCAATTTTAAGTGGATTATTTTTAAAAATTGATTTTTCTGAGACTCTAAACCTAACATTCGTTGGTTTTAAAAACATAATATTCTCAATTGGACCTATTATAATTATTGGGACTATCTTAGGAAAGTTTCTTCAAGAAACAGGTGCAACTAATAAAATGGTGGCAACTTTCATTTCAATATTTGGATTATCAAAGATTCCTCTAACATTTAACATCCTTGGATTCATTATATCCATACCTGTATTTTGTGATGCAGCATTTATACTAATGTCCTCAATTATTAAAGAAATCTCTAAAAGTATCTGGAAAGAAAATGATCATTCTGACAGTATGTCTAGCAACAGGTTTTACTCAGCTCATGTTTTATTTCCCCCTACCCCTGGTCCTCTTGCAGCCTCAGCTTTAATAGGTGCTGATGTTGGCTTGCTATTATTATTAGGATTGATTATTGGAACAGCAGTATCCCTTTCAGGATACATATGGATGAGAGTTTTATTAAAAAAAGACTTTAAATTAAGTAGTGATAATAAAGCTTCTAATAGCCTAAATCATGAAAAAAAAATTTCTGCTTTTCTTCCAATCATTATTCCAATTATTTTAATATCAATTTCAACATTATTAAAATACCCTTCTTTCAATATTATTGAAAACCAGCTAACAAATTTTATTGGCTTTATTGGTAAACCTGAAATTGCACTATTTGTTGGACTTATTATCTCAATAGGATTTATTAAAAGAGATGATTCCAAAAATATCTCAAAATGGATTGGAAATTCTCTAAAAAACTCTTTAGATATATTACTAATTACTGTGCAGGAGGAGCATTAGGATTTATAATAAGGGAATCAGGAGTAATTGAATCTCTGGGCATAGTAAATTTCAATGGTATTTATGGGCTGGTATCTGTTTTTTTAATTGCAGCTTTAATTAAGACAGTTCAGGGCTCATCAACAGTTGCAATTATCACAACATGTGCCTTAGTATCACCTCTTATTGATCAAATCGGAATTATTGGTGAAATTGAAAAGTACTTTTAATAACTTCTATTGGTTCTGGAGCTATGACAGTTTCTCACGTAAATGATAGCTACTTTTGGGTTGTTACAAAATATTCAAATTTGAAGATAAAGAGGTTGTAAAATTTTTACAACTGCTACTCTAATTCAAGGTCTTACTGGACTATCATTTTCAATAATTTGTTTTCTTTTATTAACTTAAACACCTTAATTAAATTAACTAATAAATATTTAGTTAATTATTATTTTTAAATTGTAAAAAACATTGCAATGAAAAAACGTTACCCCTTAATCATACTTTCAATGAAATAAATAGGATTTTCACAAAATTCAGAATGGACATATTTGTTTGATGTGTGTAAGTCATTGGATGGATGGCATCAATACAATAGTGATAAAATGTCTGATGCTTGGAGTATAGAAAATGGAGAGTTAGTTTTAGACTCTAATGATGATAATGCAAGTATGGGTAATGATATTTTAACTGAAAAATCATATACAAATTTTGAGTTATCTCTTGAATGGAAAATCCCAAAAGGAGTGTAATAGTGGTGTTTTCTTATGGTGGTTGAGATTCCATAGTTGATGCTCCTTGGAAGACAGGCCCCAGAAATTCAAGTATTAGATAATGAAAATTTTGCTGGACCAAATACACTAGCATCATCAAGCACCAGCTCCAGATGATATGAAACCTATTGGTAATGTTAAGTACAACTCTTATGGAGAATGGAACCATTTACTTTTAAAAGTTGACCATAATAATAACTTAGGTTCAGTAACTTTTAATGGTGAATTTGTATACTCCTTTCCTTTATCTGGTCCAGAGTGGGATGAAATGGTTTCGAGATCAAAATTTAGTCCTGATAAATATTTAAAATTTAGTTCCTGATCATCCGTATTTTACATATGCGCCTTTTTTGGAAAATTTAAAACAGTGTAAAATTGGTCTTCAAGATCATTGATGGGATGTTAGGTACAGAAATATTAAAATTAGAGAACTGTAGAGATGAGATATTTACATCTTTAATTTTATATTAATTCTTGGTTGTAATAATGTGAATGAAGATGAAATTTAAAATTGTTTTTTTAGGTGATTCTATTACAGAAGCTGGAGTCTACGATAAACAGGTGGGTATTGATTCTAATGGTGAATTAGTTTATCCTAATTATACTGGATTTATAACATTTTGTCACAAAGCTCTCCAAAAAACACAAAGCTAATTGGTAAAGGAATTAGTGGAGATAAAGTTTCAGATCTTCTTACACGATATAAAAAGATGTAATTGATTTTTAAATCCTAATATTGTATTTATATATATTGGGATAAATGATGTATGGCATAAATATGATTTTGGCACAGGCTCTGATATAGATCTTTATGAGGATGGTTTAAGACAAATAATTTCTGAAATTCAAAAAATAGGATCAAAGGTTGTTTTATGCACTCCAACTGTTATAGGTGAAAATTATGGAGATTTTACTTTAGCTAATCAATATGTTAAAACATTACAGAGATGCTAAAACAATGAGAGCATTGAATAAAGATCTTGATGCATTCTCTGATGTTGTAAGAAAATTATCCTCTGAGTATAATACTGGTTTAATTGACTTAAGAAAAGTATTTGTTAGTTATATATCTGAAAATAATCCAACTAACAAGCCTTCAGGCATATTGACATACGACGGTGTTCATTTAAATGATCTAGGAAATAAATTAATTGCTGATCAGATGATAAACTTCATAAATTAGAAGGTTCAAAGAATATTTATTCATCTGTAAGCAATAAGCTTAGAATTTTTGGGGAGATATAATGGATGTTTTGGAGTTCCATTAAGATTTTTTCCAAAACATTTAGGATTTAAAACTAATTCTTTTAAAAGTTGAGGTTCTTCGACGGTACTTCCCCATGCATAAATTATTTGATCAACTTTATTTATTAATTTAAATAGCTCTTTAAAGTTTTTATCTGATATTCCTTTTGATCTATCGATCTCTTTTGGGTTTGGTGTAATTTCTGTAAAAATATTACCAACCAAAAACCCACCATAGTTAAACTTTTTTGTAAAACTTATTAAACGACGAATTGTAGGATCATCTTTTTTTTCATCAGCAACAGAGGGGTTTAACATGAGATATAAAAGTAATCCTTTAGAATTATCCCATTCTCTTTTTAAATAATATCTATTTTTTCTTAGCGTATTACAAAATTTTGCTTCTCGAATCACTATAAATGTTTATTTATATTTTTCGACTCGTTTATCATTTATTACTCCTTTCCAATTCATTCCATATGCAAAATCATATTCATTCCCTTTTGAATCAATATAAGGAATCATATCACGTGGAATATCTTCTTTTTGAAGTTCTACAGTTTTCATATCAACAGGCATTTGGAATGGAAGTAATCCTGATGGTTCAAATTTTCCTGATAATAATTCCAACATTGATTTTGACTCTACACCAAAGTCAACTAAAATTGATGAAGCATATGGCTCGATTTCAGAAAAAACCAATGGGTTATAAACCCTTACAATTAAAATTAAAGGTTTACCATTCATCAATTTATAAGTCTCATGAACAAGCTTCATATCAGACTCATTTTTTGTTTTAATGCTTTTTTTGTTGTAAGATCTGTTATTAAAGTCTTCAAAAATACTGCCTCCCGCAATACTTACTTCTCTTGCAAAATCAGCTGTGTAAGGACTATATTGAAGGCTGATTGGAAAATAGCCATTGCCTCCCATATCTAAATCTAATTTATTATATCCATAACCACTGTCAGGACTCTGATACTTACTATAGCAAAATCAGCTTCACCAGGATCATCAACCAACATCGTAATACTCTTCAAAAGTCAAAATATTTAATTTATGTTCCATACTCTCGGGAGTTTCTTGTCAAAAAAATTGATGCTTTTTGGAACTTTTCTCATTGGGCATATAAACTTTTTTCTAGTTATAGGTAAAGAATTTTGATCATTTTTCAACATTACTATTGATTTTTTTTGTGCTTCTTTACCCATTTTATCAAATTCTTTAGAAGCAATTACTTTACTTGATTTATATGGATCTAAATAAGGGTTTTCAAATAGCCCAACATTAAAAATATTTTTCAATAACCTGATAGCTGACTCCTCAAATCTTCTTCTCATAAAGTCTTCACCATGCTTTTCAACTCCAATCTTAAATGCATCAAGCACTGGGATCATGTCATTATTACCCCCAAATTGATCCATACCTGACATAAGCGCTTTATAGTGTCTTTCTGCAACTGTTAGATTCTCAACACCAAAACTCTTTCCAGAGAAAAAAACATCAACTGCAAATGCATCACCTGTTATTCCCCAATCAGTACATAATACTCCATCATATTGATATTTTTCTCTAAGTATATTACTAATTAAATAGCTATTATAAGCTGATCCCACTTTTTCTCCATTACCTACAGCAATTGTATAATATGGCATTATAGCAGAAGCCTTTAAGGTGTTTCCGTTAAGATTTAATGCACCATCTGTAAAGATTTTCATGTGCTCTTCAATATTATCTCCAGGATATACTGCGTAAGAGCCAAAACCATAATGTCCATCTCTTCCTCCCTCTCCTGTTCCACCACCAGGCCAATGTTTAATCATAGTATTTACACTGTTAACTCCCCACCCCTTTGTCTTAGTAGATTGAAATCCATCCACATATGATCTAGCCATATCCGATACTAAATTTGGATCTTCACCCATTGTTCCTTCAAACCTTCCCCATCTTGGATCTGATGCAAGATCAATTTGAGGTGATAATGCAGTTGCAATCCCCAAAGATCTATACTCAATAGAGGCAACTCTTCCAAATTCTTGCATAAGATTAGGATCAAAACTTGCTGATAATCCAAGTGAGCTTGGCCAGGACGATACTCTTCCGCCTTGACCTGATGTAAATTCAGCATATGAGTCATCTCCATGTCTAGGATCAGAGCTAATATTTACAGGAATTCCAAATCCAATAGATTCAGAAAGAGATTGAATATTATTATTCCATTTAGCTGATACAGTTGAGTTCTTAACACTTGTTATTAAAACATGTCTAAGGTTATCTTCTTTTATAAATTTTATTTGCTCATCAGATAAATCGCTGGGTTCTGCTCCACTCTCATCAAATGATTGTCCACCATATTTTGCAGAACGCCAACCTTGATTTTCCCCTGGAATTGATTGATGAGAACTGTATAGCATTAATCCAGCAATATCTTCTATTGTTAATTTTCTAGCTAAGTCTTCAGCCCTATCTTCAACAGGTAGTCTCCAATCTTCATAACCATCTAATTCATTGTTTTTATTTAGATCTTTGAAAGCTAAATTATCAATCATTAAAATTTCTACTCCAGATTGAGGATCATATCCTAATGTTTTACCTCCTCGATTTTTAATCTCAATAAAATCTTGATTTTCAATAATTGAAACCCTATCAGAACAAGAAATAAGTAAAACGAGTAAAAAGAAAACAAATCGATTCATATTTTTAATTTATAAAAATTAGAAAGAAAAGATTTAGGAAAGTTTATTTATTTTTTACAATCTCTTCTTAAATCTTTTTCAACTACTTTAAGATATTTCATTCTTTTCTTTTCTGAGACAAATGGTACTGACCAAAATTGTTTTGTATTACCCAATTACCACCCCAAAAAAACAAATGTAAATACACCAAGAACAAGCCTAAGTTTAACGGAATTTAGATATATAGTTTTAACTGGTAAAGATGGTGCACCATGAGTAAGATAGCATCTTATTTTTTTTTTAAGAAATGATCTAGGATAGGCATATGTCTTAGTAATATTTACAAACTCATATGCAAAACCAGGGGTAAAAACTTCATCAAAAAATGTTTCCATCTTTGGAGTTAGTCTAAACCACCAAACTGGAGAAATAAAATATATTCTGTCTGACCAAGTTACCAGGTCCATATATTTTTCAATTAATTCTTTTTATCTCTATGAAGTTTATCTTCATATAAATCAACAGTTTATATTTTGATTTGGATGGTCATCAAGAATCTTTGATATAGTTTTAAAGATTCCATTGTGGCAAAAAGAGTTTTTATCTGGATGCCCAATTATTACTAAATTATTCAATGGTAGAAATTAAAATTAGTAAACAAAATTAAATAAATTTGTCCATACTTATATTATGAAAGACTTAATAATTATTGGTGCTGGACCAATTGACCTAGCTTGTGGAATCGAAGCAAAAAAATAATTTAGATTATAAAATAGTTGATAAGGGAATGCTTGTTAATTCAATTTATAACTATCCTGTTAACACAACTTTTTTTCTACTTCAGATAAACTTGAAATTGGAGAAATCCCATTTATTTCTCATAATGTTAAGCCAACAAGAACTGAAGCACTAGAATATTATAGAAGAGTATGTGATTCTTGGATCTTCAATTTGATTTATATAATGAAGTTTTAGAGATAAAAAAAGAATCACATTTTTATTCTAAATACTCAAAATGGGATAAAGAAATCAAAAAATATAGTTATATGTACAGGGTTTTATGATATACCATATATGTTAAATATTCCTGGTGAAGAACTTGACAAAGTTTTACATTATTATAATGAGTCTCATCCATATTATAAAATGGATATAGCAAATTGTAGGTGCAGGAAATTCAGCTGTTGATGTGCTCTTGACACATATAGAAAAGGTGCAAATAGTGTTACTAAGGATTATAAGAGAAAAAGGAGATTGGAGGAAATATTAAATATTGGGTAAAACCTGATATTGTAAATAGAATTGAAAGTGGTGAAATAAAAGCATTCTATGAATCAGAGCTTCTTGAAATTAAGGAGAATACAATATTGATTAAAACCTCCCACTGGAGTGGAAAATAAATAATGATTTTGTATTAGCAATGACTGGATATCTACCAAATTACGAAATACTTAAAAGCTTGAGTTAAGATAAATGACGATGAATTTAAAACCCCATTATATAATGAGGAAACCATGGAAACTAATATTAATGGATTATTTCTTGCCGGAGTTATTTGCGGAGGATTAAAGACGAACAAAATGGTTTATTGAAAATTCTCGAGATCATTCTCAAAAAATTCTTTCCACAATTATTAAAAGATAATATTAACTATTTAAAGATTCTGAAATTAATCTAGTGAAAATGATGTATAGTTAGTTCTTTTGTGGAAGAGAACCTTCCTGTACTATAGTATCTTGATTCTTAATCCTTGCTTACTTGTTCAACTACAAATCTCGTCCTCTCTTTCTACTTTATCTATCATTCCACCTGCTCCAGAATCATATTTGGTTTCATCCAACATAAATTGAATAAATGATACTTTGGTTCTATTTATATCTAATGGAGTAACAATATTTATAGATAATCCCCAAGGATAGAAATTGAGCATAATATTGATATATCCATAATAATATGCGCTAATCTTATTTCCAAAGTCAATGTGATTTTCAGGAAGTTGAAAATTCTTCACCGTCTGATGCATACCCAATTTGTAGATTATAATTTTCATATAATTCACATTTATACTTATCTATATCAAGGACTTTAGTAAGATCTTTGTGTACAAAAAGGAATATGAAATGGATCTAAATAATTTCACAATATATTGCCCAATTAGCATTTACAAGATGATCAATAGAAAGATCAGGTCTAACGTCTAAAGAATTAAAATCAAAAAAAAAATGATAAATCGATTCTGAATTTCATTAAAGACTTCTTGAATATTAAAACCAGGATATAAACTAGTAAATAAAAAATGTCCCAAATTAGATATTGGAAAGCTTTTTAAATTCTCACAGTCTCTTGGAAAGTCTTTTGTTTCCTCAAAGTCTGGCATGAACTTGAATGTACCATTAAGATCAAATTCTTCCATGGTAATTACACCTATTACTTTTAGTTCGCAAGGATGGTCAACTATAATATTAGCTCTGTGAGTACACACATTAGAAAGACATTTAAAATTATCATTATTATCCCGAACTAATATTAAAGGCTCATTAATAGTTATTTAAAAAAATTGAATGGATATGTATTAATATTTTACAGGCATTATATTATTGTGACCAATATATTGCCAGATTTAACAAAAATTTTTTCTTTGACCTCATTAAATATATCAGGGTCTTTATAAAATCTTCCTGAGAGTCTCTGACGACTTTTATATCTTTTTTACTCTAAATTTCTTCAAAATACTTGTTTGAATATAAGTTAAAAGAATATTAAAAATAATGATATTTATTTTTAAAAGGATTAATCATATTAGTTTAGATAAATTTTAGTTATGGAAAAGAAGAAAATTTTTGCAAAATACATGTCCAACTGTTACGTTTGCCTTTTTGGATTATCCTTTATCCAAGCATGTTCAAAATCAGATGATGAAGGGTCTTCGTACAACTCAAATTCTAATATTTCTGGCAGTACTGGGCAAAGCTCACAAGGTACTAGTACTCAAACTAATGATGGTATTAATCAATCAGGTAGTACTGTAACACTTGATCTATCAAATTCTACATTTAGTAATCTAACAAATCCAGGTGATTTTATTAACTTGTTATCAATCAATATAATTATTTTGAAAATTTCCAATACTGAGTTTAGGGCTTTTGATAATTGTTGTCCTCACAACGGTTCTCAAAATTCATGGTCATATTCTAATAATGAATTTACATGTGGTACACATGGAAATAGTTTTAATATTGATGGTAGTGACGTAAAAGATTGTAATTCTGGTGCTACCTCTGGTGGATTAAAAATATGATGCTTCACTTTCAGGTGATACATTAACAGTAACTACATCCTAGAATGAAGATAAGTAAGTATAGAAATTATTTTTTTTTATTAATACTTACATTTAATTTTTCGTTTTTCCCAGAACAATTTTTTTGAGGAGTTTGAAAACCTAATTGAAGACGAGGGAACCAATTCTACTTCCAGAAAAGATGATATTTACTCAGAAAATTCTTTGGGGTGAAAAGGGTTTGTTTAGAAAGACTGGTATTTCAAATCTTACTTTAGAAAATAGAGAAAAGGAACTTATAGTAAGAGAAAAAATGTTGAAAGCGCACCAAATTATAGGCTACATAACTTTTGCTGGTATGATTTATCAAGGTATTCTTGGTGGTAAAATGTATAATGGTGATTACAGTGTTTATGATACACATAAAAAACTTGGTAAGATTGTAACTGCTTCATATTTTACTGGAGCAGGACTATCTTTATTTACTCCACCGCCACTTGTTAGTAGAGAAAAGGAAGGGATAAATAACATAAAACTTCATAAAATATTAGCAAATGTTCATATTCCTGCTATGATAGTCACAAATATTTATTCAGATAAACAACATGAGTCTAATAAGTATAGAGAAATTCATAAAAACGCAGCATATACTGCAGTAGCAAGTTATACTCTTGCTATGATTACAATTATACTTGATTTTTAATGAGAAAATTAATTTTCATATTTATTCTATCTGCAAATATTTTGTCTTCCCAAGAGATACTAAGAATTGATAATTCAATTTCATCAATTAGTTATTCTGGAACTCACTTTCTGCATAATTGGGATGCAACAAATGAGAACATTACTGGTTTAATTGAACTTAGAGATAATCAAATTTCAAAAATCGGAGTTATAGCTAAAGTGAAAGATTTTAAAAGTGGGAACTCAAGCCTTGATAGTAATTCTTACAGAGTTTTAGATGCATTAAGAATCCCTAATATAGTTTTTTAGATCTTCAGAAATAGTTGACTCATTAGATTTAGTTAATATTTCAGGAACTATTTCTTTTCATGGCATTGAAAAAGATTTAAATGTTCTCTTAGATAAATCAACTGAAAATAATAATATTTCATTAACAGGTAAATTCATAATTAACCTCTCAGACTTTAATGTTGAACGCCCTTCTCTTTTGCTTCAAAAAATAAACAATGAAATTGAGATTCAGATTAATTTGATATTCAATTAATTACTATATTTAGGTTTAACCTAAAATCAATTAACAAATGAAAAAATATTTTTAACACTTTTTATGAGTTTTGCAATATTAAGTTGTGAAACTCCAGCACAAGCTGACTCAGATTATCCAGTTGTAATTGATGAGACCGAGTTAGTTGAATTAATCAACAGTCAATATGAAGCAATGAATTCTGGTGATATTGAATCTGTAGTTGGAATGTATTCTGACACTGCAATGTGGTCATTTCCTAACGGAGTGAACATGGAAGGTAAGGATCAAATTCAAGCTATGTTGGAAACAACTACTAACATTTGGAATATTTCAGCTGGTGAAGACACGAATTACCTAGCAATGAAAGGTACTGACACAAACGAAGAGGGAGAAGAATTTGATTTTCACATACTTTTTAAGCTGGGGACCACAAACCTTTTCAAATGATGATACATCAATTACAGTTCCATATCATAGTGCTACATTTTTTGTCGGAGAAGATAAAAAAATTCAATGGACTGGAGCTTTTTATGATAGAACAAAATTTGTTGAGGCATATGACGAGGATCCAATAAAGTAATTTAAATTATTTATAAAATTAAAACCCTTGATAATCAAGGGTTTTTTTATTTTTGATAATTACAAAAATTTAAAATATGAAAAAAATATACTTAACACTTTTAGTTTTAATAATGTCATGTGATTCATCACTAAATAATTTAGATTCAAATACTTTTGAAAAAAATGTACAAACTCTTAAAGATGGATTTATTGCAGGTTATGAGGAAATGGATTTTGATAAAGTAATTTCAATTTTTGCAGACTCAATAAAATATTACCCCTCTGGAGTTGACTCAAAAATGATTGACGGTATTGATCAGATGAAAGAGAATATATCTTTTACATGGCAAACTTTGAAAATGCATCATTTACAGAAGGTAGTGGACTTCCAGGAACAGATGTTGGATTTTGGGGTGGAAACTTTTATCCAGCAGATAATATGATCTGGACCCAAATAATATCAGAATGTATGGATCATGGAATGTCACAAATTCAAATACTGGAAAAACAGTTAATTTCAAACAATACTGTGTTTGGAATTTTTTAATGAAGATGGTAAAGTTCATTCAGTTACTGAATATCTTGATCTAGGAGGATTACTAGCAACATTTAATGAGTAATTGTTAATAATTATTAATAACCATAATTACCAAATTTGAAAAATCTTAATAGATTTACTTGTTGGCTTCGGCGAACATAAATTGGTTTATGGTTAATTAAAAACCCTCAAGAGCTTTCTTGAGGGTTTTTTATTGTCAAAGATGACGAATTTGTCTAGATAGACTATTAACCAATTATTTAGACAATATTCAATGTATTAATTAATTATAAGTCTTTGATGATGATTACATAATAGTTATTTACAAATTTTCAACAATTAATCTTGTTGAGCATTTCTAATAGAATATTGATTAAGTGTTATAATCTTACCATCTACTACATAATAACTTTCATGTTGATAGTCAACTCTCTCTTCAGAATCTTCTGTTGCAGGATAAGTAATAGAAAAACCAGCCTGAACGTACTCACCGCCAATCTCAGGATTAAGATCAACAGAAAAAGCATAATTATAAGACCAAGTTACATTTGAGCCATCGTTAAGAGATTCTATAAAAGAATCAAATGTATCAGTATAAGCACCATTTGGTCTCCAAACCTTTACGCTATCTGCAAAAAAAGGTCTCATGGCTTCATAATCTTGATTAGCCCACAATTCATCTACAGTAGTTACAACATCTATTGCTTCCTGAGTTCCGAGATGCCACTGAAGTTCTGCGTTATCACCAGTAACAAACCCTATAGTTTTTTCTGGAGTGTTTGTATCACAAGAACTTAACAAAAGAGTTATTGTGAACATAATTAATATTGAATTTTTCATTGTAATTATTTAAACCTCAAAGATATAACTTAAAAGTATATAAAATATGTATCATTTATATAGTGTATTATTTTATTAATATATTTAAATGTATTTTTATTTTTAATATTTCTTATTATTTAATTAAATAAAGATTTTTGTAATTATATATTATAAATTATATATAATATATATTTTATAAACGTATTAATAATACATTAAATAATACATTTGAAAATATAAAAAATTAGCAATTTTAAGAAAAAAGTGTAACCTTTGCTTCTCAAAATATAAATTAATGAAAAAAATTATTATTGCTATTTTGTTTTTATTTACGTCATGTGTAAGCACAAAAACACAAAATACTTACACTACTCTTGAAACAAAAATAGATTACTATACTTCTGACAACACAAAAGAGCTAGATTTTCCATTCTCAGATGCAACAATTGTAAATAATGTAATCTATGTAGCAGGTCAAGTAGGGAATTTGCCAGGCAATACAGAGGTTGTTCCTGGGGGTATCAAAGAAGAGACTAAGCAAACAATGAAAAATATTGAGAGAATATTACTTGCACTTGGAAGCTCAATGGATAAAGTTTTCAAATGTACTTGCATGCTTTCGGATATTTCAGAATGGGCAGAAATGAGTGAGGAGTACAAAAAATTCTTTGCTGAAGATAAAAGACCATCAAGAAGTGCTTTTGCAGGGTCTGGGCTTGCGCTTGGAGCTAAGATTGAAATTGAATGTTGGGCAATAAGATAGCTATCTTCTTGCTTAATGATTGACTCTGAAAGTAATTCAGCAAGTAGTTCATCAGCTTTTCATCAGCTTCAGATTTTTTTCTTACTATCAAACTTGTTATACACAGACTTAAATGTGTAGCAGTCCTTTTCGTTATTTTTTTTAGTAAAAAGGCTTCTTGAACTCTTCTAAGAAAGATACTTTTTGAATTAATTGTCATTGGTTAATAGTTACACCTAAAATAGTAAAAATATTAATTATAAGTATATATAATAATTAATTTATAATAATTATAATTTATGGATATGACTAGTCTAACTACTTAAACAAATATTGAAATTTCAAAAATAGCTGAGTCTTATTTACCCTGTAATGTGGAGAATTGTAATCTGTAAAAGTTTCAATATAATTTTGATTACCTCCTAAATAGAAAATTGTATCAGGATTAGGCCTCCATGAAATAAGTGGTTGAAAGAAAAATTGTTCAGAGAAATCATTGTACTCAGAGATAAGCCTTAGATCAAGAAAGTTAGTGAATTGATAACGTATGTCAAGTCTTCCAATATAACCTTTGAAGTAATATTCGTCCGAATCTAAATTTTGTATTGACTGATAGTTAAGAGTAGAGAAATTCTAAAATTTTCATTAACTGATATTTCAGAGCTAAACCTTATATTAGTTTTCATTACAAGCATTGGGGTTTCTAATCTATAGGCAATATCCTTACCCCATTTATAAAATATATTTAAATTTAAGAAATCTGTTAGTTGTGTTTCAACTCTAACCCAATGATTTATAAAGTCTCTAAATTGAAAGTCTAGATGAGTCTTTCAAAGTTATATTCATAGTTATATAAAACGTCTGTATTTAGAACAGTTAAAAACTGAAGATAACCTTGAAAATTTGATCTTGAAATATTTCTGAATAATTATACTCAAAATCTTGTCTTAAACTAATTCGATATTTCTTAATAAATTTTTTGTTTGGATATTGATTATAACTATGCCAAAGAGTATATTTTTTTTGATCATTTGTTGTAATAAATCCAAGGTCTGATCTAAACCCGTCAGATAATTGACTATACTCTATAAAGGACCTCCATGTTTCAGTATCTCTTCTAATGGTAGCGAAGACTGCATTTCCACTTAATGTTTCTCCATCAAGTCTTACTGAATAATCACCAAATTTTTTATCAGAGTCAATCCAATCAGCATCTGGCTCTTTATTATTATTAAGAAATACCTCAACTCAAACTTCCAGACATCTGAAAAATTGAATAGCGCATCAAAACCATATAAATTTCCCATATGCATCTCCCTCATAGTATCTATTTGAAGCTAGTAAACCAATTTGTGTCTTAGAATTAATAAAATTTTGATACCTAATAACGTTACTAAAACTTTTACCTACTATACCAGAAAAAGATTCATATTGAGTTGGCACTAGATAAGGTGTCTGTTCATCAAAGGCACTTAGAACATATAATCTAGACTTTCTTCCTTGGTTAATTATTTTTGATGCAAATGATGGATCATTGATTGACCTAGAGTAAAATACATCAATCTGATAATCCATTGCATCAATTCCACGATTAAAAAAGGTCTTTTTTCGGGATAGTTAATTGCAGTTGGAGAATTTATATCAATTCTAGTTGCGTCTGATTCAACCTGAGAAAAATCTGGATTAATAGTAGCCTCAACAGATAAATTTTTATTTAATTCAAAATTGAATCCAACACCATAATTAAAATTTCAGGCTTTTGATAATCCATACTATCGCTATATTTATCTCTTGTCCGGATAATTTTGAACTTACATACGGAAGAAAGTTAAACTTTTTATCAATGTTAATATCATTCATAACAATCGTATGTCAAGGAGACATAGCTGACAACTCGTATCTCTATTTTGATTTACTTGTTGCAGATCTAACTTCAACACCTTGTTTTCATCATCAATATACCCAGTAAAATTTTTATTTTCCACGATTGATTTCTTCCATTAGGGAATGGCAAGTTCTGAGAAAGGTATAATAAATTCCAACTCATAACCATCATCTGTTTAATCTACCAGTAGATTGAAAATCAAAATTTACATTAGAATTAAAATTGGGCTTCCACCTCCAAAGCTAATTCAGGAATTGAATTGCATCACTTTGACTTCCAGAAGGATTTGAATTAAATAATATTGTTTCTAGCATCTCCATAAGTATCGATAGCTAGTCCTGTAAAATCCCCTCTCCAAATAGCTCTATTATCCCTTTTGGTAAGAGGAGCAACTACTTTTTTTCTTATAGCCTTGACTCCTACATATAAAAATTTATTCAGAATAAACTAAAAAACTAGTAGTTCTTTTTGAAGGTAATGTGTTTAATCCTGGTTCTGCTCATATATCAGCTCTAATATTTTAGCATTGTCAATTTCTTCATCAGATACAATTCCATCCATTTAAATTTTCTTTCTTGAATTTTATTTAATACTAAAATATTTTCTTGAGTGAAAAGGAATATGAAGTATTTAAAAAAGAAATATAAATATTTTTTCATAGTTTTGGACCCAAAATAAATTAAAAAGTTTTAGGTTTAAAAGTTTAATTAAAAGCAAGTTAAATTTTAAGACCTTAAATTTTTTTTTATTCTTAAGAGCCAATAAATTTCTAATCCAAATTGAATATCTTACACCAAAGCTGAACCTCCAGGAATCCACCAAAGCAAAGCTAAAATTGCAAAAAATTCCTTCTTATTTGCTTTTTAACTTTTCCTTAAGATTACTATAGTTTAAGATTTTTCATGAATCTATTTATAGTTGTAAGATCAAATTAATTAAAACTATACTTAATAGAGATTACATTATTTTAAAATCATGAAATAACTTTTTCATCATACATTTGAAAAAGTAACGAAAATAAAACTCTGAGTTTTTCTTTAATTCTTTTTTAGACTTATACCATATCTATGTGCTTTTGGTCATTACCATCAATTTCATTAAAATATTCATAAAATAATTTTTGGTCTATTCTTCCATTCTTTAATTTTAATTTCAGCTAATGGTCTAATACGAATTCTTTTTTTAAATCTATTTCTCTATCCAAAGAAATTCTATTTTGATATGCTAGTCTAAGCTCAAAATTTAAAGGGTTTGTCTTAAATCTTTTTCAATACCTAAACGATATCTATACATATTTTCAAAGCCTTGAACACCTCCAGAATTATCATTTCTATAATAATATCTTAGCTGACCTGATAGTTTTAGTTTTTTTATGGGAGAGTATGTTATCTCTGATTCTGTAATATAACTATCAACTATATTAAAATCTTCTTTTATTCTAAAATGCTGACTAAGTGCTAAAGAAATTTTTTTATCTATATCAAGATTATATTCAATTTCTGACCAGCCTCTAAAATCATTATCCTGAATAAACTGAGAAAAAAAATAACATTACAAATAGTAAGTATATATTTTTTGGAATCAATAATAAGCATGAATAGTAGCAGTATTTAGTTTTTTATCGATTTTAAAATCTTAAATGATTTTATTTTTATATCTAATTTTTTTCAAAAGTATTTATTCTCTTCATTGATTGAATCCTTTAAATTACTGTTATATTCTAGCTGAATTATTAATCTTCTATTTATATCTTCATCTAAAGGGTGAGATAAGTTTTTATATGATAATTTTTTTAATACGATTTCCCCAAAAAGTATAAATAGTATTATAATAAAATTAATTATTATTAATTCATAAACTGTTAAAAAGTCCTCAGACAAGGCATTAATAACAGCAACTCCAATAGTAACAAAAAGATATGTCATTTCTTCTGTTTGAAGGGAAGAGTCCTGTATCTAATAATACCAAAAATTGCAAAAGTCTAATGCCATTCCAGGTTAAGATCAAAGTTTTTTAATGTATAACACAAAAGAAAACAATTAAACTTATCATCATAAACGTAAATGAAAATCTTTTCAAAACAGTTTGTCTTGATATAATAAGTATCATTGCATGCAATAAAACCAGTAATTTATAGAAAATCTAATTACTGCTGTTGTCCAATCAAAATCATAAGTAAGGGTTTGAACATAGATTTTACAAATTTATAAAGATTATTATGTTGCCATTTCTTTTACAGCATTAACAAACCTGTCAAGCTCATCTATTGTAGTAAAAATTTTGACTGATTCTACAGCCTCTAACGTTTGCATAATCAATAGCAACAGTAAATATTTTTACTTTTCCATTAGGTATTTGCCATCTCTGAAGGTGATATATTTAGGTAAGTCCAACATTTTCCAATACCACAGCTTCTATTTATATCTTCTGGTGCATTTACAATTACGTTTTTCAATATTCTAAGTCTATCTGACCAATATCTTTGTAAGAAATCTCATTCTTTTTCTTTTCAATACCTAGCCAATTTAAATAATCAACAGAATTAGATATCGCAAGATCTGTATGAACCGGATGAGTACCTATATGATTAAGTCTTCTTATATCTGTTTTATCTGTGTTTCCGTTTGCAAGTAACGGCCAGATTCTATGAGTTTTATTTTTATTTACATAAAGTAATCCAGCTCCAAGTGGAGTTGCTAACCATTTATGAAGACTAGAGCCATAGTAATCACAGTTAAAATCATTAATCAGAAAAGTCAAACATACCTACACAGTGAGCGCCATCAGCCCGACTACTTCAACTCCGTGATATGTGCCATTTCACATATTTTTAATTGGTAATATCTGTTGGGTAATATTTATCATATGACATACCATTATCAATTTGGTTTTCTTTGTAATTTGACTTTCGTAGAGTGATACTATTTCTTCATCATTTTAGGATGATTTGGCACTGAAAATTATTTTATTTATTACACCATATCTATCAGATATCTGCTTCAAACATCTCTTCATTGTTCCATAATCTTTGTATAGATTTCTTGCCTCGTCTGCTGCTGTAAAGGAAATCCAGAGATTACTAGGTCAAGTGATTCAGTTGCATTTCTTGTTTATTGCATTTGATCAAGTAAGAGCCCAAAAGTTTGGCAAAGCTCTTTTTGTTACTCTCTGTTTATTTTTATTTAGATCATATCTCATATAATATGAGCCTTCAATATTAACATGCCTTTACCATGTTTAATAAAATGGTCTAGTATAGGCTCCGAATTATATTATAATATCCACTTTTAAATTTATATAGTCATCCTTTCAGTGTAATGACTTTACTGTTTTTCCATAACTCATCATCATCGTCAATTTTGGCAATTTTTTAAAAGAGAATTATTTTTAGATAACTCAGAAGCTGAGATTAAAGGGAGACAATGATAATGTACAAAAGTGCTTTTATAAAATTTCAAGCTTATCATTTATTATTAAATTTTACCTCAATTTAGTGAAAATGTTAAAGGAATTTAGTTTTTGTTATTGATTTTTCATACCTATTAACAAGCTTGTTCAAAAACTTCAGAGGAAACATGTAAATCAGAAAAAAACCATTGCACATGTACAAAAAGAATATATGCCAGTATGTAAGGTGTGATAATCAAACTTTACTCAAATAAATGTGTTGCAGAATCTCAAGGTGTAAATAGTTGGATAAATGGTGCTTTTGACAACTAATTTACATAAATTTATTAAACAATTGCTTTGAATTTTAAATCGTTATTCAGATAATTTTTTTGAGGTAAACCATTTAAATGAGTTTCTCCTAAAAAAGTCCACTTACAGTTTACTTAGAGAGATATGAGCTTCAAAATACCACTGATGAAATGCCAATAAAAAAGCTAATGGTAAAGGTGGTCTATTAGCTATAGAAGGAGCAAGTGAAGATGCAGTAAAAAACTAAAAAATTATAAGGTTTAAAGTAAAATGAAGATGACATATTTATAAATCCAAGCATTATTCAGGAGCATATTCTTTTCTTCTAGTGCATACCTTTTTTAGCTCCATCTCATTTTAGTTTTCTAAAAAACTAAAAGTATGGAAAGCTCACAGAGTTTTGCAGCCTCAAATTTCTGAACCCTTTGTTTTAGTTAGTAAAGAAGCTTGATGTATCCATTTTTTGATTATCATTAAGCGCTATTCTCTGTGATATGTTAAAATTGATGACTCTAAAGGAGATGGAGTGGAAAATCTTAGCAAGAACCTGCAAAATTTTCAGGGAATGGATGATGAAAGAGGATTTATAAATGCTTCATTGATATTAATCAGCATTCTCTCAATGACTTGTAGAAGTATTTTAAGACTTTATTAATGCAAAAGATAACCATAGAGTGAACATTCATTAAATAACTGTTTATCATCTATGAAGATAATAATGAAAGAAGACAAATATTTGGGAGGCTTCGGATGGAAACATTATAATGACTTTAGAGTTTTTATAATGGAATTAAAGGTAATGATGAGATATGTTGGTGATGAGAGTAATATGAGGGTGTCTCAAAGAACCTTGTTCACACAGAGGTCAAACTGGTGCTCAAGTATGATACATATTCTGGCTGCTGATATTTTTACAGAGTAATTAATTGTACTCTTTCAAACGATTTAATAAAATATCTTCTTAGATCTAAGATCATATAGGCCGAAATGTGTATTCAAAATTTCTTATTGAGATTTAAAGATGTGATGAAAGGAAAATGACTTCTTTAGTACACTATTAAAAAAACCACGACAAATGAAGAGGGGTTATGTCTATTAATCCAAATTCTTGACGAAATTTATTACTTCCTGAAATGGACATTGGCAATTTATTTCCAAAGCATTATGTAAACAATACAAAATATGCAAAAAGCAACTGAGGCACACTAATAATTTATGGATTCCAAATCAAATAACATGTATCTAACTATATGTCAGATGTATAGAATTAATTCTGATAATTCAAGTTTCATTGATAAGGCTTTATTTTCTGAACAACTCTCCAAAAAAATATCTCTTCTAGATAAACAGCTTCAGCTTCTTCTTCATGGTGATAATTATAATGCTATAAAGATGTATTTCCCAATAATAAACACAAATTAAACGGCGATTAAGAATATATTATTTACTAGATTAAAAAATAATGGAAAAGATAAATTTAATCCTGGTGATGATGTTTTCAATTGGCTTTTGAAATATCAAGATAATCTTCATAATTATATAATTGGCAAATGGGAATTTAAACTAAATGTGAAGGAAGTAATTAAAAACTCGAATGAATTAAGCGGTTTGGAAAAAATAGCAGCAAGAGCTTTTAGTGGAGTTATTGAGAAAACATTAGATGAGACAAAAATATTATTTGATTTTAAAGAAAATAAAACTGCTGAAATAATTTAATCTTGAAAAGAGGAAACAAATAGTAGAGTTGTTAATTGGAAGATTGATGAAAGATGATTATTTTGCAGATTAGACGAAATCTATGATCAAAACCAAGTTCGTTTAGGTGACACTGCATATTGGGTTTTTAATGAAAATAAATTGATTCCATATGATAAAGAGGCAAACATCAACGAGGGAATATTATTAATTAAAGTAAAATGAATGGGAGGATACAGGACAAATCCAAGAATGGATTGATGATGGGGTAATAAAAATTGATAACTGGAAAACATATAGATATTAGTTTTTAGCTACATTTGGCCTTGAAATGAGAAATATAACACTTACATTATCACCCTATTTATTTCAAACTTTAGTATTGCTCAAAAACAATACATACTTTCAAAAACTGATGGGTCAAAAATAGTTATGGATGGATTTATCTCAGATGATGAGAAATCTATTTCCTACAAAAAAACAGTTGATTTGAGTGGCAACCAGGATATAATGTTCAGCCAAATTAAAACAGATGTTTTTGTTACTATAGACGAATATATTTACTTTGAGTTAAAAGCATATAGGGATCCAAATGATATTAGAGGTCAGGGTAAGACCCAGGGATGAAATGGCAATGGGATTAAATGAAGATATAGTATTTCTAAGATTTGATCCATTTAGAGATGCAATTAAAAATATTTTAGCTTCAAATGCTTTTTGGAAGCCAGTCCAGACATTAGAGCAAAAAAGCAACAAATGATGAAGATAGATATGATTCTTCATTTAATGCAATTTATGAAACTAAATCTTCAAGTATAAATGAGGATGGATATACTTTTGAGTTTTTAATTCCATTTACTTCAATACCGCATCCTAATGGAAAGATAAAGTTTGGGATTTTAATGTCTCAAGATATTTTACTCTTGAATGGAAATTTTTATAGGAATCAATGAGTGATAAATATGACAGAGATAATCCATGTAGGATATGCCAAATAGAGGGTAGACTAATAATGAATGATGTGCCATTCAAGAGAAATACCGAATTGCTTCCATACATATCATCGAATCTTTCTGGAGAAAGAGTCTCAGATGGCCAACCAATAGAGTATGGAAAAAGCAATAATGAATTTGGAATAGGAATTAAATATGATATAAATTCAGCATCAACAGCTGAACTTACAATTAACCCTGATTTTTCACAAATAGAGGCAGATGAAACTCAAATTGATATAAATTCAGCATATGCTCTTCAATATCCTGAGTTAAGACCATACTTTAGTCGTGGAATGGATTTACTAAATTTTTTAGACGGTGCATTTTATTCAAGAACAATTAATTCTCCGTCTATATCATCTAAAATTACTCTTCAAGATAAAAATTCAAGTTCTATAATCCTCTCAGCTGTAGATCAAAAATCACCTTATTTGATTGGCGGTGAGGATAAATCTTATTTTGGTGAAGGAGGTGTCAGCTATATCAACACATATAGGCACCAGCGAGTAGTAAATAAAAATACAAAATAAATTTGGATTCTTTACAACTAATAGATTTTGAAGGATGGTGGTAGTGGAAATTTATTTGGAATCGATGGACTTTTACATTAAATAAAATCTGGAAATTTCAATTTGAGTTCATTAAAAATTTTAATGTTGAACCAATTGCTAACTGGATAGATAGTGATGACACATTTTAGCAATAAAACTGTCAAACTTGATGGTGAGAAGTTCAACGGTCATGCAAATTACTTAAGGCTAATTAGAAAAACTGAGAACTGGGAATCAATTATATTTTACAGGGATATATCAGCAAATTATAGGGCAGATTTAGGTTTCGTACCAAAGAATAATAGAAGGTGGTTGACCATTTCTCAAGGTTATGAAAAATTATTAGGCAATAAATATCTTCAAGAATATAGAATAACTGTAAAAGGAGACATTACTAACAATATTAATGGAGATAAAAAGTCAAGAAATTTAGATATTGATCTTGGAATAACTACAATTGGAGCCACAGCAATTAATTATAATTATGACATTAATTTCTTTAGAAATTATTTGGGTAAAGATTTTAGAAAATGTAGGAAAGTCAACATTTTTAATAATTAGTAATCCTACAAAAGAACTTAGTCTTTTAACAAGAATAGTATTTGGAAGAGAGATTGCTTTTAATGAAGATGATCCAGAAATTGGAAAAGAAAGTTCAGTCTTTTTCAGTATGAATTATAAGGTAGGAAATAATTTAAATATTAATCCTTCATTACGATTTTCGAAATTGAAGAAAATTAATAAACCTGGTGTATTCTATGACGGCTACATTGCAAGGCTATCATCTAGATACCAATTCAATAATGATTTAAGCCTAAGAATTATATCTGAATATGATGATTTTAATGATAAGTTTTATGTACAACCTCTCCTTGAGTGGAACCCAAATCCTTCTACCATTTTCTATATTGGAGGTAATCAAAATTCATCAAATATTTTTAATGTTGATCCTGAAGAGTTTAATCCATTCTTAATAAACAGGTCTCAGTTTTTTATAAAGTTTCAATACTTGATTGGAGTTTAGTCTCTATTCATTATATTTAAGTATGAAAAATAAAATTTTATTATTAGCATTGGTTTTGACTTTCTCATCTTGTAGTATTCTCCAAAAAACTCAAACTGTAAGTCAAAATGTTGAGACATCAACTAGCGAACCTGAAGATTCACTTCAAAAATTTGTAGGTAATTATGAAATTGAAGTTTTTGGTCTTCCAGATGGAGGTGATGGTAAATTCAGTATGAAGGTGTCTGAAGAATCAAGTGGTCTTAAAACAATTTTTACAACAGAGGAGGCTAACCAAAGTTTTGATATTCTTGGAACTGAAGTTGAAGAAGGAATCCTTTACATAGACATATATGTTAAAGATTACGGGATAAACACTGCTTTTGAAATTTATGTTGAAGGCAATCAAGTGACTGGATATCTCGCAGATATGTTTGAACTTGAAGGTACTAAATCAGATTAACTTACTGAGAGACTTCGTATTCAAATTCCCACAGAGGGTTATCTAATTTATTTATAATGTAATTCAGTGTAAGCTCTTCACCAGATAAAACATCTTTATCTGTTATAATTCTTATGTGTTTTATCTTACCAAGTGATTCATGAGACTCTGATACAATTGCTTTACAATTTGGCATTTCATGATGATTAATAAATGCTCCTAGAGGTAGTCTAATATAATTATCAGGAAATCGATTATCATAAACATGTGAAATCCCAAGATCAGTTTCTGAAGGCAAGTCTTTAGTAGCGAATACACCTAGACCTTCAATTTTACTTTCTCTGATAGTAATTGAATCTGGAAGAGGTCTCCACTCTTTTTTTTCATTCATAATTTCAATTTAAAAATAAAAATTCAATTGAACTGAAATAATTTAAATCTTAATTACATTCAATTTCATACTCTTGCCAAGATTTGTCTGGAGTAGAGTTTGGGAAGTAGTAACATTTTTTTGAACTATCAGGAAAAATTACATATTTATAAAACGCTGTTGGGACATGAGCTCCTGTATCTAGTACTATATGTGAAGGGTCAAATTCAAGATATATTTCTATATCAATATCACCAAGTTCATCAGCCCATTGTCTTACCTGTTCTTCTAATTGAACCCAGGTTCCTCTATTTAAATCATCATATTGGAGGGCAACATTTAAATATGAAAAAGTAGAATATAAATTCTCATATGAATCATTGAATGATCCTGCTGGAGCCATATGTCCCCTATCCCAGACATTTGCATAGTAATCATCATCATCTGAAGTGTAAACTGAATCTACAGTATAGAATTGCATTCCATCCCTGTCAGCATTCTTAACAATATCTCTAACTGTATATTTAACCCAATTAGGTTGTTCATATTTTTCATTATATGAAATTTGAAATATATTATTTGATACCAAAAGGGAATCAACCCTTGCTCTTGTTAATGAGCTGGTATTGGAATTATTTTCATTTTCAGTTTTAACAGAAGACGAATCCTGCTTGGAACATGATGCAAAAAAAATTAAACAAAGAATTAAATATCTAATCATTAAGATTTAACAAGTTTTCTCATAAGTCCTTCTTGAGCAACTGATGCAATCATAGTTCCATCTTCGTTAAATATACTTCCTCTAGCAAACCCTCGTGCATTTGATGCACTTGGACTTTTCATATCATATAAAAGCCAATCATTTATAGAAAATTCTCTGTGAAACCAAAGTGCATGATCTAAGCTTGCGTAATAAGCTCTTGTCTTTGCAATTTCTTTTCTATGAGGTAGTGATGCAGTAGCAAGAAGTTGATAATCACTAACAAATGCTAATAATTGATGATGGAAAGAAAGAGGTAACTCAATATTATCTATTAGTCTGATCAAACAATGATTATATGGAAGATCATTTTCTTTTCTCATGAAAATATTTGTGCCAACCGGTTTAAATTCAAATACTTTTGGATGAGCCATGAGAAAAAGTTGATACTTCTCTGCTAATTCATCCTTATGCTTTTCTGCTTGTTGAAAATCAGTCATTAGTAAGTCTGGACTAAGAACATTTGGCATTTGAACTTGATGGTCAAAACCTTTTTCTTTTTTTTGAAAAGAAGCTGCCATATTAAAAATAGCCTTATCATTTTGGAAAGCAACTACTCTTCTGGTTGTAAAACTTCCTCCGTTTCGAATTTTATCTACTTCATAGGTAACTGGTATATCTAAATTTCCAGGGAGTATGAAATAACCGTGCATTGAATGAGCTATTCTATCATCGGGAACAGTTTGATATGCAGCATGAAGAGACTGACTCAAAACTTGACCTCCAAATACTCTTCCCCAAACTGTTTCATAGTTTTTACCCTCAAACCTGTTATCATCAATTTTTTTAAGTGTTACTATATCTAATAATTCTTTTATATCCATAATAAATTTTTAGATATTAGAAACCCCAATAAAATAGGGCTTCATGAAACAAAGTTACTAAAGTTTTATTATCTTGAAACCCTAAATAAATTAAACTTTTAATGAAAAAAATATTAACCAATGCATTTTTTGCACTTACTTTTTTTGCTTCAAGTGCTCAAGAAATCAATATAGTAGAATATGATTTAGATAATGGGTTACACATTATACTTCATCAAGATAATTCTGCTCCTGTAGTATCAACAGTTCTTCAATATCATGTTGGTTCAAAAGATGAGAAGAAGGTAGAAAGGTTTGCTCATCTTTTTGAACACTTATTATTTGAAGGAACTCAAAATATTGAAGGTGGTGAGTGGTTTAAAATTGTTGAAGCAAATGGAGGCTCAAATAATGCATATACTACTGATGATTCAACTTACTATTACGAAGTTTTTCCATCAAATAAATTGGAATTAAGTCTATGGATGGAATCAGAAAGAATGTTACATCCTATTATTTGACAGGAAGACAGAATAGAACTTCAGGAAGAAGTTGTAAAAGAAGAAAAAGATTGAGTGAAAATCAACCCATATGGATATTTATTTAGCAGTTAGAAGAAAACTTATTCAGAAGTCACCCATATAAAGTTTCATAATTGGATCAGATAAAGATCTTAGATGCAAAATCTAGATGATTTCAAAAAAATTTTAAAGAAAAATTTTATTCGCCAAATAATGCAACATTAGTTATTGCAGGAGATATTGATATAAATAAACAAAAAGCTAGTAGAAAAATATTTTGCAGACATTCCAAGAGGAAAAGGTGATGTTACCAAGAAATCTTACCCTATGAGAACAAGAAATAAGCAACTATAAAGGTTCAAGGTATGATCAAAATATTCAAATTCCAGCTCTATTTTAGTTGGATACATTACTGCAGGTCACAATGAGTTCAAGAGAAGCTATAGTTTGGAAATTATTTCTATATATTTAAGTGGATGGGAAAGCTCAGTTTTATATAAAAATTTAGTTGATGATAAAAAAATGGCACTTCAAATTGTTCTCAAAAATTTAGCTCAAGAGGATTATGGAAGTATCTTCATTTTTGCTCTTCCAATGGGTGAAGTTTTGAAAATTTGTTGAGAAATTGATAGTTGAAATAAATAGTTCAAAAGATTTAATTTCAGATTATGAGATCAGAAAATTCAGAACATTCTCTAGAAAATATTTTGTAATAGCTCTAATTCAGTTGCAGGAATAGCAAATTCATTAGCTAGATATTATTATTTCTTTCATGATAATACAAATGTTATAAATACAGAGATAGACATCTACAAATCAATTACCAAACAAGAAATAAGAGCTGTGCTGCAAAAAAGACTATTAGGAAAAAATCAAAGGTTAGAACTAAAATATTTACCAAAACAGAATTAAGATAGAAAATGAAAAAAATAAAAAACATACTCTATGTTTCATTAATCAAAAGATATTTAATTATTAATTATCATATCTTCAACTTTTCTTATTCTCAGGTTGATCGAAGTCAAATTCCTGACTCTCCGGACCGGATCCAGAAATAGTTTTAGGAATCCCCTTTGACATTTTTAATTAGATAACGGATTGAAGATTATTATTGTTGAAAACGATAAGCTTCCTAGAGCATCACTTAGTCTTTTCATTGATAATCAAAGATATTCATCAAATGGAAAAAGCGGGATAGGATCGTTAACTTCTAGTCTCTTAGGAAAGGGTACTAAAAATATTTCAAAAGATGAATTTATTGAGGAAGTTGATTTTATGGGGTCCACTTTAAACCTAAGCTCAACAGGAGCTTTTGGAACTTCTTTATCAAAATATTTTGGAAGATTACTTGAGCTACTTGCAGATGGATTTTAATCCTGTATTTGATTTAGAAGAATTTAATAAAGAAAGAGACAGACTGCTTCAATCAATTAAAGAAAACGAAAAAAGTGTAACTACAATCGCTAGCAGAGTTGGGAATATTGTTGTCTATGGTAAAGATCACCCCTATTCTGAGTATACAGACGAAACTAGTATCAACAATATTGATTTTGAGGATTTTGAACCATACTTTAAAGCTAGGTTTATACCAAACAATGCATATATGGTTGTTGTTGGTGATGTTGACGCAGAAGAAGTATTTAGTAAAATTGAATCACTATTTAGTGGTTGGAGTAAGGGTGAAGTTATATATGAAGATATTTCTATAAATAAATCTTTCAATCAAACTGAAATTCATTTCATTGACATGCCTAATGCTATTCAATCAGAAATTCGATTCCAAAATTTAATTAAAATGAGAAAAAATAGTTCAGACTATATTCCTCTTCTTGTTGCTAACAGAATTTTAGGAGGTGAGCCTGAAAGTAGACTTGAATCCAAGATCAGAGAAGATAAGGGATATGCTTACTATGCAAGATCAAATTTTGGAACTAATAAATACTCTAAATACAGTTTTTAATGCTTTCACAAGTTAGAAATGAAGTAACTGATACAGCTCAGTAATTGAATTGTTGATGAAATTGATAGGATTAGAAAAGTAAAAGTAGGAGATGAAGAGCTTAAATTCAGATATTAAATCTGCATATTTTGGGATTTTGTAAGAGATTCTGAGAATCCAGAACTATTGCTGGATACTTGTTGATATGAAAATTGAAGAATTAAATGAAGATTATTATAAGGACTTTTTAAAAATATTAATAGTGTTTCATCGGATGAAATTCTAGATATTTCAAATAAATATTTTTAAAACAAATAATGGTGCTATTATTATTGCTGGTAAAGGATCTGAGTTAATTGATAAACTAGAAAATCTTAGTTACCAGGATAAAAAATTTAAAATAAACTTTTATGATAAAAAGGGAAATCTAGTAGATAAACCCAACTACAATATTGATTCAGATATTTCAGCTGAGGATGTAATCAATGATTATGTAAAAGCTATAGGTGGAAAAGATGCTCTTGCAGAAGTAACATCAATTGAGATCAAAGCAACTTCTAATATTCAAGGCACAGTTTTAGAGATGTATAGTGTGAAAAATAATCAAAATCAATCTTTAATGGAAATGTCTGCTATGGGAATTACTATAGCTAAAACTGTTTTTAATAAATTTCAAGGCTACAATGAAGTAAATGGTCAGAGAATTCCATTGACAGAAGTTGAACTTGAACAAGCCATTATAAATTCTGCTTTATTTTCAGAATTAAACTTTGATTTTTCTCTAGTTGAGCTTGTTGGAACATCTGATGTTGAAGGAGAGAAAGCTTATGAAATAAAAGTGACAGATAACAAATCTGTTTTTTATTCAGTTGATACTGGGCTAAAATTAAAAGAAGTTGAATCACAAGAGGTTGAAGGAAATCTAATTGTTGGTGAAACCTACTATAGAGAGTATGAAGAGGTTGAGGGAATTCTTTTACCTAAGGTAATTAATCAGGTTAGTGCTTCAATTCCAATACCTGGTGGAATTACATTTAAAGCAACTTCTATAAAGTTAAATGTTGAGACTAAAGAATCTGACTTTAATTAAGAAGTAATACTTTTAAAAAAAGGCATCTAACTATTAGGTGCCTTTTTTTTTGTAACAAGATATACCCCAACTAAAATAACAGATGTACCTATAAACTGTATTAGTTTAAATTCTTCTCCATCTAATAATCCCCAAAAAATTGCAACTATTGGTATTAAATATGTTGTTGAAACTGAGAAAACTGGAGATGAAATTGCCAGAAGTTTTATGTATAAAACTTTTGCAATTGCTGTTCCAAAAATGCAAGTACTACTATATAAATAATTGACTCTATTATTAAAGGATCTGAGGTAAATGTTTTAAATGGAAATTCGGTAAAAAAAAGGATAACAGAAGCAGGTAGAACTAAAAAGATAAAACTCATACCAATTATTGCAACTGCAGAAATACCTGGCAATTTATATTTTAAAATATTAGCATTTACAGCATAGAAAAATGCAGCTAAAATTGTAAAAGAAACATATAATAAGTTTAGGCCTGAAATTAAAAACTCATTATTCACTAAAATTAGAATCCCGATAAAACCAATAAGTACCCCTGCAAATTGCTTTTTAAAAAATTCCTCTTTAAAGAATAAAACACTTATTATTAATGTAAATAATGGTGTAAGTGACACCATAACTCCTGCTATAGCACTAGAAATTTCAGTTTCTGCAAAAGCGAATAAATAATTTGGGAAAAAGGTTCCAATAAATGCTGAAAAAACTACCCATTTAATTTTATCTTTTGGAATACTTTTAAGTTTGTTGATACTAAATGGGACAATTAGAATAGCTGTAATTATCATTCTTAATGAACCTAATTGCACAGGAGTTAATCCTGTTAACCCTTTTTTAATTAGTATATATGAACTTCCCCATATAATAGATAGGATTATTAAAGTTCCCCATTTTCTAACTCCAATGTTCAATTAATAATTTATTTTGGTAAGATTAACTTTACTTGTTTTATTCTTTTATTGTCTACAATTTCAATAATAAATTTGTAGTTATCATGATAAATAATCTGCCCTACTCTAGGAATTTTTTTTATTTTTTCAATTAATAGCCCTCCCAATGTTTCAATTTCAGATGATACCTGATCAAAGGATGAGGTATCTTTTAGGTTTATTGCTCTGTAAAAATCTTGTAAATTAATTTTGGAGTCAAAAACATAGGTATTCTCATCCAACTTTGAAAAAAGATTATCTTCTTCATCAAACTCATCACTAAGTTCACCAAAGATCTCCTCAATTACATCTTCGAGAGTAATTATTCCAGATGTACCACCATATTCATCTACCACAATTGCCATATGAATTTTCTTTGTTTTAAATTCTGTAAGAAGATCATCAAGTTTTTTATTTTCAGGAATATAAAGTGGCTTTCTAAGTAATGAAGTCCAATTAAAATTTTCTTTTTCAAGATGTGGCAATAGATCTTTTACATATAAAACTCCTTGAATTTTATCAAGATTATCTTCAAATACAGGTACTCTTGAAAACCCATTTGATATTAATTCATCAATGATTTCATTCATATCTTTATTTGCCTCTAATGCAAAGACATCAACTCTGGGACACATAATCTGTCTTGTCTCTACGTTTCCAAAGTTGACAATACCTTTAAGTATCTTTTTCTCTTCTTTGCTTGTCTCCTTCGAGTCAGTTAACTCTAATGCTTGAGATAATTTATCTACTGAAAGTTGTTCAGTATCTTTTGCTAGACTAGATTCAAGGTAGTTCATTGATTTACTCATTGGCTGATTAAAAAGAAATAATATGTACCTATCAAGGAAATAAATTGGATTCACCATTACCTTTGAAAATATCAAAGGATTTCTGTTTGCATATATCTTAGGTAAAATATCTCCAATAAATAGTATAAGCATTCCTATTACACCAACTTCAATTATAGTCTCAATTATTGGATTATTAATTGAGCTTAGATAAGGATTATCTATAGATGCAAATAATATAACAATTGCAATATTTATGAAGTTATTTGAAATTAAGATTGTTGCAAGAAGCCTTTTTGGTTTTTCTAATAGAGACTCAATCTTTTTGATTAGTTTATTACTATTATCCTCAGGAATAATTGATTTATCCAGAGAGAAAAAAGCAACTTCGCAGCCAGATGTTAATGCTGATAAGATTAGAAAAATTAGAATTAAAATAATTTTAACTATCACAGATTAATTATAATATTTAAGAATTTTAAATTAATAGACTTAGAATGGTAAGTCATCTTCAGTCTGATCAGCCTCTTTACTCTCTGATACTGGAGGAGTATTTTGCTCCACATTATTTCCAGAGTCTTTCTTTGTAGATAAAAATGTAAACTCGTCAACATTTACTTCTGTAGTATATCTATCAGCTCCATCATCACCTTGCCATTTTCTGGTTCTTAGTTTACCTTCAACATAAACTTTATCTCCTTTTGATAAATATTTTTCACAAACTTCTGCAGCTTTATTTCTAACTACAATATTATGCCAGTCTGTATTAGTTACTTTTTCATTAGTTGTTTTATTTGTATAAGACTCATTAGTTGCCAATGGAAACCTTGCAATACAACCACCATTGTCAAAATGTTTAATTTTTACATCATCTCCAAGATGGCCAATTAACATTACTTTATTTAATGTTCCGCTCATTTTTTAAATAATTATGACTAAATATACAAAATTCAACTTCCTAGATTAAGTACTTATTGATAAAATTTGAAATGGGTACTGGAAAAGTAAAATCATTCAAATTAGATATATCATATCCATCGTTAATAACTGTATTTAAATTAATTAAGTAAAACGCAATGAATAAATGCTGATGTGATAGAACATGTTTATATCTAATTATTTTATGTTTAGTATTACTGATTTTCAATTTATTTTTAGTTAAGTATTCTGAGAAATCACTACTTAATGAAATATCGTCAACTAAAACATCTTTTTCAATTAATGGGAACTGATATAGTTTATACCAAATATCTTTTTCTTTCCTTTGATTTATAAATGTTTTACCATCATTGTCTTTAAAAACTAAATAATTAAAGTAGCGATTTCTGATTTTTTTCTTTTGGGTTTTAACAGGTATTAAGTCTACTTTATTTTTTTTAAATGCTAAACATTTTGAATTAAAGATACATAATTGACAATCTGGAAATGGGGTGCATGATAATGCTCCAAACTCCATCAAAGCTTGATTAAAATCTCCTGGCGTTTTAGTTTTTTGTATTAGTTTATTTGCGAATTCCTTTATTTTTTTCTTTCCTTGAGTTGAATCAATTGGTGTTGTAATTCCATAAATTCTTGATATAAATCTCAAGACATTACCGTCAACAACTGGGTTATATCTATCAAAACAGATTGATGAAATAGCAGAAGCGGTATAATCCCCTATTCCTTTAAGCTTTATTAGTTGATCATATGTTGTTGGAAATTTTCCGCCTAAATCATTTACTATGAACTTTGAAGTTTTATGTAAATTAATTGCTCTATTATAATATCCAAGGCCTTGCCACGATTTCAAGACTGTGTCTTCATCTGAATTTGCTAAATCATAAATAGTAGGAAATTTATCTATAAAATCATTAAAATATTTTTTACCCTGAGTTATTCTTGTTTGTTGAAGAATTATTTCTGATACCCATACTCTATATGGATCATTATTTTTTCTCCAAGGTAGATTTCGTTTATTAAAATTATACCATTTTAAAAGCTCTATTTCTAAAGGCATATATATAGTAATTATATAGAAGTAAGGAGCTAATTTAAAATTTAAATTTATATATTTGCTAGCCTTAAAAGCTAATTGTATAACCAAATAACAGAAAATGACAAAGGCAGATATTGTAAAAAATATTTCAGATCAAACAGGAGTTGACAAAACTGATGTACAAATGATCGCAGAAAAATTTATGGATGAAATTAAAAACTCACTCCAAAAAAATAATAACGTTTACTTGAGAGGATTTGGAAGTTTTATTGTTAAAACTAGAGCAGAAAAAACAGGTAGAAATATTTCAAAAAATACAGCTGTAATTATTCCAGCTCATAATATCCCTTCTTTTAAACCCTCAAAAACTTTTGTTGAATCTGTTAAAAAAAATGTGCCAGTCGGCTAATTAAAAATAACAAGTATGCCTAGCGGTAAAAAAAGAAAAAGACACAAGGTTGCGACGCACAAAAGGAAAAAAAGAGCGAGAGCAAACAGACACAAAAAGAAATAGTGTTTTGGGGTACACTCTAAACATCCCAAGTTCTTTGAAATAAAATATAACGCAAGTTATATAGATATTGAAAATGTTTAACCTTTCTACTTAATTGTAGAAATAAATTCAAAAACAGTGAAAAAAGAATTGATTATAAGATCAAATTCAAATGCTGTTGATTTTGCAATGCTCAATGAAGGAAGACTAATTGAGCTTGATAAGGAAGTAGGTAAAAACAAGTTTTCAGTAGGTGATATTTTTGTTGCAAAAATTAGAAAAACTATTCCTGGTCTAAATGCTGCATTTGTTAATGTAGGTCACGAAAAGGATGGTTTTCTTCACTATCATGATTTAGGTCCAAAACTTTTATCATTATCAAAATTCGTTGATGAAATTGATAATAAAAAAGTAAAATCGTTTTCATTTAATAAGTTTCAATTTGAAAAAGATATTCCAAAAAACGGACTAATTAAAGATTGTCTCAAGGCAAAGCAGACAACTTTAGTACAAATAATAAAAGAGCCTATATCAACTAAAGGTCCAAGATTAAGTTCTGAGATTTCTTTAGCAGGTAGATTTATGGTTCTGATTCCCTTTTCTGAGAGAATCTCTATTTCACAAAAGATTAAAAGTCAAGATGAGAAGAAAAGACTAAGAACTTTAGTTAAGAATATTAAGCCAAAAGGATTTGGAGTTATTATTCGAACAGTAGCAAAAAATAAAACTGTAAGTGAGTTAGAAGGAGATCTTAAGGATTTGATTCTAAGATGGAAAAGACTTTGTATAAACTTTAGTAAAGCGGACTCTTATCCAACAAAAATCTTAGGAGAAATTAATAGAACTACATCTAAATTAAGAGATGTATTTGATGATTCATTCTCAAATATATATTTAGATGATCCTAATCTATATTCTGAAATAAAAGAATATATAAAAGTTATAGCTCCAGGTAAATCATCAATAGTTAAATTATACAAAGGTGTAACTCCAATTTTTGAAAAATATGGAATTGAAAGACAGATTAAATCATCATTTGGTAGAACTGTCTCAATGCAAAAAGGAGCATATCTTATTATTGAACATACTGAAGCTCTTCATGTAATTGATGTTAATAGTGGAAACAGATCAAATAAATCAAAAACACAAGAGGAGACAGCTATGGAAGTAAACTTAATAGCTTCAGCAGAAATTGCTAGGCAATTAAGATTAAGAGATATGGGAGGAATTATAGTTGTAGATTTTATAGATTTAACTACAAGAGAAAACAGAAAAAAGCTTTTTGATCATTTCTGTGCAGAAATGGCAAAAGATAGAACAAAACATAAGATTCTTCCACCAAGTAAGTTTGGATTAATTCAAATAACTAGGCAAAGGGTAAGGCCTGAAATGAATATTAAGACAAAAGAAGCAAATCCAAATAAAGACTTAGAAGTGGAAGCACCTATTCTACTGGTTGACAAAATCAATGCTGAACTTAACAAGATAGTTAAGAATTCGCGCTATAAAAGTGGAACAATTTATATTCACGTTCATCCATTTGTAGCAGCGTATATAAATAAAGGTCTATTTTCTTTGAAGAATAGATGGAGTTTTCATTATAAAAGGGTAATTAAAATTGTACCAAGAGACTCTTATTTATACCTTCAGTATAACTTTACTAATAATAGATCTAAAATTTTAAAATAAAAATGATAATAAAACCGCTTAGAGATTCTAAGCGGTTTTTTTTATATTATAACATGGAATCTTCAGTAAAAAGAAAAATTGAAAATTATTGTGCATACCAGGAAAGATGTCATTCTGAAGTAAAAAGAAAATTAAATAGCTTGGGGGTGTTTGGACAAGATCTTGACGAATACTTGTGTTATTTAATCGATGAAAACTTTTTGTCTGAAACAAGATTCTCTGAGGCTTATGTAAGAGGTAAATTTAATAATAACAATTGGGGAAAAGTTAGAATTATTAATGAGTTAAAATCCAGAAATATTTCTGATTGGAATATTAATAAGGCATTAGATCAAATTAGTGAAAAGGAGTATAATGATAAGCTTAAAAACCTATGTGAAAAAAAAATTGATCCTAGTGAAAAGCCCTCGCCAAAATTAAAAGATAAAATAATTAGGAGTCTTACTTATAAAGGTTGGGAAATAGATAAAGTAATAAAATTAGTTAATCAACTAATAAGGTAACTTGATTATTATTCATCTCAACTGTTCCAGACTCAATTTTAAGTATTGTTTCTTTATCAGAAATTTCAAATTGATCCTTAACACTAGAATCAAGATTCAACTTACCTATAATTTTAACTTCTCCTTTCTTTAAAGTAGAGACAATAGGTGCATGATTATTTAGAACTTGGAAGTCTCCTAATGAACCTGGAAAGAGAACCGAATCAACTTCCCCTTTGAAAAGAGTTTGCTCTGGAGTAATTATTTCTAGATACATTGTTATTTTGTTTCAGCAAGCATCTTTTCACCTGCCTCAATTGCCTCTTCAATAGTACCCTTTAAGGTTAAAAGCCGCTTCAGGAATGTGATCAAGCTCACCATCCATTATCATATTAAAACCTTTAATTGTATCCTTTATGTCAACTAATGCTCCTGGGATTCCAGTAAACTGCTCTGCAACATGAAATGGTTGTGATAAAAACCTTTGAACTCTTCTTGCTCTTGCTACAGCTAGTTTGTCTTCTTCAGATAACTCTTCCATACCAAGAATAGCAATAATATCTTGTAGTTCTTTATATCTCTGAAGTAATTCTTTAACACGTTGAGCACAATTATAATGCTCATCTCCTAAGATTTCAGGAGTTAAAATTCTTGAAGTAGAATCTAATGGATCAACTGCAGGATAAATACCAAGTTCCGCAATCTTTCTCGACAGTACAGTAGTAGCATCTAAGTGTGCAAAGGTAGTTGCAGGTGCTGGATCAGTTAAATCATCAGCTGGAACATATACTGCTTGCACAGATGTAATTGATCCATTTTTTGTTGATGTAATTCTTTCCTGCATTGCACCCATCTCAGTAGCTAGTGTAGGCTGATAACCTACAGCTGAAGGCATTCTTCCAAGAAGAGCAGAAACCTCAGAACCTGCTTGTGTAAATCTGAAGATATTATCAACAAAGAATAAGACATCTTTTCCTTGACCATCAGCTCCTCCATCTCTAAAGTATTCAGCAACAGTTAATCCAGATAATGCCACCCTAGCTCTAGCTCCAGGAGGCTCATTCATTTGCCCAAACACAAAAGTTGCTTTTGACTCTAATAATGCCTTTTTATCAACTTTACTTAAATCCCATTCTCCTGCTTCCATAGATTTTTTAAATTCATCCCCATAATTTATAATTCCAGATTCTATCATCTCTCTCAATAAGTCATTACCTTCTCTAGTTCGCTCACCAACTCCTGCAAATACAGAAAGACCTCCATGACCCTTTGCAATGTTGTTTATTAACTCCTGAATTAAAACTGTTTTACCTACTCCAGCTCCACCAAATAGACCAATCTTACCACCTTTCGCATATGGCTCAATAAGATCAATAACTTTTATTCCTGTAAATAAAACTTCAGTAGATGTAGATAGCTGATCAAAGTCAGGTGCTTGCCTATGGATAGACATCCCGTCATCATTAATTTTAGGCAATACTTCAAGACCATCAATTGGGTCACCAACAACATTAAAAAGTCTTCCATAAACTTCTTTACCAATTGGCATTTGTATTGGGTTACCTGTTGCTATCACTTCTGTACCTCTGCTAAGTCCATCAGTTGAATCCATTGATATTGTTCTAACAATATTTTCACCTATGTGAGATTGAACCTCAAGAACTAAGATAGTACCATCTTCTCTTTTAATCTCAAGTGAGTCATATATCTCAGGCAGCGTACTTTCTTTTGATGAGAATTCAACATCAACAACAGCTCCAATTACTTTTGAAACTTTACCTATATTTTTGACATTTTTAC
>JAYQTK010000004.1:0-42056 GCA_038147335.1 Bacteroidota bacterium
TTTCTTACAGAGTTCATAAATTTTTCTCCTGGATCTACTTTTTCTGTCCTGTAGTTATCATCGACTTCAAGCCAAAGTTCATGTCCTTCAAAATTTGTATACTCGTAATGGCCGATTAGATAGTCTATTGTTGGAAATTTATTTTTTAAGTATTTAACAAGTTTAATATTTGCTTCAACTTGCATATCAGTTAAAGGTAATGTGTCATTTCCTCCAACATTTTCAATACCAATAGACGAGTGATTTAGGCCAATTACGTGTCTTGCCATATAGTTTTCAGGCATTAGTCTATATATTGAACCATCTTGATCTACTAAAAATTGTGAAGATACATTTAACCCACTAACATTTTCTAAATCTGGCCTCCAGGAAGGTAGATATGGGCTATTAAAAGCTTCAAAAGTTTTTTCCATTGTAGGAATAACTGTCCAATGAAGAACTATAATTTTTGGAGTTATTAAAATAGTATCTCTTTCTAAATCATATCTCTGTTTAAAATATTCTTTGGTGAGATTAATCCTTTCTTGATTAAATATAATTGGTTTATCAATGATTTGAATTTGATTATCACATCCATTAAGAATGAGAAAAAATATAGATGTTAAGAATATCCTAAACAACATTCGATTGGTTTTTTAAGACAAATGACTATTTATATTTGTCGCATGATTAATACAATTTCTAAATTTAATTTTTTAATTACAATTATATTTTTAAACTCATCAATGCTTATGGCACAAAAATATGAGACACAGGAATATCAAGTTATAGATCAAATTGATAATGCTGAAATAAGATTTTATCCTAGTGCTGCTATGATAAAGGTTTCTGCCGAACAGAATAGAAATAATAATTTTGGTAAACTCTTTAGATATATTGCTGGTAACAATCAAGAAAACCAAGAGATTGCTATGACAACTCCTGTATATATGTATGATCAAAATAAAACTATGGAGTTTGTTCTTCCAAAAAAATACTTATCAGAGGGCCTTCCTACACCTAATGATAAAGACTTAGAAGCTTATATTTCTAATCCAAAGTATTTTGCAGCAATTAGATATTCAGGGTACTCAAATGCTAATAAAATTCAAAAGCACAGCAATGAACTCAAATCTATTCTTGAAAATAATGGACTTGAAATAATTAGCGACTTTTATGTTCTTTCATACGATGCTCCAACAAAATTCTACAATAGAAGGAATGAAATATTGTTTGAAATTATTTACAAAGATTAAATCTTAATTTTAGAAAATTCTAAAAAAAGAACTACTCAAATTTTCTTTTTATAAAAAAATCTTATTCCAAAATATCATTTTCATAAAAATGGAATAATTCCTTATTAATTAAAATTATTTGGACATAGTATAATATAGATTTGGTTCGTTTAATCAAATAATTTGAAATTATGAATCAATTTAAATTACACTTAACTAGAACTTTAAGAATTGGGGTTTTCTCATTGATTGCACTTTTATCTACGAATATTTCTTATTCACAAGACTTTGGTGCAGACCTTGTTAGTTCTTATGTCTGGAGAGGTACGCAATTTGGATCAGGGGCTCACATTCAGCCATATATGACTCTTGGATCTGGAAATTTAGAGGCTGGAATTTGGGGAAGCTTCCCAACAACAGCTCAAGGTGGTGGAAATGAATTAGACGCTTACATAAGTTATGATTTTGGTCCACTCGCATTAACAGTTACTAACTATACTTTCCCTAGTGATGGAGGAGTATATAGTGACGGAGAGTATGGTTTCTTTCAAGGAGACTATACTGAAATAAGTGGATCAACATCTATTATGGGAGTTGATTTATTGGCTGGGTATTTCACCGAAGTAGAGGCACTATATGTTGAACTTGGATTTGCTGCAGGACCAGTTGATATTGCAATAGGTTATGGAGATGATCAAGGAGATGCATGGTATGCAAATGGTGGTAGCGGAATTGTAAATATGTCTTTTAGTGGTTCAAAAGAACTGCAAATTTCAGACTCATTCTCACTGCCGGTATTCGGATCATTTATTCTAAATCCAGAAGCAGAAGCAGCTTTTTTAGTTTTTGGAATTAGTTTTTAAATTAGATCATTATGAAAAAAATAGAAGCAATTATTAGAAAGTCAAAATTTGACGAAGTCGTTAAAGCTCTGCATGATGCAGAGGTTTACTTTTTCAGCTACTGGGATGTCACTGGTGTTGGAAATGAAAAAATAGGAAAGGTTTATAGAGGAATTACATACAGCACAAAGGATATTCAAAGAAGATATTTGTCAATTGTTGTGTCAGACTCTTTTGTAGATGCTACTGTAGATGCCATAATTAAATCTGGTGCTACAGGCAACGTAGGTGATGGTAAGATTTTTATTTTACCATGCGAAGAAGCTTACAGAATTAGAACAGGAGAAAAAGGAAACAAATCATTTAATTAAAAATTATGGAATTACTTACAACAAATAATGTTTGGATGATGCTCTGTGCAGCATTGGTGTTTTTTATGCATCTTGGATTTTCATTTTTAGAAATTGGACTAACAAGACAGAAGAATACAATTAATATTTTATTTAAGAACTTCTTTATAATCACAATGGGACTAATAGCTTATTGCCTAATTGGTTTTAACTTAATGTATCCTGGAGACTTTAATATTATTGGTAATGGTATACTTGGATTTGCAGGCCCAGGACTTGATGCAGCAGTTGCTGCTGATCTTGCATATAATGAAGGTTATACTTACTGGACAGACTTCCTATTCCAAGGAATGTTTGCTGCAACAGCTGGAACTATTATTTCGGGTGCAGTTGCTGAGAGAATAAAAATTAACTCATTTATGTTAATTGTTTTACTTTATGTTACAATAGTTTATCCTATTGTAGGTTCATGGCAATGGGGTTCAGGATTTTTATCTACATTAACTGATGAAGTTGGTTTTTACGACTTTGCTGGATCAACTCTTGTCCACTCTGTTGGAGGATGGGGAGCATTAATTATAATCTATTTATTGGGTGCAAGAAAAGGAAAGTTTGACAGTTCTGGAAAACCACAAGCTATTCCAGGTTCAAACATACCTCTATCAGCTGCTGGTGTTCTAATTCTTTGGTTAGGATGGTTTGGATTTAATGGAGGATCTGTTTTATCAGCAGACCCTGCTAATACATCACTTGTACTTGTTACAACTTGTTTAGCAGCAGCAGCAGGTGGTCTTGGAGCTGCATTATTTTCTGGAATTCTTTACAAGAATTTAGATATAACAATGTTTATGAACGGTGTTTTAGGTGGTTTAGTTGGTATTACAGCTGGTGCAGATCAGATGGGTCCAACTGAAGCTATTATCATAGGTATAGTAGGTGGAGTCATTGTTGTCCTTGGTGTTGCCTTATTAGATAAGTGTAAATTAGATGATCCTGTTGGAGCAATTCCAGTTCATTTATTTGCAGGAATCTGGGGTACACTTGCAGTAGGTATTTTTGGAGCTTCTGCTGGATTTGATCAATTTATGGTTCAGCTTGCTAGTGTTGGAATAGTTGGTATTTTCTGTGTAGTCTGTACATTTATAATTGGATTAGCAGTTAAGTCAATTATGGGACTAAGAGTTTCTGAAGAGGAAGAAGACAAAGGTTTAGATATTGCTGAACATGGAACTGGAGCCTACGGAGATTTTTCAATGAGATAATAACTTCTATTATTTTCATTTCTAAAAGGAGATCATTTGATCTCCTTTTTTGATTTATATAGAACCTAAATATTAATATATTAGTTTATAATTATGAATAAGGTTATAATCGTTGGGGCAGGGATAAATGGATTAGTTGCTGCAAACTATCTTGTAAAGAATGGTTTTGATGTAAGTGTAATTGAAAAAAAACCTCATACAGGAGGTGCGTGTATAAAAGATACCGTTGAAATTGAGAATAAAAAAATTGATTTTGCTTATGGGGCTACAGTGCTAGGTATGATGCCAGATTTTATTTTCGAAGAAACTGGTCTTAGTAAAATAGTTCAAGGTTATTATCCAAAGAATCCAAAGCTTGTTTACTTTAACGATAAAGAAAGTTCTACTAAAATATATCAAGATCACATTAAATTGGAAGAAGAACTTAGAGAAAAATGGGGGGAGACTGGAAAGGTCAATGAGTTTAGAAATGATGAGAATAAAGTAATTAAGTTCATTCAAGAATTATACAAAAATGGTACAAGTCCATCCATTGATCTAGCAAAGGATTATTTAGGAAAGGAATTAACAAGGCTATGGATTACTGGAAATGCAAAAGACTTACTTGATCATTATTTCTCTTCTGAAAAAACAAAATTATACATGGGGATGACTGTAATAGAGAGTGGACCTGCTTCAATACATGATCCTGGCACAGCATTTACTATTCCCTTAATGGATTCAGGATCAGTATATGATGGATACTGGGGATTTGTTAGGACTGGTATTTGGAAAATAACTGAAGATTTGACAAAAATAAATCAAGATCTAGGTGTAAAATTTTATTTAGAGTCCAACATTCAAGAGGTTGACAATGATAAAAACTATATTTCATTTTCAAAGAAAAACAAAGACTTTAAATTAAACTATGATCAGTTAATTTTTGCAACAGATCCATTAACTCCATCAAAATTCCTAAAAGGTTTTAAAAATGATATTAATCTTGACTTAATTGGAACAAGTGGAAAAGTAACAGCTTTTTTCAAGAACCCTGTTAGGTGGAAAGATTCAAATAATTATTCAGATTCCTTTAGATTTATTTTCTCCGTTGATACATTAGAGGGCTTTGAAAATGCTAGTCAAAACGCACTAAAAGATTTAGATAATTACTTTCCGGGATTTATACAAATCTATCCAGAAGGTAGTGCTCAAAGAAAAATGAATAACAATGAAGATTTTGATAAATTAATATTCTTCACAAAAAATCTAAGCTATAACAAAAACGCATTAAGCTTAGATAAAGTAAAGGAAAAAATTATTTCAACAGTGATACCTCATATTGAAAATCCTGAAGATTTAGTCTTTTCAAAGTTTTTAACTCCAATGGATTTAAATGAAACTTTTTTATTCCCAAAAGGAAACATTGATCATACAACATTAACTGGAAATCAGAATTTTGAAAAAAGAACATTTAGTAATAAAAGGGATAATTTTTACTCATACTATGGGTATGAAAATATTTTTTATTGTGGCGCAGGTAGTTTTCCATGTGGAAGTGTAGCCGGTACACCTGGATATATGTGCTCAAAACAATTAATTAGGAAAATAAAAAATCATAGGACTTAAACTAAATTATTATAACTAGTTAGGCTATCATTTTCCTTTATTTGTTTTCTTTTGTTAACTTAGAAATTATGAAAAATCAATTCTATTTTTTTGCTTATAAGTTCATTTAGTTTTTCACAAAATCTGAAGTGGACATATCTTTTTGATGGAAAAACATTTAATGGATGGCATCAGTATAATAGTGATAAAATGAGTGATGCATGGTATGTCGATAATGGAGAATTAGTATTAAAATCTAAAAATGATAATCTGAGTTATGGAAATGATATAGTAACTGATAAATCTTTTACAAATTTTGAATTATCGATTGAATGGAAGATTCCCAAGGGAGGTAATAGTGGAATTTTCTTTAAAGTAGTAGAAATACCTGAGGTTGATGCAGCCTGGAAAACTGGACCTGAAATTCAAGTGCTAGATAATGATAATTTTTGCTGCCCAAATACTCTATATCATCAAGCGCCGGCTCTTTACGACATGAAGCCAATTGGAAAAATTAAATTTAACCCTCATGGTGAATGGAATCACTTACTTCTGAAAGTTGATCATGATAATAATGAAGGATCAATAACATTTAACGGAGAATTTGTATACTCATTTCCTCTATATGGGCCTGAGTGGGATAAAATGGTTTCGAGATCAAAATTTAGTAACGATGAGTATTTTAAAGGATTAGTTCCGGATCACCCGTACTTTACATATGCTCCTTTTTTCGGAAAATTTAAAACTGGCAAAATTGGTCTTCAAGATCACGGATGGGATGTTAGGTATAGAAATATAAAAATTCGAGAATTCTAAATATGAGATATTTTAATTTTATATTATTATCATTAATTCTTGGTTGTAATAATATGAATGAAGATGAGATGAAAATTGTTTTTTTAGGTGATTCTATTACAGAAGCTGGAGTCTACGATAAGGAAGTTGGAGTTGAATATAATGGTGAGTTAGTTTATCCAGATTACACTGGATTTATCACACTTTTATCACAAAGCATTTCAGGAAGCACAAAACTAGTTGGTAAAGGAATTGGTGGAGATAAGGTTCCAGATCTTCTTACACGATATAGAAAAGATGTAATAGATTTGAATCCTGATATAGTATTTATATATATTGGGATAAATGATGTATGGCATAAATATGATTTTGGCACAGGGTCTGACATAGATCTTTATGAAGATGGTCTAAGACAAATTATTTCTGAAATTCAGAAAATAGGATCAAGAGTTGTTTTATGTACTCCAACTGTTATTGGTGAAAATCATGGAGATTTTACTCTAGCAAATCAATATGTTGAACATTACAGAGATGCTAAAACAATGGAAGACATGAACAATGATCTTGATGCATTTTCTGATGTTGTAAGAAAATTATCTTCTGAATATAATACCGGTTTAATAGACTTAAGAAAAGTATTTATTAGTTATATCTCTAAAAACAATCCAACTAATAAGCCTTCAGGCATATTGACATACGATGGTGTTCATTTGAATGATCTGGGAAATAAATTGATTGCAGATCAAATGATAAACTTCATAAATTAGTCTAACAAATTAGAAATTGAAAAGAATATTTCTTTATCTATCATTAGTATTTTTTTTTGGATGTCAAGAAAAAACTTGCAATAACATATTATACTCATGTAATTTTGATAACATTAAGTATTATGGAGAAGAATCATTTCTTTTAGAAGGTACTTTTATTCATGATTCTTTAAAAGAAAATAGATATGATAGATTACCAGCTTCATATAAAGAAATAGTAAGAGAACCTGTTTGGGATTTATCAAAACATTCATCTGGATTATCAATAAGATTTTTATCTAATTCGTCTGTAATAACTGCAAAATGGGAAGTACTAAACAATTTCAGCATGGATCATATGCCAGATACTGGAATTAAAGGAGTTGATTTATATTTTAAGGATAATGACGAGTGGCAATATATAAATACTGGAGTACCTGTAGGTTTTAACAATGAATATAAACTTGTTGAAAATATGGAAAACGAGTTAAGAGAGTATAAGTTATTCCTTCCATTATATGATGGTATAAAAAATATTGAAATTGGAGTGGATAGTATAAGCTACATAAAGAGACCGAAAATAAATGAAAAAAAACCGATCGTTTTTTATGGGACAAGTATAACTCAGGGGGCATGTGCATCAAGACCTGGAATGGCTCACACTAATATTATATCTAGACAGCTTGATCGAGATGTCATTAATTTTGGATTTAGTGGTAATGGAAGAATGGAGGAGCCAATAGCTAACTTAATATCCGATTCAAATCCAATTTTTTATGTAATAGAATGTATGCCTAACATGTATCCTCCCGATCTGGTTTCAAGCAATACAATCCCGTTAATTGATACTATTAGAGCAAAGGATTCTGATACACCTATAATCCTAGTTGATTTATTTACATCCCCTATTACCGCATTGGACAAAAATGCAATTAGGGGAACTAGTGAAATGAATAATGCATTAAAAACTCAATATGATAAAATGATTAATAATGGGTATAACAATATTATTTATTTAGAGACCCAAAGTGCTCTAGGAAACGATTTTGAAGGAACAGTTGATGCAGTTCATTTTACAGATCTTGGCTTTATTAGATATTCTGACTTTTTAGTTAAAAAATTCGATGAATTAGAATTATTTAAGTAAAACTCTCAAGAGTATTTAACAATTCGTTATAAAATTTATTCGTCTTTTAAAATTAATATTGTCAAAAAATTATGCAAAGCATAAAGGCTATATTAGTTTTCTCATCATTATTGCTATTAACATCATGTTCAAAAGATGATTATGGCCCTAGAGAAGTCACCCAAGGGTCATCAATTTCTTATAATCCACCGTCATCTAGTTACGGTAATACATCTTCTACAACATCTCCTGCTTCAAGTTCAACTGAAACAAGCTCAACTTCAACTTCGACTCCTGCTTCAAGTTCAACTGAAACAAGTTCAACTGAAACAAGTTCAACTGAAACTAGCTCAACTGAAACAAGTTCAACCGAAACTAGCTCAACTGAAACAAGTTCAACCGAAACTAGTTCAACTGAAACAAGCTCAACTGAAACAAGTTCAACTGAAACAAGCTCAACTGAAACAAGTTCAACTGAAACAAGCTCAACTGAAACAAGTTCAACCGAAACAAGCTCAACCGAAACAAGTTCAACCGAAACAAGTTCAACTGAAACAAGCTCAACTGAAACAAGCTCAACTGAAACAAAACAAGCTCAACAAATCAAGCTCAACTGAAACAAGCTCAACTGAAACAAGCTCAACTGAAACAAGCTCAACTGAAACAAGATCAACTGAAACAAGTTCAACTGAAACAAGCTCAACTGAAACAAGCTCAACTGAAACAAGCTTAACTTACTCTATCTCAGTTTCAGCACAAAGCTCTTCAAATTATATATTATCAGGTACAGATTTAAATGGAGCTGTAAATGGAAATGATCCAAATATTACAATTAACAAAGGAGATACAATTAACTTTAATGTTGCTGCTAGTGGTCATCCCTTTTTCTTGATAAAAAACTCTAACGGAGGATTTGGCTCAGATAATTTAATTGAAGGTGTTTCAAATAATGGTGCTGAAAATGGCACTATAAGTTGGACTTCTCTAGAAAGTGGAACATACTATTACATATGTGAGTACCATCCAAGTATGATTGGTATAATTACAGTTAACGAATAAATAATCTATCTAAAATTGATGAGATTTGTCTGAGATGGAAGATATAGGGGGTGTTTTGGGGTTCCATTAAGGTTTTTTCCAAAGCATTTAGGATTTAAAACTAATTTCTTTAAAAGTTTAGGCTCTTCAATGGAACTACCCCATGCATAAACTATTTGATCAACCTTATTAATTAATTTAATTAGCTCCTCAAAGTTTTTATCTGACATCCCTTTAGACTTATCAAGCTCTTTTGGGTTTGGTGTAATTGTAGTAAAAATATTACCCACCAAAAAGCCACCAGAATTAAATTTTTTTGTAAAATTTATGAGTCTTCTGATTGTTGGATCATCATTTTTATCGTCAGCAAAAGATGGATTAAGCATTATATATAAAATTTTATTTTTGGATTTATCCCATTCTCTCTTGAGTGAATATCTCTCTTTTTTATCAATGCTAAACTCAGCCTCTCGAATCATTTTTTACAATCTCTTTTTAAATCTTTTTCAACTACTCTAAGATATTTCATTCTTTTCTTTTCTGACACAAATGGTACTGACCAGAATTGCTTAGTATTACTCCAATTACCTCCCCATCCAAAGACAAAAGTAAATACTCCAAGCACAAGTCTAAGTTTAACTGAATTTAGATAAATAGTTTTAACTGGAAGAGAAGGGGCGCCATGAGTAAGATAACATCTTATTTTTTTCTTCTTAAGAAATGATCTAGGATAGGCATATGTCTTGGTAATATTTACAAACTCATATGCAAAGCCAGGTGTAAATACTTCATCAAAAAATGTTTCCATTTTTGGAGTTAGTCTAAACCACCAAACTGGAGAGATAAAATATATTCTGTCTGACCAAGTTACCAGGTCCTTATATTTTTCTATTAATTCTTTTTTATCTCTATGAAGTTTATCTTCATATAAATCAACAGTCTGAAGTTTTTGATTTGGATGGTCATCAAGAATCTTTGATATAGTTTTAAAGATTCCATTGTGGCAAAAAGAGTTTTTATCTGGATGCCCAATTATTACTAAATTATTCAATGGTAGAAATTAAAATTAGTAAGCAAAATTAAATAAATTTGTCCATACTTATATTATGAAAGACTTAATAATTATTGGTGCTGGACCAATTGGTCTAGCTTGTGGAATCGAAGCAAAAAAAAATAATTTAGATTATATAATAATTGATAAAGGAATGCTTGTTAATTCAATTTATAACTATCCTGTCAATACAACTTTTTTTTCTACTTCCGATAAACTAGAAATTGGAGATATTCCATTTATCTCACATAATGTTAAGCCCACAAGAACTGAAGCACTAGAATATTACAGAAGAGTTTGTGACTCATGGAGTCTTGACCTTGATTTATACAACGAAGTATTAGATATAAAAAATAAAACCTCACATTTTGAGTTAAATACTCAAAATGGGATTATTAAATCAAAGAGAATTATCATATGTACAGGATTTTATGATATTCCATATCTATTAAATATTCCTGGAGAAGAGCTTAGCAAGGTTCTACATTATTATAACGAATCTCATCCTTATTATAAAATGAATATTGCAATAGTTGGAGCTGGTAATTCAGCTGTTGATGTTGCTCTTGATACCTATAGAAAGGGTGCAAAAAGTGTTACAATGATTATCAGGGAAAAAGAAATTGGCACTAATATTAAATATTGGGTTAGACCTGATATAGTTAATCGAATAGAAAGTGGTGAGATAAAAGCACACTACGAATCTGAAATAAAAGAGATTAAAGACAAGTCTATAGTGATTAAATCTCCTAAAGGTATAACTGAGATAGATAATGATTTTGTATTAGCTATGACGGGTTATCAACCTAATTACGATATACTTCAAAAACTTGGAGTAAATATCAATGTTGATGAGTTTAAAACTCCTGCGTATAATGAGGATACTATGGAAACAAATGTTAGTGGAGTTTATTTAGCAGGAGTAATTTGTGGAGGGCTTAAAACTAATAAATGGTTCATTGAAAATTCTCGTGATCATTCAGAGAAAATTATTAAACATATAGTAAAAAGTTAAGTTTATCTCTTTACAACTTCTCCTTTTTTCATTACAAAACTTACATTTTGAAGTAAAGAAATATATTTTAAAACATTTCCTTTAACAGCAATTATATCTGCTTGTTTTCCAACTGAAATTGTTCCAACTTTATTATCAACCCCCATAAAAAAAGATGGCCAATATGTAGCTGATTTAATTGCATCAAGTGGGTCTACACCCATTACATTTACCCATACATCTAATTCATTCCATGTACTCTGGGAGTGAAACTTCATAGGTATTCCACTATCAGTTCCAATTAGCATAACAACTCCTGCCTCTCTTAGTTGATTAAACTTTGTTTTAAGAGTTGGTTTCCTAATAGGAGTTAGCTGGAAGTATGGTAACTCCCCAGGTTTTTTGATTGAATTTTTTATATCGGTAATTATTGAATCAGGTAGTCCAAGATGCCAAGATTCATTATCAAGGTGCTCATTACTATCAATTAAATCTGTATAATTATATAGCCCTTCTATAGTTGGAGTCCAGAATAGTGGTCCTATATTCATTTGTGCAGTTCTTTCATTTATCATTTCAATTACATCATCAGGATATCTTGGAGCTGATGATAATCCTGTATGTTCAAAATTGTCTATTCCAGCTTTTAAACCAAGTCTAATTTCTTCTGGACGATGAGAATGAGCAATAACTTTAAGATTATGTTTATGAGCTTCATCTACTATTGCACTTAACTCTTCATAACTCATCTGGTCTTGGTCAATAAGTTTTATACAATCAACACCTGCATCGGCCAAAATTCTAATTTTTTTTCTAGCATCTTTCTCTCCATCTACTCCCCATCTAAAAAGCTCAGTTCCTGGATATGGTTTTTTTTGAATAAATGGACCACTAACATACATAGTAGGTCCAGGTATTTCCCCTGAGTTAATTTTATCTCTTACATTGATGCTTTCATGAAGAGGGCCTCCAAGATCTCTTGCACTAGTAACACCAGCCATTAATAATTGATGAGCAGAAGAAGGCATAATCACATCTTGAAATAATTCAGGATAGGTCTTATCCCAATAACCATAGTCTGAGTGTCCATTTATCATTAAATGAACATGCATATCCCATAATCCAGGTAATACAGACATTCCCTCAGTACTTATAATTTCATAACTATCAGGTATACTTAGAGTCTCAATTGTTCCAACCTCTGTTATGATATCTCCATCAATTAAAATAACGCTATCTGTTATTGGGGTATTTCCATAGCCATCAATTAAAGTACCTCCTACAAGTGCTTTCTTTTGAGAATAAGAAAAAGAAGAGATAACTATTGTAAAGTATATTAAAAGTCTTTTCATAGTTAATCTATTTTTAAGTTATCAAATTTCAATATTGAATTAAGCATTACATCAGTCCCTTTTTTTATCATATCAAAATCAGTAAATTCCTTTGGAGAGTGACTAATTCCATCCTTACTTGGTACAAAAATCATAGCAGATGGAGCTATTATAGCCATGTCTTGAGCATCATGTCCTGCTCCACTTGGCATAACTACTGAGCTATAACCAAAACTTTCAGAAACCTGTTCAATTACATTCATTAATCTATTGTCCATTAATGCTGGGTCTCCTGTTGCATCAATTGGACTGAAAGAAAACGAGGTCTTTGTTTCACTCTCAATTAGCTTTGTGTTTTCTATAATCTTATTGTAAATCATGGAAATTTTTTCTGAGCTTAAATCTCTAAGCTCAAGACTTAGATTCACATTTCCTGGAATAACATTTGGAACCCCTGGCAGGGCAGAGATTCTTCCTACAGTACCAACTTGAGTTCCTTCAAAAGAATTTACAGTTTCATTTACCATTAAAACAAATTTTGCAGCTGCAATCATAGCATCTTGTCTTTGATTCATTGGTGTTGTACCTGCATGATTAGAGAATCCTTCAATCTCAACATTCCACCACTTAAGACCTACAATCCCATTGACAATTCCAATATCAATATTATTACTATATAAATTATTACCCTGCTCAATGTGCATTTCAATAAATGCATGAATATCTCCAAGTTTTCTTTTTACTTCAAAAATTCTTTGCGAATTTCCACCAATGCGATCAACTCCTTCTCTGTTTGAGTAACCGGAAGCAGTAACAACCTCTAATGTTTCATTATTTATTTTTCCTGCTAATGCTCTACTTCCAAAAACACCACCTTCTTCATTTGTAAATACCAATAGTTCTAAAGGGTGCTTAACTTTAATTTTTTTATTGTGAATAGTTTGTAGTACTTCAACGGAAGCTATAACTCCAACTTGACCATCATAATGACCCCCATTTGGAACTGCATCGATATGAGATCCAAATGAAATAGGTTTTAACTTACTATTTGAAGGATTATAAATGGCGATCAGATTACCTGCAAAATCTGTATATACCTTTGCTCCAATATTTTCTAACTTATTTGAAAGATATTTTCTTGCCTCAATATCATAATCACTATATGCAATTCGATCATTTCCTCCATTTTCATTTGTACCTAATTGTTTTAAATTTTCAAATAAGTCTATAATTCTATCTTTATCTACTTCATAATTTTGAGCAGTTAAGAAATTAATAGTAAGTATATAAATTAATAAATGTTTTTTCATAATTATGAGTTATATGAGTTTGATAATAAAGTGTGAAAATGATGAACACCTTTTTCTTTAGATGGAGAGAATCTACCAGCTTTATAAAATTTTGAGTTAATACCTTTTTGAACACCCTCAACTACGAATTCATCTTCTCTTTCAACCTTGTCTAATGAAGCCCCTGCTCCCAGATCTAGTTTTGATTCATCATATACATATGATAAAAATTGAACTTTTGTTTTTTTAATATTAATGGGTTTTACAATATTAATTGATAAACCCCATGGATAAAAATTAAGCATAATATTGGGATAAAGCCAGTAATAGTATGCTGCAACATTTTTTCCATAATCAATATGTGATTTAGGAATTTCAAATGTTTCTTCACCATCCTTAGCATACCCAACCTGCAAATTATAATTATCATAAATTTCTGTGTCATAATCTCCATAATCAAGAACACTATTTAGATCATTATGCACAAATGGAATATGAAATCCTTCCAAGTAGTTATCACAATAAAGTGCCCAGTGAGAGTTAACAATATAATCTTTGGATAAGTCTCCTCTATATTGAAGCTTATCTAGGGGTATAAAGCCAACTCTAGTTGAGATTTCGTCAAATATTTTTTGAATATCATATTTAGGTTCTAAACCCACAAAAAGGAATGGCCCAAAATTACTAATGGAGAATTCCTTTAAATTATCGTCTTCCCTAGGAAAATTTTTAGCATCATCAAATTCAGGCATAGATTTAAACTTTCCATCTAAATGAAACTTTCTACCATGATACATACATCTTAAATCAGTCAAATTACATCGATCATTAACTATTATATTTGCTCTGTGTGTACAAACATTAGTTAAACATTTAAAATTTTCCTCTTCATCTTTTACTAGAATTAATGGTTCCTCTATATAATCTTTCATAAACTCAAATGGGTAAACGTTTGAATTTACAGGCAAAACAGATTTATGTTCAATAAATTGCCATGATTTATAGAAAACTTTATCCTTTAGTTCATTAAATACTTTGCTTGATTTATAAAAATCTGAGGGAAGAGTCTCTGCAACTTTGATGTTTTTATCTACATTAATTCTGCTCATTTACACATAGTTAAAAGAATACTAAATTCTTTAAATTATAGTTTTATAATAAATATACATATTAGATTTATTACATATTAGAATAAATTTTATGGAAAGAAGAAAATTTTTACAAAATACATGTCCAACTGTAACGTTTGCTTTTTTTGGAATATCATTCATTCAAGCTTGCTCAAAATCTGACGATGAAGGATCATCTTACAGTTCTAGTCCGAATAATTCTCCCTCCGAAACATTAGGTAGTGGTTCTCAAGGAACTGGTATCAATCAGGTTCTCAAACTAATAATGGAATAAGTGTTAGTGGTAGTACTGTAACTCTTGACTTGACTAATTCAACATTTAGCAATTTAAATAATCCTGGAGACTTTGTAAATTTAACATCAGTAGGAATGCTAGTTTTAAAAATTTCAAATACTGAGTTTAGAGCATTTGACAATTGTTGTCCACACAATGGTACTAAAGATTCATGGTCATATTCAAATGAGCAGTTTAAATGTAATAATCATGGAAATAGTTTCTCAATTGATGGAAATGACATAAAGGATTGTAACTCAGGAGCAACATCGGGAGGGCTTAAGAGATATACTGCATCTCTTTCTGGAGATACTTTAACTGTTACAACTTCTTAAATCATGCTTAACAAGAGAAAATATTGGTTATTAATATTTATTCTTGTTTTTAATTTTAATAATTTATTCACTCAAGATTTTTTCGATGAGTTTAATAGTTTAATTGAGGTTGAAAAGCCTGTTCTACTTCCTGAAAAAATGATTTTTACTCAGAAAATCTTGTGGGGTGAAAAAGGTTTATTTAGAAAGACTGGTATTTCAAATCTTACTCTGGAAAATAGAGAAAAAGAACTTATAGTCAGAGAAAAAATGCTTAAAGCTCATCAGATAATAGGTTATATAACTTTTGCTGGTATGATCTATCAAGGTATTCTTGGAGGCAAACTTTATAATGGTGATTATAGTGTTTATGATCAACACAAAACCCTTGGTAAAGTTGTAACTGCATCATATTTCACTGGAGCTGGACTATCTTTGTTTACTCCTCCTCCACTTGTAAGTAGAGAGAAGGAAGGCTTAAATAATATTAGACTTCATAAGATTTTAGCAAATCTTCATCTACCAGCTATGATAGTAACCAATATTTACTCAGACAAACAATATGAAGCAGATAAGTATCGAGAAATTCATAAAAACGCTGCATATACTGCAGTAGCAAGTTATACTCTTGCTATGATTACAATTATACTTGATTTTTAATGAAAAAATTAATTTTCATATTTGTTCTATCTGTAAATATTTTATCTGCCCAAGAGATACTAAGAATTGATAATTCAATTTCATCAATAAGTTATTCCGGTACTCACTTTCTCCATAATTGGGATGCAACAAATGATAACATTACTGGTTTAATTGAACTTAACGATAATCAAATTTCAAAAATCGGAGTTATAGCTAAGGTGAAAGATTTTAAAAGTGGAAACTCAAGCCTTGATAGTAATTCGTATAGAGTTTTAGACGCATTAAGAATTCCTAATATAATTTTCAGATCTACAGAAATAGTTGACTCAATAAATGTAATTAATGTGTCAGGTACCATTTCTTTTCATGGTATTGAAAAAGATTTAAATGTTCTCATAGATAAATCAATTGAGAATAATAATATTTCATTAAAAAGTAAATTCATAATTAACCTTTCAGACTTTAATGTTGAACGACCTTCTCTTTTACTCCAAAAAATAAATAATGAAATTGAGATTCAGATTAATTTGATGTTCAATTAATTATTATATTTAGATTTAACCTAAAATCTATTAACAAATGAAAAAAATATTTTTAACACTAATGTTAAGTTTTGCAATTTTAAGTTGTGAAACTCCAAATGAGGAAGCTAATTCAGATCTTCCTACTGTAATTGATGAGACAGAATTAGTTGCAATTGCTGATGCTATGTATGAAGCAATGAATTCTGATGATGTTGAATCAGTTTTAAATTTTTATGCAGACGAAGCTGCATGGAGTTTTCCAAACGGAGTAAACATTGAAGGTAAAGAGGCTATTGGCCAAATGCTTGCAACGACTACTTCTATTTGGGATATTACTAGAGAAGAAGGAACAGATTATATAGCACTTAAAGGTTCAGATACAAATGAAAATGGTGAAGTTGAAGAGTTTAAAGTTCTTTTAAGTTGGGGAGGTCAGACTTTTTCAAATGATGACACTTCAATAACGGTTCCTTACCATAATATTCTTGTCTTCTTTGGAGATGATAACAAAATAGGTTGGAATGCTGGATTCTATGACAGAACAAAGTTTGTAGAAGCCTATGATGAAGACCCTATTAAATAATTAAAATTATTTAAACTATTAAACCCCTGTTTTTCAGGGGTTTTTTTATTTTTGATAATAACAAAAATTTATAAAATGAAAAAAGTAGGAATAATACTAATGATTTTATTTGTTTCATGTGAAGCTCCTAGTGCTGGAGTTAGTGAAGCAGATTCTAATACATTTGAACAAAATGTACAGACAATTAAAGATTCTTGGATCAAAGGATACCAGGAAGAAAACGTGGAAAAAGTTTTATCATTTATGGCTGATTCTATTCAATGGACTTCTGCTGCAGGTGATGTATCTGGCAAAGAGTCGTTAAGTGCTGCAGTCCAATACTGGATTGATAACTTTGAAGATTTTTCTTTTACTGAAGCAGAAGGGTTAGATGGAACTGATGTAGGTTATTGGGGTGGTAACACATACCCAGTTGAGCAAGCAATGTCAGGCCCAAATAATGTAAGAATGTATGGAACATGGAGAGCTACAAACTCTAAAACCGGAAAAACAGGAGCAATAAAAAGTTATGTTGTTCTAAATTTCAATGCAGATGGTCAAGTTCATACAGCAACAGAGTATGGAGATTATGGGAGTATGATGAGTACATTCGATGAATAATTGTTAATAATTTTTGATAACCATAATAACTAAATTTAAAAAATCTTAATAGATTTAACTGTTGGCTTCGGCGAACATAAATTGGTTTATGGTTAATTAAAAACCCTCAAGAACTTTTCTTGAGGGTTTTTTTATTTTGTCATAGGATGACATGTCTAAGACTATTAACCAATTATTTAGACAAACTCAATTTATTAATTAATTATAATCTCTGCTGATAATTGACATAATAGTTATTTACAAATTTTCAACAATTAATCTTGTTGAGCATTTCTAATAGAATATTGATTAAGCGTTATGATCTTACCATCAACTACATAATAACTTTCATGTTGATAGTCAACTCTCTCTTCAGATTCCTCCGTTGCAGGATAAGTTATAACAAAACCAGCTTGTACATGTTCCCCACCAGTAGAAGGATCTAAGTCAACAGAGAAAGCATAATTTAAAGACCATGTTACATTAGAACCATTACTTAAAGATTCAACAAACGAATCAAATGTATTTGTATAAACACCATTAGGTCTCCAGACTTCTACACTATCGGCGAAAAAGGGTCTCATTGCTTCATAATCTTGGTTAGTCCACAATTGATCTACAGTAGTTACGACATCTATAGCTTCCTGAGTTCCAAGATGCCATTGAAGTTCTGCATTTTCACCAGTTACAAACCCTATTGTTCTTTCTGGCATATTTGTATCACAAGAACTCAATAAAAGAGTTATTGTAAGAATAAGTAAAAATGAATTTTTCATTGTAATTATTTAATTATCAAAGATATAATATTAAAAGATATAAAGTATGTATCTTTTTTAGAATGTATTATTTTATATTAGTTAAATAAAACAATTAATAGATTACTTAATTAAATATTTAAATAAATATGATTTATTTATATTAAATTAATAATATTATATATAAATGATATTCACATATATGTATTAATATTACGTTTAATAATACAATAAAATTTATTAAAAATTAGCAATTTTAAGAAAAAAGTTTAACCTTTAAATCAATGAGAAAAATTATTATTATTTTTTTGTTTTTATTTACTTCATGTGTAAGCACTAAGACACTGAATACATACACTAGTCTTGAAACAAAAATAGATTATTATACTTCTGATAGCACGAAAGAGCTAGATTTTCCATTCTCTGATGCAACAATTGTGAATAATGTAATATATGTAGCAGGTCAAGTTGGTAATTTGCCTGGCAATACAGAAGTTGTTCCTGGGGGGATCAAAGAAGAGACTAAACAGACAATGAAAAATATTGAAAGAATATTGCTTGCACTTGGAAGCTCAATGGATAAAGTTTTCAAATGTACTTGTATGCTTTCAGATATTTCAGAATGGGCTGAGATGAGTGAAGAGTATAAAAAATTCTTTCCTGAAGATAAAAGACCATCTAGAAGTGCTTTTGCAGGATCTGGGCTTGCTCTTGGAGCTAAAATTGAAATTGAATGCTGGGCAATAAGATAACTATCTTTTTTGCTTAATGACAGATTCTGAGATTAATTCAGCAAGAAGTTCATCAGCTTTTTCATCAGCTTCAGATTTTTTCATAATATCAAACTTATTATACACAGTTTTAAAATGTGTGGCAGTCCTTTTAGTTATTTTTTTTAGTAAATAAGCCTCTTGAACTCTTCTAAGAAAGATACTTTTTGAATTAATTGTCATTGGTTAATAGTTAATATTAAAAATAATAAAAATTATTAATTAACAATAAGACTTAACAATAATTCATGAAATTATCTAAGATTAAAATAAGTATTGAAGCTTTAAAAAGAACTGAGTTTTATTAGCTCTATAATATTTAGAATTATAATCAATAAAATCATTAATATAGTTCTGGTTTCCTCCAAGATAAAAGATAGTATCAGGGTTTGGCTTCCATGATATTAAAGGTTGGAAAAATAGTTTATCAGAGAAGTTATTATACTCTGATATTATTCTAAAATCTAATATACTGGAAAACTGATATCTAAAATCAACCCTACTGATATATCCTTTAAAATAATAACCATCCTGATCAAGTTTTTTAATATCAGAATAGCTAATAGATGGTCTAATTCTCAAATTGTCGTTAATTGAAATTTGCATGCTAAGTCTAAGATTTTTCTCATAACCAAGCATTGGAACCTCGGTTCTATATGCTATGTCTTTACCAAATTTATAGAAGAGATTTATATCTATATAGTCTGAAGGCCTTGTTGACATCCTTATATAATGATTTATGAAATCTCTAAACTGAGTTGTAAGATGAGATTTAACAAAGTTATACTCATAATTATATGTAAAGCTTGTGTTAAATATTGTAAGAAAAGAAAGGAATGTCTGAAATGAGGATCTAGATATATCATGTTCATGGTTGTATTTAAGATCATGCCTCAAAGAGATTCTATAATTTTTTATTAAATCCTTATTTGGAAATTGATAGTAACTATGCCAAAGAGTATACTCCTTTAAATCATTTTCAACAATAAAACCAAGATCAGACCTGAACCCTTCTGATAAACTAGTATATTGTAAAAAAGTTCTCCAGTTTTGAGTTTCTCTTCTAATTTCTGCAAAAAAACCTGTACCATTAAAGGATTCTCCATCTAACTGATTAGTATAATTCCCAAAAGAATTATTAGAATTAATCCAATCTGCAACAGGCTCTTTATTAGAGTTTTTAAAAAGTTCAAATTCAAACTTCCAGTTTTCAGAAAACTTGAATAAACCGTCAATTCCAATTAATGAACCAAACCCGCCTCCATCATAAGATCTGTTTAAAAGAACTGCTCCAATTTGAGAATTAGAGTTTACAAAACGTTGGTACCTTATAACATTATTTATGCTTTTATTTCCAAGTCCGGAGAAAGATTCAAATTGAGTAGGCACAAGATAAGGAGTCTCATCATCAAAAGCTGACAGAAAATATAGTCTTGATTTCTTACCTTGATTTAATCCTTTAGCTGCAAAAGATGGACTATTGATTGATCTTGAGTTAAAGACATCAATTGAAAAGTCCATTATGTCAATACCTTTATTAAAAAAAGGTCTTTTCTCAGGATAATTAATTGCTGTTGGTGAATTTATATCTATTCTAGTTGCATCTGCTTCAACCTGAGAAAAATCTGGATTTATAGTCCCTTCAATTGAAAGATTTTTATTGATTTCAAAATCAAATCCTAAACCATAATTAAAATTAGCTTTACCATATTCAATTTTTTGGTTGTAAAGCTCTCTATCTCCAGAAATATTTGAGCTTACATACGGTAAGAAATTTAATTGCTTTTCAATCTTAATATCCTTCATAACAATTGTATGGTCTAGTAAACAAAGTTTACAACTTGAGTCTCTGTTTTCCATACTTGTTCCTGCTCTAACCTCAACTCCCTGTCCAGATGTATCTGGGTAACCAGTGTAGATATCAATTTTCCATCTTTGATCTTTTCCATTAGGAAAAGGAATTTCTGAGAAAGGAATTATAAATTCCATCTCATATCCAAAATCAGTTTCCTTACCTAATGATTTAAAATCAAAATTTGCATTTACATTCATGTTATATGGACTTCCACCATAGCCTGTTCCCTCTAATCTAATAGCGTCAAATTGACTACCATATAAATTTGAGGCTAAAAAAATGTTATTTCTAGCATCTCCGAAAGTATCAAAATTAAGACCGCTAAAGTCACCACTAAATAATGAGCCATTGTCCCTAGGCACAATTGGAGAAACTATATTATCTCGGTAGGCTCTAATTCCTACATATAAGAATTTGTCAGAGTAAACAATAAAACTTGTAGTCTTTTTTGAAGGTTCTGTATTATAACCAGGTTCAGATTCAAACTTTAGTTCCAGAATTTTTGCATCTTTTATCTCATCATCTGAAATTACTCCATCAAGTTGGAATTTGTTTTCCTCTACTTTATTTAGAACTAAAATATTTTCTTGTGAAAATGATAAACAAGAATTTAGAATAATAATAGCAATAAGTATTTTTTTCATTTTAATTTATAAAATCTCGTGCAAACCTATGATTTAATTAAATATTGAAACTTGAGAAATAACTGTGTTTTATTTACTCGATAATTTGGTGAATTATAATCAATGAAATTATCTACATAATTTTGATTTCCTCCAAAGTAAAAAATTGTATCAGGATTTGGCCTCCATGAGACTAAAGGTTGAACAAAAAATTGATCTGAGAATTCATTATATTCAGATATTACTCTTAAATCCAATGAACTAGTGAACTGATATCTTATATCAAATCTTGCTATATATCCATCAAAAAAATATTCTTCAGAATCTAGTTTTTTTAATCTAGAAAAATTTATAGATGGTTTTATTCTAAGGTTATTGTTTAATGTAGCTTCAACAGAGGTATTGAATGAAAACCTCTCACCTAGCTTAGGTACTTCCTCTCTATATGCAATTTCATTACCCGTGCCAAAACCTCCTTGAATATTTAAAAAGTCAAATGGTTTTGTAGAAACTCTTACATAATGACTTGTAAAGTTTTCAAATTCTGAAATTAAATGAGAATCATAGAAAGCATGTTCATAATTATAAAATATGTCTGTATTTAAGATGGTAAGAACTGTAAAATATGCTTCAAATGCAGACCTTTTTAACTTATTTGAGTAACTATATTCCCTATCATATCTAGCACTTATTCTATAATTTCTTAAAAGCTTCGTATCAGGATATTTATAAAATCCATGCCATATCTCATATTTTTTTAAATCATTTTGAACAATAAAACCATTATCTGCTCTAAAGGTTGGAGAGATTCCTGTATACCTAATAAATGATCTCCAGGTATTGGTATCTCTTCTAAGCTCACTGTAAAGAGCATTTCCACTGAAGCTCTCACCATTAAGTCTTACGGAATACGCTCCAAAATTCTTATCTGAATCAATCCAATCAGCAATAGGTTCTTTATTTGAATTCCTAAAATATTCTAATTCAAATTTCCATCCTCCAGAGAACTTAAATAACCCATCTAATCCTAATAGATTACCATAAGCATCTCCATCATATATTCTAGTTGTTGATAGGGCTCCAACTTGAATATTTGGATTAATGATATTTTGATATCTTAAAATATTATTGAAACTTTTGCCCCCTAAACCAGAAAAAGATTCAAATTGGGTAGGAACTATGTAAGGGGAATTTTGATCAATAGCAGACAACATATAGATTCTTGATTTCCTTCCTTGATTTATAATCTTAGAAGCAAAAGATGGATCGTTAATAGACCTTGAATAGAAAACATCCATTGTATAATCTAACACATCAATGCCTCTGTTAAAAAACGGTCTTCTTTCTGGATAATTAATTGCTACAGGAGAATTAATATCAATTTTTGTTACATCAGCTTCAACTTGAGAAAAATCAGGGTTTAGTGTAGCTTCCAGTGATAAGTTTTTATTAATTTCAAGATTTACACCAACACCGTAATTGACCTCTGGAGTATTATAATTTATTCTATCATAAAGCTTTTCTCTTTGTCCAGAGACGTTAGAGCTTACATAAGGAAGAAAATCTAGATTTTTCTTGTAGCTTATATCTTTCATTACAATGGTGTGATCTATCTGGCATAATTTACAGGAACTGTCATTGTCAAGTTTACTGCTATATGCCCTAACAGTTGACCCTTGTTTATTTTGATCTCTATACCCAGTACTAACTTTAAGTTTCCATTTTTGATCTTTACCGTTAGGAAATGGTATAGCTGAAAAAGGAATCATAACTTCAACCTCATACCCAAAATCTGTAAGTCTTCCCAATGACTTCCATTCGAAATTTGGATCAAGACTCCAACCACTATCTTGTCTGCCAAAGCCTGAAGACTCAACCCTTACTCCATCATTTTGACTGCCATAAATATTTGCACTAAATCCAAGGTTATTTCTTGCATCTCCATATGTATCAATATGAATATTTACATAATCCTCAGAAAACAAAGAAAAGTTATCTCTTGATAGTATTGAAGCAACTACTTCATCCCTGTATGCTTTAAATGCTATGTAAACAAATTCGTCAGAATAATTTACATATCCTGTGGTCTTATATGAGGGCAAAGTATTGTATCCAGGAGTATGTTCATATATGATTTCAATAGGAAATGCATCTTTAAGTTCAGAATCTGATAAAACACCGTCTAGAATAAATTCAGATTCCTGAGTCTTTATAAGGTTTAAAATTGTTTCCTGAGAAAAGGATATAGTACAAAATAATAATAAGATTAATTGTATGGTTTTTTGCATCATTTTCTTTAGAACGCAAAGAAACCAAAAAGTTTCAACTGTTAAAAGATTTATAAGTTAAAAGCGAGTTAAATCAATAATTATAGTAGTATATAAAAAGTAACAATTTCTATTGCTTAAGGCCAAAAAATTTCTTGATTCTAATTGAATACCTAATCCATATAGCTGCAGTACACCATAAAGATCCACCTGGTATCCACCAAAGTATAGCTAGAAGTGCAATGAATTCCTTTTTATTTGCCTTTTTAACTTTTTCCCTAAGATTACTATAGCTAAGGTTTTTCATAAATACTTTACAGTTCCTAAAAGATCAATTTAATTAAAACTATATTTTAAAGAGATTACATTGTTATTATAATCTAAGTTAAATGCTTCATCATATTTCTGAAAAAAATATCGGAAGGTAAAACTTTGATTTTGTTTAAGATTTTTTTTGAAGCTGATACCATATCTGTGAGCTTTTTGATCTTTTCCCTGAATTTCATCAAAATATTCATAGAATAGTTTTGGCTTGTTAATCCAATCTTTTATTTTAATTTCAGCTGAAGGTCTAATACGTAGTCTCTTTTTAAATCTATCTTTCCTATCTATAGAGACTCTGTTTTGATATGCAACTCTTAAATCAAAGTTCAAATAGTTTGTGTTGAACTTTTTTTCAATTCCAAAACGATACCTGTATAAGTTTTCAAACCCCTGGATACCTCCTGAATTATCATTTTTATAATAATACCTCAATTGCCCTGATAGTTTTATTTTTTTAAGTGGTGAGTATGTAATTTCAGATTCAGTAATATAGCTATCTACAGTATTAAGATCTTCTTTTAATCTAAAGTGCTGACTAAACGCTAAAGATATCCTTTCGTCTATATCAAGATTATACTCAATTTCTGACCATCCTCTAAAGTCATTATCCTGAGAATATACCGAGCTAAAAAAAAAGAACAAGGTAAATAGTATACAAACTATTTTTTTGGAATTAATAATAAGCATGAATAGTAGCAGTATTAAGTTTTTTATCAATTTTAAAAATCTTAAATGATTTTATTTTAATATTTAAATTTTTTTCATAATTCGTTATCTCTTTATTAATAGAATCTTTAATATTACTGTTATAATCTAACTGAATTATTAATCTTCTATTTATGTCCTCATCTAAAGGGTGTGATAGATTTCCATATGATAATTTTTTTAATATAATTTCTCCAAATAGTATAAATAGTATTACAGTAATATTAATTATTATCAATTCATTTACTGTTAAAAAGTCCTCAGATAAGGCATTGATAACAGCAACTCCTATGGTAACAAAAAGGTATGTCATTTCTTCCGTTTGAAGAGGCAAAGTCCTATACCTAATAATACCAAAAATTGCAAAAAGTCCTAGTGCCATTCCTAAGTTAAGATCAAAGTTTTTTAATGTGTAACACAAAAAGAAAACAATTAAGCTTATCATCATAAACGTAAATGAGAATCTTTTCAAAACAGTTTGTCTTGAAATAATAAATATCATTGAAGCAATAAAAATTGTATTAATTGAAAATCGAACTAACGCTGTTGTCCAATCAAAATCCATAAGTAGAGTTTGAATCATAGGTTTACAAATTTAATAAAGATTATTATGTTGCCATTTTTTTTACGGCATCTACAAACCTGTCAAGCTCATCAGTAGTAGTAAAAATATTTGGACTGATTCTACAGCCCTTAACGTTTGCATAATCAATAGCAACTGTAAATATTTTATACTTGTCCATTAAAGTTTTTGCCATTTCCGTAGGTGACATATTTATAATTCCAACATTTCCAATACCACAACTTCTTGTAATATCCTCCGGTGTATTTACAATTACGTTTTTAACATTTCTAAGTTTATCTGACCAATATCTTTGTAGAAATCTCATTCTTTCCTCTTTTCTCTTTATACCTATCCAATTTAAATAATCAATTGAATTAGATATTGCAAGATCAGTATGAACCGGATGAGTACCTATATGATTAAGTCTTCTAATGTCTGTTTTATCCATGTTACCGTTTGCAAGTAATGGCCAGATCCTATGAGTTTTATTTTTATTTACATAAAGTAGTCCAGCTCCAAGTGGAGTTGCTAACCATTTATGAAGACTAGAGCCATAGTAGTCACAGTTAAATTCATCAATTGAAAAGTCAAACATACCAACACAGTGTGCCCCATCAACCATTACCTCAACTCCGTGACTGTGAGCCATTTCACATATTTTTTTAATTGGTAATATCTGTCCAGTAATATTTATCATATGACATACCATTATCAATTTGGTTTTTTTTGTGATTTGACTCTCATATAGTGATACTATTTCCTCATCATTCTTAGGATGGTTTGGAACTGAAATTATTTTATTTACTACACCATACCTATCAGATATCTGCTCAAACATCTCTTTCATTGTTCCATAGTCTTGCTTTGCATAGATTGCTTCATCTCCTTTCTGCCATGGAAATCCAGAGATTACTAAGTCAAGTGATTCAGTTGCATTTCTTGTAATTGCAATTTGATCAGGAGTAGATCCTACAAGTTTAGCAAGCTCTTTTGTTACTCTCTGTTTATTTTTTTTTAGATCATATCTCATATAATATGATCCTTCAATATTAACATGCTTTACATGTTTAATAAAATGGTCTAGTATGGGTTCTGGTATTATATTATAATATCCACTTTCTAAATTTATATAGTCATCCTTTAAAGTGTAATGAGACCTTACTGTTTTCCATAACTCATCATCGTTATCAATCCTAGGTAAATTATTAGAAAGAGAGTGATTTTTAGAAAACTCTGAAGCAGATATTATGGGAGAAAAAGATAATGCACCTAGTGTTTTTATAAAATTTCGCTTATCCATTTTATTGTTAATTTTACTTCAATTTAGTAAAAATGTTCAAGGAATTAAGTTTTTGTTTATTGATTTTCATGCTGTTAACAGCTTGTTCAAAAACTTCAGATGAAACCTGTAAATCAGAAATAAAGCTTATAGCATGTACAAAAGAATATATGCCAGTATGCGGATGTGATAACGTTACTTACTCAAATAAATGTGTTGCAGAATCCCAAGGGGTAAATAGTTGGATAAATGGTGCTTGTAATAATTAATTTTACATAAATTTATGCAAAACCATTACTTTGAATTTAGATCGTTACTCAGATAATTTTTTTGAGGTAAACCATTTAAATGGATTCCTTCCTAAAAAAAGTCCACTTGCAGTTTTGCCTGATAGATATAGTGAACTTCAAGTACTTATTGATGAAATGCCAATTAAAAAAGCTAATGGTCAAGGTGGTCTGTTGTCAATAGAAGGCGCAATTGAGAATGCAGTAAAAAAACTAAAAAATTACAAGGATTTAGTAAAAAATGAAGATGATATATTTATAAATCAGGCATTATTTAGAGCATATGCTTTTCTTACTAGTGCATACCTCTTAGCTCCCTCTCATTTTAGTTTTCAAAAAACTAAAAAGTATGGAAAAGCACATAGGCTTTTACCTTCTCAACTTTCAGAGCCTTTTGTTTTAGTTAGTGAAAAACTTGATGTATATCCATTTATAGATTATCATTATGCTTATTCTCTTGGTAATTATGTAAAAATTGATAACTCCAAAGGGTATGAATGGGAAAATCTAGCAATGGCTGCAAAATTCTCAGGAATGGATGATGAAAGAGGATTCATAATGCTTCACGTTGATATTAATCAGCATTCTCCTCAACTAGTCGGGAGTATTTTAGACTTTATTAAATCAAAAGATAATTCTGGAGTAAACCAATCATTAAATAATTGTTTATCATCAATGAAGAGCATTAATGAAAGAAGACAAATTATGTGGCAGGCTTCCAGATGGAAACATTATAATGACTTTAGAGTTTTTATAATGGGAATTAAAGGTAATGATGAAATATTTGGTGATGGAGTAATTTACGAGGGTATTTCTGAAGAACCTGTTCAATATAGAGGTCAAACTGGTGCTCAAGATAACATTATTCCTACTGCTGATATTTTTACAGGAGTTATTGATTATTACCCACAAAACGATTTAACAAAATATCTTCTTGATCTTAGATCATACAGGCCAAAATGTATTCAAAATTTCTTGTCAGATTTAAAAGATGAGATGAAGGAAAACAGACTATTTAATTCCATTAAAAAAAGTGAAAATGAGGAGGGGTTATGTCTATTAATCCAAATTCTTGATGAAATTTATTACTTTCGAAATGGTCATTGGCAGTTTGTTCAAAAGTACATAATGGCTAATACAAAATATGCAAAAGCAACTGGAGGAACACCAATAATTTCTTGGATTCCAAATCAAATAACTGCTGTACTTAATTATATGTCAGATATATTAGAGTTGATTCCTGATAATTCAAGTTTCCTAGATAAAGCATTATTTACACAGCAACTTTCAAAAAAAATAAGTCTTTTAGAGAAACAGCTTCAGCTTCTACATGGAGATAATTACAATGCTGAAGACGTTTTTGCATTAAATAAAAAACATAAACTAAACGACGATTAATTCTAGTCAATTATTTGGTAGATTAAAATATAATTGAGTACTTTGCATAACATAGTACCTGGTTTTATATGAGTACAGATAATTTTAAGATTCAAATTAGAAAAGGGCTACTAGAGTTTTGTGTTTTGCAAATTATTTCTAGAGGTGAAGTCTATACGTCAGATATAATCGATGAACTTAAAAAGTCTGAGATAATTGTTGTAGAGGGTACATTATATCCTTTATTAAACAGATTGAAAGCTTCTGGCTATGTAGATTACAAATGGAAAGAATCTAATCAAGGTCCACCCAGAAAGTACTATGTTCTGACTGTTGAAGGAACTGACCACTTGAGTCAACTTAAGATATCATGGAAAGAAATTGATAAATCTGTTAAAAACATAATGACTATAAAAAAATGAAAAAAACACTCAGTATAAATATTGGAAGTAAGGTTTTTAATATTGATAATGACGCATATGAACTTTTAAAAAAATATCTTGATTCAATAAAATCTTATTTTGAAAAAATTGAAACCGAAGAGGATATCTTATTGGATATAGAGACTAGAATTTCAGAAAAATTTAGCTCAATAAAAAACTTTAGTGAGTCACTTAATTTAAAAGATGTAAAAAACATAATAAATGAGATGGGCTCAGTTGATGATTTTAAGGAGATATATGAGGAGTATTCTAAAAAAGAAGAAAGTGAGTTTAATGAATCAACACATAAAGATTATAAAAATGAAAATAGAAAAATATTTAGGAATCTAGATGATAAAGTAATTGCTGGTGTTGCCTCTGGGATTGCAAATTATTTTAATATTGACCCCGTAATATCAAGGCTACTATTTTTAGCTTCTTTACTTACAGGTTTTGGGCTTATTGTTTATATCATTTGCTGGATTGGCATACCAGGGAAAAGAGTTGGAATGCTTAATTCAAGTAAAAGGCTTTTTAGGGATGGAGATAATAAAATTTTAGGTGGAGTTGCTTATGGAATTGCAAATTATTTTAGTATAGATCCTGCAATAATTAGGATAATATTTATTGTTTCTTTATTTCTTGGAGGGTTTGGATTTATTACTTACATATTATTATGGATTTCAATACCTGAAGCTAAAACTGTAGAGGACAAGATGAGAGCTAAAGGGTATGAAGTTACATTAGAAAACATCGAAAAACATGTAAAAGGAGCATTTAAAAAAAAAGATGATGAAGAGAATCTTTTAATTAAAATAATTTTATTTCCGTTTAGATTAATTGGACCAATTATATCAGGAGTTTTTTCTTTATTAATACCACTCTTTAGAATTATCATAAGTTTAATTCTATTTGTTATATCAATTGTGATAATAGTACTTATGGTATTATTTTCTCTAGGACTATTTAATTTGATTAATTATGAGAATTTTATATTTGGTAGTATTGAGGGAGCCTATATAAGTGGAATAGATCTTTCAATAATAATTGGAGAGCTTCCAATATACTTATCAATATCAATAATTTTATTTTTCCTGGTATCATTATTAGTAATGATTATATCAGTTTCAAAAATTCTTTTAAATGCAAAAAACATTAACCCTACAACTTTTATTGGATTACTTTTTGTTGGGATTATTTTATTTGTTTTTAACTCTGTAATTATATCTCAAGTAATAAATGAATGGGAGGATACAGGACAAATCCAAGAATGGATTGATGATGGGGTAATAAAAATTGATAACTGGAAAACATATAGATATTAGTTTTTAGCTACATTTGCGCCTTGAAATGAGAAATATAACACTCTACATTATCACCCTATTTATTTCAAACTTTAGTATTGCTCAAAAACAATACATACTTTCAAAAACTGATGGGTCAAAAATAGTTATGGATGGATTTATCTCAGATGATGAGAAATCTATTTCCTACAAAAAAACAGTTGATTATGAGTGGCAACCAGGATATAATACTCCAGCCAAATTAGAAACAGATGTTTTTATGAGTTACACAGACGAATATATTTACTTTGGAGTTAAAGCATATACTGATCCAAATGATATTAGAGGTCAGGTAAGACCCAGGGATGAAATGGCAATGGGATTAAATGAAGATATAGTATTTCTAAGATTTGATCCATATCTAGATGCAAGGAGTGTTTATTTGCTAGCTTCAAATGCATATGGAAGTCAGTCAGACATTAGAGCAAAACAAGCAACAAATGATGAAGATAGATATGATTCTTCATTTAATGCAATTTATGAAACCATTTCTAGTATAAATGAGGATGGATATACTGTTGAGTTTTTAATTCCATTTACTTCAATACCGCATCCTAATGCTGAAGATAAAATATGGGGATTTAATGTTACAAGATATTTTACTCTTGAAGGAAATGGAGTATTCACTATGAGTGACAAATATGACCGAGATAATCCATGTAGGATTTGCCAAATTGAAGGTAGGTTAATAATGAATGATGTGCCATTCAAAAGAAATACCGAATTGCTCCCATATATATCATCGAATCTTTCTGGAGAAAGAGTCTCAGATGGTCAACCCATAGAGTATGGGAAAAGCAATAATGAATTTGGAATAGGAATTAAATATGATATTAATTCAGCATCAACAGCTGAACTTACAATTAACCCTGATTTCTCACAAATAGAGGCAGATGAAACTCAAATTGATATAAATTCAGCATATGCTCTTCAATATCCTGAGTTAAGACCATACTTTAGTCGTGGAATGGATTTGCTTAATTTTTTAGACGGTGCATTTTATTCAAGAACAATTAATTCTCCATCTATATCCTCCAAAATTACTCTTCAAGATAAAAATTCAAGCTCTATAATTCTCTCAGCTGTAGATCAGAAATCACCTTATTTGATTGGTGGTGAGGATAAATCTTATTTTGGTGAAGGAGGTATTAGTTATGTTAACACATATAGGCACCAGCGAGTAGTAAATCAAAATACAAAATATGGATTCTTTACAACTAATAGATTCTATGAAGGAGGTGGTAGTGGAAATTTATTTGGAATCGATGGACTTTTTACATTAAATAAAATCTGGAAAATTCAATTTGAGTTCATTAAAAATTTTAATGTTGAACCAATTGCTAACTGGATAGATAGTGATGACACTTTCAGCAATAAAACTGTAGAACTTGATGGTGAGAAGTTCAATGGTCATGCAAATTACTTTAGGCTAATTAGAAAAACTGAGAACTGGGAATCAATTATATTTTACAGGGATATATCAGCAAATTATAGGGCAGATTTAGGATTCGTACCAAAGAATAATAGAAGGTGGTTGACCATTTCTCAAGGTTATGAAAAATTATTAGGCAATAAATATCTTCAAGAATATAGAATAACTGTAAAAGGAGACATTACTAACAATATTAATGGAGATAAAAAGTCAAGAAATTTAGATATTGATCTTGGAATAACTACAATTGGAGCCACAGCAATTAATTATAATTATGACATTAATTTCTTTAGAAATTATTTGGGTAAAGATTTTAGAAATGTAGGCAAGTCAACATTTTTAATCATAAGTAATCCTACAAAAGAGCTTAGTCTTTTAACTAGAATAGTATTTGGAAGAGAGATTGCTTTTAATGAAGATGACCCGGAAATCGGAAGAGAAAGTTCACTCTTTTTTAGCATGAATTATAAGGTTGGCAATAATTTAAATATTAATCCTTCAATACGATTTTCTAAACTGAAGAAAATTAATAAACCCGGGGTATTTTATGATGGCTACATTGCAAGACTTTCCACCAGATATCAATTCAATAATGATTTAAGCCTCAGAATAATATCAGAGTATGATGACTTTAATGATAAATTTTATGTCCAACCTCTACTTGAGTGGAATCCAAACCCTTCTACCATTTTCTACATTGGAGGTAATCAAAATTCATCAAATATTTTTAACGTTGATCCTGAAGAATTTAATCCTTTCTTAATAAACAGATCTCAATTTTTTATTAAATTTCAATACCTTATTGGAGTGTAATTATGTCTGCGAAAGATCTAGTGATAATTGGAAATACTGAGTGGTGCTCTTTTGAGACATTAAACTTACCTGCTATAAAGGCAAGGGTTGATTCAGGGGCTAAAACTTCTTCTATTCAAGCAAATAATATAAAAAAAATAACACGAGGTGGGGAACAATTTGTTCAGTTTGAAGTCAATCCAATTCAAGAAAACAGAAGTGTTTCAATTGAATGTAGAGCTAAGATTCATGATACTAGAATCATAAGAACTTCATCAGGAATAGCTCAAAAAAGATATGTCATTAAGGTTCCTGTTAAGCTTGGAACTAAAGTTTTCGATGTTGAATTATCTCTTGCAAATAGAGAGGCTATGGAGCATAGAATGTTGCTTGGTAGAGAAGCTATGGTTGATAGATTTATTGTTAATCCATCTTTAGAAAATGTTTTAGGTAATATATCTGAGGAACAAATACTTGATTATTATGGTAATCTTATGCATGAAAAATCAGGTCTAACAATTGGCCTTCTTGCTACGAATAAGGATCTATATAGTAATAAAAGAATCATGGAGGCGGGAAGACAGAGAGGTCATGAAATGAAATTTTATAACATGCAGCAATGCTACATTGGGCTTGATGATGGAATTCCCGAGGTAAGATATAGAGGGGGTAGTCTGGTTTCAGTTGATGCTATAATTCCTAGAATAAGACCAAGTATGACATTCTATGGTTGTGCTCTTTTAAGACAGTTTGAGTCAATAGGAACATATTGTTTAAATTCTGCAGATTCTATTTCTCAATCAAGAGATAAACTTTTTTCATCTCAACTATTTTCAAAGAATAAGATTCCAATTCCTATCACAGGTTTTGCAAAATCTCCTCTAGAAACAAAAGATTTGATCAATCTAGTTGGTGGAGCTCCACTAATTATTAAACTACTTGAGAGTACCCAGGGTAAAGGAGTTGTAATGGCAGAAACTAATAAAGCTGCTGAAAGTGCAATTACTGCATTTAAAAGTCTTAAAACTAATATTCTTGTTCAAGAATTTATTAAAGAAGCTGAAGGTAAGGATTTAAGATGTTTTGTAGTAAATGGAAAAGTAGTGGCCTCTATTCAAAGAGAAGCTGTTGTTGGAGAATTTAGAGCCAACATCCATATGGGTGGAAGTTCAAAAAAGGTAAAAATCACTCCTGAAGAAAAAAGGATTGCAATAAAAGCTGCAAGATCTTTAAATCTTTCAATTGCTGGTGTTGATATTATTCGATCTAACAAAGGACCACTTGTTCTCGAGGTTAATTCATCACCTGGGTTAGAAGGAATTGAAAACACTTCTGGAAAGGATATAGCTAATCAATTAATCCTGGCTGTAGAAAAAAAATTAAAGTACACAGCAAAGTAATTTTTTGATTCATTATATTTAAGTATGAAAAATAAAATTTTATTACTAGCATTAGTTTTTACTTTCTCATCTTGTAGTATTTTTCAAAAAACTCAAACTGTAAGTCAAAATGTTGAGACATCAACTAGCGAACCTGAAGATTTACTTCAAAAATTTGTAGGTAATTATGAAATTGAAGTTTTTGGTCTTCCAGATGGAGGTGACGGTAAATTTAGTATGAAGGTGTCTAAAGAATCAAATGTTCTTAAAACAATTTTTACAACAGAGGAGGCTAGCCAAAGTTTTGATATTCTTGGAACTGAAGTTGAAGAAGGAATCCTTTACATAGACATATATGTTAAAGACTACGGAATAAACACTGCTTTTGAAATTTATGTTGAAGGTAATCAAGTGACTGGGTATCTCGCAGACATGTTTGAACTTGAAGGTACTAAATCAGATTAACTCACTGAGAGACTTCGTATTCGAACTCCCATAGAGGATTATCTAATTTATTTATGATGTAATTCAATGTAAGCTCTTCACCAGATAGAATGTCTTTGTCTGTAATAATTCTTATGTGTTTTATCTTACCGATTGATTCATGAGACTCTGATACAATTGCTTTACAATTTGGCATTTCATGATGATTAATAAATGCTCCTAGAGGTAGTCTAATATAGTTGTCATGAAATCTATTATCATAAACATGTGAAATCCCAAGATCAGTTTCTGAGGGCAAGTCTTTAGTAGCAAATATACCTAGACCTTCAATTTTACTTTCCCTGATAGTAATTGAATCTGGAAGAGGTCTCCATTCTTTTTTTTCATTCATAATTTGAATTTAAAAATAAAAATTCAATTGAACTGAAATAATTTAAATCTTAATTACATTCAATTTCATACTCTTGCCAAGATTTGTCTGGTGTAGAGTTTGGGAAATAGTAACATTTTTTTGAACTATCAGGAAAAATTACATGTTTATAAAACGCTGTTGGGACATGAGCTCCTGTATCTAAAACTATATGTGAAGAGTCAAATTCAAGATATATTTCTATATCAATATCACCAAGCTCATCAGCCCATTGTCTTACTTGTTCTTCCAATTGAACCCAGGTTCCTCTATTTAAATCATCATATTGGAGTGCAACATTTAAATATGAAAAAGTAGAATATAAATTCTCATATGAATCATTGAATGATCCTGCTGGAGCCATATGTCCCCTATCCCAGACATTTGCATAGTAATCATCATCATCTGAAGTGTAAACTGAATCTACAGTATAGAATTGCATTCCATCCCTGTCAGCATTCTTAACAATATCTCTAACTGTATATTTAACCCAATTAGGTTGTTCATATTTTTCATTATATGAAATTTGAAATATATTATTTGATACCAAAAGTGAATCAACCCTTGCTCTTGTTAATGAGCTGGTATTGGAATTATTTTCATTTTCAGTTTTAACAGAAGACGAATCCTGCTTGGAACAGGATGAAAAAAAAATTAAACAAAGAATTAAATATCTAATCATTAAGATTTAACAAGTTTTCTCATAAGTCCTTCTTGAGCAACTGATGCAATCATAGTTCCATCTTCGTTAAATATACTTCCTCTAGCAAACCCTCGTGCATTTGATGCACTTGGACTTTTCATATCATATAAAAGCCAATCATTTATAGAAAATTCTCTGTGAAACCAAAGTGCATGATCTAAGCTTGCGTAATAAGCTCTTGTCTTTGCAATTTCTTTTCTATGAGGTAGTGATGCAGTAGCAAGAAGTTGATAATCACTAACAAATGCTAATAATTGATGATGGAAAGAAAGAGGTAACTCAATTTTATCTTTTAGTCTGAGCCAACAATGATTATATGGAAGATCATTTTCTTTTCTCATGAAAATATTCGTGCCAACCGGTTTAAATTCAAATACTTTTGGATGAGCCATGAGAAAAAGTTGGTACTTCTCTGCTAATTCATCCTTATGCTTTTCTGCTTGTTCAAAATCCGTCATTAGTAGGTCTGGACTAAGAACATTAGGCATTTGAACTTGATGGTCAAAACCTTTTTCTTTTTTTTGAAAAGAAGCTGCCATATTAAAAATAGCCTTATCATTTTGGAAAGCAACTACTCTTCTGGTTGTAAAACTTCCTCCGTTTCGAATTTTATCTACTTCATAGGTAACTGGTATATCTAAATTTCCAGGGAGTATGAAATAACCGTGCATTGAATGAGCTATTCTATCATCGGGAACAGTTTGATATGCAGCATGAAGAGACTGACTCAAAACTTGACCTCCAAATACTCTTCCCCAAACTGTTTCATAGTTTTTACCCTCAAACCTGTTATCATCAATTTTTTTTAGAGTTACTATATCCAATAATTCTTTTATATCCATAATAAATTTTTATAAACCCCAATAAAAATAGGGCTTCATGAAGCAAAGTTACTAAAGTTTTATTATCTTACGAGCCTAAACAAATTAAACTTTTTAATGAAAAAAATATTACTTACACTAATTCTATTTTTAGGACTTAACAATATTTATGCTCAAAAAATAGATTTTATTGAATATGATTTAGAAAATGGTCTGCATGTTATTCTTCATAAAGATAATTCAGCTCCTGTAATTTCAACATCAGTTATGTACCTTGTTGGTTCAAAAGAGGAGAAGGAAGGAAGAACAGGTTTTGCTCATTTTTTTGAACATGTACTTTTCACTGGATCAAAAAATATAAAAGAGGGGGAATGGGATAAAATTGTAAACTCTAATGGTGGATTTTATAATGCTAATACAGGACATGATAGAACTTATTACTATAACAATTTCCCGTCTAATAAATTAGAGCTAACTCTTTGGATTGAATCTGAAAGAATGCTACATCCTATAATTACTGATAAAGCAATCAAAACTCAACAAGAAGTTGTAAAAGAAGAAAAAAGATTGAGTGAAAATCAACCATATGGAAACTTATTTCAGGTTGTATCAGAAAACTTATTCCAGGTTCACCCATATAAAAGTTTCATAATAGGATCAATGGAAGATTTAGATGCAGCCAGTGTAGAAGACTACCAAGAATTTAATGAAAAATTTCATGTTCCAAATAATGCTGCATTGATTATTGCAGGTGATATTGATATAAATAATACCAAGAAATTAGTAGAAAAATATTTTAGTGAAATTCCAAGAGGAAAAGATATACCAAGAGACTACCCTATGGAACAAGAAATAAACTCAACTATAAAGGTAGAAAGCTATGATCAAAATATTCAAATTCCAGCTTATGTACTGGGATACAGAACTGCAGGTCACAATGAAAGAGAAGCTTATATTATGGAGATGATTTCTATATACTTAAGTGGAGGGGAAAGCTCAAAGCTTTATAAGAATTTAGTGGATGACAAAAAAATGGCACTTCAAATTAGTTCTCAAAATTTATCACTTGAGGATTATGGAGTTTACTTCATTTTTGCTCTTCCAATGGGTGAAGTTTCAATGGAGAATATTGTTGATGAAATTGATAATGAAATAAATAGTTTACAAACAGATTTAATATCAGATTATGATATGCAGAAAATACAGAACATTATAGAGAATAGATTTGTTAGCTCTAATTCTACTGTTGCAGGAATTGGTAACTCATTAGCTCATTATTATTTCTTTCATGATAATACAAATGTTATAAATACAGAGATAGACATCTACAAATCAATTACCAAACAAGAAATAAGAGATGCTGCAAAAAGACTATTAGGAAAAAATCAAAGACTAGAACTAAAATATTTACCAAAACAGAATTAAGATGAGAAAATTTAAATTAAAACACATACTCTATGTTTCATTAATCAAAAAGATATTTCTATTAATTATCATATCTTCCAATTTTTCTTATTCTCAGGTTGATCGAAGTCAAATTCCTCCCTCCGGACCGGATCCAGAAATAGTTCTAGGAATCCCCTTTGAGGCAGAATTAGATAACGGATTGAAGATTATTATTGTTGAAAACGATAAGCTTCCTAGAGCATCACTTAGTCTTTTCATTGATTCTCAAAGATATTCATCAAATGGTAAAAGCGGGATAGGATCGTTAACTTCTAGTCTCTTAGGAAAGGGTACTAAAAATATTTCAAAAGATGAATTTATTGAGGAAGTTGATTTTATGGGGTCCACTTTAAACCTAAGCTCAACAGGAGCTTTTGGAACTTCTTTATCAAAATATTTTGGAAGATTACTTGAGCTACTTGCAGATGGATTACTTAATCCTGTATTTGATTTAGAAGAATTTAATAAAGAAAGAGACAGACTGCTTCAATCAATTAAAGAAAACGAAAAAAGTGTAACTACAATCGCTAGCAGAGTTGGGAATATTGTTGTCTATGGTAAAGATCACCCCTATTCTGAGTATACAGACGAAACTAGTATCAACAATATTGATTTTGAGGATATTGAACCATACTTTAAAGCTAGGTTTATACCAAACAATGCATATATGGTTGTTGTTGGTGATGTTGACGCAGAAGAAGTATTTAGTAAAATTGAATCACTATTTAGTGGTTGGAGTAAGGGTGAAGTTATATATGAAGATATTTCTATAAATAAATCTTTCGATCAAACTGAAATTCATTTCATTGACATGCCTAATGCTATTCAATCAGAAATTCGATTCCAAAATTTAATTAAAATGAGAAAAAATAGTTCAGACTATATTCCTCTTCTTGTTGCTAACAGAATTTTAGGAGGTGAGCCTGAAAGTAGACTTGAATCCAAGATCAGAGAAGATAAGGGATATGCTTACTATGCAAGATCAAATTTTGGAACTAATAAATACTCTAATACAGTTTTTAATGCTTTCACAAGTTCCCGAGCCGAAGTAACTGATAGCTCAGTAATTGAATTGTTGACTGAAATTGATAGGATTAGAAAAGTAAAAGTAGGAGATATAGAGCTTAAAGATATCAAGTCTGCATATTTTGGGGATTTTGTAAGAGATTCTGAATCTCCCAGAACTATTGCTGGATACTCTGTTGATATGAAAATTGAAGAATTAAATGAAGATTATTATAAGGACTTTTTAAAAAATATTAATAGTGTTTCATCGGATGAAATTCTAGATATTTCAAATAAATATTTTAAAACAAATAATGGCGCTATTATTATTGCTGGTAAAGGATCTGAGTTAATAGATAAACTAGAAAATCTTAGTTACCAGGATAAAAAATTTAAAATTAACTTTTATGATAAAAAGGGGAATCTAGTAGATAAACCCAACTACGATATTGATTCAAATATTTCGGCTGAGGATGTAATCAATGATTATGTAAAAGCTATAGGTGGAAAAGATGCTCTTGCAGATGTTACCTCAATTGAGATTAAAGCAACTTCTAATATTCAAGGCACAGTTTTAGAGATGTATAGTGTGAAAAATAATCAAAATCAATCTCTAATGGAAATGTCTGCTATGGGAATTACTATAGCTAAAACTGTTTTTAATAAATTTCAAGGCTATAATGAAGTAAATGGTCAGAGAATTCCATTGACAGAAGTTGAACTTGAACAAGCCATTATAAATTCTGCTTTATTTTCAGAATTAAACTTTGATTTTTCTCTAGTTGAGCTTGTTGGAACATCTGATGTTGAAGGAGAGAAAGCTTATGAAATAAAAGTGACAGACAATAAATCTGTTTTTTACTCAGTTGATACTGGGCTAAAATTAAAAGAAGTTGAATCACAAGAGGTTGAAGGAAATCTAATTGTTGGTGAAACCTACTATAGAGAGTATGAAGAAGTGGAAGGAATTCTTTTACCTAAGGTAATAAATCAGGTTAGTGCTTCAATTCCAATACCTGGTGGAATTACATTTAAAGCAACTTCTATAAAGTTAAATGTTGAGACAAAAGAATCTGACTTTAATTAAGAAGTAATATTTTTAAAAAAAGGTATCTAACTATTAGATGCCTTTTTTTTTGTTACAAGATATACCCCAACTAAAATAACAGATGTACCTATAAACTGTATTAGTTTAAATTCTTCTCCGTCTAATAATCCCCAAAAAATTGCAACTATTGGTATTAAATATGTAGTTGAAACTGAAAAGACTGGAGATGAAATTGCCAGAAGTTTTATGTATAAAACTTTTGCAATTGCTGTTCCAAAAAATGCAAGTACTACTATATAAATAATTGACTCTATTATTAAAGGATTTGAGGTAAATGTTTTAAATGGAAATTCGGTAAAAAAGAGGATAACAGAAGCAGGTAGAACTAAAAAGATAAAACTCATACCAATTATTGCAACTGCGGAAATACCTGGCAATTTATATTTCAAAATATTAGCATTTACAGCATAGAAAAATGCAGCTAAAATTGTAAAAGAAACATATAATAAGTTTAGGCCTGAAATTAAAAATTCGTTATTTACTAAAATTAGAATCCCAATAAACCCAATAAGTACTCCTGCAAATTGCTTTTTCAAAAATTCCTCTTTAAAGAATAAAACACTTATTATTAATGTAAATAATGGTGTAAGTGATACCATAACTCCTGCTATAGCACTAGAGATTTCAGTTTCTGCAAAAGCGAATAAATAATTTGGGAAAAAGGTTCCAATAAATGCTGAAAAAACTACCCATTTAATTTTATCTTTCTGAATACTTTTAAGTTTGTTGATACTAAATGGGACAATTAGAATAGCTGTAATTATCATTCTTAATGAACCTAATTGCACAGGAGTTAATCCTGTTAACCCTTTTTTAATTAGTATATATGAACTTCCCCATATAATAGATAGGATTATTAAAGTTCCCCATTTTCTAACTCCAATGTTCAATTAATAATTTATTTTGGTAAGATTAACTTTACTTGTTTTATTCTTTTATTGTCTACAATTTCAATAATAAATTTGTAGTTATCATGATAAATAATCTGCCCTACTCTAGGAATTTTTTATTTTTCAATTAATAGCCCTCCCAATGTTTCAATTTCAGATGATACCTGATCAAAGGATGAGGTATCTTTTAGGTTTATTGCTCTGTAAAAATCTTGTAAATTAATTTTGGAGTCAAAAACATAGGTATTCTCATCCAACTTTGAAAAAAGATTATCTTCTTCATCAAACTCATCACTAAGTTCACCAAATATCTCCTCAATTACATCTTCGAGAGTAATTATTCCAGATGTACCACCATATTCATCTACCACAATTGCCATATGAATTTTCTTTGTTTTAAATTCTGTAAGAAGATCATCAAGTTTTTTATTTTCAGGAATATAAAGTGGCTTTCTAAGTAATGAAGTCCAATTAAAATTTTCTTTTTCAAGATGTGGCAATAGATCTTTTACATATAGAACTCCTTGAATTTTATCAAGATTATCTTCAAATACAGGTACTCTTGAAAACCCATTGGATATTAATTCATCAATGATTTCATTCATATCTTTATTTGCCTCTAATGCAAAGACATCAACTCTGGGACACATAATCTGTCTTGTCTCTACGTTTCCAAAGTTGACAATACCTTTAAGTATCTTTTTCTCTTCTTTGCTTGTCTCCTTCGAGTCAGTTAACTCTAATGCTTGAGATAATTTATCTACTGAAAGTTGTTCAGTATCTTTTGCTAGACTAGATTCAAGGTAGTTCATTGATTTACTCATTGGCTGATTAAAAAGAGATAATATGTACCTATCAAGGAAATAAATTGGATTCACCATTATCTTTGAAAATATCAAAGGGTTTCTGTTTGCATATATCTTAGGTAAAATATCTCCAATAAATAGTATAAGCATTCCTATTACACCAACTTCAATTAAAGTCTCAATTATTGGATTATTAATTGAGCTTAGATAAGGATTATCTATGGATGCAAACAATATAACAATTGCAATATTTATGAAGTTATTTGAAATTAAGATTGTTGCAAGAAGCCTTTTTGGTTTTTCTAATAGAGACTCAATCTTTTTGATTAGTTTATTACTATTATCCTCAGGAATAATTGATTTATCCAGAGAGAAAAAAGCAACTTCGCAGCCAGATGTTAATGCTGATAAGATTAGAAAAATTAGAATTAAAATAATTTTAACTATCACAGATTAATTATAATATTTAAGAATTTTAAATTAATAGACTTAGAATGGTAAGTCATCTTCAGTCTGATCAGCCTCTTTACTCTCTGATACTGGAGGAGTATTTTGCTCCACATTATTTCCAGAGTCTTTCT
>JAYQTK010000005.1:0-8739 GCA_038147335.1 Bacteroidota bacterium
ATTGATTATTAAGTTCAGTGATTATTTTTCTTTTACTAACTTAGAATCATGAAGTTAGTTATATTAATTTACTACATAGTTATTTCCAGTTTATCCTACAGCAACATTTTATCATCTTCAATTTCTCAGCTAAATAATATAGTAAATAATCCCATTGACTCAATTATCAAGTATAAACAGACATATCCCAAAAAAGCATTAGAATTTGGGTTTGATTCATTGAAATCATTTTCAGAAGATGATGAGCTTACTCTAGAATATGTAAATATTAACTATTATATAGGAGAGACATTTTATCATCTTAGAGATTATGTAAGTTCATATGAATATTTAAAAAAATCTCTAGAACTTTATGAACTTCTCGATAAAAGAAAAAGAAGAAATAGAAAAGTTTCTAAACCTCCTTGGATACTAACTGTAATGGGTGCAGTTTATTACAAAAATAAGGATTATGATAATGCTATTAAGTTCTATAATGAAGCTATAGAAAACTTTCTGTTATTTGACCCTCAATATGAAGACGAGAAAATATATGGATTAAATACTACTCAAGAAAGTCTTGCACTAATTGAAATAGAAAAAGGCAACTTTGATAATGCAGAGAACCTATATAACCTTGCACTATCAAGGAAGGATGATAATATAGGTAAAATGTATTCAAATAGATTATTTGTAGAATTATATATTTTATCCAATAAATTAAGTTTAGCAAATGAATACTATAATAAAGTGAAATTAAGCTTTGAGAGTAAGGGTAAAGACAATAGACCTGAATTTGGATTATATTTTGGTGAAGCAAATTTGATTTTTGGTAATTATTACAAAGACAAGTTGAATTTTAACTTAGCTTATGAGTATTATACAAAAACTCAAGAAATATATAGTGAATTAAAAATAGATTCAGGGCTTAAACAAGTTAATTACGAGATTGCTGATTTATTAATTACAAATAATAGATATAACGAGGCCGAAGATCTGATATTAAGCTCAGTTGACTATTCTAACTCTAGAAATTCTGAAAAAATCTCATTTTTTAAACTTTTAGAAAAGATTTATTCAATTACAAACCAAGATGATTTATTGATAGCATCTAAGGACTCGATTATTGCTTATAATGAAAACCCTATTCAACTTGAAATACAGAATGAATTCAACTTATTAGAAAACCTAATACTAGTTTCTGATAAGCAAAATGAGTTAAATCTTTCTAAGTCAAGAAGTTCATTAATTATATTAGTTTCAATTTTTTCTTTAGTTAGTCTCTTGCTTCTTATTTTATTTTTAAGAAATAATATCGAATTACAAAGACAAAAAAATTATAAACTTAAATATGAGAAATCTCTTATAAAAAATGAGTTGAAGTTAAAAAGGAGAGAGTTGTTTTCAAAAATAAATTTTATAACTCAGAGAAATGAACATATAAATAATATTAGAGACAAGATTTCAAAGAACGGTAATGATCCCAGTAATATTAAAAACTTGGAAAATGAGATCAAACATCTTAATACATCAAATAAAACTTATGAAGAATTTGATAAAATGTTCAGTCAAGTATATCCAAAATTTTATAAAAAGCTTAATTCAAAGTATAAATTATCTAAGACAGATATCAGGTTAGCATCATACATTAAAATGAATCATAATAATCATGAAATTTCAAGAATTTCTGGAATCTCGATGAGAACAGTAGAGAGTCAAAGATATAGACTTTCTAAAAAACTAAATTTAGATAAAGGTGTAGATTTAAATTTATTTATTTTAAATCTTTAATTCACAATTATATACAAAAATTACTGTGCAGTATTTATGCAGTATCTCTTTTTTTGCCTTTGCTAAATGGAATTCTGAAATTTAAGTAATTAAAAATCAATTATGAGAAAAAATGTATTCAAAATAATATTGATGACTTTTTTTAGTTTATCAATTTATGCTCAACAATTTTCTGGAAATGTTACTGATGAAAATGGTATACCACTTCCAGGAGCTTCAGTTATAGTACAAGGTACAAATTCTGGAGTTGTAACGGATTTTGATGGAAACTTTTCTATAGAAACTTCAATAGGTGAAACCTTGGTTATTAGTTTTGTTGGATATGCATCACAATCAATCATGGTGAATTCAAACTCGTCATTAAGCATTCAATTAACACCCGATGTTTTATTAGATGAAGTTGTTGTAACTGCTCTTGGTATATCAAGAGAGAAAAAATCTTTAGGATATGCTGTTTCAGAAATATCTGGAGATAATGTAAATACTATAAAGGATAATAACCTTGCAAACTCCCTATCTGGAAAAGTTGCTGGTTTACAAGTTTCCCAATCTGGATCTTTAGGATCTTCATCTAGAATAGTAATTCGAGGTAATAACTCACTTGGCGGGAATACACAAGCTTTAATTGTTGTAGATGGAATGCCAATTAATTCTTCCATTGCAGGTGATGGAGAAGGTAATCAATATACTCAAGGTTCTAATGATGGAGGAGGTCAACCAAGTTATGAGCCTTCTATTTCAGGTGGTGGAATAACCGATATAAACCCTGATGATGTAGAGTCTGTTACAGTTTTAAAAGGTCCTAGTGCAGCAGCACTTTATGGGTCCAGAGCTGGTAATGGTGTTATTCTTATTACTACCAAAAAAGGGTCTCGATCAAATAAATTAGGAGTTACCTTAAAAACAAATTTATATATAGATAATCCTATGTTACTTCCTGATTTTCAGAATGAATATGGACAAGGAACACTTGGATCAGTTTTTCCAGCAAGAGGTGGAGACACTGCCTGGAGTGGAGACTCATGGGGAGCAAGATTAAATGGCTCGTTACAACCTTATTACGATGGGTCCGTAAAATCTTATTCAGCGCAGCCAGATAATGTAAAAAACTTTTTTAGATCTGCTGCTAGAAAAATAACATCTATTTCATTGGATAAAGGTTCAGAAAATGGATCAGTTAGATTCTCATATACAAACAATTCATCTGAATCAATGATTGAAGGATCTGATCTTGACAGTCACAACTTCAACCTTAGAGGAGTTGCAGACTTATCAGAAAAGTTAAGCATTGATGCTAAAGCAACTTATTTTACTCAAGAAGTAACTAATAGAGCATCAACAAATGGTGCACAGGGATTATTGGGTTATACTTATGGAATGCCAAGAAATATAGTAACTAATGATTTAAGAAATTATCAACTTGACAATCCTGCGACTCCTGAGGAGTTTGGTGTAATAACATATTCCGATGGGCTTGTAGGAAATCCATATTGGATGACTCTACATGATGAAAATACTGTGCGAAGAAACAGATTTTTAGGATTTGTTAAAATTAATTACAACTTTACTGATTGGTTGAATGCATTTGTTAGAGTTGGAGCTGATGTTACTCATTTAAGAGATAATAGAATTTTAAAACCAGGTAGACATTTTGAAACAGATGGAGCAATGAGGATTGCAGAGAATTCTTTTGGTGAATTAAATTCTGAATTTTTAGTTACTGCTAATCGTGACCTATCAGATAATCTAAATATGGTAGTAAATGTTGGTGGTAATATGTCAAAAAGAACTTATGAAGGTATGGTGAACTCTGGAAGAAATTTCAAAATACCTACAAAGTTTTTTATCAATAATCTTAATGAGATTGGAACTCCTCAAGAATTTCCTCAGTCAATAAAGAAAGTGAACTCTCTTTATGGTTCTGTGAATTTAGCTTATGATAATTTCCTTTATCTTGATGGTTCAGTTAGAAATGATTGGTCATCTACATTAAGTGAAGACAATCGTTCATACATGTATAAGTCAGTAAGTTTATCTGCTCTACTTAATACATTTATTGATCCTTCTCAGGAATTTTTTAATTTATTTAAAGTTAGAGCTAGTATTGCAGAAGTTGGTAATGATACTGATCCTTATCAATTATTTCAGACATTTAGTGTGCCTGGTGCTGGTTACCTTGGTTTAACTGAGTTACAATCACCAACTGTGAAACTTAATCCAGATCTTAAGCCAGAAACTGTAACTTCCTCAGAATTTGGATTAGAACTAAGTATGCTTAATAATAGACTTACATTAGATGTTGCTGTTTATGATATATCTACTGAAGATCTTATATTTAACATACCTGTTCCTGCAGCTACAGGATATCAATTTGAGAAAACCAATATCGGTAAAGTAACAAACAAAGGTCTTGAAATTGCTCTTGGTGGTACTTTATTAAAAACAAATGATTTTTCTTGGAATTCTTCTCTATTCTATTCAAAAAATGAAAATACCGTAGAAGAATTATCTGAAGGATTAGAAAGTTTTGTCTACAATACTTCAACTGATGGTAATTTAAGTATAAAGGCAACAGAAGGAGGAAGTATTGGTGATATATATGGAAGAGAATGGACAGGAGAAGTTGATGCAAATGGTGCTCCAATTGCATCTGATGTTGATGTTTATTTAGGTAACGCTCAGCCAGAGTGGCTTGGAGGATGGTCCAATTCAATCTCTTATAAAGACTTTAATTTAAGCTTTTTAATAGATGCTAGGATAGGTGGTAAAATTTATTCACAAACTTCTGCAGATTTAGATGAAGCTGGAGCTTCATTAAGAAGTTTACAATATCGTGAATCAGGTGTTGTATTGGAAGGTACAAATACTGAAACAGGTGCTGCAAATACAGTAAATATTTCTGGTCAGGATTATTGGACTGCAATGTCGAACATTTCAGAAAATTATTTATATGATCAAGACAACGTAAGACTAAGAGAATTATCAATTGGATATAGAATTCCTGGAGTTGAATCAATTGGTTTGGATAGTGCTAATCTTCAGTTAGTGGGAAGAAATTTATTTTTCTTTTCAAAAGAAGCTGAAGATATTGATCCTGAAGTTATGTTAGGAACATCTCTTGGTATTCAAGGTATGTCTCACAATCAAATGCCGACTATGAGAAGTGTTGGACTGAATTTAACTTTAAATTTTTAAGAAATAATGTATAACAATAAAAACAATAAAATGAAGAAAATAAATATAATCTTATGCTTGTCTCTTATTTTCGCGGTATCCTGTACCGATGATTTTAATGAAATAAATGAGCAACCAGATGCATTATCTGTATCTGATGTAAGTGCAAAATTTTTTGTAACTAATATTCAAAAAGGATTGTTTAAACCAGTGGCTGGAGCTCTATGGTTTGGTCAAATTTTCCATCAAGATCAATATGCTGGTCAACATTCTGGAGGTCATTCTCAGTATGCCTGGGATGGAAATTTTGGTTGGGAATACACAGCTTGGCTTCAAGAAGGAACAAATGGCTGGTTAGCTGGATATAATAGTTCTTTAACATCATATTTAAAACAAGTTGGTGAAGGTGGTGCTTTAGAAAATGATCAATATTATGCTATTGGGCTTATTATGAAAGGATTATATTATCAACTCTACACTGATCAAGTTGGTATGATTCCTTATTCTGAGGCATCTGATCCAGACATAAAACTTCCTAAATATGATGAGCAAATCGATATTTACAAAGGGGTTATTGCGGAATTAAATGAAGCAATTTCTCTAATTGGGAGCAACACATCCACAGGTGAAGGTGTTAATTTACTTAGAGAAAACGATGTAATTTTTAATGGAGATATGCAAAAGTGGAAACAGTTAGCAAACAGTTTAAAATTAAGAATGGCTTTAAGAGCTCATGGAGCACCTGGAGAAGACTTTGCGTCTGCTGCGGTTTCTGAAGCAATTAGCTCTGGTGTTTTAGCTGACTCTGATGCACTTTTTGAATCTTATAACGAAGTGTCTAATATTTGGGTAGAACATAGTAGCTACGGAGACATCTACTACGGGTTTGGAGATGCTGGTCAGTGGAAAATGGCTGAGCCACTTATAAATGCGCTTTCAAGTGTTAACGACCCAAGACTAAGTTTTATGTCAAAGCCAAGTGCAGGTGGTACTGTTACATTAGATATTACAGAAGCTTCTGATTCTCAAATAGCATTTCTAAAAAATACTCTAGACAATGCTGGTCTTGTTCTTGACACAGATTATTCTTGGACTCAGACATCTAGTGAGCTAACAATAACAATGGCAGAAAACACAAATTACGTAGGTCTTCCAGTGAGACTAAGTCCAAATATTAAGGGCTTGTTTAATGGTAACTTATTTTCAAGTCCTGCTGATATAGTGGTTAACAAATCCAACGAAGGAAAAGAAATTTCTCCTTTTATTGTAATGAGCGCTGCTGATAGTCACTTTATGATTGCAGAGGCAATTGTAAAGGGTCTTGCTTCAGGAGATGCAGCTGGACATTATCAAACTGGATTAGAATATGCAATGAATCTATGGGGTACTTCATTGACTTCAGATTTTTCAAGCTCAGAAATGGGTACACTAACGGGAAGTGTAGAAGAAAAATTAGAAAAAATTGCTACTCAAAGATGGATTGCTAACTATACTAATGGTTATGAAGCATGGTCTATTGTTCGTGATACTGGTTATCCAACATCTGCAATCACTACATCATCAGATAATAGTATTCGTAGTTTGTCAGGAGAAATGAATGGTGGATATGCAAATAGGTTGCGTTATATTTCAAGTGCATATACTTCAAACGCTGATAATATTCAAGCTGCTGTTTCAAAACAGGGACCTGATGTAAAAACTACTAAACTTTGGTGGGCTAAATAACAATTTAGATAAATAGTAATAACTGTTATAAAGCATATTAGTTGATTTTGTTTAGTTAATTTTTTCATCCATTGCCGATAACATTATTACAAAAGAACCTGTGCCGGTCACAGGTTCTTTTAATAGAATAAATATGAAAAATTTATTTAAGGGGTTATTCATTTTAATTTTTAACATTAGTTTTTCTCAACAATTAGAACTAAAATCCCTAGAAACAGTAGGAATAGACTCAAATAGATTTCAAAGAGTTTTGAACGAACTTGATAATCTGTCAAAAGAAAGAAAGTTACCTGGAACAGTAACTTTAATAATAAAGGATAATAAAGTCATTTTAAATCAAGCTAACGGATTCAAAGATCTTGAAAAAGAAATCTTAATGAAATCCGATGATATTTTTAGAATTGCATCGCAAACAAAACTTGTAACTTCAGTTGCAATAATGATTTTACAAGAAGAGGGAAAACTATTAATTACAGATAAGTTAAGTAAATACATACCTGAATTTAAAAATTCCAAAGTTGCAGAATTTAAAGAAGGTGGTGGCTATGAGATAGTTAATGCTAATAATGAAATTACTATTAAACATTTATTAACTCATACTGCAGGAATAGGTTATGGAATGGGGATAGGAGCTGAAGAATGGAAAAAGTCTAATGTTCAAGGGTTTTACTTCTCGCATTTAGACGAATCTATTCAAAAAACAGTAAGTAAGATTGCAAAATTACCTCATGAAGCACATCCAGGAACAAAATTTACTTATGGATATAATTTTGACATATTAGGTGCTTTGATTGAAGTAGTTTCTGGTAAACCGCTAGATAAATTTTTAAAAGAAAGAATATTTGATCCACTTGAAATGGTTGACACTTCATTTTATTTACCTAAGTCAAAATTAGATAGACTAACTACAGTATACATTTATGATTCTGAGAAAGAATCACTTCAGAGAGCGCCTGATGAAGGAACATATGACTCACAGGGCCATTACCATAAGGGACCTAAAAAATCTTTTTCTGGTGGTGCTGGACTACTAAGTACTTCCTCTGATTATGGAAATTTTCTATCGATGATTTTAAATCAAGGTAAATTTAAAGATCATAAAATATTGTCAAGGAAATCAATTGAGTTAATTACACGAGATAATTTGAATGGAATTAATTATCCTTGGGGTGATGGATGGAGTTTTGGGCTAGGTGTTGCAGTCACGATAGATTCTGGAGCAATGAGTTTAATTGGATCAGATGGTCAAATTATTGGTGGAGGAGCATACAGAACAGAGTTTTGGGTCGATCCAAAAGAAAATTTAGCTGTTATTTTTCTTACGCAAGTAAGAGATGAAAATTATGATTTAAAGTATCATGAAAAACTTAGAGTATTAATATATCAGTCTTTACTTTAAAAGAAAAACTTTGTAAATTGATGAAAACAAAAAAATGAAAAAACTATTCTTATTCTTTTTTGCATTTATAATCTCAACAGCATATTCTCAGGATTCCCAGTGGACATATCTTTTCGATGGAAAAACTTTGGATGGATGGCATAAGTATAATAGTGATAAAATGAGTGATGCATGGTATGTCGATAATGGAGAATTAGTATTAAAATCTAAAAATGATAATCTGAGTTATGGAAATGATATAGTAACTGATAAATCTTTTACAAATTTTGAATTATCGATTGAATGGAAGATTCCCAAGGGAGGTAATAGTGGAATTTTCTTTAAAGTAGTAGAAATACCTGAGGTTGATGCAGCCTGGAAAACTGGACCTGAAATTCAAGTGCTAGATAACGATAATTTTTGCTGTCCAAATACTCTATATCATCAAGCGCCGGCTCTTTTACGACATGAAGCCAATTGGAAAAATTAAATTTAACCCTCATGGTGAATGGAATCATTTACTTCTGAAAGTTGATCATGATAATAATGAAGGATCAATAACATTTAACGGAGAATTTGTATATCATTTCCTCTATAGGCCTGAGTGGATAAAATGGTTTCTGAGATCAAAATTTAGTAACGATGAGTATTTTAAAGGATTAGTTCCAGATCACCCGTACTTTACATATGCT
>JAYQTK010000006.1:0-332845 GCA_038147335.1 Bacteroidota bacterium
TTGCTGAGTTTGGTGCAGGTGATGGAGTTTTTACAACAGAAATATTAAAACTTATTGGACCTAATACTAAATTTTTTGTTTTTGAAACAAATGATTTATTCATCAAAATACTCAAAGAAAAAATTAATGATGATAGAGTAATTATTATTAAAGATAGTGCTGAAAAAATCGGTGAATACATTAAAAGTAATAATATTGAAAAAGTTAATTATATAATTTCTGCTCTACCTCTATCGCTTATTCCAGTTGCTGTTAAAAACTCTATTATTGAAAATTCAATTAAATATTTGAAAAGCGATGGTCAGTATGTTCAATTTCAATACACACCATATGATTATAGAAGGTTAAAAAGATATTTTAAGAAAGTAAAATTAACTTTTACCTTAACAAACTTCCCTCCTGCTTTTCTTTATAGATGCTATCCTTAATTAATGGATATAAAAAAACCCATAATCATAATGACCATGGGTTTTTTATTGATTTAAGGTTAAATCTTACTGATTTCCAAGAATTATTGGAAGACCATTTTCTCCTGAACCAATAACAATTACTTTAGAATTATTAGATTCAGAAAGCTTTAAAGTAGCCTCTATACCCTTTTCTTGAAGAATTCTATCAGTTAATGAAGCACTTAAAATTCTGTTTGCTCTAGCTTTACCTTCAGCATCAATTCTTTGTCTTTCTGCTTCTTGTTCTGCTTTAACAAGTCTAAATTCATATTCAAGAGCTTCTTGTTCTTGTACTAGCTTTCTTTCAATACCTTCCTTAATTGCTGTTGGAAGAGTTACATCTCTAACTAAAACAGAATTTAGCTGAATGTGCTGAGTTAAAACGTTGTCTCTAGTTTCTTCAAAGATTTCATTTTGAATAGCATCACGTTTAGTAGAATAAAGTTGTTCTGGAGTATATCTACCCACAACACTTCTAGCAACAGCTCTTATATTAGGAAGTAAAACAGAATTTAGATAATTCTCACCTTTAGTTTGGTGTAAAAGACCTAATTCTTCATATACAGGTTGATATAAAACTGATACATCTAAACTGATCTCAAGACCATTAGATGATAATACCTGCATACTTTCCATTACTTCTTGCTGTTTAACATTATAGATAACTAGTCTATTCCATGGAGCAATAATTTTAAAACCCTCACCTTTTGGTGGTTGATCTGTTACAACCCCTCCTCCTAATGTTCTAAATAGAACACCGGCCTCACCCGATCCAATGTTTACAGAAGATCTTGAGATAAATACGATCAATAATAATGATAATAAGATAATAGGTAAACCTACATTTGGTAAATTTTTCATTTAAATAATATATTAAGTTAACATTCCTCCATCAACATGGAGAACTTGACCAGTTATATAACTGGATAAATCTGATGCTAGAAAAACACATGCATTTCCAACATCACTTGGATTACCACCTCTTTTCAGTGGTATACTTTCTTTCCAGGACTTAATTACATCTTCTGGAAGAGAATCTGTCATATCAGTTTCAATAAATCCAGGAGCAATAACATTACTTCTGATATTTCTTGATCCAAGTTCTAGTGCTACTGACTTAGAGAAACCAATAATCCCAGCTTTTGAAGCTGAATAGTTTGATTGTCCAGCATTACCTTTAACACCAACAACTGAACTAATATTTATAATTGAACCACTCCTTTGCTTTAGGAATGTTTTTATAGATGCTTTAGTTAAATTAAAGACTGATGAAAGATTAGTATTAATAACAGCATCAAAATCATCTTTTTCCATTCTCATTAGAAGGTTATCTTTCTTAATTCCAGCATTATTTACAAGAATATCAATCTTTTCAAAATCACTCAAAACATCATCAATAAGCTTAAGAGCATCATTGTGATTTGAAGCATCACTTTTATATGCCTTTGATTTAATTCCAAGAGAGTTAAGTTCATTTTCTAAATTTTCTGCAGACTCTTTTGAATTGTTATATGTAAATGCAACATTACATCCATTTTCAGCAAAAGATTTACAAATAGCTTTACCTATTCCTCTACTTCCTCCAGTAACAATTGCAACCTTAGAATCTAATAATTTCATTAGTTTAAAATTTGTTTTACAGTTTTTCCAATATCAGCAGGAGAATCTACAACAGAAATACCAGATTCTCTCATTATTCTTTTTTTAGCTGTTGCAGTATCATCTTTTCCACCAATAATTGCTCCTGCATGACCCATTTTTCTACCTTTAGGAGCAGTTTCACCAGCAATGAATCCAACAACTGGTTTTTTATTTCCATTTTCTGCAACCCATTTAGCAGCATCAATTTCTAATTGACCTCCAATTTCACCAATTAATACAATGAGATCTGTGCTTTCGTCATTCATAAAAAGCTGAACTGAATCTAGCAAAGTAGTTCCAATAATAGGATCTCCCCCTACTCCAATAGCAGTTGAGATTCCATAACCAGCTTTTACAACCTGATCAGCTGCTTCATAGGTTAATGTTCCTGACTTTGAAACAATTCCAATATTTCCCTTTTGGAAAACAAATCCTGGCATAATACCAATTTTTGCTTCTTCAGGTGTTATAATTCCAGGACAGTTAGGTCCAATAAGTCTAACATTTTTTTCCTTTATATAAGATACAACTTTAGTCATATCTGATACTGGAATTCCTTCAGTTATCGCTACAATAGTTTTGATACCAGACTCAGCTGCTTCCATTATAGCATCAGCAGCAAATGCAGGAGGTACAAAAATTATAGATGTATTAATATCTTCATTAATTACTGCCTCTTGCACACTATTATAAACTGGTTTATTTAAATGTGTTGAGCCTCCCTTTCCTGGAGTAACACCACAAACAACATTTGTACCATATTCTATCATTTGCTCAGAGTGAAAAGTACCTTCACTACCAGTAAATCCTTGAACTAAAACTTTAGAGTCCTTGTTGACTATAATGCTCATCTATTTTTTTGACAAATTTATTTTATTCTTTCGAGATACTGCCCTTTTTCAGTATCAATTTTCACCTTATCTCCTTCATTTATGAACAATGGAACATTTACAACTGCACCTGTTTCTAGAGTAGCAGGTTTAGTTGCGTTTGTTGCAGTATTTCCTTTAACGCCTGGCTCAGTGTGAGTTACTTCTAGAGTAACATTTAAAGGCATGTCAACTGACAGTGGATTATTATCCTCAGTATTTATTATAATAGTAACATTCTCACCTTCTTTAAGTAAATCTGGATAGTCAATTTTTGTTTTTTCAATTGTAATCTGGTTATAATCATCATTATTCATGAAATAATAATAATCAGAGTCATTGTATAAAAATTGATATTGACTAGTCATAACTTTAACTTCTTCTATTTTGTGCCCTGAGGGAAATGTATTGTCAATTACTTTACCATTTGTAACACTTTTAAGTTTTGTTCTAACAAATGCTGGACCCTTTCCTGGCTTTACATGAAGGAATTCAATTATTTTATAAATATCGTGGTTGTATTTGATACAAAGACCTTTTCTAATATCACTTGTGCTTGCCATAAATTAGTTTTTTTGAAAGTAACCTTTCATAATTCCACGTTGAGAGTTTTCTATAAACTGAATTATTTCATCTCTTTCTGGTGTTGCATTTAACTCAGCTTGAATAATTTCCATCGCCTGAGTATTATTATATTTCTTTTGATAAAGGATTCTATAGATATTTTGAATTTCTTGAACTTTTGCACTTGTGAATCCTCTTCTTCTTAAACCAACAGAATTAATTCCTACATATGATAATGGTTCTCTAGCAGCTTTAACAAATGGAGGTACATCTTTTCTAACCAGTGATCCACCTGCTACAAATGCATGTGATCCTATCTTACAAAATTGATGTACTGCGACAAACCCTGAAAGAATAACATAATCACCAACAGTTATGTGTCCTGCTAATGTTGAACTATTAGAGAATATACAATTATCACCAACAAAACAATCATGAGCAACATGTGAATAGGCCATAATTAAACAATTAGAGCCTATTTTTGTTGTTCCTCTATCTTTTGTTCCTCTGTTAATAGTAACACACTCTCTTATAGTTGTATTATCTCCAATTTCACAAAGTGACTCTTCTCCTTCAAATTTTAAATCTTGAGGCACTCCTGAAATAACTGCACCAGGATAAATATTACAGTTTTTACCAATTCTTGCCCCTTCCATTATAGTAACATTTGAACCTACCCAAGTTCCCTCTCCAATTTCAACATCACTACTAATTGTTGCAAATGGCTCTACAACTACATTTTTTGCAATTTTTGCTCCAGGGTGTACATATGCTAAAGGTTGATTCATAATTATGTTTTTTTAATAATTTTTGCCATAAACTCTCCTTCACTTTTCACTTCATCTCCAACAAATGATTGTCCATACATATGAATAATTCCTCTTCTTATTGGAGATATAAGCTCTAATTTACAAATAAGTGTATCACCAGGGACAACAGGGTTTTTAAACTTACATTTATCCATCTTCATAAAAAATGTTAAATAGTTTTCAGGATCTGGAACAGTGTTAAGTACTAGAACTCCCCCAGCCTGAGCCATAAATTCAACCTGAAGTACTCCAGGCATTACTGGTGCACCAGGAAAATGTCCTTCAACCCATGATTCACTTTCTTCAACTTTTCTTAGACCAATAACGTGAGATTCAGATAGTTCAAGAACCTCATCAATTAATAAAAATGGTGGACGATGAGGAATTACTTTCATAATTTGATTCGAGTCCATTAATGGCTTTTTTTCAAAATCAATTTTTGGTAATGTATTCTTTCTATCAGATTTTATCACTTCAGAGACTTTTTCAGCAAATTTAGCATTTATTGAATGACCAGGTTTTTCTGCAATAACTTTTCCTCTAATTTTCATTCCAATTAATGCTAGATCTCCAATTACATCTAACAATTTATGCCTTGCTGCCTCATTAGGATAGTGAAGATCTAAATTGTCTAAAATACCATTAGCCTTAACAGAAATAGAATCTTTATTAAATGCTTTCTTCAAAATATCCATATTACTTTCTGCCAAAGGCTTATCCACATATACTATAGCATTGTTTAAATCACCTCCTTTAATTAATCCATTTTCAAGCAATGTTTCTAGCTCATGCAGAAAGCTAAAAGTTCTTGCTGATGAAATTTCTTCCTTAAACTCACTTATATGATTGATTGATGCCTCTTGCTCACCTAAAACTTTAGTTTTATAATCAACAATTGTATTTACTTTATAATTGTCATCTGGAATAATTGAAATCTTACTTCCAGAATCTTCACATACATATGAAATTGGTTCAGATGGAAAAAACTCCTCTCTTAAAACATTCTGTTCAACAATTTTAGCTTCTTCTAAAGCATTAATAAAGAATTTTGAAGATCCATCCATTATTGGAACCTCGGGACCATCAAGACATATAAAACAGTTATCTATTTCTAGCCCTGTAATTGCAGCTAGGACATGCTCAGATGTATGTATTCTAAATACACCATTATCAAGATTTGTACCTCTATCAGTATTAGATATATATTTAATATGAGCATTAATTAGATTATCACCTTCAATATCTTCTCTAACAAAAACTAGACCTGTGTCAGCTGGAGCTGGTTTAAATGTAATATTTACATGTTCACCAGTATGGAGACCTACTCCACTTAGCTTTGTTTCTTTTGAAATAGTTTTTTGGGGTACAGTTCTTCTAATCATTAATCTTTCTTATCTATTTTTTTTACAATTTCTGGCAAATTCTTAAAATGAATATAAGATTTGTTATAATTCATGTATGAAATTGCAGGAGTACCTGTTATTCTTGCATTACTTTCAACATCAGATGTTACACCGGCTTGAGCTTGTATTTTGACATTATCTCCAATTTTTAAATGACCAATTATTCCAACTTGACCACCAATCATACAGTTTTTACCAATCTTTGTTGAGCCAGCAATACCAGATTGAGCTGCTATAGCAGTGTTTTCTCCAATTTCAACATTATGTGCAATTTGAATCTGGTTGTCAAGCTTTACACCATCTTTAATAATTGTTGACCCAATAGTAGCTCTATCAATTGTAGAATTTGAACCAATTTCAACATTGTTTCCAACAACTACATTACCAGTTTGAGGTATCTTTTTATATGTACCGTCATCATTTGGAGCAAATCCAAACCCATCAGAACCAATTGAGCAGCTTGAATGTATAATACAACTATTTCCAATTATTGTATCATTTAAAATTTTTGTTCCAGGATAAATTTTACAGTTATTTCCAATTTTAACATTATCTCCTATAAATACTTGATTATCAATAACGCAGTTATCACCAACTATAGAGTTTTTTCCAATAGTTGTGTAAGAACCAACATACGAACTCTTTGAAATAGTAGATGATTTATCAATATCTGATTTATCACTAATTCCAGATCTTTTAGATTTATCATCATTAAATAACTCTAAAATAGTAGTAAATGAAGAGTATGGATCTTTAACCTTAATAAGAGTGGTTGTTATTTTTTCTGTAGGTTCAAAATCATTTGAGACAATTGTAGCAGAGGCATCTGTAGAATAAATGAATTCAGTATACTTTGGATTAGCTAAGAATGTAAGAGAACCTTTTTTGCCCTCTTCTATTTTAGATAAAGTATTTATATCAACGTCTCTATTGCCAACTACAGTTCCATTTAATTGATCAGCAATCTGTCCAGCTGTAAAATTCATATCTGCAAAATTAAAAAATTATGTGAAATGCTTAAATTTGTAAGGTTTTTATGAAGATTAAATATCAATTAAATCAGCTCAAAGAAATATCGTTAAAAGTTACTCAGAACTTTAATAAGAAAATTGTTTTAATAAGTGGTGAAATGGGTGCTGGTAAAACTACATTGATTAAGGAAATTTTAATAGGTCTGAATGTTATTGACAATATATCAAGTCCTACGTTTTCTATAATTAATGAGTATAAAACAAAAAATAAAGATGTGATATATCATATGGATTTGTACAGAATAAATAAAATTGAGGAATTAGAGGAAATTGGATTCTTTGAGTACCTAGAATCTGGAAATTTATGTTTTATTGAGTGGGGTGAAATTATTGAAAATATGATTGGTAAAGATTATAATAAATTTAATCTCATTGAAAATGGTGATTTAAGAATACTTGAAAAAATAAAATGAATTTTTTAAAAAGATTATATTACTACTCTACTGGATTTATTATTGGAATTGTTTTTCTGTTTTTTATTCTAAATGGCAAAAGAGCTTCTTGTAATTATACTCCTAATGCTCGAGTGATTGACAATATAACATCCAAAGAATTAATTATAGATTCAAACAGTGAAGCCTTCTTTAATAAAGAAGAAATAATTGAAATTCTTAATAATGGAAAGGTAATCTTTAATAAAAGTGAGCCGAACAAAGAACCTTGCGGTATGTATTATATTAAATCAGGAGATTTCAATATAGATGTAATTAATTGCGAGAATGAAGCAACTATAATGATTAATTAGATCTTCTTCTTTTAAGTTCCCTCTTAATAAGTTGTAGTTCCCTCGATGTCTGACCTTTTACAGAGGTGTTTTCCTCTGCCCTTCGAATTAAATAAGGGATTACCTCCTTTATAGGTCCAAAAGGGAGATATTTGATTACATTATAACCTTCTTCAGCTAGATTAAATGATATGTTATCACTCATTCCATAAAGTTGACCAAACCATATTTTTGGATTATTTTTTTGCATTTTACCTTCTTTCATTATATCCAAAATATCATATATGCTTTTCTCGTTATGGGAGCCACAAAAAAGTGAGAAATTATCAAGATTTGATAATATAAACTTTGCTCCCTCGTTAAAATTTACATCAGTAGCATCTTTAGATTCGCATATAGGAGATTTATAGTTATGTTTTTTAGCTCTTTTATTTTCTTTCTCAATATAAGCACCCCTTACAAGTTTTACACCAACATGAAAGCTATTTTCAATAGAAAGCTTTTTTAATTCATTTAAATACTTTAATCTATCATGTCTATACATTTGAGAAGTATTAAAAACAATAGTGCTTTGTTTATTATACTTGATCATCATATTTAAAACAATATCATCAATTGCTCCTTGAAACCATGATTCTTCAGCATCAACTAAGATTTTAATTTGATTTTCAAATGCTGTTTTACATATTATGTCAAATCTATCAACTATCCTATCATAAAGACCTTTTTCAAAATCTGACAATTCTTTTTCTTCGGTAACTTTATTAAGTATATCAGAGCTAGCAATAGCAGTTGGTTTAAAAACAGTAAAATCTAATATATTTTTTGAAGCAGCAAACTCAATTGACCTAATTACTTCTTTTAAAGAATCATCATAAGTTTTTTCATTCTCAAGTCCCTCGACAGAGTAATGAAGATAACTTTTAACATTTTTATCGTTAAGTTTTTTTACTGTCTTGAATGATTCTTGAAGATTTTCTCCTGAGCAGAACTGACGAAAAACAGTTGCTCTAACAATAAATAGAACTGGTAATTTTAATTTTAAGCTTAGTTCAAGTATATTTTTGCCAAAATTTGTAAGTGTTCTACTAGATATAACTTTGAAAAGAAAGTATGCTTTTTTTAATTCAAAATTTGATTTAAGTATGAAACCATTTTTAGTATTGTCTAAAAGCATAAAATAAATACCTAATTTTGCATAAATCTAATCAAAATAAATTAATGAAAGACGATCAATATTCATTACTAAAAGAAAAGATTAAATCTAACGATTTTAATAGTGTTTTTGTGCTTGTAGACGAAAACACGGATAAGTATTGCTTAGAAATTTTTATCAATAAATCTGAAATAGATAATTATAATAAAATAGTTATCAAATCAGGTGAGGAAAATAAAAATATTGATACATGTATTAAAATATGGAAAGAATTAAATTCACAAAAAGCAGATAGAAAATCACTTATAATTAATCTAGGAGGTGGTGTACTAACTGATATTGGTGGGTTTGTTGCATCAACCTATTTAAGAGGAATAGAATTTATAAATGTTCCTACAACTTTACTTGGAATGGTAGATGCAGCACATGGTGGAAAAACTGGAATTGATTTTTTGAGTTTAAAAAACCAAATAGGAGTCTTCAGTATGCCAATGGATGTAATACTAGACTCTGTTTATCTCAAGACGCTTTCTAAAGAAGAATATTTAAATGGATATGCTGAAATATTCAAACATAGTTTTTTAACAAATTCAAGCGATTTAAATTTTAATTCATTGATTAAGCTTGATTTTTTTAATGATGTTGACTTCATAATTAATAAGTATTCAGACATAAAGAATCAAATTGTAAAAATTGATAAATATGAATCTAATTTTAGAAAGGTTCTTAATCTTGGGCACACAATTGGGCATGCATTGGAGTCTTATTCACATTTATCCAATAGTTTAGATGAGTTAAAACATGGGGAGGCAATAATAGTGGGGCTTATAACTGAATTATATATATCATATAGACTAAATGATTTTCCTTTAGATACAGTAGGTAAACTAAAAGAAGTATCATTAAAGTATTTTAGTAGAATTAGTCTAACAGATAGTGATTTGAAAGGTGTATATGATCTTATGATTTTCGATAAAAAGAATGATAAAGGGTCTGTTAACTTCGTTCTCTTAGATAAAAGTGGAAAACCAATTATTGATCAAAAGGTTGATAATGATATATTTATTGAAGCATTTGCCTATTACAATCAGTAACTAAAGCTCCTGAAAGATATTTTTCATTAATCTTTTCTTATCATTTATGCTCTCCTCAAGCGAGATCATAGTTTCAGTTCTTAATACTCCCTCTACATCATCAATCGAGAATATAATTTCTCTAGCATGCTCTGTCCCCTTTGCCCTTATTTTACAGAAAATGTTGTATTTACCTGTAGTAATATGAGCTACAGTCACATAAGGCTTTTTCTTTAACTCTTCAATTATCTCATATGTTCTTCTTGATCTATCAATCAATACACCTACATATGCAATAAAGTTATAGCCTAACATTTTATAGTCTAATGTTAATGAGGAGCCTTTAATAATTCCAAGATCTTCCATTTTTTTAACTCTAACATGTACTGTTCCTGCTGAAATAAGAAGCCTTTTAGCAATATCAGTGAAAGGAGTTCTTGTGTTATCTATTAATATATCTAGGATTTTTCTGTCGACGTCGTCTAATTTTTGCATTTTGTTTGGAATTTTAGCTAAAATATTAAATTTTTTTTAACGTTTTCTCCATTTTCATTGAATTATCTATAGCTATTTCTTAAAATCGTTGATTTTATTGCGAATTTTTTTATTTAAATTTACAAATGTTCTTTAGTTTACAATTGTAAATTATATAAATATTGTATATTGTAAATCAGTAAGTTATAAAATATAAATAAAGTATTTAATGAATAAAAAAAATATACTTAATAGAATAAAAAAAATTATATCAGATAATAATCTTAGTAATTCAGAATTTGCTGAAAAAATAGGAATCCCTAAATCATCTGTCACTCACCTACTCTCTGAGAGAAACAATCCTAGTTTAGATGTAATTATTAAAATTTCAGAAACTTTCGAACATATATCTACAGATTATTTAATATTTGGCTATGAAAATGATACAGAAACACCCTCAGAGCCGTTAAATAACCTATTTGATGATTTAGATGAGAAAACTTCTGAAGATTCTGTTAAAGATTCTAATAATAACATAAAATCTATTATTCTTATCTACGAAAACAATAAATTTGAACAAATTGATAAGATAAAAGATTGAAAAAGGTAATAATACTCTCATTTCTGTTTATATCATGCTATAGCGTAGAAAGAGATTGCATAGAATTTAGAACTGGATCTTTTGAATTTAGCACCTCAATAAATGATTCTATTGTTAAATCAACATTTATTAGAACTGATAATTATGAAATAGAGCAGTTTAAAGGTGTAAAAGACTCATCTACAATAAGATGGGTTAATGAGTGTGAATTTATCTTAACAAAGATTAATCCAAAGACTAATCAAGAGAAAAGGCCAATTAGAATTAAAATTTTAAGAACTTACGGTAATTCATATGACTTTGAATACTCTCAGGTAAATAATCCTCAGAAAATAAACAGAGGAACTGTTAATAAAATATCAGATTAAAATTCAAGCTTTGTTTGAGTCTCATCATCATTTGACTGAACCTGTTGCTCATCATTTACCTCAATCTGTTTAATCTTCTTGATTTTCTCGCCTATTTTATTTTTTTCCTTGTAAGAAATTTTCCTAACGTTATATTTAGTTACAATATTTCCTTTACTGTCCCTTCCCTTAGTAGTTAGATCAGCAAAATCAAGTTCCCATTTTAGTTTTTTAAGAGAAGCACGTTTTCTTAAATATACAGTTACTACATCTGCCTCATCTTTACTATTCTCTGAAAAGTATAAAACTTCAGAGCCTTCTTTTCCCTGAGTAAGATTATAGTCCTTATCTCTTATAACACCTGATATCTTAAATCTTTTCATATATGAAGTACCATTTTTACCATCTCTATAAATAAGATTATAAACGGTCTCCTTAGATTTTGAGTTAAAAAGTGATACATGTAGAATATCTCTTCCTACAAATAACTTACTATCAACTTTAACAACCTTCATAATACCATCAGATGTAAACACAATAACATCATCAAGGTCAGAACAATCACAGACAAATTCATCCTTTTTAAGAGATGTGCCAACAAATCCTTCAGCCTTATTAACATATAGTTTGTAATTTTTAATTGATATGGTTTTCTTATCTAGTTCATCAAACTCATCAATTTTAGTCTTTCTTTTTCTGTCTTTTCCATAATGTTTCTTTAGATGTGTAAAATATTGTATTGTATAATCAACAAGATGATTAAGGTTATTTTTCACCTCTTCTATATTAACTTCGATGCTATCAAGCTTGTCTTTAACCTTATCTAAATCAAATTTTGAAATCTTTCTAATTGGAATTTCGGTTAGTTTTTTGATATCATCAACTGTAACATCTTTTTTTAATTTACTTTTAAATGGTTCCAAACCAGAGTCTATAGTAGACAAAACTTCATCCCATGTTGTCTTTTCCTCAATATCTCTATATATTCTATTTTCTATAAATATTCTTTCAAGTGATATAGAGTGCCACTGATTTTCTAGTTCATTTAATTGAATTTCCAGTTCTTTCTTGAGTAAATCTTTAGTATTATCTGTAGATATTTTTAAAATATCTCTTACACCTAAAAATTGAGGCTTATTGTCTGATATAATGCAACACAAAGGAGAAATGGATACTTCACATTGAGTAAATGCGAATAATGAATCAATAGTCTTTTGAATCGATGCACCAGATGGTAAATAAACTAATATTTCAACTTCAGCTGATGTATTATCCTCAATTTTTTTGATTTTAACTTTACCTTTTTCAGAGGCTTTAATTATCGACTCAATTAAAGATGCTGTAGTAGTTCCATAAGGTATCTCCTTTATTATTATAGTATTTTTATCGTACTTCTCTACAGTTGCCCTTACTTTAACCCTACCTCCTCTATTTCCATCATTATAATTTGAAACATCGATGCTACCACCAGTTTGAAAATCAGGGAAGAGTTTAAAACTTCTTCCTTTTAAGTATTTGACACTTCCATCAATTAGTTCATTGAAATTATGAGGTAGTATTTTGGTGGAAAGTCCTACAGCTATACCTTCAGCACCTTGAGCTAATAATAATGGAAATTTTACTGGTAAATGAATAGGCTCTTTTTTTCTACCGTCATATGAAAGTTGCCAATTAGTTGTTTTTGGATTAAAAACAACCTCTAATGCAAATTTTGATAATCTTGCTTCAATATAACGAGAAGCTGCAGCTCTATCGCCAGTATATATATTTCCCCAATTCCCTTGCATATCAATTAGCAACTCCTTTTGCCCTACTTGAACAATGGCGTCAGATATACTTGCATCTCCGTGAGGATGATATTGCATAGTGTGACCAACAATATTTGCAACTTTATTATATCTTCCATCCTCTAAATCAAACATTGAGTGAAGAATTCTTCTTTGAACTGGTTTTAAACCATCCATTAAATCAGGAACAGCTCTCTCAAGAATTACATAGGAAGCATAATCAAGGAACCATTCCTTGTACATACCTCCAACTTTAGTGAGGTAATTTGAATCTTCTGTATTTATATTATCATTTATATCACTCATCAGAATTATCATTTAGAAGATCTAGTTCGACCTTGAGGTTTTCAATAATAAACTGTTGTCTATCTGGAGTGTTTTTACCCATGTAGAAACTTAAAAGATTTTCAATTGTAGTTGAGTGGTCAATAACTACAGGGTCTAACCTCATGTCATCACCAATAAAGTTTTTAAATTCATCAGGAGAAATTTCACCAAGACCTTTAAATCTAGTTATTTCAAACTTACCATTAGATGAGTTTAAAATTTCATTTTTCTCTGATTCACTGTAACAATAATGAGTTTTTTCCTTGTTTCTAACTCTAAAAATTGGTGTTTGAAGTATATAAAGATGGCCGTTCTTTATTAACTCAGGGAAGAATTGTAAGAAAAATGTTATAATCAAAAGTCTAATATGCATTCCGTCAACATCTGCATCCGTTGCAATAACAATATTATTATACCTAAGATCTTCCATGCTATTCTCAATGTTTAGAGCAGCCTGCAACAGATTAAACTCCTCGTTTTCATATACAATTTTTTTTGTCATTCCATATGAGTTAAGGGGTTTACCTCTTAAACTAAATACAGCTTGAGTATTTACATCTCTTGATTTTGTTATAGATCCACTGGCAGAATCACCCTCTGTTATAAAAATTGTTGAGTCAAGTCTATTTGATTTTTTTAATTCATTCAAATGAACTCTACAATCTCTTAGCTTTTTGTTGTGAAGGTTTGCTTTTTTTGCTCTTTCCCTGGCAAGTTTTCTAATACCCGATAACTCTTTTCTTTCCCTTTCAGCTTGAACAATTTTACTTTGGATAGAATCTGCAATTTCAGGGTTTTTATGTAAATAATTATCTAAATTTTTCTTTATAAAGTCATTGATAAATACTCTTACTGACTTTAGTCCTTTACCCATTTCAGTTGATCCTAATTTGGTTTTTGTCTGTGATTCAAAAACAGGCTCCATTACTTTAATGCTAATTGCAGATATTATTGATTTTCTTACATCTGATGAATCATAGTTCTTACCATAAAACTCTCTAATTGTTTTAACAAGTGCTTCTCTAAATGCTGCTTGATGTGTTCCACCCTGTACAGTATATTGACCATTAACAAAAGAGTAGTATTCTTCACTGTATTGTGTTTTTGAGTGAGTTATAGCTATTTCAATATCATCACCTTTTAAATGAATAATTGGATATAAAAAATCTTGAGTATTCGACTGATCTTCAATTAAATCTTTTAAACCAGAGTCTGAGACAAACTTAACACCATTAAGTTTTATAGTAAGTCCTGGGTTAAGATATACATAGAACTTTATCATTTTTTCTACATATTCCAACCTATATCTATAATTCTTAAAAATGGATTTATCAGGAGAAAACTCTACATATGTTCCGTTTTTATCCTCTGAGTTGTTCATCTCCTCATTAACTAATACGCCCAATTCAAAATCAGCAGACTTACTTTTACCATCTCTTGTTGATAAAACTTTAAAAGAAGAGGATAAAGCGTTTACAGCTTTTGTTCCAACACCATTAAGTCCAACAGATTTCTTAAATGCTCTTGTATCATATTTACCTCCAGTATTCATTTTTGATACAACATCAACTACTTTTCCTATTGGTATACCTCTTCCATAATCTCTAACAGAAACAAGATCTTCATCAATTTTAATGTCAATAACTTTTCCTTCACCCATCACAAATTCATCTACACAATTGTCAATAATCTCTTTAAGAAGAACATATATTCCATCATCAGGTGAAGATCCATCACCAGACTTACCAATATACATACCTGGTCTAAGCCTTATATGCTCTCTCCAGTCTAAAGATTTTATATTTTCTTCTGTATAATTTGATGTATTAGCCATTTTTATAAATATACTAAATGTTAAATCTAAAGTGCATTATATCTCCGTCTGAAACAATATATTCCTTCCCTTCAAGTCTCATTTTACCTGCTTCTTTAACTTTTAACTCAGAACCTAATTCTATATAATCATTATAACTTATAACTTCAGCACAAATAAATCCCTTCTGAAAATCAGTATGAATTTGACCTGCTGCATCATAAGCTGAATCTCCAATTTTAATTGTCCATCCTCTAACTTCTTTCTCTCCAGCAGTAAAGTATGAATGGAGATTTAATAATTTATATGATGCTCTAATTAATTTATTTGACCCTGATTCTTCTAACCCCAAGTCATCAAGGAACATCTGTTTCTCATCTAAAGAATCAAGTTCATTAATTTCAGATTCAATCTTAGCAGAAATAATTATAACATCTGAACTTTTATCATGAACTTCTTTTTTAACCATTTCTACGTAATCATTACCGTCAACGACATCTGATTCTCCTACATTACATACATAAAGGATTGGTTTAAAAGAAATAAGTTCTAAAGGTTTTATAAAATCTTTAAATTCATCTTCAGAGTAATCATCTAAGTTAACTTTAGTGCTTTCTAAGGATAATTTGACTCTCTCTAAGACTTCAATTTCTTTTTTTGCTTCATTACCACCTGATCTTAGTGTTTTTTTTACTTTATCTAACCTCTTATCTACAATTTCAATATCTTTCATTATAAGCTCATATTCTACAACTTCTCTATCAGACAACGGATTAATTTTTCCATCTACATGAACTACATTTGGATCGTCAAAACATCTTAAAACATGAATTATGGCATCTGTTTCCCTAATATTAGACAAAAATTTATTCCCAAGACCTTCACCTTTACTTGCACCTTTAACTAAACCTGCGATATCAACAATTTTAACAGTTGTGGGAATTAACTTTTCTGGGCTTATAAGTTTATTAAGAGCATCTAATCTTTTGTCAGGAACATTAACAATACTAACATTAGGGTCAATAGTACAGAATGGGTAATTCTCACTTTGAGCTTTACTTTGAGATAGACAATTAAAAAGAGTTGATTTACCTACATTGGGTAATCCTACAATTCCTACTTTCATTAATTATTCATGCATAAATTTCTGTTTTGACAAGAGTTCGTTCTCTGTCTCAACATTATTTTCATCAGGCACACAGCAATCCACAGGACAAACAGCTGCACATTGAGGTTCTTCATGAAATCCCATACACTCAGTACATTTATCAGGAACGATGAAATAAACTTCATCTGATATTGGTGAGTTTATACTTTCAGAGTTAACCTTTTTACCATTAGGTAAAACTACATCACCTTTTAAGTTAGTACCCTTACTGTAATCCCAGGATTCTTGACCTTCATAAATTGCATTATTTGGACATTCAGGCTCACAAGCCCCGCAATTTATACACTCGTCTGTTATTATTATTGCCATATTATTTTGAGCAAAAATAACATCTATTGTTTAATCTTTGTTAACAATTTTTACATAATTTAAAATTGTCTATTATTGGTTATTAACACAGAGTTTAGATATTTGCATTGATTTATGAAAAATAAAGTACATAATTTCAGTGCTGGCCCCTCAATCCTCCCTCATATAGTTTTTGAACAAGCTTCATCAGCAATAAATAATTTTAATAACTCTGGGTTATCAATATTAGAAATTTCCCATAGGAGCAAAGATTTTATTGAGGTATTGGAGGAGGCAAGATCTATTTCACTTGATCTTGCATCATTAAATAAAGATGATTATTCTTGTCTTTTTCTTCAAGGAGGTGCAAGCATGCAATTTTTAATGGTAGCCTATAATTTTTTAAATAGCAAAGCAGGTTATGTAAATACTGGAAGTTGGTCAACAAAAGCTATTAAAGAAGCAAAAATGTTTGGAGATGTATCTGAAATTGCATCTTCTGCAGATAAAAACTTCAATTATATACCTAATTTATCAAATATTAATGATGATTTTGATTATGTCCACATCACATCAAATAATACAATATTTGGCACTCAATTTCATTCATTCCCAGAAACTGCCTCTCCTTTATTTGCTGATATGAGTTCTGATATTTTTTCAAGAAATATTAATTTTTCAAAATTTGATTTAATATATGCAGGTGCTCAGAAGAATCTAGGTCCTGCTGGGGTTACTATGGTTTTAATTAAAAACCAATTATTAGATATGATTAAAAGAGATGTACCTTCCATGCTAAGCTACAAGGTTCATATTGACAAGGATAGTTCTTTTAATACTCCACCAGTTTTCTCAATATTTTCTGTATTGATAAATTTAAGACATATTAAATCTGAAGGTTTAGACAGTATAGAGAAAAAAAATTCAGAAAAATCTAAGTTGATATATGATGAAATTGATAGGAATAAATGTTTTATTGGATTTTCAGACAATAATGATAGAAGTCATATGAATGCAACATTTAATTTAGCGGATGGTTATGATGCTGATTTATTTAAAAGCATATGCTCTGATAATAATATTTCTGGAATTAACGGACATAGATCCGTTGGAGGTTTCAGAGCTTCTATTTACAATGCACTAGATATTGAAAGTGTTAAAACTCTAATAACTTGTATGAAAGAATTTGAATCAAACTATAACTAATATGAATATACTTGCTAATGATGGAATTTCTGAATCTGGAAAAAATAAACTAGAGGAATATGGTTTTAATGTTGATTTAACAACAGTTGCACAAGATCAACTTATTAATTATATAAACGAAAACTCGATTTCAACCTTATTAGTTAGAAGTGCAACACAGGTAAGAAAAGATATTATTGATAATTGTCCAAGTCTTAAGATAATTGGAAGAGGTGGAGTTGGAATGGATAACATTGATGTAGAATATGCTAAATCAAAAAATATTAATGTCATAAACACTCCAGCAGCTTCATCTAAATCAGTAGCTGAATTAGTTTTTTCTCATCTATTTGGATGTGTAAGGTTTCTTCATGAATCAAATAGATCTATGCCTCTAGATGGTGACTCAAAGTTTAAAGAACTTAAAAAATCATATGCTGGTGGAAGAGAATTAGCTGGTAAAAAAATAGGTATTATTGGTTTTGGTAGAATTGGTCAAGAAGTTGCTAAGATTGCTATAGGTATTGGAATGGAAGTTGTTTTTCATGATAAATATATTGATGAAGCATCACTAGAGATTGAGTTCTTTGATGGTCAGAATATTTCATTTAATATGACTTCATCATCATTCGACGAGGTTCTAGAAAAATCTGATTTTATTTCTGTACATATTCCTGCATCAGATAAGTATATTATAGATTCAAAAGAAATTGCCAAGATGAAAGATGGTGTTGGATTATTAAACTTATCTAGAGGAGGAATAATTAATGAAGAAGAACTTTTAAAAAATCTGGAGTCAGGTAAAATTTCTTTTGCAGGTGTTGATACTTTTGAGAATGAACCTAATCCTAGTATAAAGATTTTAATGAATTCAAATGTTTCACTTACCCCTCATATAGGTGCTGCAACTGGTGAAGCTCAAGACAGAATTGGAGTTGAACTTGCTGAAAAGATTAACGAGATTTTAAATTAATGAAAAAACTTAAAGAAAAATGGGGCATAAAGTCTAATTTTCAATTAGTAATTATCTTAATTGTCTTTGCTATTACAGGATCTACAAGCGCTGCTATATCAGGCCCTACAATTGACTTTCTGTTTGGAGAAATTGAGATGAATGGTTTCTTGAAGTTTATTCTTCAGCTCGTTATAATTATGCCAATTTACCAAGTACTATTGTTGTTCTTTGGGTTTGTTTTTTTTCAGTTTAACTTCTTCTTCAAGTTTGTAAAAAAGTTTTTGAAACTATTTGGCTTAGGTTTCTTATTCAGAGATTAATTCTGAAAATGAAGATCTCAACTTATTTAATTTTGGATTAATCACTGCCTGACAGTATGCATTTTCAGGATTTTTTGTAAAATAATCATGATGATAATCTTCAGCTACAAAAAACTTTTGAATATCATTAACCTCTGTTACAATTTTATCTTTAAAAATACCTTGGCTTTCAAGTTCTTGAATAAAATTTACAATAGATGACCTTTCTTCTGGTTTGCAGAAAATAGCAGATCTATACTGAGTTCCAACATCAGCACCTTGTCTATTTATAGATGTAGGATCATGGACAGTAAAAAAAATATTTAAAATTTGGTTTAAATCTATTGTTTGATCGTACTGTAATTCAACTACTTCAACATGATTTGTATACCCCTCACAAACTTCCTCATAAGTGGGATTATCACTTTTACCACCCATATATCCAGGTGATGTAAAAGTAATTCCATTAACTTTTTTAAATACCGATTCAATACACCAAAAACATCCACCTCCTAAATATATGCTACTATTCATTTTTAGATTTTAAACTAAAAGATTAATATTGTAAAAGTATGGAATTATTGCTATCAGCTAAAGGTATTTCAAAAAGTTTTCAAGGCAGGAAAGTTCTTGATGATATTGATATTGAAATAAAAAAATCTGAAATTATTGCAATATCAGGTGCTTCTGGTGCAGGTAAAACTACTTTATTAAATATACTTAGTACACTTGACAAACCAGATGAAAACACTAATTCATCATTAATTATTGATGGAGAAAATATTTTTAATCTAAGTAATACTGATTTGTCCAAACTTAGAAATACAAAGATTGGATTTGTATTTCAGTTCCATGAGTTAATTCCAGAACTAAATGTCATGGAAAATATTTGTCTTCCTGGATGGATTAAAAATGATAGTAAAGTAGCTGACAATGCAAATAGCCTAATTAGCTATTTTGGTTTAGATAAATTAAAAAATAAAAAACCAAATACACTTTCTGGAGGGGAAAAGCAAAGAGCTGCAATAGCTCGAGCGATGATAAATAACCCAAAGATTATTTTTGCTGATGAACCTACAGGTAATCTTGATTCAACAAATTCAAAGATTTTATTTGATATATTTTTTAAACTTAGAGATGATTATGATTGTTCTATTGTAATTGTAACTCATAATCCAGAAAACGCTAAAAAGTGTGACAGAAAACTTCAAATAGTTGATGGTAAAATCAAAGTTTAATATTCCTGATTTGAAAGATTTTCTAGATGAAAAATCTTATCAATATGAAAGTCTGGAATTTATTAAAGATGATCCTATTTTAGTACCTCACTCTTTTACCAAGAAAGAAGATATAGAGATATCAGGATTTATTACATCTGTAATTTCATGGGGTAATAGAAAATCTATTATCAATAGTGCAAAGAAAATTATCGAATTCATGGATAATTCGCCTTTTGATTTTATTTTAAATCACACTAATAAAGACTTATATAAAGAAAAAGAGTCAATTCATAGAACTTTTAATTCTACTGATTTAAATTATTTCATTGTCTCCTTAAAAAGGATTTATAAAGATTATAACGGTCTAGAAGATATATTATCAAACAATTCAAATGGAAATGATTTGCAGAAGCGTATTTCAACTTTTAAAGAGATATTCTTTAGTATAGATCATCCAATAAGAACTAGAAAACACCTCCCCTCTCCTATTGATGGATCTAGTGCAAAAAGATTTAATATGTTTCTAAGATGGATGGTAAGATCAAATGAAAAAGGAGTAGACTTTGGCTTATGGAATAAAATTGATAAATCAGAGCTTTCACTTCCATTAGATGTTCACACAGGAAGAATTGCAAGACTTTCTAGGTCTGCTTAAAAGAAATACTAACGATTCAAAAGCTGTAGAAGAAATAAATTTAAAATTAAGAGAAATGGATCCAAAAGACCCTGTAAAATATGATTTTGCTTTATTTGGATTAGGTGTGTATGAAAATTTTTAATGATTTTTTTTCCATTGAATTAATAAGTTTATTTAATTTTGTTAAATTCTTTTCTAAATGAGCATACTCTTAAAAGGCGCAACAATAGTAGATAATAAGAGTAATTTAAATTTCAAAATAAAAGACATTCTGATCAAAGATGGTGTTATAGTTGACATTGCAGATAACATCAAAACTAAATCAAAAAATATTATTGATCTTAAAAACCTTCATGTTTCAAGAGGCTGGATGGATACATCAGTAAGTTTTGGAGAGCCAGGATATGAAGAAAGGGAAACTATTTCAAATGGATTAGAAACAGCTGCATCATCTGGATTTACTTCTATATTGTTAAATCCGAATTGTGATCCGATTATTGATAATCATTCATCAATTGAATTCTTAAAAAGAAAATCGATCGATACTACTACTCAGATATATCCAATTGGTAGCCTAACTAATAATTCAAACGGTAAAGATTTAGCTCCATTGTATGATATGAAGATTGCTGGAGCAGTAGCATATGGGGATTATAAGCAGTCAATTAATGATTCATCACTTCTTAAAATAGCATTAGAATACACCAAAACTTTTGGCGGAAGAATAATTTCATTTTCTCAGGACGAATTTCTATCAGAAAATGGAGTAATCAACGAGGGAATAGTCAGTACTCAACTTGGATTAAAAGGTGTACCTCCAATATCAGAATCAATAAGTATTTTCAGAGATATTGAAATTTTAGAATATTCTAATGGTAAAGTTCACATTCCATATGTTAACACAAAAAAAGGAGTAGATTTAATAAGAGATGCTAAGAAAAGAAATCTAGATATTACATCTAGTGTAAGTTTAGCTCATATTACTCTTTCTGATAAAGATATTATTGATTTCAACACTAATCTTAAACTTAATCCTCCTCTAAGAGATAATTCTGATATACAAGCACTAAAAGAAGGAATAATTGACGGAACAATTGATTTTGTTACAAGCATGCATGAACCTATTAATGATGATTTTAAAAAGGTTGTTTTTGACGATGCAATTCCTGGAACAATTGCCTTAGAATGTGTATTTGGTCTTCTATGCAATAATTTTACATTAGAAAAAACAATAGATATTTTAACAAGAAAAAAAGATGTTTTTGAAATAGAAGATTGTCCAATAGAAATTGGATCAAAGGCAGATTTGACAATTTTTAACCCAGAAGTTAATTATGTTTTTTCAGAGAATCATATACTTTCATCTTCAAATAACTGTGCGTATTTAGATAAAAATCTAAAGGGTATTGTTTATGGGGCAATTAATAATAATAAAGCCACATTAAATAAATTATGGACCTAGAGTATTTGATAAGAAGATCTGAAAAGTCTTCAAAACCCTCAAGTATTTTTATGTTTCATGGATATGGAAGTAATAAAGAGGATTTATTTTCACTCGAACAGTTTTTTCCTAAATCATATACTGTAGTTTCTTTTGATGCTCCAATAAGCCTTCCGTTTGGTGGATATTCATGGTTTAACATAGACTATTCGGATATACTTGAGAACAATTTAGATAAAAGATATAAAGAGATAAATGAAAGTATTGAGATGATAATGAATAATATTAATTCATTAATCGAAAAAGAGAATCTAAATAAAGAAGACGTATCAATTTTAGGTTTTAGTCAGGGCGGCAGTATATGTTGGAAATTAGGGCTAGACAATAGTTCTAATTTTAGAAGAGTTATTCCTATTAGTTCTTTCATTCATCCTAGCTACCTTAATAATGATCTAGAATCTTACACAAATAGACTAATATATTGCTCACATGGGTCGTTAGATGATGTTATTCCTTTAAGTATTGTTGATGATCATATATTAAAACTTTCAAAAAATAATGATTTGACTTATGATAAATTTGATTCTGGTCACACAATATCTCAAGAAAATTTAATTAGATTATTAAATTGGATTAACGATACAAGTATTTAATCTAATTCAATTACTAATCCATCATAAGCAAGACTTACATTAGCTGGAAGCTTTTCACAGACCTCCTCATGGAATCCCATATTATGACTTATATGGGTAAAGTATGTCGTTTTTGGATTTATTTGATTGATAATTTCAATCGCTTCATCAACATTTAAATGTGATGGATGTGGATCAAACCTTAAAGCATTAATGACTAAAACATCAAGATTTTTTAACTTTTCTAGTTCTTCCTTTTGGATTGTCTTAACATCCGTTAGGTATGCAAAATTATTAATTCTAAAGCCTAATACTGGAAGCTTCATATGCATAGATTCAACTGGTGTTATTGTTAAGTCTTTAATCTGAAATTTACTATCCTTATTAATTAGATTTACATCAAAGTCTGGTGCGCCCGGATATTTTTTAGTTGGATCAAAAATATATGCAAATCTTTCTTTTAATGAATTTAAGACTCTTTCATGAAGATAAATTGGAATCTTTCCCTGTCTAAAAAAATATGGTCGAGTATCATCAATACCAGATGTATGATCAGCGTGCTCATGAGTGAAAACAATTGCATCAAGTTTTTTACAATCAGCTCTTAACATTTGCTGCCTAAAGTCAGGTCCACAATCAATACTAAAGGCAATATCTCCATATTGAACTAAAATAGAGGATCTAAGTCTTTTGTCTTTTAAATCTTTACTGAAAGATACTGGATGATCACTTCCTATAACTGGAATACCCTGTGAAGTCCCGGTTCCTAAAAAAGTTATTTTTAGCACACATAAATCTATGATAATTTATTCTTTTTTATTATTTAATCTTTGTAATTTTATAAAAAAATCGATGAATATTATTCTTCCTGGAGATAAGGATTATGAATCAAGACCTTCAGTCCAGAGAAAGTCTTTAAGAATAAATCTAAACGAGAATATTTACGGAACTTTTGTTGAAATTGGTGCTGGTCAAGAGGTAGCTAGACATTTTTATAGGGTTGGTGCTGCATCAGGAACAATTGCTAAGTCAATGAGTGCTTATGACAAGAGTTTTAGTGATAGCATATATGGTAAAGAGGAAGATAGTAGGTATGTTACACAAAATAGATTGGATAAAATGCTCTCTCATGAAATGAACCTTCTTGAAAAAAGAATTTCAAGAAAAAAGTATCCAAATAAATTCTTCTTTGTTTATGCTAATACAGTTGCTACCATTGATTTTGTTAAAAAATTTAAAGGTCATGGATGGATGGGGATTAAATTTCAAACTGACCCAAAAGATGACTATTCTGAAATTAAACTTCATTTAAGGTTTCATCAAAATGAAGCTAAGCTTCAACAAGAAAGTCTTGGTATAATGGGTGTTAATCTTATTTATGGTGCTTTTTATAAGCATAATGAGCCACTTAAGTTGATGAAATACTTATATGATCATATTGATGATCAATCAATTGAAATTGATACTATTAATTTTAGCGGTCCACTTTTTAAAGACGTTGACAATAGATTAATAAGTCTTGAACTAGTTAGACTAGGAATGACCGATGCAGTTGTTTTTGATGAGACTGGAACTAATGTCTTACCTGCTCAAGTTTTATACAAAAAGAACATATTAACACTTCGAGGAAGCTATAGGCCAATAACTAAAGTGAATGAAGAAATGTTTAAGAAATCTCTTGAAGCATTTCTAGAGGAAAAAGGTGTAAAGAAAGAGAATACAATTGTATTACTTGAAATTACCCTCTCTAACTTAAGGTCTACAGGTGATATTGATGATAGTGACTATTTAGATCGAGCAAAATTACTATGTTCTCTAGGTCATATGGTTATGATTTCAAACTTTTCAGAGTATTATAAGCTTGTTAAATATTTAACTAGGTATACAAAAAAACAACTTGGATTGACTATGGGAGTAACAAATCTTATTGAAATTTTTGATGAAAAATATTATGATGGTGTAAAAGGAGGAATATTGGAGGCTTTTGGTAATATTTTTAAGAATAACATGAAAATATACTTATATCCAGTATTAGATAAACAAAAAGATACTGTAATTGACTCAACAAACTTAAAACTTGAAGATAATATGAAAGAATTTTATAAATACTTCAAGGTTAATGATAAGATTCGTGACTTAGAATTTAACAAAGATTATCTCAATATCTTCTCAAAAGACGTACTAAAACAAATAAAGAATAATACTCCTGGATGGGAAGATAAACTACCAGAGGGTGTTTCCGATTTGATAATTAAGAAAAAGATGTTTGGTTATAAGTAGTTAATCAAGAATTTGATCAGCATGGTCTTTCGTGTTGACCTTATCAATTACTCTTTCAATAACTCCTTCTTCATCAATTATAAATGTAGTTCTAAGAACTCCTTCATACTCATTTCCTCTAAATTTTTTCTTTCCCCAAACTCCAAATGCATCAATTAATTCTCTAGAATCATCAGCTAATAAGTTGTATTTGAATCCAAATTTATCAGCAAACTTGTTTTGCTTATCCACAGTGTCAGGACTTACTCCAATGACTTCATATCCCTGAGATGTGAGTTTAGAATAATTATCATTTAGATTACAACTTTGTGCAGTACAACCTGGAGTATTTGCTCTTGGATAAAAGAAAAGGATAACTTTCTTTCCTTTAAAATTTGTAAGGTTAATAGTTTCACCCTTGTGGGTTGTTACATTTATATTTGGTATATTATCGCCTACTTTTAACATAATTTTTTTTTCAAAAGTAACTAAATGAAACTAAAAGAAAAAGTTGATTTCCTAATAAATAAGCTTGAGGAAATTTATCCAACTCTTGAAATCCCGTTAGATCATAAAGACCCCTATACATTATTGATCGCTGTTCTTCTCTCTGCACAAAGTACTGATAAGAAAGTAAACGAGATAACACCTAATTTATTTAATAAGGCAGATAATCCTTATGATATGATCAAATTATCAATTGATGAGATTAGAGAGATAATTAAACCTGTTGGTCTCTCCCCTACTAAGTCAAAAGGTATTTGGAATTTATCAAAAATATTAATTGACAAATATAATGGTAGAGTCCCAGAGGATATTAGTAAGTTGGAGGAACTTCCCTCTGTTGGTCATAAAACAGCTAGTGTAGTTGTATCTCAAGGGTTTGGGCAACCAGCATTTCCAGTTGACACTCATATACACAGGCTTATGTTTAGATGGGGATTATCAAATGGAAAAAATGTTGAAAGAACTGAAAAGGATGCTAAAAGAATTTTTCCTAAAGAAAAATGGAATGAACTCCATTTAAGAATAATCTTTTATGGAAGGGAATATTGCCCTGCACGAGGATGGGATATTAATAATGATATTATAACAAAAACTATTGGTAGGAAATCAATAATTAATAAACTTATTAAGTAATTTTGCAAAGTGACTTATTATAAGGTAGTTATGAGATTATGACTCAAATTTTTATTCAGGCTTAATTTCCAACAACAACTCATCTGAACTCATCCCTGTAAAAATTCCAAAACCATTATTAATACCTGAAATTGGTGTAGAAAAATTTTGTGATGATGTTTCCTGATCTTCATACAACAATGCATAATCAGGGTTAATGTGATAAAGTATAATACGATGGGTCCCATAGTAAGAAAAACTTCGAAATGGAATTTCATACGTACTACCCTGAGTGGGTCTATTAAGAAACAAAACAGGAGGTGGTTGATCCCCTATTAATATCGGTTCAGGATTTTCCTCGATATTTTCAACAACTACTATATAATTTGAAGAGTCTGGATTACTCCAGCTAATTTCAACTGGATCTGGAAGATCACCGAATCCAGCTCCAAGGCCGTTTAATGGATTTACTCTTCTTATTATCATCTCTGATACCGATTGCGTTAAGTTTAAAGGCTTCTCTGGTATTATTGTAGAGGCACTTACTTCTTTATCATTAAAAATAAAATTAAGGTCATATTTTTTTCCATCTTCAATGGTCAGTGTGCTATCAACATATCGACCATCTCCAATTGGTGAAAGAGAGTAGATATTATTATTATTACTAACCTTAATATTAAGAGAATTAATATCTTCATTAGAGTATTCTACTCCTTCCAAGAAAGGTACTTGTCTACTAATCTTAAGGTTAATAATATCATTTGCTAGTAAGTATCCCTCTATTACAGGAACATCTTCAAAATATGAGCTGTTCTCATCTTTTACACACCCTAAAATAAGTAAACTAACTAATATTGATGTTTTATAGTATAATTTCATTTTATCTAAGTTTTAGTGAAAGTGTAATATTTGGCATTATTCCTAAGTAATTTATTTGAGTCTCAACTATTCCTCCATCAACAACTTGATACTGATTATACCAACTGTTTTTTCGATTATATAAGTTAAATATTGAGAACCCAATATATCCTATTTCATTTCGCTCTTTAGAGCTATAAATATTGTAATTGGCTGAGACATCAAGTCGATGGTAATCTGGAAAACGTAATCCATTCTTGGCTGTGGTAGTGAAATAATCCTGAGTAGAACCATCTAAAAGTGTAGGAGAGTATGTTCCTGAGGGTCCTGTGTAAGGTCGACCTGTTGCAAATATCCAAGTAGCTGAGAAATTCCAACGTTTGTTTTTATATAACCCTACAGCCTTAAATTCATGATTTACATCTTGATATGCAGGAAAATCATCATCACCATAGATATCAAATTGGTTACGGGCCTCTCCAAGCGTATAACTAATCCAACCGTTTATTTTTCCAAATTTCTTTTGTGCTAGAAACTCAATTCCCCTAGTATAACCACTACCATTATAAAAGTTCTCGCTATAATCTAATTCTCGTAAAGAGGTATTATACCTTAAAGAGTATTCAGACAACCCATCAAGTTTTTTATAATATCCCTCTGCGCTAAAAAGATAATCCTTTGTCTCATATGTAAGGCCTGCTATATAATGAGTTGCAGAACTAACAGGAATATTTTCCCCATTTGAAAGAATCCAAAAATCTCTACTTCCAGATGTAATATCCTCTCTAACAACCCTATTAGCAAACTGATAATATTTTCCATAAGCTCCTTTAAATGAAAGTTTATCAGATGGATTAATAACTACAGAAGCTCTGGGCTCAAAATATGTTTCTTTTGTTACATCAAAATAACTGGTTCTAATACCAGATTCAATTTGAATTTTATTATTATTTAATTTGATTTTACCTTGAAGGTACCCACCTACAAGCAAACCCTTATCATCGCGGTTAATAATAGAAATAGTGTCATTTTGTGTATATGAATATTCTATATCATAATTTGATCCAAATGTTCCAAATTGCAATTGTGTGTCTTTTGATAAATCCCACTGATAATCTGATTTAAAACTAAAATCTTTAAGGTCGTTATCTTCATTTATACCCGAATTAAAATTATTGGAATTACCATTATTAAAAACAATATTACCTTCTCGATCACGATCTCTTTGACTATAATAATTTGAATAGCTAAAAATTGTGTTACCATATAGTTTTGGTGACCATTTTCTAGACCATTTGAAACTACTTCCAAGATTTCCATAATTTGTGAGATCAATGATATTTACATTAAAGTTAATACCTCTATCTGCTAAAAAAGATGGAGTGTCAACTCCAAAACCATCATCCAATTTATCTGTTCCGTTAAAAAAACTTAATGAAAATTGATCCTTATCATTGGGACGGAAAGTAAGTTTTCCATTAAGATCATAAAAATATGATGTAAATGTAGTTTCTTCAACACTAAAACCTCTTCCTCTAGCTCTGCCTAAAAGACCTCCTTGCTGAGTTTGTGTTGAGCTTTCAGAACTATCCTCGTTGAATTGATCAAAAATGTTATTATAAATAGGTCCTTTATATGATCTTCTATATGCAACTATAGATGAAAACTTATCGCCAATTGGGATTTCCACAAATGCGTTGAAACTAAGCAAGCTTAGGTCTCCTCCAATATTAAAGTTTTTTTGATTTCCATCTTTTCCTGTAATTTCTGTGACACTTGACAAACGACCTCCAAATCTTGATTCAAATCCACCTTTATATAATTGTACATCTTTAATGGCATTTGAGTTGAAAGCACTATAAAATCCATATAAATGATCTACATGATAAATAGTAAATCCGTCATAAACTATAAGATTTTGATCTGGTGTACCTCCCCTAACATACATTCCAGACGAAGACTCATTACTGCCAGAAACACCAGGCATTAATTGAAATGAACGCATAATGTCTTTTTCTCCAATACTTGGCAACTGTGCTATCTTTTTTGGTGTCATCTTAATTGTGCTGACATCGAATCTGTTTATTTTCATTAATTCTTCTCTTTCTGCTACCACTTCTACTGCGTCTAATGAAATAGATGAGGGCTCAATCTCTATGACTAAATTTGTTTTCGACATTCTGGGGGATAGAGCAAATTCCATATCGTCATATCCTATATAATTAATTAATAATATGGATGTATCGCTTGGGACTTCATTTAAAGTAAAATAACCATCCATATTAGTTGTTGCTCCATCATTAGTTCCCTTAATTAAAACTGATGCAAAAGGGAGAGACTCTCCAGTCTGAGAATCTTTGATAATACCTGATAAGGTAAAGTTAAAAGCCTCTGGGGAGTCAATTTGATTTTGAGCAATTGAAGAAATAGAACTAAGCATTACACCTAGGTAGATAAATCTAAAAACTAGTTTTTTTATAAAGGTTGGCATCATTTTAAGATGTTTAAATATTTACTTTAATTGATTTCTGTGTTAGCAAGACGATAATAGAAACCAGATAAAAATTATTGTTGTCGAGTAAACTTGCATTATAATAACTATCCAAAGCAGGAAAATCATTTTATTCATTGTCTCATTTCCAATAAATCCTGAAAATTATTTTGTTTTTGATATTTCAACCATTTTTTATTTTGTTTTTCAGACAAAATACTTTCTAAAGATTTATTCAAAACTTTTTTATACTCATCTGCTTCCTGCCTAATTGGAGGAATAATTTCTTTTAGCATATTTCTCACTTCGCTCATTTGAGTTCTATCTCTATTTTGGATAGCTATTTGAATATTTTTAGAAAACTCTATTTTTAAGTCTTCAAGTGTTTTAGAATGTATAACTAAAAGTTCATCCATTTTAGCATTGTAATCCTGTAATTGTTTTACTATCTCTTTAGTTGTAGATTCTTTAGTAATTTTTAGTTTTTTAATCACTTTTTGAGCATCATGTTTAATGATTCCTGCTATTTCTTCTGGATTAAACTCTCGATTTAAAAAAACTCCTGGATTTGTTTGAGCTAAAAGTGTAGATCCAAAAACAGTAAAGAATGATAATGTAAAGACTAAAAAAAATTTATGTGTTGTTTTCATATTTTTTGTTATTAAGTTCAATTTTGAGTGCAGGAACTAACATCAATTTCGCTGTATAAATTTGGGTCGTGGTTTGGGTCTTCGACCGTGTTAGCCATCATTGAAATTTTAACAATTTCATCACTTGTAGAAAAACAAAGTTGGTGAAAGTTGTCGTTGTCATCTATATCTGCTATCGAAATAGGCACATGCTGTGTTAGGACTCCTGAGGTTTCAGAATAGCCAACATAGTACTGAAATAAGTCAGATTCGGCATCACCACTAATATAGGGTGTAACGCCGCCATTCCAAGCAACTTGAATCGTTTGTGTTCCTGAATTACATTCATTCAAGCTACCATCAATTCTTTGTGCAAAAAATAAACTTGGTCCATCAGCAAGGGGTATAATATTCCTGGTAGTGACTCCGTTTAGATTTATGGTTTCGGAACAAACAGACTCTCCAGATATAGTATTAGTTGTAAATAAATCACCTACAACTCTAACTTCAACAGGTGGGTTGGTAATAGCAGTACCAAATTCACCTAACAGAAGTACAGTTCTATTTTCTCCGTTTTCATTAGCTGGAGCCAAAGAAACACAAGTAGGGATGTGTATATTTCCAAGGCTATCTAAAACTTCAAAATCAGTTTCAGATAAACTACGTTCATCTAATGGAAATTTAAAATTAACAGGCATTCCATCTAATTGGTCTCCTAGTTGATTACACAACAATAGACTTGGTAGTGCATTATCAAGTCCAAAAAAACCCGACACAAGAACATCTTGTATATCTGTTATACTATATTCTTCTGTGCTATCATTATTAACTTGTTCTTGAGGCTCCTCATTTTTGTTACATGAAAACAAAAGGATTACTGCAAATAAATTAATTAGATTTCTCATAAACGCACTTTAATTTTTTTATGAAACCAAAATTATAGGTTACAGTTTCAAAAAAATAATATGTTATACTAGCATAAAAAAAGTGTCGACGAACAGATACTATTTATCGAAGTTTAATTTTAGTAAATAAGTTCTTAACTAAACGCCTAAGTGTTTAAGTACAGATTCTTTATATGATTCTCCTATTGGTAGACGTACTTCACCTATAATAACTTTTGTTTTTTGTAAGGTTTTTATAAAGTCAATATTGACAATATAGGATCTGTGTATGCGAATAAAGTTTGGTGATAATTTTTCAAGTATATTTTTAAAACTGGATAAAGTAAGCAAAGATTTTTTACTGTCTTTAATATGGATTTTAACATAATCTTTCAACCCCTCTATATACTGTATATCTTTTAAATTAACTTTGATGTTTTCATACTCAGATTTAATAAAAATATAATCTTTTGAATCTTGTATTTTTTTAATGGGTTTTTTTAGTTTTAACTCGTGTTTTTCTTGAGCTTTATTTACAGCTTTAATAAATCTATTAAATCGAATAGGTTTAACTAAATAATCTGTTGCATTAAGTTCAAAGCCTTCAATGGCATGTTCTGAATAGGCTGTGGTAAAAATAAATTGTGGGATATTGTCAATAGTTTTAACTAACTCTAAACCTGATAGATTGGGCATTTTAATATCCAAAAAAATCAAATCTATTTGATGTTCTTTTAAGATATTTATTGCTTTAAGTGCACTATTACATTTCGCAACGATGTTTAAAGACTCAATTTTATTTATGTAGTTTTCAATTACATCTGATGCTAGTGGTTCGTCATCTACAATTAAACATCTCAAAATTTAATCTAGTTTTAGTTTTAGGTTAACAGTAAAGTTATTGTTTTTTTCAAAGGTTTGAAGGTTGTGCCTATCAGGATATAATATTTTAAGTTGATCAAGAGTATTCTTCATACCTACTCCTTTACCTTCTTTTTCTAGAGGTTTAGCGCCAATTAAATTTGTACAGTTAAATTCTAACTCTTCTTCTTTTATATCTATATCAATGCTTATATCAGTTTTACCCTCTAAATCTACTCCATGTTTAAAAGCATTTTCGATATAAGATATAAATAGTAGTGGACGTATTTTTTGATCATTTATATTCCCTTTTATAGAAAGATTAATCTTTGCATTTTTGATAAGCCTCATTCTTTGTAAAGCGATAAAATTTTTAATATACTCTATGTCTTCTTTTAACAATACAAAATCATTATTGGCCTTGTATATCATATAACGCATTAATTCAGAAAGTGTTAAAATAGCTTCTGGTGCGTCGTCTGATTTTTTAAAAGATAGAGAGTATATACTATTTAAAGAGTTAAATAAAAAATGAGGATTTAACTGATTTTTTAGTACCTGAAGCTCCGTTAAATTTTTTTGATGCTCTATTTTCTTTTTATTTTTTTCATCAATACTCCATTGTTGATAAATTCGAATAGCTGTTCCTAAAACAATGTTTATAATTGGAAAAAAAACTAATGCTGCTGTTCTATTCACTGAAGATATAGGAGCAAAGCTTGGGAATAGAGTTTCAATTAAATACTTTGAGGATGCAATCGTTAGCATTACACAAAAGAAATAGGCTAATTTTTGATTTTTCAATAATAAGCGAGGTACTAAAAAAGAATAGTTTAGATAAAAAATTGCTATTGCATAAGCAATTCTGTAAAACACATTTGATACTAATTCCCCTGTTTGAAATAATGCATAGTTTGATAGAATAAAAATTAGTATCAACCATGCTATTAGATGAAATAGAGTATGTTTTCTATGTTTTAATTCTAAAGTCAAAATTTAGTTATTATTATAAATTTAAAAATTTAAAGCACCCCGATACTTTTTCTTAGAAAAAAACTTTTAACCAATGCCGGGGTGTTCAAATCAAACTAACTACATATGAAAATTTATAAGTTTATAATCACAATTTTTTCAAATTTATAAGAGTCTGTTTTTTGAACGAAATAAGATATACTTAATAAGTAAAAAAGATGATCAGTAAGGGATTTTTATAGATGAAGCATTAATTAGATTAAAAAAGTTGAAATATTATAAATTATAATATTTAGTTAAATGTTAATAGTTAGTCACACAATAGCCACAAAAACTATCACAAAGTTCAATAACATTACATATCTTGCCAAATTAATTTATTTGCAAAATCCCAACATTTATAGGGGTTTTCACAGTATTATACATTAAACTAAATTGCTTAATTCGACGTTATTAAGTAATTTTGCATTTTTTAAAGGCTTAATGAAAGATATTTCTAAGATTGACCCCAAACATAACATCATTATTAAAGGTGCAAAGCTTCATAACTTAAAGAATATTGATGTTGTAATACCCAGAAATAAGTTTACAGTAGTTACTGGTTTATCAGGGTCAGGTAAATCATCATTAGCTTATGATACTCTATATGCTGAGGGACAGAGAAGGTATGTAGAAAGTTTATCATCATATGCACGTCAATTTATGGGTAAGTTAAATAAACCAAAAGTTGATTACATAAAAGGTATATCCCCTGCAATAGCTGTTGAGCAAAAAATCAATACATCAAATCCAAGGTCAACTGTAGGAACTAAGACTGAGATTTATGATTACTTAAAGCTATTATTTGCAAGAATTGGTAAAACATATTCTCCTGTTTCAAATAAAATTGTAAAAAAAGATTCAGTATCTGATGTTGTTGATAAGATAATAAGCTTTGATGCTAAGACAAAGCTCCTGCTTCTATCACCAATTGAATCATCAACGAAAAAGAAGTCTAAGGAAAGAATTGAAATACTTAAGAAACAAGGTTTTGTTAGAATTTTTAAGAAAGGTGAAATAATTGATCTTAATGATATTAATGGAAAGGAAATATTAGATTTTAATCTAGTTGTTGACAGATTAGTTGTAAAGCATGACGAAGATTTCAAATCAAGAGTTTCAGATTCTGTTCAACTTTCATTTTACGAGGGAAAAGGTGTTTGTTCTATTTATGACATTGAGAAGGGTAAAGAAGTAACTTTTTCTAACAAATATGAGATGGATGGTATAAAATTTATTGAACCATCTATACATCTCTTTAGTTTCAACAATCCTTTTGGTGCATGTAAAAACTGTGATGGTTTTGGAGAAACAATAGGAATTGATGAGGAACTAGTAATTCCTAACAAAGCATTATCAGTATATGATGATGCAATTGCTCCCTGGAGAGGAACAGGTTTAAGAAAGTATTATATGAAATTGATTAATAATGCCGATAGCTTCAAATTCCCTATATATAAACCATATAATAAGTTATCAAAAGAAGAAATTGAAACTCTATGGAATGGAAATGAGCATTTTACAGGTATAAATAAATTCTTTAAATACTTAGAGAAAAAAAATTATAAAATCCAAAATAGAGTTCTTTTATCAAGATATCGTGGTAAAACCCTATGTAATGAATGTAAAGGAAGTAGGCTTAGAGAAGAGTCCTATCATGTAAAAATAGATGGTAAAAATTTACCTGAAATATTGGCAATGCCTATTGATAAACTTGGATTGTTTTTTAAGGAGATTAAAATAAATAAAACTGACAAAGAAATATCAGCTAGAATCTTAAAAGAGATTAACAATAGAATTGACTATATGAATAATGTTGGATTAGGATACCTAACACTAAACCGAAAAGCAAATACTCTATCAGGAGGAGAAACTCAAAGAATTAATCTAGCATCTTCTCTTGGAAGTAGCCTAGTAGGCTCAACATATATTCTAGATGAGCCATCTATTGGTCTTCATTCAAGAGATAATGATAATCTTATTAAGATTTTAAAAAATTTAAAAGATATAGGTAACACTGTAATAGTTGTAGAACATGATGAGGAAATCATTTTATCTGCTGACCATATTGTTGATATTGGCCCAATGGCAGGATCTCTAGGAGGTGAAATAGTTGGTCAGGGAACAGTTAATCAGTTATTGGATTCTGATACACTGACTTCAAAATATTTAAGAAGAGTTGAAAAAATTGAGTATCCAAGCCAAAGAAAGAAACCAGAATATTTTATAAATGTCAATGGTGCTCAAGAAAATAATTTAAAAAACATAAATGTAAAGATTCCTTTAGGTTGTCTATCAATGATTACAGGAGTGTCAGGAAGTGGAAAGTCTACATTAGTTAAGAAAATAATATATCCAGCATTACTTAATTATTTTAGAGATTATTCTCAAAAACCAGGAAAGTTCATTGATTTAACTGGGAATTTAAGTAAAATCAAATCTGTTCAGTTTATTGATCAGAACCCCATTGGAAGATCTTCTCGATCAAACCCTGTAACATATTTAAAAGTTTACGATGATATTAGAACGTTATATTCAAAAATACCTCAGTCCGTGTCCAAGGGCTTTAAATCGAAATTCTTTTCATTTAACACAGATGGTGGAAGATGTGATGAATGTAAGGGAGAAGGAATTGTAAGGATAGAAATGCAGTTTATGGCAGATGTAGAGCTTGAGTGTGAAATATGTAAAGGAAAAAGATTTAAAAATGAAATTACTTCAATTAAGTATAATGGAGTTAGTATTGATATGTTATTAAATATGACTGTTGATGATGCAATTCAATTTTTCAGAAAGTATAACCAAACAAAAATTGTCAATAAACTCCTACCCCTTCAATCAGTGGGACTTGGTTATGTTTCTTTAGGTCAGTCTTCTAATACTTTATCAGGAGGTGAAGCTCAAAGGATTAAGCTAGCCTCTTTTATTGGAAAAGGAGATCAGCTTGATAAAACTTTTTTCATTTTTGATGAACCTACCACAGGTTTGCATTTTCATGATGTAAAAAAGCTATTAAATACATTTAATAAATTGATTAGAATGGGGCATTCAATACTTGTTATTGAGCATAACCTTGATATGATCTCCTGTGCAGATCATGTAATTGATCTTGGTCCAGAAGGAGGAGATAAAGGTGGAAATATTGTTGCTATGGGAACTCCAGAAGATTTAATTAAAAGCAAGGAATCATACACCGGTAAATATCTTAGGAAAAAGATTGGATAGAACTACCAGTTTTTATTAAACTTATCGATAAATATATTTACGTCATCACTCAGCCTAAAAATATATGCAGCAAGAGTATACAAAATAAATACAAGGCTTGACTTGATTATAATATTCAATAATGGCTGAAATCCTAGTTCAAGATTTGAAAATACAATATATGTCAAGATACTAAGAACTATAATTTTGATTGTATCATTACTGTATGGATGCATGTTAAATTTAACTTTAATGAGGTATATCTTTAGCGAATTCATTATTACAAGAACAATAAGAGTCGCATACGCTGCACCAATGATACCATAGTCAGTAATTAGATATATATTCAGAAATACAGCTAGTATTGAAGAAAACAGCGAAAACCAAAATGTGTAATAATAGTATTTTGAATTAGAAATAATATTATTAATACATCCTATCGACATTGTGTATAGTTTACCCAGGGATACAATAATTACTATTGGAATACCTATTGAATATCCATCCTGATTTAACATGTTATAAAAATCATCTAGGTTTAAATTAATCAGTAAAAAAAATAGGCTTGCTACTAAAACTAGATTCGTGGAACTTTTCTTAAGTAAGCCTTCTAATTTTCTAAAATGCTTTTTATTTATAGCATCTGCTACTACAGGACTTAATATTTGAAACATTGCCCTTCCGGGTATTTCAATAACAGCTGCAATAAAAACTGCAACTGAATAGTATGCTACATTCTCGACAGTTAAAATGGAAGAAAGCATTGATTTATCAATATCTAAGATTATACTTGATGCAGCTCCTGATAAAAAAATCAGTAAACAGTACTTAAAGATCTCTCCAAAGTCATCTTTGAAACTAATATTAATTTTAGGTTTGATAATGTAGAAAGAATAGATTACTACAATTATTAATCTTAGATAGTAGCCATAAATTAAAAACAAAATAAACTCTTCAAAATTTAGTATTCCCAAAGAGTATGAAACAAGAAGAATTGATATTAGGAGTCTAGGGTATAATTCTTTTAGAAAGTTACCAAATACTGATTTAAGTTTTACTCTAAGCCATGAATAGAAAACTTCAAAGAATGAGGTAGAAATCGCTATGAATATAATAACATAAGCATATTTCGATAGACTTTGATCACTTTGAAATAGATATTGTCTAATTTCATCATAATACGCGAAAAACAGTGGAACAAAAAGTATTATTATTATTAATGGAATTAAAACTGAAAGTGTTAAAAGGCCGTCTTTTTCTCTTTTTTTTGAGTATTTAGAATAGTACCTAATAACAGCATGCTGGGTTCCAAAAGATATAAATGGTTGTACGATGTTTGATATTGCTAGAAGTGCAATAACAAGCCCTTGAAATGTACTACCAAGATAAGTTGGGTAAAGATAAAGAGTATTAACTGCTCCTATAAGAAAAGCAACCCCTATACTTATTAAATTTAAAAAAGATTGCCTTACTACTATACCCATTTATTGTTCTTATAAACCATGTATACGATTAAACTAAAGGTAATTATAATTGTTAGTATTCTAATATTTATTCCTGTTTTTACTATGCTAGGAGAAAAATAAAAATCAATTTTGTGAACCCCAGATGGAACGACCATACCTCTAAAAATATAGTTTACATCAAAATATTCTGATTTTATATCATCAACATATACTTCCCATCCAGATGGATAATAAATTTCTGAAAACACAATTAGCTGGTCAGATAATGATTCAAACTCATAAGTAATGTGTGATGATGAGATTTTAGTTTTTTCAATTTTAACTAGATCACCTGAGTTATATTCTTTAGAAATAGAAGATGGAACAGAATTGTTTATAGATAAGGCAACTTTACTAATATCAGTATCTTTTAATTTGATCAGTAATTCATCTGCTGTATCAACTGTTATAAGTGAGTCAACAGACCATGCGTTTCCAAGTGCATCTGGATTCTGATATAATTGATCTTCATTATTTTCATCTTTAGCTATGAGATATTTAACATTCAAAGAATTGAACAGTTTCTCGTTATCATGAAGAGATAAATAGTCATAATATTCTTGAAATCTTCTAAGTTTAGCAGCGTGATATCCATTAATAGAATTATGATAATATGAACTACTCGCATTTGAAAGACCTGCAGCAACATTAAAAACTCTATAATCAGTTGTGTCGAGTAATATTTCATTATCTAACTCAGTCATTTGATATGTGTTGTATGACTTATCAATGAATAGTTCTTTATCAATGTATCTTTTATTTACATTGAATAAGTCAATAAAAACAATTGCAAATACAATTAGAAATGTAAAGTTCCTACCAATTAATTTATAAGATCTAAGTGTTACAAAAAGTAATATTCCAATAATAATAGCTCTTATAACATCCTTATTAAAAATATTCTGCCTTTCCTCTACAATCATTCTAAAAATCTCAGGCCCGTATGCACTTGAATAATAATCATCATATAAACCAGAAAATGAAAGTGAACCTTTAAAAAGAAATAACAATACTAATGGGACTGAAAAGGCAACAAAAGTCTTATTTATATTCTTTATGTTAAAATCACCAAGAAATTTATGCAAACCAATAACTGAAAGGAATGGTACTGCAAACTCTATAATTATTTGAATTGAAGAAACAGCTCTGAACTTGTTATAAAATGGGAAATAATCAATAAAGAAATTTGTAAGTAATGGAAAGTTTTTACCCCATGAAAGTGTTAATGATATTATGAATGATATCAATAACCACCATTTAAATGGTCCTTTAACTATAAATAGAGAAAGAATGAAAAGGAAAAATATTGATGCACCTATATAAGCAGGTGCTTCAAGAATTGGCTGATCTCCCCAATATGTTGGAACAGATGACACAAAAGAATCTGCCTGTTTTCTTGGAACATTATTATCAACTAAAAATTTATACAAATCTGAATTTCTTCCAATGTCTTCTGAGGATGCTCCACCTTGAACTCTTGGAGCAATAAGATTTATACTTTCAAAAATTCCATAACTATATTGTGTTATATAATCATAGTCAAGACCTGTAGAGAGTTCTTTCTCTGTTCCGTCAGGATTTAATTTAAGCTCACTCTGAGATCTTGTTGAATATTTAGAGTAATCATAAGTAGAAAGAATATTTGGAGCATTTAAACCCAATGATAATATTCCTGCAAGAGCAAATATTCCAATATATTTTAAATATTCTTTTAAATCTTTTTTTCTATAAGAGTCAACGAGGTAAACTATAACATATATACCTAATAGGATTAACATATAATATGTCATTTGATAATGATTAGCTCTTATTTGCAGCGAAATACCCAGGAGACTAACTAAGAATCCAGGTAATAGCTTATTCTGCCTCAAGAGGACAAGTCCAGCAACTACTAGTGGAATGTATGCTATTGCAAGAGCTTTTGTGTTATGCCCAACCTGAAGAATAATTAACAGGTAAGTAGAGAAAGCAAAAGCAACAGATCCAAGAATAGCAATTCTCCATGGAATTTTTAATACCATAAGAAGAATATACATTGTAAGGAGATACAAAAATAAAGTATGAGCAGGTCTAGGAATAAATCTAAATAAAAGATGGAATGGTGATAATATATCATACGCAAACTTTGCTCCTAGTTGAAATGTTGGCATTCCACCAAAAGCATTATCTATCCAGTATATCTCATCTGAGTTATTATCCCTATTTTCTTGAATCTCTCTTGACATTGCCTCATACTGATTTATATCTGACTGATATAATTTTTTTCCATCAAGAAGTGGACTATAGAAAATCATAGACAATACAGCAAATCCAATTGCAGTATATAAATGAATTAGAGATTTTCTAATTAAAACTTTATTCATCGATATCCTCATAGTCTATGTATTCTCCGTATTTATCATTTGTTTTTTTCTTATTTGAGTTTGAGGATTTATTGAAATCTGTCTTTTTATTAGGCGATTTAAACATACTTGCAAATATCATTTTGAAGATAGAAGGAATTATATATCTAATTATTAGATAAATAGTCAAAAAAGCCAATAAAAACTTCATAGTTTACGCCTTTATCAAATTTAATCAAATCTTGAAAAATAACTATTTATTGGTAACTTGCTTTTTCAAATGAAATCTGACTCAAATATTACCATTAAAGAAGTCATAAGTAGTGATGAATTAAAGAAATTTGTCATGTTCCCTCATACCTTATATAAAGACTCGAAATATTGGGTTGCCCCTATTATAAAGGAAGAGTTAGAAGTATTAAATAAAGAAACAAATCCTGTATTTAATAATGCAATTGCTCATTATTTCCTTGCATACATAGATGGTGAAATTGTAGGAAGAATTGCAGCATTGATAAATTGGATTGAGGTTAAGGATCTTAAGAAAAAGAAGGTAAGGTTTGGATGGTTTGATTTTATAGATGATCAAAATGTGTCAAAAGCTCTACTTGAAAAAGTAATTGAGATAGGTAAAAAGAATAATCTTGAGTTTATAGAGGGACCTGTTGGATTCTCAAATATGGATAAGGCTGGAATGTTGATCAAGGGATTTGAGAAAAAAAATACAATGATTACAATGTATAACTATTCTTACTATCAGGATCATATGAAAGCTCATGGATATAGTAAGCTAGCAGAATGGGTAGAATATGAGCTTAAAATTGCCAATTATGATGATTCGCCAGAAAAAATTAAGAAGTTTTCAGATTTGATTCTAAAAAGATATAATCTAAAGAAATTAAACTTCACATCAACTGAGCAGATTGTTCCTTATGTGGATCAAATGTTCTATTTACTTGGTAAAACATATGATAAGCTTCAAACCTTTGTTCCAATTCAGGAATATCAGATAGATTATTATAAGAATAGATTCTTAAAGTATATTAATCCAGGTTTTATTAAATGTGTTACTGATGAGAATGATGAGCTTGTTGCATTTGCAATCACGATGCCTTCGTTTTCAAATGCACTTAAAAAAATTAAAGGTAAAGTTGACTTGATTGGAAAATTAAGACTCTTACATGCTAAAAACTTTAATAGTAAAGGATCTTTATATTTAATTGGTGTAAGACCAGATTTTCAAAATAAGGGAGTAATCGCAATTTTATTCAACGAACTACAGAAATTCTATAATAAGTTTGGTATTACAGAGGTTGAAACTAACCCTGAACTTATTGAAAACACAGCTATTCAGCAACTTTGGAAGAACTACGAAAACAATCAGCATAAAAATAGAGCAACCTTTACAAAACAGATTTAATCATGTACAATGAAGGAACAATAATTGCTCTATCCTCCCCTCCTGGTTCTGGTGCAATTTCTATTATTAGATTATCAGGAAAGGATTCAATATCTAAAACCGATAAATTTTTTGAGTCTAAATCTGGAAAGAAATTAAAGGATTGTTCTGGTTATTCTATAAGCTATGGTAATTTTTTGGTTAACAAAGAAGTTCTTGATGAAGTTGTAATATCTCTTTATAAAGGTCCTCACTCTTATACCGGTGAAGATGTAGTTGAGATATCTTGTCATGGTTCAAATTATATTCAACAAGAAATAATCTCATCTTTTACAAACTCTGGAGTAAGATTAGCTTCACCAGGTGAATTTACACTTAGAGCTTATTTAAATAATAAAAAAGATCTATCTCAGGCTGAAGCAGTTAGTGATTTAATTGCTTCTGAGTCAAAAGAAGCTCATAGAGTAGCAATGCAACAGATGAGAGGTGGTTATTCTAATGAGATTGAAGAGTTAAGAGAAAAATTGATTGATTTTAAGTCATTAATTGAGTTAGAACTTGATTTCTCTGAGGAAGATGTTGAATTTGCTGATAGAAAAGACTTAAAAGATCTTTTAAATACTCTTGAGAGCAAGTTATCTGGTCTAATTGAATCATTTACTTATGGAAATGTTATTAAAGAAGGTGTAACAGTTACAATTGCCGGGTAAGCCTAATGCTGGTAAGTCTTCTCTTTTAAACGCATTAGTTAATGAAGATAAGGCTATTGTATCGGACATTCCTGGTACTACAAGGGATGCAATAGAAGATGTAACAGTTATTAATGGAATAAAGTTCAGATTTATTGATACTGCAGGTATTAGAGAGACATCAGATAAGATTGAGTCTATTGGTGTAGAAAGAGCTAAAGGAAAAATAGGCAAATCTAGAGTACTTATATACTTATTTGATAGGTCAGATATTAGTGAAAATGAGCTAATAAATGAGGTTGAGAGCTATAAAAGAGATGATTTAAACATTTTTATAGTTGAAAACAAAATTGATTTATTAAATAATTTAAATACAGATAGTTACAAAGACAATCTAAATCAATTAATTAAGTCAAAAAATATAGAATTACTTCAAATTTCAGCTCTAAATCAAACAAATATTGAAGATCTTAAGAATGCTATTTCTAAAGACCTAAATCTGTCTTCTGAAAATAGTATTGTAATTACTAATTCTAGACACCTTGAAGCATTAAAAAATTCCCTTAATGCTATTGAGTCTGTAAAAAAAGGATTAAAAGATGGTATTTCTGGTGATTTACTAAGTATAGATCTAAACGATGCTATTATTAATATTTCTATTATTACTGGTAAAATAGATATTGATCAGGAGCAGTAAATTTGTATTGGTTGAAGAGGTCAAAAGATTAAATGAATATTTCACCAGAATTAATTTCCATTGAATAAATGAAGCCTTTCAATATAATCCTATCCTATAATAAAAGATTTTGTGCCCTAAAATCTGAAAATTTTTTCATACCTACAATTTAGAAAATTTAAAAATTATTTATCCTAAAAAGAAACCAAGAATAAATCCAATAATAACAAGAAGCCACCAATATTTTTTAACCCAATTCATATCCATATTTCTAATTTAGGAAATTTCATATATTGAATGAAATTTAAAAACAATTAACTATGAAAAAATTTTTATTAATTCTATTATTACTTCCTATAACAGCAATGTCCCAACAGGGATTTACTAGACTTGAAGTAACTGTAAAACCTGGACATCAAAGCGCAGTTGTAAACTTAGTTGACAATTTCTTTTCTGAAGCAAAATGGAAAGAAAATAGCGGTATGAATCTTGAAAGACACTGGCAAGGCTCTTCAAGAACTCATAGCATATTATGGTATGGACCAGTTAACAACAGTGGTAGAGAAGATGGGGATATGCAACCTTATGAAAATAATGCATTTTGGTCTAATCTAAGGACACATTTAGAAGGAACAGGAACTGCATATTCAGGTAGAGTTTTAGCCTGGAAACAAGGAGCTGATGACCAAGATAATGTTCTTATATATGATATAATTGCTGAGGACCCAAGTTCATTTCTTGATGCTCACAATAAAATTGTTGACCAATTATCAAACTCAGCATTTAAAAACAGAACTGTTGGATTTGGAACATACGATATTGGACGTCCAGGAGGAGCAACTCATTGGATAGGAATTTCAGGTACTGGAAGCGGTGACATTTTAAAAATGATAGACGACATTCAAAACAATCACAGCAAAGAGTTAAATCAATATTTTCAAGACAGAGGTAAAGTTACTGACATCAGAGACTTTAGAATTTCAAATGTAAGAACATATTAATTTAGACTTTATGTCAAAAGATACACCCACTTATTTGAGTGGGTGTTTTTTTTATTCATAATTTAATTAAATATTGTGTAGAAATACGTCGAAAGCACTCCAACTCTATTTGTAACTAATTGATATTAAACGCTATAACCTCAAAAAGATATATTGTATTGGGAAGTGAATTAAATTAATTCTGCATCAATAATGGATTGAAATGCATCTTCCATTGTTTCACGAAACGGACGGAATTTAATTCCAAGCTCTTTCTTAATTTTGGAGTTATCAACCTTAAATGGAATATTTACATTATTTCGAATAAACTTACGAGTAAATAACTTGTTTGTTAGTGGACCAAGAATCATAATTAACCATTTAGGAATAGCCTTTTTAGGTAATGGATATTTTTCTCCATATTTAGGTAATAATTCCATGCCCATTTCTAGAAAATTTGTTTCATGAGCAGCTGTTATATACCTTCCACTTGCATTTTTAGTTATACCTGCTTTATAGTGCGCCAAGGCAACATCTCGAACATCAACTACTCCAGCCCCAAGTCTTGGTGCTCCCATTTTCATTTGTCCATCTCCCAACATTTTCAGGATGTTGATGCTTTCTGAAGTTGTGTTTTTTGGATTTAATGCAGGTCCAAGTACTAAGCAAGGATTGATTACTATTAAATCCCACTTTGATTGAGAATTAGCAATCTCCCATGCCTTTTTTTCAGCTAAAGTTTTAGAAAGCGAATATGGCTGATAATCAATAGTCGCGGTAGTATTCCAAACTTCCTCAGTCAACTTTCCTTCTGGTGCATTAATTGTGTCAATAGCGTCTGTATAAATAGCAGCGCAACTGCTTGTAACCACAACTCGTTTTACTGAACTGATTTCCTTTGCAGTATTTAATACATTCGAAGTTCCAATTACAGCGGGATTAATAAGCTCTTTTTGAGGGTCTTTGATGTCTACAGTAAATGGAGAAGCCGTATGATATACTAAACTACAGCCTTCCATGGCTCTTTTATAAGAGTCAGGTGAAAGTAAATTAGTTGCAAAGAATTTAATCGAACCCTTTGAAAGATTTGATGCCTGCTCTAAGTGAGCAATTTTATCTTTATCATCTGGATTTCTTACTGCTGCATGAACAGTAAAGCCTTTGTCTAACAATTTCTTAACTAACCAGCTTGCAATATAACCATTAGCTCCTGTTACTAAAATAGGTTTAGACAAATCTATGTTTTCCATAACTCTAATTTATAAAAATTAAAAACACCTGCTTTAGTTTTCCTCTTTCCAAATAATTAAGTCGTCTCTCATCTGGTCAAATTTATTATTTAGGGAATCTAGAACTTTCTCACCTTCTTCATAACCAATATCATTAAATAATTCTGTAAAAAATTTAACATAATCATAGAGTCCTCTCCATGTCAAATCAGAATATTTTGACTGGAAGTTTTTATTTTCCCAAGGATTTCCATTGAAATTTAGTTTAGCACTTCCTCTGTAGACATCAACCATTGGCTGAACCATACTTATGTATACAGAGTCAATTTCTATCCATTTATTTAATTGCTCTTCCGAAGGCTCGTTGAAGATTGACAAATTTCCGTGATTATTAGAACTATCACAAGCAATTAACAATAATGAAAGAAATAATAATTTTTTCATAATTCAAATTTAATAAAACCATGTAGAAATACGTCGAAAGCACTCCAACTCTAATTATAACTAGTTGGTTTTCATACCTACAATTTAGAAAAATCAAGCTATTTCAAAAAACAAGAAACCTCTGATTACTGTTTACTAAAATAGCTTTTTGCTTCACCAGAGGTTTAATTATTTAATGAAATGACATTTTAAATTAATGTCCATATAAGAACCCTTATTACATATCCAGAACAAAAAATTCCAATTCCATAAGCTATATATCTAATAATCTTTGGAATGGAATTTAAGTTCTTTTGAGCATATTTTTCAGCTGCATAAAGATTATACATACTCCCAAAAAAAACCAGTAATATGCTTAATACTCCAATTATCTTCATTATAAAGTTCTTAAAACTGATAAGAGCATATCCCCACCTATTCTCTCTTTATAATTTGGATTAATATATTCAAACTTAATTACTCCTTTTTTATCAACGATCATTACAGTTGGAGCAGGCATTACAGAGGAAGTTTCACCTTTTTGACCTTTGCCAATTATATATTCTTTCAACGAAGAAGACGTTTTAAAAGCAATGCCAATTTCTTGAATGAATTCACCGTTAGGGTCAGAAAGTAATTTGTATTTAGTACTATTGTTTTCTATAGTAGATTGTAAATTTTTATAGTCATCAGGACTTATAGCTACAATTTGATATCCAAGCTCTAGTATGTCTTCTTCAATCTCAACTAAACCAGATAATTGAACATTACAGTATGGACACCATCCGCCACGGTAGAAAACCAATATGGTTGGTTTTTCTTCTAAAATGGCTTTAAGTTGAACAGACTCTCCTTCTACATTTTGAAAGTTACCATTGGGTAACGTCTCCCCTATTAAGATTGGTGAAATATCTTCAGCTACAAGTGGAATAGATTGTTGATCAGAACACCCTATGAGAAGCAATGATAGTAATAATATTTTTTTCATTTCTTAAATTTATAAAATTCATATATTGATTGAAATTAAAAAGAATTAACAATGAAAAAAAATATATCGTTATTAATAACACTAACACTATTAGTTGGCTGTGACATTCCTGCAGGAGCTGACAATACACCTATTCAAAACTCATCTATTAATTTAGAAAATGGAGTTATTATGAAAGAAGTGTCAAGTGATCCATTAGGAAATGAGTTGAGTTATCCAAGTGGAGATCCTGCTGTATCTAGCCAGATTAATGTTTGGGGGCCTGGATTTAATTCACCATGGCATTACCATCCATACACTGGAGTAGCATATGTAATTCAAGGAGAATTAACTGTAAACTATGATACTGAAACATCAATAGATGATAAAAATTCAGAAAAGAATATAATTACAACTCAAACATATAAGGCAGGCGAAGAAGCTTTTCTTGGAGTAAGAGATACATGGCATTTATCTCAAAATTTAGGAGATGAAGATCTAATTTTTATTGTAACATGGATAGGTGAAAAAGATAGTCCAGTTGCAGTAATTGAGTAGTAAAATATTCTTTAAAGTTTAAAGAAACCCTCTCATACTAAGAGGGTTTTTTTTATTTCTTGTTATCCTTAATTTTCAAAGAGTTTGGTGTCACAACACCAGCAGAAATAACAAGTTTAAATGCATCTTCAACACTAATATCAAGTTCAAATGCATCTTTTTTAGGTATCAATACAAAAAACCCTGAAGTTGGATTTGGAGTAGTTGGAACGAAAAGATTAATTAATTCTTCACCAATAATTGACTTAGCTTCACCCTGGTAATCACCAGATTGAAATGCTATTACCCAGATCCCTTTATTCGGGTATTGAATTAAATATGCCTTTTTAAAACTTTCAGATGAAGTATTTAATACTGTATCTGATACTTTTTTTAGTATGTTATATATGTTTCGAAAACCTGGAATACTATTAAGTAGCTTCTCCCATAAGTTAACTAATCGTCTCCCCAATATATTAGTAACCAATAAGCCTGTAATAAGAATAATTATAAATAATAGGATAATTCCAGATCCTGGAATAGTTGTATCCAGATTGAAAATAGCTTCAGGTAAATATTCTTGTGGAATAAGGTTGTTAAGAAATTCTAAGAAGAATTTAATTACAATAATAGTCAAGATCAAAGGTATCCAAAAGAGAAGTCCTGAAATAAGATAATTTCTAAGTCGTGTAATTATTTTGAACATGCTTATGTGTATTAGTTAATGTTAATATATCTTGATTATGCAAGTTACTATTCTTGGTGATTTAAAACTAGATGATGTATAGAAGGATTAAAAAAAAATGAAAAACACTACCAGAAAGAACAAATAGATGCCATATAGTATGTGCATGTTTTTTTTTGGAAGAGTAAAAAATTGTTCCCAATGTATAGCTTAACCCACTAAGAATTAATAATATAATTGCATTTAATTCCAGTATTTCAAATAAACTTCTTATATCAACTATAATAAGCCACCCCATTAAAAGATATAAAGCCAATGATAACTTTTCAAATTTACCTGTGTAAAAAAGTTTAAAAAATGTTCCTAAAATTGCAATAAAACAAACAGATATTAATATGTATATTCCTGACTGATCAAGAAGTGTAATAAGACAAACTGGCGCATACGATCCAGCAATTAAATAATAAATACTTATATGATCGAATATTCTGAGTTTTTCCTTAAGAATAGGTTCAGAAACAAAATGATACAAAGTTGATGATAGATAAACACTAATGAGGCCAAATCCAAAAAAAACAACACCTACAAAACTTAAAGTTGGTAAATTATTATTTGTATAAATCAAATAACTAATTCCAACAATTGATAATATAAGACCTATAAAATGTGTAATGGTATTCCAAAATTCTTCTTCTACAGGTAATTGCATAATTATTAGTTAATGTATAAGAGATTCTCCATCAAGATTTGTTGTAAGAATTTCTGACATATAATCAAAAAACGGCCTAATAGAAACAAAATAACTTACCAATTTTTTTTGAAAGCTTTTATCTAGAATTTCTTCTTCTTTTAAATTTTTAATAAAAATGAACTGTTTTTTTTTAATCAAGTCAATATACTCATGTTCACTTTTGAAACCTTTTGGTGATGTTTTAACTTCTTCTCCTTTATATCTCCCCAGATATCTTTAATTAATTTTTGATTTATTATTCTCTTAAATTCTTGACCATCTATGTCTATTTCTTTTCTAATTCTAAACAAATCTTCTTTATTTGGATTCCAAAAACCTACAGCTATAAAGCTTTCATCTGCAGATATTTCCAGATAATAACCTCCTCTAAGCTCAGGTTTTGCTCTGTGAAATGCCATTCCAATATTTTTTTTATATGGGGTTTTATCTTTGGAGAACCTCAAGTCTCTGTAAATTCTAAATATTTTAAATTTCTCGATATTATCTGAAACATTTAATGAATCATTAACATCTTGAGCAAATGTTTTTACTCCAGATTGAATATCCTTGAACTCTTCTTTATTATCATTGAACCAATCTCTATTGTTATTTAGCTTTAGCTTTTTTAAAAAACTTATTGTATTTCTTGGAACTGCATTCATTCTATTTAATTTATTAAAATCTCTTTTAAAAAAAACCCCTAATTAGATTAAGGGGTTCGTTTTAAATTAAATAATTGATGATTACTTAATTGTAGTCATTGATTTTAACTCTTGTCCAAGATTGAATAAATTCTGAAATTTCGTCAGTTACATTAAAAAATTCAGCAAAAGCTTGAGCTTCTTTTTCATTTTTTGGTCCAAATGTAAAAGCAGAATTTAAATCAGGATATGTACCATAGATAAGCATATTCTCCCCATCACTTATACCATGATTGACCTGAGCTAAACCCACAAATCCATCAGAATCAAAGGTCTCCATTAACTTGGCAAATGCATTTGCAAATGCGGGAGTATTTTTACTAGTCACTTTAAATCCCCAAACCTGACCAATACCGTAAAATTCTTCTGCCTTATATACTTGAAGGGCATTACCAGCTGAAGCTCTAACACCATCTACATATGGTCTAACTACCTCAACATAATTTTCCCAATCTTCACCAGTAAGCGAAGCTCTTAGGTTAGCTAAAGATTGAGAAGAAGGACTCACAAAACTTAAGATGTGAGTTTCATCATAACCTTTTCCTTTTAAAGGAATTGCAGAAAATGTCATTGTAACATCAGCAGGAAAATCTACAGACGAATAATAACTATCAACAGCTTTGTTCAAATTCAACTGTATCCTCACTATTAACTTCAAGTATTACATCATACCAATAAAGTTGTTGTGAAAAAAGAGATGCTGAAAATAAAAAGCATAATAGTAAATAAAAATTTTTCATAGTTTATAAATTAATTGTTTAAAACAAATCTATCAATTAATAAATGATAAAACAGATTAGTTCAGCATATTTTTTATAGTTTTAATTTATTATTATTTCCTTGTAATATTTTACTAGTGCTTTTTTATAAGCTACTACAAATTGATAATATCTATAAAGGTTTAAATCTCCAAATCTATTTAATTCATTGTATGTATCATTTTCAAAACTCTTTAATCTTTTATCTAAAATATTTTGAATTTCCTCTACACTTTTAAATAGGAGTTTTCTTGTGTTATCGTCAAGAAGATCATTGTAATACTTATCTATAATCCCTCTTACCTGTTTTGGAGAAAGCTCTGAATATTTCTTTTGACCACTATATTTTGAAGTATACTCTTTCTTTAACCATGTATATTCTGAATAAACACCTTTAAAGAACAACTCAAGAAATAATATCATCTAATAAGATATTTTTTAGCAAGCTTAATTAGCCAACCAAATTTATAGTACATCATTTTCAAAGAATAGAACATATATGTTTTTGAATAAGTTAATTTTTGAATGGTTTTGTTTCGACTAATTAAGTAATAAAGACGTCTAAAAAATCTCATATTCAAATTTAACTTTTAAAAAAGAAGTTAAAATAGTTAAAGAGCAATTTTTAAATAAAATTAACTTTTAAAGTATCAAAACTTATAAGCTTCTTTCAATAAGAAATCACAATATCTGCTCCAGAGCTAATTTCAATTAATTGTTTAGGATAGCTCCAATTAACATTTGATAATTTAATAAGGAGCTCAGTGGAGTTATCTTGATTTACGCCATATGTTAGGAATGATCCCTCTGAAACATGAATAATGCCTCCATTTGATGAAAACTCAGTTAATAACGACTCCATTCTAAGACTAAGTCTATCTGTATTACCTCCGTGAAAGGAAACATTATGAAGGTTTTGAATAATATCTTTCATAAGTATTTTAACGCCATCACCAGCAGCAAAAAAAACTACATTATGACCTTGTTTTAAAGCTTCAGATGCAGTATTTACTGACATCATTGCTGCAGAAGGATTTATCATTGGATCAGATGTTAGTAGAACAAAATAATTTTTAGCATCTTGCCCATAGATTGAAGCGGATATTAAAAGTGAGAAGAATATATGTTTCATGAAATATTAATTTGTAACTAAGTTAAGATTTATTTATTGAATTTATTTTTAATATTTTAAAAAATAAAATTAGTTCTATGTCAATAATTTATTGATATTATCGATTGTAGTTTGCAGTACTATTTGGTGAACAGAGTCTTTAGGGTTCATAATTTGCTCTTCTAGTCTTTCTAGCAGCTCGCCAATTGTGTTTTCTTTTGTCATTTATCAAGATTATTAATTAATTCATTCATCTTTAAATTTAATGAGTTTACAGCTTCAGAGTACCTAGAGTCCCACTCTTCTAGCCTATCTGAAGCTTTTAATGCAATTTCATATTCTAATCCTGGCAAAATCCATGCAGCATATCCACTAAATGGATCTGACGAGGCATAAAGAGATCTATACCATGAACCAAAATACATACCCTTTTCTGATATGAAACTTTTTTCTAAACCAATCAATTGTTGATTTAAGTTTGAAAGATCTTTTTTTGAAAAATCCCCCTCAGCTAAATAAGACTTTATTTTTTGAGTTAGCTTTTCTGATGTTTGTTCAAGAGATTGAATTGCTTTAGAAGTAATGTTAAACCCATCAAAATCTTTATCATATAAATTAATTTTACTTTCTGCATTTGAAATATGCATTTTTAAATCTGATGCATAACGATTTAAGTTATATGGAATAAGATCTCCATTAGCCATTCTAAGAGCCATAAGTCCTGCTACATGCTCTACCATAGAGCCCATTTGAAATTCAGGATCTACAAATCTTTCATAGAACCTAAAGCTATCATAGTTAGAGTGATAAACATTTGGTCCACCTGCTCCCCCACTCATGGAAGGAACACCAACATGCATATAAAAAGCAATATGATCTGAACCACCTCCTAAATTTCCAATTGGAGGTTCATCTTGGTTGTTTCTGTTCCAGAATTCATATAATGTTTGATCTGTATATGGGATATTTTACATCTTTTGAAGCTTCTACCAATAGTTTTTTTAGTGTCGGAGCAGATGAAGCTCCAAAACCTTTTCCGGATACAGCTCCATCAAAGTTCATATAAACAACACCCTTAGCGTTTAATTCATCCCTCATTTGTTCTACCCATTCAGTTGAACCTATAACACCATGCTCTTCTGCATCCCAGTGACCAATTAGGATTGATCTTTTTGGTGCATATCCTTCATCTTTCAATTTACCTAGTGTTTCACTTAAACTAAGAAGCATAGCTGTTCCACTACTTGGATCTGTTGCTCCAAAACCCCATGAATCAAGGTGACAACCTAGAATAATCCATTCATCTGGAAATTCACTTCCCTTTAGCATTCCAATTACATTTGTTGCACGTACAAAGTCTATTTTTTGATCAACTTTTAACCTAACTGTTAGAGAAGAGCCTCCTTCAAGTCTATAAGTAAATGGAAGCCCCCCTTGCCATGAAGAAGGAACTGGATTTCCTTTCATTTGACCTAATATTTTTTGTGCTTCACCGTATCCTATAGGGGTAACTGGTATTGTATGTAATTGAGCATCTTTTGGATCTAATCTCTTAATCTTCTTTTTACCATCTAAGGGTAATGCAGGCTCAAATGGAGTTAATGGATCACCTGTAAAGTCTGTTGTTAATAATGACCCTCTTTGGATGGTAGACGAGTTATAAAATGGACCTTCTGGATATACGAGTCCTCTAGTAAAACCACTGTCTTTTGGATCAGTGTAAATAATTAAACCTGCAGCACCATTTGCCTCTGCAAATTTAGCTTTATAGCCTCTAAAGTTTCCACCATATCTTGCTATTACGATTTTTCCCTTAACTTCTACTCCAAGTTCTTTTAACTGTTCAAAATCTTGCTTTCTACCATAATTAGCATAAACAACTTCTGCAGTTACATCCCCACTTCCAGAAAAAGCGTTCCAACCTTTCCAAAGCTCAGGATCCTCTGAGAATGGATCACCTTGAATTACATCTTCCTTTTGATTTAAAACATCTCTGGAAGGTGTAACAATTTCTATAAGTGATTTACCCGGCTTATTTGGCAGGTATACATCATATGGATAATTAGTTACTTTGAAACCTGCATCATCCATAATCTGTCCGATGTATCTGATGACTTCAGCATTTCCTTCACTTCCTACAACATGGGGTCTTTCAGTAAGTTTTTTTAAATGTTTTTTAAATGAATACTTATCTATTTTATTGGAAAATATTTCTTCTGCCTTAACTTGCTTGTTCCATGAATCAGAAGAGTATCCTTCGTATTGTGAATTTGAAAAATGAATTGCAAAAAAAGCAATTAAGAGTGATAAAAAATTTTTCATTGTATTATTTATTTGTGTTTAATCTATTCTGGTTATTTGCATCTGTAGTTCAACTGTTTCACCATTGACAATCAAAAATTGGTCAAGAAAAGTTTTTCTACCATCACTATATAAAGTATAATAGGATTCTTCAACTGGAGATTCTATCTCTGGATAAATATATTTTTTATTATCAATCTCCTCTGTTTTTAAGATTTTAAGTGATAAAGGAGGACGTCTTCTATATGTAAATGAAATTGAATCATTATCTATCATAACCTTGGAGTTAAAAAGTCTAACATTAAAACCGTTTAACTTTGTTATTTTGTATTCTTGACTTTGAGAAAAACTGGTGATAAATATTGCCAATAGAATAAGAATATTCCTCATGTCACTAATTTAATAATTTTTAAATTGCTTATTGTAAATGAGAACAAGATTTAAAGTAATTCTGATAGTATTCTTATGTATTGGTATTTATATGTTTAGTAAATGGAATATCGTTAATAACGAAACAGTTAATTCAGATGAAAATATTGGTAGTATCTCAATACTTGAATATCCAACTTATGAAGAATTTAAGAGATGGGTAAAAATTGATTCTCAATACATAAGGGTAAATTCTGCAAGGAGATACTTTGAGAATTTTACATCTGATGATTTTTTTACTTTAGAAAGTAATAAAAATAAATTCAAAGAAATCACTTGGTTAAAAATGGCTGAATATCAAAAAAGATATTCAGAGCTAACAGACTTATATAAAACTTATGAGACAGAGTATATTGACTCACTTATCTTCACTGAATATCCTGAAATTAAAGAGTTTTTAGATGATATTTTTAAATTGAATTATTAAATTCAATTATATACATTAACTACTAACCACGCTAAAAGACAAAATAATAATAGAAAAATCAGCCAGGTGAAAATTTTATTAATCTTTATTTTATTAGAATAGTTTAACCATAGAAAAGGAATTGCTATAGATACACAAAGTACGACACCAAGAAAAACTAAATCAAAAAACTCCTTTAGGCTCATATATCAAATTTTAAAATACCCATTAAATATTATTGTCTTTTCTCCACTGTTCATATTTTATAGTTTTAAAAATTTATTCATATTTCAATGATATAAAATTATTGGGGAAATTTTTTAAATTTAAGTAGAGAGGATATATTTTTATTCTTATAACTATACACTTAGAAGTATAAAATAATTGAGACAGAAAACAAGAGAAAAAAGTGTATATCCTATAAACTTCTTCATCGGTGGTAATTCCATGTATATCCTTTTCTCCAAAGCCTAGATCGGCTATTTTTTTTGTTATTTCAAATATCTTTTTCATTGTTTCTTTTCTATTATCTACACCTTTTGTATCTATATGGTTATCTAATGATAGTAGATATTCAAACTTTAGTTTATCTGGAATTTCCATTTTATAATTATTTTGAATGTTTTGAAAAAAAGTCCCATAGCAAGGTACTTGTTTTAAAGTTATCGTCAGAGCTGTAGTCCCACCAATGACCACCATTAATTATTTTATAATGTACAACTTCACTATTGTTTTCATCTGATTCATAAGTATATTTTTCAAAATTTACATTAACAGAACTATTATTAAACTCTGAGTATATTGAAGTGCTTCCTAAGTTTTCTATAACCTCATCATTATTAGATCTATTATGGGATTTCCAAAAATCTAAAACTTCTTCAACACTTTTAAATTCACCCTCATTATAACCATTGTATCCAACTACCCCATCTGATGTTCCATGAATTTTCAATATTGGAATTGGTGAAGATGGATTACAGCTATTAAATGTTTCATTGAGCATTGTTCCAGCAACATCCCCAATAGCAGCAATAATGTTTTCTGTATTACAAGCTAAAAAATGAGAGAACATTCCACCATTAGAATATCCAATTACATAGACTCTATTAAGGTCAATCAAATTATCTTGATTTATTCATCTAGTAACACCTTAAAAAAACCAATATCATCTGCACTACTTTTATTTACAAACGATCTTGATGATGAACTTGGAGGTGCAGCATTCCAGTGAGAAGCACCTGCTGGAAGGTTAGATCCTTGAGGATAGACTAAAATCACCCCATTATTATCTGCAATTTCAACTAAATCAGTTTGACTAAAAAACTGAGAGGCTTGACCTAGATATCCATGGAAATTAAAAATTACAGGAAGGTTTTGACGATTATCTATATTATTTGGAATGTATAATAAATACTCTCTACTTAAACCACCATGCTGAATATAATTAGTTGAAAGACCTTCATAGAAAGCAAAACCAGAATAATTTTCTTTAGATTTATTATCTACGTCAGACTTGGAACAGCTAATTATTAGCAATAATATGACAACAAAGATCTTCTTCATTGAAATAAAAGTAATAACTAAAATTTAAGGTGTCTTACAGTTTCAGCGTTATTCTGTAATTTTCTTAAAGAATCAACACCAATCTCAATATGTTTTCTATCATATTGTTTTGAGTTAATCTCATCTTTTTCCAGAGTTTTTACACCTTCAGGAAACATTGGAGAATCAGAGACTAAAAGAAATGCACCAACTGGAATCTTGTTATGAAACCCAACTGTAAAAAGAGTAGCAGTTTCCATATCAATTGCATATGCTCTAGTCTTTTTTATATAATCCTTAAATTTTTTATCATACTCCCAGACTCTTCTATTAGTAGTATAAACAGTTCCTGTCCAGTAATCCGTGGTATGTTCTCTTATTGTAGTAGAAATTGCTTTTTGAAGAGCAAAAGAAGGCATTGCAGGAACCTCAGGAGGAAAGTAATCATTTGAAGTACCATCACCTCTAATAGCTCCAATTGGAAGAATAAAGTCTCCAATATCAATTCTTTTCTTAAGTCCACCACATTTTCCTAAAAACAGCACAGCTTTTGGTCTAATAGCAGACAATAGATCCATTATTGTTGCTGCATTAGGACTCCCCATACCAAAATTTATTATCGTTATATTATCTGAGGTTGCTGATGGCATATTTTTATCAATACCATGAACTCTACAGTTCATAACATCTGAAAAAATATCTACATACTTGTCAAAGTTTGTAAGTAAAATATACTCTCCAAAATTCTTTAATTCAAGTCCTGTGTACCTAACTAGCCAATTATCAACAATTTCTGATTTGGTTTTCATTTTACAAAGTTAGAAAATTAACACTAGCATCTAGTTAAAGTAATTAATCAATAGTTTTATCATATATTTAAGTATTAAATCAATTAACATGAAAAAAATAACATATATTTTATTTACAATTCTATTAGTATCATGTCAAAATGCAACAACTGATGAAAATCCTTGGAACGGTATTGTAACTTCAGATGATGAAAAAACTGAAATAGTTAGATCATTAGGAGAAGCATATACGCAAGGTAAGTTTGAAGCTGCATCTGAATATTTTACTGAGGATGGTAAACATTATTTTAATACAATTGAATACTCAACACAAGAGATAATTGATGGTTATAATTATCATTCTGTACTCTGGGATTCAATTCAACACATTGAACCTGCTTTAACAACAATTCAATTCAATGAAGGAAGTACTTTCACACTTCAATGGGCTGATTGGTCTGGTATATCAAAAACTACAGGTGAAAAAGCAGAATCAACATTTCATTGCTGGTGGCAATGGGAAAACGATAAAATTATTTCAACTAAATGTTATATCGATTCTCCTCTAATCACTAATGAAATGGCTTTATATGAAGCCGCTAACAATTAAAATAAAAGCCCTCTAAGGAGGGCTTTCTTTTTATTTACAGATCACTTAATAAGCATTTCATATTTTCCAGCTACTTCAATGCCCGCAGATTTACCTATATCTTTTAATAAGACTCTTTTTTTCTTTTTATCATATAATTCCACCTCGATACTAGCTCTCATACTCTCATCAATTCTTCCATCCATAAAACCAGAGATAGGAGCAGCAAGAGTAGTCGCTTTTTCTCTATGAGCAAGAATTCTCAGTAAATATGAGCTATTCTCCATTTCAATTTTAACTTTATCAATAGATATTTCACACTTATTTACTTTAGTGCTATTATATGTTGTGAACTCAATTAACTTATCATCAATTAATACACCTGCAATATGACCAATAAAAGAACTTCTCATCCAAGGTATGATTGCAATTGATGATTTTAAAGAAATATTGGATTTTGAAAAATGATTACTCTGCATCCATATATAAGCTTTGGGAAATGAATGTCCCCAATCTTTTTCCATGTAACCTTTTCCTTTGATAAAGGAAATATCTTCATTATTATACTTTAAAGATCCTAAAATATCATGATTCATACTTACAATACCATGGTAACATTCCATGAATGGGATAAATGAATATGGCCCCATAATCCCGGGTGATAGAAAAGAATTTGACCATGGAGATAAATTTTTAAATTTTAAATCTCCTTTTATTTCTGGCAAATCAAGTGAAATTTCATCTCTACTAAAATAATTCTTGCCTATTTTAAGACTATGTCTCCTAGGTGTAGGTTTAAATTCTTCAGCTTTAAATTTATGGTATTTTGCAATATTATTAATGCCATCTAAAACCTGAATGAAGGATTGTTTATTTCCATTTTTATCCATTGCAATGCCTGGTATAATAGCAAAAGCAGAAGTTTGGGACTCATTTACAATTTTGTAATACCATCCTTCAAAAAATTTTTTACTCCTACCCCATCCATGATAAACATGAGGATTCCAAATTGCATGAATTCTATGGAATTGATTCATTTTATATATATTTATGTTTACCTCAATTTAATCAAAATGCTAAAAGAAAAAATTCATTCATATGTTAAAGTAATAATTTACAGTTTAACCACTTTATTTTTAATACTTGCATGTGAAATTGGAACAAACAATGAATCCTTAAATTTAAGATCAAATTTCTCGAGTGAAGACCCACTAATAATAGTTGATGGACAAGAAGTAATTAATAGAAACATTATCGATAGTTTAAACCCAGAAGAAATTGAGAGAGTAGATGTACTAAAGGATAGTGCTGCATACATTAAATATGGAGATAAAGGAAAAAATGGAGTAATTGAAATTATTACTAAAAATGAGTAAACTTTTAGATAAAAAACCTGCGCTACTTTTAGTAGATATTCAAAAAGCATTTTTAGACAAGGATTATCCTGGAAATAAAAGAAACAATCTTGACGCGGAGTTAATCTGCGGAAAAATTTTAAAAAAATGGAGAGAGCTTGGTTTGAAAGTAATTCATGTACGACATAGCTCAACTAACCCGGAGTCTATGCTTCATGAATCAAAACCTGGATTTGAATTCAACGATCATGTGAAACCAATAAATGATGAAATGGTACTGACAAAAAAAGTGAACAGTGCATTTATAGGTACTGGTTTAAATGAGATATTAAAAAAATCAAAAATTGAAACTGTAGTAATTGTTGGGATGACAACAAATCATTGTATATCAACAACAGTTAGAATGTCCGGTAATCTGGGATATGAAACTTATTTAATCTCAGATTCAACAGCATGCTACAATACTATAGGTTTAGATGGAAAAGAAATTGACTGTAATGTGATATTTAAGTCAGCAATGGCAAGCTTGAAAAATGAGTTTGCAGAGATTATAAGTTCAAAAGAACTTTTTAGTTTAGTAACTTAATTTTTAAGATCAATCAAGATCAAGATTTGAGCATTTTGAAAAAGTTGTATCAACAGTATTTCTTGACTTGAACAACCAGCTATCCTTTGCCTTGTAAAAGGTTTCTTTATTAATCTCCTCAGCTATAATTTGAGTACCGTTAGCAAGATTGTATGTTACTCTCAAAGGATTTTTTTGAACAATTTCATATTTAACTTTATGATCCTTCAAATCATAAATTTTTCCATATTTTACATCTGCTTCAACTACTTTAGAGGTGTGCTTTGTAATACTCATTTGATACCATGCATTGAAAATTGTACAAGTTTCAGTATTGTCAACAAAGTACATTACGGTGTGTCCTTTATCTGGGCTAAAGTTTTTCACAAAGGCATATTCTGATGGATCAACTTGATCAATTGATTTGTTTAATGACTCAATAAGATCAACTCTAACAAAGACTTTACCATCTACCTGATCGTAAAATAAAGATATATCCTCTTTTGAACATGATAAGGTAAACAGAGAGAGAACAATTGTTAAACAAATATTATATAGTTTAGTCATGTTCAAAACTATAAATAAATTAAATTATTATATCTTAACAAAAAGCTAATTAATCATCAAAAACTACTATACATATCTAATAACATTGATGCTTGCAGCAGAATCTATTTATATTCTTCCATATGTATTAGCAAGAGTCTTTAGACCTACATTTCTTGATGTATTTAATTTAACTAATCTTGAATTAGGTGGTTTGTTCTCTATCTATGGTGTTGTCGCATTCTTCTCATATTTGTATGGAGGTGTTTTGGCAGATAGATATTCACCCAGAAAATTATTGTCTATTTCTTTAATTTTTACCTCCCTTGGTGGGTTAATTATGATGACATACCCTTCATATCTTATAATGCAGTTACTTTTTGCATACTGGGGTTTTACAACAGTATTTATTTTCTGGGCACCAATGCTGAAAGCAACAAGAGCAATTGGAGGTGTCAAAATGCAAGGAAAAACATTTAGCTTTCTTGACGGTGGCAGAGGTGTTGTAGCTTCATCTATAGGTTTAATTGGAGTTTTAATTTTTTCAATTTTAATTACAGAAGATGTTTCATCACTTACGTTATCTGAAAAGCAAGAAGTTTTTAAGTATGTAATTGGGGCATCATCATTAATAGTTTTTATAATTGGTATAGTTGTATATGCTTATCTAAAGATTGAATTAAAGGATGATGAGAAAATTGGAAACATTAAAAGTCTTTTGGAACTCGCTAAATTAAAATCTGTTTGGTTGATCTCATTTATAATTCTATGTGCGTATATGGGATATAAAATTACAGATATATATTCTCTCTATGCATCTGAGGTTATGTTGTTTGACGAGATAAATGCTGCAAGAGTTGGTGCCTTACAACAATACCTTAGACCTATTGTATGTATTAGTGTAGCTTTTTTTACAGATAAAAATGGTAATATAAATAATATCCTAATTGGATTCTTTGTTATGATGCTTGGATCTATTCTATTTGCAAGTGGGTTAATTAAAGTATCTATGAATATTTTGTTTTTTATTTCATTGATTATAGTTGCAACTGGTACCTATGCAATTAGAGGTCTTTATTTCTCTATTCTTAAAGATGGTAAGATTCCTTACATACTATCTGGAACTGCGATCGGTTTAATTTCAATAGTAGGATATTCTCCTGATATTTTTGCAACACCTTTATATGGGTATTTACTTGATAACTATCCAGGAATTTTAGGACATCAATATGTGTATTTAATATTATTTATATCATCAATTATTGGAATTTATGTAAGTTTGAAATTCAAAAAACTTAACAAATTATGATGGAATTTATTATATCAAACTGGTGGATAATTTTGTTGCTTATTGCACTTTTATTAATAGTTTTAAAAAAATCAAAAAGCAATACGAAGAACTATAAAGAATTATTAGACCAGGGTGCAATTATTATTGATGTAAGAACAGAGTCCGAGTATAAATCAGGTCATATAAAGAATTCAATTAACGTCCCTTTAAAAGATTTAACATATAGAATTAATGAATTTGATAAAAAGGATAATATAGTAACTGTTTGCGCTGCAGGAATGAGAGCTGAATCTGCAAAAAAATTTTTTGAATCAAGAGGCTATAATGTTGCAAATGGAGGCAGATGGTCAAACCTCAAGGATATAACTTAATGAAAAGATATTTCTTATTTTTTTTATTGCTTCTTTCTTGTAACGAGAATGAAATTATTTATTGGGAGAATTATGATGAGACCAATGAATTAATTGAAAATTCAGGTCATGAAATAAAGAGGATGAGGTATGCGAGAATCCAGTCTATTTCAAATGATAAAAACGAAATTTTTAGGCCTTTCCATTCTTTCATTAAGTCATACGATATTGGATATCATAATTCAATCAAAAAACACATACTAAACAAGAATATATCATACATCCAAAGTAAGATAGATGAAGGCTTATATGGTTATGAAGATCTAGTTAAATTTTTTATTTATAGAATTTACAAACATGAAATGGATAAAGACCTCTATCTTAATTCTGTAATATCTCTAAATCCAAATGTTATTTATCAAGCAAGAGAATTGGATAAAAATAAATCTGACAATCCTCTTTATGGAATACCTATACTTGTTAAGGATAACATCAATGTAGGGGGTATGGTCACATCTGCTGGAGCTAGTGCTTTTAGGAACAATTTAGTCACTGATGATGCAGAAGTAATAAAAAATTTAAAGAAGAATAATGTATTAATTCTAGGAAAACTAAATATGAGTGAATGGGCTTATTATTTTTGTAGACCCTGTCCAGTAGGTTACAGTTCTCTTGGCGGACAGACTCTTAACCCCTATGGAAGAAAGATATTTGAGTCAGGAGGATCTAGCTCAGGAAGCGGTGTTTCAGTTGCAGCTAATTTTGCTGTGGCTTCTCTTGGATCCGAAACTTCTGGCTCCATTTTATCACCATCTTCAAAAAACTCTTTAGTAGGTCTTAAACCTACTATAGGTAATATAAGCAGAAGTGGAATAGTTCCAATATCTAGTTTCTATGATACATCTGGGCCAATGACAAATAATGTTTTGGATAATGCTATTATTTATAATTCAATGATTGGATTTGATCAATCTGATGAGTTAAGTAAAGAATCTAGTAAAATTAATATACAAGAAATGCAGAACTTTGAATCATCTGATATAAAGATTGGTTACTCTTCAAGATATTTATCAGATTCTTTGTTCATATCTACAGTTAATGATTTGCAATCCATTGGAATAAATAATATATCATATACTTCATCTAATAGTTCGCTTCCATACTTCAGGGGAATTCTAACCTCAGATATGAAGCGGGATTTACCTAAATATATTGAGCAATTCGCTAATGAAAACATTGTTGTCAGAAATGTTTCTGATATAGTAAAATTTAATAATACAGATACTATTACACATGCTCCCTACAATCAATATATTTTTAACGAGATTGTAAATGATAACGTTTCTGATATTGAGCTTGAAGAGATGAAAAAATCTACAAAGATGAAAGCAACTGAGTTTTTAAATGAATTAATGACAAGATATAATTTTGATGTATTTGTTTCCGTAGACAATAGTATGGCAGGTATCGCTGCAGCAGCTCATTTCCCAGCACTATCAGTTCCAATGGGCTATAGAAAGAATGGCGAGCCATCAAACATAACATTTATTACAAGCTCTAATAATGAGCAACTTTTATATAATGTTGCATATCTATTTGAAAAAAAATTTAAGAGAAGAAAAGTACCGAAAAATTATAATTAACTTTAATAAAATTAAATAAATTAACTATGAAAAAAATTTTTATACTATTATTATCAATTGGGATGACTTCACTATCATGTGAATCACCAGATTCATCACCTCAAGTGATTGGATTTACTGCTAGTGAAGATGGCAAATCTGATGTATTAGCAGGTCCTGCTGATATTTTATCAGTTTGGGAATCATATATTGATGCTCACAATTCAAGAGATGTTGAAGGAATTCAGGCTTTAAATTCAGACGAGATTTCTGTTTATGGTCCTGCTGGTGAAGTTATAGAAGGCAATGAAGCTCATATCGAATTCTTGAATCAATGGTTTGAAGCTAATAATCCAAATTGGACAATACTTTGGGCTATATCGAATACTGGGGAGAGTAATGAATATGAAGGAGGAGTAGCTGATTTTGTTACAGCTGGTCACGAGCTTACATTAAATGTTGAAGGACAAGATATTACAGCATTTCAAGTTATTGACGCTATGATAAGTGATGGAAAAGTTGTTAGCTTTAATGTTTATCAACAGGAAAGAGGCCAAGCCTCAAGTGAATAAATTTAAAAGACCTCCTCGGAGGTCTTTTTTTTAAATTCTTCCAAAAAAGGTTTTTCTAGATTTTTCAGATAGCGAGACTCCTATTTTTTCATTATAGTTGAAAGTAACTAGTATCCTCTCCCCTTCCTCAACTGCAGTTACTTGATGGATGGATTTATTTCCTTTAAATATCATTAAGTCTCCTTCAAGACTCTCTACTTTCGTTCCTGAAACTTCATTGTCTAATATTTTCTCTACAAAATCATAGTCTTCTTTACCATCTTTATATCTCATATCGTTAAAGAACTCATATACCCCTCCTTTAGTGCAGTTTTTAACCAATAATGTTATTGTGAAATCTGAGTTATCAAAGTGCCAACCTAAAGCATCACCTTTGTCATAATAATTTATATTAATGGATGATAATGAGTCTTGGTATGGATAGAGATTATCTTTACCAAGTAAATCACAAAAAAAACTTTTTAAGAAACTAGAGTCATATAGTCTCTGTAATATTGAATCTTTTGGAATCAGATCATTTGGAATACATTTTTTTGTAGTACTCATTATTCTATTTCGAGGACTCTCTGGAGGAAACTTGTCATCATAATCAGAAACATAAACATTATATTCTGATGAACTTTTAAATGAATTAGGTTTTAATTCAGCAGCTTCATTTTGGAGTTTAATTAGTCCTATTGGACTTATAAATGAATCAAAAACTAATATACCCTCTTTATGAAGAACATTAGATAAGGAAGAGCCTTCTTCAAAAAAACTATCATTATACTTTTCCCCAAGTATAGATTTTATATCTAAATCCAACATTTTATTTAACTATATTAGAAACAAATATATCTAAAATGTCAACCAAAATATCTAAAGGTTCAATCATAGCATCATTTATCTATGAAAAATCTACAAATCTTAAAGGATATGAAGAAATGGATCTGCTTACTATTAGTGAGGTAAAAAAAAATGATGGGTATTTGGGTCATGAATTATTTAACTCAAATGAAAAGAACATCTTTATCTCATATTGGAAAGACATGAAGTCTATTGAGAAATGGAAAAACAATAGCTTACATATAAAAGCAAAAAAGATGGGTCCTGTTTGGTATAAGTCGTATAAGATTCAAATTTCTAATCTTCAAAATGATTACATATTAGAATAAATTAAATTTTATAATTTCTTTAAGATTATTCATAGAATTTACTAATTAACTTCGTGGTCTTGACCTAGTCAAGTTAGTTAAAGTAAGACCTCTTTCATTAGAGGTCTTCAACTTTAACAACCTCGCATTATTTATTCCGTTTGATAATTTTTCATAAATTGTTATCAACTTAAACCAGTTGAGACAACTTTACCTGACTATATTAATAATTGGATCAATAACTCTGAATATTTTATCGATAATGATGGGATTTGAGTTAATATACGAGTTTATAAACCCAATAATTCTATTTATAATTAGCACAATCTTACTAATTTATGGCGTTTTAAATTTATTATTTAAAAAATGATTAAAACCTATTGTTTAACATTTAGTCTACTGTTTTTAAATTTGTCATTTAGTCAAATATTTTATGATAGTAATGATTTAAAATATTATTTAGACTTTTCAAAAAAAACAGCAAATCTTAAGTTTCAAGATTACAAAATTAAAGGTCCACTTCAGGAAGTAATATCGCTCTACGGAAATGCATTTACTTTAATCAAAGGAGATAGCATTCATTGGGTTCTTGGACAGAGTGAGAAAAAGAATAAATATTCTTCTTATTTAATAATTAAAGGAGAATATAAGGATATCCTTAGATTAGTAAGAAGAGAGTCGTCTAGTGAGAAGTATGAAGTTCTTGCATCAGATATAATTTATTCTGGTCATTTTTCAGATTTCTTCAATTTTGTAGACGAAAATGATTTTGAGAGAATTGCAAGCAACAGATTAATTGGTGAATATCTAAAAGATTATGGTTTATTAGGTGTATACAACATAAAGATTGTAAGAGATAATGGGATTAATTTTATGGACTTAGATATCAATGGAAAAATAACTTTGAGTGAAAAAGATATTGTTATAGAAACTAGTTTACCAACACTTACAAGACTTGTTGGTTATTATGAATCTGAATTAAATAAGAATTTAGATTTTTTAAAAAAGGGAATTGTTTCAGGAAGAATACTGTATGAAAATAATATGTTTTACTCGCTAAGCATTGAAAAGGACAAAAAGATTGGCACACTTACAACATTAGAATTTGAAACAGATAGAGATGGTAAACAGACAAGTAAAAGAAGTACAACTACATTTGTTATTGTTGACTAATTTAGCAATATGAGAGACTTTTTAAATTACGGAGATTCACTAGACATTAAATTCTTAATAGTCACTGTCATATTTATAATCATTTGGAAATTATTTATTGAAAAGAGAATAAAAAAATGAAAGATCCTGTAAGATATTTTAGCTCAATTATATTAATAATTCTTCTGATAATGTTGATAGTAAATCTTATCTCGTATTAATTTACTCACTATATTTAGTACTTAATTTTAAATCAATTAACTATGAAAAATTATTTAATACTTCTTATAACTGTATTAGTTTTTTCCTCTGCTTCTGCTCAAGATAACGCTTGGCTTCAATCAAGAGTTCTAACAGTAGATGCCGCAGATGTGGAAAAGTTTGAAAGTGCAGTTGCTAAGAAAACAAAAATGTATAATTCTGAAGAAGGTACACCAATTTGGTTTACTTTTAGAATTCTTACAGGACAAAATTCAAATCAGTATCTTCGAGTTCAATATATAACATCTCCTGATGAACTTGATAACGTTGATACTGTGGGAAATGCATATTGGCAAAAAACTGTTGGGCCATACCATAAGGCCAAAGACGTAAGACTTTGGGGAAGATCCAATAATACATCATACAACCCTGGTGGTGATCGTGTTAATCTAAGAAGAATTATATACTATAAATATGATTCTGCAAAGGAAGACGATTTCTGGAGATTTAGATGGAGAGTAAAAAGGGCAATGGAAGAATCTGGATATGATTCTAGAATGAGTGTTCTTGTATGTCAGTCAGGATGTAACGGTAATGTTGTACAAGTAAGGTTCCACCATAATGGATGGGTAGGACAAACATCTGACTACGGGGAGCCATTAGCAGCTATGGTTGAAAAATACAATGAAATGTTTGGAGAGGATGCATACGAACAAGACTCTGACAGAATGAATGAGTCTCTTTTACCCGAAGGGAGTATTATCAGACATCATGAATTATTACCTGAGTTAAGCTCAGCATGGAGAAATAACAACTAATTACACTATTATGAACAAATATATTATTATACTAATTGCACTAATGTCTTATTCTCTTACAGCTCAAACATCTGTTAGAATTTATAAAGAATGTTGAAAGATGGGCAAATGGATGGAAGTTTCTATAAACCTTTTCAATGATTTTTGGAAACAAAGAGGAGTAAGGCTTCAAAGTGTATCATTCAAAAATGATGTTACACATAGAATTGTTTTTTATGGAGATCCATCAAATTGGGGAACTGTTGAGGAAAGACAACCGGGTCAATGGCAAAATTTTTTAGGACAACTTTATGATTTAACTAGTCCCAAACAGCAAGATAATTCTGGCTACAATTTGTCATATCTAGTGGAAATGGCTCCGATGACTATAAAGTTGGAAAAATATGGGATATTAAAGTAGAAAATCCAAGTAAAATGAAATCTGCCTTTGATGAGCTCACTAAAAAAAATCAAGATATATTAGATGGAAGATCTGTTGGTCTTGTTCAATATGATGCTGGGGGCACATCGGGTGCTACTCATTATATTATACTTTTTGGTAAAAATTTAAATGATTTAACTATTAAAGAAAGAGAAATTAGGTCTACTAAACAGTTTTCTGAATATGTTGCAAAAGAGGTAATGTCGAATACATAAAGACATACACAATAAATATCTTGTCTGAATTTTAAGATATTATCAACAAATTAAAAAAGACCTCAAATGAGGTCTTTTTTTTTATATTTATCCGATGCTCAAAATTGCCTTTAATCAAAATTATATTCACCCTCTTGAAGAAAACCACAGGTTTCCAATGATTAAGTATGAGCTTATTCCTGAACAATTGCTTAGAGAAAATACTTGTTCTTCTGATAACTTTTTTGAGCCTGGAATTATTTCTGATGAAATTGTTTTAAAAACACATGAAAAAGAATACTTCGAAAGATTCAAAAATCTCAAACTTTCAAAAAAAGAGATAAGAGAGATAGGGTTTCCTCTTAGCAAAGAACTTGTTGAAAGAGAAATGGTTATAGCTCAAGGCACAATTGAATGTGTCCATTACTCAATTAAACATGGAATATCAATGAATATTGCAGGGGGAACCCATCATGCATTTTACGATCGAGGAGAAGCATTTTGCATGTTAAATGATCAAGCCATTGCCGCTAAATACCTTATTAATAAAAAACTAGTGAAAAAGATCATGATCATTGATCTTGATGTTCATCAAGGAAATGGTACTGCATCAATTTTTAGTACAAATAAAGAAGTATTTACAATATCTTTTCATGGTAAAAAAAACTACCCATTTAGAAAAGAAAAAAGTGATATTGATGTAGAATTTGATGATGATACAGATGATAAATTTTATTTAAATAAGTTAAAGGATATTATACCTAACGCTATTGACAATTTTAAACCAGATTTTATTTTTTACTTATCAGGTGTCGACGTTCTTAATAATGACAAATTAGGTAGACTTGGATTATCGATAGATGGATGTAAAGAAAGAGATAAATTTATTTTAGAATTATGTAAAAAGAACTCAATACCTGTTCAAATATCTATGGGTGGAGGATATTCAGAGCTTCTAAAAAATATAATTGAGGCACACTCTAATACTTTTAGATTGGCACAAGAAATTTATTTTTAATAAATTGAAATAATAACTATGTTTAAAAAACCACTTTTACTTCTTATCTCAGCTCTTATATTATCATGTTCAAATTCTATTGAATTAAATGGAATAACAGATGAAGTTGAAGTCCTAAGAGATAATTATGGGATAAACCATATCTATGCAAATAACCAAAATGATCTTTTCTTTATGCAAGGGTATTTGGCTGCAAAAGATAGATTATTTCAATTTGAAATATGGAGAAGACAAGCAACAGGGACGGTTTCAGAAATATTTGGTGAAGATGAGCTTGAGAGAGATATAGGAACAAGATTATTCAAGTTTAGAGGGGATATGAAAGATGAATTAAATCATTATCACGAAGATGGTTTTGAAATAGTTTCTTCATTTGTGTCCGGAGTAAATAAATATATTGAAGAGGTTAATGCTAATCCTGATTTATTACCAATTGAATTTGATATTTTAGGTATTAAACCAGAGACTTGGACTAATGAAGTTGTTATCTCAAGGCACCAAGGACTTCTTGGAAATATTGAAGAAGAGTTAAACATAGGTAGAGCAGTTTCTTTAATTGGGGAAGATCTGGTTAAAGATTTATTATGGTTTCACCCTAAAGAGCCATCACTAAAATTACCTGATGATATTACTTATGATGACTTAAAACAGGATATCTTGAGATTATATGATGCATATCGAAACCCTATTGAATTTAAAGAAAAATACATATTAGAAGAATACAGAAATGATGATGAGCTTGCAGATGTTTTTCAAGATGATATAATAAATGATAAATATTCTATAGGAAGTAATAACTGGGCAATATCAGCTGAAAAATCTGAATCAAACTTTCCTATTTTAGCTAATGATCCTCATAGGTCTCTATCAAACCCTTCCTTAAGATATATGGCACATCTTGTAGCACCAGGATGGAACGTCATTGGAGGAGGTGAACCGGAAATACCAGGAATCTCAATTGGACATAATGGCATTGGAGCATGGGGGCTAACAGTTTTTAGAACTGATGCAGAGGACTTATATATTTATGATCTAAACCCTAGAAACTCCTACCAATATTTTTATAATGGTCAGTGGAATGAGTTTGATATAATAGAGGAGACAATTAAAGTCAAAGGAACTGAGGATGTTGATGTTAATCTTTTTTATTCAGTTCATGGTCCAGTAACCTTTATAGATACTAAGAGAAATAAAGCTTATGCAGTAAAAAATGGATGGTCAGAAATTGGAGGGTCACCATACTTAGCATCTCTTAGAATGGATCAAGCTAAAACTTGGGATGAATTTAGAGAAGCCTGTACTTATTTTAATATTCCAGGAGAGAACATGGTTTGGGCTGATAAATATGGTGATATCGGATGGCAAGCTGTCGGAATAGCTCCAATTAGAAAAACTCATAGTGGAATGGTACCTGTTAGTGGTGACGGTAGTAATAAGTGGGAAGCGTATCTACCAATAATTGAAAAACCTAACCTATATAATCCAGAAATAGGTTATATATCTACAGCAAATCAAAATGTAACTCCTGAAGATTATAATAAATGGGAAGCAATAGGATTTGACTGGGCAGACCCTTACAGAGGTGACAGAATAAATAGAGTTCTTGAGAGTAAAGAGAAATTTAATTTAAAAGAGATGCTTGATCTACAAGTTGATTATTATTCAATTCCTTCTGAACAAATCATAAATCTTTCCTCTGGACTTATCTCAAATAATATTGAATACTTTTCTATGCTTGAGAAATGGGATAAGAAACTATCTAAATCATCAATTGAGGCTGGAATATATATTGAGTGGCAGAATCAGCTAATTCAAGAAATAAATAAGAAGTTCATACCAGAAAAAGTAAAAAACTACATTTCAATGCAGCTTTTCACAGTAATTGATAAAATTTCTAAAATGAATGCTAAAGATAGAAAAGAACTTTTGAATCAAACCTTTAATTCTTCTATAGATAATTTAAAAGAAAAATTTGGAGAAAATCCTGATAATTGGGTTTATGGTCAGGAAAATTTCAAACATGTCAAAATATATCACCCCCTAGAAAAAGTTGTAAATGATTCAATTAGAGACATAATTGGACTAAAATCATACCCAAGAGGAGGTGATGGATATACCCCAGGATCAACTTCTAACTCATTAAATCAAAGGTCAGGAGGTAGTTTTAGAGTAATGATTGATACTGGTAATTGGGATAATAGCTTTGCAACAAATTCTCCAGGTCAATCAGGAGATCCAGATAGTAAATTTTATGACAATTTATATGAAGATTGGGCTAATGATGTATACTTTCCCCTTTTGTTTTCAAAGTCCAAAGTTCTTTTAAACCTTAGTGAAAGAACAGTATTTAAACCAAAGAATTAATCTTTATAGATTTTAATTGTAATGTTTACCCTCATTATCAATATGAGCCCTATACATTCCTGCTGTGTTAAATTCCATTGCAACATTTCCATTCTTATCAAGACCAATTACTCCCCCATCTCCTCCTGTTGCCTTAACTTTATCTAGAGATTTTTTTGATGCATCTTTAATGTTTTCATTTTTATAAATCATTTGTGCAGCTATGTCATAAGCAACAACATTTCTTATAAAGTGCTCCCCCCATCCTGTTGCAGAAATTCCACAACATTCATTATTTGCATAGTTTCCAGCTCCTATAATAGGCACATCCCCTATTCTACCCCAAATTTTATTTGTTGGTACCACCAGTTGAGGTTCCAGCAGATATATTTCCATTTATATCAATAGCAACACTCCCTACAGTTCCATATTTAGAGTCTTTTATAAATGGATCTTCATATGAAATACTATTTCTATCCTTAAGTCTTCTAAGAGAATTAAGTCTTCTTTCGGTTATAAAGTATGAGTTTGGAACAGTATCAATTCCCTTCTCAATAGCAAAGTCATCAGCACCTTTTGATGATAGCAAAACATGAGGAGATTTTTCCATTACAGCAATTGCAGCAGATATTGGATTTTTTATATAACTAGATCCTGCTATTGCTCCAGCATTTAAATTCTCACCATCCATAAATGATGCATCAAGACTTACCCTTTCATCATTAGTTAAAACAGCACCAACTCCTGCATTAAAAAGAGGTGAATCTTCCATAACTCTTATTGCTTTTTCTACTGCATCTTTACTTGATCCACCATTTTTTAAAATATCATATCCAGCTGTTACAGCTTCTTCTAATTTAATTATATACGAATTCTCTAATTCTTGAGTCATGTTCTCTTTAAGAATAGTTCCAGCTCCCCCATGAATTACGATTCCTATTTTATTTTCACTTGACTCAATTGAGCAAGATGTTAATAAAAGAACAAATAGAAATATGAATAGTTTTTTCATAAAAATGTATTTATCCAAAATATACTTATATTATGTTATAAATCAATATAGTTATGAAAAATTTTGCTTTAATAATCTCTTTGATATTATTTATAAATTCTCATGCCCAGATAGACAATATCGCAGAAAAACTAGGTTATGAAAAAGATGCTAGACTTTTAATTATTCATGGTGATGACATAGGAGTATCTCACTCAGTTAATATTGCATCTTTTGATGGGTATAAGAATAATGCAATTAATTCAGGGAGTGCAATGATACCGTCACCCTGGATTAAAGAGGTTGCTGAATTTCATAAAGAAAATCCAAACTATGATATTGGATTACACTTAACGTTGACAGCTGAATGGAAAAACTACAAATGGGATGGAGTCTCATCATCTAACCAAATAACTTCTCTTTTAAATGAAGATAATGAGTTCTATGATAATACAAGTGATGTCAATATTAATGCAAATCCAGAGGAAGTAAGAAGAGAACTTCAAGCACAAATTGATTTTTCAAGACAAATTGGTTTGAATCCAACTCATATTGATACTCATATGGGTGCACTTGCAGTAAATAAAAATCTTTGGAGAGTATACATTGAAGTTGGACATAAAAATAAACTTGTATCAATGGTAACTAAATCAAGAGCTTTAAATCTATTTGATGATGATTTTCCAATGCCTGATTATATAGTTCCAGTAAATGACATCTACATGCTATACCCAGGAGCAGATAGGACCTTTTTAGAAGCAGCTTTTGGAGAGGATCTTGCAAGTACAGTAATTGTAGAGGATATTTATAAATATGAAGATTGGTATGAGTTATACTCAAACAAAATTAAATCTTTACAACCAGGTCTAAACGTATTCCTTCTTCATCTGGGATATGATAATGAGGAGCTTAAGGCTGTAACAATAGACCACCCTGAATATGGTTCTCTATGGAGACAACTCGACTACGATGTATTTAACTCTAAAGAGATAAAACAACTGTTAAAAGATGAGGATATAAAACTTGTTAATTGGGGAGAAATTCGAGATATTATATACAAGAATTAAAATTTAATTCATAAATTTAAGTTAACCCTAAATTAAAAAAAATGGATAAAAATATTTCAAAAGTAAGAGCTCACGACGCATTAGTAGGTTTATTATATCTATCAGGTGTAGGTTTAAGTTATTTAACTGGTGATTTTAATTTTCTATGGATAGTAATTGGTGTAGGATTTCTACAAATTATAAGCCCATTTACTAAGTTTTGCCCAGTATATTTTATACTGAACAAAATGATGCCAGATTCTGATCCAATTCAAAACGGAAAATAGTTTTTTCAGACATATATTCTTTACATTTGCGCTTTAATGAAAATTAACTTTAGCAAGTACAACGGCGCTGGTAATGACTTTATCATCATTGATGATAGAGATAATAATGTTCATCTAACAAAATCTGATATCTATAACCTTTGCAATAGGAATATTGGTATAGGAGGTGATGGATTGATAATAATAAAAAAATCAACTAAAACAGATTTTGAGATTCTTCATTATACGTCAGATGGCAATCTAGGATCTCTTTGTGGAAATGGATCTAGATGTGCAATTCTATATGCTTACAGAAATAATATAATTAATAAACATACCGTTTTCGAAGCTTTCGATGGAATTCATAAAGCTGAAATAATTAATGATGAATTAATTAAGATGCAAATGAAATTAAATTCTAAGATTATTGAAAACGAATATGGAATATGGGTAGATACAGGATCTCCTCACCTTGTTGTTGAAACAACCAACACCGATGAACTAGATGTAAAGAATTTAGGGAGATCAATTAGATATAACGATTATTATAAACAAGAAGGTGTTAATGTCAATTTTGTTGAACGTGTTTCAGATGAAGTTTTTAAAATAAGAACCTATGAGAGAGGAGTTGAAGATGAAACAAGAGCATGTGGAACTGGATCAACTGCATCAGCTATTTGTATGAACTATCTTGGAAAAACTAGCAGCAATAAAATAAAAATGAAATGTTTAGGTGGAGATTTAGAAGTTAAATTTTTAAAAAGAAATGAAACATATTCAGAAATCAGTATAACAGGTCCAGCTAAATTAGTTTTTGAAGGCAGTATAGATATTTAGAAAACAAAATTACACAGAAGAACTCCGATTAAGATACCTTCAAGCCATGTAAGAATTAAGATTTGGTATTTAGTAAGGTTAAACTCTTTTGAAACCTTGTCAATCACCTCCTCATGCCACTTAAAAAACTTATTCATTTTTAAATTTAGTTAATTTTTGAATGCCAGTATGCTATTAAAATAAATAGCCCCTGAAAAGGCAGTCTATATATTGATTGACTTTTTGTTACACCAAGTATAGATTGTGACAATTCACTTTGAACTAAATGAATATTTGCAGGAAATACAAGTATTAAAAGAATAATGAGCCCAATAGCACCCGTTTTTCTTGTTTTTTTTGATAATAACATTAGCCCTAAAACAACTTCAGCAATACCAGATAAATAGACAAATTCAAGATGAAAAGTTAAGTAATTAGGCATTATAGCAAGAAAAAAATCAGGATCAATAAAATGTCTTACACCTACATATGCATAAGCGATTGACATAAAGTATATTGTTATGAGCTTAAAGTATCTCATTAACCTTAAACTATTAAACTAATATTTGTTGAAAATAACTTTACCGATATTGAAAGTAGAATAATTCCAAAAACTCTTCTAATAATAGCAATTCCATTTTTTCCTAAAAGCCTTTCAATTCTAGTTGAAGATTTCAGTATTATATATACAAAAACTGAATTTATGATAATTGCGATTATTACATTTATAAGCTCATACTCTGCTCTTAGAGATAATATGGTTGTTAAAGTACCTGCTCCAGCAATTATTGGAAATGCAATTGGAACTATTGATGCAGTTTCAGGTTCATCTCCTTGAAAAATAGTAACACCAAGGACCATTTCAAGTGCAATAAAAAAGATAACAATAGAACCAGCAACTGCAAATGAATTAATATCAATTCCAATTAAATTTAAAATTTCTTCACCAAGAAATAGAAATCCAATCATGATTATCATAGACACTATAGTTGCTTTCTCTGACTCTATCTTTCCAACCTTTTCTCTTAATGAAATAACTATAGGAGTTGCACCAATTATATCAATAATAGCAAATAGAATCATGCTGGCTGTGAAAATCTCTTTAAAGTCCATAGGTTTTTTATGTAAAGATAATCATAAGGAGAATAGATCTATGTTATAGTGATAAAGAAAGTATTCATGTATAATCTCTAGAAAAAGCAAAAGGATAAGTTTTGGAGGTCTAGTTTTCACTCACTTTTAATTTATAACATTTAAAATTATGTTAAAAGATTTATTAAATAAAAGTTAAACCAATTATCATTATTTTGTTTTCGAACTAATTAATCAACTTTTGCAGCTAATTCTAAATAATTAAAATGTTAATTAATTTTTTTAAGTATTCGTTTTTAAGTCTTGTACTAACATCTAACATAAGTGAGATGAACATTGTAGAAACTGCTGTTTCTAATGAAAACTTCTCTACTCTTGTTGCTGCAGTTCAAGCAGGTGAACTAGTTGATGCTCTTTCTTCTGAAGGACCATTTACAGTATTTGCACCTACTAATGATGGTTTCAATAAACTTCCTGAAGGAACTTTAGAGACTTTATTAAAGCCAGAAAACAAGGAGACTTTACAATCTATTCTTACTTACCACGTTGTTGCTGGAAAATTTATGGCTACTGACGTTGTAAAAGCTATCAACGAAAATGGCGGAGAATTTTCTGTCACAACTTTACAAGGAAATGATCTTACCCTTAAATTATGGGAAGGTAGTGTATATGTAAAAGATGCTAAGGGTAATAAAGCTAAAGTTATTATTGCAGATGTAGATACTTCAAATGGAGTTATACATGCAATAGATAATGTAGTACTTCCAGAATAATTGAGTGTAATTATTTTGTTTGGATGAAAGAGCTCCACGGAGCTCTTTCTTTTCTACATAAAAAATGGCTCCATTTGGAGCCTTTTTCTTTTTAATATTATAGGTTATCTTCTTTTTTTAAAAAGAAATCTTAGTGCTAGAACAATAAATACTACCATAAAAATTATTCTCAAAAACTCCGTTTCATTCATTTTAAGGCTATTATTGGATACTAAATCTATGAAATTTGATTAAATATGATTAAATTAAAGTATGGAATCTTTAATTTTCTTTATCGGATTCATAGTGTTTGTCCTAATGATAATAGCAATTTTAGTTAGAGAAACTATTTAATTTTTTATTTTAGGTATTAAATATTCTAATACAAAAAAGACCAAACAGCATATACCTACTGCTATAGATATCCACTATCATCGGTTGTGTCAATAAAGCTATCAAATATCATTGATGATAGAACTAAACCAGTAAATAGGATAAAGTAGAAAAATATTTTCCTAATAAATTTTAACAAATGTTTCATTTCAAATGATTAAATTTAGTAGGTAATCAATTTAAAAATAAAAAATGAAAAAACTTTTTTTAATATTATTTAGTACTTCATTAGTTTCTTGTCTTTCCTTGAGTCTTACGATTGACGAAGAGGCAGCTAAATCAATAGCTGACGCTATTAACAACTCAAACAAGAAGGAGTTACACATAATGAAATTGAATAATGATGATATGGGTATGTTAGGTGAAAATGAAAATATCATGATAATTAGAAATTCTGATGATATGGAATGGGTTGGTGATGATGGAAAGAAGATGAAAAGAGTAATGATTAGAGGAGAAAGATTTGGTAAAGGACCTAATGCATCAAAATATATGGATGACATCCCAGCAGTTATTATACGTGAAATTGAAAAAGCAAATGAAAAAGGTATTGATATTAAAATTGACACAATAATATCAGAAAATGGAGAGAGAAAAGAAATTAAAATCGAAGTAAAAGCTGGAAATAATTAATCTACTTGAATAGATCTTACCAGATATTATTTATTGGGACAGTATTATTTTTAATTGGTTGTTCCTCTAGCTATAATTACGATAATATAGATTATTCCAGAATTGATATAAATGGTCAAGAAGACTCAACAGTAATCAATGTAATCAATGTTTACAAAGATTCTATTGATCTTAAGCTTGATAATGTTATTGGTTTTTCAAAAGGACTATATACTAAAGATGATTATTCCGAAACTAATTTAATTCTTCATTAGGAAATTTAATTGCAGATATTATCTTCAAACAGGCAGACTCTGTTTTTTACAAAAGCTTTGGAAATAACATTGACTTTGTTCTTCAAAATCATGGGGGAATTAGATCTTCATTACTTGAAGGGGAAATAAAATTAACTGATGCTTATAAAATATTACCCTTTGAAAATGAAATAGTTGTATTAGAGATTTCAAGGGAAGTGTTCGATGAAATGGTCTTGTTTTTAAGCAATGAAAAGTTTCCACACCCAATATCCGGTTTCAGTATAATAAATGATAAAGCTTTAATTGATAAAGAAAAATCTTTAAATGATAAGTTTTTTCTAGCCACAAATGACTATTTATTATCTGGTGGTGATAATATGTTTTTTTTAGAAAGAAACTCAAGAGTATTCAATCTCGGATATTCCTTAAGAGACGCATTTATTGATTATACAATTAATAAAGGGTATTTAGAATCAAAAGTTGATAATAGATTTATAAGAAATGAATAGAAGAAGGTTTATATATAACTCCAGTATTGCATCACTATCAGTTCTAGGTCTAAACTCGTGCACTCAACTTTTTAGAGATGTAAAAGTTACAATTCTTCATTCTAATGATGTCCATAGTCAAATTGAACCTTTTCCTGTCAACCATAATAGATTTCCTGGTAGAGGTGGTTTTGCGAGAAGAGCAAGTATATTTAATGAAATTAGATCGGTTAATCCCAATACTTTAATTTTTGATGCGGGAGATATTTTTCAAGGAACTCCTTACTTTAATTTCTTTCAAGGAGAACTAGAACTAAAGCTTATGAAAGAAATGGGTTATAATGCTGCAACAATTGGAAATCATGAGTTTGATGCTGGATTAGATACTCTAAAAAAGAATATTTTAAGTACAAATTTCCAATTTATTATATCAAACTATGATTTTGTAAATACTGAATTAGAAGGACTAACAGCTCCTTATAGAATATACAAAAAACAAGGTGTTAAAATAGGTGTGTTTGGATTAGGTATTGAGCTTAAAGGACTTGTTAACCCTAATCTTTATAAAGAAACGAAATATTATAATCCAGTTGAAATTTCAGATGAAATGACAAAAATTTTAAAGGATGAAAAAAAATGTGATCTAATCATTTGTGTTTCACATTTGGGTCATGAATATAATTCTAATAAAATAAGTGATACTAAGTTAGCTCAATTTGACAAGTGATATAGATTTAATTATTGGTGGGCATACTCATACGTTTTTAAAAGAACCTCTTATTACAAAGAATAAAAAGAACAAAAATGTAATTATTAATCAGGTTGGCAGAGGTGGAGTTTACTTAGGCAGAATTGACTTTAATTTTACAAATTCAAGTAAAGTTAACACCAATTCTTTACTTGAAGTATAATTTGTAATAAATTATATATCAGTTATTTACTATTTGTTTACAATAATTGTTGTAGGTGTATATAGGCCAAATGAAAAAATAGTAAATACCCCATCAAAAAAGGATTGTTTTACAACTATACTATAGTTAATTTCATCATTAATTTCATTAATTACAGGTGTTTTGTTTGAAATAAATCCTCCAATAAAATTATGTTGTTTTAAAACTTTAGAATAACCCTCTGAGGGCCCTTCACCAAATGTAAAAGTATGTACATTACAAGAAACTGTAAGAACAAACAGAGTTAATAGAAGTATTAGTTTTATTCTTGACATATAAGTATAAATTTAGGTAATTTTACATAATGAAAAGCATACTCCAAATATCTGGAATGACATGTGAAGGATGCAAGTCATCAGTCGAGAATAAGCTAAGCTCATTAGATGGAGTAGATAATGTTAAGGTCGACCTTGCCAGAGGACAAGCAGTAATTTACTCCAAGAATCCTATAAGCTTTTCTTTAATCAAAGAAACTTTACCCCCAAAATACAGTTTAATTAACGAGGAAGGCATCAATTTGGATACCCATGGTGACGTAACTATAAAAGAAAGTAAGATTAAACAACTTAAACCTTTATTTATAATTCTTGGATATATATTCATTACTAGCATATTATTAAATTATAAAAACTGGAATTCAAGTAATGCAATGCTAGATTTTATGGGTCTTTTCTATATTATTTTTAGTTTTTTTAAAATTCTTGATATTAAAGGATTTTCAATGTCATTTAGGATGTATGATCCTCTTGCAAAACAAGCTCCAATTTATGGTTATATATATCCATTTATAGAAGTAATATTAGGCATGATGTTTTTAATCAGGTTTGAAGTAAATATTGCCTTAATACTAACTGTTATAGTTTTAGGCATTACAACTATTGGCGTGACTCAAACGCTAATAAATAAGAGAAGTATAAAATGTGCTTGTCTTGGAACTACACTAAACCTTCCAATGACTGAAGCAACTTTTATTGAAAATGCGCTAATGATAATAATGGCTTTTTCTCTGATATTTTCATAAAAAAAGACCCCATTAAGAGGTCTTTTTAAAGTTTATAATTTAAAAGTGAGATTAATCTACAGCCCACATTACATCTCTAACAATGATTCTTGAAGTAAATCCATTAGGCATAATTTCAGCCATTTTTGAATTTCTTACTTGTGGTTGAGAAAATTCACCATTCATAAATTTTATAGCATCAGCAACACTTTCAAATGAATCCCACGTCATAACAGTTGAGTATTGTTGCTCTATATTATTTAATTTTTGACCAACTCCCCAGTTTTTTCTTCCACCCATATCTTTTTCAAAAGCTGGACCCCAAAGTTTTTGATTTTCTTCAATAAATGCACCAAGATTTGCTGGTCTAGCAAAGTTCCATACAGCAGCATTTCCGGATCCCTGAATCGAAGCCTTCACACTCCAATGAGTTACACCATAACCATCTGTTAAGTGATTTGTTGAAATTTCTTCAGGATCAATTCCAAGAATAGATTTAGGATCCCAAACGGAACCATCAGTCATTTGTTCAGCTGTTTCGTAAACATTAATAAATGCATAGTTCCATGTATCTGATCCACCACCTACTCTAGCTACTAAACCCCAATTGATTTGTTTACCATTTTCAATATTGTGTTTAGCTACTTTTGACCAGTATGTAGTTTCAATTCTCTCAAACTCTGCTATATTCTCCTGAGGAACATTTACAAAAGTTATTGAGTAATACTGGGCATTTAGAAACAACCCAGCAGTTAGAAATAAAATTGTAATAAAATTTTTCATGTTAAGTTTAATTTTTGTTAATTTATTTTTTGAAAAGACTAATATAGCAAACAATTCAATACAATAAGATTATGAGTTTTTTTAGACCGTTTCTAATTTTAGTGTTTATCATGATGCTGTTTTCTATTTTTCTAAGCTTATTCCAATGACAGAAGAGTTCTTTTTTCAATGTCCTTATTGCTGGGAAGAAATATCAATGATATTTGATAAATCACTTTATGAAGACTCTTATATTGAAGATTGTGAGGTTTGTTGTAACCCAATAGATATTAAATATCAATCTAATGGAAATGATATAACAAATTTTTCTGCTATATCAATTGAACAATAATTTCAAATACTTTATTTTTAAGATTCATAAAATATAAATGAAAAAAGAAGAGATAATAAATATTCAAAAGAAATGGGCCTCAGGAATAATCAAAATGGGTAGACTCTCTAATGATAGAGATTCTCTAGAGTCTTTTACTAGCGATTTTTTAGATAAAATTTATGACTTTCAGAATCAGGTACTTTTTAAACCTACTAAAGCTGCCAATCAACAGTTCAGAAACACAAAAGATTCAGCTTTTTCATATTTTATTGCAGGTGATAATAGAGTTTGTAAAGAAGATAACGGTTTTGCTTTATCAAACTGGTCGGAAATACTTTTTGACAACTCAAACATTATTATCAATGAAGATATTGCAATTGCAATGGGTAACTATACTTTTAAAAATGAAACAAGCAACATTAAAGTAGAATATTCTTTTGTCTATAAAAAATATGATGATGAAATAAAGGTTATCCTTCACCATTCATCAATTCCTTTCAAAATATGAATCTTTCAAGAATAATTTCAGGAACTATGAACTGGGGATCTTGGGGAGCTAATTACTCACCCAAGGAAATCTCAGAATTAATTAGGTGTGCATATGAAAATGGAATTAATTCATTTGACCATGCAGATATTTACGGAGGCTATACTACTGAAGAAGCATTTGGAAAAGCTTTTAAATTATCTGGAATAGAACGTGAAAAAGTCATTTTTATTTCAAAATGTGGTATTATGTATCCATGCGAAAAGCTTCAAATTGATGTAAAACACTATGATTATTCCAAAAGTCATATAATTAAGTCTGTAGAAAACTCACTAAATAACCTAAATACTGATTATCTTGACTCCCTATTACTGCACAGGCCAAGTCCAATAATGGATATTAATGAAATTGGTGATACTATAGATTACCTGATGGATAAAAAAATGATTAAATCATTTGGAGTATCCAACTTCACAGTTTCTCAGATGTCACTGATTGAAAAACATTTGAAAATATCATTTAATCAAATTAATTTCTCTTTAACTAACTATGAACCAATGTTTGATGGAACACTTGATTATATGCAAATAAATAATATTAAACCAATGGCATATAGTCCTCTTGGCAACTTTTTTTCATCAGGTAACAAGCTTTTAATTGAGAAGATTGAGAAAATGTGCTCAAAATATTCATGTAGTCAAGATGAAATCTTAATAAGTTGGATACTTAAGCATGAATCAAAAATTTACCCAGTAATTGGAACTACAAAAAAAGATAGAATAATAAGATCATCTAAGGTCGAAGATATTGAAATTGAATTAATAGACTGGTTTGAACTATTAGAAGCAAGTATGGGTAAAAGATTGCCTTAGAAGTTATTTATTTGACCATCCATCCAGTTTAATCTTTGATTTATCCAGCCTTTCAGATAATTGATTTCTGACTCATGTGTAGCTCCAATAAAATAGTTTGGCCAGACGTATTTACTAAGTATAGGCCATTTATTAAAATTTTCAGCTACAACATTATTTGTATTTAGATATTCAACATAAGAATCAATTTGACTTTCAATAGATACGTTACTAAGTGTAGTTGTTCTGAATAACTGCCACTTATCTTTCAGTTTTTCTTTAAAATATTCACTTTCCATTAACCTTCTCCACCAAAAAGGGACTTGAAACGAATCACCAGGACAAATAGTGTTGAAGTTATACATCCATCCTTGTGTATTTGCACCATCACAGTAATCAGCATTTCCAAAAGCAAGATTAAAATCCCAAATTGGACCCATCTTAATTTTTTTATCAATATCTACATTTATAAATGTACTGATTCTATATCCATCTATATTTTTTGTTATTTCATTCATTATAAAAAAATCAATAAAAGAATCAATATCAATAACAGATTGATATCCTGTTTCAGGATCATCAAAATTATCAGATGATAATATTGACTCAAACTCGTTAATTATTGATGAAATATAATTTTTTTGATCAATTGTTATATCCTCTGGTTTTGGGTAATGACTTATAAAAAAAACTGAAGATCCAGATGAAAGATTACCATCTGTATCATATTGTGATCTAAATGAAAATGGGCTATCATAGTAATAATCTATACATGAATTACAAGCGCCGGTATCACTTGTTGGTTTATCAATTTTGAGTATATAACCACCTTCAACACTATCACCTTCAAGCTTTGTTATATCAACCCTGTTTTCATCTCTTTTTATTTTTTCCATCAATACATACAAACCCTTGTAATCATTATTTATATAAAGATTATAAAATTTAACTTTGCTTGCTTTATATCCAATTGAGTTTGATAAATCAAAAGTTAGTTTATTTCTAATTAGAGATTTATCCGAGTAAGGTCCATAAAGAATCCAATCTTCTTCCTCAGGAAATCCACCAAGGTTTACATCAATATCTTCTGACCAGTCAGAATTTCTTGTTTCAAAACCGTATGATTTTTTTGGAAACATTTGTGATGAACTACCTCTAATTTCAATACCAATTTTATAATTAGTTTCATTTTTATTCTCAATAACAGCTAGGTTAGCATTGATCTTTGGTTCATCAACTATTTGCTGTCCATTAGTTGATATCATCATAGATGGAAAGTTGTTTTCCTCAGTTTCATTTTCATAAAAAGTAATTACCTCAGATTCAATATTTGATAAATCAAGCTTCTCAGGACCGCTACAGGATATAAAAAATAAACTTAGTGTAGAAAAAAAACTATATTTAATCAGATTGGAATAACTCATCATAAGTGTCTTCTATAAAATTTGCTAACTCAAAATCAAGAACTGTAATTCCTCCAACGCTATGGGTTGACAACTCAAATTCAATGGTATCGTAGTCAATTATCATCTTTGGGTGATGATCAATTTGTTCTGATTTGTCAGATACCAAATTTGAAAAGCTCATAACATCCATAAAAGAGTTTAGTTTATAAACTCTAGACAATAAATTATCTTTGAGGTTCCAATTATTTAGTTTAATTAGTTCAGCTTCAATTTGGGTAGCAGTTAATTTGTCCAAGCTATTTTGAATTTAGATATTTCCAAATATAATATATAGGTATTAATATTACAGCAAAGATTATTGCATAAAAAAGGAAATATGCAATCAATATTAATATAAAACACACGAATATAATTCTAATGATAATAGACAATAATGGATTAGACATTATATCATAGTAAGCATTAATCACTAAGTCCTTTAACTTTTCCATTAGGGTAAAATTAATACATTATGAGTAAAAATAACCTTCCTCTATGGATTTCCATAAAAGAAGTGAGGCAACAGTTTTATATGGTGACCAAGAGTCAATTAATTTGTCAAGATCATTTGTTTGTTTTAAATCAATATTATAATTTCTTTTTATACTATTCATAAGTGCAAGATCACCTTTAGAAAAGATGTCAATTCTAAGAAGTACAAACATTAGAAACATTTCTGATGACCACAAACCAATACCTTTTATTTTTGTTAACTCTGTAATCACATTCTCACTAGAGGCAGATTTGAAGTCAAAACTTGAGGAATCAAAATATTCGTAGACGTTCTTGATGTATTCTGCTTTTCTATATGAGACACCTACTGATTTCAGTTCGTTTAAATCAATATTAAGAACCTCATTATTACTTAAGTTGGTAATTTTTAATTTAAATCTCTCTTTAATCTTAATTGCAGCTTTAAAACTGACTTGTTGTTCGATTATTAGATAAGAAAGTGCTTTTGCAAAATTATCATCTTGCCTTTCGTTAATATCAATTTCATTTGAGAATCTATCGATAAGAAATTTTAAACATTCATCTTTAGAGAGGAAACTATAAGCTTTTTTTAACGTTTGAGGGTTGAGTTCCATATTCAAAAAAAAACGATATTTGCATTATGAAAAAAATAATTTTAACATTATCACTTCTTCTTTTTGCTTGTAACCAAGATACAAAAGAAAAACTTGTAGTATATCAATCTCCAACATGTGGATGTTGTTCAGGATGGGTAGAAAATATGGAACAAAATGGTTTTAATGTAGAAGCCATTAAGACAAATGACATGTATAACACTAAAGTTAATGCTGGTATTGATATGAGTTTATCATCATGCCACACTGGTTTTATTTCAGGTTATTTTATTGAAGGTCACGTTCCTCATGATGCAATAACTAAGCTATTAGCTGAAAAGCCTGATATTAAAGGTATTACAGTTCCTGGAATGCCTGCTGGTATTAATGTTCCAGGAATGGAAGTATCTGATGAAAGAGCAAAGTTTGATGTACTTGCAGTAAATAATGATGGATCAACTTTTATTTGGAAACAGTACGAATAAAGTGAGATTTTTTTATTTAGCAACTTTATCACTGATTATTTTCTCTTGTAGTAAAAAAGAAAGATGCTATACCATTGAGGGAAAAGAGATTATTAATGGCGAATTCTACTTTCTATTAGATAATGACATGGACTATCAAACTTCAAACAACACTTTAAGTAGTGGTGTTCCTGATCCTTATGGAACAGGTAAGGTGGATGAAGAAACATATAATTCAGTTGCAGTTGGAGATAAATATTGCTTGTAAAGAAAAAACCTGCCTAAAAAACCATAAAAAGGCAGGTTTGCAAATCAGATACTACATTTAAGTAGCGAACATAAACTAGGTTAATTGTGCACGATAGTGCATAATTCTACATTAAATTTACAAGTAGAAAGAAGTTAACTAGAAAAGAGAGTAATAAATTTTCATAGATTTATGAAATCAAAAAAAAAATATTAGATTTTTTGATAAATTAATTTTTAAAATGGGAAAAAATAAGAATTTGAAAACTTACAGCTTCTTTAACTTAAAATTATATAGTTTATTTTTATGTCTTATATATTCATGTAATTCAGGTGTGACAACAGAGAGCATTAATAAAAATCAACTTGGTAAGGAAACAAGTCTTTACTTAAAACAACACTCTGAGAATCCTATAAATTGGCAAAGATGGTCAAACTCTTTATTTGACGTCTCTAAAGACCTGGATAAGCTTCTTGTTATAAGTATTGGTTACTCGAGCTGTCATTGGTGTCATGTGATGGAAGAAGAAACTTTTGCAAATGACTCAATTGCAAAAGTAATGAATGAGAACTTCATTAATGTTAAAGTTGATAGAGAGGAAAATCCAGATGTAGATCAAGTCTATATGACTGCATCTCAGCTAATGACAGGAATGGGTGGATGGCCGCTTAATGTTATTACACTTCCTGATGGAAGCCCAATATATGCAGGAACTTACCACACTACTGCTCAATGGGATGATATTCTGAAAAGGATTATTAGATTAAAGAGAGACAATTACGATGGTCTAAAAGAGATAGCTAATAATGTTAAAGAAGGTGTGACAGACATAAATACAATAAAAAAGCAGGAAGAAGTTTCAGTATTTGATAGTCAATATCTTGACAATAATTTAAATAGTTGGAGAGAAAAATGGGACTTGGTTAATGGTGGAGATATAGCACAACAGAAATTTGTTTCACCATCAAAATATTTATTTCTCCTCAATTATGGTAGGTTATATAAAGACAAGAGTGTTTTAGATCATGTTGAAAATACTCTTGACATTATTGCATACAGTGGTTTAAATGATTTTGTTGAGGGAGGGTTTTATAGGTATACAGTTGAGGACGAATGGAAGATACCACACTTTGAAAAAATGCTATATGATCAAGCTCAAATGATAAGCCTTTATTCCAAGGCATATAAAATATTTAAAAAAGAATCATACAAAGATGTTGTCTATAAAACAATTTCTTTCCTTAAGTCTAAATTATCAACTAAAAACGGCCTATTCTTCGCAGCAATGGATGCAGATACAGATGGCGAAGAGGGAAAGTACTATTCATTTCAAAAAGAAGAACTAGAAAAGATTTCAGGTAGTACAGATTTTGAATTATTTACAAGCTACTATAACATTGAACTCAGTAATCCATGGGAAGATGATAAATATTTACTTCTTCCAAATGAATATTCACTAGAAGATGATTGGATTAACTTAAATAATATTAGCAAAAACGAGCTTGATGATTTTAAATCTGAGTGGATAAAAAATATTTTAGAGATTAAATCAAAAAGAACTAAACCAAGAATCGATGATAAAATTATTATATCCTGGAATTCTCTTGCTATAATTGGTTTAATTGATGCTTATGAAGCTTTTAAAGATGATGATTTTTTGAATCTAGCTGTTAATATGTTTGATGAGCTTGAAAAAAATTCTTTCAGAAAAAATAAACTAATACATACTTACAAAGAGAATCAGTATCAAGAAGGAGTACTTGAAGACTATGCATATTTTTCAAAAGCCTCTATGAAACTTTTTCAAGCTACAGGACTCGAATCTTATTTTAATTTTTCAAAAAAAATAACTGATCAAGCACTAGAAATATATAAAGACAATAATTCTGATCTTTTATTTTACAGTAACAATGAGGAGCTCTTTTCAAAAGTAATATCAATTGATGATGGAGTAATACCCTCCCCTAACTCAATAATTGCTGAGCAACTTTATAATATTGGGCATGTAATTTTTGATGATTATTATCTAGATTTATCTGACAAGATGGTATCATCTGTAAAAGATATTATTGACGGCAACATTAACTCCTATTCTGTTTGGGCAAATAACATCCTAAATAGAGTCGAGTCTTTCTATGAAATTGCTGTAATTGGTCCAAATGCGAAAGATGTAACAGATAATATTTCAAAGACTTTTATTCCTAATACTATAGTAGTTCAATCAAATATTGAAAGTGAAATTCCTTTATTCATTGATAGATATTTTGAGGATGAAACCTATATTTATGTATGTCAAAACAAAACTTGTCAAAGGCCAGAGACCAATATAAAACTTGCACTTGATCAAGTTCCTTATATCTATTAATATGAAAAAAATTAACTATATCTCAGTTCTTTTATTGTCAATTATTTTTATTAGTTGTTCTAATAACGAGAAATCAAGCGACTGTTCAACTTTTTTAGAGTGCTTGGACGGTACTTATTGGACAACTAACAATAATCAATCAATATGGACATTTAACGACAATCAAAAAGGTGCTTATTTGGAGGTTTATATATCTGGATATAATTGCTATAGTTATGAGAATAACTTCATTGTAGATGCAGAATTTAAATACCAAACTAAAATAAACTTATCTGAGGACTTTAACGGTTCTAACTGGTTATACACAATAGTTAATGATACTCTTGTCGAAAAAACTAAATCAACAGGTGGAAATACAATTTATTTTTATAAAACTGATGAGTCTTACCTTGACGATCTCTTAGAGCTCGATGAGTGCAACTACTAAAGCTTTATAAATATTTTCTTTTTGAATAAATAATATGCAGGCACATATATAATCATAACATATATGATTGCATATATTAGAGAAGCTAGTTTAGGAAATATTCCAATATTAATTAAGGTATCTACAAATAGAGAGTTTAACTCAACTCCTAAAACCCTATCACTGTAGAATATAGATGTTAGCAAGCCTGCTAAAACATAAGTGAAAATTGAATTTGTTCCAAACACTTGTGACATCTTAAATTTCTTGTAACCATTAACATCTATAAGATACGTAAAAGCGGCAGTTAACATAAAAGACATACCAGCCATTAAGAATGTATAGGATGTACTCCAAAGGTTTTTATTGACAGGAAAAGACCAGCTAAAAAAGTCTCCTACAAAAACCAACATTAGACCAATTGAGAATAGCTTAATAATTTTATCCTTTATATTTATTTTACTTACAAGAATAGAACCAGCAATTAATCCAAAAACACCAGTAATAATTGATGGTATTGTAGTAAGGATACCCTCTGGATCCCATGTATCTTGCCACATTACTCCTGGTAAGTATTTATTATCAATGTAATGTGCTAAATTAAGTTCAGGAACGCTTAAATCTGGTTGTCCTATACCTGGCACTGGAAAATATAACATAATAGCCCAATAAAGAACGAGTGTTATGAAGGATAAATAGATAAAGTATTTCTTTTCAATAAACAAGTATATAAAGCCACAGAACAAGAAGACAAAAGATATTCTTTGTAGAACACCAGTCCACCTAATATTTTCAAAATCAAAATCAGGGAATACCCATAAAAAGACTCCAACAAGATAAATCTTTAATGCTCTCCAAATAATCTTTTTCATAACTTGATTTTTATTAAAATCACTCTTTCTATTATTCAGAGATAGTACAATTGAAACTCCAACTATAAATAAAAAATTTGGAAAAATATAATCAGTAGGAGTTAAACCATTCCAATCAGCATGAAGAAGTGGAGCATACACATGACTCCAAGAACCAGGTGTATTAACTATAATCATAAAGATTAAAGTCATTCCTCTTAGCACATCAATTGAGAGTAGTCTTTTATTCATTTTTATTTTCAACAATTATACTATTACCTCCCCTACCTTTATTGTTAAACAACCTGAGGTTTACAATATCATCATCATTGATTTTAATAGGTGATTTAAAATTTTCGCTTGATTCTTTTGGAATAGATCCATCAAGAGTATACTTAATATTTAGACCTGGAAACACTGTATTTGCATAAAGAGTATCATTAATAATTTTACCTCCTGGTTTTGGCAGATCATAAGACAATCCACCAAAGATATTATCAACCATTGGCAGAACTCTTTGGCCAACATTATTAGCAAATTTATTCCACTCAATATCAATTTTTTCTCTCTTGACATCATTGTTAGAGATATCCATCCATGAATTATCATGAGACCATGCTTTTTGAGAAAAAACTATAATATTTGGCATAAACATATAATCAAGTATTCCTTCATTTCTGATAGTTTCACTCCAAATTTGTGATTGAACACCTATAATATTATCTCTTTTATCTTGGTCTAGTTTTACTGAATTATCAATGTAGTTTTGCGAAATATTATTTTTTTCTACACCATATAGATCATTAAACACATCATATACATCTACAGTCCACATATCTTTATAATTAGCATAGCCACTCCATGATAAACCAATATTGTCAAGATCTTTATCATCTACCATATCAAAATAAAATGCACTTGAGTTACTCATTATTGATTTGTATCCAAGATTAGCATACTTATAAATCATATCCTGCCTTCCTTGACCCCAATCGTTTTTCCATACAAACAGTAAAATATCATCATCCTTAAAAAAGTCTTTAATTTGAGTTTCAGACTGATTTTTCTCAGTCAACTTCAGTAGTATATCATCCCATCCAGTCATTGTTGCACCATATGAAGAGATCTTATTATAAATTCTTCTCTGCATAAGTTCATAAAGTGCGTTGTAATCTCCTGAAATTGAATTTTCACTCATAAACTTATCACACATTGGTGATTTCTGCCATGCTCCATAAGGTAATTCATCTGCAGCAACACCAAACTTAGTCATCTCAACACCTGCATCCTTGTACATTAAGTAGATCTCATCAATTACTTTTTCATAAAATGTAAATGAGCTCTCCCTACATATGTTCATTATATTATCAGTAAAACCCTGAGCTGAGTAATATTCACTTTTATCATCTGGATCGATCAATAAATACTTTTCAGCTTCGACTTGATTACCCATTTCCATATATTTTTGATATCTAGCATTCATTGAAACTATAGCAGATCTCATATGCGAGGGCACACTTATTTGCGGAATAACGCTGATATTTCTTTCACTTGCATATTTAAGAATATCAACATAGTCAGATCTTGAAAGGTATCCTGATCCTGTTGAATTTGTATCCGGACCAGAGCCATACATAGGTATTAAATTTTCGAACTCATCCTTTGTATATGCCCTCTTTGATCCTACTTCGACCAGTTCTTCTAGTCCAGGAATCTCTAGTCTCCATCCTTCATCATCAGTAAGACGAAAATCTAAATAATTAATTTTAAAAAAAGATAGATAATCAATTATTTGCTTAATCTTCTCAGGACCATAAAAATTTCTAGATATATCTAATAACATACCCCTATATGAAAATTTAGGCGAATCATTAACTTCAATAAATTTCAATGGAGTATCCTCTAATTTAGAGATTAGAAATATTTGTTTTAATGACTGTAAAGCATAAAGTGCACCAGCGCTATCAGCCGAGCTAATAGAGATTCCTCCATCAGAAACACTCAATTGATATGATTCAGCATTTATACTCTCATCTAAATCAATAGTAATTCTGCTTATAACTTCATTGGTATCATCAAAATTAATGCTTACTATTCCATCAAATACTGAATTGATTAGCTGTTCACTCAAATTAAACTCGTCATCTATAACTATTGAATAATTATTGAGCATTTCAACTTCTCCATCATTTATTATAAAATTAGATGGAGTTGGTATAATGTAGTCGAGATCAGATTTATCTAACAAACTATTAGATATGTATTCATTATACCTATCAACTGAAGTAGGAGCATTAAGTTTTTCTATTCCTTTTGCATTTTTCCAAACATAATCAAACTCTACATCTAAAATATCATCATTACTAACAATAAAACCTCCCACAGGAAGATCAGATTGTCGTCTAACTATTCCTCTCTGACTTAGATCAATTGAAAAAGAAGAGTCTTTAGCTAGAATATAGTCTTTACCAAAGGTTAAAATATTATATGACTGTCCAGCTACATAGTCATAAATTACATTCTCAGGAACTGATTGCTCATCAATAATTGAACTCTGCTGATTCCAGTGCAGAGACCAAGGAGAGTTTAAGTCAATACTAGAAGTATTGTTGATTGTAAAATTTACATCAAAACGTGAATCCCTATATTCTTTTATTTCATAGGTAATATTGACTTTATCGTTACCTGAAGAACATGAGGTAATAAAAACAGCACAAGCAATTATGCAAAATGCTTTATATAACTTATTATTTAATTCTTGTAAACTCAATTAGATCATTATTTTTAGCTGAGATAATATAGTCATTATTTTTAAGATTAATAAATTCCATATCCTTAATATCTCCATTTAAAAATAAACCACTTTCCTTAGTTGGAACAGCTTGAAACCCTGTTTCAGGTTCAAACTTTAAAAATACTCCAACACTCCCATCATTTCTTGGAGTTTCAACTTCAGAATTGAACATGTTTCCTGAAACAATAATATCTACATAGCCATCTTTATCAATATCTTTTTTTAAGATTTTATTTATTGCAGAAAGCTGACTTAGTACCGGTAACTTATTCATTTCAAATGAATTACCAGTATTCTCTAAATAAATAGATGAAAATGTTTTAGTGAAATAGTGTAAAGAATTATCAAGATCTGTGTCTCCGTATACATCCTCAAGGGTAGCAATAGAAAAGGCATCATAGTCTTGGAACTTTGTCTTTATTGCAGGTATTTGATCAGATGAACATTGTCTACCTCTCAGAGGGAACTGCTCACCATCATTATAATAACTTAGTACAATATCACCACTATTATTTTTATCAAAATCATTATAAAAGATATCAAATGTTTCATCTTCGGTAGCTTGATATTTGTAATTATTGCCAAGGTTACCAACAACAAGGTCCATATCCCCATCATTATCAAAATCTTCAGCAATTACATCATACCACCAACCTCTAGTGGAATCTTCATCGATCATTGATTTGTCCTCACTAAATTTACCATCTTGATTTTTAAAAAATTTAACAGGAGTCCACTCTCCCACAACAATTAAGTCCTTCCAACCATCATTATTATAATCTACCCAAACAGATGATGTCACAAGACCTATATCCCTGAAAGGAAAATCAGAATAATCTGCATTAACAAACTTAATTTCATCTTTATCCGATTGATTTACAAGTAGGAAGCTATCGGCAGGTAACGGATAACTACCTGGAACAACCCTTCCACCTACAAAAAGGTCCAGGTCTCCATCTTTATCAAAATCTTCACTAGAAACCCTCATTCCACTTGAATAATTATTTGGAACAGAACTTTCAGAGTAAGAAAAATAGCCTCTTCCATCATTAACATAGATTCTATCTTTAAGGATCGGAGAATTAGGTTCAAACTCATTACCACCAGAAACTATATAAAGATCTAGATCCCCATCACTATCAAAATCATTTAAAATCATGTCCATGTCTTCATATTTACTATGAGAGCTTGAGAAGTAGAAACTTCTTTGTGAGAATGATCCATTTGAATTTTGAAAATAAAAACCTGTTGATTGATCCTTTGCTCCACCAATAACAAAATCCTCTAGACCATCTCCATTTATGTCTCCAGTCGCAATCCCTGGTCCCAATTTTGAGTTTTCGTGAGGAAGTAGCACCTCTTTTGCATAATCATCATAAATATTCTCTTTATGCTTGTGATTAACTATTTCTTCGTTCTCAAAATATAGATTTAATTTTTCATCATCTAAAGCCTCTATCTTAGAGTTTTTAATATCAAATTCAATAGTAGTATTAGCCTCAACGTTATTTAATTGCTCAGTTTTACCATCAGGCCATAAAACCTTAACTGATTCAATTATTTCTTCATTACCTACTCCAAAATTCAAATATGTTGAAACAGAAGACTGAAAACCTCGAGAAAGTGTTAATTCTTGCATTTGATTATTATCAGAAGTCTTAACAAAAACCCTACTATCAATACCTATTGGATTCTGATCACTTCCTTTAAGCTTAACCTTTATAAAATTATTCTTGGAATTATTTCTATATATCTGTGCTTCCTGATCAACATTATTAACAATAAGCTCTAGATCACCATCATTGTCAAGATCCGCATATGTAGCACCATTAGAGAAGTTTTTTTGATCTAACCCCCAAGATTCACTAACATCTGTAAAAGTTAAATCAGTATTATTTTTAAATGTAAAGTTAGCAATTGCTTCAGATGGCATTTGCTCTGTATAATAAAGAAGACTATCATTTGACATTGGTCTTAACTTAATCTCGTTAAAGAAGTCTCTGTGATTTATCTCTCTTCTTATTCCATTAGATATAAATAAATCTTTCCAACCATCATTATCAAGATCTGCAAGAAGTGGCCCCCAACTCCAATCTGTTGAAGAAATACCTGAAAGTCTAGATATGTTGCTAAAAAATGGCTTATCACCTTCAATTCTTCTGTTTAACTGAAGTGTATTGTGCATATATTGATAGTGAAAACCGTAGTTAACTGTACTCCAAAAAAGATCAGGATTCATACTAGCCATATTAGCCTTTGACCTTCTATTATCTTTTGCATCCATGTCAACTTGGATGTAATCAAGATATGAGTCATTATTAAAGTCTGCAATATCAACTCCCATCCCGTAAAAAGATGTTTGATTAGTAGTCTCTTTTACAGATTCAGAGAAAGTTCCATCTCCATTATTCATATACATAAAGTCTGGAGAGCTAAAATCATTAGATATGTAGATATCAGGATAACTATCATTATTTAAATCTCCTATAGTTGCACTTAAGGTTAAACCGTATGTTCTAAGGCCAGCTTCTTCAGTTACCCTTGTAAATGAAGAACCATCATTTCTGTATAGATTATCTGTTTCATAATCATCAGTATTTTGCATTTTATAGAAGTAATAACTTCTCGGAGCATCAAAAGGTGTAATAGGATAATTAGCAACATATAGATCTAAATCACCATCTTTATCATAGTCAAAGAAAGTTGCCTGAACACTATTTCCTATATCATCAATTCCATAATCTTTTGCAGATTCAGTAAATGTATTATCTCCATTATTTATATATAACTCATTGTTCTTAATTCCGTCTAATCCAGCAACAGATACATAGATATCCAATAATCCATCATTGTTGATATCAATCATTGTAGATCCAGTGTACCATCTATCATCACCACCGGAACCAGATAAATCAGTTATATCCTCGAACTTAAGATTACCTTTATTAAGATATAGCCTATTTTTCGTCATATTCCCTGTAAAGAAAATATCATCAAGATCATCATTGTTAATATCACCAACAGAGACACCACCACCCATATATATGTATGGATAAGTAAAATAATTTATTTCATTGTCTTCATTTAGTTGATTAGTAAAATCAACACCAGTATCATTACTTGATAGTAAAGTAAACTGATTTTGGTTTGCTGAATTATCACATGAGACAAATGCAATAGAAGCAAACAATAATATTGAAAGTAGGTTTAAATTTTTCATGAGGTAAATTTAAAAAAAAACAGGATGAAAATTAATTCATCCTGCTTTAATTTTTAGCTAGAATTTATTTGATTAGTGACCAGGATTTTGAGATAAAGCCCCGTTCGAAGAATCAATTGCATTCAATGGAATAGGAAGTGCATTATGCTTACCTGAAACTGGGTTAGCTCTAGCTCCAAATGGAGTAATAGTTCTACCCTCGTTTGCAATATAAGTATTTAATGCGTCAACCATTACACCCCATCTTCTTAAATCAAAAAGACGGTGTCCTTCCATACCTAATTCAACTCTTCTTTCATGTCTAACTGCATTTCTAGCAGCAGCAGCATCAGTCCAAGCTGAGTTATAAGTATCGATTACATAGTTAGGAGAAGCATCAGCACGTGGACCGTTCTTAGCTCTTGCTCTAACTTGGTTAACATATCCTCTACCTGTTTCAAGTGCACCAGTTTCAACAGCAGCTTCTGCAGCCATTAATAAAACGTCAGCATATCTTAAAATATGGTAGTTAATTCCAGTTCTTTGCTCACCCCAACCACCGGTACCTCTGTTAGCATCGTCACCAGCAGTATAAAGGTTTTTCTTGTTAACATAAGGACCAGATACATCTGTAAAAGATGCTCTAATGTTATCCTTACCTGTCATAGGTCCAAAACCATTTAAGTCAATTCCACGTCTTCCGACAGTGAAATCAAGTCTTGGGTCTAATGGACCTGCATGTGGAGTAAATGGCTCAGTTTCATAGATACCGTAGTCATTTGTTACATCAGATGTAGCCCAGTCAGCTTTAGGAAGACCATTTGCATCCGTTTGGAATGCATTAGTTAAGTCTTGAGAAGGCTGATAGAAACCACAACACATACCACCTGTCATAGAACCAATTGGGAAGTTTAATGTACCTCCTCTGTTACCCTGTGGAGACTGACCTCCATCAGAAGCAAATTGGATAGCGAAAATCATCTCAGAACTGTTTTCACCTGCAGATCTAAAGTTTGCAGAGTAATCTGGGTTAAGTGCATAATCACCAGAGTTAATAACAGCTTCTAGCTGAGAAAGAGCTTCTCCCCATTTACCTTGGTAAAGTAAAGTTCTACCTAAGTAAGCTTTAGCAGCAGACTGAATTGGTCTACCTGGCTCACTTCTTGAAGATGATAGGTTGTTAGCAGCATATGAGAAATCTGCCTCAATAGCACTCCATATAGGACCACTGTTTGGCTGATTAAACTCACTAGCAGCATAGTTTTCATCTGAAATGTAAGGTACATTCACCCACATTCTTTGAATTTCAAAGTTATAGTGACCTCTTAAGAATCTAGCTTGAGCTAATTGAGATGTAAAATCACTTGGGTTATCTGAATTGTTAATCAAGTCAATAACCGCATTTGCTCTATTAACACCAGCAAAAAGAGCTTGCCATCTTCCCTCGAAGTAAGGATTCGTAGATCCCCAGTCGATAAAGTTCAAGAAGAAGCAAGTCAGCTTGGTCACCATCAGTTGATCCTTTGTGAGCATCATCTGAGATTACATCAAGCCACCAGTTGTCACCACTTTTTGTCCAATCTGCACCTGGTCCGCCGTTTCTAATACCATCAAGTACTGAATAAGCACCTGTTAATAGAAGATCAACACCAGTTGCATTCTGTAGAGCAGCATCACTTAGCGACCCTATAGGATCAATTTCAGTAAAGTCATCAGAACATGACACTAAAATTGATGCAGATAATAAAATTGTTAGAATTTTTTTCATTTTTTCTAATTTTTGGGGTTAAAATTTAATATTAATACCTAAAGACGATATGCTATTCGAAGGATATTGAGAATCATAAACACCAATATCTAAAGCACCACCTCTTGGTACTTCAGGATCCAGACCTGTAAAGTCAGTTAAAGTAAGTAAGTTAGTACCGTTATAGTAAACTCTTGCACTAGATGCACCTAACTTAGATGCAATAGCATCAGGTAAAGTGTATCCTATCTGTAAAGATCTTAGTCTTACATAAGAACCATCTCTAACAAAGAAAGAGTTAGCAGTAGAAAACTCACTGTTAAGTGTTGTTTCACTTAATGCAGGTAACTCAGCACCAGTATTAGTTGGAGACCAAGAATCTAAAACTCTTGTACTTCTATTTCCATTAAAGAAATAAGGAGTCTCGTAATATAATGCTGTGTAATCAAATAAATCATTTCCTAAAGAACCATTCCAGAACATACTCATATCCCAGTTCTTGTATGCAAAATTCATATTTACACCAAAGATTAAGTCTGGGTGAGGATCACCGATCTTAGTTCTATCACTATCATTAATAACACCATCACCATTGATATCTTCATATTTAAATCTACCAGGACCAGCACCATCTTGAGTTGCATGGGCTGCTACTTCAGCATCATTTTGGAAAATACCAAGTACTTTTCTTCCATAGAAGTATGAAATTGGCTCACCAACAGAAGTTCTTGTCATAGATCCAATTCTCTGACTACCTCCAGAATAGAAGTCACTAATAAGCTCAGTTACTTCGTTAACAGCTTTTGTTGCGTTAGCGGAAATAGAATAAGTAAGACCATTTGAAGTTACATCAGTATAGTTAATTGATAAATCAAAACCTGAAGACTTCATAGAACCTAAGTTTGTATATGGTGCAGAAGCATCAATTGCAGTGGTACTAATTTTCTGAGTATCCTGAGCCACAAGTCCATCAGTTACATTTTCAAAAACATCAAGAGTCATTGTCATTTTATTGTCAAAGAATCCTGCGTCAATTGCAAAGTTTTTAGATGTCATTGTTTCCCACGTAAGTAATGGGTTACCTTTAGATGCAATTACAGCACCAGCTGTAGCTCCACCACTTCCACCAAATGCATAAGCTCCAGTGAACTCATTTATATTAGAAATGTTAATATCAGCATTTGAGATACCAATTTCTTGGTTACCAAGCTCACCATAAGATGCTCTAATTTTTAGAGTATCAAATACTGAACTATCAAACCAATCCTCGCTACTCACTAACCATGCAACACTTCCTGAAGGGAATATGGCATCAGCAGTAGCTTGTGCGAATCTAGAAGTATCATCTTTTCTAACAGTAGCAGTAGCAAAGTACTTACCACCGTATGACCAGTTAGCTGTAGCTAATAGTGAGAAAATTGAGTTTGAACTTTGATTTGCATAAGAAATTACAGGGACACCTGATCCATTACTTAGTAAATAGAAGCTTGGACTTTCAAATAAATAGTTTGTTCTTAAAGCACCAAAACCTTTAAAATTGTTTTTAGTAGACTCTGTACCCACAAGAAGATCTAAAGTATGATCTCCAAAAGAGTTTTTATAATTTAAGAAATTTGTAACAACCCATGAGTCTTGTCTGAAACTTTGTTCAGAAAGAGTGTTGTTAGAAATTGCTTCACCATGCTCTGGGTTAAGAGCTGTAAAATATCTACCGTTAAGGTCTCTCATTGTAATACCTGCAGAAGACTTAAATAATAATTCAGGAGTAATTTGCCATTTCACAGAAATATCACCAATTACTCTTAAGTTTTTGTTATAATCATCTTTACCTCTAGCAAGATCAGCAACCGGGTTATTAGCAATACCAACTCTAGCAGAGTTAGAATATGTACCAGCAAAGTTTCCGTTTGTATCTCTTACAGGAACAAGTGGAGAAGAAAATGCAGCATTTTGAATTGGGTTCCCACTAGTAGTAAGCTCCTTATCATATGTTACATTTAAGTTCTCTGAAATCGTTAGCTTATCTCCAATTTTAAACTCAGAGTTTAATCTTGTAGATGCTCTCTCATATCCAGTATGAATTATTACACCTTCTTGATTTAAATAATTTGCAGATAAATGATATCTACCTTCTTCTCCACCACCAGAGGCAGATATAGAAACGTTTGTTACCTCAGCTGGATCGAATATTTCATCAAACCAGTCTGTACCTCCAGGCGCAACTTTAGCACCAGCACCTTCATATTCAGCGCCACTTGGGATTGGTACATTCAAAAAGATAGGAACAGATGGAGTTGGTCCACTACCATACTGTGGGTGAGATGGAGTGTTTCCATCATTAAGAATACTCTGCCATGTCATATCAGCATGTTGCTGAACATTTAACATATCAGGGACTCTTGTAACCTCACTAATACCATAAGTAGCATCAATCTCTAAAGTATTTTTAGAGTTATAGCTACCTTTTTTTGTAGTTACAACAATTACACCGTTCGAAGCACGAGCACCATAAATTGCTGCCGCACCATCTTTTAGTACACTTATGTTTTCAATGTCCCTCGGGTTAATGTCTCTCATTACATTAGGATCTGTAGTTTGAATACCATCGATAACGTATAAAGGTGAGTTATCGTTAGTAGTAGAATAACCACGAATTCTAATTACAGGAGCAGCCCCAGGTCCTCCACCAGATGTAACTTGCACACCAGCAACTCTACCTTGTAGAGCTTCAGCAGCATTTGTTACTTGTGTCTTGAATGCTTCATCTGTATCAACGGTACCAATAGCTCCAGAAAGAGATCTTCTTTGCTGAGTTTGATAACCAGATACAACAACTTCATCAAGAATGTCTACGCTAGACATTAAAGTAACATTAATCTGACTTTGGTTTCCAACAGTTATAGTCTGAGATGCAAATCCCAAACTTGAAAAGGTCAACTGGTCTCCAGCTGACGCATTTATTTGATAATTACCATCAAAGTCTGTAACAACACCTGTGTTTGTTCCCTCAACTACAATTGTAGCTCCTGGAACAGGGTTACCACTTTCGTCAGAAACACTACCAGAGATATTGTTCTGAGCAAAAATTAGACTAGACGATAACATCAATACAACTAAAAAAGCTTTTTTCATGTTAATTAAGTTTAGTTAATGTGCCGAAAGATAAGTTAAAATATTGTTAAAATGAAAAAAAATCTATTAAAAATTGACACTTATAAACATTTAAATAACAAACATTACGAATATGATAATTTGAATGTTTTCAGGGCTTAAGGTATAATTTTCTGTTTTTTAATTAATTACACCTCTTAAGGTTAACCATTCTTTAACAATTTTTGTCCAAGATTCAATTGTACCTCTTCCTTTTGCAAGACCATATCCATGACCTCCATCTTCCCAAATATGTAAGGAAGCTGGAATATTATTTTTTCTAAGAGCAGAATAATAACTAATACTATTTTCAGGAGGTGTACCCACATCATTATTAGAGTGAATCATTATTGTTGGAGGTGTTTCCTGATTTACATTTAAGTCATTAGAATAGTTTTGAATGATGCTCTCATCAGGATTATCTCCAAATAAACTACTAAAAGTCCAAGTTTGTCTTTCTATGTTCATATTTATAACAGGATAAACTAAAATTGCAAAATCTGGTTTATTAAACCCTAATTTACCTTTAGTTGAAATAGTTGATGCCAAATGACCACCAGCAGAGAAACCTATTACACCAACATTATTTGAATCTATATTCCATTTTTTTGATTTATTTCTTATTATTTCAATAGCTTTGAATGCATCTTCAGAGGCAACATTTTGTTTACATGGTCCATCGTAATTATTTGGAAGTCTATGTTTAAGCATAAATGCATCTATACCTAACTCGTTTAACCATTCAGCTATTGAAATCCCTTCATTGGTAATACTAAGAAAAGTATATCCTCCTCCTGGAATTACAAGCACTGCAGGCTTATTGTCATCTTTATTTATTGCTGGGTAGTACCATATCTCTGGATATTCTACCTCATATATGTATGTACTTCCGTCCCTTTCAACAATTCTGTCTTTTTTATTTAGATCACAATCCTGACTAGAGTTATATAATGATATTTTTTGTTGAGCAATAATTTGAGTTGAAGATGATAATACCAAACCCACTATTAGAAATCCTTGAAATATTTTATTATTCATATCCCTAATATATTAATATTTATAAATCTTATTTTAAGAAAAATTTAAATTATTATAGTCTATATAAATTGTATATTGGCCATAAGGATTATGAAGAAAAAGTGGACAATCAGTATTATGTTAGTATTGATATCTATACTAGTATCTTATTTGACAAATATTTGGCTACTCCTTCTTTTTATTCCTATTGGGTCATTAATTTTAAAAAATAAATAATGGAATGGTACGAAAAAAACAGAAAGACAATTATTATATTATTCGCTTGCTATGTAGTATTTCGAGTAATACAAATGACTCTTCTTTAATGAGACTCTTTCTTTCAATATTTCTCTTTTCAAGCTTATTAAACTCTCAAATCAATCCAAATAATATTGATATTGTAAGAGATAATTATGGAGTACCTCACATATTTGCCAAAACAGATGCAGAGCTTGCTTACGGCCTTGCATGGGCAAATGCTGAAGATGACTTCACCACTATACAAGAGGCATATTTAGCAGGAAATGGTATGCTATCAAAATATATAGGACTTGAAGGAGCCCCAGCTGATTTTATAACACAGTTTATAGGATCTAAAGAAATTATTGATGAAAAAATAGGAGAAATTAGCGAGGAATATTTTGATGTAATTTCTGGATACGCTCAGGGCTTAAATTCTTATGCAAGAAACAACCCAGATAAAGTATTGTACAAAAAACTTTTTCCTATTACTCCTAAAATGATGATGATGTATAGTCAGCTTCAGCTTTTTATTTCAAATCAGGGTGCGGACTGGGCAGGAAGAATTCTAAACAATGATACGCAGGATGATTTTTTAGATCAAAATCTCACAGGATCTAATGTTATAGCTATGAATAGTAATAAAACTGATAATGGCGAAACTTTCCTTGCAATTAATACTCATCAACCCCTTGAAGGCCCTACATCATGGTATGAGGTTCACCTGAATAGCGAAGAGGGAACCAATATTATCGGTACTCTTTATCCTGGAACTCCTCATGTTTTAATTGGAGTAAATGAAAACCTAGGTTGGTCTCATACTGTTAATTATCCAGACAAAACTGATGTATTCAAATTAAGGATGAAAAACAATAGAAAGTATATTGTTGACGGAGAGGAATACAAATTAGAAAAATTAAAAGCTAAAATTAGCATTAAAGTCCTTGGTATTCCAATTACTATAAATCGAAAGTATTTTAAAAGTATCTATGGTCCAACTTTAAAAAATAAATCTGGGTACTACTCAATTAGAACCCCAACACTTTTCAATATTAGAGCGCTAGAACAATGGTGGAGAATGGGTAAATCTAAAAATTTTACTGAATTCTATAATAATTTAAAGATGAAACAAATTCCAGGTTTTAATATTGGATATGCCGATAGATATGATACGATATTTTATATATCTAACGGAATAATTCCTAAAAGAGCTGAAGGATACAACTGGAAAGGAATCGTTCCTGGGGATACTAAAAAAACTTTGTGGACTGAATATCATGATATAGAAGATCTCCCTCAAGTTATTCAACCCAAAGCTGGTTTTATATATGATGCAAATCATTCTCCTTTTAAATCAACATCAGCTGATGAAAACCCTAAAGAAGAAGATTATAGTGAGAGAATGGGATACGAGACATATGATAACAATAGATCCACTAGATTAATTGAATTAATTGAGAGTTACGATAAAGTTTCATACAAAGATTTTAAGGATATTAAATACGATAATTCATTTCCATCAAAGTTTAACTATAATTTCATGGACATAAGTATAATTGAGACGCTAAAAATTGATCCCGATAATGATTTGTTTGAAATGTTAGATATAATTCAAAAGTGGGATAGAAAGACAGATATAGATTCACATGGTGCTGGAATTTATGGTGTTCTATATTATCAACTTGTTTGGAGATATAGAAATGAAATACAAAAAAATAATAATACTGTAAGTGAGGAAACACTTCTATCAGCTTTAAGAGATGTAAAGTCATATTTGATTAATAATTTTGGATCAACTGACATAACTCTAGGAGATTTTCAAAAACTAGTTAGAGGTGATAAAGAAATTCCTATATGGGGACTCCCTGACGTAATAACAGCCATGTCATCAAGACCATACAAAGATGGAAAGCATAAAGTAATACAGGGAGAGTCATATATTGGACTTGTTAGATTTAACGAAAAGGGACCAGTTCTTGAAAGTATTATTTCATATGGAAATTCTGACAATCCTGACTCAGAACACTATACAGATCAAATGGATTTATATTCTAAATTTAAAACTAAGAAAATGACATTTGATAAAGAACAAATATATAAGGAGGCTAAAAGTATTTACAACCCTAATTAAGAATTACTAATAGCTTTTTTATAAACATCTTCATACAAAGGAATTACTTTTTTGATATCGTATTTTTTTGCATTCTCAAAAGCCTGAGCCTTAAATTCCTTTTTTAAATTTTCATTAGATAGAATTTCTATAGCATTATTTGACATAGAATCTATATCGCCAACATCACTTGTATAGCCTGAATTACCATTTATGTTTAACTCTTTCAGACCTCCAACATTAGAGGAAATTACAGGAACTTTTAGGGCCATAGCCTCAAGAGCAGCCAGACCAAAACTCTCTTTTTCAGAAGGGAGCAAGAACAGATCTGATGAACATAGAATTTCATCAACTTCATTTGTCTTACCAAGAAAAATAACTTTATTTTTTAAATCGTTTTTTCTTAGAAAATCTTTTGCTTTTTTCTTATCAGGACCATCACCAACCATAATAAGTTTAGAGTTTATTTTTTGTGAGATTTTATCAAAAATTTTAAGTACATCTATTATCCTTTTTAATGGCCTAAAATTACTTACATGAACTATTATCTTTTCTTCTCCCTGAGCAATCATGTTCCTTTCACACAAATGATGTTTTTTATCATATTTATCTATGTCAATGAAGTTTGGGATTACTTCAATATCTCGTTTTATCCCAAAAAACTCTCTAGTATCATCTCTTAGGCTATTGGATACACATGTTACAATATCTGACTTATTAATGCTGAAAGTTACTGCTGGTTTATAAAATGGATGGTTACCAACAAGGGTTATATCAGTTCCATGAAGAGTAGTAATTATAGGAATGCTATATCCATTTTCATCAAGTATCTTTTTTGCCATATATGCTGCATATGCGTGAGGTATCGCATAATGTACATGAAGAACATCAATCTTGTGTTTAGAGATTACATCATATAATTTACTTGACAGAGCTAGTTCATATGGTTCATATTTAAAAAGCGGGTAGTCGGGTACATTAACTTCATGATAATGAAGATTTTTTGATAAAGCATCTAATCTTACAGGTTGACTGTATGTAATAAAATGTATTTCATGCCCTTTTTTTGACAATTCAATCCCAAGTTCAGTAGCTACTACTCCTGAACCACCAAATGTGGGATAACATACTATTCCAATTTTCATTTTGAATCAATTATTGATTTATAAACTATTTCCTGAGACCTTGTTCTAATATTACTTTTTTGAAGCAACGTATTTTCTCTAGTTGGAAAGGTTCTGTTTGAAAGGAATACAAAAATTATTTCTTCATCAGGGTCAGCCCAAGCCATTGAACCTGTATAACCATAGTGACCAAAACTATTCATTGAAACTCCACCAAAAGTTGAGCCGTGATTACCCTCAATTTGAGGCTTATCAAACCCCACCCCACTTCTATTGTCATACTCACAGTAATAGCATGTATTAAAAACATCAAATGACTCTGAATTAAAAAGTCTTTGGTTATTGTAAGAGCCTCCTTGAATCATAGCCTGAAGTATAACAGCAACTTCATAGGAATTAGAGAATAATCCAGCATGTCCAGATACACCTCCAAGCATTGCTGCACCCTCATCATGAACATAACCATGTAGTTTTGAATATCTAAAAAAATCGTCTTCTTCAGATGGGACAATCTCATCTAAACTTAATTTTTTATATGGATTAAACATTGTCCTTTCAAGTTTAAGCTTATTAAAGATTCTTTCCTCTGCTAATACATCAAGTGGTTTACTATATATGTCTTCGAACCAAAATTTTAAAAAATAAAAAGGAAGGTCCGAATATTTAAATTCAAGTTTTTCAATCAATTCACTATCTACAATTGATTTAAATATTTTTTCCTCATAATTTCTTTTTAGAAATAGATTCTCAGTAACAGGTGTTGAAAATGATGATCTTGAATTAGTCTTATAAAATCTTGTCTTAGGTTTTTCTTTTCTATTTAAAGTTTCTTCATAAAATGGGATCCATGGTCTTAACCTAGCGTAGTGAGATAGCATTTCTTTTAATGTAATTTCTCCTTTATCTGCAAGTTTTTTTTTTGGAAATAGCTGATTAAGTCTTGTATTTAAAGAAAGATTTCCACTCTCATATTCTTGAATAACTAAAGGCATAGTAGCTAGGATTTTAGTGATCGATGAAAGATCAAATACATGGTTATTCTCAAGTTTATTTAATTTTTTATAAGTATGATATCCAAAACTTTTATTGTATACAATTTTACCTTTTTTTGAGACTAACATCTGAATTCCTGGAGCCATCATTGAGTCTATAGCAGATATCGCAATTGAATCTAGATATGAAAGTTTTTTTTGATCAAAACCTTCATAAGCAGGTCTTGAGTATCCAAGAGTATTATTCTTATCAATTGATATACCATGATTTACTGGATAAAAATTATTTGAGACAGGTAATTTCCCTTTAAAAGACCTTATACCTGTCAATAAATCAGCCATGATTTCTTGAGAGATCATATTATTTTGATAACCCACAACAATTGAATTGAAACTATCAATTTTTTCAAAAGAATTCAAACTATATGGATTAAGGAATAAGCTTAATATTACATTATTGTTCTCACCTATTTTCTCAATAATTTCAGATATATTTTTAGGTATTATATTGGAAGAATATGGACTAGAACTTGATCCATGATAAGAGATTATTATACCATCATATTTTGTTTTGTCAAAGAGAGGATCATAATCTTTTGAATTATAGGAATCAACATCAACATATTTTTTTAGTTTATTAAAGAGATAGCTTGATTCATTTCCAAATGAAACATGTAAATACTTTTTATCTTTTAAAAGAGGTAGAGATTTGGAATTGTTTTTAACTAATGTTATTGCTGACTCCATTGCTCTTGAATACAAGAGGGTGTCTTTAGGGGTATTAACTCTCTCAAGAATATTTTCAGAAGAAATCTTTATCGTGCCATCTAAATTAGATTTAGCTTTTAGAGATAAGATTTTTTTTACTGATTCAGATAATTTACTCATCGGGATCTTACCGCTTTTTAGCTTTTCTGCAATTAGATTGATACCCTTAGTAACATCTGTAGACATCAAGATAATATCATTTCCAACCTCAAAAGCCCTAAGGTCAACATTGATAGTAGGATCTTGAAGAACACCTTTCATGTCAAGTGCATCTGTTACTGTTATACCGGTAAATTTATATTCTTCTCTTAAAAGATTATTTATTGTTTTTTTTGATAATGAAGAGGGATATTTTTTATCTAAAGATGGAACACTAAGATGAGCTGTCATAACAGATTCTACAACACCATCATCAATTAATTTTTTAAAAGGATATAACTCAACTTCATTAAGTCTTTTCATACTTCCATTAATAACAGGAAGCGTCTTGTGAGAGTCTTTGTCAGTATCCCCATGACCAGGAAAATGTTTAACTGATGTAAATACTCCTGCCTCTTTATGGCCATTTATGTAGGCTTTTGCTTTTTGATATACATTCTCGGGATCTTCACCGAAAGATCTATTTCCAATTATTGGATTTTTTGAATTATTATTTACATCAACAGATGGAGAAAAATTATAGTTAACTCCAAGAGCCTTATTTTGCTCTGCCATTCTTTTTGATATATTTTTTACTAGATTATTGTCTTGGATAGCACCAAGTGTCATGTTCCAAGGATGGGGAAAAACATCAGACAATCTTTGTGATGGGCCCCATTCAGCATCCATAGCAACTAACAAAGGTGTTTTAGAAATTGCTTGAAACTTATTTAGCCATTCAATGTGAGATTTTGTTGTACCAATTGAAAATATTAAACCACCTATTTTATTTACTTCAACTAGTTTTTTTATTTCTTCAAAATCTGACTGCTCTGGTGATACCCAATTAATAAATAATTGTGCAATTTTTTCTTCTAATGAAAGAGAATTATAAATACTATCTACCCAATGTTTCTTTTCATGATTTAACTCAGAATAAATATCCTGTGAATAAATTAACGAGGTATTAAATAAAATTATAAATAGAAGAAGTTTTTTCATTTTCAAATAAATTTTGACAACCAAGAAGAACTTAGCTTGATTTCAAAATTATTTAAAAGTTCTTTCTTAGTACTAACTGTCATATTGAATATAACTGTTTCTGGTGAAAAAGATCCATTTTTTAAATTGTTTTTTAAATCTTTTAGAGTAGTTGATTTAATTAATGAACCCATTTTATAATTAACTATAAGTCTGTCTAATAAGTTCTTGTTTATGCTATTGGAAATATCTTTTAATAATTGAAGTGAATAGTCAATTGAACATCCTCCAATTGGATTAAATTCTTCATTAACTGCTATGACTAAAAAACGATTATTTAATATATTAAAAGATGCTTGCAGCTCTTTATTATGAGCCATCCAATTATTCACAAATAATTCTGATTTTTTATTAATAATATCAACATCAGATTCTGTAAAATCATCATTGGATTGGTAGATCCATATTCTTGATTCATCAGATATTTTATCAAATTCTACTTTCATAAATCTTCTGCTTTTTCAATCATTTGAGCAATATCTAAAACATCCATATTTTTTTGTTTAGCTGTCATACCATCACTCATCATAGTGTTACAAAAAGGACAACTTACAGCAACTATTTCTGAATCTGTATTTATAGCCTCTTCTGATCTTTTAATATTGATATCTTGATTTCCTTTTTCAGGCTCTTTAAACATTTGGGCACCACCAGCACCACAACATAAAGATTTTGATTTACAACTCTTCATTTCAATTAACTCAGCATCAAGTTTCTCAATAACTTCTCTTGGAGCTTCATAAATACCATTTGCTCTTCCTAAATAGCATGGATCATGATAAGTTATCTTTTTACCCTTGTAGTATCCTCCACCAATTGTAATTTTATTTTCTTTTATAAGATTATTAATAAAAGTAGTATGATGAATAACTTTATAATTACCTCCCAATTCAGGATACTCGTTCTTAATTGTATTAAAGCAGTGTGGACAAGTTGTAATTATATTTTTAATATTATATGAATTTAATATTTCAATATTGGAAATAGCTTTCATCTGAAATAGAAATTCATTACCTGCTCTTTTTGCCGGATCACCAGTACAGGACTCCTCTTTACCTAAAATAGCGTATGAAATATTTGCTTTGTTTAATATTTTAACAAAAGCCTTAGTCACCTTTTTTGAACGATCATCAAAACTACCAGCACATCCAACCCAAAATAAGTACTCTGGGTTTTCACCTTTTGATTTAAGATCTGATAAAATAGGTACTTTCATATTAAGTTTTATTTAGTTTCCTCGTCATCAAAGACCTCAATTGTTACTTTTTTCTCTACAAGATCAGTAAACTTTCCATTATACCTAGTAGCCTTAACTAGATGGTTATCTATCCAATGATAGTTACCACCTCTTGGCTTACCCATCAACAAACTATGGTATTTAAATCCGTTATCTTCTAACCATTTTTCTGTTACTTCCCTGTGAGACTCAATTCTAGCAGTAAAGAAACAAATGATATGACCTTTATCATACCAATTATTTATTGTTTCAAGAGCATCGGGATATAACTTTGCTGTCGCCATTCTATCAGGCTCTTCATTAGGAATATCATCGCATATAGTTCCATCAATATCTATTAAATAATTTTTAATACCCTCTGGCAGGATTGGACTGACTGTCTCTCCTTTTTCTATTTTCTTGTGTAAATAATTTTCTACTTCTTCTTTTTTCATGTTTATTGTGTTTCTTGAGCCCATAACTCTCTGTCTAATTGATTATAAGGCCATGGAGCTCCATTATTTTCTATGTTGTTCATCATATTATTTAAATCCGGATGAGCGGATGATTCTTCCATTATTAAATATTGTCTCATATCCATAATGATGGATAAGGGATCAATGTTTATTGGACATGCCTCCACACATGCATTACACGATGTGCAGGCCCATAGTTCTTCTTTTGAAATATAGTTATCAAGTAGTCTATCTCCATCATCTATGAATTCTCCTTTATTTTTTGAAATATTCAAAGAGACTTTCTCTAGCCTGTCTCTTGTATCCATCATTATTTTTCTGGGTGATAATTTTTTTCCAGTTTGATTTGCAGGACATTCGCTAGTACACCTTCCACATTCAGTACATGAATAAGCATTCATTAACTGAACCCAATTTAGATCTAGAACATCAGATGCACCAAATTTTTCTACTTGATTATTTTCGTTAGAAGCTCTCTCTGGATAAAACATAAGCATTACTTCATTTTTAACTGATTCAAGAACACCAAACTTTCCTTTTTCTTCAAGATTTGAGTAATATGTATTTGGAAACGCTAATAAAATATGCAAGTGTTTAGAATAGTATAAATAATTAAGGAAAAAAAGAATACCTAGTATGTGTAACCACCAAAAAATTCTCTCATATAAATAAACTGTTGAGGTATCAAAAGAATCAAAAATAGGAACTAAAAATGATGATACAGGAAATGACCCTGCCTTGTAATAACCTTCAAAACCACGATCTTGAAGGATTAAATCTGTAGCATTCATTGAAAGAAATAATAGCATCAGGACAACTTCAAAATAAAGAATATTATCTGCATCAAATTTAGGCCAACCCTTCATTTCAGCACTTAAAAACCTTTTAATCTTCATAATATTTCTTCTAGTCCAAAAAATAATAACTGAGATTAAAACTAATAATGCAAGTATTTCGAAAGAAGCAATTAAAAAATCATAAAAAAATGGATTGAAATACTTTGAAAAAAATCTGTGTGATCCTGTTACACCATCAATTAGTATTTCAAGTAATTCAATATTTATTATTATAAAGCCTACATAAACAATTACATGTAAAAAGCCAGATATAGGTTTTGTGACCATCTTAGACTGACCAAGAGCTATACGAACTAAATTAGAAAGTCTCTTGGATGGATTATCAGTTCTATCAATTGGTTTTCCCATCTTAATTACTTTAATCAATCTTTGAATATTTCTAACAAAGAAGCCTAAAGCAAAAATTAAGATTAATGAGAAGATTATATTGGGAAGAATTTCAACCATCTATTTTCTACCAAAAATTGAAAAATGAACATATTTTTTTGGATTTTCATTAATATCATCAATTAACTTATTCAAGCTAAGAATTGATGAATTTAGATTTTCATATAATTCATCCTTATTAATTAATTTACCTAAACTGGAAGATTCTGAATTTAAATTTTGAATTACAGAATTTATACCTTCAGTAGATTCTTTTATATCAGTAAGAACATTTGAAATTCCAAACTCATTTAAATCCTGGGTAACTTTTGAAAGATTATTGCTAATTGATTCAATATTATCTAACGTATTATTAATTTTATCGTTCTTTTCAGTTAATGTATTCTCGATTATAGAAGCAGATTGATTTATTGCTTTTATAGCAGAGGTTAAAACTTCTATAGACTCTTTTATATTTTCTTGAGTTTCAATATTTAAAACATTAGATGCACCTGTGAATATAGAATCAACACTAGTAATTGTACTTTGAAGCTGCCTAGAAAGAGGCTCAATTTGTCTATTTATTAATTCAGTTAATCCAGGTCTAACACTAGATCTAAGTGTATCACCTGTCTGAACAATTGATTGTCTATCAAATATCGGTTCTATTGAAATAGCAAGACCACCAAGAACACCAGTTTCATATATTGAAGCTGTACTTTTTGAAGAAAAATTCAATTTGTCTTTAACTTTTATAGTAACCAATATTTTTGTGGAATTAGGAAGAAAATCTAACTCTGTCACATTACCTATTGATAGGCCATTAATCATAACATTTGCACCAACTAATAGCCCATCTACCTCATCATAAACAGCATATAATGTTTTTTGTCTATCTAATAAAGATGTACCCTTTAAATAATTAAATCCAAATATGAATAAAAGTATAGAGGTAAGTACAAATATTGCTGCTTTGATTTCTTTAGATAGTTTCAAGGTAGTTTAGGTTTATATGTGTAAAAATAAGAATTATTTAGTTAGATAAATATCTAGAAACTCTGTCAGTTTAAACTCATTACCCTATTATCTTCGTATTTAACTATAAAAGAAGATTGATAACCACTCTTTTTAGCCTCATCTAGAGATTTTTTTGCTTCTTCTAAAGTATTGTGCTTACCATATAAATACTTATACAAGTTACCGTCCTTTACTACATCAACTGACTTTAATCCTCTAAAGTTATATGGCTTAAGTTCCAAAAGTTTAGCACTTGCTGCAATTTGAATTCTATATGATGTTTTAGATTCATTTAAATCATTACTTAAATTAGTTGTTGATAAATTTTGAAAAAAATCATTTTTATAGTCAATTACAGCAGATGCAATTGCATCAGCCATTTCATTTTGCCCCCTAACTGAATTAAGATATGCACCCTCAGAATTATTTGTAAGAAAACCTGTTTCAACAAGAACACTAGGCATATAAGTATACTTTAGGACAATAAAACCAGCTTGCTTAACTGTTCTATTTCTTCTCTTAAGCTTATTAACAAAACTATTTTGAATATATGATGCAGCAACTATACTTTGATCAAGATATTCCTCTTGCATAAGAGTTAATCCAATTACAGACTCAGGATTATTTGGGTCAAAACCTTCATATTTATTTATATAATCTTCTTCAAAAAATATAACAGAGTTTTCTTTTTTTGCTACCTCAAAGTTTCTCTGATTGGCATGAAGACCTAAAACAAATGTCCCAGCACCATATGCTTGAGATGTATGAGAGTCGCAATGGATAGAAATAAAAAGCTGAGCATTTGATCTATTGGCAATATTTGCTCTTTCAAATAAGTTAACAAATACATCACTTTTCCTAGTGTATACTACTTTAACACCATTATCTTCTAATTTTTTCCCAAGCTTTAGAGCAATACTTAATGCAATTTTCTTTTCTAAATATCCATTTCCAGTATTACCTGGATCTTTACCACCATGACCAGCATCAACAACAACAGTAAATTGAGAGTTTAAATTTTGTTGAGAATATATAAAGTTTGTTATTGATAATAATAAGACTAAGAAGGTTAACCTAAATGAATTCATCAAGTAAATTATTATAATAAAATTATGATTAATTTTGATTAACCTAAGTGTCTTGTTAATAACTCAATTTCAAATCTTGAAAAAAAACTTAAAAGCTTTAATAGTTATATCATTTCTTTTAGGTTTAAACATTATTTACTCTCAAAGTAATTCTCAAGAAATAGATACTCTTAATTTTGTTGAACAAGATAAAAAACCTCTTCTTTTAGATAATATTAAATATGATGCTAGTGATTCAATTGTAATTGATCAAAAAAACAATAAGATAATACTCTATAACAATGCTAAAATTGTTTATGGAGATATAGAATTAACATCTGGACTAATAATATTAGACTATAAAGAGAATATTGTAAACGCAGGAAGAATTGCTGATAGTAAAGGAAATCTCAGCCAATACCCAACTTTTAAACAAGGTGGAAATATTGTAAATCCTGATTCAATAAAGTATAATTTTGATAATCAAAAAGCTTTGATATGGAATTCCAAATCAGAAGATAATGGAATGAATATTCTATCAACTTTAACAAAAAAACAAAATGATTCAGTTTATTATCTTAAAGATGGAAAAGTTACTACAGGGGGTAATCTTATGGGAGATGAAACTGAAGAAGCTGATTATTTTTTCAAAATAAGAAAAGGTAAACTTGTTCCTGGAGGAAATATTGTTACTGGATTTCACGAATTTATTTGTAAAAAATGTTCCTACTCCAATTGGTCTACCATTTGCATATTTCCCATCTCAACAAACAAAAGATTCTGGCTTTATAATTCCAAATATTAATGAAAGTAATGAAAGAGGGTATTCTCTTCAAAATGGAGGATATTATTTCTCCATTTCTGAATTTTTGATCTAACAATTTTAGGAGATTATTATACTAATGGAAGTTATGGATTAAATCTTAGTTCATTTTACAGAAAAAGATATAAATATAATGGAAGTTTTACGGTTAGATATGAGAATTTAATTAATGGAGAAAGAGGATTACCTGGTTATGGAAAATCAACAGTATATAATATTAGATGGAGTCATTCGAAAGATTCGAAATCTTCTCCGTACTCTTCATTTAGTGCATCAGTTAATTTTGGAAGTAGTGACTACTTTAGAGAGTCTGTTAATCAACTCAACACAGCAAATTTTTTAAATAATAATTTGAGTTCATCTATATCATACTCTAAAAGTTTTCCTGGTTCAGCTGGAGTAAGACTTAGCTTAACTGCAAATATGTCTCAAAATACTCAGTCTAAAGAAGTAAATTTAACTTTACCTACTTTAACCTTAAACTCTGCAAGATTTTATCCTTTTGAAAGAAAAGGTAGATCTAAAAAAGGATTTTTTCAAAATATAAATATTCAATATTCATCTAAACTTGAAAATAGGGCAATATTTGCTGATGATCTGCTTTTAAAAAAAGGAATGTTTGATAATGCAAAATCTGGAGTTCAACATAATATTCCTTTTACAACAAATTTTAAACTATTTAAACATTTTAGTGTAAGTGTTGGAGGAAGATATCAAGAACTTGGAATGGAAAAACAATAAAATTTAATGATTATCAATGAAAAATGGAGTTGTTAAAGATACAATTTCTGGTTTTGATAGATTTGGAATTTATAATTATAACGCAAGTATTACAACTAAAATTTACGGAATTGTAAATTTTAAACCAAAGAATAAAGTTCAATCCATTAGACATACTATTACTCCAAGTATTTCATATTCAAATAATCCTAGTTTTGAAAAATATTATGACACATATATAATTGATGCTAACGGAAATACAGCAGAATATACAAGATTTGAAGGGGGATTATATGGAGTTCCTGGAAAAAACTATTCTAGTAGTATTGGGATATCGATTCAAAATACAATTGAGGCCAAACTAAAACCAAAAGATTCAACAGAAACTGAATTAAGAAAAATAAATATTTTTAAAAATTTAAATATTTCAACAAGCTATAATTTGCAGCTGATGAATTTAATTTGGTCACCAATTAGAGTGACTGGGAGTATTGATATTAGCAAAGGACTTTACTGTAAATACAGGTGCAACATTTGATCTATATGCGTTAGATGAAAATAATAGAAGAATTAATGTTTTTAATGTAAAGAATGGAGGCGGACTCTTGAGATTAACCAGTGCAAATCTTTCAACCCAGTACTCAATAAATAATAATACTTTTAAAAGAGGACAGACAGAAGAACAAATGAATGAGTCAACTTCAGGTGGGGGTCGACCAGATGATTTATTTGGTGTTTCTCAATTTTTCAAATTCAAGTCAATATAGAAGAAGAAGAAGAAGAGAAGAAGAAATTAATCTTGAAAAATATATTTATAAATTGCCATGGTCTTAACTTAGCATATTCATTAACTTATAATAATTCTAGAGGTCAAAATGATATTTCAACAAATTCTTTAATGATTTCTTCAAATTTAGAATTAACACCTAAATGGAATGTTGGTATTTCAACAGGATATGATTTTAAACAAAAAGGTTTTACATTTACTCAATTAAGATTTGATAGAGATCTTAGATAGTTGGAGATTAGATTTTTCTTGGGTACCTTTCAGTCCCAGAGCTTCATGGAATTTTTTCATAGGTATTAAATCTGGACTTTTAAGTGATCTTAAGTATGAGAAAAGATCTGAACCTGATAGAACATTATAAATGAAAAAAATAATTAATACTAATAATTCACCAGCTCCCATAGGGCCATATAATCAAGCTGTCTTGAAAAATAATATGTTATTTATTTCTGGTCAAATTGCATTAGTCCCAAACTCAATGACTTTAAATAATGAGTTCAATAAAGGATGAAACTCACCAAGTGATGAAAAACTTAAAAAATATTTTAGTTGAAGCAGGAATGGATTTTAAGAATGTTGTAAAAACATCAATTTTTTTATCAGACATGAGTCATTTTAAAGATGTAAATGACGTATATGGAAGTTACCTTGAAACTGGAATGGAGCCTGCTAGAGAAACAATAGCAGTAAAGACATTACCTATGAATGTTAATGTGGAAATATCAATGATAGCTGTAACTTAACTATTTAAGAATATTTCTTTTGTGATATTCAACAAGACCTTCAATTGGTCTTTTGATAAACCTACCCGTTTTCAGATTATATTTTTTTCCAATTCTTGTAATCTCATCCTGAAGATAAAAAGCAACAGATCCTACATAATGAATATCAACTTTACTGAAATCATCATATTGGAGTATTTGATAATCAATAAATCTCTCGAGTCCCTTAAAAATTATTTCCTTAAAATATTCATCTGATTTATTTTCAATCAAAAAACGAGCAAAACTAGCTAAGTAAGTATTAGGATTTTCTTCTCTATAAAGCTTATTCTTAATTGTGTTAGGAGTTAAATCATAGTTTTTAGCAAATTCATCTCTTAAATTTTCAGGCATTTTATTAAAATAGTAGGCTCTAATAAGGTATTTTCCATAATAGTTACCGCTTGCATAATCCATAAGCACATAACCAAGTGAATCAACTTTTTGAATGACATTTTTACCGTCATAGTAAGAACAATTAGAACCAGTACCAATAATATTAACAATAGAGGGAGTTCCTTCATCTACTGCAGAGTATACTGCAGCATAAGTATCTTCTTTAATATCAAAATCACTTTTAGTAAAAATTGATTTAAATACTTTTAAAATTCTGTTTTGTGTAGATTCAACTCCACAACCAGCTCCATAAAAAAATAGTTTTTCAACATTATTTCTGTTTTTATAAATATCAAAGTTATTTTTAATACGCTCGTTTAATATTTCATTAGAAAGCATCTGAGGATTTAGTCCTAGAGTTTGGGTTGAGAACAACTCATCTCCGTTTTTATCAAGTGCTATCCAATCAGTTTTAGTAGACCCACTATCAACTATTAAAATCATTTTAATTTATATTGAGAAGATATGTTTAGATAAATCAAGTAACTTATTTGAATAGCCACACTCATTATCATACCATGAAATTATTTTAAAGAAATTAGAGTTTAGTTCCATACCTGCATTAGCATCAAAAATTGAAGTTCTTTTATCTCCAATAAAGTCTTGAGAAACAACTGGGTCATCACAATAACCAAGTATTCCATTAAGATCATTTTTAGATGCATCTAACATTGAATTTTTAATTTCTTCATAGCTTGTTTTCTTATTTAACCTAACTGTAAGATCAACAACGGAAACATTTGCAGTTGGAATTCTAAATGCCATTCCAGTTAGTTTACCCTCAAGAGATGGGATTACTTTTGTAACAGCTTTTGCTGCACCAGTAGAACTTGGAATAATATTTAAAAGCGAGCTCCTTCCTCCTCTAAAATCTTTTCTTGAAGGACCATCAACAGTAAATTGTGTAGCAGTAGCAGCATGAACTGTAGTCATTAGACCTTCCTCTATTCCAAAGTTATCATTTAATACCTTAGCAATAGGAGCTAAACAATTAGTAGTACAAGAAGCATTTGAAACAATTGTATCAGATGATTTTGCTTCCCTGTGGTTTACTCCCATTACAAACATTGGAGCATCTGCACTAGGTGCAGAAATTACAACTTTCTTAGCACCTGAATCTAAGTGAGAAGAAGCAGTATCAAGAGTGGTAAAAATACCAGTACACTCAGCTACTAAATCAGTATTCATTCCTGACCAATCAATATTTTTGGGATCTCTTTCAGCAGTTATCTGTACTTTTTTTCCATTAACAATCAAACTATTATCACTTACTTCAACAGATCCATCAAAAGGTCCATGAACTGAATCATATTTCAATAAATATGCTAAGTGATTTATATCTAAAAGATCATTAATACATGTAACGTTAAACTCATCATTATTTATAGCAGATCTAAAAACTAATCTACCAATTCTACCAAAACCATTAATACCAATATTTATTGCCATTTTTTTAAAAAATTAAATTGAAATTATATCACAAACCCTTACAAGGTCATCATCAATATCTTGACCTCCTTTTAAGGCATCATCGATTGGGACAGCGACTATTTTATCACCGATGATTCCTGTCATTATTTTACTTTTATTTTCCAACAAACAGTCAACTGCAAATACACCCATTCTTGAAGCTAGGACTCTATCATAACAAGAAGGAGATCCTCCTCTTTGGATATGTCCAAGAATTGAAACTCTGGTTTCATAGTGTGGGAAGTTTTTTTCTATATATGAAGAAAATTTAAATACATTATCTCCAATTTTTTCTCCCTCGGAGACAACAATTATACTTGAGGACTTTCCAGATTTTTCACTATGCTTTAGAGATTTTAGCAATCTATCAAGATCCATATTTTTCTGTGGAATTAAAACTTCTTCTGCACCAGCACCAATTCCTGCGTTCAAAGCAATATGTCCAGAACCTTTACCCATAACCTCTATAAAAAAAAGTCTATTATGTGAAATAGCAGTGTCTCTAATTTTATCAATTGCCTCAACAGCTGTGTTAAGCGCAGTGTCATAGCCTAAAGAGCATCTAGTTCCTGCGAGATCATTATCAATAGTACCTGGAATTCCAACAACTTTAATACCATGTTCTTCTTCAAAAACTTTACCCCCCTCTAAAGATCCATTTCCTCCAATGATTACCAAAGAGTCTATTTCATATTTATCTAAAGTCTGTTTAGCCTTTAACCTACCCTCTTTAGTTCTGAACTCATGGCACCTTGCAGATTTTAAGATAGTACCACCTTTATTAACAATATTTTTAACTGATCTTGCATTTAGTTTTTTGATGTCATCTGATATTAATCCTTCATAACCTTTATAAATACCAAAACAGTCTATTTTATGAAATTCAGCAGATCTAACAACTGCTCTTACAGCTGCATTCATTCCAGGAGAATCACCTCCTGATGTTAATACGCCTATTTTTTTTATTTTACTTGTCAATTCTAGTTAAAGTTGCACAAATTTACTTATAAAATTCTATTATTTTAAACGATTATTGATATTTAAAAGCTAAGATTACTTGTTTTTTTCAACAAGCTTAGATAGAAGATCTCGAAAAGTTTGAAAATCAACTTGATATGTTAAACCAACACCCTGAGTGTAACCTAACTTATCACCAATGTACCTAAATTCATTTTCTCTATTAAATACTTTAGCTTTAAGAGATCCATCTTCATTTAGAATAAAATCAATTTGAACATCTCCAATTATTAAAGTTTCTTCTATTCCACCTATTGGAACACCAATTTTACCATTAAAAAGGATTTTATCACTAATTTCTGTAGATAGAGTTACCCCAAATCTGTCCTCTGTTTTAATATCAAGTATATCACTTTTATCCCCTTGCAAATAGTTTAGACCAACTTTAAGTGGACCCTGAGACCCCCCTAATAAATCACTAAAGACATCAGATACTTTTTCATAGATATTATTTGTTATTCCTTCAATAGAAACACTAACTTCATTAATAAATATACCTTGAGTCAAGAGAGAAATAGCTTGAAGTTGTCTCACTTCAGGATCATTTAATTTATAATTAATTTCTGATGTTACAGTACTACTTGTATTTGGAAAGTAAATCTCAAAATCTGGACTGTTTGGTTTTGTTAAATTTCCTGTAAGCTTAATTTCAACATCAGTTGGAATTTTTTTGTTAAAATTTGGATTATCCAAAAGCAAGGCTGGATTTGAACCGCCAGGTACTTCATAGGTTGCAAGTAAATCCATTTGTGCTCCAAGAGGCTCACCATCCCATACTATTGTTCCACCATCTTTTAATTTAAATTTTTTATCAATTAAAGCAAGATCTTTAAAATTATATTCACCTTCAGTAGTTATATAGTCTCCATAAATATTAAATTTTCCATCTGAATCTATTTCCATAAATAGGTTACCATTTCCAGTTCCACTTATATAACTTCCTGTTTCCTGATCTATTGTTATATCTACTTGGGCATTATTATCAATTTCAAGGTCAATATTTAAGTCAAGAGTTTTATTATTTAACTGATTGACATCTTCAAATAGATTATTCTCATTGTATAGATTTAAATTATTTAAGTCATTAAATTCTATAAAAGAAAAGTTATCAATTGAATAGCTATTAGTTCTTGGTATTGTAATGTATGTTCCTGACTTTGTTATGGCATCAATATCAATTGCTACCTGATCAGTTGGACCTAAAATTGAAATTTGACCATCGATGAATGCTTTACCATAAAAACTTTCATCTTCACTAAAGTCTTTATTTAAAATAAATAACCTGTCAGATTGAAAGACTAAACCTAAATTCCAGTCCTTATAATCTGTGTGATTGATTTTTCCATTTAAAAAAGAGGAAGAGTTTGACTCAATATGACCTATTGATATATTATTAAATTCAATATTTTGATTATAAAGTGTTAGCTCTGAATTATCATTTATCAAGTATTCAATATTTAGATATGGAATGAAAAATTTTGTCTTATTTAATATCAAGTTTCCATTGTGTTGAATATTATCATAAGCACCCCATAGATTAACTTGTCCAGATATTGAGCTAGAGATTTCCTTTAAAGTATTTGAACCAACTTTTTCGATAAATGATATATCAAAGTCATTAAAATTTAAATCTAAATCTAAATTTGGTTTTTCATTAATTGCAATAACTGTTCCTTCAGACTCAAGAGTAATATTTTCGTTATTTAATAATTTTAAATCAACTGAGTATGAATCAAAATCCGTATTTCCAAAAGCATTAATTTCTAGATTTCCTATTTCATATTCTTTAATATTAATATCTATTTATTGAAGCATCTATACTAAGTGTTCTATTTGTCTCGCTCCTTTTTAAGTTTATTTTAGATTCAATATTACCAGAAATTGGGTTTTTATTTATTTCAAAGAAATTTTGAATAAATAAGTTTGAAAGTTCAAAATTTAAATCAATATCATTCTCATTATTATAAAAACCATTGATAAAAATGTTAGAGCCAAGATTTGATTCTAGATTAAGTTTGTTATCAACCCATTGAATATTAAAATCATAATTATTATTTGTTTCTATGAAGTCATCATCTAGAATTTCATTTATTTCATTAAGTTCAGACAAATATATTTTATCATCTGATGTGTCTATGCTAATTTCTTTCAACTTTAAGTTAGATTGTACATAATTTTCAACTGAAAAGTCAATTTCAATATTAGTCTCAGCACTAATATTATTTATATTGTTTACAGGAATAGTTTCTAAATATATATTACCAAATGCATTCAGTTTTTTATTTAAAAGATTACCATAAATTTCGTACTCTAGTCTTAAGTTTTCATTGGTTATTCCAAGTTTTGATGATAAATTATTATTTACGATACTAGTATTAAAATCAACGTTTGTAATGTTATCATCCTTAACAATCTCAACATCTCCATCAAAGGTAATTTGTTGATCAGGTATTATTCTAAATCTTGAGTCCAATTTCAAGTTATCTAGATTAAGAGGACTTAATAGCTCGTCATCTTTTAAAAGATCCAAAATAATATTAAAGTCAAATAAAGTCTTCTCCTCAAATAAGCCAGTTCCATAAATATTCGCAGAAGATTCATAGGTATTGTTTTGAGAAAAACTATAATTTATAAGCTCTTTATTAAGGCTAATATTTCCATCAAGAATTGGAAGGGCAAACTGTTGATTTATATTTAATGTTTTACTTACTTCTTCTTCACTAATATCAACATCAAATAAATCTATTGAAACCTCATAATCATCTGTTAATATATCTTTTAAAATTCCACTTGATTTAAGTTCTAACAGTTCTGTATTTAAATTCAATTTTTCAAGGACAATTTCTTCTTTTAATCCTTCAAATACAATCACCCCCTGAATATTAGTTTTATCTGCTAAGTCAATATCTAAAAATTTAAAATTACCTGCATTTAAGCTAAACTCTAGAAAAGATTCTTGAAAATTATTGAGGTTATTTTGATTATCTAACTGAAAATTGATATCCCCTCTTACAAATTGATCATCAGATACTAAATTAGAATTAGAAAAGTTTATAACACCGTCACTATAGCTCATCTCTGAATTAAACTCATCAATTTTTAAATCATTTACTTTGCCTGAAAAACCATTTAATTTAACAAATAGACCATCATCACTAATAATTTCATATGCATTAAGCTTATCAATTACGATACTGTTTTGAACTGAATCAGTAATTAACTTAATACTTGAGTTTAATATATTAATTCTATCAAAGAATATATTATCTATTATTTCTTCAAATTCAGTATCGAGATTGTTTGATTTATTGTTTGTAAGATCAATTGATATATCAAGACCTTCTATGTTTAGAGAATTATTCAAACTTAAATCTGAAACCAACGGAAAAAAATTAGTTTTAAGTGTCTCAAGAAAAAGTATGGTGTCAGATTCTTTATTTGATAATGAAATTTCATTAAAAACAACTTCACCTTTTAAGTTAAATGATGAGTTTCCAATTTGTAAATAATTATTACTATCAATGTTTATATAATCTATAACACTTTGCTTAAGATAATTTTGAACTCCAGATGTATTTAATGCCACATATAATGAAGCAGCAAGCATTATCCCAAAGTAAAAATTATTAAAAATATTTTTTTTAAATTCTTAATGACTATTCTTGATTAAATTTGTATTACAAAGATAGTAATGTCAAATAAAGATATTTATATACTAGGTATTGAATCTTCTTGCGATGATACATCAGCGGCAATTTTAAAAAATGATACAGTGCTGTCAAATAAAATTGCTAACCAGTCAATACATAAAAAATATGGAGGAGTGGTGCCTGAATTAGCATCAAGGGCACATCTTTCAAATATAATACCAGTTGTTGAATTAGCTATAAAAGAATCAGGTATTTCTTTAAATGATATATCAGCAATTGCCTTCACAAGAGGACCAGGCTTAATGGGATCTCTTATTGTTGGAACTGAATTTGCAAAATCACTTGGGGTTTCACTTGAAGTTCCAGTAATTGAGGTTAATCATATGCAAGCACACATATTATCTAATTTTATTGAAAATGGTAAGAAAAAGCCAGATTTTCCTTTTCTTGGAGTAACGATATCGGGTGGTCATACTCAGTTCATTTTAGTTGAAGATTATTTTAAAATGAAGATACTTGGAGAGACTTTAGATGATGCAATTGGAGAAGCTTTTGATAAGTGTGGAAAAAAAATTGGATTGGGCTACCCAGCTGGACCAGAAATTGATAAATTATCAAAAATGGGAGATGAAAATAAGTTTAATTTTCCTTTGCCTAAGGTTGAAGGCGGAAATATAAGCTATAGTGGAACTAAGACAGCTTTTATTAATTTTCTTCATAAGAATATAAATAAGAATAAGAATTTTATTGATGAAAATTTGCATGACATATGTGCATCAATTCAAAGAAACTTAGTAGATAACTTGTTAAATAAGGTCAAATTTTTAGCAAAAGAGAACAATCTTAATTCAATAATATTTGGAGGAGGTGTATCTGCAAACAGTTATCTTAAAAATAGATTAGATTATGAGTCAAGAGAAAATAATTGGAAAATCTTTATTCCTGAGCTTCAATATACCACAGATAACGCTGCTATGATTGGAATTGTAGGTTATTTAAAGTATTCTACATCTGAAATATCAGATTTAAAATCTACACCTTTACCAAGATATAGTTTCTAATGAATTTATTTTTTTCAAATTTTAGCCAAACAGATAATGAGATAGTAGTCAATGAAAATGACAGTAGACATATATTAAAATCATATAGAAAAGGTATAGGGGATATACTTAATTTTACTAATGGAAATGGCCTTTTAGCAGAATGTAAAATAATAGAAAAAGGAAAAAAAATTAAAGTTAAAATAGTAAAGATATCAAAGAGTAAACCTAATAAAGTGTCAATTCATATTGCAATCTCTCCTCTAAAAAACCCATCTAGATTTGAATGGTTTGTAGAAAAAGCGACTGAGATTGGTATAAAAGAAATAACTCCAATTATAACCAAATATTCAGAAAAAAAGAAAGTAAATCATGAAAGGCTTGAGAGGATTTCTATTAGCTCTTTAAAGCAATCGAACCAACTATTCAAACCTAAGATTAACAGTACTGAAAAATTTTCTGATTTTATAAAAAATAATAGTGATCAAAAGATAATGGCAAATCTTAAGACAAAAAATATTTTAGCTAAAGAGTCTATAAACTCAAATCAAATTTGTCTGGTTATTGGTCCTGAAGGTGGATTTTCAGATGATGAGATTCAAGAGGCAAAAAATAATAAAATTACTGAGATATCATTTGGTGAAAATAGACTAAGATCGGAGACAGCTGCTATCTATGGATTATCTATTTTAAAGTCCTTAACTAGTTAATTTTTTCAAAAATATTTTTTTCAATATTTTTTCTGCAATTATTTGGCTCAAAGACTTGTCCATTCATTATAATATAAACTCCTTTGCTTAAGTTCTGAACTGATGTAAATGCACACCCTATATTAAATATTGCATCGTTATCAATAAAAAGCGCGGGCTTAAGTGAGCCAGTTAATACCACAGTTTTGTTGTTTAATTGATTTAGATAAATAGCAGTATCGACAATTGTATCTGTCCCATGAGTAATTAATATCTTATCATAGTTTGATTTAAGTATATGATTTAAAATCTTTTCACGATCACCATCATCCATATCTAAACTATCAACTCTCATTAAGGGACTTATTTTGTAATCAATATTTACATTCATTTTAGTTAGCAAATCTCCAATAAATGGATCACCTACTTGATAGTCACTTTTTTTATCAAAATAAACTTTATCAATAGTTCCACCTGTAGTAATGATCTCAATCATTAAATTTAGAATTGATTATTTTGATAATCAAGATTGCTGTGATTAGATTTAAGAGACTCGATAAAATCAACTTTTAATTTACTAACCAGATCTTTAACGCTAGGATTATCATTTATTGAACTAACACCATGACCAGCTGACCAAATAGTTTTCCATGCCTTAGCTTCAGCCTCAGCCATATCTTTACCAAAGTCAATTTTTTTTGAATCATTCCACACTTCTTCCGTAACACCCATAGCTTCAAGACTAGGTCTTAGAAAATTAGCATGAACTCCAGAGACTGCAGCCGTGTATACTATATCCTCAGCTGAAGAGTTAATAATCATGTCTTTATAGGCTTGCTCTGCAAGACTTTCTTTTGTATTAATAAATCTTGTACCCATATACGCAATGTCGGCACCCATTTGAAGGGCTGATGCTACATCTCTTCCATTTGATATACACCCCGAAAGAATGATTGTTTTGTTAAAAAATTCTCTAATTAGAGATATCATAGCCATAGGATTTTTTAAACCTGCATGACCACCAGCACCTGCAGTTACAAGAACTAAACCATCTACATTTGCCTCAGCAGCTTTTTCAGCATGTCTTTTCTTTATTATATCATGATAAACTAATCCGCCATAACTATGAATTGCATTAACAATATCAGGAACTGCACCTAATGAAGTTATAATCATAGGAACTTTATGCTTTACACAAATATCTAAATCAGCTTTAATTCTAATATTAGATGGATGAACAATTAGATTTACACCAAATGGAGCAGGTTTAATACCTGTCTTTTTCTCATAATCAGCCAATTCATCTTTTATTTGAATAACCCATTCTTCGAAACCTTCAGATGTTCTTTGGTTTAAAGCTGGAAAAGTTCCAACTATTCCGTTTTTACAACACTCAATTACAAGTTTTGGCCCAGAAATTAAAAAAAGGGGTGCTGCAATTACAGGTATGTTTAAATCTTTATAAAAATTTTTATCCATTATTTCTCTTTTTACATGACCATTCAAATTCAAATTCAGAGACTAAGTCTCCTTCTTCATCATACCCTCTAGCTTTTAACCAAGCTTTTGAAGTTATATTTTGAATAGTCGAATTAATTAATTGTTTAGCTACTTTACCTTCACTACAAGTAAAAGTTATTTTACCTACTGCTTTTTTATGGAAGCTTGATTTATTGCTTACTAGAAGCATTGATATATTAGCATTAGAATCTTGAATACATTTTGTAAGTAACATCCCTGTAGTTAATTCTGCAGCCATTCCTTGAACTGCCCAAAACATTGATCTATATGGGGTTTTGGTTAATCCATTTAATCTTACTTTAACTTCACATTTAGAATCATTAATTAAATGTAAGTCTAACACCACTTAGCCATGCTGCAGGAAGCTTTAAAAAGCATCCATCTATTTATTTTTACAATTTAGGTGTACTTTTTATACATAATTTCAAAAATATTCTAAATTCTTCAACAGTTACTGATAAAAAAAGATTGTTCAAAGATTATTGAAATCTTTTTATTCAATTTAAAACAATCTTAAATTATAAGAATCTTTTGTGATCGCGATAGATTCGAACCTATGACCGTCTGCTTAGAAGGCAGATGCTCTATCCAGCTGAGCTACGCGACCAATGCGGAGAGACTGGGATTCGAACCCAGGCAACGTTTACACGTTGACAGATTAGCAATCTGCTCCATTACCACTCTGGATTTTGAACCATCTCTCCAAGTAAAGATTTACAAATTTAGCTAAAAAATGACCTGTCAAAAAGAATAAATATTTATTCTTGTTGATCTAATAAATTTTTCATTTCAACATATCCAGGATTATCTCCTAAAGTCCCATAAATATTCATTAAAGTTCTTAATTGCCTCATTAGCTCTATTATCTATTACTTAGTTTGCAATCAAAAGTACCATCTTTAAAATTGGAACACATTCTTTATATAAGTCTTCTCTTGTTTGCTTTAATTCATCATCATAGAAATTTTATCAAACCATGATGTTAAAAAGTTAAGGTCTATTCTTATCTCATTTACTAAAAAAGTTAAATCAGTTATCACATCTGTAACATATCCTTGATAATGTTCTCCATCTAAAAAGAATTAGTCTCCCTGTCCTACAAGATTTAAGATAGCTATGGCTGTTTTTCTGAAACAATTGTGGAAATGTCATTTGTTATTATTTGGATATGGATCCAATTTCAATAGATGTTTTTTTACATAGCAAATTATTTGAGATGCTGCAGATATTCTATCCTTTTCACCTAATGATCTCCACTTGAAAAACAACACCTAGATTATAATAATAGAATAATCAAATATTGGAATTATTAGGTTCGAGCTTTTTTTCAATTGATCGTTAATCTCTAATTTATTCTAAGTTATAAAGTTTAATTTTTTTTATTTCCCTTAAATAGATTTTTTTCTTTATACCCTTCCATTGATTAAATGCTTAATTATTAAACTCCCAATTATAATCATGTTCTAAGTTTCTCCATTTATTAATGGATGTAACTTATTTCAAAATATTATATCTAGTTTGCAGCTGTCAGAATTTTCTGAAATTAGAATAATCAAATTTTGATTTTGCCAACCTGTTCATATAGTATTTGGTTTCAATTCCTTCATATTTTACATCTCTTAAAATCAAATAATAACTCCAAGAGCAAGAGACAAATCATTTTAATATTTAACAGCAGATTGGAAAGCATCATTTGGATATTTGATTTTCTAGGTAGATATCATTGCCTTTAGGGGTTAAATTAGGATAATAACCATTATCACCAATGTAAGGTTCTTCATCGCCAATACTGCACCCATCTTCGTGGAGTTTGAAGAGGAAGATGTGGAAATTTGCATAATAAAGAAAGAACTTATTATTTCATTTTTAAAATCAACCATTAAGTTGGGGCTTTATAAATTAATGCATCTTCAATATTTTTATTTCATTATTTATTTTCTGGCCAAAGATTAGATTCGTTGCAATTTTCTTCCTTTTTGTTTGAACTATTATATCGAATAATCTTTAGATTTTTTAAGAAGATCAAATCCCTCAAAGGTATAGTTTAAGAATTTATTTCAATTCTGTTTTTTCATCCCTGAATAGTGATGAATACTTCTAATTTGTCAAATTTGGAGTTAAAATTTTGTTTCAATTCCATTCATAGTTTATTATTATTTTTATCATTGGCTTAATAATAAATAATATTGTTCAAGATGTTGCAAGATTATAGTCCATAGAATTATCCACTGAGCAGATGAAGCTGCATAATAAAGATATTCTTGATTCCAAAGATTTCAGGGAAAGTTTAATCATATACCATCTTAAGTTTTTAGCATTCAGAAAAGTTTTCAGTCTCATTATCACCAACAGCACTGATGTAATAATAGCATTTCCTGTTTCAAGTTTAGATAATTCTGGACAATTCAATAGTTCAGGATTTGCTTCCTTTACATAATTCCCATATTTACTAGACATATCAAATGCTTTGATTTAGCTAAAAAACTTGTTAAAATCTTTCAGTTTCAATTCATTGGAATCATTTTGCTAATGAAATTTTCCATAGAAGAAGCATTAACTTTGAGATTTAATTTTGTCAGTTTCAGAATTTTTTAGATGCTATTATTCAAAAAGACTTTTTGAAGAATCTTTTATTATCTATTTTGTTTAGGAATAATTCACCTGATAAGTTTCTTATAAAATTTATTAGCAGCTTTTAAGTTTAGATAATTTTTTTTTTTTTATTTCATATGAAAATGAATCTTCCATTTTATGAAAATATATTTAATTTTTGTCATTTGTATATAAAATTTATTATTTATCTTTTTTTCATTTTTTCATAAGTTTTAGTTTATTCAACAGTATCTCCTGTAAATTCAATATCATTTAAATCTTCGATTTCTTCCTCATCTTTCATAACCTTAGCTACTGCAGCGATACTATCTCCTTCTTTAATACTTATCACTTTTACACCTTGAGTAGCTCTACCCATTACTCTTAAATCTTCTACTTGCATTCTTATAGCAATACCCGATTTATTTATTATCATTAGATCATCGTTGTCAGAGACACTTTTTAAAGTTACTAATTTACCAGTTTTTTCAGTAATAGATATTGTTTTTACACCCTTACCACCTCTATTAGTAAGTCTATAATCCTCGAGAGAAGACCTTTTCCCATATCCATTTTCAGATACTACAAGAATATTTGCATCCATATCGTTAACAGATATCATTCCAACAACTTCATCTTTATTGTCTTTAAGCCTAATACCTCTAACACCAGAAGCATTTCTACCCATAGGTCTTGTCTTATTTTCCTCAAATCTAATAGCCTTTCCAGATTTTACTGCTAACATTATTTGACTGTTTCCATTAGTCAATTTTGCTTCTAGTAATTCATCGCCATCTTTTACAGTTATTGCATTAATACCATTAGATCTAGGTCTAGAATATTGTTCAAGGGAAGTTTTCTTTACCTGCCCCATCTTCGTAGCCATGATAACATAATTACCATTTACATAATCTTCATCTTTTAAATCTTGTGTACATATAAACGCTTTTACTTTATCATCTTGCTCAATGTTAATTAAGTTTTGAATTGCTCTACCTTTGGAGTTTTTTGATCCCTCAGGTATTTCATAGACTCTCATCCAAAAACATTTACCTTTCTGAGTAAAGAATAGCATGTATTGATGATTTGTACCAACGAACAGATCTTCAAGGAAATCCTCATCTCTAGTTTTTGATGCCTTTTGGCCAACGCCACCTCTATTTTGAGTCTTATACTCAGTTAATGGTGTTCTTTTTATATATCCAGCATGGGAGATAGTAATAACAACTTTTTCATTAGGAATAATATCCTCTACCCTAAAATCACCTCCAGCATATTCAATTACAGATCTTCTTTCATCACCATACTTTTCTTTAATTTCAGATAATTCATCCTTAATTAAATTCATTCTCATAGGTTTACTGTCAAGTAATTCCTTGTAACCTTTTATAGTTTTTTGAAGGTCGTCATACTCTTCTCTTAACTTGCTTTGCTCAAGACCAGTTAATTGACGTAATCTCATTTCAATAATTGCTTTTGCTTGAGTCTCGGAAAGCTTATATTTTTTCTCTAGTTTTAATCTAGCTTCTTCTGCATTTGATGATTTTTTTATTAAACTTATTACGTCATCAATATTGTCACTTGCTATTATAAGACCTTCTAAAATATGAGCTCTTTGTTCAGCTTTTTTAAGTTCAAAAGTTGTTCTTTTTACAACTACATCATGTCTATGATCAACAAAATGATGGATTAAATCTTTTAAGTTAAGTAACTGAGGTCTTCCATTAACAAGTGCAACATTATTAACACTAAAAGATGATTGTAAGGGGGTAAATTTGTATAATTTATTTAGAACTATGTTTGGAATCGCATCTCTCTTTAATACATATACTATTCTCATTCCCTTTCTATCTGACTCATCTCTAATAGTAGAAATTCCCTCAATTTTTCCATCGTTTATCAATTCAGCTGTTTTTCTAATCATATCTGCTTTATTGACTAAATAAGGAATCTCAGATACAATTATACACTCTCTATCATTTACATTTTCGATTACAGCCTTACCCCTCATAACTACTCTACCTTTTCCAGTATGAAAAGCTTCTTTTACTCCATCATAACCATAAATAGTTCCACCAGTGGGAAAATCTGGTGCCTTCACATACTGAATTAATTCATCAATTGTAATATCATTGTTATCTATGTATTGAATAATACCATCAATAACTTCAGATAGATTATGAGGTGGCATATTTGTAGCCATTCCAACAGCTATACCTGATGCACCATTTATTAACAAAGCAGGAACTCTAGTTGGTAGAACTGTAGGCTCCATAATTGTATCATCAAAGTTTAATTGAAAGTCTACAGTTTCTTTATCAATATCTGAGAGAAGGTCTTCAGATATTTTTTGCATTCTTGCCTCAGTATATCTCATAGCTGCTGGACTATCCCCATCTACAGAACCAAAATTACCTTGACCGTCAACTAAAATATATCTAAGACTCCATTCTTGAGCCATTCTAACCATAGTATCATACACTGAACTATCTCCATGTGGATGATATTTTCCCATAACATCTCCAACTATTCTTGCAGATTTTTTATACGAGGATGTGGATCTTACACCCATTTCGTTCATTCCAAAAAGAACCCTTCTGTGAACTGGTTTTAAACCGTCTCTTACATCAGGTAATGCCCTAGAAACAATAACCGACATCGAATAGTCGATGTAGGCTGACTTCATTTCATCTTCAATTTTTATAGGGATAAGCTTTTCTTTTTCCATAGGCTAATTTATTAATGCTAAAATAAATAAATGAGCACTATTTTGTTCAAATTATCTTAGATAAAAAAGGATTATTTATTAACATTATTAATTGAAAAGTTTTATCTCAAAATAAGCAATTAGTATAAGTATTTTCTTTGTTAATTTATATTAATGGCATATTTTAGTCAACAAATTATTTAAGATTATGGATGATAATTTTTCTTCAAGAGTTAAAGATGTAATTTCTTACAGTAAAGAGGAGGCTCTAAGGCTAGGTCATAAACAGATTGGTACTGAGCATCTTTTACTTGGAATTCTAAGAGATGGTGGAGGTAAAGCTATATCCATTTTAAACTCCATTGAAATAAATCTTGATGAGTTAAGAAAGAAAATTGAACTTCTTAATCCAGCAATTATTGACAGTTCTTCTCTAAGGTTAAATGAAAAGAAAAATCTTCACTTAACTAGACAAGCTGAAAGGGCATTAAAAACTACTTTTTTAGAAGCTAAATTATTTCAAAGTACAAATATAAATACTGCCCATTTGCTTTTATGCATTTTAAGAAACGACAATGATCCATTAACCAAAATTCTTAGTAAAATGGATATTAGTTATGATAATGTCAAAGAGAAATTTAAAGCAATGATTAACGAAACAGGGTCAGATGATATAATTGAGTATCCATCCTCCTCTTCATTTCCAGATGAGAAAGACGATTCTGATGAAGCTTCAAAAAATCCATTTTCATCTACTCAAAAAACAAAACAGTCTTCAAATACTAAGACTCCTGTATTAGATAATTTTGGTAGAGATATTACAGCCTTAGCAGAAAAGAATAAATTAGATCCAGTCATAGGTAGAGATAAGGAGATTCAAAGGGTATCTCAAATTTTAAGTAGAAGAAAAAAGAATAATCCATTATTAATCGGTGAACCTGGAGTTGGTAAATCTGCAATTGCAGAAGGACTTGCGTTAAGAATTATACAGAAAAAAGTTTCAAGAGTTTTATATGGCAAAAGAGTTATCACTCTTGACCTTGCTAGTTTGGTTGCAGGTACAAAATATAGAGGTCAATTTGAAGAAAGAATGAAAGCTGTTATGAATGAGCTTGAAAAAAATAGAAATATAATTTTATTTATTGATGAAATTCATACTATAGTTGGAGCAGGTGGTGCAACAGGAAGCCTTGATGCTTCTAACATGTTCAAGCCAGCTCTTGCGAGAGGTGAAATTCAATGTATTGGAGCAACAACATTGAACGAATACAGTCAGCATATTGAAAAGGATGGAGCACTCGAGAGAAGATTTCAAAAAATTCTTGTTGAAGAAACAAGTAAAGATGAGACCGTTGAAATATTAAGAAACATAAAAGATAGATATGAGTCTCACCATAACGTTAATTATACAGATGAAGCTCTTATTGCCTGTGTTGAGTTATCTCAAAGATATATAACTGATAGATTTCTCCCAGATAAGGCTATTGATGCGTTAGATGAAGCTGGATCAAGAGCTCATATTAATAATATGGATGTGCCAGAAGAAGTTGTACTAATGGAAAAACAACTTGAGGATGTAAGAGAACTTAAAAATTCAGTTGTAAAAAAACAGAAATACGAAGAAGCTGCTAAATTAAGAGATGATGAAAAAAGAGTTGAAAAAAAATTAGTAGAAGCCCAAAATAGGTGGCACGAAGAATCTAAGTTAAATAGAGTTACAGTTGATGAAGATCAAATTGCTGATGTAGTATCAATGATGACTAATATTCCTGTAAATAAAATATTATCAACTGAAAGAAATAAGCTATCAAAACTAGAGAAAATTATAAAGGATAAGATTATAGGACAAGATGAGGCTGTTTCTAAAGTTGTTAAATCTATTCAAAGAAATAGAGCTGGACTTAACTCTCCTAATAGACCTATAGGTTCATTTATTTTTCTCGGTCAAACTGGTGTTGGAAAGACACAACTCGCAAAGGTACTTGCATCTGAAATTTTTGAATCTGAGGAAAATCTTATAAGAATTGATATGAGTGAGTATATGGAGAAATTTTCAGTTTCAAGACTTATCGGAGCACCTCCAGGTTACGTTGGATATGAAGAAGGTGGACAGCTAACTGAAAAAGTTAAAAGAAGACCATATTCAGTTGTCCTATTTGATGAAATTGAAAAAGGGCATCCTGATATTTACAGCATGTTACTTCAAATACTCGATGATGGATTTTTGACTGACAGTGTTGGAAGAAAAATTAACTTTCAAAATACTATTATTATTATGACTTCAAACATAGGAGTCAAACAAATAAATGATTTTGGTGTTGGTGTTGGATTTGAAACTAAATCATCATTGGATCAAACCTCTAAAGTTGAACAAAAAGTTATTCAAAGAGCACTTAAAAATACATTTGCTCCAGAGTTTCTGAACAGAATCGATGACTGCATTATATTTAACTCTTTGTCAATCAAGGAAATTAATAAAATTGTTGCAATAGAGTTAAATAAATTAAAAGAAAGAGTTGATGGAATAGGTTATGATTTATCAGTTTCTGCTAAAGCTAAGTCTTTTATTTGTGAAAAGGGTTTTGATCAAAAAAATGGCGCTAGACCTTTGAATAGAATGATTCAAAAATATATTGAAGATCTTATTGCAGAGAATTTAGTTTCTGATAAAATTAAACAGGGTGATAAATTACTTATAGATCACAAACCTGAAGATGATCATTTAACTTTATTAATCAACAAAAAAGAGATAGCCTCTTGAAAGTTCTAAAATTTGGTGGCACATCAGTCGCTGATTCAAAGTCTATAAATAATGTAATATCAATTCTTGAGGATAATGATGAGCCATTATTTATTATTGTTTCTGCATTTGGGGGCATAACAAACCTTCTTCAAAAATGTATTGTTTCAAAAGGTAAATCAGTTAATGGAATAATCAATGAAATTGAACAGAGACATCTTGAAGTAATAGATAATCTTTCTAGTTTAGATAAGCAAAGCTCACTTAAAAGCTTTCTAAAACAAAATTTAAATGAGCTTGAGGATATTCTTGATGCCATCTCAACTATTGACGAAGTAACAGAGAAAACAATTTCAAAAGTTTTGACACTTGGTGAAGTTTTATCAAGTAGTATCATTTATGAAATACTTAAACAGAAAGGATTTGACATTTCATATATTGATTCTAGAGAGTTAATTTTTACTAAAGACTTTAATAATAGTCAAGTTTTAGATTCAAATAAAACTTCAATTTCAATTAAGAACAAAATAGGTTTAATCAAATCTAAAATGGTCATAGCACCTGGATATATTTGCTCTAATGAAAAGGGTGAAACCTCAAATCTTGGAAGAGGTGGCTCAGATTATAGTGCAGCAATCTATGCAAAGTATGTAAATGCTAAAGTTTTAGAAATTTGGACTGATGTTAGTGGTGTATTCAGTGCTAATCCAAAAATTGTGAAAAAAGCATCCCCAATTGAATTTCTATCTTACAAAGAAGCAATGGAGCTTTCATTTTTTGGAGCTAAGGTTATCTACTTCCCTACACTACAACCTTTAATCGAAGATAATATTCCAGTTTTTATAAAAAACACATTTGATCCAAGTGCAGAAGGTACTTGTATATCAAATTCCACAAAACTTGATAATGATGAAATTGTTAAAGGAATAAGTCATATTGAAAATATTTCAATATTAAATTTTGAAGGTTCTGGTATGGTAGGTGTTCCTGGCTTTTCAAAAAGATTTTTTGAAGCCTTATCATCTAATCAGATAAATGTTGTAATGATTACTCAAGCGTCGTCTGAGTTTTCAATTTGTATTGCCATAAATTCTAATGATGCACAACTTGCTAAACAGGTAATTGATAAAGAATTTGAATTTGAGATATCTCAAAAAAGAATTAATGAATCTCAGATTGAATCAAATCTTGCAAATATTGCAATAGTTGGTGATAAAATGAAGAGTAAAAAAGGTATTAGTGGAAAACTATTTAGTTCACTTGGTAACAATAACATTAACGTAAGAGCTATTGCTCAAGGTGCTTCAGAAAGAAACATATCTATAATTATTGATGAAACAAATGCAAAAAAAGCTTTAAACGCATTACATGAGAGCTTCTTTGAGAAAGATTTAAAGGATATACATATTTTTATAACTGGTGTTGGTAATGTTGGGGGTTATTTAATTCAGCAAATTAAAAATCAAAAAGATTTCATTTCAGAAAATCTTGGATTAAATCTAAAAGTTTTGGGTGTATCTAATTCCAAAAAAATGTTGATATCTAAGGAGGAGATAGATCTTAAAAATTGGTCAGAATTATTAGATAATTCCAAAACCAAAGCTGATAAGGATTTATTTCAAAAGACTATAATTGAATTAAATAGAAGAAATAGCTTGTTTGTTGATAATACAGCTAGCGAGATAATACCATTAACCTATAACGATTATTTAAAAAATGGGGTTGGAATAATCACTTGTAATAAAATATCAAACTCTGGCACACTAAATGTATATAAAGAATTAAGAGAATTATCAAGGAGACATAATGCACCTTTCTTTTATGAAACAAATGTTGGAGCTGCACTGCCAGTTATTAGTACACTAAAAAACTTAATTAATTCCGGAGATAAGGTTTTGAAGATTGAAGCAGTTTTATCTGGCACACTAAATTATATTTTTAATAATTTCCAAGAAGAAAATACTTTCCATGATATTGTTTCTAAGGCGGTTAATCTTGGATATACTGAACCTGATCCAAAAATTGATTTGTGTGGTATTGATGTATGCAGAAAAATATTAATTCTTGCTAGAGAAAGTGGATTTAACCTTGAATATGAAGATGTTAAAAAGAATCATTTCTTACCCGATGAATCAATAAACACATCTTCTAATGATGAATTTATTTTATCTCTAAAAAACAACAAAGCCCATTTTAATAAAATCTTAAATGAAGCAAAAGAAAAAAACTGTAGATTAAAGTTTGTTGCAAAACTAGATAATGGTAATGCTAGTGTTGGATTAGAAGCTGTTTCAACTGATCACCCATTTTATAATCTCGTAGGTAGTGATAATATAACAGTTTTTCACACAGAAAGATACAAAGACTCACCTTTAGTTGTTAAAGGGGCAGGTGCTGGTGGAGAGTTCACTGCATCTGGAGTTTTTGCTGATATTATCAAAGCAAGTCAAGAAAATGGATAAAATCAAAGTCTTTTCACCTGGAAGTATTACAAATTTGTCATGTGGATATGATGTACTTGGAGTTTGTCTTGAAAATAGAGGTGATGAAATTGAAGTTCACAAAACTATGTCTAAGGGTATAGAAATAGAGTCCATAGATAATTATAATATATCCAATAACATTGATGAAAATGTTGCTGGAATTGCTGCTCAAGCTATGTTAGAAAATATTGACATAGACTTTGGCTTTAAAATAATCATAAACAAAGGGATTAAGCCTGGAAGTGGAATTGGAAGCTCTGCTGCAAGTTCTGCTGGTACAGTTTATGCTATTAATCAACTTCTAAATTCACATTTTGACAATTTAGATTTAGTTAGGTTCTCTATGGAAGGTGAGAATTTTGTTAGTGGATCTTATCATGCAGACAATGTTGCACCAATAATTTTAGGTGGAATAACTTTGGTTAGATCTATTTCTGATCTAGATATTATTAAACTTCCTTCTCCCAAGTCTTTAGAAGTAATAATTATTAGGCCAAATATTGAAATAAAGACTTCAGATTCTAGAAAAGTTGTAAAGAAAAAAGTGAAAATTGAAAAGATGGTACAACAATCTGCTAATTTAGGTGCTTTTATAAGCAGTTTGTACTCAGAAGATTTTGACCTAATGTCAAGAAGTGTAGTAGACGAAATTGTAGAACCTGATAGATCTATGTTAATCCCTGAATTTGAATCAATTAAAAAAATATCAACTGAATCTGGCGCTTTGTCTTGTGGTATTTCTGGTTCAGGCCCCTCCATATTTGCCTTATCAAACAATAGTGAAACTTCCAAAATTATTCTTAATAATATATGTAGTCATCTAGATAAAGTAAGAATTGATTATGACAGCTTTATATCTAAAGTAAATCCTAAAGGAATCAAAATATTAGATTAGATGAAATACATTAGTTTAAATCATAACTCAGCGCCAACATCTTTTAGGAATGCTGTAATAAATGGTTTGGCTCCTGATAAAGGTCTTTATTTTCCAGAAAAAGAGATTTGTTTATCTAATAAATTATTAGAGTCATTATATGAAATTGAAGAAATAGAGCTCTGCTATGAGGTTATAAAAGACTTTATTGGAGACGAAATACCAAAAAACAGATTAATAGATATTATAGCTAATACAATTTCATTTGAAATTCCTGTAAAAGAAATTGAAAGTTCAATTTATTCTTTAGAATTATTTCATGGACCTACCCTAGCATTTAAGGATGTAGGTGCAAAATTCATGGCATTATGTTTAGATTATTTTAAAGATAATAATAGCTCAAAAAAAATGACTGTTTTAGTAGCTACATCTGGAGATACTGGAGGAGCAGTTGCAAATGGATTTCTTGGCACAAAAGATATTGATGTCTGCATATTATATCCTAAGGGTAAAATAAGTGAAGTCCAAGAAAAGCAAATTACTACTAATGGTTCTTTCGTTCAGGCAATTGAAGTTGAAGGTGATTTTGATTTATGCCAATCAATGGTAAAAAATGCATTTAATGACTATGATATAAATAAGAAAATATCGTTAACCTCAGCTAATTCTATTAATGTTGCAAGATGGCTACCTCAGATGTTTTACTATTTTTTAGCATCTAAAAGGATAGAAAATAATTATCCTAATATTTTCTCAGTTCCTAGTGGTAATTTTGGTAATATATGTGCTGGTATTTTAGCAAAGTCAATGGGGCTTCCTATTGAGCATTTTGTTGCATCTACAAATATTAATGATACTATTCCAAGGTATATTAAAGAAGGAATTTATGAACCATTAAAAACTAAAAGTACAATTTCCAATGCTATGGATGTTTCTGAACCAAGTAACTTTATAAGAATTCAGAAGATATTTAATAATGATTTACAGAAAGATAAGGAAGAATATCTCTGGATATAGTTTTGATGACAAATCAACAATGAATTGTATTAAAAAATTAAATCAAGACAATAACTACATTGCAGATCCTCATACTGCAATAGGATACCTTGGACTAAAAAAATATCTTCAAGAAAACAACTTAAGAAATTGTAATGGTTTATTTGTTTCTACTGCTCATCCGATTAAATTCAAAGATACTGTTGAAAATAGTATAAACTCACAAATTGAATATCCAGATTCTATTAGATCAATAATGAACAAAGAAAAAAGTACTCTGACAATGAAAAGCTATTCAGAGCTTAAAGAATATCTAATACAAAAAGATTAATTATTTATGTCGGGAAGTACTAGTTGGTTTATTGGACTATCTTGAGCCATTATTACTTCAATCTCATCTGACCTTCTAGGTGCATCAATAGAAAGATTTACAGGACCAGAATTTGTAATTAATATATCATCTTCAATTCTAACACCAATATTCCACCATTTTGGGTCTGTATTACTGTTTTCAGGAATATATATACCTGGTTCGACTGTAATAACCATGTTTTCCATTAAGTCCCTTGAGCCAGGATCATGAACATCAAGACCAATATGATGAGAAACTCCATGAGGATAATATTTTCTAGCTTCTCTATAATCATTGATTATTCCCAAATCAATAAGTCCTTTTGCAATTATATCATAGCTTTTTAAGTATATGTCATTGAAGCTATTACCAATGATTGCTTCTTTTATTGCCTCTTCTTGTGACTTATAGACAAGGTCATAGATTATTTTTTGTTCATTGTTGAATTTACCGTTAACTGGTATTGTTCTGGTTACATCTGCAGTGTAACCCCTATATTCAGCACCAACATCCATTAAAATAAGTTTATCCTTTATATCCATATCCTCATTTGTCACATAATGTAGCACACATGCATTACCCCCTGCCCCAACAATAGAATTATATCCTTCATGAGCAGCACCATATTTTCTATAGATAAATTCATGAATTCCCTGAACTTCTCTCTCTGTCATGTCATTATGGATTGCTCTCATTACCTCAATTTGAGCAAGAGCTGATATTCTGATAGCTTTTGTTAAGAGCTCGATCTCAAGGGGATCTTTTGTTTGCCTTAGCTTAGACATTATTTGATTAATTGAACTACTAAAAAACTGTTTATTTAAATCTCCAAGAATGTCAGATTCTTTTTTACTTACTATCTCTTGAAACTTATTTTGAATATCAAAAAGATCATATTTATCGTCTTTAAAGTCTCTAACATCATCTCGAATATTAGTATTTAAAATATTTGAAAAGTTTTCTATGGGATTGTATTTTCAATAAATTCAGACCTAAGTTTTACTCTATCAAATGACATCTTCTTCGCACCTTTTATACCCAATCTTCTTCCATCCCACATTTCACGGTATTCATTTCTCTCTCTTACATACATAATCTCATTGTATGACCCATCACTATCAAATTGATCATCTTTAAAAATTACAAGAACACCATGGGGTTCTCTCCATCCTGTTAAATAATAAAAATTGGGATCTTGATGATACATGTAGTCAGTATCGTTTGACCTTTTCATAATTGGTGAAGTGAAAATAAATGCAACACTATTTGCAGGCATTAGAGATCTAAATTCTTGTCTTTTCTTCTTGTGAAATTCAGGACCTAAATCATCAAAGTATTCTTGAGTATATGAATAATTAGTAGACAATAAAATCAATAGTAAAAAAAGAGTATTTTTGAATCTCATGTTCATAAATTTTAACCCAAATTAATGAAAAAAACAGTTTTATTAGATAAGCATATAAAATTAGGAGCAAAAATTGTTGATTTTGCTGGTTTTAAGATGCCGATAAGTTATAGCTCAGTGACTGAGGAGCACAATCATGTTAGAGAAAATGTTGGGGTATTTGATGTTTCTCACATGGGTGAGTTTGAGATATCAGGTAAGAATTCTGATAGGTTTATTCAATTCATCTGTTCTAATGATATCATGAAGCTCAAACCAGGAAAAGCTCAATATAACTGTTTAGTAAATGATAATGGAGGAATAATTGATGACTTGATAGTATACAAAATAGAAGAAGAAAAGTTTTTATTGGTTGTTAATGCTTCTAACATAGATAAAGATTTTGATTGGATCAAAAGTCTCAATAAAGACTATAGCTGTTCTATTAATAATATATCAGATAAAACATCTCTTCTTGCTGTTCAAGGACCAAAGGCTGACTTATTATGTGAAAGATTTACCAAAGAAGATTTAAAGTCTTTATCAAACTATTCATTTATACAGGGAACATTTGCTGGAATTGATAATGTAATAATATCAAAGACAGGTTACACGGGTTCAGGAGGTTTTGAATTGTATGTATCTAATGATAATGTTGAGCACATTTGGGATGAACTTTTTAGTGTTGAAGATCTTGAAGTTAAGCCAATAGGTCTTGCTGCTAGAGATACATTAAGACTAGAAATGGGTTATTGTCTCTATGGAAACGATATAAATGAATCAGTAACTCCAATTGAGGCAAACCTTGGGTGGATAACAAAAGTAGATACAAATTTTATTGGTTCTAAGTCAATTAAAGAACAAATTGAAAATGGAATTAAGAAAAAATTAGTTGGATTTGTAATTAATGATAAAGGTATTCCAAGAAAAGGTTACGAAATTTTTGATAAATCAGAAAACCTAATAGGAGAAGTAACTTCCGGGACATTCTCTCCAGTTCTTAAAAAAGGTATTGGTCTTGCATACATAGAAAATAATATATCTTCAAAAGAAATTTATCTAAAGATTAGAAACAATCTCATCAAATTAGAGGTTGTAAAAACTCCGTTTATATAAGTTATGGGAAGGGCATTTGAATTTAGAAAAGCGAGAAAAATGAAAAGATGGTCAAATATGGCCAAAACTTTTACAAGGATTGGAAGGGAGATTATAATAGCAGTAAAGGAATCTGGTCCTGATCCATCCTCAAATTCAAGATTAAGAGCAATTATTCAAAATGCTAAAGCAGCTAATATGCCGAAGGATAACATTGAAAGAGCCATTAAGAAAGCATCAGAAAAAAGTACAGATAATTTCAAAGAAATACTATTAGAAGGGTATGCTCCTCATGGTATTGCAATTCTAGTAGAAGCTGCAACAGACAACAATAACAGAACAGTTGCAAACATAAGGAGTTATTTTAACAAGTGTGAAGGAAATCTTGCCACTTCAGGGTCAGTAGAGTTTTTATTTAATCATTTGTGTTTTTTTCAAATTAAAAATGCAGGAATTGATACGGAAGAGCTTGAACTAGATTTAATTGATTTTGGTATAGTAGATTTTAATAGCCAAAATGATGAAATAAATATTACTGCAAATTTTGAAGATTTTGGATCATTACAAAAAGAAATAGAAAGACGTGGACTAGATATTATTTCTAGTGAATTTGAGAGAGAAGCTATTAATGTTAAGAGTATCAAAGAAGATCAAAAAATAGTAGTTGATAAATTAATAAATCTTATTGATGAAGATGATGATGTTCAGAATGTATATCACGATATGGGCTAAAGTCAATTTTTATTTCTTATAACTACATCCATTACTAAGTCCTCAAGTTTTTTTATATCATTATCAAAATTTCCAGATGGAAAAAATTTATCATTGATATTTACTTCTTTTTTCATGTAATCAAATGACACCATAACAATTGGAACTCTTGCACCCACAGCTATGTAATAAAATCCTGATTTCCATTTTTTTACAAACTTCCTAGTCCCCTCAGGAGCTATTGCTAGTATGTTAATAACATTTGATTCAAATAACTTAACTACAGATTCAACAAAATTATTTGTTATACTCCTATCAACTGGAATTCCACCAATTGATTTAAAGAAAAAAGAAGTAAAAGGGTTAAATAGTTCTTTCTTTCCAATAAACTTTATTCTTAAACCTAAATATGACCTAATTAATATTGCTATTACTAAATCAAATGATTTTGAATGAGGAACTACAGCAATAATATATTTTTTATCATTAGGCAGTAAACCATTAAGCTTCCAACCTAAAATTTTTGTAAGAATTATTTTAGAAAAAAATTTAAGCATTCTTAGAAAGATATTTTTCAGCCTCTATGAAATCTTTTTCAGTATCTATTGATATTCCGTGAAAATCAATTTTAATCATTTTAATGGGGATTAAATTATCTATTGCTCTATTTCCCTCAAGATTCTGAGAAATTTCATTTTTTGATCTATTTAAACTTGAAAAGTTAATTAATGTGTTTTTTCTAAATGCATATACTCCTATATGTCTGTTAAATTTTTTTATTTCATTTTCTCCTTCAGGAATTGGTGATCTTGAGAAAAAAATTGCATTATTATTTTTATCTACAGTCACTTTGACATTATTTGGATTTTTAATTTCATCAAATGAATTGAAACTAGTCATTAGTGAAGCCATTTTAACACTATTATCTTCAAAAGATGCAATCAGACTATCTATTGCATCAATATTTATAAATGGCTCATCGCCTTGTAAATTAACTACTATATCGTGATCAATTTCTTTTGCTGCCTCAGCAATTCTATCTGTACCTGATAGGTGAATTTTTCTTGATTTAAATATTAATCCATCTTTAGACTTAATTAAATCAATTATCTCATCATTTCCACTTACTACGTAAACTTGATCAAATAGTTTACTATTCAATGCAGCTAAGTATGTCCTAACTATTATTGGAACTCCATCAAGCTTTTTAATTAATTTATTTGGAAACCTTTCAGACTCGAGCCTTGCAGGAATTAATGCAATAGTTTTCATTTAAAATATTTTTCTAATATAATTCATTTATATATTGTTTTATGAAAAAAAAAAAATTGTAGATTTGTTAAAATCAAAAATTACTGACATGAACAAAAAACGTGCTTTAGAATTCTTCCTTTGGGCATTATCTATTTTTTTTGTAGCTCAAATATACAGTTCAATTAATGGTCCTATAAAATTTAATAGAGTTAAAAATGAAAGGTATTCAACAGTTATTGACAGACTTAAGGATATAAAGACCGCCCAGATTGCTCACAAGGACGTAAATGGCTTTTATGCAAGTAATTTTGATAGTCTTGTAAGTTTTATTGATAATGGTATATTTACTTTAATTGAGAAGAGGGATTCTTCTTATCTTCAATACGACAGAACTTATAGAATTGATATGCTTAGAGAAGTTACTGTCGTAGACACTTTAGGTTTTGTATCTGTTAAGGATTCATTATTTGGTGAAGATGAAAGATATAAAATGATGGCAAACGTTCCAATTGAAGGTTCAGACGCAAAGTTTTCAATCCAGGCTGATATAATTGATAAAAACGGCTATCAAGTTCCTGTTTTTGAGGTAAAAGTCAAAAAAGATATTATCCTGTATGATCAAAATAAAGATTTACTTGAGCAAGAGAATAAAGTTATTTCAGTTGATGGTGTAAATGGAAGTGAAATAATTCTTGGATCAATGACTGAGGTTAGTATAAACGGAAACTGGCCATCTATTTTTGATGCAAAAAACGATCAATAATATTCATAAATTAACTGTTTATCAATATAAATCAGATATTATATTTGGATCACCTGATGACTCCTTCTCACTTGATATTAATAGCAAAAATCTTGAATCTGACTTTCTAGACTCTATTTCCAACTTTAATATTGACACAATTGAGTTAATATTTTTTTCAAGTATACCTTCTATTGTTCCTTCAAAATTATTTGATGAAAACCTAAGAAATAAGTATTTAGAGACTAACACCTCAATTAAAGATAATATTCAACATGAATTATCTATAGACAAAAAAATCGCTGTTGTTTATTCATATGACAAGCTTTTTGTAAATGTCTTAAATCAAAAGAAAATTAAATATTCTACAATGAGTTATTTTTCAGTTCTTTACAACTATCTATTTAAAAAAGATAAAATTTCTGGTGGACTTTCTCTATATATCAATTTTAATGAAAACTCTTTTGATATATTAATATTTGACTCAAAAGAATTTATTTACTTCAACTCGTTTGATATCAAGGACAAAAATGAATTTTTATATTATCTGTTCTTTGTTATGAAAAATTATGAAATTTCAAATGAAAAAGACAAAATTATATTTCTAGGCAGATATGATAAATATTCAGAATACTATGAAATTGCCAACAAATATTCTAAACTTGATTATATTCATGATGATAGCGGTAATCAATTCAATTCAAAATCACCTTTCTTTTCTTATTTAAATGAGGATAATTTCAGGAAATAAAAAAAGCATAGTAATTAATGCACCAAAAAATCTTCCTGTTAGACCAACCACAGATAAAGTAAAAGAGTCTCTTTTTAATATTATCCAAAATAAATTTGAGTTAAATGAATGTAGGGTTCTCGATGTTTTTTCTGGAACTGGTAATATTTCCTATGAATTTGCTTCAAGAGGATGCAATGATATATTATCTGTTGACAATAATTTTAACTGTATTAGATTTATAAACAAAACTGCTGAAAAATTAGAAATTAAAGTAAGGACAAAAAAAATTGATTATTTATTATTCTTAAAAAACAATAACGAAAAATTCAATATCATTTTTGCTGATCCACCATATAGATTTCTATTGAAAGATTATCTAGAGATCATTGATATAGTTAGAGATAATGGTATACTAGAAGAAGGTGGCGAACTGATAATTGAGCATCGTTCAAATATTTCGTTTATTGATAAGTATAAAGAAGTAGATGAGAGAAATTATGGATCTAGCTCCTTATCATTTTTTAAAAAAGCAAGCCTGTAAGCCGGATTCTGTCGAGTCTTATCATTTATCTAGATATAATATTACTATTATATTCATACCGCCTACCCTTCTACATAAAACGAGCAATTTTAAACTGTAGATATACTTGGCGTTTCACCACACAGAGTTTACATGATTCCACTACAGCATAACCTGTACATACTTTCTGTTGCACTATTCCTATCTATAAATAGATGGCGGGAATTACCCGCTGTGTTGCTCTATGGTGTCCGGACTTTCCTCTGAATAATCAGCGATAAGACGGCTTGCATTACAAAGATAATACATGTTGATAATTTTAATAAAAAAAGAATATGAATTGGTTAATAGTTTTTTTCAATTTTTATATTTGTTATTAATGGAAAATTCATCAATGTCATCTGCTTCAGAGTATAGACCTAAGGATTTTAATGAAATGATAGGACAAGATGCTATTGTAAAAACGTTGTCAAATGCAATAGATAGTCAGAAAATACCTCAAGCTCTTTTATTTTGTGGTCCAAGAGGTGTTGGTAAGACATCTTGTGCTAGAATTCTAGCTAAGAAGATAAATGATTTAGATGAAAATTTTGAATACAACATATTTGAGCTTGACGCTGCATCAAATAATTCTGTAGAAGATATTAGGAATATTACTGAACAGATAAGAATACCTCCTCAATACGGAAAATTTAAAGTATATATAATTGATGAAGTTCACATGCTGTCTAACGCTGCTTTTAATGCATTTTTAAAATCACTAGAGGAACCTCCTCCTCATGTTGTTTTTATACTAGCAACTACTGAGAAGAACAAAATTATTCCAACAATACTTTCCAGATGTCAAATCTATGATTTTAAAAAAGTTGATAATAATTCTATCATTGGGCTCTTACATAAAATATGTAAAGAAAAAAAAATAAAGTTTGATGATAGTTCATTACAGATAATAGCTGAAAAATCTGATGGTTCAATTAGAGACTCTCTTTCTATGTTTGATAGGCTAGTAAGTTTTACCAATTCAAATCTAACTATTGATGAAGTCACTTCTAATCTTAATATATTGGATTATGAGTCTTATTTTGATTTGTCTTCATTAATTATTAATAAGGATATACCCGGAATTCTTTCTATGTATGATAAAGTTTATACTCGTGGAGTAGATGATGTTAATTTTCTTAATGGTATCTCTAAACATTTTAGAGAACTATTAATCAATAAACTAGATGGATCAGATATAAAAGATGATTTGAAAATTAAATATAAAAAGCAAGGAGATGATTACAGCGATGAAGATCTAATACTAATGATTGATATAGTAAATGAATGTCTTATAAATTACCAAAAGGTAAATGACAAAAGAATACATACTGAAATTTGTTTAATGAAGTTGGCATCTCTAGATAGTATCAAAAAAAAAAACTCTTTAATTAAAACTTCTGAATTCTCTAATAAAGTTATTAGGGAAGATAACGAGTTAGATGAAGCTTTAGAGATAAATAAAAAAGAAATTAAACTCTTCACTTCAAATAATGACGAAGTCTCTTCATTATCCATAGCTAGTTTAAATTTTAAAAAATCTGAGAATATTGAAGAGGAAGATAATATTGAATTACCGAATGATGACTTTACAGAGAATGATATCAGAATGGCTTGGAAAAAATTCTGTGATAAAGAAAAGGTAAATGGAAACAACAATATGCTTTCACTTCTTAATATGAATGACCCTGTTATCGAAAATAATTCAATAATAATTTCAACAATTAATAAGATGAATCAAAAAGAAGTTAAAGGATATAAGAATAAAATACAGGCTTTCATATCCAAAGAGCTTAATAATTATTCTATAACTGTTGATGTATCTTTAGATGAGGTTAAGAAGAAAAAAAACTTTGTTGACAGCAAGGATAAATTAGATGCCTTGGTAAAAGAGAATGATAATATTTCTCTTCTTATTAATGAGTTTAAACTAAGAATTTAGTTTACTGAATTAATTGAGCTATGAATCTCTGATATCATACCATCCACTAAGCCTACTTTAGGAACAAAAAGTTTATTTGTGTTTGCCCAATCCATAGTAGAAATAAATATTTTAAGCGCAGGAATTATTACATCAGCTCTATCTGGGTTCAGATTATATTTTATCATTCTATTAGTTATATCTTTTTCTAATAAGTTGTTATATAGATTTTTAATTGAGAGATAAGAAATAGGTTTACCAGATTTAGTTCTAGTCATATCCTGTATTTTATTAATATTTCCCCCTGTAGCAAAAACTTTCAGTTTTGATTCGTCTTCAATATTTTCATTAATCCATTCTTTGATTTCGTCAAATACTAATTCATCAACTAAATTATTTAATAATCTTACTGTTCCAATGTTAAAAGATTTAGACTTTTTGTCATCACCCCTTCTAACAATTGAATATTCAGTACTTCCTCCTCCTACATCAACATATAGGTATGTTTTGTCAAAATCTAACTTTTCAATTGGATTTCCCATTGCTATGACTTTAGCTTCTTTAAGTCCATCAATTAATTTAATCTTCATTCCAGTTAGATCGAAAATCTGCTTAATTACATCATTTGAGTTTTTAGAATCTCTAAGTGCAGAAGTAGCATATATTTTGTAATGCTCAACTCCATGAACTTCCATTGTATATTTAAATGATAAAAGTGCATTGGATAAAGTATTAATCTTATCATCAGAAATAGATCCGGTTTTAAAGGAATCTTCTCCTAATCTCAGTGGTAACCTAATGTATTGATTTTTTTGAAAAAAATATTCATCTTCATTCATTAGGACATAACAAATCAACATCCTAACTGCATTTGAACCTATATCAATAGCTGCGATCTTTCTCAATTATTTAAAATTTTTTTAAAATAAGTATATGTATACCATTGAGATCTGATATTTGATTTAGAGTTTCTTAAAAAACTGTTTTGCATATCACTATTTATCAATCTTGTTTTAACATTATCATTAGCAGTAATCTCAAGAGTATCAAGTACTTGTTTTTTTAAATTATCCTGATAAATTGGACAAGCTACCTCAACCCTCTTTTCAATATTTCTTGTCATTAAATCTGCTGATGATATATATACTTTTTTGTCTCCACCATTTTCAAATACATAGACTCTTGAGTGCTCAAGATACCTATCAACGACACTTTTAACTTCAATGTTATCACTAAATCCTAATTTATTGGGAATAAGACAACATATTCCTCTAATTAACAATTTAATTTTTACACCATGTTGACTAGCTTCATATAACTTGTCAACAAATTTATAACTGGTGAAACTATTTAGTTTCAGAATGATTTCTGAGTAAATGCCTTTTTTTGCATTATCTATCTCATTATCAATTAGCTGAAATATTTTGTTTGTAGTATGATGAGGAGAAACAATTAAGTGTTTATAATCATGTATTTTATAGCTAACCTGGAGAAAATCAAATACTTTGCTAACCTCTTTTAGAATTTTTTGATTTGATGTAAATAAAGTAAAGTCAGAGTATACTCTTGCTGTAGTCTCATTAAAATTTCCAGTACTTACAAAACCGTATAATCTTTTCTTATTATTCTCAATTCTTTCAATCAAACAAATTTTGGAGTGAACCTTTAAACCTTTTACACCAAAAATTAAATCAACACCAGCAGCTTTTAGTTGCTGGGATACTTTAATATTATTTTCTTCATCAAATCTAGCTTGTAATTCAATTTGAACTAGAACTTTTTTTCCATTTTTTGCTGCATTAATTAATGAACTAATTACATTGGATTGCCTAGAGAGCCTATATAAAGTTATTTTAATTGATTTTACACTAGGATCAATAGCAGATTGTCTTAACAAAGAAACTAAATAAGAAAATGAGTGATATGGTGTATACATTAAATAGTCTTTTTTTGATATTTGATCAAGAAGATTAGACTCAATTTCAAAATCTCTAATATTTAGTGGTTTCTTTTTAGGATATAAGAGATCTGATCTATTTAATTCAGGAAAATCCATAAAATCACTTCTATGATGATATTTTCCACCTGGAATCAAACTGTCATATGATGAAATGTTTATTTTTTTAATTAGATAATCAAGAGTAGGCTCAGGAATACTCTTATCATAGACAAGTCTTACTGGATTTGATATTTTTCTTTTATTTACATACTCTTGAATTTTTTTTATGTAGCTTTTTGATAAATCTATATCGTCAATGTCAAATTCTGCATCTCTAGTAATCTTAAGCATGTGGGCTTCAATTTTTGAATAATTAAAAAAACTAAAAATAATATGTAGATGGTATCTAATTATATCATCAATAAACATTATATATTGTCTATCTCCATTTTTAGGTAGTACAACAAATCTGCTGATATCTTTTGGTATTTCAACCAGAGCATAAATATTTGACTTATCTTTTAATTTAAGGTTAACAATAAGGAAAGCCTTATTGTCATTAAAATCATGTTTTTTATTATTTGATAAGATTATGGTTACCAGTGACGGGCTAATCTTTCTAATAAAGTAATCTTTTAAAAATTCTTTTTGATTTTCTAAAACTTGATTTTCATTTATAAAAAATATATTTTCTTTTTTTAATGATTTTTCAATTGAGTTTAAAATTTTAGAACTTTCATTTTGAAGCTTAATTACTTTTTTTGTTATGTCGTCTAAAAGATTTTTTGCAAGTATATTATCCTTATTTCCTTTTTTAGATGCTTTTTCATCTGCAATTCTCTTTACAGTAGCATATCTTACCTGAAAGAATTCATCAAGATTATTGGAAAAAATTCCAATAAACCTTAGTCTCTCTAATAAAGGTACATCCTTGTTAGACGCCTCTTGGAGAACTCTAGCATTAAAATCTAACCAACTTAATTCTCTATTTATATATTTAAGACTCACTGTTTATATTGTTTATATAATAAGTTGGTTTTAAACCAATTATTTCAGACCAGGAATCTGTATCAAATTTTAAACAAAACCATCTGGCAGTTGGTAAATTTAAAATTTTATTTTCAGAAAAATAATTTGAAATTTCTGTATAAGCAGGATTATGTCCAACCAAAAGTATGTTTGAATACTTATCATCAATTTGTTTAATAAAATCAAACACTTCAAACATGTCAAAAGTATACAGTTCGTTACAAATAATAATTTTTTTTAAATCTATTTGTAAAGAGTTAGCTAAAATTATACATGTGTGAATCGCTCTATTTGCAGGGCTAGAAAAAATAATTTCAAATTCACCAAAAGTATCTCTTGATAAATTTGACACTTTCTTAATCTTATTTATACCAAATTCATTTAAAGGCCTATTTATATCAGAAACATCATATTCCCATGAAGACTTAGAGTGTCTTAGAAAAGTTATGGTTTTCATTTATGGAGATAGTAATTTATATTCCCAAGTATCTTTTTGAAAATTACATAATACTCTATTATGAAGTCTATTCTTCCTGCCTTGCCAAAACTCAATTTGATTAATAAATATTTCTATACCACCCCAGTTATTTGGCCTTTTAAGTTTAGTGTTTTTATTTTGCTCAATAAAAGAGTTATATTTTTCTAAAAGAGATTCATAACTATCAATATCTTCACTTTGATTTGATATTATAGCAGCAGCCTGACTCTCAAAAGGTCTTGAATTAAAATAATCTTCCGATTCAACCGAAGATATCTTTTTAGCATTACCTTTAATTATAACTTGTCTCTCAAGTGGAGGCCAATAAAACGAAGCACAAATATTTTCATTTTTATCAAGAGATTTACCTTTATTACTGTTATAATTTGTAAAAAAAATAAGACTCCTTTCTTTAATTTGTTTCAATAATACAACTCTTGAGGATGGAAATGAATTTTCATCAACAGTTGAAATTGTCATAGCATTAGGTTCAATAATTTGATCAGAATTTTCAGCTTCTTTAAACCATTTCACAAAAAAATCGATTGGATTATCTCCAATGTCATTTATACTCAACTTATCTTTGGTATATGATTTTCTGTAATTAAATAATTCCATTATTCATTAATTGAAAAGTTTAATTTGGAAGCCAATAAGTACATTATTGCCATTCTGATTGCAACTCCATTTTCTACTTGTTCTAAAATAATAGAATTATTTGATTCTACAAGATCAGAAGTAATTTCTACTCCTCTATTTATAGGTCCAGGATGTAGAATTAAAATATCTTTTTTTATAGAACTAATTTTATTTTCATCTAGACCAAAAAGCATAGAATACTCTCTATTATCTGGAAAATATGATTTTATCATTCTTTCTCTTTGAACTCTTAGTACATTAACAGCATCACACCATCTTAATGCTTTTTGAATATCTGGTTCAACAGATACATTTAATTTTTCAATATCCTTTGGAACTAGACTAAGTGGACAAGAAATCTTTACATTGGCTCCCAATAGATTTAATAAATATAGATTAGAAAGAGCAACTCTTGAGTGAAGAATATCTCCGACAATTAATATATTTTTACCCTTTAAGTCTCCAATTTTTTCAAATATTGAAAATGAATCAAGTAAAGCCTGTGTAGGGTGCTCATGAGCTCCATCTCCAGCATTAATTATACAAGATTCTGTATGTTTTGAAAGAAGTATAGATGATCCTGGATTGGGATGTCTTAAGACAATCATATCAACTTTCATAGCCAAAATATTATTAACTGTATCAATTAATGATTCACCTTTCTTAACAGAAGAAGAAGAGCTTGAAAAATTAATAACATCAGCCCCTAGTCTTTTTTGAGCTAATTCGAAAGATATTTTAGTTCTAGTACTATTTTCAAAAAAAAGATTTGCAATTGTAATGTCCCTAAGTGTTGGAACTTTTTTAATAGGTCTGTTTATTACTTCTTTAAAGTTTAGTGCTGTGTCAAAAATAAGATCAACATCAGCCTTATTTAAAAACTTTATACCATGAAGATGATCTACACTTAACTTTCTCATCTAACTTTCAATAAAGACTTTATTATTTACAGGCTTATCATCCCATATTACTTTTACCTTATCCCCTTTAAAAGTATCAATCTTTGTTCCACAATAGTTTGCTTCAATTGGGATTTCTCTCTTAAATCTTCTATCAACAAGGACAAGAAGCTCAATTGACTTTGGCCTTCCATATGAGTCAATTGCTGACATTGCAGCTTTAATACTTCTTCCTGTGAAAAGCACATCATCTATTAACACAATCCTTTTATTTTCTAATGTGAAATTAATTTGAGTAGAATTTGCTGAAAGAGTTTTCTCTGTCCTTCTAAAATCATCTCTAAAAAAAGTAAAATCTAGTATACCACTTTTAATTTTTATTTTAGGATGATTAGTTTCAAATACCTTTAAAATTTGATTAAACAAATAAACCCCTCTTGGTTGAAGACCAATTAGAACAGTGTCTTTAAAATCTTTATGGTTCTCAATAAGTTCGTATACTAATCTTGATAAAATTAGATGTATTTTTTTTGAATCTAAAAGGATTTTTTTTGGCATCTTGATCTATTAATACAAAAATATAAATTCTACATTAAGTGTTGTTTAAAAAAAAATCCTCATAAATGAGGATTATTTTAATAATTATTCTTCTTCAGAATCAATATCATCAACTTTAGCATCATCCGGTTCTTCTGGAGCTGAATCTTTATGAGTTAGAAGATGTGATACAACAACTCTTTTAAATTCCTTACTAAACTCTATAACTTTAAAATCTACCTTGTCTCCTTTAGATAATTTAGATCCATCTTCTTTGTCAAGATGTCTAGTTGGACAAAAAGCAGAAATATCTTCATTAAAGTTTATTATAGCTCCTTTTTCAATAACTTCAGAAACTTCAGAATTATGAAGTGTATCTACAGCAAAATCTTTTTCATATACATCCCATGGATTAGGTTTTGTTTGTTTATGACCTAAACTAAGTTTTCTACCCTCAACATCAAGATCAAGAATAACAACTTCAATTTTGTCATTCAATGCTAAAAATTCTGAAGGATGTTTAATCTTTTTCGTCCATGATAAGTCAGATATATAAATTAAACCGTCTATACCTTCTTCAAGTTCAATAAAAACTCCAAAGTTTGTAAAGTTCCTTACAGACCCAGTATGTTTAGAGCCTATTGGGAACTTCTTAGTAATATCAGTCCAAGGATCTTGTGTTAATTGTTTAATTCCCAAAGACATTTTTCTAGATTCTCTATCAAGAGTTAAAACTACAGCCTCAATTTCATCTCCAACGTTTACAAAATCTTGAGCACTTCTTAAATGTGTTGACCATGACATCTCAGATACATGGACTAGGCCTTCTATACCTTCATCAACTTCTACAAATGCACCATAATCTGCTATTACAACTACTTTACCTTTTATCTTAGAACCTTCTTTTACATCATCTCCTAATTTATCCCATGGGTGATCAGTTAATTGTTTAAGACCTAATTGAATTTTGGATTTATCATCATCAAAATCTAGTATTACAACTTTAATTGATTGGTCAAGCTCTAAAATCTCAGATGGATGATTTATTCTACTCCATGACAAATCTGTAATATGAATTAGGCCATCCACACCACCTAAATCAATAAATACTCCATATGAAGTCATGTTTTTAACAGTTCCTTCAAGAACTTGTCCTTTCTCAAGCTGACCAATAATCCCTTTCTTTTGTTCTTCAATATCAGCTTCAATTAAAGCCTTGTGAGATACAACTACATTCTTGAATTCGTGATTAATCTTAACCACTTTGAAGTCCATGTTCTTGTTAGTGTATTGATCGTAATCTCTTATTGGTTTGACATCTATCTGAGATCCTGGAAGGAAGGCTTCAATACCAAAAACATCTACAATCATACCACCTTTTGTTCTACACTTAACAAAGCCTTGAACAACTTCACCAGAATCATGAGCTGCATTAACTCTATCCCAAGCTTTAATAACTCTTGCTTTTCTATGAGAAAGAACTAATTGGCCAGATTTATCTTCTCTTGTATCTACAATTACTTCAACTTTATCACCTAATTTAAGATCAGGATTATATCTAAACTCATTTTTTGAAATTACTCCTTCTGACTTAGCATTAATATCAATAATGACATCTTTCTCTGTCATATGAATCACTTCACCTAGAATAATATTATCATCTGAAGTATCAACAAAATTTTTCTCTACCAACTTCTCAAATTCCTTAATTTGTTTCTCATCTAATTCGTCAATACCTTCCTTGTATTGATGCCAGTTAAAATTGGTTAAGAAATCATCTTGTGGATCAACCTTTTTGGTTGACTTTTTAGCAGGAGCTTTTTTTGGAGTTTTTGTTAGTGTCTTTGACTCCTCAGGTTTAGTTTTTTCAGTATTTTCTTCGCTCATAGTGCGCAAAAATATAATTTATTAATTTATTGACAAAGCTTAGATATGTTTTTTATTACTTTAAAAAGTAATTTTTTCAAGTATTTCCTCAAATACCTGATCAATAGCTAGATAGCTTACATCAATTCCATAAGCATCTTCAGCTTTTTTGAGTGGAGCAATTTCTCTGGTTGAGTCTATATCATCTCTTTCTTTTATCTCTCTTTCAATAGATTCAATTTTGACAGTTTCATCATTTATTTCTTTATGACGCCTTTGAGCTCTAATTTCAGGAATAGCATACAAGAAGAATTTATAATCAGCATCAGGAAACACAACAGTTCCAATATCCCTTCCATCAACAACTATAGAATTTAACTTAGATGATTTTCTTAAAAGATTATATACAAAGTTTCTTATTTCAGGTTTTTTTGCATATTCACTAACATTTACTGACACCTTATGCCCTCTTATTTTAGATGTTACATCTTCACCATTTAAAAAGATTGAGAAACTATCATTTTCAAATTTTTGAGAAATATCAATTTTACTAAAAAGATCCTTTCCTAATGTTTCTTTTGGGTTTATTTGATTTCTTATTAAATAAAGAGTTATTGCCCTATAGTATGCGCCTGAATCTCTATAATTAATATTTAACCTTTTTGCAATTTTCTTTGCCTGAGTACTTTTGCCAGTAGAGGCCTCACCATCAATTGCTATTATCATAAAAATTAATTTATATTTTTTGGATTTAAGACCTTTCTATTTGTAAGAGAGTGAGATATTACATCACTCATGTTATTAACGTATATAAAGTTTAAACCCTTAAGATATTTTTGATCTATTTCTTCAATATCCTTTTTATTATATGAACTTAAAATAATTTCCTTAATATTTGCTCTTTTAGCAGCCAAAATCTTTTCTTTTATTCCTCCAACAGGAAGAACCTTTCCTCTTAGAGTAATCTCACCTGTCATAGCGATATTCTTTTTAACTCTTTTTTGAGTAAATAATGAGACAAGGGATGTAAGTATGGTTATACCCGCGCTTGGACCATCTTTAGGAGTTGCTCCCTCAGGAACGTGAATATGTATATTATATTTTGAGTAGTCAATTTCTTTATTGATTCCCAGATCTTGGTAATTAGATTTAATGTACTCTAATGCAATAACGGCGGATTCCTTCATTATTTTTCCAAGGTTACCTGTAATCGACAGGTTTCCTTTACCCTCTGATAATGATGATTCAATAAATAGAATTTCACCACCTACAGAAGTCCATGCAAGACCTGTAACTACTCCAGCGAAATTATTGTTTTCATATTTATCCCTAAAAAATTTCTGAGGTCCTAATACATCTTTTAAATAATCTTCATCATTGTAGTCGTTCAACTTAGAATTTGAAACAATATTTTTAGCTCTGTTTCTAATAAGCTTAGCAATTTGTTTCTCAAGATTTCTAACCCCAGATTCTCTTGTGTAGCCACTAATAATCTCTTTGATATTTTTATTAGATATTTTAAAATCAGAAGAATTCATTCCGTGCTCAGACAACTGTTTTTTAATTAAAAACTTATTTGCAATTGAGACTTTCTCCTCAGATGTATACCCAGACACGTTAATTAGCTCCATTCTATCAAGTAAAGCAGGATGCATTGTTGACAGATTATTAGCTGTTGCGACAAACATTACTTTTGAAAGGTCATAGCCTATTTCTAAGAAATTATCATGAAAAGAACTATTTTGTTCAGGATCAAGCAACTCTAACAAAGCAGATGAAGGATCACCTTGTGATCCACTTGAAATCTTATCAATTTCATCTAGAACAAAAACTGGATTAGATGTACCTGATTTTCTTATACTTTGTATAATTCTTCCAGGCATTGCTCCAATGTATGTCTTTCTATGTCCTCTAATTTCAGCTTCATCTCTTAATCCACCCAGCGAAACTCTAACATACTCTCTGTTTATTGATTTAGCTATAGATTTACCAAGTGAAGTTTTACCTACACCAGGAGGGCCATATAAACATAATATTGGTGACTTCATGTCTTTTCTTAATTTAAGAACAGCTAAATACTCTATTATTCTTTTTTTTACATCCTCAAGCCCAAAATGATCATTATCTAAAATTTTTTGGGCTTTTTCTAAGTCAAAATTATCTTCAGAGTAGTTTTCCCATGGCAGATCAACTAGTAAGTCCAAATAGTTTCTTTGAACAGAATATTCTGCAACCTGAGAGTTCATCCTCTTTAGTTTAGATAACTCTTTTTCAAAATGATTTCTTGTTTCTTCACTCCAATTTTTATCTTTTGACTTATTTATCAATTCTTGAATATCTTCATGATATGAATTTTCCCCAAGCTCCTCTTGAATTGTTTTCATCTGCTGCTGCAAATAATATTCTCTTTGCTGCTGATCTAAATCATTCCTTACTTTTGATTGTATATCGTTTTTTAGAGCGAGTTTTTCATATTCTACATTTAAGAACTTAAGACATTTCATAGCTCTATTCTGGATACTTGTACTTTCAAGTAGCTCCTGTTTGTCTTTGACACTAATGTTCATGTTTGAGGAAACAAAATTTATCAAGAATGCAGAACTATGGATATTTTTAATTGCAAATGATGCCTCTGATGGGATGTTAGGATTTTCTTTTATAATTTTTAAAGCTATATCCTTTATAGCATCAATTGTTGCAGAGAATTTACTGTTTGATTTTTTTAATGCCTCATCAGAAACAGGATCAACAGTTGCTTGAATGTATGGGTCAGTTTTAACAATAGATTTAATCTTAAATCTTTTTTTTCCTTGTATGATAACAGTTGTGTTTCCATCAGGCATTTTTAAAACCCTTAATATTTTTGCTACAGTACCTACTCCATATATATTTTCTATGCCTGGGTTTTCATCATTAATATTTCTTTGAGCTACAACTCCAATTAATTTACTAGACTTATTAGCATCTTTAATAAGTTTTATGGATTTATCCCTACCTGCATTTATTGGGATAACTACACCAGGAAAAAGTACTGTATTTGTAAGAGGAAGTATTGGCAATACATCTGGTAAACTTTCTTTTTCAAGTGCCTCTTCATCTTCATTTGTCATTAATGGAATAAAATCAGATTCCTCACTAATATCATCAAATGACATTTTGTCTATATTATTAAAAATAATGCTCATTTAAAACTATTTATGGTCATTATGTCAGAAAATCAAAATATAAGTTCATTTAATTGAATTGATAAAGTTCAGACAATAATAACACTTAAATAAGGACAAAAGCTATGCCAACTTACTTTTGTCAATTCTAGGAACTCTAATTAATAATAATGCTCCAACAAAAAAGAAAAACATAAAAATTAAAACTGAGAATCTAACTGAGCCTGTTAATTGAGCAGAAAAGGCATAAAATAGCAAACCAAAGAAAATACCTATTTTTTCAGTTACATCATAAAAACTAAAAAAAGATGTAGTATCCTTTGTTTCAGGTATAAACAGGGAAAAGGTAGCTCTAGCAACAGGTTGTGTCCCCCCCATTAAGAGGCCAACAAGTCCTGCAATCATGTAAAATTGATTTGGAGTTTCAATATAATAGGCATAGAAACATACTAATGACCAAAGAAAGATTGCAAAAGTTAGTACTATAATATTTCCAAATTTTTGAGCCAATTTTGTAAAACTATATGCTCCACCAATTGCAACAATCTGAATAAGTAAAATGCTAATTATAAGACCAGCTGTTTGTTCACTAGCACTTGGCCACTGAATTTCAGTAACTCCAAAGTAAGATGCAATATAAAGTACAGTTTGCAGAGAAAATGAAAAAATGAAAAATGCTAACAAGAATCTTGTAAACCTTTTACTAGATCTAATAACCTCATAAACGCTCCTTAACTCCTTAAACCCATTCCAAATAATATTTTTTGGAATATTTATCTCCCTATTTCCTTTAGGTAAATGATAAAAAGAGTATTGACTAAAACCTAACCACCACAACCCAGTTAATGCAAAAGACATCTTCATGGCATTTTTATCAGAGCTAAACCCAAAATCTTCATAGAAATAAATCATTACTAGATTTATCAAGAGAAGGATAACACTTCCTATATACCCCATTGTATATCCTCTAGCACTTACCATATTTGTTTGTTTGGGAAAAGTAATATCATTTAAATATGAATTGTAATAGACCAGACTACCCCAGAATCCAAGTAATGATAGGAAATATAGGATAAGACTGAACTCTATATTTTCTAATTCAAACCAATATAGTCCGATACATGAAATAGAGCCCATGTAGACAAAAAACTTCATAAAAATTTTTTTATTACCTATATAATCCGCTATACCACTAAGCATAGGTGATATAAATGCAATTAAAAGGAAACAAATTCCTGAAAGAAAACTAATCAAGGTGTCTTTGTTTACGTCTACACTAAATATCATAATTGAACTGACATCAGAGAAAACATATGTAGAGTAATATATTGGAAAAATTGCTGAAGAAATAACTAACGAATAAACTGAATTTGCCCAGTCATATATTGTCCATGCACCAATCAATTTTTTACTTCCTTTTGGATGGTCGGTTTTTTTATTTAGCATAAATTTAAATGATTGACAAAGTAAGTAAATAAATTAAAAGATATATATATTTGTCAAAAAATATAGATGTACTTAAAATTGCACTTATTTGGACTAGTTTTTTTTAGTTTTACACTATTAAACTGCCAAACACAATTAGATAAAGAAGAACCTAAAATAACCTATAAAGTGAATAAATCAGAAGAAGAGTGGAAAGAAGAATTATCTCCTGAAGAATTTGAGATACTAAGAAATGCGGGTACTGAAAGACCCCATACGGGAATATATAATATGCATTTTGAAGATGGGGTTTATGTATGCAAGGGATGCGGACAACCTCTATTTAAAAGCGGAAGTAAGTTTATGTCCGATTGTGGCTGGCCAAGCTATGAAGGAGCAATTCCAGGTGCAATTGTTTACAAAAAAGATACAAGTTTAGGAATGATTAGAACTGAGATTTTATGTTCTAATTGTGGAGGGCATCAAGGTCATGTTTTTGACGATGGCCCAACGGCAACTGGCAAAAGATATTGTGTTAATTCTGCAAGTATAAATTTTATAAATAATAAAAGAAATGACTAAAAAATACGATTTAATTGTTCTAGGAAGTGGTCCAGGTGGATATGTTACTGCAATTAGGGCATCTCAACTAGGACTAAAGACTGCTATAGTCGAAAAAGAAAGTCTGGGTGGAGTTTGTTTAAATTGGGGGTGTATCCCAACTAAGGCTTTATTAAAGTCTGCACAAGTATTCGAATACTTAAAAAAAGCTGATTCATATGGACTAAAAGTTAAAGATTTTGATAAAGATTTTGACTCGGTTGTTAAAAGGTCAAGGAGCGTGGCTGATGGAATGAGTAAAGGAGTAAATTTTCTAATGAAGAAGAACAAGATTGATGTTATTAATGGTTATGGTAAAGTATCACCAAACAAAAAAGTTTCAGTTGAAAATGATGGTGAAGTACAAGAATTTGAGTCTTCAAATATCATTATAGCTACAGGAGGTAGATCAAGAGTAATTGATTCTATCCCTCAAGATGGTAAAAAAATCATTGGTTATAGAGAAGCTATGACACTTCCAAAACAACCTAAAAAAATAATAATTGTTGGATCAGGTGCAATTGGAATTGAATTTGCATATTTCTATAATTCTATGGGTACTGAGGTGAAAATAATTGAATATTTGGACAGAGTCCTACCTGTTGAAGACAAAGATATTTCAAATCAACTTAGCAAAAATTTTAAGAAGTCAGGAATTGAAATATTAACTAGCTCTGAAGTCATTTCATCTGAAACTAAGGGAAAGGGTGTGAAACTTCAAGTTAAATCTAATGGTCAAATATCTGAGCATGAAGCAGACATTGTCTTATCTGCAGTAGGTGTAAAAAGTAATATAGAGGATATTGGACTTGAAGAGGTTGGAATAGCAGTTGATAAAGACAAAATTATAGTTGATGAATTTTATCAAACAAATATTCCTGGATACTATGCAATTGGAGATGTTACATCTGGTCAAGCACTAGCGCATGTTGCTTCAGCTGAGGGAATACTTTGTGTTGAAAAAATTGCTAAACATGAGGTAGAGCCAATTGATTATGATAATATTCCTGGATGTACTTATTGTTTTCCTGAGGTTGCATCTGTTGGATTAACTGAAGAAAAAGCTATTGAAAAAGGATATCAAGTTAAGGTTGGAAAATTTCCTTTCACTGCATCTGGAAAGGCACAAGCATCTGGTCATCCAGATGGATTTGTTAAGGTTATTTTTGATGAAAAGTATGGAGAGTGGTTGGGTTGTCACATGATTGGTGCTGGAGTTACTGATATGATTGCAGAAGCTGTTTTAGGCAGGAAGCTTGAGACAACAGGTAAAGAAATTCTTAAGTCTGTTCACCCTCACCCTACAATGAGTGAAGCATTAATGGAGGCTGTTGCAGATGCTTACGATGAAGTTATTCATCTTTAGGGAGGAAGCTTTCAATTGCTAATTCGTAGCTTTTTAGTCCAAATCCTATAATTATCCCATCAACTACTGGTGATAAATATGAGTTATGTCTATATTCTTCTCTTGAAAAAGTATTAGATATATGAACTTCAATAACTTTTGTATCAATTGCTTTTATTGCATCACCTATTCCAACAGAAGTGTGAGTATATGCAGCAGCATTAATTATTATACCATCTGAATCCCTGGAATCTTGAATAAAGTTTATTAATTCACCTTCAACATTTGATTGATGGTATTCTAAATTAATGTTAGAATATTTTGATCTAAGTGAATTAAAGAAAGTTTCAAAATCTTGATTCCCATAGATATCAGTCTCTCTTGAGCCAAGGAGATTCAAATTGGGACCATTAATTATTGTTAATTTCATATATTATAAAGGTAATGCTTAAACAGGAATAAAAAAAAATGAATTGGGATACTAGCATTGAGAATTTTAAGAATTATCTAAAACTAGAAAGAGGATTGAGTATGAATTCAATAGAAAGTTATGAATTTGATCTAATTCAGTTTAAAAATTTTATAATTGAAAATAGTATAAATGAGTCGCCAAAAAAATGTAGCTCATCAACAGTTAAGAGATATCTTTATAAAAATTTTTCAAACAAAAAATCTAGAAGTCAAGCCAGAAGTATCTCAGCATTAAAAAGTTTCTTTAATTACTTATTATTTGAAGGTGAGATTCATTCGTCTCCGATCAACGATATAGAAAGTCCTAAAATTGAAAATAAATTACCAGAGGTTCTTACAGAGGATGAAATAAAAAGATTGATTTCTTCAGTTAATCTTGATTCTGAATTTGGACAAAGAAACAAAACTATAATTGAAGTATTATATGGTACAGGCATCAGAGTTAGTGAGCTCATTGAGCTAAAACTGTCAAACATTTTTTTTAAAGAAAATATTTTAAAAGTAACTGGAAAGGGAAATAAAGAAAGGTTTGTCCCATTGGGTAAAATTGCTATAATAGAGATTAAAAAGTATTTAAATAATAGAGATAAATTAAAAATCAATTCAAAATTTTCCGATATACTTTTTCTAAATAGATATGGGAGACAGCTAACAAGATCAATGATATTTAAGGTTATAAATGATTCTTCAAAAAATGCAGAAATTGATAAAAAAATTAGCCCTCACACACTAAGACACTCATATGCTACTCATCTACTAAAAAATGGTGCAGACTTAAGAACAATACAACTTATACTTGGACATGAGAGTATTACTACAACTGAAATATATACACATTTAGATACTTTTCATTTAGAAGATGTTTTGAAAAAATATCACCCTAGAGAAAATAAAAATCAAGATTAGTCTTTCATTAACCTGAATCCTTCCCCATGCACATTGATAATTTTAAGTGATGAGTCTTTTTCAAGATATTTTCTAAGTTTTGCAATATATACATCCATACTTCTTGATGTGAAATAATTAGCATCTCTCCAGATTTTATTTAATGCGATATCTCTAGGCAGCAAATCATCAAAATTTAACACTAACATCTTTAATAGCTGATTTTCCTTTGGAGATAACTTAAACGAATTTCCTTCTTTATGAGTTAATATTCTAAGCTTAGAATTAAAAGAAAACTCACCAAAATCAAACTCGAAAATATCTTTTTGTTCAGTATTTACAGATGGTTTTCTATTAAGTATAGATTTTATTTTTGCTAGTAGTATCTCTGAATCAAAAGGTTTTGTCAAATAATCATCTGCACCTATCTTATATCCTTTTAAAACATCATCTTTTAGATTTTTTGCGGTCAAGAAAATTAGAGGAATAGCTTCATTGACTTCTCTAATTTCTTTTGCCAGAGTTAAACCATCTTTAAATGGCATCATAATATCTAGAATACATAAATCAAATTCTGATTTATTGAACTTTTCAAAGCCCTCGATTCCATTGGCTGCAAGAGTTACGTCGTAATTATTGATAGTTAAATAATCTTTAAGTATCCTTCCAAAATTAGGATCATCTTCTACCAATAGAATTTTTTTATCTGATTTCATCTTTAAGTGTTTTAATATTTATATAGAACTTAGTTCCAGAACCTTTCTTACTTTCAAGCATAATTTTACCCTTATGAAAATCAACAATCTTTTTAACATATGAAAGTCCTAGTCCATGTCCTTTAATATCATGGATATCTCCATTTTGTTCTCTGTAAAATTTTTCAAATACCATCTTTTGGGTATTCTTGTCCATACCAATTCCATTGTCTTGTACACATATCTCTATATTATCATCAATGTTTCTTGTTGATACTATAATTGAGGGTTTGCTTTTTGAGTATTTAACTGCATTGTCTAAAATATTAATAATAATATTTTCTAAATGATTGCTATTTCCTAATATATTTGAGTTATCCGCATTTAATGAAAGATTAATAGAACCCTTATTGCTTTCAACTATAAGCTTGACATGCTCAACAGCATCCTCAATTACTTCATGTATATTTGTCTTTTCCATATCAAATGGATTAGAACTTTTTTCCAACTGAGATATCCTCAAAATATTTTCAACTTGAGATAGCATTCTTGCATTCTCCTCCCTAATCATACCCAAATACGAAGTGAATTTGTCATTAATATTATTCTTTGAACTTGATATTGCATCTAGTGCTAGATTAATAGTTGCAATAGGTGTTTTAAATTCATGTGAAATATTATTAATAAAATCACTCTTTATTTCAGAAAGCTTTTTCTGTTGAATAATTTGATACAAAGCACTTGTTGAGATAACAATTATAATTAAGGTGAGCATAAAAGATAGAGTAGCAACACCTATAATACCTGATAAAACATATTCTTGTTTTTCAGGAAATGAAACAATAAGGTCATATTTTATAGGACTAGACCTATCATATAAAAAAGGTATGGAATATTTTGGACCTGATTGTACCTCAATGTAATTATTAGATTTAACTTTTGTAGAAAGATTATTACTATATATTCCAAACTCATATGGGGTGGTGATATTTCTATCACTAAAACCTTGGTTCAAGAGGATCTGAATCTCTCTAGAAGTTGTTCTCTTGTGAATAGGTAATGAAGATGCATATTCTTGGAAAGCAGATTTATATTTTTCAAATTTAAATAAGTCAATATCTTCAACACTTTTTAATTTAGATATTGAGGCATTTAACCTATTCTCTCTTCTATCAAATATGTTCTTATTAACAATTGTAGTTTTAACTGCTTTATAATCCTTTAAATTATCATCTCCGTATCTATTTGATAAATTATCAGGAAGGTTGATATTATAATCTTCTTCTAGAATACCATAAGCAAAAAAAGTTGAAAGATTGGAAGATTGATCTTCATCTAAAAATAGAAAAACATCGGTAAAATTTTGTTCATCTGGTGTCCCAATAGAGTCAATTAACATTTGATAAGTATTTACATAGTCATTTAATTCCCTACTTTGAATTTCATCAACAACTTCTCTTAATGTTCGATTGACAGCTAAAGAAAATTCTTCTTCCTTATTCTTCCACGAGGAATATATCCAGTATCCTTGCATCAGAATTATTCCTATTAAGGAAAATGACATTAGAAGAACAAGTGATGTATATAGTTTTCTATTCATTGACTATAAAATTCTCAAAATTTAAATTTATAATTTCTTAATAAAATGTTAAGAAACTACTTTAGGTTTATTAGTGTATCGTGAATTTCTAATACTTTGCCCTCCAATTCAGTGAAATTAATATTATCAATTATAAAATCACATTTATCAATAATTGAAGTTTCATTTATCTGATTCTGTATTCGATTTAACACATCATCTCTAGATAGTTTATCTCTTTGCATTACCCTATCAATTCTAGTTTCTTTTGGGGCTTTAACGTATATAATCTTATCAAAAAGATTCTCTGTTTTAGTTTCAAAAATAATTGCTGCTTCTTTTACAATATAGTTTTCGTCTCTATGTTTAAAGCAAAAATTATCAAAATCTACAGCTACTGCAGGGTGAATTATTGAATTTAGAGACTTAAGTTTTTCTTTATCGTTAAAGACTATTTTAGAAACTAATTTTGAGTTTAGTTCATTTTCATTATAAATATCTTCTCCAAATAGTTGTTTTATTGAGTGTATTATTTTTTTATCAGAACTTATTAATTCTTTTGCAGATTCATCAGCATTGTATGTGCTTATACCAATTTTTTTAAAGATTTCTAAAACACTAGATTTTCCAGATCCAATTCCTCCGGTTAATCCGATAATTTTCATTATGAATTTAATTTATCAATAATTTCTTGACTTACACCAACACTTGAAAACCCCCCATCATTATAAATATTTTGAAGAGTAACTCTTTTTGTGTAATCAGAGAAAAGCGATACGGTTAGGTTAGCACAATCTTCAGCAGTAGCATTACCAAGTGGTGAGGTTAAATCAGCATATTTAAGAAAATCATCTAATCCTTTTACTCCTTTTCCAGCAGTTGTTAAAGTTGGTGATTGAGATATTGTGTTTACTCTAACATTTTTTTCTTTACCAAAGAAATAGCCAAAGCTTCTTGCAATGGATTCTAAATATGCCTTATTATCAGCCATATCGTTATAATTTGGAAAAGTCCTTTGTGCAGCTATATATGTTAAAGCAACAATACTACCCCACTCTTTCATTGCGTCTAGTTTTAGTAGAGATTGCATGAGCTTGTGAAAAGATACTGCAGAAACATCCCAACCTTTAGCTAACCAATCATAATTTAAGTCTGTATAATGTTTACCTTTTCTAACATTAACAGACATTCCTATCGAATGAAGAACAAAATCTAATTTTCCGTTAAACTTTTCAGTTGCATGAGAAATTAATTTTTCTAAATCTTCTAGATTGGTTGCATCGGCAGGAATTATTTCAGAATTAGTTTTCTCAGCTAATTCATTTATTGTCCCCATCCTTATAGAAACAGGGGCATTTGTGAGGATAAACTCACCTCCTTCTTCATATACCCTTTCAGCAGTTTTCCATGCAATAGAACTATCATCTAGTGCACCAAAAATTATACCTTTCTTACCTTTTAAAATAGAATTTGACATTACTTATATTTTTTATTTTTTGGTTTCTGCCAACTAAATGCTGCTCCAATTGCAACACCTACTGCTAACCATACTGGTTGATTTGTTGAAGCAAAAACTGCTGCTCCAATTGCAGTCCAAACACCAATCCATGCACCACTATTATTAGAATTCTTATGTTTCATATTCATATTATAAAGATACACTTAATTCAATAACTCATTAGCAAGTTCATTTGCTGATTTGTTTGATTTATCTCCTGATAACATCTCTGCGATTTCTTTTACTCTTTCTTTATCTTCAAGTAATTTGATATCAGTTATAATTTTATTTTCGACTTCCTTTTTAAATACCTTGTAATGAAAATCACCTTTTGATGCAACTTGAGGTGTATGTGTTATAACTATAACTTGCATATTCTTTGACATTTGACCCATTAAATCTGCAACTTTTGAGGATACAGATCCTGATATACCAGTATCAATTTCATCAAAAATTATAGTCGATAATTTAATATAGCTAGACAAAATTGATTTAATTGAAAGCATTATTCTTGAAACCTCCCCACCCGAGGCTATATTTCTTAGATCACTATATTTATCACCTTTATTTGACTTAAGTAAAAATTTACCTTCACTAAATCCATTTTTTTGAATTGATTCTGTTTTTGACAAATCAATTTTTATTTCTGAATTATTCATTCCTAATTCAGACAAGTTTTGATTTAATAATTTCTCAAAATCGTTCTTAACAGAATATCTTTTTTTATGAATAAGATTAGCTCTAGAAATAAGATCACCTAATAAGATATCTTTTGAAGATTTTAAATCTTTAATTTCTTGATCAATATCTTGATGTCCATCTACAACCAATATTAGGTTCTCCTTTATTTTAATTAATTCATCTATTGATGATACTCTATGTTTATTTTGTAATGTATAGATTTTATCAAGATTTCCTCTTAATTGATTTATATCTTCTTCTGAGTTAGAGAGGTCATTAAGTATTGATTGAGAGTCATCAATCATGTCATTTAGACTTTGAATGATAGAACTAAGGCTATCTGCCAAAGAATTAATTCGATTAGAAGATCCTGAGACTTTGTTTAGCTTTTTTACAATATTTGAGAGTTTTTCTGAGATTCCTACATGCTCCGAATTAAACTCTTCATTAATTAGAGCTAAGGCTTCTTTAATATCATCTACGTTATCTGCCTCCTTAACTTTGTTCTCTATATCTTCTAGGTCAATATTATCAAGATCTATACTATTAAATTCATTTAATAAGTAATTATTATAATCAAGATCTGAGTCAAGAGTATCTCTTTGTATTTCTTTTTCTTTAATTTTTTTCTCTAAAGCCATTAAAGACTTAAAATCATTTGTATAAGTATTGAAATTAATTGTGTTATTTGATAAAGAATCAAGAATTAAAAAAATAAAGTTTGTATCTAGTATATTGAGATTGTTAAACTGAGAGTGAATATCCAGTAAAGAATTTGTTAAACTTGATAATTGGTCTAGCCTAACAGGAGTATCATTAACAAATGCTCTTGATTTCCCACTTTGATTAATCTCTCTTCTAATTATTGTATGATTATCAAAATCTAAATCATTATCTGAAAAAAATACCTCAAGATTTTGACCATTAAGGTCAAAAGTTGCTTCAACAAAGCACTTTTTATCTTTATTGATAATTTTTGTATTGTCAACTCTGGAGCCAAGAACAAGTGATAACCCTCCCAGTAGAATTGACTTTCCAGCTCCCGTTTCTCCAGTGATTGAAGTCATACCATTTTCAAATGATATTTCAACATTATCAATTAGAGCATAATTACTTATTCTTAATTTTTTTAACATTCTTATAAATAGTTTCCATTATATCTATTGAAACATCTTTTTTATGTTTCTTTTCAAATGGAGTAATTTCTAAATCTGAATTTATAAAATCAATTTGATTAAAGTCATTTGAAATTGGATTAAAATCTCCAATTTTATTAACTATTATTGCGTCAAGATTTTTAGACTTCAATTTTACCTTTGCATTATCAATGTGATCATCAGTCTCCAGGGCAAATCCAACTAGATATTGATTCTTTTTTATTTTGCCTAATTCCTTAATTATATCCTTGGTAGGTTTAAGTTTAATAGAATCTAAACCTATATCTTTTTTAATTTTAGTGTCTTTAAATTCAGCTGGTTTAAAATCAGAAACAGCTGCAGAGCAAATTACAACGTCAGATGATTTAAAATGAGTAATAGTTTCTTCAAACATCTGATCAGAATCTAGAACCCTATATGTATCTATATTTAACAAGTCCATTGATAAATTCGTTGGACCTAAGATAAGTTTCACATTTGCTCCAAGAGAAATAGCTGCTTTAGCTAAGTGATATCCCATTTTTCCAGATGAACTATTACCAATAAATCTGACTGGATCAATTTTTTCATGAGTTGGACCAGCAGTTATTAAAAAATTAAGATTATTTAGTGGAAGAGATTCTTTAAGCTTAATTTCAATATGTTCAATTATCTCTTCTGGCTCCAACATTCTGCCTTCACCTTCTAAACCACTTGCAAGAGAGCCTTTACCAACAGGAAGTACATTAGTCTTATTCTTAACTAATTTCTGAATATTTTCTTGATTAAGAGAATTTCTATACATTTCAAGGTCCATTGCTGGAGCAATAAATACGGGGCAACTACTTGATAAATAACATGCTAAAAGAATATTATCACATTTAGCATTTGCCATTGAAGATATAGAATTTGATGTAGCAGGAGCAATTATAAAGATATCAGCCCATTCGGAAAGCTCCACATGATTATTCCAAGTGGGGTTTCCGTTTTTCTCAGTAGAAAATTCTGAGTAAACATCATTTTTTGAAACAGTTGAAAGAGTAAGAGGAGTGACAAATTCTTTAGAGGAAGGAGTCATAACAACTTTAACATTACAGTTTAGCTTAACAAGTTGCCTTATAAGTAAAGGTGTCTTATAGGCAGCTATTCCACCTGTTACTCCTACTAGTATATTCTTTTGAGCTAAAACACTCATTTTATTGAAGTTTATTGCTCAGTATCAGCTTCTGTATCCCTATAATAGATTTTATTTTCAAGCCATTCTTCAATAGCTATTGCATATGGCTTAGGAAGTTTTTCATAAAATTTTGAAACTTCGATTTGCTCTTTATTCTCAAAGATTTCTTCAAGGCTATCATTGTGAGTGGCAAACTCATCGAGTTTATCATGTAATTCTTTCTTGATTTCAGAATTAATCTGACCTGATCTCTTTGCAATTATTGAAATAGCCTCATAAATATTATCAGTAGGATTTTCAATCTCAAGTTTATTATATGTTTTTGTGCTGTTCGCTGCGTTGGAGTTTCTGTATTTATTCATTAGTTTATTTATAAAAGTTGTTTAGCAATATTAATCTTTTCAGACAAGTCTTCAATAAAAATGGTATCTGGATAATACCTTAAAAAATTATCAAGTGACCTCTCTAATTCTGTAACTCTCTCAACAATTCTCGACTCAATACTATTTATAGCAATTTCATATTGAGACAACCACTTATAATAGAGAGCCTCCTCTCTAAAAATAGTACCAGGATTGTCAGCTATAAAGTTATCAAGTGATTTAATTGCTGAAGCATAATCTCTAATAGTATAGTATTGCTTTGAAATTTCAAAGTCTTTTTCTTCTAGCTTATTCTGAAGCTCATCCATTAGTTCAAGTGCCTCTGAAACATATTCACTATTTGGGAATCTATTTATAAATACCTGGAGTTTATCAATACCAGTGTATGTATCATCTTGATCAAGTGTATAACGAGGTGATAACATGAAATATGATTTAGCCTCCATAAAATATGCTTCTTGAATCCTTTGGCTATTTGGATAAGATTTTATAAAATTTTCAAATTGAATTGCAGCAGAGTAATATAATTTAGTCTCAAAATAAGAGTTTGCAAAAAAGTAGACTAGTCTTTCACCCTGAGGTTTTCCTCTGTAACTTGGTATAATTTGCTCAATCAATGCATTTGCCCTTCTAAACTCTCCGTTATTATAATAATTCTCAGCTGCAGTATACTTATCAACCTCATTTTCAGTGCTATTAAGTAACTTTTGATAATCATTACAGGATAGCAACAAAATTGAAAAGACATTAAAAAGAATATTCTATACATGTAGATTTATTGTTTGGCAAATTTAATATAAGTTTATGAAATAAGATCTATTAAATTAACTTCATTAATAATAGATACCCCAAGTTCATTAGCAGTACTTAATTTTGATGGTCCAATATTGTTACCTGCAACTAGATAATTAGTTTTCTTGCTAACAGATGAACTAATTTTTCCACCATTTAATTCTATTATATTCTTAATCTCATCCCTACTATGAGATTCAAAGACACCCGAGATAACAAATATTTTACCATTCAATTTTGCTGAATGAATGTCATAATCTTTTTGATAGAAATTCAGACCAAAAGATTTAAGCTTATTTATTATTTGGATATTATTAATGTCACTAAAAAAATCAACTATACTCTTAGCTGTTTTATCTCCAATTTCATCAATAGATGATAAAGATTCAATATCCATATGAGCTAATTTATCTATTGAATCAACATGTTTAATTATTTTTTTTGATGCAGACTCACCCACATATCTAATACCTAAACCGAATAAAACTTTTTGGAATGAATTTAATTTTGATTCTTCAATCCCTTTTTTAAGATTCTCTGCTGATTTTTTTCCATAGCCTTCAATTTTAGAAATTTCATCATAATTAAGATTATATATATCGGCTATATCTCTTAAAAATCCTAAATCATAAAAAAGTCTTATTGTTTCATCTCCTAGCCCATCAATATTCATTGCTTTTCTAGATACAAAATGTTGAATTCTACCAATAGCTTGAGGTCTACAATCTATATAATTTGTACAAAAATAATTAGCTTCAGATTCTAGTTTTTCTAGCTTGCTATTACACTCAGGACAAATTTCTGGAAAGATTATTTCATCCTCTGAACTACCCCTTCTTTCCTCATCAATTCCCGTAATTTTAGGAATTATCTCTCCACCTTTTTCAACAAACACAAAATCGTTAACCCTTAATTTTAATTTAAGCATTTGATCATAACTATGAAGAGAGGCTCTCTTAACAGTTGAGCCAGAGATTAAAACGGGTTCCAGATTAGCAACTGGTGTAACAGCACCAGTCCTCCCCACATTAAAGGAAATTGATTTTAATCTAGTAGCAAGGTTCTCAGCTTTATACTTATAGGATATTGCCCATCTTGGGAATTTTGAAGTGAATCCCAGTTGGTTCTGATAATCTATCTTATTTATTTTAACAACAACTCCATCAATCTCAAATGGTAAAGTGTTTCTATTTATTTCCCAATATTTAATATATTCTTTTACTCCTTGAATACTATTTACTACTCTTTCATAATTCGGCACATTAAATCCCATTTCTCTAGCGATATTTAACAATTCAGAGTGATCTTCAATAGCTATATCATCAGAAACAATAGAGTATAAAAAACATTCCAAAGGTCTTCTTGCAACTTCATTGGAATCGAGCATTTTAATACTTCCAGATGCGGTATTTCGAGGATTCATGAATGGTTGTTCACCATTATCTTTTCTTTTTTTATTAAGCTGATTAAAAGAGTCTAAGGGAATAATTATTTCACCTCTAATCTCAAATTTATTTTTCTTGAAACTTTCTTTTAATTTGATAGGTATTGAAGATATTGTCTTTAAATTTTTTGTGATATTATCTCCATTTGATCCATCACCTCTTGTCAATCCTCTTACAAGTTTACCTTCATCATACAATAAATTAACAGACGCACCATCATATTTAAGCTCACAACAAAATTCAAAGTCTGTTATACCAATGTTTTTAACCACCCTATCATACCATGCTTCAAGTTCCTCTGAAGAATAAGTATTATCAAGTGAATACATTGGATAAATATGAGATTCTGAATCAAACTTTTCAGATAGCCCACCACCAACTCTATTTGTTGGAGAATTTTCGTCTTTAAATTGTGGATAATCATTTTCAAGTCTTACTAGTTCTGCTAAAAGTTTGTCATATTCAATATCAGATATAATATTTTTATCGAGATCATAATAGTAATAATTATGTTGGTTAATTAAATCTCTTAATTCCTGTATTTTTTGTTTAATATTATCCATTTAAAATGATAACTTAGCAAGTCTTTTTTTTCCTCTAAAATCCACTCTAAAGTTAACATCATTTGGCTTAAATTCAGTTAATAAACTATTAAATTCTTTAATAAAATCAGGATTTATTTCAAGGTATATCTGACCTCCTTTATTTAAGTTTTTATTTGCAAAAACAAGTATTTGTTTATAGAAATGAAGTGGATTATCTTCTGGAGCAAACAGTGCAATATGAGGTTCAAAATTTACATTCTCATCTATTTCATCTTTCTTTGAGTAATCAAGATAAGGAGGGTTTGATATAATAATATCAAAGAATTCATCGTTAGTAAATTTAGTGTTCATATCATACTCTATTATTTTTACATTTGACTCAAGGATATCCTTATTTATATTACATACACGGAGAGCTTCTTTTGATATATCTGCTAATGTTACATCAAGACTTATTGTTTTAGAAATTGATATTCCAATACATCCTGATCCAGCTCCCAAATCAATTAATTTTTTTCTATCATTTGTATTATTATCGTCAATTACCCATTGGACTAATTCTTCTGTTTCTGGTCTTGGTATTAAGACATTTTCATCTACATAAAAATCATAACCAAAAAAACTTTTCTTATTTATTATGTAATCTAAAGGATAATTTCTAAGAATATTTTTAAGACTTGATCTTAAAAGCATCTCATTTTCTGGTTTTACAATAAAATTTGGATCTAGGGCTATTTTTAAAGGATCAATATTACATAGCTCTTTAAGTAATATTTTGAAAATATAATCAGATTCTTTATTTGTTTTTTCTAATTCAGATCTATAAAAATCTCTAAATTCAATTATATTCATTTTAAATCTTTAAGCATCCATACAGGACAGGCAGTATGTCCTGTATTACCCAATGGTTTGTCAATATATTCAAATCCTTTTTTTAAATATAATTTTTGAGCACTAATCATGTTAGGCATTGTTTCAATATAACATTTAGTAAAATTTGATTTTATTGCAAATGCTAAACACTTATCAATCATTTTATTTCCAAGACCTTTTCCACGGATAGACTTATGAAAATACATTTTTTGAAGCTCACATATATCACTAGTGCTTTCTTTAAGCTCAGATATTCCAGCTCCACCTAGGATTTTATTTTCATGCTCAATTATATAATATATAGATCTTGAATTTTGATAAGCTTCAAACATTTTGTCAAGCTCTGGATCTTCATATGCAGAACCTTTTTTTGGTATTTCCATTTCAACAAGAACTTCCCTGAGAATTCTTGAAAGACTTTTGTTATCACTCTCATTAATAGATCTTATTAACATAATGATCTTTTTGATTTAAATTTACAATTCTAATTTTTAAATAAATTATGGACATACACATTAAATACATGAAGAGATGTATTGAATTAGCATCTGAAGTAATTGGAAACACATATCCAAATCCTATGGTAGGCTGTGTAATTGTTCATAATAATAAGATAATTGGTGAAGGCTCAACTCAAGAGCACGGATTTAATCATGCTGAAGTTGAAGCAATCAATAGTGTAGTTAATAAAGACTTACTTAAAGAGTCAACATTATATGTTAGTCTTGAGCCTTGTAATCATCATGGAAAAACTCCACCTTGTACAAAGCTAATTCTTGAGAAAGGAATTAAGAATGTTATAATAGGATCAAAAGATCCAAACAGAAATGTTTTGGGCGGTGGAATCAATACTCTTATTTCAAATGGATGTAATGTAGAACATGGAATTATGAAAGAAGAGTGTGATGCCCTTAATAAAAGATTTTTCACATTTCAAAATGAAAAGAGACCATACATTATATTAAAATGGGCAGAATCTAAAGATGGATATATAAGCCCAAAGAAATCTGATCGAATTAAAGGAGAAATATTTTGGATTTCAAATGAAGAATCTAAAAAAATGTCTCACAATTTTAGAAGTCAAGAACATTCAATCCTAGTAGGAGTTCAAACAGTTATTGATGATAACCCAGAATTAACCACCAGGTTAGTTAATGGAAATAATCCTACAAGGATAGTTCTTGATCCAAATAATAGAATCCCACCAAATTCAAAAGTATTGTCAAATGAGTCAGAAACAATTATTTTTTCATCAACAAAAAACTTAGAATTAGATGCAGATAATGAGGTTATTAAAAAGTTTGATCTTGATTCGATTCTAGAAACATTATTTAAACGAGGTATTCAGTCAATGATTGTAGAAGGAGGAGCATATACTATTCAAAAGTTTATAGATTCTGACAAGTGGGATTGTATTAGGGTATTTAAGTCTGAAAAAAATCTTTATGACGGAGTAGTTGCTCCAAAATATGAAATTGATAAATTAGAATATAGGTTGATTGGAGACAACAAGTTTTATGAAATTTTCAAAAATTAAAATAATTCACTAATTATTTTTGGACACCTCTGCGGTTTCATTGATTTTGAATTTAAAAATGCTAAAGTTGTCGAACCTTCAGTTGTAAGCTCATTATTTTGATTAAAAATCTGATACTTAAATTCAATAGTTGATGTTGGCTTTTTCTCACAAATTACATTTACATATAATGAGTCACCAAAAAAAAGAGATTTAATAAATTTTATTTCACATTTAACAACAGGAAGTATTATATCACTTTCTTCAATTTTTTGGTAAGGCATTTTTAGCTTTTCAAGCCACTCAATTCTAGCTAATTCAAAAAATTTTAAATAATTACTATGATGGACAATCCCCATTTGATCAGTTTCACTATATCTAACTTTTATTATGTCCGTTTTATATTTCATTTTTTTTGTTATATGAAGGAATTGATTGTTTTTCCTACAAATTTATGCTACATGATTTTAAATAAAAAAAAATTAATAATCAATAGGTAAACTAATTTTTTTTTCACTTTTTTTAATTAATATTTGTCAAGAACAATAAACAATAATTCATAAATATATTCAATTAACCTTTAGCCAAGAAAAAAATGAGTCAATCACCCTCATCTGTATGGAATAACTGTCTAACTTTTATTAAGGATAATATTCAACCTCAAGCATACAAAACTTGGTTCGAGCCAATAATTCCTGTTAAACTATCTGAAGATGTTTTAAGCATTCAAGTTCCAAGTAAATTTTTCTATGAGTGGCTTGAAGAACATTATGTAAAAATTCTGAGAATTGCTCTTACAAAAGAATTAGGCTCTAAAGCAAGACTTGTTTATGTAATTAAAATGGAAAATACTTACGGCAATAAGATGCCATTCACTGAAAGTATTCCAAGTTCCTCAAGTAATGGTATTAAAGCACAATCAATCGAATCTCCATTTAGCACTTTTGCAAGTGAATTAAAAAATCCTTTTGTAATTCCTGGGATAAGAAACCTTCAAATAGAATCTCAATTAAATCCTAATTACACATTTGAAAATTTCCTTGAAGGTGATTCTAATAGATTAGCAAGGTCAGCTGGAATTGCTGTTTCCAACAAACCCGGCGGAACATCTTTTAATCCATTACTAATATATGGTGGTGTTGGACTTGGCAAGACTCATCTTGCTCATGCAATTGGTGTAGATATTAAACAGAAATATCCAGATAAAACAGTTTTATATATTTCAGCAGAGAAGTTTACACAACAATATGTTGATTCAGTTAAAAAAAATACGAGAAATGATTTTATACATTTTTATCAGTTAATTGATATTTTGATTGTTGATGATGTTCAATTTCTATCAGGAAAATCTGGTACACAGGATGTCTTCTTCCACATATTTAATCACCTTCATCAAAATGGCAAACAAGTAATTTTGACTTCTGACAAGGCTCCTATTGATATGCAAGATATTGAGCAAAGACTTTTATCAAGATTTAAATGGGGCTTATCTGCAGAGCTTCAAAATCCTAACTTTGAAACTAGAGTCTCAATACTTAAGAATAAGCTATATAGAGATGGAGTTGAAATACAAGATGAAGTAATAGAGTTTGTTGCAAAGAATATTAACTCTAATGTTAGAGAACTAGAAGGAGCTATTATATCACTAATCGCTCAATCTTCATTTAATAAAGCAGAGATAACCGTTGATCTAGCTAAAGAGGTTATAAATAAATTTGTTAAGAATAATAGAAGAGAAGTGTCTATTGACTATATACAAAAAGTTGTCTCAGATTATTTCCAAATGGATATTCAAACTCTTCAATCAAAAACTAGAAAAAGACATATTGTGCAGGCTAGACAGATTGCAATGTATTTTGCTAAAAAGTTCACTAAAGCATCCCTTGCTAGTATAGGCTCACAAATTGGAAGAAGAGACCACGCAACCGTCCTTCATGCATGCAAGACAGTTGATAATCTTAGCTTTACAGATAAGCAATTTAGAAAATACGTTGAAGATCTCAATCAGAAACTGTCCAACTAGCTTTTACCTATAAATTCCCCTGCTGTTTATCCAGCGAATATAAGCCCTTCTATTCCTGTTGTGTTCAGACAAGTTGCTTGCAAAAAGATGATACCCTCTGTTGCTTGGATCAGCAACCATAAATAAATAATTATTTTTTTCATAGTTCAGAACAGCATCAATAGCTGATATATCAGGCATAGTAATTGGACCTGGTGGAAGACCAGAAACTCTATAAGTATTAAATTCTGATTCTAACTTAAGATCACGATAAAGAACCCTCCTAATAATTGTATCAAAATTTTTATAATAGTCTTTGATTGTATAAATCACAGTTGGATCAGCTTGTAACCTCATGTTTTTTTTAAGCCTATTAATATATAAACCTGCAACTCTTGGACGCTCATCGTTTCTTCTACTTTCAATTTGGACTATTGATGCAAGTGAAATGACTTCTAATTTAGTAAGTCCAAGTTTTTTAGCTTTTTCAGATCTATCTTTATTCCAGAATTTATTATACTCAGCTAACATTCTATCTCTAAAATCTTCAGGAGTAGAGTTCCAATAAATATTATAAGAGTTTGGAATAAAAATTGAAAGAACATTTTGTTCATTTAGATTATTGTCTTCAAGAAATTTTTTATCTCTAAATGCTGATAATAAAGATGTGCTATCCTCATATATTTGTTTTGAAACTCTTCCTGCTAAATTCTCAACTCTTTCTTGATTGTTAAATGTAACATTAATAGGAGTATTATTAAATTTCAAGGAATTAACAATATCATTGTTTCCAATGTCCTTAGCTATTTTAAATCTTCCTGTTTTTTTATTCTGAAGATATTCAAGTCTTTCTGCAACTTTATAAAAAGTTTTTTCAGATTTGATATATTTTGATATTGAATCCTTAAAAGCTAAACTATCATCCTCCATCACATATAGAAATATACTTTCGTCTTCGAATGATGTGTTAGGCTTATAATATTTATTATAGTAATCAATAACAAATATTAAAGACAAGATTGATATCGGTATTAAAATTTTTAAATACTTCATTTATTTAAAATTTTTTGGAACAAAAGCTCATCATTAAATTTATTATTGTAAAATACCCAGTCTTTTTTTAAACCAACCTCATTGTAGCCATTTTTTTTAAATAATGAAATGCTCTCAACGTTATTTGAAGAAATATTTGCATATAATTGGTGCATTGGCACATGGTTTGAAACATGTTCTTCAATTAATTTTAAAGACATAGAACCTATACCTTTAGATCTAAACTTCTCAAATATAATAATTCCAACTCCAGCCCGTCTGCTAATGTGGTCATAATCGAAAAGATCTATGAAGCCATAAGAATTAGATTCATCAAAAATCACAAGTCTAACCTGTTTGTGCTCAATAATATCAAGATGAGAATTTTCAATAAATTTTTTTAAAGTATGTTTTGAAAAGGGTGAAGAAGTATTTGAGTAAACCCACAAGGATTTATCATTTTCTGTATCATACATCATTTCAAGATCAGAAGGTTCTAGAGCTCTAAGTCTAATTTTCATCTTGTTCTAGTTAAACTATAGTTAAAATATAATTATTAAAATTTTAATATGTTATTTTTAAAGAAAAAATAAAATGAAATTGTATCCCAAAATCATAGTTATATCTTTAGTATCTTCTATTTTAGTTTTTACTTTAATTAACAGAATTGAAAACAAATTTGATGCTAAATTAACTTCAGAACTAGTTGATAACGAATTTTCTAGCATATCAATTCCTGCTAACTTTAATCAAAACAAATACACTAATTCTTCGTTACCAGATTTAACTTTTGCTGCAAACAAATCAATTGATGCAGTCGTTCATGTCAAAAATACAAGCATTGTGAAGGACAGCGATTCATGGGCTTTACAATTTTTTTATGGTGATGATTCAAGAAAAAAAGTTGGAACTGGATCTGGTGTAATAATTTCACCAGACGGATACATTATTACAAATTATCATGTTATTGAAAATTCTACAGAAGTTATTGTTACAACAAATGATAATAGAGAGTATCAAGCAGAGATAATTGGTTTTGATGAAGTCAATGATATTGCTGTTCTAAAAATAGATTCAGATTCTAATCTAGATTATATTTTCTTTGGCGATTCAGATTCAACCCTAATTGGAGAATGGGTTTTAGCAGTTGGAAATCCATATAACCTAAATTCTACTGTAACTGCCGGTATTATAAGTTCAAAGTCTAGAGACTTGAATGAATTTGACCAAAAGAATCAGTCATTTATTCAAACAGATGCTGCGGTTAACTTTGGAAATAGTGGAGGTGCCCTTGTAAATATTCAAGGAGAATTAATTGGAATAAACACTCTTATTCAATCAATGACCGGTGGATATGTTGGATATTCATTTGCGGTCCCAAGCAATACAGTAAGAAAGATATTTGAAGATATTTTAGAGTACGGTGATGTGCAAAAGGGTCTACTTGGTGTTAGAGGGGTTGCTTTAAGATCTTCTTATTCTAAACAACTTAATTTAGAAGAAACAGAAGGATTCTATATTGATGTTATTGAGCCTGGATTTGGAGCTGATAACGCTGGACTTCAAAAAGGTGATATTATTAAATCGATAGATGATGTCAAGATTAATAGGTTTTCTGATTTATCAGGCTATTTGTCATCTAAAAGACCTGGAGATAAAGTTAAAGTCAGGTATATTAGAGATAAAGAGCTTATTACTGCTTCTGTAACTCTTAAGAAAAGTTCTAACTAATGAGAATAGATGTACTTACCCTATTCCCTGATGTATTTGATAATTTAAACTCCTTCTCCATTATTAAAAAAGCTATTGACTCTAAGAAAGTAGAAGTTAATACTCATAACTTAAGAGATTATGCTGACAACTCAAGAAAAGTTGATGATTATCCATATGGTGGTTTCCCAGGAATGGTTATAAAAATTGAACCAATAGATAACTGCATAGAGTATTTAAAGAAAAAAAACAATTATGATGAAATAATTTATTTGACTCCAGATGGAGGGTTATTAGATCAAAAAGAATCAAATTATCTATCAACTCTAAAAAATATTATTGTTATCTGTGGACATTATAAAGGGATTGATCATAGGGTTAGAGAATATATTGTGACCAAAGAAATATCCATTGGAAATTATGTTGTTTCAGGAGGCGAACTACCTGCTGCAGTTCTTTGTGACTCTATAATCAGACTTTTACCCGGCATTATTGGTGATGAATCCTCAGCACTTTCAGATACTTTTCAAGATAATTTATTAGCAGCACCTATATATACTAGACCTGAAGTTTACAAAGGTTTTGAAGTACCTAAAGTTCTTTTATCAGGAAATCAAAGTGAAATACAAAAATGGAATGATGAGAAATCTTTGGAAAGAACAAAATTACTTAGGCCAAATCTTTTTGATAATGAATAAAAAGGTTTATTTTTGCACGGATTTGATTTAAGTCAAATCATAAATAAATTATTTCAATGGATTCTGTAGTTAATTTAGTTCAAGAAAAGCTTATCAATAAAAATGATTTTCCATCATTTTCTTCTGGTGATACAATCACCGTATTTTATGAAATTAGAGAAGGTGATAAAGTAAGAACCCAGTCTTTCAAAGGTGTAGTAATTCAAATTAAAGGTAGAGGTCAATCAAAAACTTTTACAATAAGAAAGATGTCTGGAACAGTTGGTGTTGAAAGAATTTTTCCAATTAACATGCCTGCTTTAAAGAAAATTGAGGTTAATAAGAAAGGTAAAGTTAGACAATCAAGAATTTATTACTTCAGAGAATTAAGAGGAAAGAAAGCTAGGATTAAAGAAGTATAAATCTTATGTCAAAAATTAAAGTAGCCAATCCCATAGTCGAGATAGATGGAGATGAAATGGCTAGAATCATCTGGAAATTCATAAAAGAAAAACTTATTCTAGACTATCTAGATCTTGATATAGTATATTATGATCTAGGAATTGAGTCAAGGGATAAAACTGATGACCAAATTACAATTGATGCTGCTAATGCTATTAAAAAGTATAATGTTGGCATAAAATGTGCTACAATAACACCAGATGAGCAAAGGGTTGAAGAGTTTTCTTTATCAAGAATGTATAAATCTCCAAATGGAACAATTAGAAACATTGTTGGAGGTACTGTTTTTAGAGAGCCTATTATATGTAGATCCATCCCTAGATATGTTCAAGGTTGGTCAAGACCAATATGTATAGGTAGGCATGCGTTTGGTGACCAATATAGAGCCACTGATGTAATTACTCATGGACCTGGAAAACTTGAAATGAAATTTACTCCTAAAGATGGTGGAGAATCAACAACATGGGAAGTATATAATTTTGAAGAGGATGGAATTGCAATGTCAATGTATAATATTGATTCATCAATTTATGGATTTGCAAGATCATGTATGAATATGGCACTTACCAAGAGATGGCCTCTATACCTATCTACAAAAAACACCATACTTAAAGCTTATGATGGTAGATTTAAAGATATTTTTCAGGAGGTATACGATAACGAATTTAAAGATAGATTTGAGAAGGAAAATATAACTTATGAGCATAGACTAATTGATGATATGGTAGCTGCTGCTATTAAATGGAAAGGAGGATTTGTATGGGCTTGTAAGAATTATGATGGTGATGTCCAGTCAGATGTAGTTGCTCAAGGTTTTGGATCACTTGGTTTAATGACTTCTACATTAGTAACACCTGACGGGAAAACACTTGAAGCAGAAGCTGCTCATGGAACAGTAACTAGACACTTTAGAAGACATCAGAAAGGTGAACAAACATCGACAAATCCAATAGCTTCAATATTTGCTTGGACAAGAGGTTTAATGCATAGAGGCAAGCTTGATAATAATGAAAAACTTATTAATTTCTGTAAAACTTTAGAGGAGGTCTGTATTGAAACAGTTGAGGATGGGAAAATGACTAAAGATCTTGCTTTATTAGTTTTTAGAGATGATTTGGTTGACTCTAATTTTCTTACAACACAAGAATTTTTAGATGAATTAAAAAGTAATCTGGATAAAAAATTAGCTATTCAATAATGAAATTTATTAAAGTAACTGAACAAGAATCAAATCATAAAGATTTAGAAAAAAAATCTGTAATTGAGCTTGTAAATGCAATGCATGAAGAAGATAATAATGCATTAAAAGCAGTTAATAAGGTTTTACCAAAAATTTCTGAACTTATTGAGGCCATTGCACCAAAGATTGAAAAAGGAGGAAGATTATTTTACATTGGAGCTGGAACTAGTGGCAGATTAGGTGTTTTAGATGCTTCAGAGTGTCCCCCAACATTTGGGACTCCTCCAGAAAAAGTTGTTGGACTAGTAGCTGGTGGTATTCCTGCCTTATATAGTTCAATCGAGATTGCTGAAGATGACATGAGCCAAGCATGGAAAGATTTATCTGAACATAAAGTTAATTCTGATGATTTTGTTATTGGAATTGCAGCATCAGGAACTACTCCTTATGTTGTTGGTGGTCTTAAGGATTGTCAAGAAAATAATATTTCTACTGCATGTATTGTATGCAATGAAAACTCTCCTTTATCTGAATATGCAGATTTTAAAATTGAAGTTATAGTTGGTCCAGAGTTTTTAACTGGAAGCTCTAGATTGAAAGCTGGAACTGCACAAAAATTAATATTGAATATGATATCCACTATCTCAATGATTTTAGATGGTCATGTTAGAGGCAATAAAATGATTGACATGCAGATGTCAAACGCTAAGCTTAATAAACGTGCTAGAAGAATTCTTATGGAAGAATTAGGTGTGGATGAAAGTAAAGCTGATGAATTAATTTTGAAACACAAAAGTATTCGTTTAGCAATAGATAACTTTAATAATGAATAAATTCCTAAAAAAAGGCTTTATTCAAGTTTTTACAGGTATTTCGCTTTGCTTTATTGGACCTGTACTAGTTTCTCAAGCATTTAATAATCAAGATCACCCCCTTTTTATTGTTGTCCTTATAATTGGTGTTATTCTTCTTGTTTTAGCTATTTATTTCGGATACAGAGGAATAAGTAATATATTAAATGGAACTTTAGGGCCAAAGAATAAATTAAATTGAATTATTTTTGAAAGTTGATACTATACTATGATTAATGTTAGTTTTCCAGATAAATCAGTAAAAAAGTTTGAAAAAGGAACTAAAGTTATTGATGTAGCTAAAAGCATAAGTGAAGGATTAGCTAGAAAAGTTATATCTGCATCATATAATGATGAAATAGTTGAAACAGAATCACCAATTAACGAGGATGGTTCAATCAAATTTTTCACATGGGATGATAATGAGGGCAAACAAGCCTTTTGGCATTCGTCTGCACATATTCTGGCTCAAACAATCAAATCTTTTTATCCTAAGTCTAAGCTTACCATAGGTCCTTCGATTGAAAATGGATTCTATTATGATGTTGATTTTGGCGACGATGTTTTTTCTGAAAAAGATTTTGGAAGAATTGAATCAAAATTTTTAGAGCTAGCAAGAGAGGATCATAGTTTCATCATGAAATCTGTATCAAAAAAAGAAGCGTTAGATTTCTATAAGTTAGAGAATAATGAATATAAAGTTGAATTAATTGAGGGTCTTGAAGATGGATCAATTACATTTTGTGATCATTCTAATTTCTCAGATTTGTGTAAAGGAGGGCATATTCCTTCAACTGGAATAGTTAAAGCAGTTAAACTTCTTAATGTTGCTGGAGCCTACTGGAGAGGAGATGAAAAAAATAATCAGTTGACAAGAGTTTACGGAATATCTTTCCCAAAACAAAAACTTCTAACTGAATATCTTGAACTTGTTGAGAAGGCTAAAGAAAGAGATCACAGAAAACTAGGTAAGGAATTAGAGCTATTCACTTTTTCAAAAAAGGTTGGTCAAGGATTACCTCTTTGGCTGCCTAAAGGTACAGAGTTGAGAGATAGACTTCAGAGCTTTCTCGAAGACGCTCAAAGAAGAGCTGGATACAAAAAAGTAATGTCACCTCATATAGGTTCAAAAGAATTATATATTACTTCAGGGCATTATGAAAAGTATGGTGAAGACAGTTTTCAACCTATACTTACTCCGAATGATAGTGAAATATTTATGCTTAGACCAATGAATTGCCCACATCATTGTGAAATATTTAATTCTAAACCACTTAGTTACAGAGATTTACCTTATAGGATGGCAGAATTTGGAACAGTATACAGATATGAACAGAGCGGAGAATTACATGGATTAAGCAGAGTGAGAGGATTTACTGTTGATGATGCCCATATTTTTTGTACAACTGACCAGGTTGATTCAGAATTTAAAAACACTATTGATTTAGTTTTATATGTATTTAAATCTTTAGGGTTCAGTGATTTTTATGCTCAAGTCTCATTAAGAGATCAGGATAATCCAGAAAAATATATAGGATCAGATGAAAACTGGGAAATTGCTGAACAAGCAATTTTAAATTCAGCAAAAGAAAAGGATTTAAATTATAAAGTTGAATATGGAGAAGCTGCTTTTTATGGACCTAAGCTTGATTTTATGGTTAAAGATGCACTTGGCAGAAGTTGGCAACTAGGTACTATTCAGGTAGATTACAACCTACCTGAAAGGTTCGACCTCACATATAAAGGAAAAAATAATGAAGATCTTAGACCTGTTATGCTTCATAGAGCTCCATTTGGTAGCATGGAAAGATTTGTTGCAATTCTTTTAGAACATACAGGCGGATTATTTCCATTATGGCTTGCAACAACTCAGGTGGAGATCCTAATTGTAAGTGAGAACTTCAAAAATTATGGCCAAAAAGTTTTAAATATCTTAGAAAATCACGAAATTCGCGCGCACTTAGATGATAGAAATGAGACTGTTGGAAAAAAAATTAGAGAATCTGAGATAAATAAGGTTCCTTTTATGATTGTTGTTGGGGAAAATGAAGTAAAAAATAAAACAATCTCTATTAGAAGACATCATGGAGAAGATCTAGGTGAAATGAAGATTGAAAAATTTGTAGATATAATTAAGAAAGAGATTTCTGATTGTATCCCAAAATTTAATATTAACTAAAAATAATTGTTATAGCTATAAGAAGAAGAAAATCAAACAGGAGATTCCAAAGAGTAATTAAAGAAGATCCTCATAAAATCAACACAAAGATCACAGCATATGAAGTTAGATTAGTTGGTGATAACGTAGATGGAGGTATATATTCTACAAGTGAGGCCCTAAGAATCGCTAGAGATTTAGAACTAGATTTAGTAGAAATTTCTCCAAAAGCTTCTCCACCTGTATGTAAAATTCTTGAATACAAGAAATTCTTATACGAGCAGAAAAAGAGAGATAAGGCTCTTAAATCAAAAGCAACAAAAATCGTTGTAAAAGAAATAAGATTCGGACCTCAAACAGATGAACATGATTATCAGTTTAAAAAGAAACATGCAGAAAAATTTTTAAATGAAGGTGCAAAATTAAAAGCATTTGTATTTTTTAAAGGACGATCAATTATTTTTAAGGAACAAGGTCAAATTTTGTTATTAAGATTAGCTCAAGACCTTGAAGAAATAGGAAAAGTAGAACAGATGCCAGAGTTAGAAGGAAAGAGGATGATTATGTATATAACACCAAAAAAGAATTAAAAAAGAGGAACTATGCCTAAAATGAAAACAAAATCCAGCGCTAAGAAAAGGTTTAAAGTAACTGGATCAGGAAAAATTAAAAGGAAACACGCTTTTAAAAATCATATTTTGACAAAAAAGTCAAAAAAAAGAAAACTAAGGCTTACTCATTTTGGCCTAGTTCATGAAAGTGACGAAAACAATATTAAAAGACAGTTAAGATTAAAATAATTAGCAATGCCAAGATCAGTAAATTCAGTAGCTTCAAGGGCTAGAAGAAAAAAAATACTAAAACAAGCCAAAGGGTACTTTGGTAGAAGAAAAAATGTTTGGACAGTTGCAAAGAATGCTGTTGAAAAAGCATTACTATACGCATATAGAGACAGAAAGACAAAGAAAAGAAATTTCAAATCCTTATGGATTATGAGAATTAATGCTGCTGCTCATCAACACGGATTAACTTATAGTGAATTTATGTTTAAACTAAAGACTAATAAAATTTCTTTAAATAGAAAAGTTTTAGCTGATTTAGCCATGAATAATCCGAATGCTTTTGAAGCTATAGTTAAATCTCTTAAATAACATTCCCAACTCCTACCTCAACTTTTTATTTTTTTCTAGGTCTAAAAAGAAAAATATAGATTGAAAGAAGGTGCTTTACTTAAATTATTAAAGAATCCTGCTTCAAAAGATAAAGGATTTAAACTTCTTGTAGATTTATATCAAGAAAAAATATATTGGATGATTAGAAAAATGGTTTTGTCTCATGATTCAGCTAATGATGTATTACAAGATACTTATATCAGAGTTTTTAAAGGAATTGATAATTTTAAAGAAAAAAGCAAACTAAGTACTTGGATATATAGAATTGCTTATAATGAGTCAATTCGTTTTTTAAATAAAGAATCTAAAATGAAAAAAATTGAACTAGATTCTAAAGATGATAATTATTCAAAGAAACTATTTGCAGATACATTTTTTGATGCAGATAATCTATCACTAAAATTTCATCAAATATTATCAGAACTTTCTATTAGGCAAAGAAATATTTTTAACATGAAATATTTTGATGAACTTAAATTTGAAGAGATAGCTAAAATAACAGACATAAATATTAATACTGTTAAGTCAGTTTACTATTCAGTAGAAAAAAAAATAAAAAAAGAAATAAATGAATCATCACTATAAAAAGTTGGGACTCAGAGTTCCTAAAGATTATTTTAAAAGATCAAAAGAAGAAATTTTAGGTAAAATTAATCCTAAAGAGAAACAGCCAACTGAAAATTATAACTTCAGCTATTATTATCTATCAATAGCTGCTATATTCATTGGAACATTGATTTTTTATAATTTTCCATTAAACAATGAAAATTTAACAGAATTTGATTCAAACTCACCAATAATATCTACACTAATTTCAGGTGAAGAAATTACTGATGAATACATAATTGAGTTTTATTCAGAATCTTTAGTTTTAAATGAAATTTATTTTGGTAATTAAACTATTTAGAAATTTTTGTTTCAAAGTGAATATGAAAAGTTTAAATAATATCTTATTAATATTTTTAGTAACTATTTTGACTATTAACTTATCCTATAGTCAAGAAAAAAGAAAGCATTCTCATAAATACTCCCAAGAGTTAATTGAGACCTTATCAAGTTATCAGAAAGAATTAATTGAGAAAGAGAGAAAGTATCTTAACAAACAAAGAGATGCTATAAGAAAAACTTTTTCAATAGAGCAGAAAGAGATGATTGCTGATAGCTCACTAACAAATAGTCAAAAAAGAAATAAAATCATTGCATCGTTTTCTTCAGATCAAAAAGAACTTATTGAAAAGTATGATAAAAGGATTGATACAATTAGAAAAAAGTTTTTCAATTCTCTTAGTGAAACTCAGAAATCATTAATCAAGAAAAAAAGAAAGAAGTCAAAGAAAAATGATTAGACTTTTTTTTTAACAAAACGTTGGGTTTACGATCAACCTTATTAAAATATATTTGCCACACCAAACAAAAAACTTTATGAAAAATTTATTCAGATTATTTCTAATCTTATATAGCACATCTTTATTTTCACAGCAAACTGGAGGTGCTAATTACCAGCAATATCAAAATATGCGATTTAATGTTTCCGGATCAGTTGTTGATTCTGAAACTGATGAAGTCCTTGAATATGCTACAATTACCCTAAAAAATAAAAGAAATACTGAAAATGTCTTTGGAGGTATAACAGGAGAAGATGGTAAATTTTCTGTTGAGGTATCACCAGGTATGTATGAGATTAGTATTGATTATATTTCATTTGAGTCCTATACTAACGATAACCTATTGGTTAGAGGAGATACTGATTTAGGAACTATTTCTTTAAATCTAGATGTATCAGTTCTAGAAGAAGTTGAGGTTAGAGCTGAGAGAACTCAGGTTGAAGTTAGATTAGACAAGAAAATATACAATGTTGGACAAGATATTACTGTTAGAGGAGGAAATGTATCTGATGTTTTAGCTAACATACCATCGATTGATGTTGACTTTGATGGTAATATTTCATTAAGAGGAAATAATAATGTAAGAATTTTAATTAATGGTAAGCCATCAGGTCTAGTTGGACTATCAGGACCACAAGGGCTAAGGTCAATTCCTTCAGAGTCTATTGAAAAAGTCGAGGTTGTTACATCTCCGTCTGCTAGATATTCAGCTGAAGGTACTGCTGGTATTTTAAATATTATTTTAAAAAAACAAGATTTACTTGGATTTAACGGTAATGTTAATGGAAGTATTGGTTCCCCAAAGAATAGTAGTGGATCTGGTACATTTAACCTTAGGAATGATAAGTTAAATATATTCAATACTACTACATATAAGGACTCTGACAATAACGGTAACTTTTTCTCAGAAACAGAATACTTTAGAAATAATCTTGAAATCGAAAGCTCAAACAAAAGTACTCGAAATGAAAAAAACATTTTTTTAAATCTTGGTTTAGAATATTATTTTGATGATAAGACTTCACTAACATTAAGTGGTTTTTATAGAAAAGGAGATGAACTTAGTAACTCAAGGAACATTGTAAATGATATAACCAATGGTATTATATCTGCTACTAATGAAAGACTTGCCAATGATGAAGAACTTGAAGAGTCGTTTGAATATGCACTTGATTTTTATAAAGACTTTGATAAGGATGGTCATACTCTTAGTGCAAGAATATCTTATGAAGAATCTGATGAAAATTCAATTGATAATATAGAAGATTTTTCAACACTTCCTTTTGTATCTGAATCTGAATTTGAAAGAACAACAAATATAGATTTTCAAAATAGACTTCTTGCCCAAATAGATTACGTTTATCCAATTGATGAAAACACAGAAATAGAATTTGGATATAGAGGAAGATTCTTAGAGAGGGAAACTGACTTTGATGTTTCATTCTTGCAAGGAACCTCATATATATCAGATAGTGGATTATCAAATGTATTTAACTACACAGAAAATATTAATTCTCTATACGGTCAGTTTGGTAAAAAGTTTAATAAATTTTCTGCTTTACTAGGATTAAGATTTGAAGATTCTAAGCAAGAAATTAATCAAAAAACTACTGGTCAGTTTGAAATAAAGAAGTATTCAGACTTATTTCCAACTTTAAATTTAGCTTATGAAATTTCTGATCTAGAGTCACTAACACTAGGTTATAGTAAAAGAATTAGAAGGCCAAGAGGATGGGATATTAACCCTTTTCCAAGAAGAAACTCTATTACATCCTATAGAAGAGGAAATCCATTCTTAGATCCTACATTTTCATCTGCTTATGAAATTGACTATTTAAAAAGATTCAAAAAAATAACAATTAATACATCCCTGTTCTTCAGGCAATCTGATGGTAATGTTGAGAGAATTCAGCAAGAAACTGGTCAACTTGTTGACTTGATAGTTGATTCAAGTAATGATAATCCTGTATTACAAGTTCCTGTTCTCGAGTATTATCCAATTAACTTGTCAACAAATAAAAGAATTGGATCTGAACTGAGTATTACCTATACTCCGTCAAGATCAGTTAGACTTAACGGGAGTTTTACACTTAATTCTACAAAGATTAGAGGTAGTTATGAAAATCAAAACTTTGATTCAGATGACACAAATTGGAGCGCTAGATTTAATGGATTTATTAGGCTTCCAAAAGATTATAGTATTCAATTCTTTGGATTTTTAAGAGGTCCAAGTGAAACTGCTTTTTCTAAAAGAAAGTCTTTTGGATTTACAACAGCAGCAATTCAAAAAAATATTCTTGACAGAAAAGGTAACATATCACTTAGATATTCTGATTTATTTAATACTGGTAGATGGAGATCTACTACAACTAGAGAAACTTTTAGGTCAGAATCTGAAGGGCAATGGAGAGAGCCTACTCTAATCCTTACATTTTCATATATAATTAGTGAAGATAAGAACAATAGGAGAAAAAGAAGAAATCAAAGAGATCAACAGGATTACAGTGAAGGGGGTGATGATGGACCTATATTTAACAACTAGGATTTTAATTTCTTAGATATAAAATCTTTTATCTTTTGGAATACATATGATGAAGCCCAATATGGTGCTACTATCGCTAAAAAAATCATGAGCCAAAAGCCCATTGTGAATATTGCTAAAAAAGCTAAAAAACCGAGGTATTGTTGAAACTCCATATATTTGTAAATGCTAAACAAAAGTAATTTTTTTTAAGTAAATTACAAAGGATCATGGACTACAGAATAGAAAAAGATACACTTGGAGAGGTAAAGGTTCCTAAAGACTCGCTTTGGGGTGCTCAAACCGAGAGATCAAAAAAAAACTTCAAAATTGGTAACCCATCCTCAATGCCAATTGAGATAATTCACGCTTATGCTATTTTAAAAAAATCAGCTGCAGCTGCTAACCATGAATTGGGAGTCTTGTCAAAAGAAAAATCTGAACTTATCCAAGCAGTATGTGATGAAATTATTTCTAATAAACATAATGAACAATTTCCTTTAGTTATTTGGCAGACAGGCTCTGGAACTCAAACTAATATGAATGTAAATGAAGTAATTTCAAACAGAGCTCATATAATTGAAGGAAAAAAACTTGGAGAATCAGAAAAAACTCTATCACCTAATGATGATGTTAATCTTTCACAATCGTCAAACGATAGTTTTCCTACAGCAATAAACATTGCTGCTATGAAGATAATTACAGATAATACATTAGTTAATCTAAAAATATTAAGAGATAGTCTAAATAAAAAGTCAAAGGAGTTTAACAAAATTGTCAAAATTGGAAGAACTCACCTTATGGACGCTACTCCTATTACTCTTGGCCAAGAGTTCTCAGGTTATGTAGCTCAAATTGATAATGGAATTAAATCTATTAAAAATGCAATGGATCACTTATCAGAGTTACCGATTGGAGGAACTGCTGTTGGGACTGAGCTAAACACTCCTAAGGGTTATTCAAAAAAAGTTGTTGAAAATATTTCAAAAAACTCAGGTCTTAAATTTAAAGAATCCCCCAATAAATTTGAAGGTATTGCATCTCATGATTGTATTGTAGAGATGCACGGTGCAATCAAGACAGCCGCTACCTCAATATATAAAATATCAAATGATATAAGGCTGATGGGATCTGGACCAAGATCTGGATTAGGTGAACTAATATTACCTGCTAATGAGCCTGGAAGTTCTATAATGCCAGGAAAAGTTAATCCAACACAATGTGAAGCAATTTCAATGGTTTGTGCCCAAATAATAGGTAATGACATGGCTGTGAGTTTTGCAGGGGCTAATGGTCACTTTGAGTTAAATGTTTTTAAGCCTTTATTCGCATACAATATTATAGAGTCATCAAAAATACTAGGAGATGCATGTTTGAGTTTCTCAAAAAACTGTATTGAAGGTCTAAAACCAAATAAAAAGAAAATAGAAAGATTCTTAAAAGATTCTCTAATGCTTGTAACTGCTTTAAACTCAAAAATTGGATACTACAAAGCAGCAGAAATAGCTAATAAAGCTTATAAAGAAGATATTACGCTTAAAGAAGCTTGTATTCAACTAAATTATTTATCAGAAAAAGAGTTTGACAAATATGTCAATCCTGAAAGAATGACAAACAATGAAGGTTGAAATAGTATCTTACTCAGATAAATATTCTAAATACTTCTATGATCTAAATCACGATTGGTTAAGTGAATTTTTTTATGTTGAGGAATACGATGAAAAGGTACTCAAAAACTGTAAAGAAGAAATAATTGATAAGGGTGGATACATTTTTTTTGCTCTTTATGATACTGAAGTTGTTGGAACTATGGCGCTAATTCCCAGAGAAAAAAGTGTATATGAATTAAATAAAATGGCTGTAAAAAAAGATTTAAGAGGAAATGGAATAGGTCATCAATTAATACAATTTATAATTGATTATTCTGTAAAGAATAATTTTGAATCAGTAATACTTTATTCCAACACAGTTTTAAAAAATTCAATTCACCTTTATAATAAATTTGGATTTAAAGAAATAGATAATCCAGATGCACCCTACAAAAGGAGTGATATAAAGATGGAATTAAAATTATCTAACCTTAGAAAATAATTTTTCTTTCCAGTTTGTCCATGAATACTTCCTTGCAAATAAAGCAAGAAGAATAGGAAAAACAATAAAAGGAGTAATCCAATCAGTAATACCAAGACTTGGCTCAGAGATATCAATTAGAATTGATTCTGTTTGAAATACAGTCCAATCTGCTGTTACAAGTAATGCAGCAATAAGATTATTAGCAGCATGAAAACCTAAAGCAAGTTCAAGACCATCATCCATAAGTGTCATAATTCCTAAAACAAAACCAACTGTTATGTATAGAATTACAAATTCGTATCCAAGTGCTGTAATCTCAGGATTAGCTAGATGTAAAGATCCAAAAACAGTAGATGTTAAGAAAAGTGCCATAAATCTACTATTCAACCAATGACCAAAGCCTTGCATTAAATAACCACGAAAAACAATCTCCTCAACACTAGTTTGAATGGGTATAAACAAAATTGCTATTACTGCTAAGATTAAAAATTCTTTAACTTTAAAATTGAAAACGTAGTTTTCAGGATTAAGAGAATACTCTAAAAAAACAAAGGCAGAAACAACTGTACCCCAGAGCATAAAAGAATACAAAACCCTTTCTAAATCAATTTTTTTTCTACTAGATAGAATTGACATAATAGGCAAGTCATGCAGTTTTTTTACAACTAACCATATGCCTGGTAAAACAAATGCAAAGCTTAAGAGTAGTAAAAATAGTCTAAGATTTGATGGAATTGTTTTAAAAATATCCATTGGGTCAGCATCAGGGCTAGGTAACTCTGAAGGCAAAAAAGGTATCATAGGTAGCTGTCCTATGGTAGAGAATAGTATCAGTATAAATGATCCTAATATATAATACCAAAAGTTTTTTAGTTTATATGATTTATCCCAAAGAAACATTATTGAAAATTAGCTAAAATAATCATATAAATAAAGGAGAATAACATATGAAAATAAATAGTATGAATGTTATACTTGATCAAAGATCTACTATTGTAATGCTTAAATAATCCAGCTATTAAGTAATATGAATAAATCATTGTTACAGGTATTAGCAAATACAAGAACAAAGATCCTTGAGTTTGATTAAGAATATTTTCTGCTATATAATAAAGAGAGCCAATAGCTATGGCTAAATTAAGTGCATAAATCCATCTTGATGACTTTTTTCCCAAAAGAACAACTAAATGATTTTTACCAACTTTTTTATCTGATGCATAGTCAGGGTATTGGTTTATAAAAAGAATATTAGTTGTCAATAGACCAATTGGAATTCCAAGTAAAATCAAATTATAAAATTCATTTGAAAACAACTGAATTGTTTCATTAGCAATAGCAAATCCAGTACCTAATGTTAGTAATGGTCCAAACGAAAGAAAAATTGAAAGTTCTCCTAAACCATATCTAGAAGAAAGTCTTATTGGTTTTGCAGTATAAAAGTATCCAACCAGTACTCCAATCAAGGCAATTATTGCAGCGTAATATGCGTTAAATGTAGATCCAGTATTTAAATAACTTGTATATAAAATACCAGCAGCAGTAAATAAACCTAAAATAAACATCACATTAGCTAGACTTTTAGTACCCTTTAAAGTTATTAGACCAAGCTCTACTGCCCTACTACCTCCAGATAACTGAGCACCCTGAAGAATTGTTGAGTCCATTCCTGCATTAAAGTATTCCGTGTTAGCCTCATCTGTTCCATGTGTAACATCAAAGTAATCATTATACAAGTTTGAAAATAGATGAAAGAATAATATTCCAAATGTAGTCAGAGTAAGAGATATTGGGCTAAATAGATTATCTCCAATTCCTGCATAATAACATCCAATGGCAAAAACTGGGAATAAAGATGCAGAAGCAAAACCAACTCTAGTTATTGCTACACCTTTTATGATTTTTGTAACAAAACTGATAGGTATATTAACTTCTTCATCAATTACTTCAGTAATTCCACAATATCCTGTTTGTGGATTATTTTTTCCATTACCAAAATTTGGGGTTATTTTAATTTTTGCAGCAAATTTTGAACCATCTTTTCTTATAAAATTGGTTTTGGTAATATGTTCACCAGTTTGATTTGCATCCTTTAACCAACCTAAAACATTTTGAAGAACTATTTCTCCAGGTGAAAAAATTGAAACTCTTTTAATACCTACTAATTCATCAGAAGGATAACCAAACATTTTGACAGCACCATCGTTCATGTTTGTAATTAAACCTTCCATATCGCAAATAATAACACTTTTCATATAAATATTTTTAAAGTGCCAAATTTACATTTTGACAAATTAATATGAAAATTTTTTTTTAAGTTTTACTTATTAATTGTTAACGTGGTGAGTTTTGCAAACGAAATATCTTTTCCTTCTTTGTTTTTAATTGATATTTTCCAAAGCTGCATTGTCCTACCCATATGAATAGGTTCAGCTTTTGCAATAACGGTCCCTTCACTTATTCCCCTTACATGATTAATTGACAATTCAACACCTCTTAACATCTGGTTCTCTTTTTTTGAAAAAATTGCAGCAGCTGAACTTCCAACTGTTTCTGCTAGTGCAGCAGTAGCTCCACCATGAAGGACACCAGCAGGTTGATGAAGCTTTGGGGTAACTTGCATTTCAGCAACTAAGAAGGTTTCACCAACATCTGTAAAATTTATATCTAGAGTAGAAACAAGAGTACCCTTACACCTTTCATTAGCTTCTTTAAGAATAAACTTTTTTAATTTATTATCAATCAAAATCTATTCTTCTTTTACTTCTTCAAAATCAACATCCTGTACATCATCACCTTTAGAATCAGTATTTGTATTTTGACTATTTGAAGCAGGTCCTTCTCCAGTTTGACCAGCACCACTTTCTGCTTGTGCTTTGTACATTTCCTCTGAAGCATTTTTCCAAGCTTCGTTTATAGCATTCAATGTCTCATCAATTTTTTCTAGATCTTTTGACTCATATGCTTTTTTCAAATCCTCTAGAGCAGACTCAATTGGCTTCTTTTTATCATCAGATAATTTATCACCAAAGTCTTTAAGCTGTTTTTCAGTCTGGAATATCATTTGATCAGCACTGTTAAGTTTATCAACTTCCTCTTTGGCCTTTGAATCAGCTTCAGCATTAGCTTCAGCATCTTTTTTCATTTTTTCAATCTCCTCTTCTGTTAAACCAGAGGAAGCTTCAATTCTAATATCCTGAGATTTGTTAGTAGCTTTATCCAATGCACTTACATTAATTATTCCATTAGCATCAATATCAAATGTAACCTCTATTTGAGGAACACCTCTTGGTGCAGGTGGAATTCCATCAAGATGAAATCTTCCAATAGTTTTATTGTCTTTAGCCATTGGTCGCTCACCCTGAAGAACATGAATTTCTACAGATGGCTGATTATCAGCAGCGGTAGAGAAAACTTGTGATTTTTTTGTTGGAATCGTTGTATTTGACTCAATAAGCTTGGTCATTACATTACCCATTGTTTCTATTCCAAGTGATAGAGGAGTAACATCTAATAGTAATACATCTTCAACATCACCAGAGAGAACACCACCTTGAATTGCAGCTCCTACTGCAACAACTTCATCTGGATTAACTCCTTTTGATGGTTTTTTTCCAAATAAAGACTCGACCTCCTTTTGAATAATTGGAATCCTTGTTGAACCTCCTACTAAGATCACTTCATCAATATCTTTTTTAGTTAGACTAGCATCTTTTAATGCTTTTTTAACTGGTTCCATAGATCTTTTAACTAATTCATCAGATAATTGCTCAAACTTAGCTCTTGTTAATGTAGTTACTAAGTGTTTAGGACCAGATGATGTAGCTGTTACATATGGTAAGTTAATTTCTGTTTGAGTGGATGAAGAAAGTTCTATTTTAGCTTTTTCTGCAGCCTCTTTTAGCCTTTGAAGCGCCATAGAATCATCCCTCAAGTCAATTTGCTCGTTTTTCTTAAATTCTTCAGCAAGAAAATCTATAATAACTTGATCAAAGTCATCTCCTCCAAGATGAGTATCTCCATTTGTAGATAGCACTTCAAATACTCCGTCACCAAGTTCTAATATAGATATATCAAATGTTCCACCTCCTAAATCATAAACTGCAATTTTTTTGTCCTTACCACCTTTATCCATTCCATAAGCTAGAGCAGCAGCAGTTGGTTCATTTATAATTCTTTGAACTTTAAGACCTGCAATCTCACCTGCTTCTTTTGTTGCTTGTCTTTGTGAATCATTAAAATATGCAGGTACGGTAACTACAGCTTCTGTAACACTTGATCCTAAATAATCTTCAGCAGTCTTCTTCATTTTCTGAAGAACCATAGCAGATAATTCTTGTGGTGTATACAACCTTCCGTCAATATCAACTCTAGGAGTATCATTGTCACCCTTGACTACTTTATATGCAACAGTTTTAACGTCATTAGATGATTCACTGAATTTATTTCCCATGAACCTCTTAACTGAAGCAATTGTTTTTTCAGGATTAGTTACTGCTTGTCTTTTTGCAGGATCCCCTACTTTAATTTCACCATCCTCAACAAATGCAATAACAGATGGTGTTGTTCTTTTTCCTTCAGCATTAGGTATAACAACCGGTTCACTTCCTTCCATAACAGAAACACACGAGTTTGTGGTTCCTAAATCTATTCCAATAATTTTACTCATAATCTTTAATTTTATTTAACTATTGACAACCATTATGCCAATTTAAATAATATGACATTATGTCATAATAGTAGTAAATATATTTATACTATTTTTGTGAAAAATCATATAATGACCAATAACTCCAATCAATCAAGAGTAACAATTAAGATTCTTAATCAGATGAAAAACAATTCTGAGAAAATTTCAATGCTTACTGCTTATGATTTCAGTTTTGCAAAAATAATTGATGAAGCAGGCATTGATATTATTTTAGTTGGTGATTCTGCATCAAATGTGATGGCTGGTCATGAGACTACACTGCCAATTACTCTTGATCAAATGATATATCATGCAAGTTCAGTAGTTAGGGCAGTCAATAGAGCCTTAGTTATTGTTGACCTTCCCTTTGGAACCTATCAAGCTGATTCTAAAGAGGCATTAAAATCTGCAATTAAAATAATGAAGGAATCGGGAGCTCATGCTGTTAAATTAGAAGGAGGATATCAAGCTAAAGAGTCAATAGAAAGAATTATCCAAGCCGGAATTCCTGTGATGGGTCATTTAGGTTTAACACCTCAATCTATATATAAATTTGGGACATATGAAGTTAGAGCAAAAGATAAACAAGAGGCTGATACATTATTAAATGATGCATTAATGCTTGAAGAGATTGGCTGTTTCTCTGTTCTATTAGAAAAAATACCAAATAAACTTTCAAAAGAAGTTTCCTCAAAATTAACAGTTCCAATCATCGGAATTGGAGCAGGAAGCCATGTTGATGGACAGGTTCTTGTACTGCAAGATATGCTTGGAATGAATAAAGACTTCAGTCCAAGATTCTTAAGAAGATATCTTGATTTAGACTCATTAATTGGTAATGCTGTAAAAAAATACTCTACTGATATTAAAAGTGGAGATTTTCCTAATGAAGAAGAGCAATACTGATTTGAAACTGAAAAAATCTGAAATACTCTTTGAGGATAATCATTTGATAATCATCAATAAAAAACCTGGAATACTTGTTCAAGGTGATATTACTGGAGATATTTCATTAATTGAAATCACTAAAGACTACATAAAAAATAAGTATAATAAAAAAGGAAATGTTTTTTTAGGTTTAGTAAATAGAATTGATAGACCTACCTCAGGAATTGTAATTTTTGCAAAGACCAGTAAAGCTTTATCTAGAATGAATGAAATACTTAGAAATCGAGAAATACAAAAAATCTATTGGCTAATTATATCGAATAAATTTGCTTCAAATAATGGAAAAATAGAAGGATGGTTTAGAAAGAATTCAAAACAGAATAAATCTTATTTTTTTGAATCTCAGGTAACTAACTCAAAATTTGGAAGCTTATCCTATAAGAAACTCAAGACACTAGATAATTATTGTTTAGTAGAAGTTGAACTTATAACTGGAAGACACCATCAAATTAGATGCAGTTTTTCAGAATTAGGATACCCAATTCAAGGAGATTTAAAGTATGGTTCAAAAAGATCAAACAAAGACGGTGGCATTTATCTTCACTCAAGGAGTTTAGAGTTTATTCATCCTGTTTCGAAAAATAAAATATTTTTAAAAGCAGATACCCCTAAGACAGGACTGTGGACTGCTTCTCCTTCCTATTAATCAAAATAGCTTTTTCTTTTATAATATATTGTAAAGGCTTTCTATCTATTTTACTTTCTAACCATGAGATAATATCTAGGTAAAGAAAAGCTCTTTTTTCATATGGATCATCTTCATATTTTTTTAGTTCATTATAAAGATTTCTTAGGAAACCTTTTATTTCTCCTGGGTAAATATTCTCCAATCCATTCAGATACTTTAGAATTGTTTTTTGAACTTCATGTAAATCATTAAGCTTATCCAAATAATTATATGTTTCCTTTATGATTTTATCCAAATTAAAGTCAAGTCCTGCCTCCCAATGAGCTATTAGATTTAGAATTCTAGTAAAACATTGAAGGTCTTCCCTCATTTTTATATTTTTATTTCTCATTATCAAACTGGTATATTTAATACATTTATCAAAGTCATCAACTGTAAAATACATACAAGCAATTTTATAATATAGAAGCATAATATGATGGTGATCAATAAAATTTTTATTTTTTTCAATACCATCTAGGACTTCAGGAATAATTTTTATTGACTCTTTAAATGTTCCCTCCAAAACATGAAGATTGAAGAGATTGTTATACTTATATAAAAAAATTAATGCATTTAAATTCTGATTAACAGGAAACGATTCATCCTCAACAACTTTTATCATATCATCCAAACGATTTTTAAATTTAGATGGATATTTAATTAGAGATAATGCCTCAAGTAAAAAATTATAGCCTTTCAAATAGTAAACTGGATGAATTTTTATCATCTCAGGCTTATTATTAAATGTATCGATCCATTTTGATGCATATTTATAACTTGAAAGGAAATCTTGAGCCAAGAGACTATACCATACCCATGATTGATAATAAATTAGTTTTTCTCTAAATCCTAATTTTTCAGGGTTATAGTATTTAATTTTTTCATCAAATATTGTTTTAATCTCTTTTGACTCAGAGTCACTTTTTGCATATCCTGCTTTAATTAGCTTTTCATATAATTGAAGAGAGATATTTGATAATGAACTTGAAACATCATTAAGCTGTTTTAGATGATTTGTCTGATTAACTAATTCATCAGTCCTGTTACTAAGACTTCTTGTTACATATAAAGATTCAATTAATTTTTCAAACTCTACGATTTCATATGCAGAAGTATTTTCATCATATTTTAAAGCATATGACTTTACTTTATCAAGAATCTTTAAACTTTGCTTATAAAGTCCCTTTTGATATAAAATAGTTGCAAAATCAATCTGACCTCTAATATGAAGCTTAACATTTTTGTGCTGTGGATTTAACCTAAGACTAATTAATATTTGTTTATACAGATGGGCTTTAAGATTTGAAAGCTGTTGCTTTGTAACTATATTACTTTCAATAATCTTCTTTTCATCGTATTTTCTCATCTTGTCTAGAAGGTTGAATAAGTTTAAAAACTTTGAATCTTCATTAGAATCCATTCTTCCAACATAAAGTTTAAATTGTCTTTTCTCAGACTTTGTTAAGGATTTTATAAGTACAAAAAGATTATCTTTGATATCAGTAGTCATTGTATATATATATTATTTATATTATTGATTATCAATATTTTAAATATTAATTAATGTTTTCGGACATTGTAAAATTAATATACTTTTTTTTAACTATCATCATTTAAGTAATAATTTAGTAAGGAATGAAAAATCAGGTTCAAATTTTTGATACAACTTTAAGAGATGGAGAACAGGTTCCAGGTTGTAAACTTGATACCAAAAGTAAATTAATTTTAGCAGAGAAAATTGATCTACTTGGAGTTGACATCATTGAAGCAGGCTTTCCAATTTCAAGTCCTGGAGATTTTAAATCGGTTGTCGAAATCTCCAAGATTATAAAAAACGCATCAGTATGTGCTTTGAGTAGAGCTAACGAAAAAGATATTGATGTTGCAGCTGAGTCATTAAAAAATGCAAAAAAACCCAGAATCCATACTGGTATAGGCACATCTGAAGTTCATATTAAATATAAATTCAACTCAAATAAAGATTCTATAATTGAAATAGCAAAAAAATCAGTTGCTCATGCAAGAAAGTACGTGGACGATGTTGAATTTTATGCCGAAGATGCTGGTAGAACAGATAATGAATTTCTTGCAAAAGTATGTGAAGAAGTTATTAAGTCTGGAGCTACTGTTTTAAATATACCTGACACAACTGGCTATTGCTTACCTAGTGAATATGGAGATAAAATTAAGTTTTTAATAAATAATGTTAAAGGGATTGAAAATGTTACAGTTTCATGTCACTGCCATAACGATCTCGGGCTAGCAACTGCTAACTCCATATATGGAGTTATTAATGGCGCAAGACAAATTGAGTGTACAGTTAATGGTATTGGAGAGAGAGCAGGAAACACATCTTTGGAAGAAGTTGTTATGATTTTAAGACAGCATACTGATTTGAACCTAGATACTAATATTAACTCCAAACTTCTAAATGAAACAAGCCAAAAGGTATCAGAACTTATGGGGATGCCTGTTCAACCAAATAAGGCTATAGTTGGATCTAATGCATTTGCTCACAGTTCTGGAATTCATCAAGATGGTGTTATTAAAAAAAGAGAAACATATGAAATAATTGACCCACTTGATGTTGGTGTAGATAAATCATCAATTGTACTGACAGCTAGGAGTGGTAGAGCTGCATTGGCATTTAGAATGAAACAGTATGGCGTTAATCTAACGAAAAAAGAGCTAGATGATGTATATAATGAGTTTTTAATAGTAGCTGACAAAAAGAAAGAAGTAACAGACACAGATTTTCCTGAAATTCTTCAGAATAAAAATATTAGTTATGGCTAAAACACTATTTGATAAAGTTTGGGATTCACATGTAATTGAAAAAATAAAAGATGGCCCAGATGTTCTTTTTATAGACAGACATTTCATTCATGAAGTTACAAGTCCAGTAGCATTTGTTGGGCTTAAGAACAGAGGTCTTAAAGTAATGTTTCCTGATAAAACTTTTGCTACTGCTGACCATAATACACCAACAATAAATCAACATCTACCAATTAAGGATAAACTATCAGCTATGCAGGTAAAAACCCTAGAAAAAAATTGTATTGAGCATGGCATTGATTTTTGGGGACTTGGTCATAATAAAAATGGGATTGTCCATGTTATTGGTCCAGAGAATGGTATAACTCAGCCAGGACTTACAATTGTATGTGGAGATTCTCATACATCTACTCATGGTGCATTTGGAGCTATTGCATTTGGTATAGGAACCTCTGAAGTTGAAATGGTTCTTGCATGTCAGTCAATAATGCAACAAAAGCCTTTAAAAATGAGAATAAACATTGATGGATCTCTAAATTCTCATGTTACACCCAAGGATGTTGCTATTTATATTATATCAAGACTTTCTTCCTCTGGTGCAACTGGATATTTTGTCGAATATTCAGGAGAAGTTTTTAAAAATATGAGTATGGAGGGTAGAATGACTGTCTGTAATCTTAGTATTGAAATGGGTGCAAGAGGTGGAATGATTGCCCCAGATGAGAAAACATTTGAATACATAAAAGGTAGAGAATATGCTCCTAAAGGAGAGGTATGGGAGAATGCTCTATCCTATTGGAAATCTTTAAAGACTGATAATGATGCAATTTTTGATAAAGAATTTAACTTTAATGCAAGTGATATTGAACCTATGATTACTTATGGGACTAATCCAGGTATGGCTATTCCCATTTCTAAATCAATTCCGGGTTCCGGTTCAGACTCAGAATCATCATATCAAAAGGCACTCGATTATATGGAGTTTAAGGAAGGTGAAATGATGATTGGTAAAAAAATTGACTATGTCTTCCTTGGAAGCTGCACAAATGGTAGAATTGAAGATTTTAGAACATTTGCCAGCTTAATAAAAGGTAGAAGAAAATCTGATGATGTTGATGCTTGGCTTGTGCCTGGATCACATAAAGTATTAAAAAGCATTAAAGATGAAGGAATTTTAGACATCTTAACAGATTCCGGTTTTCAATTGAGAGAACCTGGTTGTTCTGCATGTCTAGCAATGAATGATGACAAAATACCCAAGGGAAAATATGCGGTAAGTACCACAAATAGAAATTTTGAAGGAAGACAAGGACCTGGTGCTAGAACTTTACTTGCAAGCCCTTTGGTCGCTGCTGCTACTGCTATTACTGGAAAAATAACTGATCCAAGAGAAATTATTTAAAATGGCTTACGATAAATTTAACATTCTGAACAGTTCAGCTGTTCCACTTAATATCGATAATGTAGATACAGATCAAATTATCCCAGCAAGATTTTTGAAAGCAACTGAAAGAAAAGGGTTTGGTGAAAATCTTTTTAAAGATTGGAGATACAACTCAGATGGTACTACTATTGATTCATTTCCTTTAAACAATAAAATCTACAATGGAAGGATACTTGTTGCAGGGAAAAATTTTGGATGTGGATCTTCAAGAGAGCATGCAGTTTGGGCAATATATGACTACGGATTCAGAGCTGTCGTATCAAGTTTTTTTGCTGATATATTTAAAAATAACTGTTTGAATATTGGTGTTCTTCCTATTCAAGTTTCAGAGGAATTTTTAATTGATATTTTTTCCCAAATTGATACAAATCCAGAAAGTAATTTTGAGGTAAACCTGGAAATTCAAGAATTTAAGATTATTGAAACTGGAAAGTCTGAAAAGTTCAATATTAGCTCTTACAAAAAGAGCAACATGTCAAATGGTTTTGACGATATAGATTACCTTATAAATAAGAAGCAAGAAATATCTAAATTTGCCAATAATTCTCCATACTAATGCCCAAACATATTGAAATAATGGATACTACTCTGAGGGATGGAGAACAGACCTCAGGAGTATCATATTCACCTAAAGAGAAACTTACAATAGCAAAGCTTTTGTTGGATGATCTTAAAATTGATAGAATAGAAGTTGCCTCTGCAAGAGTATCTGAGGGAGAACTTAATTCAGTTAAGGAAATATCTAGCTGGGCAGAAAGTAATAGTAGAATAAATAGTATTGAAGTTTTAACATTTATAGATGAAGGAAAATCTATACAATGGCTATTAGACTCAGGATGTAAAGTGCAAAATCTTTTAACCAAAGGCTCCTTAAATCATTTAAAGCACCAATTAAAGAAAACACCTGATCAACATTTTAATGACATATCAAAAACTATTGATATTGCAGAAAAAAATTCAATAACCACTAACATATATCTTGAAGATTGGAGTAATGGAATGAAGAATAGCAAAGATTATGTTATCGATTATTTGGATTTTTTAAAAACAAAAAATATCAAAAGAGTCTTACTTCCTGACACCCTAGGAATTTTAACTCATTTTGAAACCTATGAATTCATAAATGAAGTAAGAAATAAATATCCAAATTTTCATATAGACTTTCATGGACATAATGACTATGATTTAAGTGTTGGAAACTCATTAGAAGCTGTTAGAGCTGGTTGTAATGGCCTTCATCTTACAATAAACGGAATGGGGGAAAGGGCTGGTAATACTCCCCTGTCAAGCGCTGTTGCAGCAATTAGAGACTTCTTGCCAGAATATAAAGTAAATGTTGAAGAGAAGAATTTATTTAAAGCAAGTAAATTAATTTCAACATTTTCTGGACAAAGTGTATCGTCTAATAAGCCAATAGTTGGCGAAAATGTATTTACGCAAACAGCTGGTGTTCACGCAGATGGTGATAATAAAAAAGATTTGTACTTCAACAACTTGAATCCAAGTAGATTTGGCAGGAAAAGAAAATATGCTCTTGGAAAGACTTCTGGAAAAGCTAATATTAAAAAGAACCTAGATGAATTAGGAATTAAACTAAATGATGATGAACTCAGCGTTGTAACATCTAAAGTGATTGAATTAGGAGATAAAAAAGAGAAGGTTACAATTGAAGATCTTCCTTATATTATTAGTGATGTTCTTGAATATCCAACAAAAAAGAAAGACATAATAATTGAATCTTATGTTTTAACACATGCAAAGACTCTTAGACCATCTGCCTCTCTTTCATTAATTATTAATGATGAACTTTATCAAGAAAGCTGTTCGGGTGATGGCCAGTTTGATGCATTTATGAATGCATTAAAAAAAATATACTCTAAAAGGAAAAAGGTACTTCCAAAATTAATTGATTATGCTGTTCGTATCCCCCCAGGCAGTGATTCAGACGCATTTTGTGAAACCACTATTACTTGGGATACTGGATCAAAAAAATTTAAAACAAGAGGGCTTGATACAGATCAAACAGTATCTGCTATCAAAGCAACAGAGAAAATGTTAAATACTGAATAATTATGATTTTAAAAATAGCTGTATTATCTGGAGATGGAATTGGACCTGAAGTTACTGAACAATCTATTAAAGTACTTAAATCTTTAGGTAAAAAGTTTAATCATAAAATTGAGTTAGAAAGTGGATTAGTTGGAGCAGTTGCTATTGATAAATACAATGATCCCTATCCAGATGAAACTCATCAAGTATGTCTAAACTCAGATGCAATTCTTTTTGGTGCGATTGGCGATCCTAAATATGATAATGATCCAAAAGCTAAGGTAAGACCTGAACAAGGTTTACTCAAAATGAGAAAGAAGCTAGGACTATATGCAAACCTCCGTCCTACAAAGGTCTTTGAATCCTTATTAGAGATGTCACCAATTAAAGAAGAAAGAATATCTGGAACTGATATCCTTTTTGTTAGAGAATTAACCGGAGGTATTTACTTTGGAGAAAGAGGTAGAAAGGATAATGATAATTTTGCATTTGACACATGTGAATATAATAGAGATGAAATTATTAGGATTGCAAAAATAGGATTTGAGTATGCACAGAAAAGATCAAGTAAGTTATGTTGTGTTGATAAAGCAAATGTTCTTGAAACATCAAGACTTTGGAGAGAAACAGTTCAAAGTATGGAAAAAAACTATCCAAATATAGAGGTCTCATATGAATTTGTAGATGCTGTTGCTATGAGATTAGTTCAATGGCCAAATTCATATGATGTATTGATTACTTCAAATCTTTTTGGTGATATTTTAACAGATGAAGCTTCAGTCATTTCTGGGTCAATGGGGCTTATGCCATCTGCCTCAGTTGGTTCTGAAAACGCTCTATATGAGCCAATTCATGGCTCTTACCCAGAGGCAGCAGGAAAAAATATTGCAAATCCAATTGCTTCAATTTTATCTCTTTCAATGATGCTAGATCATTCATTTAATTTGAAAAAAGAATCAGAAATAATCAATAAAGCAGTTGAAGAATCTCTTAAAAATAAATATGTAACACCTGACCTGAGCTCAGGTAAAAACTCATTCTCAACAGATCAAGTTGGTGACTATATAGTAGATTTTATTGAAAAAAATTAGAGTATATAGTCTGTAGAAATAAAATTAGAGTCATTGGAGTCTAACAGTTTTTTAAGTATCCTGTTATTATGAATATTATCTTTTGAAGCTACAAAAGTTCTAATAGAAAATGCTCTTAAAGCATCGTGAACACTTAAAGTACTTACAGCAGAATTTTTTCTACCTGTAAAAGGATAGATATCTGGACCTCTTTGACATGAGCTATTAAGGTTAACTCTACATACTAAGTTTGCAAGAGTATCAATAAGCGGGCCTAGTTGTTTTGTATCACTTCCAAAAAGACTTACTTGTTGACCATATTCTGAATTTGCCATATCATCAAGAGGCTCATCTATATCCTTAAATGAAATTACTGGAATTACAGGTCCAAACTGTTCTTCCTCGTATACTCTCATATTTTGGTTTACAGGATATAATATTGCAGGGAAACAATAGTTTTCAGTGACTTGTCCACCTTTTTTATTAACTATTGATGCACCTTTAGAGACTGCGTCATCAATTAAATCTCTTATATATTTTGGTTTGGATGGTTCAGGCAAGGGTGTTAAAAAAGAATCTTCTTCCCATGGCATTCCAAATTTTAAATCATCAACCGCTTGTGCAAACTTCTTATTAAATTCATCTACTATTGATTCATGAACATATAAAACTTTAAGTGCTGTACATCTTTGGCCATTATATGACAGACAACCTGAAATACATTCTTGAATAGTTAAGTCAAGGTCAGCGTCTGGCAATATAATACCAGGATTTTTTGCTTCTAGTCCTAAAACAAGTCTAAGCCTATTTTTATTAGGATGCTGATCTTGTAGTGCAACAGCAGATGAACTATGTCCAATTAGTGCAAGAACATCAACATAACCTGTTTGCATTATAGGAGGACATATTTTTCTTCCTCTTCCAAAGAGGATATTAACTACCCCAGGAGGAAAACATTCTTTGAAGGCATTTAACAAAGGAGCGATTAAAAGGACTCCATGCTTTGCAGGTTTAAAAATAGTTGTATTACCCATTAGAATAGCCGGTATTAGCAAACAAAAAGTTTCGTTTAATGGATAATTATATGGCCCTAAACATAAAACAACTCCTAAAGGACCCCTTCTAATATGTGCATGAATACCTGAATCTTTCTCAAATCTAGCAGAAGATCTATCAATCTTTTTGTATTCATTAATTGTATCATAAATATAGTCTACTGTTCTATCAAACTCTTTTTCAGAGTCTTTTTTGTTTTTTCCTATCTCCCACATTAAAAGGTTAACTACAACTTCTCTATGTTCCTGCATTTTATCCGCAAACCTCTTCATACACTTAAGTCTGTCCCTAACCTTCATAGTAGGCCATTTACCTTGACCTCTATCAAACGCTTTTTTAGCTGATTCTAGAGCCTCTAATGCGGATTCTGAGTCCATGTCAGGTATTGAACCTAGAAGTGTTTTAGAATATGGTTTGTTAGGGTCAGAGCTTATTGTTGAATAAACTTCTGAAGTATCTCCATCCCATTTTTTTAATTTTCCACCCACAAGATACTCCCTGCAGTTTAATTGATCTACTTTAATAGTTTTTGTTGACATATATTTTAAATTAAAAAACGAAGAGTTTCTGGTTTTTCGTTTAAATACTCTCCAAAGAAACCATTTTCTTTCATCTTTTTTACTAAATCATTTAAATCTTTAGAAAATTTTAACTCAATACCTACGATTGCTGTTCCATTTTCTCTGTTATTTTTTTTGACATATTCAAAAAAGGTAATATCATCATTTTTACCAAGTACATTGTTTACAAATTCTTTAAGTGCACCTGCTCTTTGAGGAAACTTAACAATGAAATAATGTTTAAGATTAGAATAAAATAATGCCCTCTCTCTTATCTCTGCCATCCTTGTAAAATCATTATTTCCTCCACAAATTAATACACCAACATTTTTACCCTTAAACATTTTGTTGTTTAACTCAAGTGCTGATATTCCTATTGCACCTGCAGGCTCAACCACTATTCCATCTTTGTTATAAAGATCTAGTATAGTTTGACAGATTTTACCTTCAGGAACTAATAAAATTTCATCTAAATAGTTTTTACAAATATCAAAAGGAATTTTACCAATTTTTTTTATTGAGACCCCATCAACAAAGTTATCAATAGAGTCTAGTTTAATAATTTTTCCATCTTTTAAAGACTTACTCATTGCAGGAGCTCCTTCTGCCTCAACACCAATAATCTTTGTTTTGGGAGACAATTCTTTAAACACAGTAATTATTCCAGAAATTAAACCTCCTCCACCAACTGGAACAATCAAATAATCAAAATGCTTATCAACTTGATCTAGAATTTCTAATCCTATAGTTCCTTGACCTTCAATAACATTAACATCATCAAATGCATGAACAAATAAATCTTTGTCAGTATTTTGCTTTTGAGCTTCATATTGGGCATCGTCAAAATTGTCTCCGATTAATATAATTTCAACATATTCACCTCCAAAAATTTTAACCCTTTCAATTTTTTGTTTTGGAGTTGTAACAGGCATATAAATTTTTCCATAAATTTTTAGCTTATTACATGAATATGCAAAACCCTGAGCATGATTACCAGCACTTGCACAAACTAATGTTTTATTCTTTAGATAGTCAGAATCAATGGATCTAATTTTATTAAAAGCACCACGAATTTTAAAAGATCTAACTTGCTGAAGATCTTCTCGTTTTAAGTATATTTTACAATTTAGATCATTTGAAAGTCTCTCATTTATAACTAAAGGAGTTAAAACTGAGACACCTTGAAGATTTTCAGAAGCATTCCTAACTCCTTTTAAATCAGGGAGTTGCATTTATTAAACAGATTTCATTGAAGTCATGTACTGCCTAAGTTCATCACCAATTATTTCAATTGAGTGGTATCTAATTGATTCGTTAATCTCAATTAATTTTTTATTATCAACAGAGCTAGAACTCTTACTTATTGAGTCTGAACCAATTATGTCAGTTTCTACTTTATCAAAGAATTTAGAGAGTAGAGGAATTGCATCATTATTAAAAAGATAGCATCCATATTCTGCAGTATCAGAAATAATATTATTCATTTCGTATAATTTTTTTCTGGAAACTAGATTAGCTATAAGTGGAAGCTCATGAAGAGATTCATAGTAAGCAGACTCTTCTTTTATACCTGCTTCAACCATTGTCTCGAACGCTAACTCTACACCTGCCTTAACAAGTGCTATCATTAAAATTCCATTATCAAAATATTCTTGCTCAGAAATTTCATCTGATGTCGGATCTGTCTTTTCAAAATCAGTCTTACTTGTTTCTTCTCTCCAACTTAAAAGTTCTTTATCATCATTCTCCCAATCCTTCATCATAGTCTCGGAAAATTTACCTGATAAGACATTATCCATATGCTTAATAAATAATGGAGATAATATTTCTTTAAGTTCCTCAGATAATTCAAATGCTTTAACTTTTGCAGAATTTGATAATCTGTCCATCATATTTGTTATACCTCCATGCTTTAAAGCTTCTGTAACAGTCTCCCATCCATATTGAATAAGTTTTGCAGAATAGCTAGGTTCAATTCCGAGTTCTTTCATTTTATTAAAACACAGGATTGATCCTGTTTGGAGCATTCCACATAATATTGTTTGCTCACCCATTAAATCAGATTTAACTTCAGCAACAAAAGATGATTCTAAAACTCCTGCTTTATCAGATCCGAGAGATACCGCATATGCTTTTGCTGCATCAAAACCAATTCCATTAGTATCATTTTCAGGATGAACAGCAATAAGTGTAGGAACTCCAAAACCTCTTAGGTACTCTTCTCTTACCTCAGATCCTGGAGATTTTGGTGCGACCATAATAACAGTTATATCTTCTCTAACTTTAATACCCTCTTCTACTATGTTAAATCCATGAGAATAAGAGAGAATAGAGTTTTTTTTCATTAATGGCATAAGTTGTTCAACAACTGGAGTATGGTTTTTATCTGGGGTCAAATTTATTACCAAGTCAGAATTTGGTATTATTTCTTCGAAATTACCAACATTAAAGTTATTTGTACTTGCATTAACAAATGATTGTCTTTTTGAATCAATAGATGACTGCCTAAGAGCATACGAAATATCAAGACCAGAATCTCTCATATTAAGGCCTTGATGTAAACCTTGCGCACCACAACCAACTATAGCTATTTTTTTATTCTTGAGAAATTCCACTCCATCACTAAATTCAGATGAGCTCATAAATCTACATTTTCCTAATTGCATTAGTTTCTCTCTAAATGATAGAGTGTTAAAGTAATTTTTCATTGTTTTTATTTTTGGTTTTTAAAAGTATTTAAAATTTCTGAGATTCCCATCTTTTCTTTACTTACAGCTATTCTTCCAGATCTAGTAAATTGAAGAAGCCCAAAAGGCGCAAGATCTTTATAAAGTTTTTCAGTATCTTCTCTAAATCCAGTCTTTTCAATCACAAAAAACTCTGTATTTACTGTAACAATTCTTGCATTAGAATCTTTAATTATGTTTTGTATGTGTCTCTCTTCGAATAATGCAGATGACTTCATTTTATATAAGGCAGATTCTTGAAATATTGTTTCATCATCTCTATGGTAAAAAGCTTTTATTACTTCGACCTGTTTCTCAATTTGCTTAATCACCCTTTCTACGCCAGATTTTGTCATTTTTACAACTATAATAAATCGATATACATTTTTTATTTCAGATTCTGATGTTGTAAAACTTTCAATGTTTATGTGCCTTTTTAGAAAAATTGCTGAAATTCTATGAAGAAGACCAACATTATTTTCAGTGTAAACGGATACAGTATAATTTTTTCTTTTTTCCATTTTAATCTAGCCTAATATCTGAAACAGAAGCTCCAGAGGGAATCATTGGGAATACATTATCTTCTTTTTCCACACAAACTTCAAGAACATATGGTTTTTTGGACTTAATCATTCTCTCAACAGCAGGTTTTAAGTCTTTTCTATTCTTTACTCTTTCAGAATCAATATAATAGCCTTTAGCAATTGTAACAAAGTCAGGATTTATCATTTCAGTTGAGGCATACCTTTTATCAAAGAACAATTGTTGCCACTGTCTAACCATTCCAAGAAAATCATTATTTAAAATAACAATCTTTACAGGAATTTGAAGTTGAAAAATTGTTCCAAGCTCTTGAATGGTCATTTGATAACCACCATCACCAATTACTGCAACAACTTCTCTTTCCATTGCTCCCATTTTAGCTCCCATCGCAGCAGGAAGAGCAAATCCCATAGTACCAAGGCCTCCAGATGTAATATTACTCTTTGATTTTATAAAATTAGCATATCTACATGCTACCATTTGGTGCTGTCCAACATCTGTGACAATAATCGCATCACCGTTAGTAAATTCATTTATGGCAATAATTGACTCTCCCATAGTTAGTCCTTTTTTATTTGGACTTAAATCTGATTTAATTACTTTATCAAACTCAATTTTCATTAAATCATCAAATTTTGAAATCCATTTTTTATGGGATCTTTTATCTATTTTATTGGTAATCATTTGAAGAGATTCTTTACAGTTACCAATTACCGGTACATCAACCTTTATATTCTTATCAACCTCTGCAGGATCAATTTCAAGATGTATAACTTTAGCTTGAGATGCATATGAACTGGGGTCACCAGTAACACGATCATCAAATCTCATCCCAACAGCAATCAAAAGATCACACTTATTAGTCAGAATGTTAGGTCCATAATTTCCATGCATACCCACCATACCAACATTTAACTCATGTGAAGTTGGTAAAGCTGACAAACCAAGAATTGTCCATGCTGCAGGAATCCCACTTTTTTCAACAAAATTTTTAAATTCTTCTTCAGCGTTTCCTAGGATTACCCCTTGCCCCCATACAATCAATGGCTTTTTTGCTTGATTAATTAGCTTTACAGCATGATCTATCGAATCATCATTAACTTCAGGATAAGGAATATAGCTTCTAATTCCATTACATTTTTTATAATCATATTCAAAAAGCTCAAATTGCGCATCTTTTGTAATGTCAATCAATACAGGACCTGGTCTACCAGATTTTGCAATATAAAATGCTTTCGCAAAGATTTCAGGTATTTCTGATGCCTTAGTTATTTGATAATTCCATTTTGTAACTGGCATTGAAATCCCAATAATATCAGTTTCTTGAAAAGCATCTGAGCCTAAAAGATGAGACGGTACTTGACCGGTTATACATACAACAGGTGTTGAATCTATTTGAGCATCTGCAATACCAGTAACAAGATTAGTTGCACCAGGACCAGATGTAGCAATTGCAACCCCTACTCTACCAGAGGATCTTGCATATCCCTGAGCTGCATGAATAGCACCTTGCTCGTGTCTAGCAAGAACATGTTTTAGCTTATCTTGAAATTTATAAAACTCATCGTATACAGGCATTATAGCACCTCCAGGATATCCCCAGACAAGGTCTACTCCCTCATTTAATAAACAATGGATTACAGCTTCAGCACCACTAATTTTTTTATTTTTCATATTAATTATTCATCAGTTACACATCCGTTAGATGCATTAGAAACTGACTTTAAATATTTATACAGAATACCTTTTTTAATTTTTAAATCTGGTTGCTTCCATTTTTCTTTTCTCTCCATAATTTCTTTATCAGAAATATCAACAAAAATCTTATTTTTTTCTGAATCAATAGTTATGATATCACCATTTTCTACTATTGCTATAGTTCCACCTTCAAATGCCTCAGGTACAATGTGACCAACTACAAATCCATGAGTTCCTCCAGAGAATCTTCCATCGGTAATTAAAGCAACTTCTTTTCCTAATCCAGCACCCATTATGGCTGATGTAGGTTTTAACATCTCTGGCATTCCCGGACCTCCCTTAGGCCCTTCGTATCTTATTACTACAACATCTCCCTTTGAGACTTCAGAATTTTTGATAGCTGAAAGACATTCAAACTCGCTATTAAAAACTTTAGCTGGACCTGAAAATATTAAACCTTCTTTACCAGTTATTTTTGCAACACATCCATCTTCAGCTAAATTTCCCTTTAGTATCTGAATATGACCAGTATTCTTAATAGGATTTGATATTGGAAAAATTAGATCATTTGAACTTACATTAGGAGACTTAATTTTGGATAAGTTTTCTTCTAATGTATTACCAGTAACAGTTAGACAATCCCCATGAAGCATTTTATTTTCAAGCATATATTTTAATACGTATGGAACACCCCCTATTTTATGTAAATCTTTCATTAGATATTTTCCACTGGGTTTAAGATTAGCTAAGTACGGAGTTGAGTCACTTATTTCTTGAAAATAATCAATTGACAAATCTAAATTTGCTGCTCTAGATATTGCTAGAAAATGAAGCACTGCATTAGTTGATCCCCCAAGAACAGTAACCAGTCTTAATGCGTTTTCGAGAGATTTCTTTGTAACAATATCAGAAGGCTTAATATCCTTCTCAATTAGATTTTTAATTGATTCACCAATCTCTGAACATTCATTTATTTTTTCTTTGCTTATTGCAGGATTAGATGAGTTGTAAGGAAGCGACATACCTAATGCTTCAATAGCTGAAGCCATAGTATTTGCTGTATACATTCCTCCACATGCCCCAGCTCCCGGACAAGCATTTTTAATTACATTTTTATACTCACTCTCATCTATTTTTCCTGAAACTTTTTCACCCCATGCTTCAAATGCTGACACAACATCCAGCTCTTTATTATTATAACATCCAGAGTCAATTGTTCCTCCATAAACCAATATGCTTGGTCTATCAAGCCTAAGCATAGCCATTAGGGCTCCTGGCATATTTTTATCACATCCAACAACTGTTATTAAACCATCATATGACATTGCTTGAACCACAGTCTCCATTGAATCTGCAATAATATCTCTAGAAGGAAGGGAATATCTCATCCCAAAAGTTCCCATAGAAATCCCATCACTAACACCAATGGTATTAAAAATTAATCCAACATATTTTGAAGCAGTTATACTATCTTTAATTTTAACTGATAAATCATTAAGATGCATATTACAAGGGTTACCCTCATAACCAGTACTTGCAATTCCAATAAATGGTTTGTCAAAATCTTCATCATTCAAACCAATGGCATGAAGCATAGCTTGTGCAGCTGGTTGGGAATCATCCTTTGTAACTACTCTACTAAATTTATTATACATACACTTAAAACTATTTTAAAATTATCACCCTAGAATGATGTTTTTTAGGACAATTATTATCTTAAATTATATTCAAAAATAAACATCGAATCTTAATAAACTGTATATCAGAATATTATACTATATATTTTAGCATACCCAAATAATAAATTATAATATTGATTTTAAATAATTAGATTTGAAATAATTATGGATTATAAAGATATTGATAAAGTAATTGAATCTCAAGTAAAATTTGTTAAAGACAACTCTAACTCTGTTAATAATAGGATTCAAATCTTAAACTCATTATTAATATCAATAAAACATAATGAGTCAAGAATTTATGAGGCACTAAAAAAGGATCTAAACAAACATGAGTTTGAGTCTTTTTTATCTGAAATACTTCTTGTTAAAAAAGAGATTAAATTATTTGTAAGAAAACTTAGAAGTTGGTCAAAAAAAAAGAGAGTTAGTGGTTCTATACTAAATTTTCCTTCAGGGAATTATTTGATACCTGAGCCATATGGAAATGTTTTGATTATAACTCCATGGAATTATCCATTTCAACTATCCCTAACACCCTTAATTGGAGCTATTGCTGCAGGAAATGCTGTAATAATAAAACCATCTGAACTAGCTCCAGCAACATCAAGGGTTCTAAAAGAATTGATTGATTCTGTATTCCCCCAAAATATGGCAACTGTGATTGAGGGAGATGCAGGTATTGCTAAATATTTGTTAGATAAGAAATGGGATTATATCTTTTTTACTGGTAGCACAAGAATAGGAAAAATTATAGCTGAAAAAGCTGCAAAAAATTTAACTCCAATTACTTTAGAACTTGGAGGAAAAAGCCCATGTATAGTAGATTCAGGAGTAGATATAGACAAGGTTGCTAAAAGAATCGTTTCCGGAAAGTTTGTTAATTGTGGTCAAACATGTATTGCTCCAGATTATATTGTTGTCAATCAACATGTTAAATCTGATCTTATTTCAGCTATTAAAGAGAATATTATAAAGACGTTTGGTAATAAACCTATAGAATCTGAAAGCTATGGTAGGATTATTAATACAAACAACCTAATAAGACTTGAAAATATTATTAAAGATCAAGTTATTGAGTTTGGCGGAAAAATCAATATGGATAAACTATATATTGAACCAACAATAATTGTTGATCCTCAAATTGATTCTGAAATAATGAAAGAAGAAATTTTTGGACCAATTTTGCCTATTTTGTCATACGAGAATGAAAGCGAAATTCAAAATATTCTCGACACAAACCCAACACCTCTTGCATTCTATATTTTTTCTAAAAATCAAATGTTTATTGACAACCTAATAGAAAACAATAAATTTGGTGGCTGTGTTATAAACGATACTTTAATTCATTACATTAATCCAAATCTTCCATTTGGAGGTATTGGTGACAGTGGAATGGGAGCTTATAGAGGTAAATTTAGTTTTAATACTTTCTCACATCAAAAGCCAGTTTTAATAAAAAAAAATATGATAGACATACCTTTTAGATATGGTCCTTATCCAAAATCTTTCAATTTTATAAGAAAAATTCTTGAAAAAATATAAGATGGAGAAGACTGTCACTGATGCGATTGAATTTAGAAGATCTGTAAGAAAATTTGACCCTAAAAAAGATCTTGATATAGATATTGTCAAGAAATGTATTATTAATGCTACTCTAGCACCTACTAGCTCTAACTTACAACTTTGGGAATTTTATCATATAACTGATAAAAATTTATTAGGTAAAATTTCAGAATGTTGTTTTAATCAACCTGCTGCAAAAACTGCAAAACAAATTGTTGTAACTGTAGTTAGAAAAGATTTGTGGAAAAGTAGAGCAAATGATAATTTAAATTTTTTTAAATCAAAAAAAGATTCACTTTCTGAGAAGCAATTCAATTTGACTAAGAGATATTATAAAAAGGTTATTCCTTTTGTATATAAAGATTTTTTCGGAATTCTTAGTCTATGTAAATACTTGTTTGCCTACATAGTTGGATTTTTTAGAGTTATGTACAGACAACTTAATAGATCTGATTCAAGAATTATTGCACATAAAAGCGCTGCTTTAGCATCTCAAAATTTCATGATAAGTATGGCAGGATTTAGTTATGACACATGCCCTATGGAGGGATTTGACTCTGTTAAAGTAAAAAGAATCTTAAACCTGAACTCAAAATCAGAAATTAATATGATAATTGGATGTGGTATAAGACTTGAAGAAGGTGTTTATGGAGAAAGGTTTAGAATTCCTTTTGAAAAAGTCTATTATAAAAGATAAGTCTGGATATTATAACTTAGATTCTTCAATAGATTTCTCAAGCCAATTTTGAAAATTTTTATCGGAGGTAAACTGAATTGGTTCTGACAAAATTTTACCAGAAGGGAGCATAGCAACATAGTATGGCTGAGAAGCATTATTAAAATTTATTTGCTGAAAAAGAGACCATCTCCTTCCAATGTTATTTATATATTGAATTCTTCCAGATTTATTAATGTATTTAAATTTCTCAGTATCTGAAAGCTTAGTTCTATCATCTACGTATAGGGAAATTATTACATAATTATTATCTAACAACTCGTATATTTTTGGCTTTGACCATACATTTTCCTCCATTCGTCTACAGTTGGCACAAGCCCAGCCTGTAAAGTCTAATAATATAATTTTGTTATTCTCAATAGCATAATCTTTTCCTTCATCATAATTTTTAAAACAATTTAGCCCAAGAGGACATTCGCTCTGTTTTTCTTCAATAGAATAAAACTCAGGTGGAAGAATACCACTTAAGAGTCTAACATTTTTACTGTCATATAATCCACTTAGTAAGAAAATTGAAAACAACAAAAACAACCATCCTGAGATGCTTTTATAATTAAACTTTAACTTACCAAAATAGGATCCAAATAGATAGAGAGACATAGAAAGAAAAATTATAACCCAAATTAGGATAAACGTTTCACGCTTTAAAATACCCCATCCTTCAACTAAATCTGCATTTGAAAGAAATTTAAAAGCTAGAGCTAGTTCTATAAAACCAAGACAAACTTTTAGTTTCTTGAGCCAAACACCTGATTTTGGGATTAGAGATAAGTACTTAGGATAAAAGGCAAGCAAGGTAAAAGGTAAAGCAAGCGCAACTCCAAATCCAAACATACCATATGTAAGCTGTGTTGCCCCGGATTGAGCAGATGATAGTGAACCAGCTAATAAAGATCCTAATATTGGACCCGTACACGAGAATGATACAAGAGCTAGTGTAAGTGACATAAAAAAGATTCCAATAATTCCACCCTTTTCTGATTTCTTCTCTGAACCAGATACAATATTACTAGGGATGACTATATCAAAATATCCAAAAAATGAAATTGCAAACAAGATGAATACAACAAAGAATGTAAGATTTACATAAACATTGGTAGAAATAGTATTTAGTATATTAGGATTTAAGCTATCGAAAACATGAAATGGAATACTCAATAATATATATATTAAAACTATAAACCCACCGTAAAGAGACGCAGAGATAGCACCACTATACCTAAGTTTAGTTTCGTCAATAAAATAAGATACAGTCAATGGTATCATGGGAAACACACAAGGTGTTAACAATGCTAAAAAACCTGCAATTAAACCAAATATGAAAATTTCAAAATAGTTAGACCTCTCAATAAAATTAGAAGAATTATAATTTGATTTATCTAAATCAAGTTCAAGTGCATTATACCTTCTAACATCTTCTAGAGTTACATTTTCAGACTCAGTTACAATAATACTATTATCAAGAATTACATTGAAAGTTTCATTTCTAAAAATACATAATTCGTCATCACATGATGAATAGTCAATTTCGACTTTAATTTGATTTAAATCTTCATCTAACAACTTTACATTTTGATTAAAATCGGCTTCATTTTCATAGTAGTATAGATCCATTTTAAAAACATTATCAAAGCCAACTATATAATCATCCTCATTAAATAATTCGTCTGCTTCGAAGTCTGAAGTATCACCAATGAAGCTAAATGAGGTTGGAAGAGCACCTTCATCAGGAGAAAATTGAGAATACAATTTCCAGCCTTCTAATATTGATGCACTAAAAGAAATATTGTATTCTGTATCATTGATTTTATTTACATCATATTGCCACTCTACCGGCTCAATATCCTGAGAATTTAAAGAGAAAATTGAGATTAGGCTGAATAATATATTTCTAGTCATTTTTTTTAATTATTAAATCACCTTTTAATTTTGTCATACTATGGGTGTTTGACAAAATAAGTTTACCTGAATCTGAATTAAATATTTTTATAACTTCCTTATAGTTGAAACCAAATTCTTGGAAAAGGTTATGAACATAAAACTCTAAAGGTTTTTTTTCCATAAGCTTTTCAATATTAACTTTAATGGAATTTGAATTGTTTTGAAAAAGTTGATTTTTAGTTTCTTTCATTATTTCATCTACAAATATCTTAGTTGATTGTAGGTTATTGATTGTTGTTTTGAACTTTAACATAACATTATCATCAAATTCCTTAAATGTTGGAAGAACAGAATTCCTAATCATGTTCCTATGATAATTTTCACTAGAATTAGATGAATCCTCTCTATACTCTATAGAATTTTTTTGTGCATAATTTATAATATCAATTTTTAAAATATTAAGTAATGGCCTAAATATTTTTTTTGAACTTGATGAAATTCCCAATAATCCGTTAATTCCTGATCCTCTAGAAGAATTAATAAGGTATGTCTCAATCTGATCATCTAAATGGTGAGCTGTAACTAAAAAATCAAAATTAAACTTAGATATGAGATCATCAAACCAATCATATCTTAGTTTTCTTGCCCCCTCCTGAATACCCATTTTATTCTTTTTACAAAATTCAACTGTATTAAATTCATTACTGTGGCAATGAATTTTATGCTTTAAACTCCATTTTTTGACAAAATCTTGATCTATATCACTCTCTTTTGATCTTAATTTAAAGTTGCAGTGTGCAACAGAAAAGCTTAAATTATTTTTTAGGAAAAGGTTTGCAAGAACCATGCTGTCAACTCCCCCGCTTACAGCAATTAAAAAATTACATTTTTCAAATGCTTTGACCTTCTCTTTTAAAATTTTTTCAATATTATGTTCCACTCGGTAAAAATAATTAAAGTTTAACCAAATAACTGCCTAATAATATTTTGCATTAAAAAAAAAATTCTGAACTTGTAACATATTATCTACATTGGAAGACACTAACAAAAAGGTTTTACCTCTACAAATAGCGATGTTACCCCTAATCTTTTTGGTAACCCTATTATCTTTTAATCTATATGCTAACGTATTTATTTATGATGCAGATCCATTAGCTGGTTCAAGTCAATTTATTCTTATACTAAGTGGAGCTTTTGCAGCTATGATTGGTCATAGATATAATGTTTCTTATAAAGATGTGATTAGCAGCATCTCAAATAGTATTAAATCAGTTACACCAGCACTAATTATATTGTTATGGGTGGGAGCTCTAGCTGGTACATGGATGATTAGTGGAATCATTCCTTCAATGGTATACTATGGATTAAAAATTCTTGACCCCAATATATTTTTACCAGCATGTATAGTTATATGTTCAATTATTTCAGTTGCAACTGGAAGCAGCTGGACAACATCAGCAACTGTTGGTATAGCCCTAGTAGGTATTGGAAAGGCTTTGGGAATACCTGCAGGAATGGTGGGTGGAGCAGTAATAGCTGGTGCTTATTTTGGAGATAAATTATCTCCCCTAAGTGATACTACAAATTTAGCTGCTGCAGTTTCAAAAGTAGATTTATTTAAACATATTAAATATTTGACACATACAACTATTCCAAGTATTTCAATTACTCTAATAGTCTTTATTATACTTGGTATTTATCAGACATCCAATGGAGTAACTGACAATTCATTTTTAATTGAAACAATTGAAAACACTTTTAATATTTCTTTGATACTATTTATTGTTCCAATTATTGTGTTAATAATGATTGTGAAAAAGACCCCACCAATAAAAGCACTTACTATAGGTACACTTTTAGGAGCATTATTTGCTATTTTGTTTCAACCACAAATAATTAACGAGCTATCAGATTCCTCAAATACCACAATTATTGCTTCCTACAAAGTAGTAATTGATACTATTACAAGTAATGTATCTATCACTACTGATAGTGAAATTTTAAATGAGCTTTTTTCTACTGGTGGTATGATAGGGATGTTAAACACTATTTTTTTAGTTATGGCGACGATGATTTTTGGAGGTTCTATGGACGCAATTGGCGCTATTAAATCTATAAGCAAAGCTTTATTAAATTGGGCTGATAATATTTTTAAATTATTTGCTAGTACTGTAGCATCTTGTCTAGCATTAAACTTAACTGCCTCGGACCAGTATTTATCTATTGTTGTCTCAGGTAAAATGTTTGAAAAAGCTTATAAGGATAAAAAACTTGCGCCTGAAAATTTAAGTAGAACTTTAGAGGATTCAGCTACTGTTACTTCTGCTTTAATTCCATGGAATTCATGTGGTGCATATCACTCATCTGTTTTAGGAGTTAGTGTTGGTGAGTACTTTATATACGCAATATTTAATTGGATTAGTCCATTTATGACATTGCTATTTGCAGCATTTAGAATAAAAATCAGGACTTTAGCAAACAAAAACTAATTATCTAATCTCATATTTGTATTTTTGTTAAATACAAAACTTGTATGAATAGCAAGAAAAAAGCTAATAAGAGTAAGTTTAAAGTTGTATTTGGATACATTTTATTATTCTCATCTCTAGTTCTGTTTACTTCATTCATTTCCTACATTTTTAATTGGAAAATAGACCAAAGTAATGTTGATATGATTTTTGATAGAGATGTTGAGGTTGAGAATCTTTTGGGTAAAACTGGAGCTTATATAAGCCACCTGTTTATTTATAAACTTTTTGGAATTTCGAGTTTTATACTTCCAATAATTCTATTTGTATCATCTTACTATATATTATTTAATAAAAAAATATTTGATCTCTTTGGAAAGATTAATTGGCTTTTGTTGTTGTTAATCTGGACTACAATATTAAGTGGTTATTTAAGGAGTTATTTTCCAGTTCAATCAGGACTTGTAGGATTTGAAGTTAACTTATTTCTAGAATCTTATATAGGAAATGTAGGTATATTACTAATTCTAATATTTTCATTTATAATCTCTATTGCTATATTATTTAATATAACTCCATCTGGTATCCTAGATTTAATTACTAATTTGTTTAAAGCTAAAGAGTCTGATATTTTAAATTCTGAAATTGACCTAGAAGAAGATAATAATGACGAAATAAAACAAAATGATAATTTAATTGAAAATGATACCCAAATAGATAATAATATTGAATCTGAAGATATATCGATTGAAGTAGAAGAAATAAATGAAGAAGAAGTAACATCAAAAAATATTGATTTTTCTAATGTTAATTCTAAAAAATTTGATCCTACTCTTGATTTAAGAAACTTCAAAAATCCCAGTATTGATCTTCTTAAAGACTATGGAGATGGAACAATTAAAATAGATCAGGAAGAACTCGAATCAAATAAAAATAGAATTGTTGACACATTAAAGAACTATAATATTGGCATTAAGCAAATAAAAGCTACAATTGGCCCAACAGTAACTCTTTACGAGATTATTCCAGATGCTGGTATTCGTATTTCAAAGATTAAAAACCTAGAAGATGATATAGCATTATCACTTTCGGCTTTAGGAATTAGAATTATAGCTCCAATTCCAGGAAAAGGCACAATTGGTATTGAGGTTCCAAATAAAAAGAAGTCAATTGTATCTATGAAGTCTCTATTATCCTCAAAAAAATTCATTGAATCAGATATGGAGCTTCCAATCACACTTGGTAAGACTATTAGCAATGAAACTTTTATTGTTGATTTAACAAAAATGCCACACTTACTTATGGCAGGTGCTACTGGGCAGGGTAAATCTGTTGGAATAAATGCTATTTTGACCTCTATACTTTACAAAAAACATCCTGCAGAGGTAAAGTTTGTTTTAGTTGATCCAAAAAAAATTGAACTATCAATTTTTAATAAAATTGAAAGACATTATTTAGCAAAACTTCCAGAGTCTGATGATGCTATTATAATTGAAAATGATAAAGTGATAAATACACTTAATTCACTTTGTAGAGAGATGGATAAAAGATATGAGCTACTTAAGGATGCAATGACAAGAAATATTAAAGAATACAACGAGAAGTTTATTACAAGAAAATTAAATCCTGAAAATGGTCATACTTTTTTACCATATATAGTCCTAGTTATTGATGAATTTGCCGATTTAATTATGACAGCAGGGAAAGAGGTTGAAACTCCACTTGCAAGACTAGCGCAACTATCAAGAGCGGTTGGAATTCATTTAATTATTGCTACCCAAAGACCATCTGTAAATGTTATAACAGGACTAATTAAGGCCAATTTCCCAGCAAGAATAGCGTTTAGGGTAACCTCTAAAATTGACTCTAGAACAATTTTAGATACTGGAGGTGCTGAGCAACTAATTGGTAGAGGTGATCTTCTTTATTCACAATCAAATGATTTAACTAGAATTCAATGTGGTTTTATAGATACTTCTGAGGTTGAAAAACTGTCTGAATATATAGGTTCACAAACTGGTTATGAATCCGCTTATATTCTACCTGAGTTTTCGAAGGATGACAGCGGCGAGTCTTCAAATATATCTATTGAAGATAGAGATTCTATGTTTGATGAAGCTGCTAGGGTAATTGTTACAAACCAACAAGGGTCTGCTTCATTACTTCAAAGAAAGCTAAAACTTGGTTACAATAGGGCTGGAAGATTAATTGACCAAATGGAAGATGCTGGAATTGTTGGACCATTTGAAGGCAGCAAACCAAGACAAGTTTTAATTTCAGATTTAAACTCTTTAGAGAACTTACTAAGTGAGATCAAGAAATAATTTAATTAATTTTCTACTATTAGGTTTATTTAGCTTTTTTAGTCTTAATGGACAAAATAATGGAATTCAAGTATTAGAGGAGGTAATGAATAATGCAATGAAAATTAAAGATGCTAATTATACCTTTAAAATTACATCAGAAAATGAAAATGATTTATTTCCAATAAGCGGAGAAATATATATAAAAAAAGAAAAATATTTTATAGATACTGAAGAAATAGATCAGATTTTTGATGGCGATAAGCTTTATACTATTATTCATGAAAATGAAGAAATAATTGTCACATCTGACTCAAACACTTTTTTTAATTTCACTCCCAAACAAATTTTTAATTTTTTTAAAGATGACTTTGAAATAGAAATCAGAAGAAAGTCAAGATTTTTCCTATAATTTAATTGCAAGGAATTTGATTCAAGAAGACTTGGTTTATGAAATAATTATTGATTCAAATTTGTTATCAATTAAAAGAATTGATATAAAAAATAGAGATAATCTAATTTTAAGTAGTTTTTTAACATTAAGTTATAAATACAATTTATCTCTTCCATCTTCTTTATTTAAATTTGATAAAAATAAGTTTAACGATTACATGCTAATTGAAAATTGAAAATTTTAGATAAATACATATTAAAGTTTTACTTAACAAGATTTCTAGGTGTCTTTGCTATTTGTTTTTTAATATTTATTATTCAAACATTCTGGCTCTACATAGATGAGCTTGCGGGTAAGGGGTTAGACATAATTACAATAGGAAAGTTTTTTATTTACTTCTCTCCTAAGTTAGTTCCATTAGTTCTTCCACTATCTATATTACTTGCATCACTTATAACTTATGGAACCCTTTCTGAAAATTATGAATTTATTGCAATGAAGTCTAATGGTATTTCAATTGTAAGAAGTATGGTGGCATTATTTATTTTTCATGTTTTTTTAGGTATAGGATCATTCTATTTTTCAAATCATGTAGTAACATTAGGAGAGTTAAAATCATATAACTTAAGAAAGAATCTTGCTAAGTTAAAACCTACATTGAGTATTAGAGAGGGAATATTCAATGATATTGGTGATTTAAATATTAAAGTTTCTAGAAAGTATGGTGATAATGAACAGTTTTTAGAAGATATAATTCTACATTCAATTTCTGAAGATGAAATTAATAGAATTGTTGTAAAGGCTGAAACAGGCGAGGTAAGAAACTTAAATGATAATTATCTTCAATTGATTCTAAAAAATGGAAATAGATATGAAGACTTAAATCCATCTTCTGCTGCAGAAAAGCAAAAATATCCCCATTCTAAAGCTTCATTTGATGAGTATATTTTAAATATTGACATTTCAGATTTCAATAATGTTAATCTTGATGAAGAAAATTACAAGTCAACTTATAAAATGCAGAAAATCAATCAACTTAAAACTAGTTCTGATACATTAGAAATTAAAGTTTAATAAAGATAAGATATTTTTGGAAAAAGTTTTTAATTGGACATACTATAAAAAACTTACCAGACTTATATTTAAATCAAGTTCAGAATTTGGATTATAATTTAAACTCATCATTTATAGGGATTCTAGATAATCCAGAACCTTATGAATTAAATAGCGTACTTACAAGGGCAGATAACGAAGTAGACATATATTTAAGGCAACTTGATAATAAAAAGAAGACATTTTTTCTGCAGCAAAAACTTATTAACCTTCATAAACTAACTATAAATGAAAGATATAGCTTAATCTTTGCATGTATATTTTTATTTTTAATAGGAGCATCGCTTGGAGCAATTATTAGAAAGGGTGGTTTAGGTTTGCCTTTAGTTTTATCTATTGTTATATTTCTTACATATCATTACATAGGTGTTTTTGGAAAAAATGCAGCTGAAGATAATTCTTTAAGCCCATTCATTGGAAGCTGGATCTCAACTTTTATAATTGCACCCTTTGCAATCTATTTAACTAAAATTGTATCGATGGATAGAGGTTTTAATTTCAGTTTCTTTGATAGACTTTACTTAATCTTTAAAAATATTAGAAGTAATAATGAACAAAATTAAACTTGACAAGATTGAAGATGCAATAAAATCTATCAATAACGGTGAAATAATAATTGTTGTTGATGATGAAAATCGTGAAAATGAAGGTGATTTCATAACTGCTGCTGAAACAATAAATTCAGACAAAATTAATTTTATGGCTAAACACGGAAGAGGTTTAATCTGTGTGCCAATGTCTGAAAACTTGTGTACTAAACTTAATCTTGAAAAGATGGTACCTAACAACACAGATCCACTTGAAACAGCTTTCACGGTTTCTGTAGATCTAAAAGGAAATGGTGTTACATCTGGTATTTCAGCCTCAGATAGATCTAAAACAGTCCAAGCTCTTGTTGATAGTAATACTAAGCCAGATGACCTTCAAAGACCTGGGCATGTATTCCCTTTAATTGCCAAAGATGGTGGTGTACTAAGAAGAACTGGCCATACTGAAGCTGCAATTGATTTTGCTAGACTAGCTGGTTTTAAGTCAGCAGGTGTTATTGTAGAAATTATGAATGACGATGGCTCAATGTCTAGACTGCCTGAACTCTATAAAGTTGCAAAAAAATTTAATCTTAAAATTGTTTCAATTGAAGATCTTGTTGCTTACAGGATGAAGAATGATAGTTTAATTGATAAAATTTTTGATGAAAATATAAGGACAAGTTTTGGTGAATATCGATTAAGAGCATTTAAACAAACTAATAATGACCAGGTACATATTGCTCTTACCCTTGGAGACTGGAAATCATCTGAGACTATTTTAACTAGGATCAACTCATCTATGAATGATAATAATGTAACTAAGATCTTAAAAGGAACTAATGAAATTAAATATGATGAAATTTTTAAAAAAATAAATGATGAAGGTAAGGGAGCAATTATTTTTATCAACCAAAGTCAATCTCCAAAAAATATAATTGATAAGTTAAAGTCTTTAATTGAACCATCAGAAAAACCTAAAATTGACTTTAGAGACTTTGGAATAGGTGCTCAAATACTCCATGAAATTGGTATTTCAAAAATTAATTTACTTACTAATTCTAGACAAAAACCAAGAATAGGTTTATCTGGTTATGGACTAAGTATAGAAAATTATTCTAAGTATTAAATGTATCAAGCCATAGCTTAACTGCCATATATGACACCATAATTAGGAGTGTAATTCTAATTACCTTATCTCCCTTCTTTACAGACCATCTACTAGATAACCATGCTCCTACAACTGAACCCAGAACCATCCAAAAACCAACCATCCATAGTATTTTACCATCTAGAGCAAATATTAAAACTGCTGCAATAGAATATATAAATACTGAAAATGCTTTAACTGAATTTGTTCTTAATAAGTTCATTCTATTTATTTGAGTTAAAAGCAACATTATTACAATACCAACACCTGCTTGTAAAAAACCTCCATAAACTCCTATAAAGAAGAATCCAATTAGTCCTCCAATAAGATACTTACCTGACAGTCTCTCAGGAAGATCTAAAGAAGCAATTGATTTAGATCTAAATACAATTATAAGTCCAACTGAAATCATGATAATTGCAAGAAATCTCTTAAATGTATCACCATCAATATCAATAGCAATTCTTGCTCCTATGATAGCACCAAAGGTAGCTACTATTCCAAAATACAAACCCCATGGATGCGTTGTAATACCTTTACTTCTGTAACCATAACTTGCAACTAATGCAGCAGTTATTACCATAAGTCTGTTTGTACCATTAGCAGTAGCCTCATCAAGGCCTAAGAAAAGAATTAATACAGGAAGAGTAACAAGAGAACCACCACCTGCAAGTGTATTAACAACACCAGCAAAAAGACCGATACCAACTAAAATTAAAATTGAATTTATATCTAAAAGCATGATATAAATAACAAGATAATTCTTTTTTATTTACATAAAGTTTTAAATATTTTTTTATTATCAAAATCATGTATATTTGCAACTCAATTGGAGAAATGGCAGAGTGGTCGAATGCGGCAGTCTTGAAAACTGTTGAGGGTCACACCTCCGGGGGTTCGAATCCCTCTTTCTCCGCAAAACCTTGGGAGTAATATACTTTCAAGGTTTTTTTTATTATTTTAGAATCTAAGTATGAAACTTAACTCAAAAAATATTGGCCTAATTTCAGGTCCTTTAGCATTCATTTTAGTATTGTTATTTTTTCAACCTGAGGGTTTGACCTCAGAGGCAAATGCAGTTTTAGCATCGACAATTTGGATAGCAATTTGGTGGATAACTGAAGCTATTCCTATTGCAGTTACTGCTCTTATTCCTATTGTATTATTCCCATTAACTGGAGGATTAGGACTTTCTGAAACGACAGCCTCTTTTGGTCATAAATATGTTTTTCTTTATGTGGGAGGATTTATTATAGCAATAGCAATTCAGAAATGGAACTTACATAAAAGAATTGCTCTTAACATAATAAACGTTATTGGAACTAGTGTAGTTAATATTATTCTTGGGTTTATGGTAGCAACTGCTTTTATGTCTATGTGGATATCTAACACTGCAACAGCTGTTATGATGCTGCCTATTGCTTTAGCAATTGTTTCGCAACTTAAAGACAATCCTGAAACAGATAAAGATGAAAATAAAATCTTTGGTAAAGCGTTAATGCTAGGTATTGCATATAGTGCTTCAATAGGAGGTGTTGCAACTTTAATTGGTACACCCCCTAATTTAGTTTTAGCCGGAGTAGTTCAAGAATCATTTGGATATGAAATAACTTTCGCTCAATGGTTTAAATTTGGTCTTCCTATCTCTATAATACTTCTATTTTTATGCTGGAAGTACTTAACAAGTATTGCATTTAGTTTTAAACAAAAAGCTTTTCCAGGAGGTCGAGCAGAAATATCAAAACAATTAAACAAGCTAGGTAGAATTTCCTATGAGGAGAAGCTAGTAGCAATAGTTTTTGCTTTAACAGCATTTGCGTGGGTTACAAGAGATAATCTTTTAAAACTTGTAGTTCCTGTTATTGATGATACAATTATAGCAATGATCAGTGCTGTTATAATTTTTCTACTACCAACAAAAAATAAAAAAAGAAGACTCCTTAACTGGGAAGAGGCAGTTAAACTTCCATGGGGAATTCTACTATTATTTGGTGGAGGAATGGCCTTAGCAGCTGGATTTAAAGATAGCGGATTAGCTTTATGGATTGGTACACAAATGACTTTATTAGATGGTGTTTCTCTTTTTCTATTAGTTTTCATTTTAATAGCATCTGTTAACTTCCTTACTGAGATAACATCTAATTTAGCAACCACTGCAATGCTATTACCTGTTTTATACCCTATGGCAATGACAATTGACGTTCATCCATTTATTTTAATGGTTTCTGCAACTGTAGCTGCTTCATGTGCATTTATGCTTCCCGTAGCCACTCCCCCTAATGCAGTAGTCTTTGGTTCAGGATATCTCAGAATTCCTGATATGGTTCGTGTTGGAATTTGGATGAATGTATTATCAATTTTACTATTAACCCTTTTTGTATATTTTATTCTTCCATATTTATGGGATTTTAACCCTATGAAGTATTTAATACCAACAAAATAATATCATAGTTTTTATTAGCTTTATACATGAGGTTAGCTATACTTATCACAATATTGTTTTTTTATGTTACTCCCATTTATACTCAAGAAGGGTCAAAAATTGATTTAAAAAATGTAAATGTTGCTTCAGAAAGACTTCCTACAATTTTTCTTTTTGGAGATGAATACACAGTAAGAGATAGGAATGAGTTTTTATCTAGTTTATTAAAATCTCATTTTTACAGACCTGATTTAAAGATTGTAATTGACCTTGAAGAATTTATATCAAATAGAATCTTTAGCTTCAAGCATAATGGTGCCATTAAAATTAATGTTAATTCAAAAAGATTAAGAAGTCAAAATGCTTATAATGTTTTTACAGGCACAACCCAACAATATAAATCTGACAATAACGTTAGATTAACAAAGCTTATAAATAATATTAAAACTGTAAGGATTGATAGTAGCTTAGAAGGAGTAGTGTCAAGAAGAGCATTAAAAAATGAAATCTATGTTATACAGAGACAATTAGATAGTTTGAATGTTGAAATTAAAAATGATACAATAATTGTTGATAAAAGAAATGAAAAAGAACTAAGAAGACTTTTGAGAAAAAAAACTAAATTAAATAGAGAATTTGACAGAACACCTATTGTTGAAATCAATATTTTTACAAACTAACTAACTCAAATTTAATTTTATCTCCAGTTCTTAATTGTGCCAAATTATTTAAAGATTTTTCAGCTAATTGAAGAATTCTAGGATATCCCCCTGTTGTTTGACAGTCTCTATGAAGTATTATTATTTGTCCGGAAGGAGTTAATTGAACAGTCCCTGGTATAACTCCAGATGATATTATTGAGTTAACACCAGCTTCTATTTTTTCCTTTAAATTATAAGCCATTCTATTATTTATACCGATTGAAAATTCTTGATTTTTAAGTTTATTAATAGACTCCTTATTAAGACAATTAAATTCTGGACCTCTAAATACTTTTATATTCTTATTCAACCTAAATTTTTGATCAATTGATTTATAAGTTAGATTCCTGTCATTTGCTTCAAATTTAACTTCATCACCCTTTTCAATTACACTAGAATCGCTTATCTGAGAATAGTAGGATCTACTTCCAAGAACTTTATCTACTTTAATATCCCCTTTAATTGATATATAGCATCTAGAGCCAATAGATGAGTTATTTAATTTAAGTATATCTCCTTTATTAACCTCAACAGGGGTATATAAACTTATTCTACTTTCATTTAACATTGGATTAAAGTCAGAGCCTGTAATACATATGAAAGTGGGTTTTTCAAACTTAATAGTAGGGCCAATAAGTGTAGCCTCTATTAAGGGATTATTTATAGGATTATCAATAATAAGATTTGCAATCTGAGCACTTTCCCTATCCATATAACCTGAAGATGGAACTCCAATATTACGATAACCAAATCTACCATCATCCTGAATTGTTGTGTAAAGTCCTTTTGAAATAAATTTGATCATAACTCTATTAATTTTGGTTTATCAAGTCTATTAATAGAAGATTTGTATTGAGATTTAGAAATTTCTACAAATTGTATCTTATCTCCTGGCCTACTAAAACATGGATGTTTAGAATTGAGATTAAAAAATTCTACTGGTGAATTACCAATAATATGCCATCCTCCTGGACTTTGTCTAGGATATATACATGTTTGATCTAGAGCTAGACCAATTGAGCCTTTTCTGATATTTAATGAAGGTTTTTCTTTTCTTTCACAATGAAGTTTTTTATCAGTTTTACCCAGATACATGAATCCAGGCAAGAACCCCATTGAAAGGACATCATATGTTCTTGATAAATGAGCATCTATTATATCTCTTACTGAAATGTTGTTTAAATCAGATAGAAGATTAATATCAGTTGCAAATTCCAAATCATAGCAGACAGGTATTTCCCAGACCTTGATAGTTCTATCATAATTCTTTATTTTTTCATAATCTATCATTTTTATTTTGTCAACTATTTCATCAATTGAAGTTCTATTTAAATCAATTATTATCAGAATAGATTTTATTGATTGTACACAATCTTTAATATCATCTTTACATAAACTCAAAATTTCAGTTTTATATGAGGAAATCAACCTTGTTAAACTTGAATTAAGTTCGTCTTTCCATGAAACTAATATTGAGTTTTCATTTAGATTAAAGAATTCCATTACTTTTTGTTTTTAAAGGCTTTATTAATTTCTTTAAGAATTTCAATAGAATTATCAGTATCAGAATGAATACATATTGTATCTGCTTTAATTGATTTGTATACACCATTTATCGACTTAATCTTATTTGAATCAATAATACTAGCAATTTGGTTTATAACTGATTTAGGATTATTAATCAAAGCACCTTTTTCATTCCTGGATACTAGAGACAGATTATCATTATAAGCTCTATCACCAAATGCCTCATACATTATTTTAAATCCTTTTTCTAAAGCAGATTTTTCAATTTCTGAATTATATGGTATATATATATAACACTCTTCCTTATAGCCAATAATGGTGTCTAAATAAAAGTCAGATAAATCCTTATCACTAAACATTTCATTGTAAAGAGCACCATGAGCTTTAATGTGATGAAGTTTTTTTCCATATGATATAGCAATTGAATTAAGTGTTTCAATCTGATCTATTAAACTGTAATAAAGATCTGATCTTGAAATATCAATTTTTTTTCTTCCAAAGCTTTCCTTATCTGGATAAGATGGGTGTGCACCAATTTCAACATCATTCTTTATTGAAATTTCCACACATTCAATCATACTTTGAGAATCTCCTGCATGACCTCCACATGCAATATTACATGAGTTAATAAGAGGCATTATTAAATGCTCATTATTAAGTCCTTCCCCAAGATCACAATTAATATTCATCATTGGAAAATTAAAATTAGTCCTCTAATTCCTAGAATTATTGTAATCATTATGATTATAATTCCAAATATATTTTGATATCTATATCCATACTCTTTTCCAATTATACTATTATTGTTTACTAACCATAATAAAATAATTGCAATTATCGGAAGAAGTAAACTATTAGAAAATTGAGCAAACTTTATTATTTCTATTGGGTTTAGCTCAATCAAAGAAATAACTACTCCAAAAATTAAAACAATCATCCATACAAGTCTAAATTTGAGAGATTTCATTGAATCTTTCCAGCCAAAACAACTTTTTGCTACATATGCTGCTGCTAGAGGAGCTGTAATTGAAGATGTTATACCTGATGCAAATAGACCAATTCCAAGAAAATAAATTGCAAATTTTCCATATAATGGCTCCAGACCCCTTGCTAAATCAATTACACTTTTAACATCCTGAGTATTTACAGATGCTGCTGTAACAATTATTGAAAGAGAAACAATACCACCTAAGAAAATTGATATAAAACTTTCAATTCTTGCTGTTTTAAGTTTTTTAATAGAATCCCATTTCTCAGTTACTAATGATGAATGTAAAAAAATGTTATATGGGACAACAGTTGTTCCTATTAACCCTAATACTATCAAAATACTATCTTGATCAAAACTAGGAATAAACATTCCCTCAATTAGAGATTTTAAATTAGGCTTTGTAATTATCGCAGTTATTAAAAAAGAAACACTCATTGTTAAAACCAAAAAAATCAGAGATTTCTCTATTAATTTATAGTTTCCTTGAAACAGAATTACAAATGCCACTATTCCAATGAAGAAAGGGATATAGCTAATTGAATCATTGTTAATTATTCCTGATATACCTAATGATGCTCCTGTGATATTTCCAGCTTCATATGCAGCATTTCCAATTAGTATGGATGAGATTATAAGTACTATCAAGAATTTATTAAGATAAATCGACTTTATTGATTTACTTATAACTTCCGCTACATTCATCTTTGTTACTAATCCTACTCTTAGGGATAGCTCCTGAAGAAATATGGTTGCAAAAATTGATAAAACTAATGCCCATATCAAAGAATAGCCATAGGATACACCTGCAATGGTGCAAAGAGTTACAGTTCCAGGTCCAATAAATGCTGCAGCAATTAATATTCCTGGCCCTATTTCTCTAATCCATTTCATTAAGGCACTCTTATCTTGTCACCAAGTAAAATTGCATTTAGAAATAATCTATTAGTTCCATACCATGATCCTCTAAAATTAGGATTATTAGAAAATAGAATTGCCCTTCCTGAACCAATCTTTGATACAAGTAATGAAACTGTTTTATCAATCTTTTTAGCGTTATTTTCAGTAATAAAACCATCAATTAATGGATTGGGAGTATATCTAACTACTGATGAATATTCATTTTTAGATGGTTTAATCCACACAGTATTATTTTTATAAACAGGTACAATAGGATCTTCATATCCAAAACCCAACGGATGAGACATATCAATTTGAGCATTTAAAATTATTCCACCAATTTGCTCTTTACCCCTATTATCAGAAGCATCAATGTATGGCTTAAATTCATTTTCATTATTACTTTTTTCAGTCTTATATAGTTCTTCATCTACAATTTTTGAATCAATTAAAAATTTAGACCCTGTACCAATTGAGATAATAGTATTACCTCTGCTTACCCAATTTTTAATTTTATTAATCTGTGATTCATTAAAATTGTAATTACCTGAAACAATAACCATTGAAGTATAGTCATCAAGATCAACTCTATTAAAATTTCTAATAGGAATCTTTGTGATCGGCATTCCTACCCTTTGGTCTAATAGGTGCCAAACTTCACCTGCTTCATATGCTCTAACTCCAGTTCCAATTAACATCATTGTTTTTTGTTTCTTAAGTGGAACTACGAATCTACTTCCCAGATCTATTCCCTCGGAACTAAGTCCTGAAGAGACTGAAAAAATATCAATCTTGAATTCATTTTGAATTTTTTGAAGACTTTCAAATAATTTATTTGAGTTAATCTTTTGAAGACTTACAGGAATAATAAGTGATCCATAATCAAATGATTTTAATCCCTGAGAGGTATTTATCTTAAAAGGTTTAAAAGAACTAGAAACTAATATATCATTATCTAATAGTTTATTTATAACTGCAGGAATATTATAATCTACCGAATTAATTATATAACTATACTCAGCTTTACTGACTTGATTAGTATTAAAAATATCATCTAAACCTTTAACTTGATCACCTTTCATTTCTCTTAATGCAGGAGAATAATCAATATCATAGAAATTAGCAATTGACCATGATGATGCGTCATAAAAAACACTATCTCTAAATTCAGTATTTGTCTCAAAGATTGATCTAATAGTCCTATAGTTTTTTTGTTTAGTTGGAACAAAAAAGTCATTACCATTTCTTGTGACCTTTAAATCATGTATTAAAAGTTTGTCAATAAATGCTTTAGTCTTATTTCTATCCTTACCTAGTGTAAATGAATAACCTTTTATTCTCTTTTTATCAGCATCAGTTAATGCTGAAGCAAAAAATCTTTGCTGATATTCCATTAATTCACCTTTCATAGCAACAGAAGCTTTAATAGTAGTCATTCCTGATACATATTGGTTTCTTATTGTAAATGGAAAAGTAATTTCTCCAAATTGTGTTTTTTGTTTATGCCCTCTTGAACTAGCTTGTTCAAATAGCATCCCAATTCCTCCAAGAAGATCCGCATAAGAAGAGTGATAGCCAGGGTATGTCTTATCAAATGCTTCTTTAGAAAAGTACATTGAACCTATTTCATCAAGTCCTTTTGCGAAGAATGAACCAAATAAAGTCTCAAAATATTCATAGTTCTCTTGAGGTATTATTGGGTCTTTTGCAGCATGAGTCTTCCAAGGCACAAAAAAATATGTACTATTAGTTCCCATCTCATGAAAATCCATAGTTACATTAGGGTACCAATTATGATGAAAATTAATTTTACCTCTTGTTTCTGGATGAATTCCCAACAGAACATCTCTATTTAAATCAAACCAATAATGATTTGTTCTACCACCAGGCCAATATTCATTGTGCTCAGCATCTTGTGGGTCGTCAACAAGCGGTGAACCTTTATAACTATTAACCCATTGAGTATGTCTATCCCTACCATCTGGATTTATAGTAGGATCAATCAAAACTATTGAATTGTCAAGATAGTCTTGAATTTCTTGAGATTTAGATGCAACTAAAGTATAGGCAGTAAGCATTGCAGCTTCTGAGCTAGACGGCTCATTACCATGAACATTATAACCTAAATTAATTATCACAGGAAAATTATCTGGCTTTTGTGAATCTATATAGCCTTCATATTCTGGCTTTAAGTATGAAATATGACTTTTTCTAATTTCCTCTAGATTTTCAATTTTCTCTGGTGAACTTAATATTAGATAAATTAATTTACGCCCCTCATGGGAAGTTGCATATTGAAACATATCTGCTTTATCAGATGTTTCAGATAAATATTCCATGTATGACACAATTAAGTCATGTCTTGTATGCATCTCACCAATTGGATATCCTAGAAACTGTTCAGGTGATAAAATGTCACTATCAAATGGAGCATATTTTGAAAAATAATAATCCTGCGAAAATATTGAACCTAAAAATAATAGGTTAAGTAGTATAAATTTTTTCATAATTCTATTCATTTATTCCTGGAAGTGAATTTGGATTTTCAACTTGCCAGTCAAAGTTTTTAGCTTTTAATTTTAATGGGTATACCTGGTCTAGATTATCAGCATCATATAATCTACCATTTTTCATAACCATTTTTACAGTATTTGTATTTCTTATATTTTTTAAAGGATCTTGATCTAATATTACCAAATCAGCTAGCTTTCCACTTTCAATTGATCCTAATTCTTTATCTAAACCAATAGCATAGGCACCTATTATGGTAGAAACTTTAAGCATATCGTGATTAGAAATACCACCAGTAGCCATACTCCAAAGCTCCCAATGATATGCAAGCCCTTGAAGTTGACCATGAGAACCAACTCCTGCTATACCTCCAGCCTCAACAAGATCTTTTACAAATACACTTAGCTCTGGGAAGGTATATTCTTCTTCCATAAACCATCCAGCATTTCTTCTTCTTGTTTTAGACTCAACTTCCATTTTTGGAGTAAAATAATTTAGTTTTTCATCTTTATTTACATTTTCCGTAGCATAATAATAATTTTCAGCCCATGGACCACCATATGTAACAAGAAGAGTTGGAGTGTAAGCCTTTTTTGTAAATGCAGTTAATCCAATTATATCGTCATAAACCGGGTATATAGGATGATTATGTTCTTGACCTGGATATCCATCAATAGTTTCAGTAATATTTAATCTTAAATCTAATGCACCTTCAGTTGTAGGCATTATATTTTGTTCTTTAGCAGCCATTAAAATCCATTGTCTCTGTTGACGGTTTCCTGCCCTGTACATTTTAATAGTTTTGGTGTTATAATATTTTGAATATTGTTTAAGTGCATCTTTAGCTTCATCTAAACTTTTAAAATTATAACCCCAATAACCTACACCAGGACCAGTTGAATATACTCTTGGTCCTAATATTTTACCAGTATCAACCATATCACTGTAAGTAAGAACATCTGTAGTACCAGTTTGAGGATCTCTAGTTGTTGTAACACCATATGCTAAATTTGCTGCATAAGAGAAAGGTTGATTCTTCTGTAGACCCCAACTAGGTCTCATATGTGCATGAGTATCAACAAAACCTGGTAAAATAGTTTTTCCATTTAAATCAATAACCTCAGTAGATTCATCTATATTAATTTGATTCTCACTTACTTCTTTAATACGATTATTAACTATATATATTTGACCATTTTCTATGATCTCATCTTCATTCATAGTAATTATTTTGGCATTTTTAAGTAAAATTGAACTCTCGGGTATATCTCTATTTAATTCTACTATAACCTCTAATTCGTCAGCCAAAAACTCTTCTTCATCTTTTTCTTCTTCTTCTTTTTCTTCTTCTTCTTCTTTTCTTTTCTTCAATCTTTCTTCTTCTTCTTTTCTTCTTCTTCTTCATCTTTTTTCTTCTTTCTTTTTCTCTTCCATTTCATCATCAAACTTCTCAGAATCCCTAAGGTTATATGAAAAGAATGAGGAACCTAAAGACCAATGAATGGTATTTGACTCATCATTCCAAGAAGGAAACTCACCTCCAATTTTGGTTAATTTTTTTGCAGGAAAAGATGATGATTTTGGGTTTGCTAAAGCTATTTTTAGGGACTCCTTCCCCGTATACGGGATTGTAAAACTATATATATTATTGCTAACCTTAGCAAGTCCTTCTTTACCATTAGGAGATATCATAACAACACTTGCTGTTGAAGGTGTTTTAGAACTATACGTTGTGATTCCTGTTACTTTTACAATTTTCTTCTCATCTGTTCCGTCCCATTTAATCGATACTAATCCATTTCTTGAACTATATAGGTAAATTCTATCTTCACCTTTAACAAAGTGAGGGTATGATCTACCTTTCGAGTCATCTATATAATTTAGCTTACCTCCATTTGATGATATCCACATCAATTTATCACTAGATTTAAAGGCATATGGACCATAACTTTCTTTGTAACTTCCTTCATCACCCGATATAAATACAATTTTATCCCCGGATTCATTCCAAACAGGAGAAGTAAAGACACCTTTTTCCTTTATATTTTGACTTTGAGTTAAAAGAACTGGATCTCTTCTCCCATCAGATCTCACCTTATAAATTGAGCCTCCGTCTTTGTTATTCCAAGAAACAAAAGCAATTTCTCTTCCATCTGGACTCCAAGCAGGCATTGCTTCAATTGTCTCATCAACAAACTCAGTTAGTCTATTCATTTCTTTAGTATTCAAATCCATTACATACAACTTGTTTACTGCTGTAAATGCAATTTTAGATTTATCTGGAGAAATTTTAGCATCTCTAATCTGGGTCGCATTCATTATCTTGTCATCTGAGATTGCATAGTCAAACTTGAGCTCAGGTCCAACTTCTACTATTTCATCAACCTTGAATGGTATTACAGATGAAGTACCATTCATAATAGATATTTTATTAATTTTTCCTCCATAAAAAACAATTAAATAGTTACTGTCTGGAGTAAATGACATATTCGGCAAAACACCTAAGGTTGCTTGAGACTCTTGATCATCTTTTTGAACAGGAAATGCAAGCCATTTTTCTTCACCAGTTTTTAAATCCCTTATTCTCAATGCAGTTTTATCTTCAAATCTTGTTCCATAGACAAGCCATTTTCCATCTGGGGATAATGTCGGCGTAAATGCAGATCCAAATCTTGATGTTTCTCTTTTAGTTTCTCCTGTTTCTCTGTCATATTTGGATATCTGATACTGAGGAAAACTAGCATTATATTGCCAAGAATTTCTTCTTTCTGCGTACCAAATATATCTATCATCATGGCTAACTGCAGGCTGAACAATCTTCAAGGAAGAGGGTTCACCTACTAATTGAACACCAGAACCTCCTTCTTTGTGATACATATGTAATTTTAGATTTCTAAAACCTGTTGATGCAATTATATAGTCACCATCTTTTGACCAATCTGCAAATGCTGTTTGGTTATCTTTTCCTTTAGTGATTTGTAGTGAATCATTAGTCTCTAAATCTCTAGTCCATACATTTACATTTCCACTTTTATCACTTGTATATACAATTGAATTTCCATCTGGAGAAAATCTTGGATGTGAATCATATGCCATCCCTTTAGTTATTCTCTTTGCGTCACCACCATTCATAGGTATTGAATAAATATCTCCCAACATATCAAAAACTATAGTACTACCATCCGGGCTAACATCGAGTGAAATCCAAGTACCTGTATCAGTATTAAGTTCAAAAAATCTATCTGCTTTAATTGGTAGATTTTTATTTTTTTTCGATTCTTTTTTAGCATCATCTTTTTTCTCTTCCTGAGCAAATGAGAAACTTCCAAGTAAGATAAAAGCTAAAGTTGTATATAATAATCTTTTCATAATTCTAGTTTTTTATAAATATATTGATTTTGAATTCTTTTAACACTTGAAATATAATCATTTAGTTATATTTGGACGAATAAAAAATTTATCAAAATGAAAAATCGTATCACTCTTTTATTTTTATTATTTGCATTTAATTTGGCTTTTCCTCAAGGTAAACTTCAAACAATAAATCAAATAGTTTCAGAAGCAGAAAATAATTCTCAACTTGAAACTTTAGCACATGAGCTAATGGATCAGATTGGACCTAGACTTACAGGGACCCCTCAAATGCAATTAGCACATGATTGGGTAGTTAATACATATGCTAAGTGGGACATAAATGCAAAAAATGAACAATTTGGTCAGTGGAGAGCATGGGAAAGAGGGATAAGTCACATGGATATGATGACTCCTTGGGTGAAATCCTTAGAAGGGCAACAATTATCTTGGAGTGCTAGCACGAAAAAAAATGGAGTTTTAGCTGAAGCAGTGTTAATACCCTATGAATCAAAAGAAGTTTTTGATGAATGGTTAAAAACAATTAAAGGTAAACATATTTTACTATCCGAAACAGACATCTCGGGAAGACCCGATTATGATTTAGAGAGGTGGGCAAAAGAGAGCACATTGGAAGAGATCAGAAGATATAGAATTAGTGCTAGAAGTAGATATGTTAGGAATCAAAGAAAGACAGGATATAGCAGACAGGATATGATTAAAGCAATTGAAGATGCTAAGCCTGCTTCAATACTAACTAGTAACTGGAGAGGTGGATTTGGTACTAACACAATTTTTAGTCCTGGATATTATGGAATTAGCCCAAAAACTCCTACTGTTGATCTTAGTATGGAAGATTATGGTCTTTTATATAGACTAGCTCAAAGCAATCAAAAACCAACACTGAATGTTAACGTGCAATCAAAAGAATTAGGAAAGGTTCCAACATATAATTCCATAGCAAGAATTGAAGGTGTAGAAAAACCCAACGAGTATATAATTCTATCTGCACATTTAGATACTACAGGTGGTGGAACTGGGGCAACTGACAATGGAACTGGAACTATTGTAATGATGGAAGCAATGAGAATTTTAAAGAAGATTTACCCAAATCCCAAAAGAACTATAATTGCTGGTCATTGGGGTGCTGAGGAGCAAGGTCTAAATGGATCAAGTGCATTCGTAGAGGATAATCCTGAAATTGTAAATAATCTTCAAGCTCTCTTTAATCAAGATAATGGGACTGGTAGAACTGTTCAGATAAGTGGTCACGGGTTTACTGAGGCATATAGATTTATTGGGGATTGGCTTCAATATGTTCCATCTGAGATAAGAGATGAAATTGAGACAGATTTTCCTGGAGTTCCAATTCCATTATTTCAAAAGGAATCTAACGGAAGAATGGTTAGAGCTGGAGGTTCATCTGATTGGAGAAATTTTGTTTCTTCAGGTGTTCCAGGTTTCAATCTTACTTCATTAGATTTTTCTTATGGAGGAAAAAGTAAATATTTTTATACCTGGCACACAAACAGAGACACTTATGATAAGATTGTGTTTGATGATGTTAGAGATAATGCAATTCTTGTAGCTATATTGACATACCTTGCAAGTGAAGAAGATGAATTAATGCCAAGAGATAGAAGAGTACTTCCTATTAATCCTTTAACTGGAGAAAGAGGAAAATGGCCTGCTCTTAGGATTCCTAATAGAGACGGATCTGAAGATAATTAGTATGGAAAACTTATTATTGCTATTTGAAAATATTTCACCAGTTAATAGAGCAGTAATAATTATTTCTGGTATTACCTTTTTTTGGGTAATTGAAGGTATTGTGCCTTTTAAATTTCTCAACTATAAGAAATGGATTCATTCAATTCCAAATTTTCTATTAACTCTAACAACAATAATTGTAAATTTTTTCTTTGCATTTTTACTAGTTTTCGCCTCTGATTGGTCAAATGAAAATAGTTTTGGAATTATACATTTTATAAACTCATCTACATTAGTAAGTGTAATTATTGGATTGTTATTACTTGATTTAATTGGAGCATATCTACCTCATCTAGTTCAACATAAGGTTAAATTATTGTGGCATATACATATTGTTCATCATACTGATCATAAAGTTGACACAACAACTGCAAACAGACATCATCCATTAGAAAGTGTCGTAAGATTTATTTTTACATTTATTGGAATATTTGTATCAGGAGCTCCTATTGGTCTTGTTCTTCTATATCAATCTATCTCAGTTCTTGCTTCTCAATTTAATCATGCTAATATTCAAATCTCTAATAGGCTTGATAATATTTTAAGCTATGTGATAGTGTCTCCAAATATGCATAAGGTTCATCATCACTTTGAATTGCCATATACAGATTCAAACTATGGAAATATTTTTTCTATTTGGGATAGAATTTTTGGAACCTATATGGAATTAGACAAGAGTAAAATAAAATATGGAGTAGATACTGATCTTGACGAGAAGTTAAATTCTAAATTTATTAGCCTGCTGGAGAGGCCATTTAAAAAATGGTATAAATATTTTAGCTGATTTCTTTAATTTTTTCAGCTAAAGAATCTATTTGCGTGAATGTTAACTCTTCTCCTTTTGACATATCCTTAACTTTAAAAATATCTTTCTTCAATTCATCATCACCAATAATTACAACAAAGTCAATTCCTTTTTTATTGGCGTAGTCTAATTGCTTTTTAATTTTAACATCAACAGGATAAATTTCGCAAACAATACCATCTTTCCTTAACTGATTTACAGAGTCAATAAAATTCGATATTTTATCAGTCCCAAAATTTAAAAATAAAAATGACTTAGATGAGTCTAATAGATTAGGAAAAAGATTAAGCTCCTCAAGAATTAAAAAAATCCTATCAAAACCAAAAGATATACCAAAACCACTTAATTTAGGATTATTCTTCTGGACTAGATCGTCATATCTACCTCCTCCCCCAATAGAGCCTAAGCTGAAGTCTTTGGGAGAGGAAACTTCAACGATAGTCCCGGTATAATACCCCAAACCTCTTGCTAGAGATAAATCAAATTCAATCTCAATATTGTTTAACTTAAATTGATTACAAGTATTAATTATTTCTTCAATTGAATCAATTGCATTAGAAGGAATATTTTTACTATTGAACTCCTTTCTGACTAAATCAATTTTACTTTTATTAGAACCCTTGATATTAAGGAAAAAGATAAGTTTATCTATTGACTCAGTCTTCATACCTTTTTTAGATAATTCATCCACTACTCCATCAATGCCAATTTTATCAGACTTATCTAGTGTTGAAGAGATTTCAGATAAGCTTTCAAGATTCATAATCTTCGATATACCTTCTAAAATTTCTCTATTATTTATTCTAAGAACTAGTTTTGGTAATCCAAGATTTTCAAAAACATGGTCATATACTTTAATACACTCAACCTCGTTTAAAAAGTTTTTTTCTCCAATTATATCGACGTCGCACTGAAGAAATTCTCTATATCTACCCTTTTGAGGTCTATCTGCTCTCCAAACTAATTGAGTTTGAAATCTTTTAAATGGTAGAGTAATTTCATTTAAGTTTTGTTGCACAAACCTTGACAAAGGTACTGTAAGATCGTACCTAAGGGCCTTATCACTTATAGAATTAGCAAACTTGGATAGCTTTCCATCATTAAGTGAGCTTATATCTGCTTTTTTTACTTTTTCACCAGAGGATAAAATCTTAAACATTAAAGAATCCTCTTCATCTCCATATTTATCTGTAAGTGTGGATAAATTTTCAAATGAAGGTGTCTGTATCTCCTGGAAATTAAATGATTTGAAACTGTCTCTTAAAACTTTTAAAAGGTAATTTCTTTTTTTTAATTCTAGTGAAGAAAAATCTCTTGTTCCCTTTGGTGTATTCAGTTTTTGAGACATCAAAAATTTATTTGATAATCAAGTGAACAATAAAGTTATGAAATTATTTCTTTTCGGCTAGAAGCTCGAAATTTAATTGAGTGGAAACTTCTCTATGAAGCCTTATAGATGCCTGATATTTTCCTATTCTTTTAATGGATTTACCTGGAATTGAAATATTTTCTTTTTCTACTTCAATTTTTTTACCAACTAAGCCTTTAGCAACATCAGCGTTAGATATTGAACCAAAAAGTTTTCCATCTGGACCAACTTTTGCAGAAATTTTAAGATCAAGTTTAGAAATTTTTGCAGCTAACTTCTCAGCATCGTCAATTATAGACTTTTCCTTAAAAGCCTTTTGTTTTAGATTTTCAGCTAAAACTTTTTTGGCAGACTCAGTTGCTAAAACAGCTTTTCCTGTTGGTATAAGAAAGTTTCTACCATATCCAGCCTTAACTATTACAATTTCATCTTTAAAACCTACGTTAGCAACGTTCTCTTTTAGTATAATCTCCATAATTATTTTAATAAGTCTCCAACATATGGCAATAAAGCTAAGTGTCTAGCTCTCTTTACTGCTGTAGCAACTTTTCTTTGATATTTTAGTGAAGTACCTGTTAACCTTCTTGGCAAAATTTTTCCCTGCTCATTAATGAATCTGTTTAAAAAATCTGGATCTTTATAATCAACATATTTAATACCTGATCTTCTAAACATGCAATATTTCTTTGCTTTAGAAGTATTGATATCTAAAGGAGAAAGATATCTAATCTCACCCTCATTTTTAATTTTTGATTGCTCATCAATGCCTGCCATAATTAACTAGCTTTTTTTGTATTTCTATTTCTTCTTTTTTCTGCCCACTCAATAGCATCTTTTTCAAGAGTCACTGTTAAGTATCTCATAATGGTTTCATCTCTTTTAAACTCAACTTCTAGAGATGAGACAGTATCTGCAGGAGCAGTATATTCAATAAGATTATAAAATCCACTGTTTTTATTTTGAATAGTATATGCTAACTTTTTTAAACCCCAAATTTCTTTACTTACAATCTTAGCACCATTAGACTTTAAATACTTCTCGTATTTGTCTACTGCTTTTTCAACTTGCTCTTCAGAAAGTGCAGGGTTTAAAATAAATACTGTTTCGTAGTTTTTCATCTTAAAATCTTAGGCCGCAAAATTAGGTTTTTATATAATATCTGCCAAATTTATTTTAAGTAAACTATATTCTAATTAGGATCAACATCTACGATGACTTTTACACTTCTATATTTTGATATTGAATCAAAACTTTTCATTATTAATTGAAATTTACTTCTAAAGGTATTTAGGTCCTTTAAATCTGTAAGTTTTACCAAAAATTCTTTATGATATTTATTTTTAATTCTTGAGATTTCAGGGTATACAGGCCCTAATACTAAACCTTTAAAATTTGCTCTAATAGCTTTGTTTATCCAATCAGAAGAACTATTTAATTTATCAAAACTTTTGTCTTTCATAGTTATCCTAATAAGTCTTACAAAAGGTGGGTATTTGTAATCCTCTCTTTCAATAAGTTGTTTAGCATACATTTTATCGAAATCGTTATTTATTACATTTATAATAATTGGATGATCTGGTTGATATGTCTGTAAATACACACTACCCCTTTCACCTGACCTTCCTGATCTTCCAGCAACTTGAGTTAAAACTTGAAAAGCTTTTTCATGTGCTCTAAAATCTGGAAAATTCAAAAAATGATCAGTATTAATTACTCCTACAAGACCTACGTTTTTAAAGTCTAAACCTTTAGTTATCATCTGCGTACCAATTAAAATATCGATTTCATGATCAGCAAATGAATTAATTATTTTATCAAATGCCCATTTACCTCTAGTTGTATCCCAATCCATTCTACTTACATTTGAATTAGGAAAAATTTCTTTTACAACTTCTTCTATTTGTTGAGTTCCATCTCCTCTATAACCCATTGTTTGCATTCCACAAGAATCACACTTTATCTCTGCTTTTAATTGAAATCCACAATAGTGGCATCTTAATGTATTTGAGTGTAAATGATATGTTAAAGTAACATCACAATTATCACACATAATATTATGACCACAAGAACCACACTGCCATTGGGGGGAATATCCTCTTCTATTTCTAAATAGAATAACTTGTTTTCCTTTATCTACTGCTTTATTTATTTCATCGACCAATTTTTTGGAAAATATAGAACTGAATTCATGTTTAGGTTCAGATTTCATATCAATTGTATGGATAAAAGGCATCTCTATATTTCCATATCTTTCTTTTATTTCAACAAAACCATATTTATTATTTCTAGCATTGTAAGTTGATTCAATTGAAGGAGTAGCTGAGCCTAAAATAATTTTAGTTTTAAAAATTTTGGATAAATATATAGCTGAATCTCTTGCATTATATCTAGGTGAAGGCTCTTGCTGTTTATATGAAACTTCATGTTCCTCGTCAACAATAATAAGACCTAAATCGTCAAATGGAAGAAACACAGATGACCGAGCACCAATAACTAACTGTGAATTCTCTTTATTATTACTTATACTTTCCCAAACTTCAGTTCTTTCATTAAGAGAGTATCTCGAATGGTAAACAGATATTTTATTAGCAAAATGATTTCTTAATTTTTGAATTATCTGGGTTGTTAAGGAAATCTCAGGTAATAAATAAAGTACTTGCTTACCATGTTTCAAGTATTTCTCAATGAGCTTTATATATATTTCAGTTTTTCCAGAAGAAGTAACACCGTGAAGAAGAATAATATCTTTTTCCTTAAGTTGTTTATTCAATTTAGATAAAACATCTTTTTGGAGTTTAGTTAATAAATTGGAAGAATCAATATTTACTTCTCTAATATGATTTCTATCAATCTTTATTTTTTTTATAGTTATAAAACCCTTTTTCTCAAGACTTTTAAGAGTAGTGTCTGAGAATTTAATAGTCTTTTTTAGATCCTTAATAATTAAATAGTCCTTAGATTGAATCATACTAATAATTGACAATAAAAGCTCTTTTTGCTTAGGTGTACTCTTTAATAGATCTAAAGAATCTTTTATGTTTATTTCATCAATTAATCTACTCTCAAGAAATATTACATTTAAAAGTTTTGGCCTGTACTTTTCCTTTAGCTCATAGTTTAATTCAACATACCCGTTTAATATCATCTTTTGAATAATTGGGTATGGATTTTTTTTATTTAAAATTTCAGAAATATCATTTAGCTTAAGATTTTGAAAATCAAGTGCATCATATATCAAATATTCTTCATCTGACATTTTATTAGCAACATCATCAGCTATCTCTTTTTTTATAATTAAACTATCACTTTCAAGGAGGAAGGTAGAGGGTACTGCAGCTTTCATAACATCACCAATTGGTACGAAATAGTATCTTGAAAGCCAATTCCAAAAATCTATTTGATTTTGTGATACTAGGCTCTTATCGTCATATATAAATTCAATTGGTTTAGTTTCATATGATTCAGGTTTATTGTTATGTAATTCATTTACTATACCAGTGTAAATTTTTCTTTTTCCAAAACTTACAGCAACCCTAAAGCCAATCTCTAATTTGTTAAATTCATCTTGCGATAATTCATATGTAAAAGTGCCCTTAAGTGGAAGAGGGAGTATAACATCTACATAGTAATTCATGCTTAATTATAATTTATTCTTTCTAATTTAGCAATTAGCCTGATGAAAAAGTTTTTTTTAATTATAATTCTTTTAATTTCTTCTTTAGCTTACTCTCAAGATCAAACTGATGTAGTTAAGGGAAGAGTTCAAAGTGAAACTTCTGAATCAATTCTTCAAAACGTTCACGTTCTTAATCTAACTAAGGTTAAAGGAACTATTACAAACTCTTCAGGAGAATTTGAAATACAGGCAAAGGTTAACGATACTCTTTATTTTTCCTATATAGGGTATAAACCTTTAAAAATAGTGGTAACTAATGATCTAGTAAGATTTGAGGATAACACTATCGAATTAACAGAACTTGCTTTTGCACTGGAAGAAGTAATAATAAAACCTTATCAATTAACTGGTTATCTAGAAATTGATGTAAAGAATGCACCTGTAAATACATCAACAAGATATAGAATTATAGGACTAAATTTAGGCTATGAGGCAGGAAGAAGGTCAAGATCAGGTATATCAAAAGTGATTGGCGCAATATTTAATCCAGCAGATTTTTTGAATAATTTATTCAAAAAAAAATCTTCACAAATGGATAAGTTAAGGCTAATGAGGGAGGATGAAGAGATAAAGAACTTATTATCAACTAAGTTTGATAGAGAAGTACTTGTTCAATTACTTGGAGTTGAAAAAATTGATATAGACGAAATTTTAAGAAACTGTAATTTTTCTGACACTTTTATACAACAAGCAAATGACCTTCAAATAATGGAAGCTATTAATGAGTGTTATGATGAATACAAGCTTCTTGAATTTTAATATACTATTCAGTTAGCTTATCTTTGCCAGATGAATGAAAAAAATTTGGAGGCCATATCTCCTATTGATGGAAGATATTTTGATAAGACTGAAAAACTAAAAAAATATTTTAGCGAAAAGGCTCTAATTTATTATAGACTTAAAGTTGAAGTCGAATACTTTATAGCATTGTGTGAAGCTCAGATTCCTCAATTAAGTAATTTCAATCATACAAAATTTAAAGATTTAAGGAAAATTTATCTTGATTTCACAATTGATGATGCCATAGAAATTAAGAAAATTGAGAAGTCCACTAATCATGATGTTAAAGCAGTTGAATATTTCATTAAACAAAAATTTGATAAAATTGGTATATCTGAGTATAAGGAGTTCATTCACTTTGGACTTACATCTCAGGATATAAACAATACAGCCATTCCTTTATCAATAAAAGATTTCATAAATGAGGTATATCTAATTAAAATTGAAGAGTTATTAAATTCAATCGAAGATAAGTGCAATGAGTATAAGGATATAACAATAATATCAAGGACACATGGTCAGCCTGCATCTCCTACTAAACTTGGCAAAGAGTTTAAAGTATTTTGGACAAGGATCCATGAACAGTTGAATAGCTTGAAAAAAATTCCAAATTCTGCCAAATTTTCTGGAGCAGTTGGTAATTTTAATGCACATAAAGTTGCCTATCCAAAAATTAATTGGAAGAATTTCGGTCTAGATTTTGTTGAAAATAAACTTGGATTGCATTATTCCTATCCGACTACACAGATTGAACACTATGATTCGTTTGCTTCACTATCAGATAATTGTAGAAGAATTAACAATATTTTATTGGATATGTGTATTGATATATGGACCTACATTTCGCATGATTATTTTAATCAAAAAATTGTTAAAAATGAGGTAGGTTCATCTGCAATGCCTCACAAAGTTAATCCTATTGATTTTGAAAACGCTGAAGGTAATTTAGGAATAGCAAACTCAACATTTAGTTTCTTTTCCAATAAATTAACTAAATCAAGGCTTCAGAGGGATCTATCTGATAGTACAGTACTTAGAAATATTGGTGTACCATTTAGTCATACTTTAATCTCTTTTGAATCAATTCTTAAAGGGTTAAGTAAAATTTATGTAAATGAGGATAAGATTAACAATGATATTGAAGATAATTGGATAGTAGTTTCAGAGGCAATCCAAACAATCTTAAGAAGAGAGGGTTACCCAGAGCCCTATGAAGTAATGAAGGAGCTTACAAGAAATAATGAGAAAATAGATAAATCAAAACTTCATAATTTTATTGATACTTTGAATGTAGATCAGGCTATTAAAAAAGAGTTAAAAAAAATCACTCCGTATAATTATACAGGTATATAATCTTAAGTTTAATCATGAAAAAATTAAGTTTATTACTTCTCTCTTTACTTTTATTGATTGTTGGTTGTAAAAAAGCTGATGATGACGATGATCCAAATATTATAAGACTTGAGACTGATCTAGAAATCAGTGATTTTATTTGGAGAGGTTTAAATCAGTATTATTATTGGCAAGAAAGTGTTTCAAATTTATCTGATTCAAAATTAGATAATGAATCTGAATATGCATACTATTTAAGTCAAAATTCAGATCCTGACTCTTTTTTTAATTCACTTTTACATCCTGATGACAGGTTTAGTTGGATAGTTGATGATTATGTAGATTTAGAGAACATGCTTCAAGGTATTGCAGATTCTGATGGGATGGAGTTTGGATTGTATGTAGAGTGTAACGATCAAAACGTTTTTGGATTTGTAAGGTATGTTCATAAAAATTCTGATGCTGAATCAAAAGGTGTAAAAAGGGGTATGCTTTTTAGTGAAATAAATGGAAATAGATTAACCCGAGACAATTATAGAGACCTTCTTTTCAATAATCAAAGTAACTCATATACAATAAAATTCTCACAGCTGAGTTACAATCAAAATAATCAATGTGCTAATATTATACCAGGCTCGGATAGCATAACTCTTGTTAAATCAAGGCTGGTTAAAAACCCTGTGCATATATCTAAAATATTAGAAGTTGATGGAAAAAGAATTGCATATTTAATGTATAATCAATTCTTAGGAGTAGTTGATTCTGAAAACAAAGATTACAACCTAGAGTTAAATAATATTTTTTCTAATTATAAATCAGAAAATGTTGATGAACTTATAATTGATCTAAGATATAATCCAGGTGGAAGAATTACTACATCTATTAATCTTGCATCTATGATTACAGGTCAATTTAATAATCAAATATTTGCTAAGGAAAGATGGAACTCTAAATTAATGAATTACTGGGAGGAAAATAACCCTGAAGCATTGTTAAATAGATTTACTGATAAGCTTGATAACAATATTCCGATAAGCTCATTAAATTTAAACAAACTATACGTAATTACTACCTCAAGATCAGCATCTGCAAGTGAGTTATTGATTAATGGTCTTGACCCATATATTGATGTTATTCATATTGGAGATTATACTGTTGGAAAGAATCAGGGCTCAATAACAGTTTATGATTACATAAACGATTCTAGAGATAAAAATCCTAACCATAAATATGCAATGCAACCAATAGTTTTGAAAATAGGAAATGTTGCTGGTTATACAGATTTTCCTGATGGTCTTACTCCTGACATAATTAAAAAGGAGTCAATATCGAATCCTGGAATTCTTGGAGACCCTGAAGAACCTCTTTTGAAAATTGCATTAGATAATATTCGAGGTATTCAAACTTCGATAAGTCAAACTGAGAATTATAAACAAATTGACAAGCCAACTGATGAAATTTATCAAAGAATAGAAGTAAATAAGAAGACTATAGAATAGCTATTTGGTTAAGTACATTTTTCTTCTAGAATATAATTCAAAGAATTCATCATCATTTAAATCATCTATAAATAATATACTCTCACCGGTACTTTTCATTTCAGGACCAAGCTGTTTGTTAACATCAGGAAATTTATTAAAGGAGAATACAGGTTGTTTTATTGCATAGCCTTTAAGTTCTGGCTTAAACTTAAAATCTTTTAACTTATTTTCCCCCAGCATTATTTTTGTTGCATAGTTTACATAAGGCTCTTTATAAGCCTTAGAAATGAATGGAACTGTTCTGGATGCCCTTGGGTTGGCTTCAATAATAAATACCTTATCATCTTTAATCGCAAATTGTATATTAATTAAACCAACTGTATTTAAAGCTAAGGCAATTTTTTTTGTATGGTCTCTAATTTGTTTTACAGTAAATTCACCAAGATTAAATACTGGAAGAGTTGCATTGGAATCACCAGAGTGAATTCCACATGGCTCAATATGTTCCATGATTCCAATAATATAAACATCTTCACCATCACAGATAGCATCAGCTTCAGCCTCGATTGCTCCATCTAAATAGTGATCTAATAATAACTTATTATTAGGAATTTTTGATAGTAGATCTACAACATGTTCCTCGAGTTCTTCTTTATTAATAACAATTTTCATTCCTTGACCTCCTAATACATAGGATGGTCTGACTAGTATTGGAAAATTAAGTTTATTTGATAATTCAACTGCTTCTTTTGCACTTGTAGCAACTCCAAAATCCGGATAAGGTATATTGTTATCTTTTAGCAAATTTGAAAAGCTACCTCTATCTTCAGCTAGATCAAGCGACTTAAACTCTGTACCAATAATCTTAATATTGTAACGATCAAGTTTTTCAGCAAGTTTAAGAGCAGTTTGACCACCTAATTGAACAATAACACCTTCAGGTTTTTCATGCCTAATTATATCATAAATATGTTCCCAAAATACTGGTTCAAAATACAGTTTATCAGAGATATCAAAATCGGTTGAGACAGTTTCAGGGTTACAATTTATCATGATTGTTTCATATCCACATTCACTAGCAGCAAGAACACCATGCACACAGCAATAATCAAATTCAATACCTTGACCAATTCTATTAGGACCAGAGCCTAAAACAACAATTTTTCTTTTATCAGACACAGAGCTCTCATTTTCAGAAAACTCAGTATTTTCATTAGACTTTATTTTTTCTTCAAATGTAGAGTAATAGTATGGAGTTTGAGCTGGAAATTCAGCTGCACAAGTATCAACTAATTTATAGACTCTTTTGATATCTAATTCGTCTCTTTTTTTATAAACTTCACTTTCAAGACATCCAAGCATAAATGCAATTTGTCTATCAGCAAAACCTTTTTGTTTTGCTTCTAAGAGTAAGTCATAATCAATTTTGTCAATATTAGTTTTGGAAATCTCTTTTTCAAGAATGTGTAGTTCTTCATATTGTTTTAAAAACCACATATCAATCTTTGTCAAATCATATATTCTATCTAATGGGATACCTGCCTGAATAGCATCATAAATGACAAATACTCTATCCCAACTTGCATTTGTTAGTTTACTTATTATAGTGTTATAATCTTTATAACCTTTTCCATCTGCACCTAATCCGTTTCTTTTAATTTCAAGAGATTGAGTTGCTTTATGAAGAGCTTCTTGAAATGAACGGCCTATTCCCATAACCTCACCAACAGCTTTCATTTGTAAACCAAGAGTTCTGTCAGATCCCTCAAATTTGTCAAAATTCCATCTAGGAATTTTAACAATTACGTAGTCTAAGGTAGGTTCAAAAAGAGCAGAAGTAGATTTAGTGATTTGATTATTTAACTCATCTAAAGTATAACCTAGGGCAAGTTTAGCAGCAACTTTTGCAATTGGATAACCGGATGCTTTAGATGCTAATGCAGATGATCTTGAAACTCTTGGGTTAATTTCAATTGCAATTATATCTTCTTTCTCATCTGGACTCACAGCAAATTGAACATTACATCCACCAGCAAAATCCCCGATACTCTTCATCATTTTAATAGCCATATCTCTCATTCTCTGATATGTTGTGTCGGATAACGTCATAGCAGGTGCTACAGTTATTGAATCACCTGTATGGATTCCCATTGGATCCATATTTTCAATTGTACAGATAATTACAATATTGTCATTCTTATCTCTTAGGAGCTCTAACTCATATTCTTTCCAACCTATTAAAGCCTTGTCGATTAATACTTCGTGTATAGGAGAAGATTCAAGGCCTCTAGTAAGTAAATCATTAAATTTTTCTTCCTCAAATACTATAGATGCACCAGTACCTCCAAGTGTAAATGAAGGTCTAATTACCAGGGGAAAACCAAATTTTTGTGCAATTTCTTTACCTTTTAAAAAAGATGAAGCACTTTCAGCTGGAGCTACTGGAATATTGATTTCATTTAATAAGGTCCTAAACTTTTCTCTATCCTCTGTAATCTCAATTGCATCAATGTCAACACCAATAATATCAACATTAAATCTAGACCAAATCTCTTTTTCTTGAGCTTCAATACACAGATTTAAAGCAGTCTGACCTCCCATTGTTGGGAGAACTGCGTCAATATCATTATGGATTTCTAATATTTCAATTATGGATTTTGTTGTAAGAGGCTTTAAATATATATGATCTGCCATGGAAGGATCAGTCATAATTGTAGCAGGATTAGAATTAATAAGAATAGTCTTAATTCCATCTTCCTTTAATGATCTCAAAGCCTGAGAGCCGGAATAATCAAATTCACAAGCTTGACCAATAATTATAGGTCCTGAGCCGATTATAAGAATTGATTTAATTTTTTTATCCTTGGGCATAAAATCACACTAAAATATAAAAAAAAAGGTGCCATAAAAGCACCATCTAAAAAAAGTTATTAAAAATTATTTCTTATGACGAGATTCGTCTGATACAGATAATTTTTTTCTGCCTTTAGCTCTTCTACTAGCAAGAACTCTACGTCCATTTGCTGTAGACATTCTGTCCATGAAACCATGCTTATTTCTTCTTTTTCTCTTAGATGGCTGATAAGTCCTTTTCACAATTGTCTATTTAATCGGACGCAAATATAATATCTTTTTATTCAACTTCATATAAATATTTTTAAATTGTAAATTTGCACTAAATATGATACCAAAAATTATTAAGCTTATAGCATCTATTTCTCTTTTTGGATACGGAGTATACCAAATAACAGAAACATTTATAGGAAATGGAATTTTCCTAATTATTCTTTCAATTCTTCTAGTAGTTTTATATTTCAAAAATGAAGTTTTAATATTCGCTTTTTTAAGTTTAAGAAAACAAGATTTTGATAGAACTGAAAGAATACTAAAGCTAATTAAGAATCCAAAGTCTGCTTTAGTAACTAAACAGCAGGGTTTCTATCATTATCTAAATGGCCTAATCCAATCTCAGAAAAATCTAACAATTGCTGAAAAACATTTCCGTGAAGCACTAAAACTAGGTTTAAGTATGAGTCATGATATTGCTATGGCTAAACTAAGTCTAGCTGGAATAATGATGCAAAAAAGGAGAAAAAGAGAGGCCCAATCATTACTAACTGAAGCAAAATCTTTCGATAAACACAATATGCTTACTGCTCAAATAAAGTTAATGCAAGAGCAGATGAAAAGAATTTAGTAATAGGTTTTTTTTATCAGAAATAGATTTTTTTTTATCTTTGCTGTCCGACTTTTTTATTTATGAGTGATATTACTATTGAAAATAATGAGTTTTTAAGGCAGTTTGAAGTCAAAGTTTCAGACTCATTAGCAAGAATAGAATACGCTGAACAAGAAAGAAAAATTTTCTTAACTAAAATTCACATACCTGATACAATTAAGGATAAATCTTTTGAAGAAGAATTCATAATTAAGGTTTTAGAATTTATTGAGAGTAAAAACTTGAGGGTTGTACCAACCTCCCCTAGAATTGCAGGTTTTGTTAGAAAAAACAAATCCTTTAAGCATTTATTACCTGTCGGAATAAAGCTTTAATTAAATTGCAAATCCTTCTGGATCAATTTCATTAAATTTCATTTGTTTAATGGTTCCTGCCAATTTTGGATCCCAAATTGTTCTAAAACGAATATAGTTTTCAGAGAAACCTTCTATATATCCATTCTTATTTTCTGACTCAAATAAAACATTATTTGTAGTACCAATATTACTTTTATAAAAATCAGATTTTTTTCTACTTGATAGAAGCCTCAAAAGCCTTACTCCTTTTAGATCTAGTGTTTGGATTAACAATTCCAGGTAAAGTTATTGCGTGAGTATTGTCTCTTTCAGAATACGTAAACACATGGAGGTATGACACATCTAGTGCCTCTATAAAATTCATGCTTTCTAAGAATTTATCATCGTCTTCTCCAGGAAAACCAACTATTACATCTACTCCAATTGAAGCCTCTGGCATTAATTCCTTAATCATTTCAATTCTACTTTTATATAAACTTGAATCATATCTTCTTCTCATTAGCTTTAACACAGAGTCACTTCCACTTTGAAGTGGAATATGAAAATGGGGAACAAATTTTTCACTTTTACTTATGAATTCAATTATTTCATTAGTCAATAAATTAGGTTCAATTGATGATATTCTAAACCTAATATTTGTTTCTAGATTTTCAATTTCTTTAATTAAATCGTAAAAATTATATTTATTATTTGACTCATGATTTTTACCAAAGTCACCAAGGTTAATACCAGTTAGTACAATCTCTTTAATTTCCTGAGAATCAATTTTTCTTATATTTTTTAAGACATTATCTATGCTACCACTTCTAGATTTACCTCGTGCAAGTGGTATTGTACAAAAGCTACATTTATAGTCACAGCCATCCTGCACTTTTAGGAATGCTCTAGTTCTATGATTTAATGAATAGCTTTCTTTAAATAAGTTAACCTCATTTATATTACATGAATGAACTTTATTAGAGAGATCATTATCAATATTTTTTAAATAATCCAATAAGTTAAACTTATCTGATGCACCAAGGACTAAATCTACTCCATCAACATCAAGCAGCTCCTTAGGTTTTAATTGTGCGTAACATCCTATAGCAGCAATAAATGCATCTGGATTGATTTTTTGTGCCTGCTTTACATAATACTTGAATTTTTTATCTGCATTTTCCGTCACAGAGCATGTATTAATAACATATGCATCTGCATGATCATTAAAATCAACAATTTCGTAATCGTTTTCTTTTAAAGATTTTGATATATATGAAGATTCAGAAAAGTTTAATTTACAACCTAGTGTATAAATAGCAACAGAGGAAATCTTTCTTTTAGACTTAGAAGATGCAGTTATTGAAGACAAAACTTGGATTTTTAAGAATCAGATTCTTCTTCTGAGGATTCGGAAGTAGCCTCTTCAGCAGGTGCCTCAGCAGTAGCCTCTTCAGCAGGTGCCTCAGCAGTAGCCTCTTCAGCAGGTGCCTCAGCAGTAGCCTCTTCAACAGGTGCCTCAGCAGTAGCCTCTTCAGCAGGTGCCTCAGCAGTAGCCTCTTCAACAGGTGCCTCAGCAGTAGCCTCTTCAACAGGTGCCTCAGCAGTAGCCTCTTCAACAGGTGCCTCAGCAGTAGCCTCTTCAACAGGTGCCTCAGCAGTAGCCCTTCAGTAGCCTCTTCAGAAGCAGTTGAATCGCCAGAGACTGGCTGGTTGAAGTTTGCATATTTACTTCTAAACTTATCAACTCTACCAGCAGTATCTACAAGTTTTGACTTACCTGTATAATAAGGATGAGATGTTCTTGAAATCTCTAATTTAAAAAGTGGATATTCTACACCATCAATCTTAGTAGTTTCTTTTGTCTCTACTGTTGATTTAGTAATAAATACATCATTATTAGACATATCTTTAAATGCGACTAATCTATAGTTTTCAGGATGTGTATTACTTTTCATAGCTTAAAAGTGAGTGCAAATTTAAAATTTTTTTCATATATCCTATCATTATAATTGCTTAATTTTGCTTTTCACATTTAACACAAACAAAATGATACAAACTAATGGAACAATAAAATCAGTAATAATTAATTATGGACTTCTTCTAGGGGGAGTTACAGTTGCATTTGCACTGATGTTATTCTTAATGGACATGCACATCGAACAAGGTTCTCTTCAGAATATTGTAGGCTTTATTCTAACTGTTGGAGCTATTGTATTTGGACAATTAGCTTTCAAAAAAGCAAATGAAGGCTTCATAAGCTTAGGAGAAGGATTTAAAATAGGACTTGGTATTTGTATGGTGGGGTCAATTGTTGGTCTCATATATGGAATTTTTCAGATGACAGTCCTTGATCCAGATACTATGACTAAAGTAATGGAGTATTCAATTGATCAGGCAATTCAACAGAATCCTGAGCTTACAGATGAAATGATAGAGGCAATTGAAGGTAGTATAGAATTTTTCACTTCTCCTTCAATGATTGCTGTATTTGGTCTTGGATCAGCTTTATTTTTTGGTAGTATAATTTCATTAATAACAGGATTAGCACTTAAGAAAAATAAACCTGCTTAATTAAATTTATGGATGTTTCAATCATCATACCTCTTTTTAATGAATCTGAGTCACTAAAGGAACTTGATGATTGGATATCATTATCTTTTAAATATAAAGATTTAGATTATGAGGTTGTTTACATTGATGATGGAAGCAATGACTCATCATGGGATATAATTAAGAGTATAAGTCAAAATAATTCAAATCGAAAAGGAATTTCTTTCATCAAAAACTATGGAAAATCTCAAGCTTTGAGAGTTGGTTTTTCAGAAGCAAAAGGAAAGTATATTGCTACCTTGGATGCAGATCTTCAAGACTCGCCTGAAGAAATTCCATTAATGATAAAGAAACTTGTAGAAAATGATCTTGATTTGATCTCTGGTTGGAAAAAGAAAAGACATGATTCATTTATTACTAAAAGAATTCCTTCTTATTTTTTTAATCTAGTTGCAAGAGTCTTTTCAGGAATTAATCTGAATGACTTTAACTGTGGTATAAAAGTATACAGGAAGGAAGTTGCTAAGTCAATAAGTTTATATGCAGATATGCATAGATTTATTCCAATACTTGCAAAGAATCAAGGATTTAATAGAATAGGTGAACATGTTGTAAAACATCAAGCAAGAAAATATGGTAAAACCAAATTTGGTAATGAGAGATTTATAAGAGGGTTTCTAGATATAATTACTTTATGGTTTACTGAAAAATTTGGTAGGAGACCAATGCATTTTTTTGGAACTGTAGGCACCATAATGTTTATAGTTGGTATTTTATTTACAATTTATCTTGGATATAATAAACTTTTCATAGATACTTCCTCAAGATTAATAACATCAAAACCTGAGTTCTATATTGCTTTAATTACAATAGTATTAGGTGCCCAATTTTTTATAGCGGGATTTTTAGCTGAGTTAATAATTAAATTTAATATTAGTAAAAATAAATACTCAATTAAAGAGAAAACTTTTTAAATGAATTACTTTACTAAAGTTCTAAAATATGGTCTAGATTATACTTATTATGGAGTATTAAACATTGTATTTAATATACTCTATGCAATTTTTAGTGCTTTAGCTTTTGTGTCATTTATTCCAATGCTTGATGTACTTTTTAAACAAACAAAGGAAGTTTATATAGAGCCAGAGTATTCTGGAATCAGTAATATAAGAGAATATTTAGAAGATTATTTTAACTATTATATATCAAGACAATTAGAAACTGATATTTCATCAACACTAATTTTAGTTGTTGGGATTGTGATTTTCTTTTTCTTAATGAAAAATTTATTCAATTACTTGGCGCTCTATAATATAACTTTTGTAAAAAATGGGTTACTTAAAAACCTACGAGGTAAACTTTACTCCAAAGTAATCTCCATGCCAATTTCCTATTTTTTAAACAAGAAAAAAGGTGATTTGATGTCCAGAATTACAGCAGATATACTAGAAATTCAGACTTCATATCTTTCTATTTTAGAGCTCATGGTTAGAGAGCCTTTAACAATTTTGTTCACTTTAATTGTAATGTTCACCATAAGTCCTGAGCTAACTTTATTTGTAATCCTATTTATTCCAATTTCAGGATTTATAATTTCAATAATTGGGAAAAAACTTAGAAAAGATTCCAAAGAAGTTCAACAACAACAAAGTAATTTTCTTTCAATGATTGATGAGACTATAAGTGGTCAAAAAGTTATTAAGTCTTTTCTTTCAGAGTCATTTTTTAATCAAAAATTTGATAGTATTAATGAAATGCTGTACAAATTTTCTAATAAGGTAATAAACAGGAAAAACTTAGCAGGTCCATTTAGTGAATTCATGGGTATTTTAGTCATAGGAGTTCTACTTTGGTTTGGAGGTAAAATGGTATTAATTAATGAAACAATTTCTGGGACAACGTTTATAGTTTTTATGGGTCTTGCTTATAATATTTTAACTCCAGCTAAAAATTTGAGCAAATCTTTTTACAGTATAAAAAAGGGAAATGCTGCAGCTGAAAGGGTGTTTGAAATAATTGAATTTAAACCTGAAAATGATTCAAATAGAGATCAATTACTTGAAACATTTAAAGATAAAATAGAATTTAAAAATGTTGATTTCTCATACGGACAATCAAAAATATTGGATAAGATTTCTTTCACAATCAAGAAAGGTCAGAGTGTTGCTTTGGTTGGTTCCTCTGGAAGTGGAAAAACAACTATTGCAAACTTATTAAATGGATTTTATAATTCTGACTCTGGATCAATAAGCATTGATGGGATGGAAATCTCCTCTATCACTCGTGAGTCTTTGTATAAAAAAATATCTATTGTTACACAAGAATCAATCCTTTTCAATGATACAATTATGAACAATATAAGAATTGGAGATTTAGACTCTATAGATGGAGATATTATAAATGCTGCAAAAGAAGCTAATGCTCACGAATTTATACTTGAACAAAGCGAAAAATATGACACTAATATAGGTGATTATGGAGGTAAGCTTTCAGGCGGACAGAAGCAAAGGTTAACAATTGCAAGGGCAATGCTCAAGAGTCCGTCAATTTTGATTTTAGATGAAGCTACATCATCTTTAGATAGTGAATCAGAAAAGAAAATTCAAGATGCAATTGATAAGTTAATGCTGGACAAAACTTCATTAATAATTGCTCATAAGTTTTCAACAATTAAAAAATGTGATAAAATAATTTTAATTGATAAAGGCAGGATAGTAGCAGAAGGAACACATGATGAACTTATTAACTCAAATTCTTCATATAAAAATATGAATGAACTTCAAATGTAATTTTAAATCAATTAAATTTACAGCTTAATATTCTGAAATGATATTATTTTTTGGTGATTCAAAATCAAAAGTATTTGCTGTAGAAACCTCTGTAAAATTATCAGCTGAAAATTTAGAAAAAATATCCTGGGCACTTAATTCGCCAATAATTAATAAAGATATAATTGAGGAAAAGTTTATTGGACCTAAGTCTTCAATGATTTCTCCTTGGAGTACAAATGCAGTTGAGATTACAAAAAATATGGGAGTTGAATCATTGATACGTATTGAGGAGTTCAACAATGTCACAATTAATAGATACTTCGATAGAATGATTCACCAGAAATATGATGAATTGAATCAAAAAGTTTTTGCTAACATTCTAAATCCTGAAAAACAGTTAATTATTGATAATATAAAAGCTTACAATGATGAACATGGATTAGCACTTGACGAGTTTGAAATTTCATATCTAGAAAAGTTGTCAAAAAAAATAGGAAGGCCATTAACTGACTCTGAGGTTTATGGATTTTCACAGGTAAACTCTGAACATTGTAGACACAAAATATTTAATGGAAAATTTATAATTAACGGAAAAGAAAAAAAAGAGAGCTTATTTGATTTAATAAAAAATACTTCTAAGGCAAATAAAAATAGTATTGTTTCAGCATATTCTGATAATGTAGCATTTATTGAAGGTCCAAATATTGTTCAATTTCAACCTCAATTCCCTGATAAAAGTAGTTTCTATATTAATAAAGAAATAGATAGTATAATCTCACTAAAAGCAGAAACACATAATTTTCCAACAACAGTTGAACCATACAATGGAGCAGCTACAGGTTCAGGTGGAGAAATTAGAGATCGAGCCTCTGGTGGAACTGGTTCCATACCATTAATTGGATCGGCTGTATACATGACTCCATATTCGAGGTTAGATAATAATAAACAATGGGAAAAAAATATTTCAGAAAGAATATGGAAATATCAAACACCAGTAGATATTTTAGTAAAAGCATCTAATGGTGCTTCTGACTTTGGTAATTGTTTTGGTCAACCACTTATAGTTGGTTCTTTATTTACATTTGAGCATAGCGAAAACAATAATTTGCAATCTTTTGACAAAGTCATAATGTTAGCAGGTGGTGTTGGGTTTGGGGAATTGAGTCAGGCAATGAAAAGAACTCCTGAAAAAGGGGATATCATAGTACTTCTTGGAGGAGATAACTACAGAATAGGTATGGGTGGCGCCTCTGTTTCATCAACAGATACTGGTAGTTATAATGATGCAATAGAATTAAATGCTGTTCAAAGATCTAATCCAGAAATGCAGAAAAGAGTTACAAATACAATTAGATCTTTGTTTGAGATGGATGAAAATCCTATAATATCTATACATGACCATGGAGCAGGTGGACATCTTAATTGTTTTTCAGAGTTAGTTGAGGATATTGGAGGTGAAATATATCTAGATTCACTTCCAGTTGGAGACCCCTCTTTATCATACAAAGAAATAATTGGTAATGAATCTCAAGAGAGGATAGGTATAATAATTAAAGAGAAACATTATGAATTGGTAAAAAAAATTGCTGATAGAGAAAGAGCTCCAATATTTAAGGTTGGAAAAATTACAGCTGACAAAAAATTTAGAGTAAAAGATAGATCAAATGATATTGAGACTATTGATCTTGATTTAGATAGTCTTTTTGGTGATGCACCTAAAAAAATTATGACTGATTCATCAATAGAATCAAATTACATGGAAATTGAATATGATAGCAAACTATTTAATGACTACCTGGAAGATGTCTTAAGAATAGAAGCTGTTGCATGCAAAGATTGGCTTACAAATAAAGTTGATAGATGTGTAACTGGAAGAATTGCTCAACAACAAACAGTTGGAGAGATTCAACTTCCTCTTGCTAATTGTGGAGTTGTTGCATTAGACTATACAGGTTATGATGGAATTGCATCATCAATTGGACATTCTCCAGTTTCTGGTTTAATCGATGCAAAAATTGGAAGTATAAATTCTATTGCTGAATCTTTAACAAATATTGTATGGGCTCCTCTAAAAGATAGAATAAATTCAGTTTCTCTATCTGCAAACTGGATGTGGCCATGCGGAAATGAAGGTGAGGATTCAAGATTATATGATGCTGTAGAAGCATGTTCAGATTTTGCAATATCGTTAGGAATAAATATTCCAACTGGAAAAGATTCACTATCAATGGTTCAAAAATATGATGGGCAAAAAGTAAAATCCCCTGGTACCGTGATTATATCTGCATCTGCTCATTGTATTGATATTAGAAAAGTTATTAAACCAGTTCTTAGTAAACATAAGGGTGAAATTTTTTATATAAATCTTTCTTCAGATGACTATAAGTTAGGGGGATCATCTTTTGGTCAAACACTTAATAGAATTGGATCTGAATCCCCTACTGTTAAAGATTCTGAAAAGTTTAAAAGTTCATTTAATTTAATACAAGATTTAATAATTGATGATAAAATTATATCAGGACATGATATATCATCTGGTGGATTAATTACTTCACTACTTGAGATGTGTTTTACAAGTGATAATGTTGGTATGAATATTAATCTTAATGAAGTTAATTGTAAAGATTCAATAAGATTACTGTTTTCTGAAAATCCAGGAGTTTTAATTCAATCAGAGTTTGACTTAACTAAAGTTTTCCTTGGTATAGGTGTAAATTGTTTTAAAATTGGTAATGTAAACCTAGAGGGTAAATTAAATATATTAAACTATAAGGATGAATTCACTTTTGATATAGAGACATATAGAGACATATGGTATTCTACTTCTAAGGACTTTGACAAAAAACAGACACAAAAAAACAAATCAAGTGAAAGGTTTAATAATTATAAAAAACAGCCTCTTAAGTTCTCATTTCCAAAAAATTTTAGTGGCTCATTACTCACAAGTAATAGAAATAAAATTAATGCTGCTGTATTAAGAGAAAAAGGGAGTAATTCTGAGAGAGAAATGGCATTTATGATGAGTGCTGCAGGTTTCAATGTGAAAGACATACATATGACAGATATAATATCTGGTAGAGAGAGCCTAGAAGATATTCAACTTTTGGTAGCAGTTGGAGGATTTTCAAATTCAGATGTTCTTGGATCTGCAAAGGGATGGGCTGGCTCATTTATTTTTAATTCCATTGCTAAAAAAGCACTAGAAAATTTCTTTGATAGAGATGACACTCTATCCCTTGGGGTATGCAATGGCTGCCAATTATTTATTGAACTTGGATTAATCAACAAAGACCACTCTAATAAACCTAAAATGCTACATAATGACTCAGGAAAATTTGAATGCATATTTTCCTCCGTTGAAATTAAAGATTCATCTTCAATTATGTTAAAAGGAATGGAGGGCAGTAAACTAGGTGTATGGTCAGCACATGGTGAAGGAAAGTTTAATTTTCCATACTCGGAAGATAAATATTCAATAGCTGGAAAATTTCTTTACGATTCATATCCAGGAAATCCTAATGGCTCTGATTTCAATACAGCAATGCTAGTTTCTGATGATGGAAGACATCTTGTAATGATGCCGCATCTAGAAAGGTCAATTTATCCTCATAACTGGGCTTATTATCCTGAAAATAGAAATGATAAGTTCTCTCCTTGGATTAAAGTATTTGATAATAGTTATCAGTGGCTCTCAAATACTTAAAAGTATTTTTAATTTAATTAGAAATAGTTATTATTTAATTATATATAACTGATTTACAATATATTAAAATTAATATAATTATCTGAGTATTGTAAATATTTAGTTATTTTGATATATCAAAAAATTAAAAAAACGAATTTTAAGAAAATTAAAAAAAATGCCCACAAAAAACAAAACAAAGCTTAAAGGAGGAGAGTTTATTATAAAGGAATCATTATCCGATGAGATTTTTACTCCTGAAGACTTTTCAGAAGAACAATTAATGATGAAAGAAACCATAATTGATTTTATGGACAGAGAAATATGGCCGGATAAAATGAAATATGAAGAAAAAAATTATGATTTAACTGTTCAAGCAATGAAGAAGATTGGAGAACTCGGTTTACTCGGTGTTTCTCTTGAAGAAAAGTATGGCGGGATGGGAATGGACTTTGTCTCAACTATGCTTGCTGTTGACTATGTCTCTGGAGTAACTGGATCTGTAGCAACTGCTTATGGCGCTCATACTGGAATAGCAATTCTTCCAATCTACTTATTTGGTAACGAAGATCAAAAGCAAAAATATTTACCAAAGTTGGCATCTGGAGAATGGTTTGGATCATATTGTTTAACTGAGCCTACAGCAGGTTCTGATGCAAATTCTGGTAAAACAAAAGCAGAACTTAGTGATGATGGTAAACATTATAAAATCAATGGTCAAAAAATGTGGATATCTAATGCTGGATTTGCAGATTTATTTATAGTTTTTGCAAGAATTGAAGATGATAAAAACATTACTGCTTTTATTGTTCCTAATGATGCTAATAACGGAATTAAACTTGGTGAAGAAGAAAAGAAACTTGGTATTCACTCATCATCAACTAGACAAGTATTCTTTACAGATACAATTGTTCCTGTAGAAAATTTACTAGGTGAGAGAAATGGTGGATTTAAAATTGCCATGAATGCCCTTAATGTGGGTAGAATTAAATTGGGTGCAGCTAATTTAGATGGGCAAAGAAGATCTATAAATATTTCTATTGAATATGCTAATAATAGAGTACAGTTTAAACAACCTATCTCAAGCTTTGGAGCTATAAAAGAGAAACTTGCATCAATGGCAACTTCTTGTTATGCAGGAGAGTCAGCATGTTATCGTGCAGCTAATGATGTTCAATCTAAGATAGATGAATATGAAACTAGTGGATTAACTAAACAAGAGTCTGAACTTAAAGGTGTAGAAGAATTTGCTGTTGAATGTTCAATGCTAAAAGTCGCCATTTCTGAGGATATGCAGATATGTGCTGATGAAGGGGTTCAAATATTTGGAGGAATGGGCTTCTCAGCGGAAGCACCAATTGAAAGCGCCTGGAGAGATGCTAGAATTGGAAGAATTTATGAAGGAACAAATGAAATAAACAGAATGCTAAGCATAGGAATGATTCTTAAGAAAGCAATGAAAGGAGAACTTGATATCATGTCTGCTTATCAAGATATAATTGAAAATAAATCTCAAGAAATTATTGAGAATTCAGACGAACTAAATGATGAAATAACTTTAGTTGAAAATATGAAAAAGGTTTTCTTACTATTATTAGGAAAATCTTTTGAAAAATTTGGACCTGAGATTGATAAGAACCAGCAGGTACTTCTAAGTCTTTCTGATTTAGCTATTGAGACCTACATCTCTGAGTCAACTTTAAAAAGAACAGTAAAGAATATTAAAAGAACATCTACCATTGATCAAGAATATCAAATAAGTATGTCAAAATTATATATTTATGAAGCTGCTAAAATCATTGAAAAAAAATCCAGAGATATTATAAATAGCGTTATAGATGATGATAATCAAGAAAATATTTACTCTTCTATATTAAAGAAGCTTAGCTATACAAAAAATCCAAATATATTTGAGCTAAAGACTCACGTTGCAGATAAAATAATTGCTGAAAATAAATATTGCTTTTAATGAGAAGGATACCATTTTTAATTCTTTTTTTATCAATAACATTTATATATCCTCAAGATTCAAGAATGTATAAAATAATTGAGGATGTATCAGCTGAAAGAATAGAAAGTGATATAACAAATTTAGTTTCATTTGGAACTAGACATACACTAAGCGATACTATTTCAAAGACAAGAGGAATAGGGGCTGCAAGAAGATGGATCAAAAAAGAATTTGAAAAAATTTCTAATGAGTGTAATCAATGCTTAGAAGTTTTTTACGAAAAAAGCTATGTAACTAGTGAGGATAGTGAAAGAGTTATATTTCCAACATGGGTATATAATGTAGTAGCTATTCAAAGAGGGGAAAAAAATCCAAATAGATATATAATCATGAGTGGAGATATAGACTCAAGGGTATCTGATCCAACAAACTATATTGATGACTCACCTGGAGCTAATGATAATGCCAGTGGAATGGCAGGTACTATAGAAGCAGCAAGAGTATTATCAAAATATAAATTTGATAATAGCATTATCTATGTTGGACTTAGCGGGGAAGAACAAGGACTTCTTGGAGGTAAAAGTTTAGCTTCATATGCTAAAAAGAAAGGCTGGGAGATTATAGGCATACTTAATAATGATATGATTGGTAATATTGAAGGAGTTGACGGAGTTATTGATAATAGAAGCTTTAGAATTTTTTCTGAACCATTTTCTTTTAATCCTAAGTATGCAAACGGATTAAATATGAGAACACAAGGTGGTGAGAATGATGGCCTTTCAAGGCAGCTTGCAAGATATGTTCACAAGACAGTAAAAAAATATATGCCAGAACTTAACCCAATTATGATATATAGATTAGATAGATTTGGAAGAGGTGGGCATCATAGACCTTTTAATGATGAAGGATTTGCAGGTATTAGAATTATGGAAGCTCATGAAAATTATATAAGACAGCATAATGATATAAGAAATGAAAACGGAATAGACTATGGGGATGTTTTATCGGGAGTAAATTTTGATTATGCAGCAAAATTAACTTCTGTAAACGCAATTTCATTGGCAAGTATAGCTTCATCACCAAAACCCCCAAAAAATTTAAAAATCGGTGGTATAGTTGAGCCAAGTGTAAGATTTAGATGGGAGCAACCAGATGATTCATCTATAACTGGTTATAAAATTTATTGGAGAGAGACAACCTCCTCAACATGGGAGTATAGTAAAACTATTGGACTAGTTGATAATTATATTCTTGATGGAATTGTGATTGATAATTTTATATTTGGAGTATCATCTATAAATTCAGAGGGATATGAAAGCTTGGTTGTTTTCCCAGGATCTACATTCAGATAACAATTAAATAAATCCTTTGTCTTTCATCCATTCATCATTATAAATCTTTCCTATATATCTGCTGCCAGAATCATGAAGGAGCACAACAACGACTTGTCCTTTTTTAAAATTAGATTTTAGTTGAATCATTCCAGCTATTGCTGCACCACAAGAATTACCTGCAAAGATACCTTCTTCTTTAGCTAACTTTCTTGTATACAAAGCAGCATCTTTATCAGTTACTTTTTCAAAATGATCTATTACCTCAAAATCAACATTTTTAGGTAAAATATCTTCCCCAATACCCTCTGTAGAATATGGGTAAATTTCTTTCTCATCAAAAATTCCTGTTTCATGATATTTCTTAAATACAGACCCATAAGTATCAATACCCCATATTTTAACACTAGGTTTCATTTCTTTTAAATATTTTCCAACACCAGAAATTGTTCCACCTGTACCTACACCTACAACAAAGTGATCAATCTTTCCATTAGTCTGTTTCCATATTTCAGGACCAGTTGATTCGTAATGAGCTATAGTATTTGATGGATTGTCATACTGATTTACATACCATGAGTTCTTTGTTTCTTCTGAAATTCTTTTGGAGACTGAATAATAAGACCTTGGATCATCAGCCTCAACATCTGTTGGACAAACAACTACTTCAGCGCCCATAGCTCTTAGAACATCAAACTTTTCTTTAGATTGTTTATCATTTGATACACATATTAATTTATAACCTTTAACTATAGCTGCAAGCGCTAATCCCATACCAGTATTACCAGAAGTACCTTCAACTATTGTTCCACCTGGCTTTAATCTTCCATCTTTTTCAGCATCCTCAATCATTTTTACAGCCATTCTGTCTTTGACTGAATTACCAGGATTAAAACTTTCAACTTTGACAAATACATTTGAATCAATAGATTTAGAAATTTTATTTAGCTTGATTAAAGGTGTATCGCCAATAGTTTCAAGAATATTTTTGTAATACTTCATTTTAGGTGTTTATATTAATTGTTGGAACAAATCTAGTAATTGATGAAAAAGTTACAAATAGAATGATTATTCCAATAGCAGCAAAGATTAAGTTAAGAGAAATTATATATAAAGGATCTACAATAAAAGGTATTGAGTCTACATAGTAATCATTAGGATTTAGTTTTAATATATTATAATTATTCTGTACAAACGAAACAATTATAAATAGAATATTACCAGGAATAATTCCTTTAAGAAGAATATCAATACCCTGATAAACAAAGACTTTTCCTAATAATTTATTATCAGCACCCATAGAGCTCATAATACCAATCATTTTTATTCTCTCAAAGATTAGTGTAAGCATAGAGATGATAATACTTATAATTGCCACAATTATCATAAGTATTATAACTATCAAAATATTAAAATCAAATATTGATATCCAATTAAATATATTATTGTACTTATCTTGAACAGTAACTATAGATAGATTATTATTTAAAAACAAATCCTGGGCAGATAACTTATTTTCAATATCCATAACACTTTCTTTATCTACAATTATTAGTTCAATTGCTCCTACATCATTAGAATTTAATTTGTATAAATTTTGAAGAGATTCTATGCTTCCAATTATATAGCTTGAATCAAAATCGGGAAAATCAGTTTCATAAACACCATAAACTCTATAATATCTTATATTCGGTATTTTTTGATTATCAAAAGTTTGAAAATAGAGTGTAATATTATCTCCAATACTAATATTAAGCTTTTCAAGTAATGATTTAGATATTATGATATCGTTTAAACTATTTGGAGAATCATTTAATTTTTCTAAAATAAATTGATCAAATTTTTTAAAATTTAATTCGTCTTTAACGCCTCTGAATATAACTGTTTCTATAGAATTATCAATTGTAACTATTGATGGCTTTTCAAGAATAGAATTTATACTAATGTCAGGATATAATGTTTTTATTTCACCTATTATATCTTCTGATTCTTGAATTATTTCTGATGCAATTCCTCTATTATTATTTTCATAACTAGATATTGATATATCAGAACTGATATTAAATAATTTTTCTTTAATTGAGACTTGGAGACCCTTTCCAATTGAGACTGCACATAATGATACAAATATTCCAACAAAAACAGAAAAAATTGCAATTTTTATAATACGAGATGAAATATTACTTTTATCAGTATTAGTTTTTAATTTCCTGTAAATGAAAAGAGGTAGATTCAAATTAAATCTTTTGTTCAAAAATACACTTTTATTTATTCTATTTTTTCAGTTAAGCAATTCTGTTTTTTCACAAGAAATAATTCAGGGTGCTGAAAGAGTTGACTACTATTTTAATAAACTAAATGATAAAAAAATTGCTATAATAGCTAATAACACTAGCGTAATAAAAACCTCAAAAGGAAGTACTCATATTATAGATACTTTAATTGCTAGAGGCCTATCAATTAATAAAATCTTTAGTCCAGAACATGGTTTCTTAGGAGATAAAGATGACGGAGAAAAATTTGAAAACGATTTCTATAATAACATTGAGATAATTTCTCTTTATGGTGGAAATAGAAAATTGAAAGACGAAGATATTGAAGATATTGATATCATAATTTTTGATATCCAAGATGTTGGTGTAAGATTCTATACATATTTGTCTACACTTCACTATGCTATGCAATCAGCTGCCAGAAAAAATAAAAAGTTTATAATTATGGACAGAGCTAATCCTAACTCATTTTATATAGATGGTCCTATTTTAGATCTAAAGAACTCAAGCTTTATTGGGCTTCATCCTGTCCCTATAGTATATGGAATGACAATAGGAGAATATGGCTTAATGATAAATGGAGAAGGTTGGCTTGAAAATAATTTAAAAGTTGATCTTGAGGTTATCAAACTCAAAAACTATAATCATAAGTTAAAATATGAACCTCCAATTAGACCCTCACCTAACCTACCAAATATTCAATCAATTTATTTGTATCCAAGTTTAGCTTTTCTAGAAAAGACAGAGGTAAGTGTTGGAAGAGGAACTACAATTCAATTTCAAATATACGGACACCCTGATTTCAAAGGTGACTTTAGCTTTACACCTCAACCTAATTTTGGAAGCCAATATCCAAAATTAAAAGGAGTCCTGTCTTATGGTGAAGATCTTAGAAATTATAAAACTTCAAACATGATTGAACTTAAATGGCTTATAAATTCATTTACACAAATAAATGATAAAAATAATTTTTTTAGAAGTGACTTTGATAAATTATCAGGAACTTCAAATCTAAAGAAACAAATCATTGAAGGCTTGAGTGAATCAGAAATAAGAGATTCGTGGAAAGAAGGTCTTGAAAAGTTTAAAAAAATTAGAAAGAAATATTTATTATATTGAAACAGTTATGTCAAAACTATCACCTTTTCATTTAGCAATTCCAGTAAAGAATCTTTCTGAATCCAAAAATTTTTATAAAAATATTCTTGGTTGTAAACCAGGCAGAGAGTCTGAAGAATGGGCAGACTATGACTTTTTTGGTCATCAATTAGTCATTCATGTTGATCCAAATCATGAAGGAAAAAAACACCATAATGAAGTGGATGGGAAATCGGTACCAATACCTCATTTTGGAGTTGTTATACCTTGGGATGATTTTGATAATTTTGCTAAATCATTGTCTGATAATAATATTGATTTTGTTATCGAACCTTATGTCAGATTTGAAGGTCTTCCAGGTGAACAAAAGACAATGTTTTTTTATGACAATTCTGGTAATGCACTTGAATTTAAATCATTTAAAGATATGGAAATGCTCTTCTCAACTAAACTTTAAATATGCTTAAACTTGGTTCTAAAATATTTGATTTTATTTTTTCTGAGGAGAACAGAAAAAAGATAGAAGGATTTACAATATGGACTGCTACTATTGGATTTATTTTCCATCTTTCATTAGTTCTACTCAATAATAATTCAATTATTAATATAGGTAATGAAAGCCTATTATTAACTAATCCTATTTCAGCAATCTATACTCCTTTCTCAATAATTCTTTATTATGAAATATTCTTATTAATTTTTTATTTACCAAGATCATTTACAACCTCTATTTTAAAACAGTTTGAAATCATTTCACTAATTATAATAAGAAGAATTTTTTATGATATTCCAAAGCTTGATCTTAACGCAGAAAGCTGGTTAGGAAATCCTGATAATCTTCAAATTACCTATGATCTTTTATGTATTTTGATTCTGTTTTTTTTAATTTATTTATTTAATCTAGTTAAATCTAGAATTGAAACTAAAAAAAGCAGTAAAAGTATAGTAAGATTTATTGATTCAAAGAAGATAATAAGCATAGTTCTTATTCCTGTTATGCTTGTATTATTCGTTTTAGGTATATATAATTGGTATTCTATTGGAATGAGCTCAAATTTTGCAAGCTCTTTCTATTATGTAAATGAAGTTTTTTACACAACTTTTTTCTCAATACTTATTATTGCAGATGTTTTTATTCTTCTATTATCTTTTCTTTATACAGAAAGGTATAGTCAAATAATGAGAAATACTGGTTTTATTATTTGTACTATTTTAATAAGACTTTCATTTTCCTCAACAGGATTAACAAATCTTCTTCTGATTGTATCTAGTGTAATTTTTGGACTACTAATATTAAAAATTTATAGTCTAATGAATAAGATTGAGTAATCAGTCTTTAAGCTCGCAAGCTTTTAGTGTATTTTTTAGTAACATTGAAATTGTCATAGGTCCAACTCCTCCGGGCACTGGTGTTATCATTACATCTCTTTGACTGAAATCTTCAAAGTCAACATCACCCACAATTTTATAACCTTTTGAAGAAGTTTCATCAACAACTCTTGAAATTCCAACGTCAATTATAATTGAGTTATCACTAACCATTTTAGATTTTAAAAACTTTGGAATACCAATTGCAGATATAATTAGATCTGAATTAATACACAGTGTCTCTAATTCTTTAGATCTACTATGGGCAACAGTTACTGTTGCATTTGCAAAGGATTGGTTTTGACTAAGAAGAATACTAATCGGACGACCAACTATTTGACTTCTACCTATTACAAGACATCGTTTGCCTGATAAGTCAATCTTATATCTTTTTATTAATTCAACAATACCAGCTGGAGTAGCAGGTATAAAAGTATCAATTCCTAAAGTCATTTTACCATAATTAAAAGGATGGAATCCATCAACATCCTTCTCTGGAGATACTTGGGTTAATATCTTCTCTTGGTCAATATTTGAAGGCAAAGGAAGCTGAACAATAAATCCATCAATTTCTTTATTTTCATTGATCTTAGTAATTTCATTTAACAACTCATCCTCAGTAATATTATCATTGAATTTGAATAAAGATGAATTAAATCCAACTCTTTCACATGCCTTAATCTTACTATTAACATATGTTTGACTTGGGCCATCATCCCCAACAAGAACTGCAGCTAAGTGTGGAACTTTTTTTCTATTATTTACTCTATCCTCTACATGATTTTTAATTTCATCTAGAACATCATTAGAAATCTTCTTACCATCAATTATTTTCATAGAAATTTTTTTTCAAATATACATATTGCACAGACTATTTATTTCATGCTTCTATACATTTTTTCAATTACTATAACATGTGGAAAAGTAATTGCTGCCAGAAAGGTAAAAATAATAGGAAGAAGATCGCTATTATCAATTTCAGTGTAGTTATAGAACAAGATTAAAAAGATAATAGCCAGAATAAAATAAGGCATAGAATTTAATAAATATCTCTTTAAACTATTGTTGTCATTACTTCCATAAATATACTTTACCTGGTCCTTTATTGACAGTATACTATGAAAAAAGATAAAATAAACTGAGAAGCATAAAATTAATGTTGAACTTAATGATAGAAAATAAAAAAGAACAAAAAACAAAATCTCACTAAAAATAAAAGATGTCAGATATTTATTAATTACTAAAGTGGATATATATACAATTGAAGCTATAATTAAAATTATATTCAAGGAACTAGAATTCAAAAAGTTAATTTTAAATGATAAAAAAACATTATTTACAGTATTAATATTATTCATAAAAATTATTGTAAATAGTATAATTCCATGAGATACAATAGATATAAACCTGTAATAGTTTTTTAAACTTCTAGTTATTGGTATGGCTTCCAAATGTTGCTCACCAAAATGATAAATAGATACAATAATAAACGCAATTAAGGCAAATGAAGGGAAAAGATAAAAGAAGATAAATCCAAGAAAAACAACACCTATATATATAAAAAAGGGTCTAAATTGACTATAATTAGATGTAAATTTTGAATTTTTTTTAATTATTAACAAGTCATTTGCTCCGTGAATTAGTCCAACAGATAAAACAAGTGCAAATCCTATCATATCCTGGTAATTTGCTGATAATAAATAGCTTAATGTTAAAAAAATTGTAAAAATAGCTATTCTGAATATGATAATTTTTGTCACAATTCATTAAATATTTGATAAAAAAAGATATGATTTTTTTTTAAATTATCTTTTTTAACTCCATTATTTTATTTAATTTACTTTTCTATAAACAATAATTAATTTAATTATGGAAAATTTATTAAGTATTTTACCGGTTTTAGCTACTGATTTAAGCTTGACTGATTTCACTTTTTGGATTGGGTTTGCAGCAATGTTTGCATCTACTCTTTTCTTTTTCTCTGCTATGAATTTAGTAGCTGATAAGTGGAAAACTTCAATGTTAGTTTCAGCGCTTATTACTGGTATTGCAGCTCTTCACTATTACTATATGAGAAATGCTGCTATGGAAGGTGATATAACTACTGCTTACAGGTATGTAGATTGGATCCTAACTGTACCACTTATGTGTGTAGAGTTTTATCTAATTTTAAAGCCATCAGGTGCTACTAAAAGCATGTTGTGGAAGTTAATCGGTCTTTCAGTTGTTATGCTTGTTACTGGATATTTCGGTGAAGCAGGCATAGGTCCTCTTGACGCTCAATTATGGGGTCTAGTTTCAGGTATAGCATATTTTGCTATTGTTGCTGAAATCTTTGTAGGAGGCGCAGCAAAACTAGCTAAATCAGCTGGTGGAAATGTTGAGAGTGCGCATAAAATGCTATGTAAATTCGTACTTATAGGTTGGGCTATTTATCCAATTGGATATATGGCAGGAACTGACGGATGGTATAGTGGAATCTTTAGTGGCCTTGCAGGTCAAATGGATGTTATATACAACGTTGGTGATGCAATTAACAAAATCGGTTTCGGTCTTGTTGTTTACAACCTTGCTGTATCTAAGTAATTTACACTCAGATAAAATAAAAGTCACCTTCGGGTGACTTTTTTTTTACATTTTATTTGGTAGATCTATTCCTAAAAGCTCAGAACACAACTTAATTACATCTCTTGTTTTAAGAGATATCAAAAGCCTAACAGATGTTGATTCTTTTGATTCAGAATTTAAAATATTAAAATTTTGATATAAAGAATTGTAGCTTTTAACTAAATCATATAAATAGTTTGCTATTAGCGCAGGAGAAAGCTCTTTGTACGAATTTTTAATTACTACAGGTAAATCATATATTATCTTCAAAATTTCTTTTTCTTTATCATTAAGAGAGTATCCCTTATCAATAGAAATTTCATTATTATACTTTTTTATAATTGACTGGATTCTAACAAATGCATACTGAATAAAAGGACCAGTATTTCCGTTAAGATCAATTGATTCTTCTGGATTAAATAGAATGTTTTTCTTAGGGTCAACTTTAAGTATATAGTATTTTAGAGCACCAAGAGCAATGCTTTTATAATCTTCATAATCTAGTGCTTCATTTTTTGATTTAAATTTATCAAGGTTCTCGGTAGTTTCTTTTACATTATCAATTAATTCAAATATTAAATCATCAGCATCAACTACAGTTCCTTCTCTGCTTTTCATTTTACCAGACGGAAGGTCAACCATTCCATAGCTTAAATGAGAAAGATAACTAGCCCAATCATAACCAAGTCTTTTTAAAATTTTAAATAATACGTTAAAGTGATAGTCTTGTTCATTTCCTACAGTATAAATCATTCCTTTAACATTTTCATTATCAGAAATTCTCTGAACTGCTGTACCAAGATCTTGAGTCATATAAACAGACGTTCCATCTGATCTTAACAATAATTTTTCATCAAGACCCTCGTCATCAAGATTTATCCATATTGATGAATCTTCTTTTGTATAAAATACATTTTTACTAAGTCCTTCTTTAATTATATCCTTTCCTAATAAATAAGTCTGACTTTCATAATAATTTTTATCAAAAGAAACTCCTAATAACTTATATGTACTTTCAAATCCTTCATATACCCATTGATTCATCATATTCCAAATTTTTAGTGTTTCTTCATCATTATTTTCCCAATTCATTAACTCATTTTTAGCATCTTGCATTATTTGAGTACTATCTTCAGCTTTATCTGTTTCAATACCAGACTTTAAAAGTTCATTTTTTTGTTGATTATGTATCTTATCAAAAAGTATATAATAATCTCCAACAAATTTATCTCCTTTGATATTTTCTGATTTAGGTGTTTTACCCTCACCATATTGCTTCCATGCAATCATTGACTTACAAATATGTATCCCTCTATCATTTATGATTTGAACTTTCTTTACATTTTTCCCATTTGCTTCGAGAATTTTTGAAATAGAATAACCCAGTAGATTATTTCTTATATGTCCTAGATGAAGAGGTTTGTTTGTATTTGGAGATGAAAATTCAACAATAAAAGTCTCATTTTGTTTTTTTGATTTTCCAAAATCAATATCATCTTTAATTGACTCGATAAAGTTTAGGTAATATTTATCAGAGATAGTAAGATTTAAAAAACCACCAACTATATTAAAAGAAATAATATTTTCAGAACTGCTTACTAAACTTTCTCCAAGATCTTTACCAAAAGATGAAATCTGGTCTTTTTTTAGGTCTTTATAAAAAGGAAAGAGGACAATAGTTAAATCACCTTGAAAATCTTTTTTTGTATTTTGAATTTCAATTTCATTTGTTTTTAGATTAAATTTTTTTTCTAAAAAAACTGAAACTAACTTTGAAATATCTGATTTGATATCCATTGAATTTATGAAATTGACCTATGTGTTGGACCGTTATATATCTGTCTTGGTCTTCCAATTGGATTTTTAGAGTCTCTCATTTCTTTCCACTGAGCAATCCAACCAGGTATTCTTCCTAGAGCAAACATAACTGTAAACATTTCGGTAGGAATACCTAAAGCTCTGTAAATAATACCAGAGTAGAAGTCCACATTTGGATATAATTTTTTTTCAATAAAGTATTCATCGTTTAATGCTTTTTCTTCAATTGATTTAGCAATTTCAAGTATTGGATCATCAATACCAAGATCATTAAGAACTTGATCAGCAGCTTTTTTAATTATTTTTGCTCTAGGATCAAAGTTCTTATAAACCCTATGACCAAATCCCATCAATCTAAATGGATCAGACTTATCTTTTGCTTTGTCAATATATTTATCAATATCCGAACCATCATTTTTAATCAACTCTAGCATCTCAATTACAGCTTGATTAGCACCTCCATGTAATCTTCCCCAAAGGGCAGAAATTCCTGCAGATATTGATGCATATAAACCAGCATATGATGATCCTACTATTCTTACAGTTGATGTTGAACAATTTTGTTCGTGATCAGCGTGAAGAATCAAGAGTGTGTTCAAAGCATTAACAATTATATCATTTTGCTTATAATCTTGATTTGGCTTAGCAAACATCATATACGCAATATTTTCTGTATACTCTAAATTATTGTTACTATAATTTAAAGGCAAACCTTTGATTTTTCTTAACGTCCAAGATGACATAATAGGAAACTTTGCAAGAAGTCTGATTGTAGATAAATACATTTTATCTTTTTCTGTTGTACCTGCAGTATCTTTTAATGAAATTTTTGTTTCATTTAAAGGGTTAAATGCAATCAAAGCAGATGTAAGAGAGGATAATACACCCATTGGATGAGCAGATTTAGGGAAACTTTTAAAGATTTGCTTAAGATCTTCATCTACAAGGGCTTCTTCTCTAATATCCTCTTGAAACTTTTGTATCTCTGACTTTGATGGTAAATCTCCATAAATTAAAAGATAAGCAACCTCTAAGAAAGATTTTTTTTGACATAATTCATCAACAGAGTAGCCTCTGTATCTTAAAACACCATTCTCTCCGTCAAGGTAAGTTATTTCACTTATACAATGACCTGTGTTTTTATAGCCTGGATCATAGGTAATCAAACCAGTTTCTGATCTTAATTGATTTATATCAATTGCCTCTTCATTTTCAGATCCAGTAATTACAGGAAATGTATAAGATTTTCCATCAAATTCAATTTTTGCAGATTTTCCCATAATTAGGTGTTTCTACAAATTTAATTTACCTGCAGTTAAGAAAAAAATTAATTAAAATTTAAATTAAGAAAGCTTTAAATTAAATGCCTCTTTTCCAAGAAATTTTGCATTTTCGCCAAGCTCTTCCTCTATCCTTAGTAATTGATTGTATTTTGACATTCTATCACTTCTTGACATTGAACCAGTTTTAATCTGACCAGTGTTAAAAGCTACACAAAGGTCTGCGATAGTAGAATCTTCAGTTTCACCTGATCTATGAGAAATTACTGAGGTAAAATTATTTTCAGATGCAAGATTAATTGAAGAGATAGTTTCAGATAATGATCCAACTTGATTAAATTTTATAAGAATAGAATTTCCAATTTTTTCATTTATTCCTTTAGACAATCTATTTAAATCAGTTACAAAAAGATCGTCCCCAACAAGTTGAACTTTATCACCAATTTTTTCTGTCAAGAGCTTCCAACCGTCCCAATCATTTTCATCCATTCCATCCTCTATTGAAATTATTGGATATTTTTCACATAATTCAACTAAGAAATCAACTTGTTCATTAGAATTTAACTTAGTTGAATTATTTTTTTCAAATATTGAATAGTCATAATATCCATCTTTGTAAAATTCTGATGATGCACAATCTAAAGCTATCATTACATCTTTTTTCATCTCATATCCTGCTTTATTTACTGCTTCAATAATTGTATTTATTGCGTCTTCAGTACCATCTAGTTCTGGAGCAAATCCACCTTCATCACCAACAGCTGTTGAAAGACCTCTTGATTTCAGAATGGACTTTAGATTATGAAAAACTTCATTACCAATCTGTAAAGCATTAGTAAAACTTTTTGCTCCAACAGGAACAATCATAAACTCTTGAAATGAAATTGGTGAGTCAGAATGACTTCCACCGTTAATTATGTTCATAAGTGGGACAGGCAAAACATTTGAATTTGAATCACCTAAATATTTAAAAAGAGATATATTCTTTTCATTAGCAGCAGCCTTTGAAACAGCTAGAGAAACTGAGAGAATAGCATTTGCTCCAAGTTTAGATTTATTATTCGTACCATCTAGTTTAATCATTTTTTCATCAATAAGTTTCTGATCAAAAATTGATAGGTTATTTAATTCTTTTGAAATAATTTCATTTACATTTTTCACAGCATTAAAAACAGATTTACCCATATATGAGTCCAATCCATCTCTTAATTCTACAGACTCATGTTCACCCGTAGATGCACCAGATGGGACAGCAGCCCTTCCAATTACATTGTTTGTGGTGATTACATCAGTTTCAACTGTAGGATTTCCTCTTGAGTCAAAAATCTGCCTCGATACTATTTTTTTTATTTTAGTCATTGGTTAATTTAGTTTTGATAAGAATTGATCAAATAAATAATTTCCATCATTAGGGCCAGGACCAGCCTCAGGATGATATTGAACAGAAAAACAATTCTTAGATTTTATTTCAAGACCAGCGACTGTTTGATCATTCAAATGTTTATGTGAGATTTTAACTGACTTGTTAGCAACAGCAGTATCATAATCAACAGCAAAACCATGATTTTGAGATGTTATTTCTCCTTTACCAGTATTGATGTTTAAAACAGGGTGATTAATACCTCTATGTCCATTAAACATTTTATATGTTTTTATATTATTAGCTAGTGCAATAACTTGATGACCAAGACAGATACCAAATAATGGATAATTTTTTTCAAGAATTTCTTTTGTTGTTTCTATAACTGTTTTTAATGGTTCAGGATCACCAGGACCATTTGAAAGGAAAAATCCATTAGGTTTAAATTTTAGCATTTGATCAAGACTTGAATCATATGGAAAAACTTTAACAAATAGATCTCTTTTAACAAAATTATCAAGTATATTCTTTTTAATTCCCAAGTCAATTACTGCTAACCTTTTATTAGATTGTTTATTTCCAATTTCATAAGGTTCTTTTGTAGAAACTTTAGATGCAAGTTCTAATCCATTCATACTTGGAAAATTGCTAAGTTTTTTCTTGATATCTGAAATTTTATCAACCTCTGTAGTTATAGCAGCATTCATTGCTCCATTATCTCTTATATATCTTACAAGAGCTCTAGTATCAACATCACATAAAGTAACTAGTTTATTTGATTCAAACCATTTTTTAATTGATTCAGAGTTTGATCTTGAGTTTACAGAACTAAAATTTTTACAAATTAGTCCACTGATATAAATTTTATTTGATTGAGATTCTGACATTTTGATACCGTAGTTTCCAATATGAGAAGTTGTAGTTACCATAATTTGTCCAAAATAAGATGGATCAGTAAATATTTCTTGATATCCAGTTACTCCAGTATTAAAACAGATTTCACCAAAAGAAGTGCCATTGATTCCGGTAGAACGACCATAAAAAATCGTACCATCAGCTAACAGTACGAGTCCTTTTTTCCTTTTTTTGTAAGTCATTTCGGAAAGTAAAATTACATAAAAAAAGGACATATGAAAATACATATGTCCTTTTGTTAATTACTTTTTATTTAGTGTTATTAAGACTCAGCTTTTTCCTCTGAATCGACCACTTGTTCTTTTGGAGATTCTTTAACTTGTTTTGAGTTATACAGGTTATTAAAATCTACAAGCTCGATCATAGCCATTGATGCATTATCTCCCATTCTATTACCTAATTTGATTATTCTTGTATATCCACCTGGTCTATTAGCTACTTTTTGAGCTATCTCATCAAATAGAGTCTTAACACCATCCTTATTCCTCAATTTGCTAAAGCATAGTCTTCTATTATGTGTATTATCATTTTTGGACTTGGTAATTAAAGGCTCAATAAAAATCTTTAAAGCTTTAGCTTTAGTTGATGTAGTAGTAATCCTTTTATGCTCAATTAATGATACTGCCATGTTAGCTAACATAGCTTTTCTATGAGCTGACTTTCTACCAAGTTTAATTGTTTTTTTACCGTGTCTCATTGTTTAATCTTTATCTAGTTTATATTTAGTAAGATCCATACCAAATGATAAACCTTTTAGTATAACTAATTCTTCTAGCTCTGTTAAAGACTTTCTACCAAAGTTTCTAAACTTCATTAAGTCATTTTTATTAAAAGAAACAAGATCACCTAATGTATCAACCTCAGCAGCTTTTAAGACAATTTAAAGCTCTAACAGATAAATCCATATCTATAAGTTTTGTCTTAAGAAGCTGTCTCATATGAAGAGATTCTTCATCATAAGTCTCAGATTGAGCAATTTCATCTGCCTCAAGAGTAATAAGTTCATCAGAGAATAGCATGAAATGGTGAATAAGTATTTTTGCTGCTTCAGTAAGAGCATCTTTTGGATGTATAGAACCATCTGTGATTATTTCAAAAACAAGTTTTTCATAATCAGTCTTTTGTTCTACTCTGTAATTTTCTATATCATACTTAACATTTTTTATTGGAGTGTAAATTGAGTCAATAGCAATTACCCCAACAGACTCATTATATTTTTTATTTTCTTCAGATGGAACATATCCTCTACCCTTATCAATGTTTAGCTCAATACTTAGCTTAACATCTTTCTCAAGATTACATATAACAAGGTCAGGGTTAAGAATTTGGAAACCAGATATGAATTTTTGAAGGTCTGAAGCTTTAAGTACTTTTTGATTCCCAACTATAACATTAATCTTCTCGTTGTCAACATCGTCAATTTGTCTCTTAAGTCTAATTTGCTTTATGTTTAAGATGATTTCTGTTACATCCTCGACAACTCCTTCAATTGTAGAAAATTCATGATCTACACCTTCAATTTTGATGGATGTAAACGCATAACCTTCTAAAGAAGATAACAATACTCTTCTAAGAGCGTTACCAATAGTTAAACCATATCCTGGTTCTAAAGGTCTAAATTCGAATTTACCATGAGACTCTGTAGAGTCAATCATGATTACTTTATCTGGTTTTTGAAAGTTTAAAATTGCCATATTTTTTATTTTGAGTATAATTCAACAATAAGTTGTTCTTTAATATTTTCAGGAATTTGTTCTCTTTCTGGAAGAGAAATAAATTCACCTTCAAGACGTTCTCTATTAAATTTTATCCATTCATATTCAGATATATTTTCTCTAAGAGAACTCTCAATTGCCTTTAAAGACTTAGATTTCTCTCTTATAGAAACTTTGTCTCCAGGTCTTAAAGTGTATGATGGGATATTAACAATTGATCCATTAACAAGAATATGTTTGTGAGAGACTAACTGTCTTGCACCATCTCTTGTATTAGATATTCCCATCCTAAATACAACATTATCTAGTCTAGATTCACATAGCTGTAAAAGTAGCTCACCAGTAATACCTTTTCCTCTATTAGCCTTATCATATATGTTTCTAAACTGCTTTTCAAGAATACCATAAGTATATTTAGCTTTCTGCTTTTCCATAAGCTGAATTGCATATTCTGATTTTTTGGCTCTTCTTTTTGTATTACCATGTTGCCCCGGTGGGTAATTTTTTTTCTCTAAAGTACGATCCTCACCAAATAATGGTTCACCGAACTTTCTAGATATTTTTGTTTTTGGTCCTCTGTATCTTGCCATTTAAATTCTATTTATTAAACTCTTCTTCTTTTAGGTGGTCTACATCCGTTATGTGGCATTGGAGTAACATCAACAATTTCAGAAACTTCTAGTCCATTATTATGTAAAGTTCTAATAGCTGATTCTCTTCCATTTCCAGGTCCTTTTACTAAAACTTTAATTCTTCTAACACCAGCATCATGAGCGATTTTAGCTGCATCCTCCGCGGCAGTTTGAGCAGCAAATGGAGTATTCTTCTTAGAACCCCTAAAACCCATTTTTCCAGCTGAAGACCATGATATAACTTCACCTTTTAAATTAGTAATTGATATAATAATGTTATTGAATGAAGCATTTATATGAGCTTCACCAGATGTATCAACAATTACTTTTCTTTTTTTACTAGTAGATTTTGCCATAATTATTTAGTTGCTTTTTTCTTATTAGCTACAGTTTTTCTTTTTCCTTTTCTTGTTCTGGAATTATTTTTTGTTCTTTGACCTCTTAGTGGTAAACCAGTTCTATGTCTAATACCTCTAAAACTCCCAATATCCATTAATCTTTTAATGTTTAATTGTGTCTCTGATCTTAACTCACCTTCAATTTGAAGTTTTCCAACAACATCCCTTACACTAGCAATATCTTTATCATCCCAATCAGAAACTTTCTTATTTAAATCAACTTTAGCTTCTTCTAAGATTGTTAATGCAAGGCTTCTACCTATTCCATATATGTAGGTTAAAGCTATTGCTCCTCTTTTATCCTTTGGTATATCTATTCCTGAAATTCTTGCCATAATTAACCTTGTCTTTGTTTAAATCGTGGATTTTTTTTATTAATTACATATAATCGACCTTTCCTTCTGACGATTTTACATTCACTACTTCTTTTCTTTATTGATGCTCTTACTTTCATAATATTTTTACATTCTAAATGTTATTCTTGCCTTTGTCAAATCATATGGACTCATTTCAAGTTTTACTTTATCACCTGGAAGAAGCTTTATATAATGCAAACGCATCTTACCAGAAATATGAGCAGTAACAACATGTCCATTCTCAAGTTCTACTCTAAACATAGCGTTAGAAAGAGCCTCTATAATTTTACCTTCTTGTTCTATAGATTTCTGTTTAGCCATATTATATAGTTGGTTTACTTCTCATTGAACCAGATTTCATAAGTCCATCATAATGATGATTAAGTAAATATGCATTTACTTGCTGTATTGTGTCAATAGCAACTCCTACCATAATTAAAAGAGATGTACCTCCATAAAAAAGTGCCCAACCTTGTTGCATACCAATTAATTGGACAACTATAGCAGGGAAGATTGCTATAACTGCTAGATAAAGAGATCCAGGAAAAGTAATATGAGACATCACTGAATCTAAATATTCTGATGTTTCGTTCCCTGGTCGTATACCAGGGACAAATCCACCGCTTCTTTTTAAATCATCTGACATTTTATTAGTAGGTACTGTAATAGCAGTATAGAAAAATGTAAAGATTATAACTAGAAGTGCAAATAAAACATTATACCATAATCCAAATATGTCAGAAAAACTTGCTTGAAGCCACTGACCAATTGATGAGTCACTAAAAACACTACCAATTGTTGCTGGTGCAAACATAAGTGCCTGAGCAAAGATTATTGGCATAACACCTGAAGCATTAAGCTTTAGGGGTATATATTGTCTTGTAGCCATACCAGGAGATTGAGATCCAGGTACAGAGTTTCTTCTTGCATATTGAACTGGTATTTGTCTTACAGCCATAACTAATAGTATTGATAATAGAATAATTACTAACCATACTGCTAGCTCTATAACTACCATTATTAAACCTCCATTACTTTCAGAAACTCTTGAGACAAGGTTTTGGGTAAATGAAAGTGGTAAAGTAGCAACAATACCAACAGTAATAAGAAGTGATATTCCATTTCCAATTCCTTTGTCTGTTATTTTTTCACCTAGCCACATTGCAAAAATACAACCAGTAACTAGAATAATAATTGATGATAGAACGAACATTGGAGTTCTACCAAAAATAAATGCACTATCAGGAACACCAAGTGCACTAAGTCCGTATAAATAGGCAGGAGCCTGAACAACACATATAAAGATTGTTAACCATCGAGTAATTTGTGTTATTTTTTTTCTACCACTCTCACCTTCTTTCTGAAGCTTTTGAAGATATGGAAGAGCTACTCCCATTAATTGAACAACAATAGCTGCTGAAATGTATGGCATAATACCAAGCGCAAATATGGATGCATTTGCGAAAGCACCACCAGTGAATGCATTTAATATACCTAATAACCCTCCTCCATCAGATCTTGTTGAAAGATCAGACAAAGCAAGAGAATCAACACCAGGAAGCACAACTTGTGCTCCTAATCTGTAGACCAATAATAAACCTAAAGTAAAAAGAATTCTATCTCTTAACTCTTTAATATTATATATATTTTTTATTATGTCTACTAATTTATTCACTTTATATTTTAGTTATTTTTCCACCAGCCTTTTCAATTAACTTTTCAGCTGATGCAGAAAATTTATGAGCAGCAACATTTACAGGAACATCAATTTTTCCTCTGCCTAGAACTTTAATAAGATCACCTTTTTTAGCAATTCTTAACTCAATCATTTTTTCAAAGGTTAAATCTTTTTTGATTTTTTTATCTTCAACTAAAGTCTGTATATCATCTACGTTAATAGTTTTATATTCAATTCTATTTATATTATTAAAACCAAACTTTGGAATCCTTCTTTGAAGTGGCATCTGTCCACCTTCAAAACCTATCTTTCTTGAATATCCAGATCTTGATTGAGCACCTTTATGACCTTTTGTTGAGGTACCACCTTTTCCAGAACCTTGACCTCTACCAAGTCTTTTACCACTTGTCTTATTTGAACCTTTTGCAGGCTTTAAATTATTTAAGCTCATAATTATTTGTTTACAGAATTAATCTCTACAAGATGTTTAACTTTATCTATCATGCCAGAAATTGATGGGCTTAACTCATGCTCAACTTCCATTCCAATTTTCCTTAAGCCTAAAGCTCTGAGAGTTCTCTTTTGAGACTCTAGTCTTTTAATCGTACTTCTTACTTGTTTAATTCTAACTTTCTTGCTCATCCTTTAAATACTTTATCAAGAGAAATACCTCTTTGTTTTGAAATCATTAACGGACTTCTTAAATTAAGTAGTGCGTCAAAAGTAGCTTTAACAACATTATGTGGATTTGAAGATCCCTGAGATTTAGAAAGTACATTTTGAACACCAACAGCCTCTAAAACAGTTCTAACTGCACCACCAGCAATTACCCCCGTACCTTCAGTTGCAGGCTTAATAAATACTTTAGCACCCCCAAATTTACCTTTTTGCTCATGTGGAAGTGTTCCATTATCAATTGGAATCCTTACTAAATTTTTCTTTGCATCTTCAACAGCTTTAGAAATTGCAATTGTAACTTCTTTTGCTTTTCCAAGACCATGTCCAACAACACCATTTTCATCACCTACCACAACAATAGCAGAGAAACCAAAAGCTCTACCACCTTTAGTCACTTTAGTTACTCTTTGAATACCTACAAGTCTATCTTTAAGATCTAATCCAGCAGGTTTTACAAGTTCGACGTTTTTATAATTTTTATACATAATTAAAATTTAAGTCCACCTTCCCTTGCACCTTCAGCAAGTGATTTAACTCTTCCATGATAAAGGTAACCACCTCTATCAAATTTTATTTTTTTAATACCTTTTTTGACAGCTTTTTCAGCAAGTATCTTACCGACATTAAATGAAACATCCATGTTAGTCTCTAATTTTAAATCAGTAATAGACTTGTCACGAGAAGAAGATTGCATTAAAGTCTTTCCACTAACATCGTCGATTAACTGGCAATAAATTTCTTTGTTACTTCTAAATACAGATAATCTAGGAAAATCTGATGTACCTGAAATCACTTTCTTAATTCTTTGTCTAATTCTATTTCTTCTATATGTTTTAGTATTTCCCATATTAAGCTGATTTACCTGCTTTTCTTCTTATTTGCTCACCAACGAACTTAATTCCTTTTCCTTTGTAAGGCTCTGGCTTTCTAAAAGAACGAATTTTAGCAGCAACATGACCTACTAGTTGCTTGTCCATTGATGTAAGTTTAATAATTGGATTTTGTCCTTTTTCATTAATAGCTTCGACTTTAACCTCTGGAGCTATATCCAATACAATCGTGTGAGAGAATCCAAGTGAAAGATCTAATTTTTGACCAGAATTACTTGCTCTGTAACCAACCCCAACTAGTTCAAGTTCTTTTGTAAAACCTTCTGAAACTCCTGTTACCATATTTGCAACTAGTGATCTGTATAATCCATGCTTTGATTTGTGATCCTTAGATTCAGAATTTCTTTTTACTAGAATTGTATTATCTGATATATCAAAACTAACTCCATCAAAAACTTGAGACATTTCACCATTTTTACCATTAACAGTAATAACATTATTATTAACGTTTACTGAAACACCTTCTGGAATACTTATTGGATTATTTCCTATTCTTGACATAACTTATATTTTAAAATACATAACAGATTAATTCACCTCCAATATTCTGGCTTGCAGCTTGCTTCCCTGTCATAACACCTTTTGATGTAGAAACTATTGATATTCCCAAACCATTTAAAATTCTTGGGAACTCTTGAGAGCTAGAGTATTTTCTCAAACCAGGCTTACTAATTCTTTGTATTTCTTTAATTACAGGCTCTTTAGAAATTGAATCGTACTTCAAAGCAATTTTTATACTGCCTTGGTTGTTTTTTGTTTCCTCGAACTTATAACTAAGAATGTAACCTTGATCAAAAAGTATTTTTGTAATATCCTTCTTGATATTAGATGAAGGTATGTCAACAACTTTATGACCTGCCATGCTGGCATTTCTAATTCTAGTTAAATAATCTGCAATAGTGTCTGTATACATAATCTTTAATTTACCAACTTGCTTTAGTTACTCCTGGGATTAAACCTTTATTAGCCATTTCTCTAAACATAACTCTAGAAATCCCAAATTGCCTTATATATCCTTTTGGTCTTCCAGTAAGTTTACATCGGTTATGTAATCTAATTGGTGACGCATTTTTAGGAAGTTTTTGAAGACCCACATAATCTTTTGCATCTTTTAATGCTTGCCTTTTTGCAGCATATTTTGCAACTATACGTTGTCTTTTTCTTTCCCTAGCTTTCATTGATTCTTTTGCCATAATTCTTATTTTTTAAATGGTAATCCTAAATCTGTTAATAATGCTTGAGCCTCTTTGTCAGAGTTTGTACTTGTAACAAAAGTTATATCCATACCTGCAATCTTATTTACTTTATCGATGTTTATCTCAGGGAATATAATTTGTTCTCTAATTCCAAGATTGTAATTTCCTCTCCCATCAAATCCTTTTGGATTTATACCTTGGAAGTCTCTAACCCTAGGAAGAGCAATCGTAATAAGCCTATCAAGAAATTCATACATTCTCTCACCTCTTAATGTTACTTTAGCTCCAATTGGAGACCCTTTACGAAGCTTAAATGAAGCAACATCCTTCTTTGATAGAGTTGCAATAGCTTTTTGACCTGAGATAAGTGTTAATTCCTCAACAGCATGATCTACAAGTTTTTTATCACTAACTGCAGCACCAACTCCTCTAGAAATAACAATTTTTTCTAAAACTGGAACCTGCATTATGTTATCCAACTGAAGTTTGTCTTTTAATTCATTAACAATCTTGTTAGAGTAATCTTCTTTAAGTCTTGGTGTGTAGCTCATTTTTAGATTATTTCTTTAGATTTTTTAGATATCCTAACTTTTTTTCCATCCTCAACTTTGTAACCTACCCTAGTTTTCTCACCATCCTTAGTCATTAATGATAAATTAGAAATATTAATAGGTAGCTGTTTCTCAACTATACCACCTTTAGGATTCTCAGAGTTTGGCTTAGTATGTCTTTTAACTGTATTAACGCCTTCAACAATTGCTTTATTTGAGTTATAAAGAATTTTGAGGACTGTACCTTTCGCTCCTTTATTCTCTCCGGCAATAACTAATACTTGATCTCCTTTTTTAATTTTTATTTTATTCATCACATTCAATATTATAAAACTTCAGGTGCAAGAGATACTATTTTCATAAATTGCTTATCTCTTAATTCTCTAGCCACAGGGCCGAATACTCTTGTTCCTCTCATCTCTCCTGTTTGAGATAATAAAACACAAGCATTTTCATCGAATCTAATATAAGATCCATCATTTCTTCTAACTTCTTTTTTTGTTCTAACAACTACTGCAATTGAAACTTGACCTTTTTTTACAGTTCCATTTGGAGTAGCATCTTTAACAGTTACAACAATTTTATCACCTAGTCTGGCATATCTTCTTTTCGTTCCACCTAAAACTCTTATAGTTAGAACTTCTTTTGCTCCAGTATTATCTGCTACCTTAAGTCTTGATTCTTGTTGTACCATTTTATTTTGCTCTTTCTATTATTTCTACAATTCTCCACTTTTTTGTCTTACTCATTGGTCTAGTCTCCATAATTTTTACAGTATCTCCTTCATTACAATCATTCTTTTCATCGTGTGCAACGTACTTTTTTGTTTTTAAGACAAACTTTCCATAAACAGGATGCTTTACTTTTTTAACCTCTGAAACAATAACAGACTTATCCATTTTATCAGATGAAACAATTCCAATTCTTTCTTTTCTTAAACTTCTAGTTGACATTTAATCTTGTTTTTTTTCGTTTAATATTGTTTTTAACTTAGCTATTTGTCTTCTTAAAGTTTTAATTTCAAGAGGATTTTCAATAGTTTGAACTGAGTTATTAAACTTAAGTTGTGATAATTTTTTTGATGTATCAGTCAACTTTTCGTTTAACTCGTCAATGGTCATATTTCTAATTTCAGTTATTTTCATAATTATCCTTCAAAATCTCTTGCTACTATAAACTTAGTTGTAACAGGTAACTTTTGTGCAGCTAATCTTAGTGCCTCTTTAGCAACTGCAATTGGTACACCCGAAACTTCAAAAAGAATTCTTCCAGGCTTTACAACAGCAACAAAATATTCAGGAGCACCTTTACCTTTACCCATCCTAACCTCAAGAGGTTTTTTTGTAATTGGTTTATCTGGAAAAATTTTGATCCACAGCATACCCTCTCTTTTCATATACCTTGTAGCTGCAATCCTAGCTGCCTCTATTTGTCTTGAAGTTAAAAACTTAGACTCTAAAGATTTAATTCCAAACATACCATTAGATAGTCTATGTCCTCTCTGGGACAAACCTTTCATTCGACCTTTCTGAGCTTTTCTGTATTTAGTTCTTTTTGGTGTTAACATATCTAATTAACTTTTTCTTTCTCTTTGTCTATTATTCTTCTTAGAATTACCAGAAGACTTTTTCATTCCCACTAATGGAGATAATTCTCTTTTTCCATAAACTTCACCTTTCATTATCCAAACCTTAATTCCAAGTCTACCATAAGTAGTATGAGCTTCAACTATTGCATAGTCAATATCCGCCCTAAAAGTAGAAAGAGGAATTCGACCTTCTTTATATGATTCTGACCTAGCCATTTCTGCACCATTCAGTCTTCCTGATATTTGAATTTTAATACCTTCAGCATTCATCCTCATTGCTGCTGCAATAGCCATTTTTATTGCTCTTCTGTAGGAAATTCTATTCTCAATTTGTCTTGCAATACTGTTACCTACAAGGAAGGAGTCTAATTCAGGCCTTTTAATCTCATGTATGTTAAGCTGAACGTCTTTTGAGGTAATCTTTTTTAATTCCTCTTTTAATTTATCAACTTCTTGACCAGCTTTACCAATTATAATTCCAGGTCTAGCTGTAGTAATAGTAATGATAATTAACTTAAGTGTTCTTTCAATTATTATACTTGAAACACTAGCACGTGAAAGTCTTGCATAAATATACTTTCTAATCTTATCATCTTCTGCAAGCTTATCTCCATAATCTCTTCCACCATACCAGTTAGAATCCCAGCCTCTGATAATACCTAATCTATTTCCTATTGGATTTGTTTTTTGTCCCATTTAATTTATTGTTTTTGATGAAAGTATTAATGTTACATGATTAGATCTTTTTCTAATTCTATGAGCTCTACCCTGAGGAGCTGTTCTTATTCTTTTAAGCATACCTGCACTATCAACTCTTATCTCTTTAACAAATAGCTGAGCCGAGTCTATATCAGAATTTTCATTCTTAGATTGCCAATTAGAAATAGCTGAAACAAGAAGCTTTTCTAATCTTCTTGAAGCCTCCTTTGGACTAAATTTTAAAATAGATAGTGCGCTTGAGATATCTTCACCTCTTATTTGATCAGCTACTAATCGCATCTTTCTAGGAGAAGTAGGGCAATTATTAAGTTTAGCAAATGCTAAATCTTTCTTTGCCTCTTTTATTTTCTCAGCGCTATTTCTTTTTCTTGAACCCATTATCTTTTATTTCCAGAATGTCCTCTAAACGATCTTGTCGGAGAAAACTCTCCTAGTTTATGACCAACCATATTTTCTGTTATATAAACAGGAATAAATTGTCTACCATTATGAACAGCAATAGTCTGTCCAACAAAGTCAGGAATAATCATAGAAGATCTTGACCATGTTTTAATAACAGTTTTTTTATTATCCTCTAAATTCTTGTTAACCTTCTTTAGAAGGCTAAGATGAACATATGGTCCTTTTTTTAATGATCTAGACATACTTTTTTATTTTTTTCTTCTTTCAATTATAAATTTTGAAGATGCTTTCTTCTTCGATCTTGTTCTATATCCTTTTGCAGGAATACCTTTTTTAGACCTAGGATGACCACCAGATGCTTTTCCTTCACCTCCACCCATTGGATGGTCAACAGGGTTCATAGCAACAGGTCTAGTTCTTGGTCTAATACCTAACCATCTCTTTCTACCTGCTTTTCCTGATGATACTAACTGGTTATCTGAATTAGAGACAGCGCCTATTGTGGCATAACATGTATTTAATATCAACCTTGTCTCTCCAGAAGGTAACTTGATTGTAACATACTTACCGTCTTTAGCCATTAACTGGGCAAATGATCCAGCACTTCTAGAAATGCTAGCACCTTTTCCTGGATTAAGCTCAATACATGAAATTATTGTACCAAGAGGAATTTTACTTACAGGCATCGCGTTACCAATTTCAGGTGTTGCTTTGTCACCAGAAATAACACTCTGTCCAACTTTTAAACCATTTTGAGCAATAATATATCTCTTCTCACCATCTTTATATTCTAATAGAGAAATAAATGCAGTTCTATTAGGGTCATATTCAATAGATTTAACTTCAGCAGTTACATCAAACTTATCTCTTTTGAAATCAATAATTCTATATCTTCTTTTATGACCACCACCACGGTACTTACTTGTCATTTTACCATGGTTATTTCTACCACCAGTTCTCTTTTTTGTAGTTAGTAACGACTTTTCAGGTTTATCAGTTGTGATGGCATCAAATCCATTTACAATTCTGAATCTCTGCGAGGGTGTTACTGGTTTTAATTTTCTTACAGGCATAATTATAGATTGGCGAAGAAGTCAATTCTATCTCCTTCAGATATTTTTACTACCGCTTTCTTGTATGAACCTTTCTTACTATTTTGAATACCTCTTTTGGTATATCTAGTTCTAGACTCTGCTCCATATATCATGGTTCTTACTTTCTTTACTGAAACTCCATAAGAAGATTCAACTGCTTTTTTAATTTCAACTTTATTAGCATTCTTAGACACAAGAAAAGTATAAGTATTTCTTACTTCACTTTCGTTGGTTGCTTTTTCAGTTAATATTGGTTTTATAAGTATATCCATAATATAATTTATTTCAAGGTTGATTCTATTCCCTCAACCGCACTTTCTAAAATCAAGATGTTATTTGCATCAGTAATTTCATAAGTGTTTAATTCTGAGTTAATTATAACTTTAGAATTTTTAATGTTTCTTGATGATAAATAAATGTTATTGTTAAGTTCATTTATTACCAATAATGTCTTTTTTGATTCTAATCCAAATGCTTTGATAATTTTCAAATAATCAGAAGTTTTTGGATTTGATAGCTTGAAATCCTCTAATATTAATATCTCATTATTTTTCGCCTTGTAGGCTAATGCAGATTTTCTAGCAAGCTTTTTTACCTTTTTATTTATTTTTTGATCATAAGATCTAGGTCTTGGACCAAATATTGTACCACCTCCTCTAAATAATGGGTTTTTAATACTTCCAGCCCTAGCAGTACCTGTACCTTTTTGCTTTTTTATCTTTCTAGTACTTCCTGCAATCTCAGCTCTTTCCTTTGACTTATGAAGACCTTTTCTATTGTTTGCAAGATATTGTTTAACATCAAGATAAATAGCATGATCATTTGGCTCAATACCAAATATAGCTTTGTTAAGCTTAATTTTTTTATCAGTTTCTTTACCCTTTATGTTATGTACTTTAAGCTCCATTATTTTCTAACTGTTATATATGAGTTGTTGTGACCAGGAACACTTCCCTTTACAATTAAAATATTATCCTCCGACATTACTTTAACAACTTTTAAATTCAATACCTTAACTTTTGAATTTCCCGTTTGACCAGCCATTCTCATTCCTTTAAATACTCTTGAAGGATCAGAACCAGCACCAATAGAACCTGGAGCTCTCATCCTGTTATGCTGACCATGTGTTGAATCACCTACACCAGCAAATCCGTGTCTTTTAACAACACCTTGAAAACCTTTACCCTTTGTTATACCAGAAATATCTACAAATTCTCCTTCAACAAAATGATCAACAGTTATCTTATCTCCCAATTTGTAGTCACCATTGAATCCCTTGAACTCGACAAGCTTATTCATAGGTTTAGATTTGCTTTTCTTGAAGTGACCTTCATATGACTTGGTAGTATTTTTGATTTTTTCATCAAATCCAAGCTGAAAAGAAGAATAGCCATCTTTATCATCAGTTTTAATTTGAGTAATAGTACAAGGTCCTACCTGAAGTATAGTACAAGGAATGTTCTTACCACTTTCGTCGTAAATACTAGTCATTCCTATTTTTTTTCCAATTATACCTGACATAATGATTACACTTTAATTTCAACTTCAACTCCACTAGGAAGCTCTAACTTCATTAGAGCATCAACAGTTTTTGATGAAGAACTATATATATCTAATAGCCTTTTATAAGAACACAGTTTAAATTGCTCTCTTGATTTTTTATTTACATGAGGAGATCTAAGAACAGTAAAAATCTTTTTGTGAGTTGGAAGAGGTATAGGTCCAGTAACAATAGCACCAGTATTCTTAACAGTCTTCACAATCTTGTCAGCAGACTTGTCAACTAAGTTGTAGTCGTAAGATTTTAATTTTATTCTAATTTTCTGACTCATAATTTATTTTTTATTCTGTTGTATTTCCTCTTATTTCAGAAATAACAGTTTCTGATATATTAGAAGGAGTTTCTGCATAATGAGAAAATTCCATTGTTGAAGTTGCTCTACCTGATGATAATGTTCTTAATGATGTAACATATCCAAACATTTCAGATAATGGAACCTCACCTTTCACAACTTTTGCTCCTGCTCTATCATCCATAGAGTTAACCTGACCTCTTCTCCTATTTAAATCTCCTACTATATCACCCATATTTTCTTCTGGAGTAATAACTTCTAATTTCATTATAGGCTCCATAATAACCGCTTTTGCAGCTTTAGCTGCTACCTTAAATGCAAGTTTTGCAGCAAGTTCAAAAGAAAGTGAATCAGAATCTACAGGGTGGAAAGAACCATCCTCAAGAGTTACCTTCATAGAATCAACTTCAAATCCAGCAAGAGGACCATTTTTCATTGAATCCTTAAATCCTTTTTCAACAGATGGAATATACTCTCTAGGGATATTTCCACCTTTAATTAAGTTTACAAATTCAAGACCAGATTTACCTTGTTCACCTGGTTCAATTGTAAATACAATATCAGCAAATTTACCACGCCCTCCAGTTTGCTTTTTATAAACTTCCCTGTGGCTTGCAGATTGAGTTAGAGCTTCTTTGTACTCAACTTGAGGTTGACCTTGATTAACTTCTACTTTAAATTCCCTTCTAAGTCTGTCAACAATAATATCTAGGTGTAACTCACCCATACCTGAAATAACAGTCTGACCAGAAGCTTCATCAGTTTTTACTTGGAATGTTGGATCTTCCTCAGCAAGTTTTGAAAGGGCTAACCCAAGCTTATCAACATCAGCTTTTGTTTTTGGCTCAACAGCAACACCAATTACGGGATCAGGGAATACCATACTTTCCAGAATAATTGGGGCTTTTTCAAATGAAAGAGTATCACCTGTTTTAATATCTTTAAATCCAACTGCCGCACCAATATCTCCAGCTTCGATAAAGTCAATAGCATTTTGCTTGTTGGAGTGCATTTGGTATATTCTTGAAATTCTTTCTCTGTCACCTGATCTGTTATTTAGGACATAAGAACCTGCATCAAGTCTTCCAGAATAAACTCTAAAGAAAGCAAGTCTTCCTACAAATGGATCAGTGGCAATTTTGAATGCTAGAGCAGAAAATGGTTCTGAAACGTTTGGTAATCTTGAAATTTCCTCTTCAGAATCTGGCTTAGTCCCAACAATTGCATCTTTATCTTCAGGTGAAGGCAAATATCTACAAACAGCGTCCAAAAGAAATTGAACACCTTTGTTTTTGAATGCTGAACCACAAATCATAGGGATTATACTAATATCTTGTGTAGCAGCTCTAAGTGCATTATGAACTTCATCTTCAGTAATAGAGTCTGGATCATCGAAATATTTCTCAAGTAAATTTTCATCATATTCAGCAACAGCTTCAATCAGTTCACCTCTAAGTCTTTCAGCTTCTTCTTTTAAATCATCTGGAATGTCAACAACATCAAATGTTGATCCAAAATTATCCTCATGCCAAACCATTGCAACATTCTTTACAAGGTCAACAATACCCTTGAAATCCTCTTCATCACCAATATTAAGAACAATTGGTACTGCTTTTGAACCTAACTTTTCAATTACTTGATTACAAACACCTAAGAAGTTTGAACCTTGTCTATCCATTTTGTTAACAAAGCCTATTCTAGGAACTTTATAATTATCAGCTAGCCTCCAATTTGTTTCAGACTGAGGCTCTACACCATCAACAGCTGAAAATAAAAAAACAAGACCATCAAGAACTCTTAATGATCTATTTACCTCAACTGTGAAATCAACGTGACCTGGGGTGTCTATAATGTTGAAATGATATGATTTGGTTGAATCAATAGCTTTACCTTGATCAGTTGGAAAATTCCAGTTACATGTTGTGGCTGCAGATGTAATTGTAATACCTCTTTCTTGTTCCTGTTCCATCCAATCCATAGTTGCTGCACCATCATGAACCTCACCAATTTTGTGACTTACTCCAGTGTAGAATAAAATTCTTTCAGTAGTGGTAGTTTTACCAGCATCAATGTGAGCTGCAATACCAATATTTCTTGTAAATTTTAAATCTCTTGCCATAATAATGTATTAAAATCTGAAGTGTGAGAATGCTTTATTTGCTTCAGCCATTTTGTGAGTATCAACACGCTTTTTAACAGCAGCACCTTCTTCTTTAGCAGCTGCTAATATTTCTTGTGCAAGTTTTACAGCCATTGACTTTTCATTTCTTTTTCTTGAAGATGCTATAAGCCACTTCATAGCTAATGAAATTTTTCTGTCAGGTCTAATGGGTGTAGGTATTTGAAATGTAGCTCCTCCTACTCTTCTACTTCTAACTTCAACTTGTGGCATAACATTTGAAAGAGCATCTTTCCACAATTCAAGAGAGGTCTTTTCTTTATCTTCTTTTTTACTTTCAATAATATCTATCGCATCATAGAAAATCTTATATGCTGTAGATTTTTTTCCCTGCTGCATAAGGTTATTGACAAACCTTGTTACCAATTGGTCATTAAACTTTGGATCAGGAATAAGGTCTCTTTTCTTGGATTGTTTCTTTCTCATTATGGTTTATTTTTTTGGTTTTTTACCACCATACTTGGACCTTCGTTGCAGTCTCCCTTCTACACCAGCAGTGTCTAATGCTCCTCTGACAATATGGTATCTAACTCCAGGAAGATCTTTAACTCTACCTCCTCTTACCAAAACGATAGAGTGTTCTTGAAGATTGTGACCTTCACCTGGTATGTATGCATTGACTTCTTTTCCATTAGTAAGCCTAACCCTTGCTACTTTTCTCATAGCAGAATTTGGCTTTTTTGGAGTAGTAGTATATACCCTTGTACAAACTCCTCTTTTTTGAGGCGATTTATCAAGTGCAGCGGACTTACTCTTTTTCGACTGTGAAGTCCTTCCTTTTCTCACTAATTGCGATATTGTTGGCATACAATAATTATTAAATTCCGTATTAAAGCGTGCAAATTTAAAATTTTTTTTTGGTTATTGTATGTATTATTGCATGTTTTTTTTAAAAAAAAACAATAATAAAAGTTAAAGAATTACACCAGAGGCAATTAATTGATTTTTCTGGTAAATAGCTACAAATTGACCTGGAGTTATAGCAGATTGAAATTCTTTAAATTTTACATAAAGAAAGTCTTCAAATTTTTCAACATTTATATCTTGAAGTTTTTGTCTGTACCTTATCCTTGCTTTCAATTCTAAATCCTTTAAAATCAAGTAGTTATATGTATTATTTACCCAATTAATCTCAGAGTATTTTATTTTTAATACTTTTTTAAGCAATCCAGGGTGACTTTTTCCTTCACCAACATAAATTTCATTTGAAGATGTATTTGTAGAGATAACAAACAATGGATCTTTGTAACCACCTATTGACAAACCTTTTCTCTGCCCAATTGTAAAAAAATGAGCTCCATGGTGTTGACCAATTATTCTTCCATCATTTTTTTTGTAAGAAATTCTAGTTGAGAGAAACTCTAGTTCTTCATATTTGTCAAGTTGATTTATATCATTTTTATATAAATCTGACTCCGAGGATATCTCGATAACATCACCTGTTCTTTTCTTTAATTTCTGTTGTAAAAAATCAGGAAGACTTACCTTTCCGACAAAACAAAGTCCCTGTGAGTCTTTTTTCTCAGCTGTAATTAAATTATTTTCTCTAGCAATCTTTCTTACTTCTGTTTTACTTAGATCACCTATTGGAAAAATTATTTTTTTTAATTGACTTTGATTAAGTTGACATAAAAAATATGATTGATCTTTAAGATTATCAATACCAGCATGAAGTTGGTAAGTAACATCTTCATTATTATTGTCCTCAATTACTCTACAATAGTGACCAGTTGCAACATAATCCGCACCTAGTGAAATAGCAATATCCATGAACACATCAAACTTTATTTCTCTGTTGCATAAAATGTCAGGATTTGGTGTATTTCCTCTTGAATACTCATCAAACATATAGTCAATTATTCTTTCTTTGTACTCTTTACTTAAATCAACTGTTTGGAATGGTATATTTAATTTTTCTGCAACAAGCATTGCATCATTACTGTCTTCTAACCAAGGACATTCATCAGAAATAGTTACATTTTCATCATGCCAATTCTTCATAAATAAACCTATCAAATCGTAGCCTTTCTTTTTTAATAAAAAGGCTGCAACACTTGAGTCTACTCCTCCAGACAAGGCTATAACTACTTTATTTGTTTTCATTGAGACTATTGACCTCTACTTTTCTTTTGTTTCTCTGCCTCCTCAAGAGCCTTTTGTAGCCTAGCTCTAAATCCACCAACTTTTAATGGCTTCTTTTTATTCTCTTCGATTTCTGATAATACTTTTTGATCATCAATAATAAAGTTTTTGATAACTAGCATTAATATAATGGTTAATACATTTGAGATGAAGTAATAAAGACTTAGACCACTAGCATAATTGTTAAAGAAAAATAGCATCATTATAGGCATCATATACATTATTACCTTCATATTAACACCACCTGTTTGAGAAGGAGACATCATTTGCTGACCAGTAGTCATTTTTGTATAAAAGAAGATTGCTACAGATGCTAAAATTGGGAATAAACTAATATGATCTCCATATAAAGGTATGTAAAATCCAAGGTCTAGAATTGAATCATAAGATGATAAGTCATCAGCCCATAAAAAGCTTTTTTGTCTTAGGGAAAAAGCTACGGGGAAAAATGTAAATAGTGCAAAGAAAATTGGCATTTGAAGAAATGCTGGCAAACAACCAGACATCGGATTAGCTCCAGACTTAGTATAAAGGTTCATAGTTTCCTGTTGCTTCTTCATTGGATCATCCCCAAACTTTTCATTAATAATTTCAAGTTCAGGTTTTAAAATTTTCATTTTGATCTGAGATAAATATGACTTATATGTTAGAGGAGATATAGCAACCTTAACAATTATTGTCATTAGAATTATTGATATTCCATAGGAAAAATAATTTGTTAAAAATGAAAATAGTGGAAAGAAGATGAATCTATTTAACCAGCCAAAAATACCCCATCCTATTGGAACTGAGTTTTCAAGATTTAAATTATACTCCTTTAAAGTTTCATAATCAGTTGGGCCATAATACATGCTAAAACTTAGCTGATTATTTGAGTCAAGACTTAGTGGAATATTTGCAAGAAATCTTTTTGTAAATTTTTTATCCAAAGCATCATTTCCTGAAAGATCCTCTGAGCTAATTTCAACTTGATTAGATTCATTATTTAAAATTAAAATAGAACTAAAGAAATGTTCTCTAAAAGACACCCAATTAACGTTGTCTATTATCTTATTTGTAGTACCAGCAACGGATAAGTAAGAATCTTTATTGTTTTCAAAACCATAAGATAATGCAGTGTATCTGTTTTCATAGTCTATACTTTTTGAATTTCTAAATGAATCTCTACCCCATATCAACTCAACATTTTCATAATTTGAATTTGTATTATCAATTATATCTAATTCAAAATCAACTATGCTAGAATTATCTGCTAAAAAAAATGACAGCTCAAGTTCACTCCTAGAATCAATTTGAGCTTTTAGTTTTACAGATGAATTTTCATCAATTATTTCAGCAGTATAATTTAGATCTTGTGAATTAATATTTGAATTTCTTCCAACAGGAATATTAAAGCTAAAAATTGACTTATTGTTATCAATTAAAAATAGAGGGTCATCGTTATAGTTATTAAAATCTTTGAGTAAAAGTTTCTTAATTTCAGCTCCCTTTGTACTTACTTCTAATAAAATGTTTGAGTTTTCAAGAACGATTATTTCCTCACTAAATTCATCATTATCTTCATAGTCATTGTAAGATGAATCAACAATATTCGAAGGCTGCTCAACTACTTCAATTTGGCTATCATCAACTATTTCCTCTTGATTTTCAATCATATTTGATTGATTATCATAAAACCAAAACATTAGTATTCCTGATATTAATAAAAATCCTATAAACTGAAGGGGGTCAAACCTGTTTTCTTCCATAATTATTTTTTTAGGTAGTTTTTTAAACTAGCTTTTACAAAGTTTACAAAAATTGGATGAGGATTGTATACACTACTTTTATATTCTGGATGAAATTGAACACCAACAAACCATGGATGGTCTTTATTTTCAACAATTTCAACTAGATTAGTCTCTGGATTTTTACCAGCAACAATAAAGTTTTCATCAAAAATCTTTTTTGAATATTCATCATTAAACTCGTATCTGTGCCTATGTCTCTCGGAAACTACTTTTTTACTATAAATTTTATTAGAAATTGTATTCTTAAGAATTTCACAATCCCAAGCCCCTAATCTCATTGTACCTCCCTTATTAATTATTTCTTTTTGAGATGTCATTAAATCAATAACTGGATCTTTACATTTTTCTGAAATTTCTGTTGAATTAGCGTACCTTATCTTTTTTACATTTCTAGCATATTCGATTACTGCCATTTGCATACCAAGACATATCCCTAGGAAAGGAATTTTATTTACTCTAGCATATTCTACAGCTAATATTTTACCATCTAATCCTCTTTGGCCAAAACCTGGAGCAACAATTATTCCATCGAGATCAATTAACTCTTTATTAATATTTTCTTTATCAAGATATTCAGAGTGAATAGACTTAACATTGACTTTTACTTCATTTTCAGTTCCAGCATGAATTAATGACTCAAGAATTGATTTATATGAATCATTTAACTCAACGTATTTCCCAACTAAACCAATATTAATCTGATGAGTAGGATTTTTTAGTTTGTGTAAAAAGTTTTTCCATTTATCTAAGTCTGGTTCAGATTCTTTAATTTTCAATTTTTGAAGAGTTACTTTATCAAGGCCTTCATCTCTCATCTTCATAGGAACATCATAAATAGTTTCAACATCAATAGATTGAATTACACAATCTAGTTTTACATTACAGAAAAGCGCAAGCTTATTCTTGACTTCATCTGAAAGATCTCTTTCTGATCTACAAACTAGAACATCTGCTTTTAGACCAAGCTCCATCAAGGTTTTTACTGAATGTTGAGTAGGCTTGGTTTTAAGTTCACCAGTTGCAGATAAGTATGGAATTAAAGTTAAGTGAATTACCATAGAGTTTTCAGGGCCTTCTTCATAAATAACTTGTCTAACTGCTTCTATAAATGGTAAAGATTCAATATCCCCTACAGTACCACCTATTTCTGTAATAATGATGTCAAGATTATTTTTATAGTCAAGATTTCTTATATTTTCTTTTATCTCATTTGTTATATGAGGTATAACCTGAACTGTTTTACCCAAAAACTCTCCTTTCCTCTCCTTTTCAATTACATTTTGATATATTTTTCCTGTGGTAATATTGTTTCTCTGTGAGGTGTTTCTGCTTAAAAATCTTTCATAATGGCCTAAATCAAGATCGGTTTCAGCTCCATCATCTGTTACATAACATTCTCCATGCTCATATGGATTAAGAGTTCCTGGATCAACATTTATATAGGGGTCTAATTTTTGAATAGCAACATTTAAGCCCTGAGCTTGAAGAAGACGTGCTAGAGAAGCAGAGATAATACCCTTCCCGAGGGATGATGTAACACCACCAGTAACAAAAATATATTTTGGCTTATTCATCCGGATAGAATAACATTTCCGGACTCAAATTTACAAAATAATAAGGTATTATATAATTTATTATTCATTAATCTCCTCAATACTATAGTCAACATGCTTTAAAAGAAAAATAGATGAATTAAATAAACCACCTAGCGTATCTTTTTTATAGAGAAATTTAGATTCATTGTAAGTCTGCTCATCATATTTTACAGTTCTATTTAAATTATTATCAAGTAGCTTTCTAAGTAGAATATCCCTAGTAACATCATAACCCCTAGCAATATCTTTGTTTGGAAAGCTACCAAATAGATTTATATAATTACTTTCAAAATCTGTTATTGAATCCTGATTAATTTTTCTTGAAATAGAGGCATATGTGAATCTTAAGTTACCAAGATCCTTGATGTTTATACTTGGGTCGTCATATTGATTTCCCCTGTAAGTTGTGTAGAGTCTAACATCTCTCTCAGATGTAATTTGAGAGTTTAATTGAGATATGACACTGGAGATAAGAGTAAATATTTCAGATTCAACAATTACTTTATTAGGAAGTGTATCAACTAATAGAGAATCGAGTAGCTCTGGTAATATGTATCCTTCAAACTCAGGTTTAATTTTGGTTGCATTAGGAAAAATATTTGTAAGCCTATTTTCAATATCTACATTAAGTGAATCTGCTATTATGACAATATTTTCATCTCTGTTTAAATTAGTATCCAAGTAATCTAGCATTTTTTCCCTCAAAAGATTTCTGGGAGTAACAGTCTGTACGACTCCTTTTAATATTTTTATTGGGATGGTAGAAAGGGGGAAAACTTTTGGTATTGCTTCCAAGAAATCAAGACTAGAAAAAGTCTCAAAATTCCTTGGAATAAGAGGTCCAATTATTATATCAGAGTTAATAATTTTTTCGTTATTAGATATCTCAAAAATTTTATTTAATGAGTTTTCTGTATCAAAAACATTTAAATTAATTGAGACACCCATTTTCCTTATATCATTAATTGCATAAAGAATTCCGGAGTAAAAATCTAAAGCAATGGTATAAAGATTTCTATCTTCAAAAAGTGATTCAACCTCTTGAATTGAGTCAAAATTAACTTCAGATGATCTAAATGGTAAAAGTACAGATACATTCAATTCATCATTTTTTCTTTTCTTTTGAATATAAATAGAATCTAGAGAGGTTAATTCTGTTTCGATCAATTCATTTTCCACAACTTTTAAATTTAAATCCTCTGGAGATTTAAATACAGGGACAAGTATAGTTGATCTTCTTCTAAGTCTCGAGTCTCTAAGCTCTGGATTTAAGCTTAATAAATCATTGATAGTTATTTTATATTTCTGAGAAATTGAAAAAAGAGTTTCTTTTCTTTCAACCTTATGAAAAATTGTATCTGTAACAATATTTTGAGAAAATATTGAAGTACTTGATAAAAGGAATATTATTAGTATAAATCTTCTCATTTATTTTTGCTTTTCAAGTTTCCAGCTTTCATAGTCCTGATTATTAACTATATATGACCAATGTAATAAAGACTGTTGAATTCTAGGTGAAATATCTTTTGAATTTTCAATTTTTAAACCTGATTTGAAAATTTTATTATAAATAGCGTTTCTAAATCTACCTTTAGGACCACAAAAAGCTAGCCATCTTTTTATCTGTCTAATGTCATCTTCGTGACGTCTTCCGATGTAGTACTTACAATACCATTCAAACCAGCCTCTTGGATCATCTTGATGAATCCATCCTTTTTCCTCCCACTCCTGTTGAGTTTGTCCTGATTTAATTTTAAATAAATTAATTTTTACTAAATATTTTTTTGATAGGTAATAGGATTCATCAAGATCCTTGAACCAATCTTTTGGAAAAATTCTGTAATCGACAAGTTGATTAAAATATGTACCTCCAAATATACCCTTGTGAAGCATTTGTTTTGGAGTTAACATTGGTTTAAATGAATTATGAAGTTCTTCCATTTTTATTTTATTCCCACTCAATTGTGGCAGGAGGTTTAGAACTTATGTCGTAAACAACTCTATTTATTCCTTTAACTTTATTAATAATATTATTGGAAACCTCTTTCAAGAAATCATTTGGAAATTCATACCAATCCGCTGTCATTCCATCAGTTGAAACTACGGCTCTTAATGCGACACATCTTTCATAAGTTCTTTCGTCTCCCATCACACCAACACTTTTAACTGGCAAGAGTATAGATCCAGCTTGCCAAATTTTATTGTAGAGATTCCATTTTTTTAAAGCATCAATATATATTTTATCAGCTTCCTGAATAAGCCCTATACTTTCATAGTCAACTTCGCCAAGAATTCTTATTCCAAGACCTGGACCTGGAAAAGGATGTCTAGATAGTATCTCTTGAGGCATTTTTAGAGAGGTACCAATTTTTCTTACTTCATCTTTAAATAACATCTTAAGAGGCTCAATAACTTTAAGATTCATTTTTTCAGGAAGTCCTCCAACGTTATGATGAGATTTAATAGTTGCAGAGGGCCCCTTTACTGATATTGATTCAATTACATCTGGATAGATAGTTCCTTGTGCAAGCCATTTTGCATTGGATATTTTTTTTGATTCTTCATCAAAAACATCAATAAATGTATTACCAATTATCTTTCTTTTCCTCTCAGGATCAGTCACACCTTTAAGACCATTAATAAATTGATCTGATGCGTCAACACCTTTGACATTTAGGCCCATTCCAATATATTGATCTAATACTTCATCATATTCATTTTTTCTTAAAAGACCATTATTTACAAAAATGCAATGTAAATTCTTACCTATTGCTCTATCAAGTAGAACAGCAGCTACACTAGAGTCTACTCCACCTGAGAGTCCTAAAATTACTTTTTCATCTAATACTTCAGATTTCAACTCTTTAACTGTCCTGTCAATAAAAGATTCAGGATTCCACTCTTTAATAAATTTTAATTCCTCTATGAAAAAGTTTTCAAATATTTTTAGACCATTATCTGTATGAAAAACCTCAGGATGAAATTGTAGAGCATATAAATTAAGAGAGTCGATTGAGTAAGCAGCATTTTTTACAGAGTCTGTACTAGCAATAACTGTTGCACCATCGGGTAAAGCTGTAATTGTATCTCCATGACTCATCCATACTTGATTATTGATTTTTATGTTATTGAAAAGCTTACAATCTTTTTCAATAAATGACAGATTAGCTCTTCCATATTCTCTTGAGTTTGAGTTCTCAACTTTTCCATTAAGGGTTTTTGCAATTAGTTGTGCTCCGTAACAAATTGCGATTACAGGTTTATTACCTAAAATACTTTTAAGATTAATTTCAGGAGCATTTTCTTGATTAACTGAAAAAGGAGAACCAGAAAGCACAATAGCCTTATATTGGTTTAAATCTTCAGGGAGGTTGTTAAATGGTGAAATCTCACAGTAAATAAAAAGCTCTCTAATTCTTCTTGCAATTAATTGAGTATACTGAGAGCCAAAATCAACAATTAAGACTTTATTTTGCATGGACAAAAATACAACTATAAATTAATCTTCAAGATCTATTATTAATATTTTATCGTCCATTATTGAGATTTTCTCAACTATGTAATTTATGAATGAAGGCCCCTTACAAGAGTAGAAATTTCCAAAATTTAAGTATCTCTCTTGATTAATATTAAAAGGGTGAAGATAATTGTAAATAGACCTTATTGATTCTATTTCAGCTTCATGATTTTTCTTTTCAGCTTTATTAAGTTTTTTTTCAAGATCATCAATTCCCTTTTTTTGTTTTTTTTCTTGAGCATTAAGGGCACCAATAAATGACTTGTCTGTTTCAAGTGAAACCTTTCTTAACTCATCAAATTGTGATGATAAATTTGATCTTAAAGAATCAAAGTTAAGCTTCAAACTAGAGGTATTCTCTATTTTGTAATTTACTAGTTCATTTAGTTCTCCTATAAAATACTTGATTTCAATTCCAGAGTTTTTAATTTTTTTTGAAGTCTTAGAATCAATTATATATGCACTATTCCTTAATTTAAGAATTGGAAATTGAACTTTGTTGTCATCAAAATAAGTTTTTAACTGCATCCAATATCTCAATTCATTTGGACCTCCAACATAACAGACATTAGGCAATACAATTTCCTGATATAAAGGCCTCATAATTGCATTTGGAGAGAATAACTCTGGACTTCTATCAATTAAATTTAGTATCTCATCTTTATTGTAAGAATTCTCATCATCTACATTGAATAACTTTTTATCATATCTGATTCTTTTTCTTCCTTTATCAGTAAGTTTAAAAAAATTAATATCAGATGGGTTAACCTGAACCTTATATGATTCAAAATCTTTTTTAAGTTCAGATATTTGAGAAGTTGTATTTTCTTTACATGAAAAATTGTCTATTTCATTTTTTAATTGATCTATAAATAATGACTTTAAATCCTTTTTATTAGCATCAATTATTATTAATCCATGTTCTGAGAATAAAGAATTTATAAATTTTATAGTTGAGATAGATAGGGTATCTCCTTCTTTATAGGAAAAATCAATAATTTCTTCAATTTTTTCTTTAAAATCATAATCAATTATTGAGTCCTTATAATCTTTCAACACATTCTTGAAATTATTAATCTCAATTTCACCAACAGGTAAATTATTTGAATTGATTTCCCATTTAATGTTTTTTTGATTTAGGTTAACCTCTGAAATTTCTTCAAAATCATGATCTTCAGAAGCTATCCAAAGAACTGGAACATATTTAAAGTTTTTAGAATCTAAGTTTAACTGATTGCTGATACTAATTACTTGAGCAATTTTAAAGATCACCATTAAAGGACCGGTAAATAAATTAAGCTGGTGACCAGTGGTAATACAAAAAGTGTTAGATTCTGAGAGGGAGCTTATGTTTTCAGAAGTTTTTTTTGAAATATCAATATTAGAATATTGACTTTTTAGGGATTTAACCAAAATTTGTCTTTGTTCTTTAGTGAAGTTTTTACTTTTATTTTCTGAGTGTTTTTTTACGCTCTCATTACTGTAAAAGGAATCGATATATTTCAACACCTTTTTATCTTGTGAAATAAATTTTTCAATAAGTTCATCTCCAATGAGTTTAGAATCTCTTTGGATTATTTGACTTCTCATCACTTAATTTTTGTAAATATATCTGAATTTTTCAAAATTGGATGTAACTTAGTAGATCTAACTATAAACTATCAAATTGATGAAGAATTTAAGATTACTTTTTGCTTTAATAATAATTTCACCCCTTTCCTACTCTCAAAACTTAGAGGAAAAACTTGATGAGGTAAAATATAGAAATATAGGACCTTTTCGTGGTGGTAGATCAGTATCCTCAGTTGGGGTTATAGGAGATCCACTTACATACTATATGGGAACTGTAGGAGGAGGTTTATGGAAAACAACTAATGCTGGTGTTAATTGGTTTAACATTTCAGACGATTACTTCAAAACGTCTTCAGTTGGAGCAATTGCAGTTGCTGATAGTGATAGTAGAATAATTTACGTTGGTATGGGAGAGCATGCTCCAAGAGGAGTAATGACTTCTTATGGTGATGGGGTATATAAGTCAACTGATGCAGGAAAAACATGGGAACATATGGGTTTGAAAGATACTCAACAAATTTCAAGAATAATAATTCACCCAGATAATCCTAATATAGTTTTTGTTGCTGCTCAAGGAGCCGTTAATGGACCAACTAAAGATAGAGGTATATATAAATCTGTTGATGGTGGTAAAACCTGGAGTAATGTTCTTTTTGTAAATGAATTAACAGGTGCCTCTGAACTTTCAATAGATTATAACAATCCAAAAGTATTATACGCTACTATGTGGAAGCATCAAAGGCTTCCTTGGAAGGTTATTAGTGGAGGAAAAGGTGACGGGGTATATAAATCTGTTGATGGAGGAGATAGCTGGTTTAAAATTGAAAATGGTTTACCATCTGAGTTAGGTAAAATGGCTATATCAGTATCTAGAGCTAACTCTGATAAGGTATTTCTTCTAGCTGAAGGTAATTCAAACAAAAGGTCTGGAGGTTTATTTGTGTCCAATAATGCTGGTGAAAGCTGGGTTAAAGTTAGCTCTTATGCAGAACTAACTTCAAGGGCATGGTACTATATTGAAGTTTTTGCCGATCCTAATGATGAGGATACAGTTTATGTGTTAAGTGCTAGAGCGTTTAGATCAATAGATGGAGGTAAAACATGGAAAAGAATATATAGCGGTCATGGGGATTATCATGACCTTTGGATAAATCCGGATAATTCTAAAAATATGATAATTTCTGATGATGGAGGTGGTGAAATAACATTTGATAATGGAAGTACTTGGTCTAGTATCTATAATATGCCGACTGCTCAATTTTATAGAGTTAATGTTGATAATTTATTTCCATATAACCTTTATGGTGGTCAACAAGATAATTCCACTGTTAAAATTTCAAGCATAGGATCTAGAGGAGGTATTTCTGAAAGAGATTGGTCAGCATCTGCTGGAGGAGAAAGTGCATTTCTTGCTTTCGACCCGGATAATCCAACTATTGTAATGGGTGGTAGTTATCTTGGGAGTGTTAACATATATGATACAAAAGCTAATGCTAGAAAAAAAGTTATGATTGAACCAATAAATTATATTGGAAGAGCTTCAAGAGACATGAAATACAGGTTCAATTGGAATGCACCTATTATTTGGTCTCAACATGAACCAAATACTTTTTATCATGCAGCTCAACATCTATTTAAGACAAATGATCAAGGTAAATCTTGGAAAGTAGTTTCTCCAGATTTGACAAGAGATGAAGATGAAAAACAAGGAAATGGTGGTGGTCCATATACAAACGAAGCTGTTGGTGCTGAGAATTATGGAACCATTAGTTATGTAGTTGAATCTCCTCATGAACCAAACACAATTTATGTTGGATCTGATGATGGATTAGTTCATATTACTCAAGATGGTGGTGAATCATGGATTGATATTACACCTAAAGGTCTTCCTGAAACAATAATTAATGCTATTGATGTTTCACCTCATGACAAAGCAACGGTATATATTGCAACGACAAGGTATAAGTTTAATGATAAGACACCTGGACTTTATAAGTCTACAAACTATGGTAAATCTTGGAAGGATATTACAGGTGATATTCCTTATGGTGCCTATACTAGAGTTGTTAGAGAGGATGATAAAAGAAAGGGACTTCTTGTTGCAGGAACTGAGTTAGGGGTTTATATATCATTTAATGATGGTAAAAAATGGGAATTATTTAATCTTAACATGCCAGTACTTGGTGTTACTGATCTAATGATTAAGCATGATGATTTAATCGTAGCAACACATGGAAGGTCTTTTTGGATACTTGATGATATGGGACTTATAAGGCAGCTGGATGGTGATATTAATACAAAATTATATGATCCTGAGAATTCAACAATCGGAAACTGGTATAGTCAACTAAATTCAAATTATTCAGATGGTACTTCGTCATTTACTGGAGTTAATCCAGCTAATGGTGTTGTTATATATTATAACATTGGAAAAGAAGATACTGGCAAAAAAGTTTCAATGAAGATTTATGATCAGAATAATAAACTTGTAAGGGAAATTACTAGTGAACCTGACAATAGTTTTATTTCATATAACGGAGGACCTTCAAGAGAACCTGTATTATCAAATAAATCTGGATTGAATAGATTTGTCTGGGATTCTAGACATTCTTCTTTAAATGGAGTCCCTTATGCATATATTGAAGGTAGCTTTAGAGGACATAAGGCTATTCCAGGAAAATATACGTTAACATTAGAAGTTGGGGAAACATCATATAATTCTGAGTTTGAAATTTTAAAGAATCCCAATTTTAGTGTTTCAGATGAGGACTATTTAGATCTTGATAAATATGCTACTCATATGGAGAATAATTTTAACGAGATGGCTAAATATATAAATAGCAATAAAGAACTTATAGATAAGTTAGGTGTTCTTGTTAAAGAATTAGATGAAAATCCAGAAGTTAAGGAAAATGGTAAAAAATTACTTGAGTTGATGGATAACTGGGACAAAAAAATGATGCAGAGAATGTCTAAAGCATATGATGATGTAGAGAATTTTCCTAATAAATTTTTAGCAGATTATCTTTTTATTCTTGATGAAATCAAAGGAGATATACCAAATGTAAGTGAAGGAATTCTTAAGTCACTTAAGTCTCATGATGAAAAGTGGGTTGAACTAAAAAAAGAAATAGATGAAATAAATCAAGTCAATATTCCTGAATATAATAAGGAACTTTGGAGTATTGGCATTGGTGCGTTGAATTAATGGGCAGAAACATTGTTAAAGTTTTAGAGAAAAAATTTGCTGACATGAAGGCAGGAGATAGGATGTATATCTCCTCACCAGAGGAGATTAAAAGCTTTATTATTAATATTCCTAGAGGTACGTCAAAATCACTTAAGGAAATGAGGCTTGATTTAGCAAATACAAAAGGTGCAGACAATACATGCCCTGTTACTACAGGAATTTTTTTGAGAATGGTAATTGAGGATAATATTGAAAACTTTCCTTACTGGAGAATTATTGATCAAAATCATTCTTTAGTCACTAAGCTAAACCTAAATAAAGAGTTTATCATTAACCAAAGGTCTTTGGAATCAATAGAATAGATTAACAAAGAGATAAATTATTATTCAGAAATCCTTATCTTCTGCAGCTGGCTCTTCAGCCTTCGCTTCTTCTGCAGATGGCTCTTCAGCCTTCGCTTCTTCTGCAGCTGGCTCTTCAGCCTTCGCTTCTTCTGCAGCTGGCTCTTCAGCCTTCGCTTCTTCTGCAGCTGGCTCTTCAGCCTTTGCTTCTTCTGCAGCTGGCTCTTCAGCCTTCGCTTCTTCTGCAGCTGGCTCTTCAGCCTTCGCTTCTTCTGCAGCTGGTTTTTCAGGTTTAGGTTGTTCTTTTACAATTGGCTTTCCAGCAAGCCAATCATTAACAAGATCTTGAGGTAATATTTTTTCATCAAAGGAATATGAATCAGAACCATCTTTTTTGATCATTCTAATTGCTTTCGTAAGTTTTTTCGAGCCAGTTTGTAAACTAGCAACAGCTTTTTTTGCCATCTTATTTAATTTCTTTGTGAACAGTCATCTTCTTCAAAATAGGATTGAATTTTTTAATTTCAAGTCTATCAGGAGAATTCTTTTTGTTTTTTGTAGTAATATATCTAGAAGTACCAGGCATACCAGAATCTTTGTGTTCTGTACACTCTAAAATTACCTGAACTCTATTACCCTTTTTTGCCATGATTACTTAATTTTTCCTTGTTTTCTTGCCTCTTTCAAAACTTCAGAAATACCCTTCTTATTTATAGTCTTTAAAGCAGAAGCAGAGATTTTAAGTGTTATCCACTTATTCTCATCTGGAATAAAAAAACGTTTCTTAATAAGATTTACATCAAACCTTCTTTTAGTTCTGTTTAGAGACTTTGAAACATTGTTTCCAAACATGACTTTCTTTCCAGTAATTTCGCAAGTTTTAGACATGACGTACTAAATTTTATGACGTGCAAAACTAATGTATTTAACTTTAATAAAAAAATAATTATTGTATAATAATTTTATCATAGAACAGTTGAAATGAGATATTTTTAACTGCCTCAATAAAATCTTCTCTTGACTGATTTATATTGAATTTTTCACAGAAAATTTCATTTTCTGATGAAATAGCTATAAAACAATCACCAACATTTGATTTTTGCCCATCAGTTGAAGGTCCAGCATTACCAGTAATAGAAATAGAGTAGTCAGATTTAAATTGTTTTTTTACATTCTCAGCCATAGTTATTGCAACTCTTTCACTTACAGGAGAGTATTTATCTAAATCCGATTTGTCAATATTTAATAATTTTTGTTTGGAATAAGTACTGTAACTAACTATTGAACCAAGAAAAACTTTAGATGCACCTGGTATCATTGTTAAAGAAGATGATAAGGCCCCACCAGTACAACTTTCTGCAAATGAAATTGTTTTATTTGTTTTATCTAAAAAATTAAAAATCTCATTAACCATTGTTATTTAATTTTTAGTGAAAACATTTTTTTGGAATTAATAAACCCTTCTAGAAAATCCCCACTTATCACTTTGGAGACTCCAGATGGCGTTCCAGTAAAGATCAAATCACCAATCTTTAATGTAAAATATTGAGAGACATATGAAATAATCTCATCTATTTTCCACAGCATATTAGAAGAATTACCTGATTGAACAATGCTACTATTTTTTTTGAGCTCAAAATTTATGTTTGAGATATTTTCAATTTCTTCAACGTTAATAAAATCTCCTACCATACAAGAGTTATCAAAAGCCTTAGATTTTTCCCAAGGATGACCTTTCTCTTTTAATTTATTCTGTATATCTCTGGCAGTAAAATCTATTCCTAGACCAATTTGATTATAGTACTTATTTGAGAATGATTCATCTATATATTTACCAACTTTATTAATCTTTACAACTAATTCAACTTCATGATGTATCTCATCGGAAAACGCGGGTATTATAAAGTTTTGATTTTTAGCTATTATTGAGGAATCAGGTTTAATAAAAACAACAGGTTCTTTTGGTCTTTCATTAGATAATTCTTTTATATGATCGGAATAATTTCTTCCTATGCAAATTATTTTCACTTTATTTTGAATTTAATAAACTAAGTTTTATTTGTGTAAAAATTTTCTTTGTATACTCAGGGAAATCACCATTCATTATCCATGAATAATAACCTGTATCAGTTTTAAATACATCAATAACTTTTTGACCAGTATATTTACCAAAAGCAAATACTGCATCATTATCAGAGTCTACCCTTATTTTTCCAGCAAAATCTAAATTATCATTTCTCTTTGTGAACTCACTCAGAAAATCAATATTTGGTTTAAGATCATCATATTTTTCTAATTGAGCTTTAAAAACTTCATATGTTGCTATTGTGTCATCCATTGCAGAATGTGCATTTTCTAGATCTTTATCACAATAAAATTTTAAAGCTGCTGTAAGATTTCTTGGCTCCTTCTTGTGATATATTACTTGACTATCAATTAATTTAATTTTTGTAAAATCAAATTCTATTTCTGCCCTGATTAGCTCCTCTACAAGTATTGGGACATCAAATTTTATTGAATTAAATCCAGCTAAATCACATCCCTTGATAAACTCATAAATTTCTTTTGCGTAATGCTTAAAGTTTGGCTCATCCTTAACCATTTCATTTGTTATACCGTGAACATTAGTAGCCTGGAATGAAATCTCCATTTCAGGATTTATTCTCCAAACCTTCTGTGACTCAGATTTATCAACATCTACTTTAAGAATTGCTATTTCAACAATTCTATCTTTACCAACTTTAGCACCAGTTGTTTCAAGATCAAAAAAACAAATTGGTCTATCTAGGTTTATTTTCATTTTAGATTGTTTGATTCATATCCCATTCTTCAAGATATTCAGCAACTCTTTTTACAAAGCTCCCTCCTATTGATCCATTAATAATTCTATGGTCATACGTATGTGAGAGTATTAGTTTTTTTCTAATTCCAACAAAATCTCCTTTATCAGTTTCTATTACAGATGGAAGCTTTCTTATTACTCCTATTGCTATTATACCAACTTGTGGCTGATTTATAATCGGTGTACCCATTATTGATCCAAAATTACCAACATTTGTAACGGTATATGTGCCATCTGAAATTTCCTCAGGTTTTAATGAATTTGACCTAGCCCTTTTTGAAAGATCATTAACGGCTATTGCAAGTCCTTTTAAGTTCAGATGATCTGCATTTTTTATAACCGGAACAATTAAATTACCATTATCCACAGCAGTTGCCATTCCGATATTTATTGATCTTTTAATAACAATTTTATCATCAACTACAGAACTGTTTAAAATTGGAAAATCCTTTAATGACTTGACTACTGCGCTAATGAATATAGGAGTGAATGTAAGCTTTTGTCCTTCATTTTCTTGAAATGATCTTTTATATTTTTCTCTCCAGTCCCAAACGTTTGATACATCAACCTCAACAAATGACTGGACATGAGCAGAAATTTTCTTAGAATCTGACATATGGTTGAAAATAATCTTACCCATCCTGTCTAGTTCTATAATCTGATCACCAACTGAGGATTGTGTTGGCGCATAACTATCATTAGTAATTCCAGATTTTATATCACCTTTTATATAATTTAATATATCCTGTTTGGTTACTCTGCCATCTTTTCCTGACCCAGATATCTGATCTAGTTCCTTTAAACTTATATTTTCCTTTTTAGCGATACTTTTTACTAATGGTGAATAAAATCTATCACTTTTACTTATTTCATTTTCAGATTCAATTTTTTTCGAATCGTCAAGCAGTTTAATTGAAGGTATTTCCATTTCAGGAATATTAGATTCTACCTCTTCTACATTCTGTTTTTCAACTAAAATATCTTCTTGTTTTTTTGGAGAATTATCTATCACTTCATCATCATTGTCAATTGAATCAGTTTCTATCTCTGCTATTGTATCACCAACTTTTACAATATCATTAACCTCAAAATTCTTCTTAATTAACTTTCCTTTAAATTCAGAAGGGACATCTGAATCTACTTTATCTGTGGCAATCTCAACAATTGATTCGTCAGCTTCAACTATATCTCCAACCTCTTTCAACCATTTAGTTATAGTAGCCTCAGCAATACTCTCTCCCATTTTTGGGAGTTTTAATAGATATTTTCCCATTACTTAAGTATTTGCAAATTTACAATATTAATGATTAATGATTTGAAAGATTACTTTCATAAGGGCGTCTATTCTGAATACTTCTTGCCAATGTAACTTCATCAGTATATTCAAGTTGGTCACCAACAGGGATTCCTCTGGCAAGAACAGATACTTTAACATCAAGGTTTTTCAAAGTTTTAAAAATATAAAAGCTTGTGGTATCTGCCTCAATAGTAGCACTAAGTGCAAAAATGACCTCAACTATATTTTTTTCAGATATTTTTTTTTCGAGAGTTGAAATGTTAAGATCCTCAGGGCCTATTCCCTCAATTGGAGAAATCACACCACCAAGTACATGGTAAACTCCCTTATAAAGGTTAGTGTTTTCTATTGCAATTACGTCTCTAATATCTTCAACTATGCAAACTAATGACTGATCTCTTGAAGGATTTAAACAGATATCACAAACATCTTTATCAGATATATTATGACACTGTGAACAAAATTTAATTTGAGTTTTAAAATCATAAATACTCTCTGAAAGATCTCTCGAATATTCTTTTGGTTTTCTTAAAATTTCAAGAGCAATTCTTAATGCTGACCTTTTTCCAATTCCAGATAATTGGGAAATATTATACACTAAATCCTCAAGAAGTTTAGAAGGGAATTCCATTGAACAAATTTAGAAATATTCATGTAAGTTCTTTTGTATATTTACAAAATGTTATCTCCACAAATAATTTTAATTGCAATTATATCCTACTTTGTGGTCCTAACTGCCATTTCTTACTTTACAGGAAAAGAAGATAATAATGAAGTTTTTTTCAATGCAAAAAGAAGCTCTAATTGGGCAGTAGTTGCATTTGGGATGGTAGGGGCATCTCTTTCAGGAGTAACATTTATATCAGTCCCAGGATGGGTTGGTGACTCTCAATTTACTTATTTTCAAGTAGTTATTGGTTATTTAATTGGATATCTAATTGTTGCTAATATTTTATTGCCATTATATTACAAGCTTGGATTAACATCTATATATGAGTATTTACTATCAAGATTTGGTAAAAATTCCCATTATGTAGGGTCTATTTCATTTTTGATTTCAAGAATATTAGGTGCTTCTTTTAGATTATTCCTAGTTGCAATTGTTCTTCAAGAATTTGTTTTTAATGATCTTGGAATTCCATTTGAAATTACTGTTATCATATCAATTCTACTAATTTGGCTATACACTAGAAGAGGTGGCATAAAGACAATTGTTTGGACTGATACAATTCAAACTACATTGATGATACTGGCTGTAATACTATCAATATATTATATAAATGATAATCTAGGCTGGACCTTTAATGATTTTTTATCATCCGCAGAATTTAATGAATACAGTAAAATCTTTGTTACTGATAGCTTCATGGATCGTAGTTATTTCCTAAAATCAATAATTGGAGGGGCTTTCATTACTATATGTATGACTGGATTAGATCAGGACATGATGCAGAAGAATTTGACTTGTAAGAACATTAATGAGGCAAAAAAGAATATGATAGTATTTAGCTTTATTCTTACCGCAGTTACATTTTTATTTATTGTTTTAGGTGCATTATTATTTATTTATGCAAATCAAAACGGAGTTAGCATTCCCTTACTTGATAACTCACCAAGGACAGATTTATTATTTCCAGAAATTGCTTTAAGGTCAGGATTAGGTGAATTTTTAGGCATTGTATTTATTTTAGGGCTTATTGCTGCTGCATATAGTAGTGCAGATAGTGCTTTAACATCCTTAACTACTTCATTCTGTGTTGATATATTAAAAATCGATAGCTCTAAAGAATCATCTATAAAAACTAGAAAAATTATTCATGTATTGATGAGCATACTCTTAATCATAGTTGTTATAATCTACAGATATGTATTGGATAAAAATGTGATTGATTCTCTATTAACAGTTGCTCAATACACCTATGGGCCTCTTCTAGGTCTTTTTGCTTTTGGGATATTTACTAAATATAAAATAGATGACAAAAAGGTATTTATTGTTGTAATTATCAATATTATCATAATTATAGTAATTGGAAATCTTCCTAAGGAAATGCTAGGAGGTTATTCAATAGGATATGAGCTTTTGCCTTTCAATGGTCTCCTTAATTTTGTTGGACTTTACTTAATTAGAAAATAATGCCAAAATGTCATAAAAAAACATTGGTATTTTTTTTGATAAATATTAATTAAAAAAATTATGGCAAAAGGAAAAATTAATGTTTCAGTTGAGAATATATTCCCACTTATAAAAAAGTTTTTATACAGTGATCAAGAAATATTTTTAAGAGAGCTTATTTCAAATGCAACAGATGCATTAACTAAAATTCAACATTTATCAAGTATTGGAGAAGTTAAAGGTGAGATTGGTGATCTTGGTGTTGAATTAAAAATTGACAAAAAGGCGAAAAAACTTCACATTATTGACAATGGTGTAGGAATGACTTCAGATGAAGTTAAAAAATATATAAACGATGTGGCTTTTTCAGGAGCAGAAGAATTTCTAGAAAAATATAAAGAAACTTCAAAAGACACAGGTATAATCGGACATTTTGGACTTGGTTTTTACTCCTCATTCATGGTCTCAGATAAAGTTGAAATTATTACAAAATCATATAAGGATGAGCCAGCTGCTCACTGGATATGTGATGGGTCACCAGAATATAGCCTAAAGAAATCTGAGAAAAAAGAAAGGGGTACAGAGATAATTTTACATATATCTAAGGATTCTAAGGATTATCTTGAGGAAAGTAAGATTTCAGAGTTACTTAATAAGTATAATAAGTTTATGCCTCACCCAATTAAATTTGGCACAAAGGAAGAGACTATTCCTGGAAAAGAAGGTGAAAAAGAAGAAAAAGTAACTATAGATAATATAATAAATAATCCTAATCCTGCATGGACTAAGCCTCCTGCAGATCTCAAAGATGAAGACTATAAGCAATTTTACAGAGAGCTTTACCCTTATCAATTTGAAGAACCATTATTTCATATTCATTTAAATGTAGATTATCCATTTAACCTTACAGGTATTTTATATTTTCCTAAAATATCAAATGATCTTAATCTACAAAAAGACAGAATTCAACTTTACCAAAATCAAGTATTTGTTACCGATAACGTTGAAGGTATTGTGCCTGAATTTTTAGGACTTCTTAAAGGTGTGATAGATTCTCCTGATATACCACTTAATGTATCAAGAAGCTATCTTCAGTCTGATGCATCTGTAAAAAAGATTACTAATTATATCACTAGAAAAGTTGCAGATAAATTAAACTCAATATTTAAAAATGAAAGAGAGAATTTAGAAAGTAAATGGAATGATATAAAAGTTGTGATTGAATATGGTATGCTCACTGAAGATAAGTTTTATGATAAAGCAGAATCATTTAACCTTTATCCAACAGTAGATGATAAATATTTTACTTACGAAGAATTAGAGAAAAAAATTAAAAAGCTTCAAACAGATAAAGATGGAAATTTAATTATTCTTTACGCTCAAAATAAAGATGAGCAGTATACTTACATTGAGTCTGCAAAAGAAAAAGGTTATGAAGTTCTTCTTTTAGATTCTCCCAATAATTCCTCATTTAATGCAGAAACTTGAATCAAAGAAAGAAAAAATTAAATTTTCTAGAGTTGATTCTGATACTTTAGAGAACTTGATAAAAAAGGATGAAGAAGTAATTTCAAAGCTGACTGATGAAGAAAAAGAGAAATTAAAACCAATGATTGAGACTGCAGTTGAAAATGAAAAATATACAGTACAGTTAGAGGCCTTAGATAGTAATAGTATGCCTTTTATGCTTGCTCAACCTGAATTTATGAGAAGAATGAAGGAAATGCAACAAACAGGTGGGGGAGCAATGGGTAATTTGCCAGACATGTATTCATTGATTGTAAATACAAATCATGAATTAGTTGGTAAAATTTTAAATACAAGAACTGAAAAAAAGAGAAACAGTTTGATAAAACAATCAATTGATTTAGCAAAACTTTCTCAAAATAATCTTACTGGTAAGGATCTTACTGAATTTATTAATAGAAGTATAGATTTAATCAAATAGGTAGTTAAGAACTGAGGCTAATCTTAAACCTCCTTTTAAAATTAGATCTCTTACAGTTTGAAAGTTTTCATACTGATATTCATATCCTAGATTATCATCAATTGAAACACCATTGTAAATCTTTCTTGTGTAAGAATGGATTTCGTTGACCCAACCAATTAGATCATCTCGTTCAAATTCTATTTCAAGTTTTTCAGGAGTAGGTAGGTTTTTAGCAAGTTCACTATAGCTCATATTATATCCATTTATCATTTCAGAATCCCATACTCTATGTAAATTTGAATTTCTTCCAAACCACTTTACATATACTCTATTCCCACCCCTATCTTCATACCTACCAATGTGCATTGGTTGATGAAGATCTCCTATAAAATGGATAAGTAGTTTCAAGTAAAATGATTTTTCTGAATCTGTTACTGAATCACTTTCAAGGATATCAATACATTTATTTATTGCAATGAAAACATCTCCTTTTTCTGAGGGAACAGTATCTTCATAGTCCTCATCTAATTCCATGTTTATAAAATGCCAATTGTAATATTCATCGTATCTACTATCTGATTTAATATCATCTGCATACATAGATGCGGTGACAATTGTTTCTCCATCTAGGATTTCATTTATTTTATTCTTAGCATTCTCAGTTAAATAAAATGATGCAACCTCAGCCAAAGCCCTGTGACCAGTGGATCCCCAGTTTATTATTGATAACAAGCTAGCGATAAGAAAAACAATTAATCTCATAAACTATGATTAAAAACTTAGGTCAAATATAATACTCTAATTACTTTTATTTTATTAGGGTTTAAAATATTACTTTTAACCGAGAAAAAACTAATTGAAAAAAATCCTTCTATCAATATTATTTTGTTTGAGTAATAGTCTTTTTGCTCAGGAGTATACTGTTAAGTATATAAATTCAAGTATTGAGATAGACGGGATTGAATCTGAAGATGTTTGGAAGACAGCTAATGTTGGAACTGATTTCTGGCAATGGAGACCAACAGACACCGTCCAAGCAGTAAAACAAACTGAATTCAAAGCTGTTTTTGATGATGATAATTTATATTTTTTAGTAAAATCATTTACAAAAGAAAAAAAGTTTACTGTTTATTCACTCAAGAGAGATTTTAATACAGCTAGTGCAGATTATATTCAATTAATCTTTGATACTTTCAATGATGCAACAAACGCTTTTCAATTTCAAACTAATCATCTTGGATTAAAAGGAGACATATTAGTATCAGGTGGAAACAGAGACTATAGAACAGATAGAAATTCTTCATGGGATGCAATTTGGTATGTTGAGTCTAAGCTATATGATGATTATTTTTTAACTGAAATTAAAATTCCATTTGATCAACTATATTTTATTAATGGTACAAAAAAATGGAGATTTAATATGTATAGAAGTGATACACAATCACTTGAACATTCTACTTGGATAAATATTCCCCAAAATCAAAGTATAGGAAATTTAGCATTTATGGGGGATTTGTATTTTGAAAAACCATTAGGAAATTCTAAAAAGCCATTCACAGTTATACCTTATTTAAATACACTGAGTGGAAAGGATTTTCAAAACAGCTATTCTTTAGACTACTTTGATTATGGAGTTGACTTCAAAATCCCTATAGCTAACTCATTAAATCTAGATGCAACAATAAATCCTGATTTTTCTCAAGTGGAAGTAGATGATCAAATAGTAAATACAACTAAATGGGAAATCAAATTACCTGAGAAAAGACAATTTTTTACTCAAAATTCAGATTTGTTTAGTGATTTTGGTACTGGAAGAGACGCACAACCGTTTTTCTCTAGGAGAATCGGAGTAGCTCAAGATAAAAATGGTAACATTATTGAAAATAAAATTTTAGCTGGTGTAAGACTTAGTGGTAAAATTAATGATGATACTAGAATAGGGTTTTTAAATGTATTAACTGATGAAGATCTAGAGAATGAAATTGCTCAAAATAATAATAGCCTATTGACATTTAGAAAAAAAATGTTTTCAAGATCAAATATTTCTTTATTCTTTTTAAATAGAGAAAACACAAAAAAATATGACTTTGTAGATGATTCAAATAGATTTAATAGAGTTTTAGGGGCTGAATATAACTTAGCATCAAATAATGGGGATTGGGCTGGTAAAGCCTTTTTGCATAAATCATTTACTTCGGATAAAGAAAAAAATGAAAAGGATTTATCGACCGGTTTAATGATATCAAAAAATTCAAGAAAGCATTTCTTTATGTTTTATTCTGCATATGTTGGAGATGATTTTAGATCTGATCTTGGATATTACAGAAGATATGGAATGTATAAGTTTGAGCCTAATTATAGATTTAGGATTTATCCTAAAAATCCAAAAATCTTAAATATAGAATTTGGTCATTATGCAGCATGGGTTTTTAGAACAACTTTAGATCAAAAATATGAGGGGAATATCCATTATACTTCTGTTGATATTAAATATTTAAATCAAAGTGAATTATCATTTCAACAAAGAAAAACCAAAGACTTTTTATATTATCCCTTTGATCCAACAAGAACTGAAAATAGCACTCCACTTCCAGCAAATAGATACTATGACTATACAGAGCATGTAATTTCTTATAGATCTCCTAGCAGAAATTTATTTAACACTAGGTCTAATATTTCTTATGGCTCATTTTATAATGGGACAAAGTTTTCAATACAGAATAATTTAAGTTTTAGAAAACAACCCATTTTTAATGTATCACTTAGATTAAATTATGATTCTATTAAGTTGCCAGAACCTTATCCTAGCAGAGATATATGGCTTATAACGCCTAAATTTGAATTTACTTTTACTAAAAAAACATTCTGGACAACATATATTCAATTTTCATCACAATCTGAGAACTTAGGAATAAATTCAAGGCTTCAATGGAGATTTGCACCATTATCTGACTTATATTTGGTATATAATGATAATTATTTTACAAAAAATTCAATAACACCTCAACTGAGGTCAATAAACTTAAAACTAACCTATTGGATTAATATTTAAAATGAAAAAAATATACTTTTTAACTCTTCTAATCTTTTTATCAAGCTGTAGCTCAAATAAAAATAAAATGATTGTAACAGGAAATATTGATGGACTTAAAAAAGGAACAGTTTATCTTCAGCAACAACAAGATTCAATTATTGTAAGTTTAGATTCAATTAACATTAATGGCAATAGTGAATTTATTTTAGACACTGAAATAGAAGAGCCTGATATATATTATTTATATCTAGATAAGTATGATGGTGATTCATTAAATGATATCATAACTTTTTTTGGTAATACTGGTGAAATAAATATAAATACTAGGCTTCAAACATTCGATTCCAGTTATGAAATCTCAGGCTCAAAGAATAGCGAATTATTAGGTGAATATTTAGCTATTATAAGAAAGTATAATCTTCAAAATTTAGACTTATTAGAAATATTTTATCAAGCTCAAATTGATAATAACCAAGAAAGAATTGATTCAGTTAACCAACAATTAGAAAACTTAGTTAGAAGAAAATACTTGTACTCTTTAAATTTTTCTATTACGAATTCTGAATATGAAATATCACCATATATAGCTGTAAGTCAAATACCTGACGCTAACTGGGAATTACTTTTAAAGCTATATGATACTTTACCTGAAAAAATTAAGAACTCTAAATACGGTAAAATTCTACAGACTTTAACATTAGATTAACCGCTATACTCAACAAAATTTCTTGGAGTCTCGTACAGTGTTATTTTCAACTTGTATGAGTCATCAAAATATTTAATCAATCTATTATAGATTAGTACAGCTATGTTTTCTGCAGAAGGATTTAAATTTTTAAAATCATTGATATCTAAATTTAGATTTTTGTGATCTAAATAATCTTCAACTTCTGATTTTATTATACCCTTTAACTTTCCAAGATCATAAACGTAGCCAGTCTCTTTATCAATTTCTCCAGTTAGACTAACAATTAACTCATAATTATGACCGTGAAAGTTTTTATTTGCACATTTTCCAAAAACTTCATCATTCTTCTCATCTGTCCAATCAGGTCTATATAATTTATGAGCTGCATTAAAATGAGCTTTTCTACTTACTGTAACTTTCATTTTTTTAAATAATTATAAAAATAGTCAAAAGCTATTTTAAACCATACTGTGTATTGATCTGCATTGTTATCAATATCATTTTTAAGTGTTTCCATATCAATCCACTTAAAATCATCTGCTTCTTCTCTATTTAAAACAGGATCATCATTATAGACACCATAAAATACATGATCAAACTCATTTTCTGTTAGATTGTTATCTAGATCGGCTTTATAAATAAAATCAAAAACTTTCCTGAGATTAGTTTTTATTCCCATTTCTTCGTGAAGTCTTCGATTTGCTGCATCCATTATGTCTTCTCCATCTCTTGGATGACTACAACATGTGTTTGTCCATAATCCACCTGAATGATACTTAGAGGAGGCTCTTTTTTGAAGAAGAAGCTCATAATCTGAGTTGAAAATAAATACAGAAAAAGCTCTATGAAGTAGTCCTTTTTGATGCGCCTCAAGTTTTGGCATTAATCCAACTTGATTATCTTTTTCATCAACAAGAATTACATTTTCTTTTGACATATAGTTAAATTAATAATTTAACTCTTCTTCTTCTTTATTAATAAGCAAACTATTATACTCATCTTTTGGACCTACAATAATATCATCGTACTTTCTCATACCAGTACCTGCTGGAATTTTATGTCCTACGATAACATTTTCTTTAAGACCTTCAAGTGTATCATTTTTACCGTTAACAGCAGCTTCATTTAAAACTTTAGTTGTTTCCTGGAAAGATGCTGCAGATATAAACGACTTCGTTTGTAGTGATGCTCTTGTTATACCCTGAAGCTGAGTTGAAGCAGTTGCTGGTTTTGCATCTCTAGCCTCAACAAGATTCTTATCATCTCTTTTTAGTATTGAATTTTCATCACGAAGTTGTCTAGCTGAGACAAGTTGTCCAACTTTTAGATTCTCACTTTCACCAGCTTCTTCAATAACTTTCATACCATAAAGTTTATCATTTTCAGAAATAAAGTCATCCTTGTATGTTAGTTGATCTTCTAGGAATAATGTATCCCCTGGATCGATAATCTTAACTTTTCTCATCATTTGTCTAACAACTACCTCAAAATGCTTATCATTAATCTTAACACCTTGAAGTCTATAAACTTCTTGAACTTCATTTACAAGGTACTGCTGAACTGCAGATGGACCTTTTATATTGAGTATATCATTAGGAGTAATTGAACCATCTGAAAGAGGCATACCAGCTTTTATAAAGTCATTTTCTTGAACAAGAATCTGATTAGAAAGCTTAACTAAATACTTTCTGATATCGCCAAATTTTGATTCAACAATAATTTCCCTGTTTCCTCTTTTAATTTTACCAAATGAGACAACACCATCAATTTCAGAAACTACAGCTGGATTTGAAGGATTTCTAGCTTCAAATAGTTCTGTTACACGTGGAAGACCACCAGTAATATCACCTGATTTAGCTGATTTTCTTGGTATTTTCACTAGAATCTTTCCTTTTTCAATAGACTCATCTTCGTCAACTATAATGTGAGCTCCAACTGGTAAGTTATATGATCTTAAAGTCACACCTTTTTTATCTTGAATCAAAAGTGTTGGGATAAGCTTTTTATCTCTAGAGTCAGTTATTACCTTTTCTTTAAATCCAGTTTGTTCATCAATTTCAACTTGGTAAGTTTTACCAACTTCAATATTCTCATAAACAATTTTACCAGCAAATTCTGATACAATAACACCATTAAATGGATCCCATTGACATATAATATCACCTTTAGATACTTTTTGACCGTTCTTAATATTTAAGTAAGAACCATAAGGAATATTATTTGTACTTAGAACATTTTTAGTTTTTGAGTCAAGAATTTTAATCTCAGTAGTACGAGAAATAACTATATTAGAGCTGTTACCATCGCTATCTTTAGACTTAACTAGTTTTAAATCTTCAATTTCTGCAGTTCCATCGAATTTTGAAATTAATGAGTTTTCTTCAGAAATATTTCCTGCTACCCCTCCAACATGGAAGGTCCTTAAAGTTAATTGTGTTCCAGGTTCACCAATAGATTGAGCTGCCACAACTCCAACTGCCTCACCAATTTGAACAGCCTTTCCAGTGGCAAGATTTCTACCATAACAACTTACACAAATACCCTTTTTGGTTTCACAGGTTAATGGAGATCTAACTTCAACTGAAGTTATTAATGTGTCTTCAATTTTAGCTACAGCTTCTTCATCAATTAATTTTCCACCTTCTAAAAGAACTTCATTTGAAGATGGGTCTACAATATCATTAAGGGCAACCCTTCCTAAAATTCTTTCACCTAAAGTCTCTACGACTTCTTCATTTTTCTTTAAGGCAGTTACCTCAATTCCCCTAAGTGTACCACAATCAAATTCATTTACAATAACATCTTGTGAAACATCTACTAGTCTTCTAGTTAAATAACCTGCATCAGCAGTTTTAAGTGCAGTATCTGCAAGACCTTTTCTTGCACCATGAGTAGAAATAAAGTATTCTAAAATCGAAAGACCTTCTTTGAAGTTAGATAAGATAGGATTTTCAATAATCTCACCTCCACCAACATTAGATTTTTTTGGCTTTGCCATTAATCCTCTCATTCCTGTAAGCTGTCTAATTTGTTCTTTTGATCCTCTTGCACCTGAGTCAAGCATCATATATACAGAATTAAATCCTTGTTGATCCTCACTTATTTGCTTCATTGCAAGCTCAGTTAAGGTTGCGTTTGCCGAGGTCCAAACATCAATTACTTGATTATATCTTTCGTTGTTAGTGATTAGACCCATATTATAATTACTCATAATACCATCAACCTGATTATTTGCATCATCTATAAGATTTTGCTTTTGTTGAGGGATTATAATATCACCTAGACTAAAAGAAAGTCCACCTTTAAAGGCAAATGTATATCCTAGGTCTTTAATTTTATCTAGAAAATCTGCAGTCTCAGGAACACTAGTAGTTTGAAGAATTTTTCCAATGATTTCTCTTAGGTTCTTTTTAGTCAAAACTTCATTAAAAAATCCAGCTTTTTCTGGAACAACCTCATTAAAAAATATTCTTCCCGGTGTAGTTTCTATTATCTCATAAGGATCCTCTAAATCAGAAGTTTTGATTCTACATTTAATAATTGCATTCAAGTCAACTTTTTTCTCGTTGTATGCCATAGTAACTTCTTCAGCTGAAAAATAAATAGAACCTTCACCTTTTAGTTTAAGATTTTCAGATGACTTTCTTGATTTTGTCATATAATAAAGACCTAAAACCATATCCTGGGAAGGAACAGTAATAGGAGAACCATTAGCTGGATTTAGAATATTATGAGATCCAAGCATTAAAAGTTGAGCTTCCAAAATAGCCTCTGGCCCAAGAGGAAGGTGAACTGCCATTTGATCACCATCAAAGTCAGCATTAAAAGCAGTACATGTCAAAGGATGCAATTGAATTGCTTTTCCTTCAATTAATTTTGGCTGGAAAGCTTGAATACCAAGTCTGTGTAGAGTCGGCGCTCTATTTAATAGAACAGGATGACCTTTAAGAACATTTTCTAAAATATCCCATACAACAGGCTCTCTTCTATCTATTATTTTTTTGGCAGACTTAACAGTTTTAACAATACCTCTTTCAATAAGTTTTCTAATTATAAAAGGTTTATATAATTCAGCAGCCATATCTTTAGGAAGACCACACTCATATAGTTTTAACTCAGGTCCAACAACAATTACTGATCTTGCAGAATAATCTACTCTTTTACCTAATAAGTTTTGTCTAAATCTACCTTGTTTTCCTTTCAAAGAATCTGATAGAGACTTAAGTGGCCTATTTGATTCTGTTTTAACAGCAGATGATTTTCTAGTATTATCAAACAATGAATCAACTGATTCTTGAAGCATCCTTTTTTCATTTCTTAGAATAACTTCAGGAGCTTTTATTTCAACTAACCTTTTTAATCTGTTATTTCTAATAATTACTCTTCTATATAAATCATTAAGATCTGAAGTAGCAAATCTACCACCATCAAGCGGAACTAAAGGTCTCAACTCTGGAGGAATAACTGGTATAACTTTAACAACCATCCATTCAGGTAAATTTTCTTTTCTTTCATTACCCTCTCTAAAAGACTCAACAACTTGTAATCTTTTTAATGCTTCAGTTTTTCTTTGCTTTGAAGTCTCGTTATTGGCTTTGTGTCTTAGCTCATATGACAACTCCTCTAAATCAATTCTTGAAAGTAGCTCGATTAAACATTCTGCACCCATTTTTGCAATAAACTTTCTTTCATCTGAGTCCTCAAGAAATTGATTATCTGCAGGAAGTGTTTCCATTATTGCTAGATACTCTTCTTCTGTTAAAAAGTCCATCTTATTAACAGGCTCACCTTCAGCATTCTTTGCTTCACCTGGCTGAATTACTACATATCTCTCGTAGTAAATTATCATATCAAGTTTTTTTGAAGGAAGACCGAGAAGATAACCAATCTTGTTAGGAAGAGACTTAAAATACCAAATATGAGCAACAGGAACTACCAAATTGATATGTCCAACTCTATCTCTTCTTACCTTTTTTTCAGTTACTTCAACCCCACATCTATCACAAACAATACCTTTATACCTAATTCTTTTGTATTTTCCACAGGCACATTCATAGTCCTTAACAGGTCCAAAAATTCTTTCACAGAATAGACCATCTCTCTCAGGTTTGTGAGTTCTATAATTTATAGTTTCTGGTTTAAGAACTTCACCTCTAGAGTTACCTAGTATAACTTCAGGCGATGCTAAACCAATTGAGATAGTATTAAATCTTTTTTGAGTAATTAATTCGTTATTTTTTGACATTTTTTAACCTTTATTTATTTTTCTTCTAATCTAATATCTAGTCCAAGACCTTTTAGCTCATGCATTAATACATTAAATGACTCTGGAAGACCAGCTTCAGGAAGGTTCTCACCTTTAACAATAGATTCGTATGTTTTGGCTCTTCCAATAACATCATCAGATTTTACCGTAAGTATTTCTTGGAGAGCACTAGAAGCACCATAAGCCTCGAGAGCCCATACCTCCATCTCACCAAATCTTTGACCACCAAATTGAGCTTTACCTCCTAATGGTTGTTGAGTTATCAAACTATATGGTCCAATTGATCTAGAATGCATTTTATCATCAACCATATGACCAAGTTTTAACATGTAAATTACACCTACAGTCGCAGGTTGATCAAATTTTTCACCAGTACCTCCATCGTAAAGGTATGTGTGCCCAAATCTTGGAACACCAGCCTGATCAGTAAGCTCATTAATTTCATCTAATGTTGCTCCATCAAAAATTGGTGTAGAGAATTTTCTACCAAGATTTTGTCCAGCCCATCCTAATACAGTTTCATATATTTGACCAATGTTCATTCTTGACGGTACACCTAGCGGATTTAAAACAATGTCAACAGGGGTTCCATCTTCTAAAAATGGCATATCCTCTTGTCTAACAATTCTTGCAACAATTCCTTTATTTCCATGCCTTCCTGCCATTTTATCACCTACTTTTAACTTTCTTTTCTTAGCGATGTAAACTTTGGCTAGTTTTTTAATTCCTGGAGGAAGTTCATCACCTACACTAATAGTAAACTTTTCTCTTCTCAAGGAACCTTGAATATCATTTTCCTTGATTCTATAGTTATGTAGAAGTGATGAAATAAGATTATTGGTATCATCAGATGTTGTCCATACTCCTTTAGTTAAATGAGTATAGTCATCAACACTTGATAACATTTTAGTAGTAAATTTCTTACCCTTAGGAAGAACTTCTTCACCTAAATCATTAAATACTCCCTGACAAGTCTTGCCATTTACTACTGACGAAAGTTTTTCTACTAATTTTAGTCTATGATCATCTAGAATCTTTTCATACTTAGTTTCTAATAACTCAAGATCAACTTTGTCTTGAGATCTTCTTCTTTTGTCTTTAAATGATCTAACAAATAATTTTTTATCAATTACAATTCCATTTAATGATGGAGGTGCTTTAAGAGATGCATCTTTAACATCTCCTGCCTTATCACCAAATATTGCTCTAAGCAGTTTTTCTTCAGGTGTTGGATCAGATTCACCTTTTGGAGTAATCTTTCCAATTAAAATATCTCCAGGCTTAACATCAGCACCAACTCTAATCATTCCATTTTCATCTAATTCTTTAGTAGCTTCTTCACTCACATTTGGAATATCATCAGTAAGTTCTTCAGTTCCTAGCTTAGTATCTCTTACATCAATAGCGTATTCATCAATATGAATTGAAGTAAATACATCATCTCGAACTACTTTTTCAGAGATTACAATTGCGTCCTCAAAGTTATATCCCTTCCAAGGCATAAATGCAACTTTAAGGTTTCTACCTAAAGCTAATTCTCCATCTTGAGTAGCATATCCTTCACATAGAACTTGACCTTTAGAAACTTGATCACCTTTAACAACAATAGGTTTTAGATTTATACATGTTCCTTGGTTAGTTTTTTGAAACTTTATTAAGTCATACACTTTACTATCTTCATCAAAGCTTAATAACTTTTCTTCTTTAGTTAAATTATATTTAATAACTATTTTATTTGAATCAACGTAATCAACAACACCATCTCTTTCAGCGTTTACAAGTACTCTTGAGTCAGATGCAACAGATTTTTCTAAACCTGTACCTACTATTGGAGACTCTGGTCTCAAAAGCGGAACTGCTTGACGCATCATATTAGATCCCATCAATGCTCGGTTAGCATCGTCATGCTCAAGGAAAGGAATTAATGAAGCAGATATTGAAGCAATTTGATTTGGTGCAACATCAGTGTAGTTGATATTATCTGGTGTTACTACTGGAAAATCTGCTTGATCTCTAGCAATAACCCTATCTGTAGTGATTTTACCAGATTTATCATAGTCAATATTTGCTTGCGCTATAAGTTTATTCTCTTCTTCCTCTGCAGTTAAATATGTTACTTTCTTCAAATCGATTTTACCATCTTTAACTTCTCTATATGGTGTTTCAATAAATCCAAGATTATTTACTCTTGCATAAACTGATAGAGAAGAAATAAGACCAATATTTGGACCTTCAGGTGTTTCTATTGGACATAGTCTTCCATAATGTGTATAGTGAACATCTCTAACCTCAAATCCTGCTCTTTCTCTTGAAAGACCACCTGGACCAAGTGCAGACAGACGTCTCTTGTGAGTTAACTCAGCAAGTGGATTAGTTTGATCCATAAACTGAGATAATTGATTAGTACCAAAAAATGTATTAATTACTGAGGATAATGTTTTGGCATTAATAAGATCAATTGGAGTAAATACTTCATTATCTCTAACATTCATTCTTTCTCTAATAGTTCTTGCCATCCTTGCTAAACCAACACCAAACTGAGAAGATAGTTGTTCACCAACAGTTCTTACTCTTCTGTTAGATAGGTGATCAATATCATCAATTTCAGCCTTTGAATTGATAAGCTCAATCAAATATTTAATAATTGTAGTAATATCATGACGCGTCAATGTTCTTTCTTCCATATCCACATCTAGATTAAGCTTCTTATTCATTCTATATCTACCTACTTCTCCAAGATTATATCTTTGGTCAGAAAAGAATAGCTTATCAATAATTCCTCTAGCAGTCTCTTCATCAGGTGGCTCAGCATTTCTAAGTTGTCTATAGATATATTCAACGGCCTCTTTCTCAGTATTTGTTTGATCTTTTTGAAGAGTGTTATAAATTATGGCATAATCAGAATTTTGGGAATCTTCTTTATGGATAAGAATAGTTTTAACATCAGCATCTAAAATTTGTTCGATATGCTCTTGCTCAATTACAGTATCTCTGTCTAAAATAATCTCATTTCTCTCTATTGATATTACCTCTCCAGTATCTTCATCCACAAAATCTTCATGCCATGTCCTAAGAACTCTTGCAGCCAGCTTTCTATTTAAAGCTTTCTTTAAACCAGCTTTAGTAACCTTTATTTCTTCTGCAAGATCAAATATTTCAAGAATTTCTTTATCTCCTTGGTAACCAATAGCTCTGAATAAAGTTGTAACTGGTAACTTTTTCTTTCTGTCTATATATGCATACATCACACTATTGATATCTGTAGCAAATTCAATCCATGATCCTTTAAAAGGAATTACTCTAGCAGAGTACAGCTTGGTTCCATTTGCGTGGAAAGATTGTCCAAAAAATACTCCTGGAGATCTATGAAGTTGAGATACAACAACTCTTTCAGCACCATTAATAATAAATGTTCCACTTGGTGTCATATATGGAATAGAGCCAAGGAAAACATCTTGAACAATTGTTTCAAAATCTTCATGCTCAGCATCAGTACAGTATAGCTTTAATCTGGCTTTAAGAGGAACAGAATAACTAAGACCTCTTTGGATACACTCATGCATAGAGTATCTTGGAGGATCAATGAAATAATCAAGAAACTCTAATACAAACTGATTTCTTGCATCAGTGATAGGAAAGTTTTCCTTGAATGTATTAAATAGACCTTCTTCTACCCTTTCGTCAGACTTAGTTTCTAATTGGAAGAAATCTTGAAATGATTTTATTTGAATATCTAGAAAGTCAGTTGCAACATTTGCATTTTTTGAATTTGAAAAATTTGTTCTCAGTTTATTATTAGTCATAGTTTAGAGTTTAGTTCAAACAAGCATAGGCCTTTAGAATTTATCTAAAAGCCTAATAATGAGGTTATTTTAATTTACTTAAGTTCAACCTCGGCTCCAGCTTCTTCAAGTGATTTCTTTAGTCCTTCAGCATCATCTTTAGATACTGCTTCTTTGATTGAGCTTGGAGTGTTGTCAACAAGATCTTTTGCTTCTTTTAGCCCAAGACCTGTTAACTCCTTAACCAATTTTACTACTGCAAGTTTTGAACCACCAGCTGATTTTAATACAACATCAAATTCTGATTTTGCATCACCTGAATCATCCCCACCAGCAGCAGGACCTGATGCTACCGCTACTGCTGCTGCTGCTGCAGGTTCGATACCATATTCATCTTTAAGAATATCAGCAAGTTCGTTAACTTCCTTAACTGTTAAACCGACTAACTGTTCTGCGACTTTTTTTAGATCTGCCATTATTAGAGTTTTAAATTATTAATTATACTTAACTTTTATTTAGACTCATCATTAGATTCGTCTTCAGAGGTTTGTTCCTCTGATTTATTTTCTTCTGCTGCAGGCTCCTCTGCCTTAGCCTCTTCTGCTGCTCCTCTGCCTTAGCCTCTTCTGCTGCAGGTTCCTCTGCCTTAGCCTCTTCTGCTGCAGGTTCCTCTGCTTTTTCACCCTCTATCGGATTTTCACTTAATGTTTTTACAAGACCGGCAATTTTTCCACTACTTGATTTAAGAGCTGAAATAACATTTTTAGCTGGTGACTGAAGAAGAGTAATAATCTCTCCTATAACTTCTTCTTTTGATTTAAGGTTAAATAAAGCTTCAATTTGATCATCACCAATGTAAATCGCCTCGTCAACAAATGCACCTTTTAAGATTGGCTTTTCACCATCTTTTCTAAATTTCTTGATAACCTTAGCTGGACTATTTCCAGATTCAGATAACATTATAGTAGTGTTGCCTTTAAGCAAGTCCTTTAACTCTCCAAAATCGGTTTCAGATTCAGACATTGCTCTTTCCAAGAAAGTATTCTTTACAACAGAAAGTTTTACGTTGGAGTTAAAGCACTCTCTTCTAAGTTTAGAGGTTTGCATAGCATCAAGTCCAGCTATATCAGTTAAATAGATTGATTTATAATCATTTAACTGGCCCTTAAGTTCTTCAACAACTTTAACTTTTTCTTCTTTATTCATTATTATTCAAATTTAGAATCAATTGCAATCCCTGGACTCATAGTGCTGGACATTGAAATACTTTTAATATAAGTCCCTTTTGCAGATGATGGTTTAAGCTTAACAATTGTCTTTATCAACTCATTTGCGTTATCTTTTATTTTATCTGCAGTAAAAGAAACCTTACCAACAGATGCATGCACTATACCAGTTTTGTCAACTTTAAAGTCAATCTTACCACCTTTTATATCAGATACAGCCTTGGCTATATCCATTGTAACAGTTCCAGTCTTAGGGTTAGGCATAAGCCCTCTTGGACCTAAAACTTTACCTAAGGTCCTAGTTTACCCATAACACTTGGCATAGTTACAATTACATCAACATCAACCCATCCCTTCTTAATTTTTTCAATATAGTCATCAAGACCAACTAAATCAGCACCTGCTTTCTTAGCTTCATCTTCTTTATCTGGTGTTACTAAGGCTAATAATTTTAGTGATTTACCTGTACCATGAGGAAGAGATACAACACCTCTTACCATTTCATTAGCTTTTCTTGGATCAACACCAAGTCTAATCGCAAGATCAACTGAAGAGTCAAACTTAGTTGTTGTAATTTCTTTTACTAAAGAAGAAGCTTCTTCTAAGCTGTATGACTTATCTGAGTCTACCTTCTCAATTGAAATTTTTCTATTTTTAGTAAGCTTTGCCATAATTATTCTGTTGGAGGTTCACCACCATTAACTTTAATACCCATTGATCTTGCTGTTCCTGCAACCATCTTCATAGCTGAGTTAACTGTAAATGCATTGAGATCTACCATTTTATCCTCAGCAATCTTTTTTACTTGATCCCATGATACTGTGGCAACCTTTTCTCTATTTGGTTCCCCAGATCCTTTTTTTACTTTTGATGCTTCTAGAAGTTGAACAGCAGCAGGAGGAGTTTTGATAACAAACTCAAAACTCTTGTCTTTATATACGTTAACAACAACAGGTAGAATCTTACCAGGTTTATCTTGACTTCTTGAGTTAAATTGCTGACAGAAATCCATAATATTAACACCTGCAGCACCTAATGCAGGTCCAACTGGTGGAGATGGATTTGCTGCACCTCCTCTAATTTGTAATTTTAATACCTTATCTACTTCCTTTGCCATAATTATAATTTTTCAACTTGCATATAACTTAATTCAAGAGGAGTCTTCCTTCCAAAAATCTTAACCATTACCTCTAACTTTCTTTTCTCTTCATTAACAACATCTATAGAACCTGTAAAACCATTAAAAGGTCCATCTATTACTTTTACACTTTCACCAACAGTAAATGGAATATTAATTTGCTCTCCTGAAATTGCTAACTCATCTACCTTACCTAACATTCTATTTACTTCCGATTGCCTTAAAGGAATTGGTTCACCACCTTTTGTCTCTCCAAGAAATCCCAAAACATTAGTTACTGATTTAATCACATGCAAAATTTCACCTGATATATCAGCCTTCATCATAATGTAGCCTGGAAAATATGTTTTTTCTTTTGAAACTTTTTTTCCTTTTCTTATTTGAACAACTTTCTCAGTAGGCACTAACATCTCTTCTATTTGTTTATCTAAACCAACCCTTGTAACTTCAGTCAATATGTAGTCTTTTATTTTAACCTCTTGACCGGTTACCGCTCTAATTACATACCACTTTTTTTCAGCAACTTCCACCATTTATCCTATTAGATTAAAATATAATTTTACTACTCTTGATAATATTGAATCAGCGCCCCATATAGCTAAAGAGAAAATCACTGAAAAGACTATCACCAAAGCAGATAGATTTAACAACTCCGAGCGGGGTGTCCATTTGACATTATCCCTCAGTTCTGTTACAGATTCCTTTATAAAGTTTATAATCGACGTCATCTTTATTTGTGCACGGGTTGAGAGACTCGAACTCCCGACACCTGGTTTTGGAGACCAGTGCTCTACCAACTGAGCTAAACCCGTTTATATTTTACACAAAAGGTATCATGCAAAAAATGCAAGACACCCTTAGAGTTAATTAAACTTTGTTTATTAGTCTAAAAGTTCAGTCACCTGACCTGCACCGACGGTTCTACCACCTTCACGGATTGCAAATCTTAGACCAACATTTAGCGCAATAGGTGAAATTAACTCAACCTCAATAGTTAAGTTATCACCCGGCATCACCATCTCTACACCATCAGGAAGCACAATATTACCTGTAACATCAGTAGTTCTTACATAGAACTGAGGGCGATAATTGTTGTGGAATGGAGTATGACGACCACCTTCTTCTTTTTTCAAGATGTACACCTCAGCCTTAAACTTAGAGTGAGGAGTAACTGATCCTGGCTTACAAATAACCATACCTCTTGAAATGTCAGTTTTTTCGATACCTCTTAGAAGAATTCCTGCATTATCTCCAGCTTCACCTTTGTCAAGAATTTTTCTAAACATCTCGATACCTGTTATTGTTGATTTAAGCTTTTCAGCTCCCATACCGATAATATCTACTTCATCACCAGAGTTAGCAATACCAGATTCAATTCTACCAGTAGCAACTGTTCCTCTACCAGTAATAGAGAATACATCTTCTATAGGCATCAAAAAGTCTTTATCAATATCTCTTTTAGGAAGTTCAATCCAAGCATCAACAGATTCCATCAATTTCATTACGCTATCAACCCATTTTTGTTCTCCGTTAAGAGCTCCAAGAGCAGAACCAAGAACTACAGGAGTATTATCTCCATCGTAGTCATAGAATGATAAAAGATCTCTAACTTCCATTTCAACTAATTCAAGAAGTTCTGCATCATCTACCATATCTGCCTTATTTAAAAAAGCAACAATTCTTGGAACACCAACTTGTCTTCCTAATAATATGTGCTCTCTTGTTTGCGGCATAGGTCCATCAGTTGCAGCAACAACCAGAATTGCACCATCCATTTGAGCAGCACCAGTAACCATGTTCTTTACATAATCAGCGTGACCTGGACAATCTACGTGAGCGTAGTGACGATTAGCTGTCTGATATTCAACATGTGATGTATTAATTGTAATACCACGTTCTTTTTCCTCAGGTGCATTATCAATTGAATCAAAACTTCTAGCTTCTGACAAACCAGCGTCAGCTAAAACCTTTGTAATTGCTGCAGTAAGAGTAGTTTTTCCGTGATCAACGTGACCGATTGTACCTATGTTTAGGTGGGGTTTCGATCTATCAAAATTTTCTTTAGCCATAACAGTATATTTTTCTTGTTTTTTTACGAGCTGC
>JAYQTK010000007.1:0-8458 GCA_038147335.1 Bacteroidota bacterium
AGTGGCGCCAATAAGACTGCGAATGAATAATAAATTAATTAATGGCTTAAGAATTCTAGAAATTGATTCAGTTGGTCCACTTTATGAAAAAGGTGCAAGTGTGAATGACGTTATTATTCAAATAAACAATGATGAGGGTAGCTGGAAGAATTTAACCTCATCTTTGAAATTTGCTAGTCTTGGAAATAACATCAGTTTTGAACTTCTTAAGACAAATAACACATTTGAAACAATAGAAATTAAATCAACTGAGATAAAAGAATTAGCTAGGTAGTCTAATAATATTTGCGCCTAAATAATTTAATTTTTCTTCAATACGCTCATAGCCCCTATCAATATGATAAATTCTATCAACTTTAGTTTCTCCTTTAGCACATAATCCAGCCAAAATTAGACTTGCTGAAGCTCTTAAATCAGTTGCCATGACTTCTGCACCATATAAGGAATCAACCCCTTCAATTATTGCTTGATTGCCATTAACTTGAATATTGCTTCCCATTCTATTAAGTTCTTGAACGTGCATAAATCTATTTTCAAAAACAGTCTCGTAAATATTTGAAATACCATCTGCTATTGAATTTATAACTGAAAATTGCGCTTGCATGTCAGTAGGAAACTCAGGAAAAGGTGCTGTTGTAATATCAACAGGTTTTGGTTTATCTCTACTCATTGAAAGAGAAATTGAATTTTTAGTGGTTTCAATAATGGCTCCAGTTTCATTTAATTTATCTAAAACTTTTATGAGTCTCTTTGGATTTATTCCATTAATTACAATTTCTCCTTTTGTGACTACAGCAGCAACTAAATATGTACCAGCTTCAATTCTATCAGCAGGAATAATATGTTCAGTACCATGCAATTTATCTACACCTTCGATAGTTATTTTATCAGTACCAGCTCCAGATATTTTTGCACCCATCTGATTTAAGAATTCTGCTAAGTCTATAATTTCAGGTTCTTTAGCAACATTTGTTAGGACAGTTGTGCCTTCTGCCAAACAAGCAGCCATCATTATATTTTCCGTACCTGTAACCGTGATGCCATCAAACTTAATTTGAGACCCAACTAATTTTTTAGCATTGGCTTCAATGTAACCATTTTTAAGAGTTATGGTTGCGCCAAGCTGCTCTAATGCATCTAAATGATAATTCACAGGTCTGCTACCAATAGCGCAACCACCTGGTAATGCTATTTTAGCTTCACCATACTTTGCAACCAGTGGCCCCAAAACAAGAATAGATGCTCTCATAGTTTTAACTAATTCGTATCTGGCTTCTTTTTCTTTAAGAGCACTAGTAGAAATTGTAAAGTCCATATTCTCATTTAAAAGAATATCAGCGCCCATAGAGCCTAGTAATTCAAACATTGTTGTGATGTCTTGAAGATATGGAAGATTTTTTAAAACAATATTTTCGTCAGACAGTATTGTTGCAGCTATCATAGGCAAAGCTGCATTTTTTGCACCAGAGCAATTAATCTCACCTTTTAGAGTACTGCCACCATTGATTAATAACTTTTCCATTTAATCTATTTTTGTTTCCACACTTAGCGCATGCAGTTTACCTGATTCGAAGTGTTCTTTAAGTGGACTTAAAACCATTTTATGTTGCTGAATTAATGAAATTCCATTGAATGATTTTGAGATAACAATTAGTTTAAAGTTGCAAGAATCTCCTTCAAAAATACATTGAGAGTTCGGTATTGCAGCAGAAATAATTTCCTTGATTAACTCTTTATCCACTTATTCCTGCATCTCCCGCATCAGACACCCATCCCTTAAGAGTAGCTTCAATATCTCCATTGTTATTTGAAGCTAATGCCTGAAACTGGTTTCTAAAAGTAAGTCCTAAATTCACACCATTAACAATTATGTTAACAATGGACCAACTATTATCTTTATTTTTTCTAAGTTTATATGAGATTGGATATTCGCTACTACCTGTATTTAGAGTTTGTTGCACCTCAATATTTTTTAATTCATAAGATTGATCTTCCATATTTATTGGAAAGATTGTTGTGATTGTTTGATTTTCCCATTGCGCTAAAGTTTCAGCATATGTATCTAACAAAGAATCTTTAAAAATATCAACAAACTCAGATCTTTGCTCCTTGGATGAAGCTAAATAATATTTTTTACCCATGACAGTCGCTGCAACTCTCCTGAAATCAATCATTGGTTCAAAAATTTCTTTGATTTTCTGTTCATACAATTCTCTGTCTTCTGTAAATAATAATTTATTTTCTTTTAAAACTATGACCATCTTCTGCGCGTTAACATCTATGAAGTTGTATGGATTTTCTTCAGATGACAGATAATATGATGAAATTAAGATAGATATAGTAAAAAAATTTTTAAGAAGAGCATGCATTGTTCTATTATAGCATTTAGACGATAATAAAAATCGATCAAATTTACATAAGTTATGAAAAAATTTAACTATATTGCGTCAGCTAAAAGAACCTTCAAAATAGAGTCAACTGCTCTAAGCAACCTTAGCAATCAAATTGACTCAAATTTTACTCAACTTTGTGAATCCATCAGATCAAATAAAGGAAAATTTATAATCATGGGTGTGGGTAAATCTGGTCATATTGGTCAAAAAATATCAGCAACCCTCTCAAGCACAGGAACTGGATCTATTTTTATTCATCCAACAGAAGCTGCTCATGGAGATATGGGGTTAATTGAAAAAAAAGACATTGTTTTTTTAATATCTAACTCAGGTGAAACTGATGAGATCGTTAATATACTTCCTTCATTAAAAAGGTCTTGTCACAAGCTTGCATCATTAACCAGTAATAAAAAATCTACACTTGCCCAGGCATCAGATATTTCAATTATTATTAAATCGAAAGAGGCATGTCCTCTTGATCTTGCTCCAACGTCTTCAACAACTTCTGCTTTGGCATTTGGAGATGCTTTAGCAATAGCGCTCCTTGAATCAAAAGGTTTCACATCTAATGATTTTGCATCTTCACATCCTGCAGGAAAACTTGGTAAGAAATTAATTACTCAAGTTAAACATTTAATGCATCAAGGCTCTGAAATACCATCAGTGGGTTTAAACACACTACTAGCAGATGCCTTAATTGAAATCTCAGAGAAAAATTTAGGTATAACTCTTATCAAGAAACAATCCAAGGTTGAAGGTATTTTTACAGACGGTGATTTAAGAAGATGTTTAAATCAAAAATTGATATTAATTCCACAAAAATCAAAGACGTTATGACAATAAAATTTAAAACAATTGAAGAAGATGCATTGGCTGTTGATGCTGCAAGGATTATGGAAAAAAATAAAATTTTCACATTAGTGGTAATGAAAAAAAATAAAAATGTCGGTGTTATCTCCATGCATGATTTGATTCAGGCAAGGATTCTGTAACTTGTTTTTAAATAAAATAAATATTTTATTTTTTATAATTATCTTTTGTAATTATGTCTACTCACAAGAAGTTAATGAATTTAAATTAAATAATATAATTGTGAACTCTGGATCAATTGAGATAGAAAAAAAATCAAACAAAATTTTTTTTAATAATGGTGTTTATGTTGAGTCTAATGATTTTATTATAGAGGCCAATCAAGCCATATTTAATAAAACAAATAAAGTGATTTCAGTTTATGGTATGCCATCAAAAATTCAATCAACAGCTAAAGATAATTATTTTACTGGAAGCGCTGATAAAATTTTTTTTTCTCAAACAGATAAAATTCAGCTAGTTGGTAATGCAACTATTAACTATGACGATTTGAGCATTTCATCAAAAGAAATTAATTATTTTCAATACAAGAAATGGTCAAGTCCTATCAGAAAACTAACAATAATGCTTTCAATAAAAAAAATTAATAAAACAATCAAAGGTAAAAATATTGTCAAAAACATTAGCTTTGAGCTTCCTTCTGGTTGCATCAATGGTCTTTTAGGGCCTAATGGTGCTGGCAAAACTACAACCTTTTATATGATAGCTGGATTAACAAAAGCTGATAGTGGAGATATTTTTCTTGACGATATAAATGTATCAAATTATGCCATGCATAAAAGATCAAAAATGGGAATAAAATATCTGCCTCAGGAGCCATCAATTTTTCAGAATCTTACAGTCTACGAAAATTTAATGGGTCTAGCTGAATTATCATTCGACAAGAAAGAAGATATTGAAAATTTTATAGAAAAATCTATTGAAGAGTTTAATTTAGCAAGCATCTTAAATCAAAAAGGTAGACAACTTTCTGGGGGTCAAAGAAGAAAAGTTGAAATTGCTAGAACACTTGCAGCAGATCCAAAGATCATTCTTTTAGATGAACCATTCGCTGGAATAGACCCCATAGCTATTGATGATATAAAACAAGTTCTTCTAAAGCTCAAAAATAAAAATATTGGGATATTAATTACAGACCATAATGTTCGAGAAGCCTTAGAAATTTGTGATCATGCAATCGTAATTAATGATGGATCGATTATTGCTAAAGGTGACAAAGACTCTTTGGCAAAAGACGAAAATGTGAAAAAAGTTTATTTAGGCAGTATGTATAGTTAAATCATGGCTATTTCATTAATAAAAGAGTTTAAGCAAAAACAAAAAATCTCATTAACTCCGTTACTAAAGAAATCAATAGATTTATTGCAGCTTTCAAGATATGAATTAATTCAGAAAATTGATCAAGAGATTGAAGTAAACCCTTTTGTTGAAAAAGAGATAGCCGAAGAATTTGATTTTGATGAAAAATATAATGAATCTGATTTTGATTTTAATTTAGCAGCAGTAGAAAGCTTAAAAGAATCACTAGTTAAACAAGTAAATGACCTAAGACTGAACAATAGTCGAAAAGAAATTGCTCTAACTTTGGTTGAATGTATTGATGAGTCAGGTCAATTGATAGAAGAGCTAGAGGAAATAGAAGAGATGCTCTCTTATAAATATTCTATTGGCGATATAAATAATGTCTTAAAAGATGTTATTCAAACATTAGAGCCAGCCGGCATTGGTTTTAGAGATTTTAAAGAATGTATAAAAATACAAATTAACTCAAAAAACTTAATCAAAAATTAAAGAGCTATGTCAAAAAATTCTCACTCAAAACGGATTAGAGAGTTTGGATGAAATTATTAATACTTTCTCAAAAAGTGGATATTCGAATGATGATATTGAAAAAGCGATGTATGAAATAAAATCATGTGATTTGAGTCCAGGTCTCAATTATGAAAGTACAAACTATATTATTCCAGACTTGAAAATTGAGTTAAAAGAAAAATCTTTTTCGGTAAATTTTATAGATGATACTTTTCCTAAAATCAAAATTGACAACGACTTAATTGAGAAAACAAACACTCAACTAAAAAATAAACCCAATAAAGAATTATCTGAAAAAATTCAAAATGCCAGATGGCTGCTGAGTTCAATAAAAAAAAGAAATGACACCGTAATGCAAGTCGGAGAATTAATATGCAAGAAACAAATTTCTTTTTTGCAAGATAATCCTCTAAAAATAAATCCACTTTCAAATAAGAGCTTATCAGATGAGCTTGGACTTCATCCATCAACTGTATCAAAATTCTAGGTCAAAATACATAGATACCCCAAAGGCATAATGCCTCTTAAATCTCTATTAGTTTCATCTGTTTCAAAAACAAGGGATGTTACTCCACTTCAGTTGATGCAATTAATTGAATCAATTATAGAAAAGAAAAAAAACCTAAAAGCGATAATAAAATTGCAATTGAGTTAAATAAAAGAGGTTTTAATTTAGCGAGAAGAACTATCACCAAATATAGAAAAAAACTTAATATAGCTTCTTCAAGAAATAGATAATTATTATTTTTTGTTGATGTAAAATTATTCTATGGAAATCAATGAGCAAGAGAATAATCTAAATCAATTATTAGAAAACTCTTCTGGACTCTCTGAAGATGAAATTAAGATTCTTTTAAAGAAATTATCATCATCTGAGATTGCTCATGCCTTAGAATCCTCTCCCCCTAAGCAACGAAAGCTATTGTTTTCTCTTTTGGAGACTAATGAAGAAGGAGATGTTTTAGCTGATCTAGGAGAAGAAATTCAACAAGGATTAGTTTCAAATATTTCAATTGAAGAGCATGATGAAGCAGTAGAAGAGCTAAAACCAGATGAAACTGTAGATATTCTTCAAAATCTTCCAGAAGATAGAATGAATTCTATACTATCTAAAATGTCTTATAGAGACAGAAAAAGGATTGAAATTGGCCTTACCTATCCAGAAAATACCGCTGGAGGTCTTTTAAACACAGATGTCATAAGCGTCAGACCAAGTCACAGTATAGAGGTTGTTATTAACTATTTAAGAGATCAAAACGAACTTCCAGACAATACAGATAAAATTTTTGTTGTGAATAAAGAAGATGAATATATTGGTGAACTTGCTATAAGCAAAATAATAACGTGCAAACCAAACCTTATTGTCAGAGAAGTAATGGACACATCAAACAATCCTATTTTTGTTCATCAAGATGACAAAGAAGTTGCAACATTTTTTGAAAGAAATGACATTGTTTCTTCAGCTGTTGTGGATGGATCTGGTAAATTGCTAGGCAGAATAACTGTTGACGATGTATTAGATGTGATTAGGGAGGATGCTGATCAGAATTTTCTTGGAATGGCTGGAGTGGCTGAAGATACATTTGCACCCCCAGGCAGAGCAGCAAAGAGCAGAGTTTTTTGGTTAAGTATGAATCTTTTTACTGCCTTCATAGCCTCAATGACAATCAATATCTTCAAAGATGTATTAGATCAAATTGTATATCTCGCTATTTTGATGCCAATAGTGGCTAGCATGGGTGGAGTAGCTGCAACTCAAACCCTAACTATTGTCCTTAGGGGTCTGACTTTAGAACAAATCAATGCTTCCAATCTTAGATGGTTATTTAGGAGAGAATTAGCAGTATCAATTTTAATGGAATTGTTTTATCAATATTGGTTGGGCTTGCAACATATTTTGGTTTAGTGAAATTACATTGCTTTATTAATTTCATTTGCTCTAATAATCTAACTTAATAAGCTCTGTAATTGCTGGAGTTTTTGTCCAATAATTTTACGTAGTTTTAATCAAGATCCAGCGATTTCAGGAAGTGTTGTAGTTACTACTGTTACAGATGTAATAGGTTTTCTTCTTTCCTTGGTTTAGCGACAGTTTTTAATTTAACCTTTAATATTTGGCTCATCAATAGTTCCATATATTTCAAAATTTATTGTGGAAACATCCTCAATAGCATCTTCAAAAATATTTTCTATGCACTACGCCTCCAGCAATAGCTGTTACACCACCAAATATTGCTGCATACCAAGGTATGTTTTCAGAAATTTTAGTCTCATTGATAAATCAAGATCTAATTTATCCAGTTCACCAAAACTATTTTTACTAATTTCGCCAACCCACTTCATGCTAGCTTCATCTGTTTCAAAATTAATGGAGAGCTAATCAATGCTCTATTTTTCCTATAACGAATTTACCTGCAGCTCTATTAATGTTCAAAATGTTGTTTGAAACATCATCAAGACCTTCAATAATTCCGTTGAGATTAAAAATCCTCAAGCTCTTAAGAAAGTAGTTTCAGGTATATTAGATCTAATTAAATCTTTTATTAAAATCTAACCTTCCCTCTAGATTGTTAAATTATTTAAACTATTCCATTGAATATTTAGATCAGATTCAAAAAATCAAAATTATACTTTGTAAGACTATCAAATATCCTGAAGATTATCAGCCTATATTTACCTTTAATCTTTATAGATCTATTTATTGTTATAGCTAATGTATGCCTTCTGATTATTCTTATTAGGACCAATCTGCATTCTTTCACTATTAATATTTATATTATCAATGGTTAAAATGTTTTCATTTTTAGAATATAAAAATCTACATCTTGAAAAATATCATCAGTAGTTTTTATATTATTACCAATTAACTTAGACTATGTTATTTAAATCAGATGCAAGATTGGTTTGAGCCAAGTCAATACCATCAAAATTGAAAATAGTATCTATTAAATTAATTTTTATGAAATTAGTCTTATCAATTTTAATACCGCCATTTAAATTTAAACCAGAAATATTGATATCAATCTCATCATTGAAGGCGACGTTAAACTCTATATTCGAGTATTTATTGTTTAAAAAATTAAAGTTTTTTGATTTTATATTAATTTCTTTTAGCAAATTATTATCATTGCTTGCATCGTCATAAAATATATTATCTAAACTTAGATTATCTAGATCTAGATATACGTAAAAACCATCTTTATGATTAATTTTATTTATTTTTTCTAAAAAGCTATTGCCAAAAGCAAAATATCCTCTTCCACTCGGGTCGATTAAAGCATTTACATACTTATTTTTTACTTGATATTTCGGACTCGACATGTCTTTTATAAATATAGAAGTTTCTATGGTTTCATTTAATTTGTCATTAATTTCATTTATGC
>JAYQTK010000008.1:0-5950 GCA_038147335.1 Bacteroidota bacterium
TAAAAATTAAAGAACAATTTGGTATAAAAAATATTATCTCCTCACCTCTATTAAGGGCAAGACAAACAGCAGAAATAGTAAACAGTGTACTTAATATCAATATAACTACATCCTATAACATAATTGAATGGGCAGGACCTAGTAATTGGGTTGGAAAAACTTGGGAAGAAATTAAATTAACACAAAACTTCAAGAACGCTAATAACAATCCATTAAATTTAACAAATACTGGAGAATCTTTAAAAAGCGTATTTGATAGGTTTAACAATATTTATGAAAAATGTGATAATACACTTTTTGTATCTCATCAAGATACGATTAGAGCATTTACTTACTATTTTTTAAATGATAAAGATTTCACAAAAAATAGGCCCGATCATTGTGAAATACAATATTTTAAAGATTCTAAATTATACACATACTAGGTAAGTCATATATAGTACATTAAGTGATGCTTATAATAAAATAATATAAAATAAGTAGCCCTCCACCAAATGATCCAATAAATCCCAAAATTCCAACAATGGGCTCTAGTGATTTAAAAAATTTTGAATTAAAGCTTTCTAGGTATATATCTACTATCTTTTTACTGAGTTTAAACGAAATATATCCATTGATATATATGTATACAAAACTTAAAAACGAAATCCAGGGGTTAGGAAAATTCATAATAAGGTAAAGTTAATATAATTATGAGATTTAGCAACAAGACTAGAATTTTTATATACACTTCCGTAATTTTATTATCTAGTTATATTGGCTACCTTCTTGGAAATACATTTTGCATTATCTCTGATGAAGGGAGTTGTCTAACAAGTGTTTTAACTTATGTTGGAGTAATTAATGTATTTAATTTAATTGGTGTTTTTATATTGGTAAATTTATCTGAAAAATCAATAACAGAATGGAATCAAAATTTAGAAGAAGAATGAACCAATTTCTCACAAATTTTTCAATGTCATTTTGTGCTATATCTTTATGAAACACTAATCTAATTGATTTCTCTCCAATTAGTCCAGCATTAATAGAATCATTATAAAAATGTCTAATAATTTAGTCGGGTCTTCTTCATTTTTAATATTCAAAAATATCATATTTGTTCCTTTGTAAACAATGCTTTGTATTTTTCGTTGTTTAGATTTACATTAAGGAAGTCGTAAACTTTTTGGCTTTTAAATGATCTTCAAGGATACTTTCTCTGCCTTGCAAAGCGGTTTTTGCCATTGAAGCAATTACGCCAACCTGTCTCATTCCTCCTCCAAGTTTTTTTCTATATTCCCTCGCCTCCTTTATAAATTCCTTAGATCCAAGCAGCATAGAGCCGATAGGTGCTCCTAAAGCTTTTGAGAAACAGAATGTTAAACTATCACAGTAATCCCCGTAATTCATATTATTTTTATCCTCTTGTATTGCATGCCATATTCTTGCACCATCTACATGGAGCTTCAGACTATGTTCCCTCACAATGTTGTTTAAAGATTTTATTGAATCAAAAGATACAATCGAACCTCCAGATGCCAGATGAGTGTTTTCAATCGAAACAGTTTTGATTATGGGTTTGTGGACTTTTGACTTTAATATAAGTTTTTCTACATATTCTAAATTCAACTCTCCATCTGTATGTTCAGCATCACGAAATTGTACACGAGATAAGAAAGCTGCAGCTCCATGTTCGTAATTTTTAATGTGTGAGTCATGAGGTGTAATTACTTCTGTACCGGGGTCATTATGAATTAATAGTGAAATCTGATTTCCCATTAGACCTGAAGAAACAAATAATCCTTTTTCGAAACCTAAAAGATTAGCGCACTCATCCTCTAAATTATTTACAGTAGGATCTTCAATATACTCGTCATCACCAAGCTCTGCATTTAAAGCACTCTCTAAAACCTTCTTTGACGGTTTGGTTACAGTATCTGATCTTAAGTCATACATTAGAGAGCTGCCTTAATATTTTTCATTGCTTGTCTAATTCTTTGTTTATTTTCTACTAAAGCAATTCTAATATAGCCCTCACCAAATTTTCCGAAACCAACTCCTGGTGAGACTGCTACGTTTGATTTTTCTAAAATGTCTAATGAAAATTTTAATGAATCTTTATCAAATTTTTCTGGAAGTTTTGCCCAGACAAACATAGTCGCGTCAGATTCCTGAACAATAAAGTCTAAGTCTTCTAAGTGCTCAACAACTAATTCTCTTCTTTCTTTATAAACAGTTGATAATTCAAATGGATACTCGTCTAATTCATTCAAAGCAACGGTAGATGCAATTTGAATTGGTTGAAAAGTTCCGTAATCTATGTAAGACTTTAACTTTGTAACTGCTGCAACTGCATCTGCATTGCCTACTGCAAATCCCACTCTCCATCCAGCCATTGAATATCCCTTAGTAAGAGAATATAACTCAACGCTGTGTTGTAAATTCTTGTCTGAAGATAAAAGTGAGGGAGGTTTATTTCCCTCAAAATATATATCTGAGTATGCAAAATCATTAACTATTAAAAGTTATATTTTTCAGCTAATTCAACAAGACTGTCGTAAAAATTTGGTCAACAGTAAGAGTTGTTGGATTATGCGGAAAAGATATTAATAACAATTTAATTTTTGTTTTCTTTAAGATGTCATTTAATTCTGTCAAAAGGCTGACTTATCAAGACAGTTTACTTTTATTGTTTCAGCTCTTGCTATTAACGGAGCAAAATGGTGAATTGGGTAGCTTGGATCTTGAACAACAACCTTGTCTCCGGGTTTAAGACTGACATTAAGAGGTGCGTTAACCCTTCTTTACTGCCAATAGTATTTACAACGTTCGAATTTGCATCAAGATTAACTTGATAATTTTTTCATATTTAATAGCAATAGCTTCTCTCAAACCAAATATTCCTTTTGATACAGAATATTTATGATTTTTTGAGCTTAGCTGTTTCAATTAATTTATCTACTACTTTATCGTGCGTTGGTAAATCAGGATTACCATATCCCAAATCTATTATGTCTTTTCCCGAGTGACGCGCAGTAATTTTTTTGATTAATTTCATTGAATAAATATTCAGGAAAATTGTTTATCAATTCATTGCTGTATTTATTCATCTAAAAATATTATCTATAGTTTCAAAAAAATCTCTCGATTTGAATCTTTTAATATATGTATATATTCGTAGTTTAATTCACTATCAAAAAATTTGGCTTGCCCGCTTTTAAGCATAAACTTAAATTTCCTTTTGGATTCTCAATTTGAGTAAATATAGATTCTTTTTCTTCAAATAATTTTTTAGTGCCCATCCATTGATTAATCCCAATAGAATATTTTTAATTAATTGAAGTTTTTTCTGAGTGCCCCCAATAAATAGACTGATATCGTTTTGTCTAAACATATTTGAATCTACTATTTCATTTATAATTTTTCGAATGTCTTTTGAGAAATTAGATCTTTTTTCAAATTTATCATCGCCTGTACCAATACCCAATTTAAGATTTTTAATTTCAAGTAATTCGTGTATATATTTGTCAAACAATTCCTGAAATGGTCTCGCGTTAATGTTTAAAACACATACACCCAAGCTAATTTGATCATTAATAACATCATATAATTTGTAAATTCCATCAATTAATTTGTAAACATCTAAATCGTTTCCAGCAGGATTTTTTCCATGATCAAATAAATATAACGTATCGACTTCTATGGACTTTAACTTTTCTATTTTTTCTATAAAACTAGTTTTAAAAAATTCTCCAGGAAGTAAAACAGAGTTAATTTTCTTCATTAAATGCAAGTGCTGCAGCACCAATTATGCCAGAATCTTCTCCTTGCGAAGCAATAAATATTTCAGGAAAATTTCTAGATGGAAATTTATATCTGCTCTTTATATCACTCTCTAAAAGCTCAATTAAATCATAAGGTTCAGACGACATAGTTCCGCCAAGAATAAAGGCTTCATTATCAAATATTTCAAATAAACTTAACAATCCATTTGATATATTTTGAATTATTTCATCTCGAGCAGCTTGTTCAGAATTTGTTAAGTTAAGTGTATTGTCAAATAGTACTGAACCAACATTTTTGGTAGCAAATATTTTTGCAAGTTCTGAATCTTGATTTTCCTGAGTTAGTTCCTCACACTTTTTTGTCCATACAGATGCAGCAACTGATGATTCGAAACTACCTTTTTTTCCACTATCACCCTCAATTTCTCTATCATTTGATGTAAGCATATGTCCAATCTCTCCAGCGTTTCCCCTTCCTCTTAATAACCTACCTTCAGATATTATTCCACCACCAACTCCAGTGCCAAAGGTAAGCATTATTAAATTTGAATATTTGGTTTTGTAATTTAAAAAATACTCACAATAAGCAGCCACATTTCCATCATTGTCTAGATGAAATTTGTAGTCTGTAAAATTTGATAACTTTGAAAAATCAATATCATATTTTAAATGTGGACCATATAAGTATTTATTGTTAGCTGAATTTACATATCCTGGCATTGCTACTGAAACTTTGGAAATAATGGAAAGATTTTCTTGAATAATATTAGATAAAGAATATATAAAATCGTTTTCATTCTCTGGGGTTGGTATCTTATCTTTCTTTAAAATTTTATATGACTCATCTATGACACCGTATTTTACAGTTGTACCACCCACATCAAAAGATAAACAATTCATATATAAATTGATGATAATTCTAAATACTGATTAGTTGCTCGAAAATAACCTACATTGATGCAACGAGTAGAATTTAAACTCCAATATGAAGCTTGGGGTTGATGTACATCTCCAAATAATGAATATTCTGGTTGATATATCTCAATAAAATCTTTTAAACTAGCCCATCCTTGTTCGATTTTATTTGTAACAACGTCAGTTACAAGCTCACGAACTAGTGGAGGCGCATGCGTGCAGATTATATTTGAATCTTTTAACTTTGACAGTTTTTTTGAAAACGTGTCTTCGTCAATTTCTCCTCTTGCGTTTATAGGTGTTGGGACTCCACCACCAGCAAATCCAATTTTTTTATTATCATATTCAACTATTAAACCATCTACGTTCTTCACCGAACTACTTAAGTAAGTATTCATAATATCGACATCGTCTACATTTCCAGGAATAAACCAAACTTCATATTTTTTAAGTACATCAAATACATCCTCGTATTGTTTATATATTGCACTCTGCATTTTTTTGCTACTTTATCTGGATCAGTTTTATACAATTCTCTCCATAGTGATTTTCTTTCATCAAATTTGTGTTCTTTTCTTAAATTGATCAATTTTTTAACATTATCTTTTCAAAAACATCCATAGCAATTCCTTGACCATCTCTGTAATCAATCCAGTTGATTAAATCTCCTAATATGACAATAGGTCCCTTATTCTCTGGTAAAGAATTAAGATACTCTATCTGATAGTGGACATCCGATATGAATATCATTTCATCTAATTTGTAACTGCTCCAGCGTCTGAACCACTGACTAGCTTAGAGTATTTATGAAGTACTCCTGATTTATAACGAGGTTCAGGAAGGGTCAATAAACCAAAGCGTTTATTCATTTCTTCTTCACTTATGTCAAGGTTTAGGGTTCTGTTGGAAATGTCAAGGCTAATAATATCTCCATCTTTACAAATTGATATTGGGCCTCTATCAAAACTCTCTGGAGCGACATGTCCAATACACAAACCTGTTGTTCCCCCTGAAAACCTTCCATCTGTAATTAACAATACGTCCTTGCCTAGGCCGGCACCTTTTATAGCAGCTGTTATTTGTAGCATCTCCCTCATGCCAGGACCTCCTTTAGGACCCTCATTACGTATAACAACAACTTGTCCTTTTTCTATATCACCATTAAAAAGTGCATCCAGAGCGTCTTGTTCACTGTCAAATACATTTGCAGGACCCGTGAAATTATTTATTTCTATTCCAGCAGTCTTTACAACTGAGCCTTTTGTGGAAAG